>NZ_CP017114.1:2400000-3600000 GCF_001720485.1 Cobetia marina
GTGGGACAAGTTCGGCTATCCGCAGCCGTTCCCGGAGTATCTGCTGAGCCTGGACAGCTGGTGGATCGTCCCCGGGGCTGAGGCTGATGACGAGTCAGACGACTGAAACACTCGCGTGAAGATGGCCAACTGCCGCGCATCCCTCGGCATTGGCCAGCACGACCGACATGGGGCGTCTGCAAGGCCCGCCCCGGCGATTGCTCAACCATGAATGAACACGATGCCATCTGGACCGCCCCGCACAGGGCGGCCGCATGACACGCAGGGAGATTGCTCTTGGGTGCCTATATTCTGCGCCGAGTCCTGTTGATGATTCCGACACTGCTTGGAATCCTGTTGCTGAATTTCCTGATCGTCCAGGCGGCTCCCGGCGGGCCCATCGAGCAGCTGATGTCGCGTCTTGACGGCCTCAGCGCCGGGGCCAGCACACGGCTGAACAGTGGGGGTGGCGATGGCGTCACCAGCGGCTCCGGCACCAGTTCCACCTATCGCGGAGCCTCGGGAGTCGACCCGGCCCTGATCGCCGAGCTGGAGCAGCAATTCGGCTTCGACAAGCCCGCCTGGGAGCGCTTCCGCGACATGGTGGTCGACTACGCGCAGTTCGATTTCGGCGACAGCTTCTTCCGCGACCGCCCGGTGATCGACCTGATGCTGGAGCGACTCCCCGTCTCGATTTCCCTGGGCCTGTGGACGACGCTGCTGGTCTATCTGGTGTCGATTCCACTGGGCATTCGCAAGGCACTGGTGCATGGCTCACGCTTCGATGTCTGGACCTCGGGTGTCGTCATCGTAGGCTACGCGATTCCGGGCTTCCTGTTCGCGATCCTGTTGATCGTGGTGTTCGCCGGCGGCAGCTATCTCGACTGGTTCCCGCTCAGGGGGCTGACCTCCCCGGATTTCGAGGAGCTCTCGACGCTTGGCAAGGTCCTCGATTATTTCCATCACATCGCCCTTCCCGTGCTGGCCTCCGCCATCGGCAGCTTCGCCACCCTGACGATGCTGACCAAGAACAGCTTCTTGGACGAGATCCACAAGCAGTACGTGCTGACGGCACGCGCCAAGGGGGCCAGCGAGAACCGCATTCTCTACGGACATGTCTTCCGCAACGCCATGCTGATCATCATCGCGGGGCTGCCGGCGGCGCTGGTCGGCATCTTCTTCACCGGCTCGCTGCTGATCGAGGTCATCTTCTCTCTCGATGGCCTGGGCCTGCTGGGCTTCGAGGCGGTACTGCAGCGCGACTATCCGCTGATCTTCGGCACCCTGTACCTGTACACCCTGATTGGCCTGATCCTGAAACTGGTATCAGACCTGATGTATGTGTGGATCGACCCGCGCATCGACTTCGCGACCCGGGAGGCTTGAGATGCGTCACGACACACCCCTTCAAGGGGAGACCAACGTCGTCCAGGACGTGCCGGAACGCCTGCACCGCTCGCGCCTGTCGCCCATCACGCGGCGGCGTATCACGGCGTTTCGTGACAACCGGCGCGCCTGGTGGTCACTGCTGATCTTCGGCGTGCTGTTCATTCTGTCGCTCGGGGCGGAACTGATCGCCAATGACCGCCCACTGCTGGTCTCCTATCAGGACGAGCTCTACCTGCCGATGCTCAAGGAGTATCCGGAAACGACCTTCGGCGGCTTCCTGCCGACCGCCACGGATTATCGCGATCCCTATGTGATCGACGCCATCGCGGCGCAGGGCTTCATGCTCAACACCCTGATCCCGTATTCCTATGACACCCTGGATCTCAACCTGGGGTCTCCCGCGCCTTCGGCTCCCAATGCCCGTCATTGGCTGGGCACGGATGACCAGGGACGGGACGTGCTGGCGCGCGTGATCTACGGCTTCCGCCTGTCGGTCCTCTTCGCTCTGGTGCTGACCGCCGGTTCCATCGTGCTGGGCGTGCTGATCGGTGGCGTTCAGGGCTATTTCGGCGGCAAGGTCGATCTGATCGGGCAGCGCTTGATCGAGATCTGGTCTGGACTGCCGGTGCTGTTCCTGTTGATCATCCTGGCCAGCATCGTGGAACCCAATCTCTGGTGGCTGACCGGCATCATGCTGCTGTTCTCGTGGCTGGGGATCGTCGATATCGTGCGCGCCGAATTCCTGCGTGCGCGAAATCTGGAGTATGTGCGCGCGGCCCGCGCCATGGGCCTGCCCTCACGTCTCATCATGTGGCGTCATGTACTGCCCAATGCGATGGTCGCCACCCTGACCTTCATCCCCTTCCTGTTCACGGGTGCCATCACGACCCTGACCGCGCTGGACTTCCTGGGCTTCGGGTTGCCGGCAGGCTCCCCGTCGCTGGGCGAACTGGTCGCGCAGGGCAAGAACAATCTCCAGGCCCCCTGGCTTGGCATGACGGCATTTCTCAGTCTCGGCATCATGCTGACCCTGCTGGTCTTCATCGGTGAAGGGCTGCGCGATGCCTTCGACCCACGTCATATCAGTGCCCGGGAGCAGGACGCATGAGTCAGTCAATGCATGAAGCCACGACAGCAGCCAACGCCGAGCCGCGCTCCCGGGATCACTGCGTGCTGCGGCTGGACGATCTCTGCATCCGCTTTGGCAAGACACCTGTCGTCAGGCATCTGTCGCTGGACGTGAAACGCGGCGAATGTCTGGCCATCGTCGGCGAATCCGGCTCGGGCAAGTCAGTGAGCCTGCTGGCAAGTCTCGGCCTGCTGCCGGGGCATGCCCATGTCACCGGCACGCGGGAGTTCACCACGCTCGAGGGAGAGAGGCTGGATCTGTCAGCCCTGACGAGCCGCCAATGGCAACGCGTGCGCGGCAACCGGATCGGCTTCGTGTTCCAGGAACCGATGACATCCCTCAACCCCCTGGCCCGAGTCGGCGACCAGATCAGCGAGAGCCTGCGGCTGCATCAGGGCCTGCGTGGCCATGCGGCACGCCAGCGAGTGATCGAGCTGCTCAAGCAGGTTCAGCTGCCTCGCCCGGAAGAACTCCTCGAGGCCTGGCCGCATCAGCTCTCTGGCGGTCAGCGCCAACGCGTGATGATCGCCATGGCGATGGCCAATCAGCCGCCTTTGATGATCGCCGACGAGCCCACCACGGCGCTGGACGTCACGGTGCAGCAGGACATCCTCGCTCTGCTCGACAGGCTGCGGCGAGACCAGGGCATGGCCATGATCCTGATCAGCCATGACCTCAATCTGGTCCGCCGCCATGCAGACCGCGTCATCGTGATGCGGGAAGGCGAATGCATCGAGCAAGGGCCGGTGTCAGAGGTCTTCGATTCTCCCAGCCACCCGTATACCCGCGAACTGCTGGCCGCCGAGCCTGAAGGGGTGGCCGCGCCACTCGACCCTGAGGATGCGGGCACGCCCGTTCTGGAAGCACGTGATCTGGAGGTGCGCTTCTCGCGTCCTCGCAAGCTGTTCCAGAAACGTCCAGCGGATTTCATCGCGCTTCAGCCGCTGGATCTGACCCTCGCGCGCGGGGAGACGCTCGGGATCGTGGGCGAGTCGGGCTCCGGCAAGACCACCCTCGCCCTGGCGCTGTTGAAGCTGCAGGCCGCACGCGGTGAGATTCGTCTGGAGAATGCCCGTATCGATACGCTGGATCGCAACGCCCTGCGTCACAAGCGACGCCAGATGCAGATCGTCTTCCAGGACCCCTATGGCTCGCTCTCACCGCGCATGCCCGTCACGGACATCATCAGTGAAGGCCTGCGCTTTCATCAGCCTGAGCTCTCAGAGGACGAGGTACGCCAGCGCGTGACGCAGGTCATGCGCGAGGTCGAGCTGCCTGCCGAGTGCGCCGATCGCTATCCTCACGAGTTCTCCGGCGGGCAACGCCAACGCATCTCGCTGGCCCGCGCCCTGATTCTCGAACCTCACCTGCTGGTGCTGGATGAACCCACCTCGGCGCTGGATCGCAGCGTCCAGAAGCAACTCATCGCTCTGCTGCGCGATCTGCAGGCGCGTCATGGCCTCAGCTACCTGTTCATCAGTCATGATCTGGCCGTGGTGAGGGCTCTGGCCCACCGCGTGATGGTGTTGCGCGAAGGCAAGCTGGTGGAGAGCGGAACGACTGCCGAGGTACTGGGCAATCCGAGGGAGGACTACACGCGGGCCCTGATCCAGGCGGCAGGACTGACGTGACAGTCCCGCTTGCCACTCAAGGGCGCGCCCGCCACCAAGGCAGCGGAGGCCTCGTCCCTCATGTGGCGAGTCTCGAGAAGACAGGCATCCTGCATTGCACTGAACGCACTGCTGAGTTGCCTGACTGACTCTGGACGATTGCAAATAATAAAGGTTCTCAATATGATTCCGTCAGAGGTGGGCCACGCGACACCGCGCACGACATGACACCTGTCACCTGTCACCGTCGCGTCGAGCCTTCACGACATCGCGTCACGCGATCTGCATAATAAAAGACTGTTCAAGGGAACCTCATGTCCGCACATTTCCACCCTATCGCTCGCAAGCCGCTGGCTGCCGCCATCGCGCTCTCCGTGGCACTGATCGGCTCTGCCGCCCAGGCGCATGAAGGCCATGCACACGATGATCGCAAGGTGAGCGCTGAAGCCGTCGTTGACCAGTACGCCAACGTGGCCCATGCCACCTACAGCGATGCCCTGGCCAGCGCCAATGCCCTGCGCGCCGCCAACGCCGCGCTGATCGAAGCTCCATCCGAGGCGACGCTTGCCGAGGCTCGCACTGCCTGGAAACAGGCGCGCGTGGCGTACCAGCAGAGTGAAGTCTTCCGCTTCGGCAATGCCATCGTCGATGACTGGGAAGGTCAGCTGAATGCCTGGCCGCTGGATGAAGGCCTGATCGACTACGTCGAAGGCGACGGCTATCAGGCGGAACTGGGCAACCCGGGCGCCAGCGCCAACATCATCGCCAACGACAGTGTGCAGATCGGTGCCGACAAGATCGACACTACCGAGATCACCCCGGAGCTGCTGGCCTCCCTGAACGAGCTGGGCGGATTCGAGGCCAACGTGGCCAGCGGCTACCACGCCATCGAATTCCTGCTCTGGGGCCAGGACATGCATGGCTTCGAGCCTGGCGCAGGCGAACGTCCGGCGTCGGACTATGCCAAGGGAGAGGACTGCACCGGCGGCAACTGTGACCGCCGTGGCGCCTACCTGCTGGCGGCCAACGACCTGCTGATCAATGACCTGGAATACATGGTCGGCCAGTGGGCACAGGGCGACAAGGACAACTATCGCGCCGAGCTGACCTCCCTGCCGGCCGGTGAAGGCCTCGAGAAGATGCTGTTCGGCATGGGCTCCCTGTCACTGGGCGAGCTGGCCGGTGAGCGCATGAAGGTCGCGCTGGAAGCCAATTCCTTCGAGGACGAGCACGACTGCTTCTCCGACAACACCCACTACTCGCACTTCTACAATGCCAAGGGCATCCAGAACGTCTATGAAGGCACGTACGTGACGCTGGATGGCCGTACCTTCGAAGGCCCGTCATTGCACGCACTCGTCGCCCAGAATGACCCGAAGCTGGCCGAGAAGATGCACGAGGCGCTGGACACCACCATGGGCCAGCTGCAGGTGATGGTGGATACGGCAGACGCCGAAGACGGCATGAAGTTTGATCAGATGATCGCCCCGGGCAATGCCGAGGGTGCCGAGATCATCAATGCCAGCATCGAAGACCTGGTCGCGCAGACGCGCCTGATCGAAGAGATTGCCAACGACGTCGGCATCAGCGGACTGAAGGCCGATACCGCAGATCACGAATTCTAGGCACTCACCCGAGATTGCCAGGCCATGGGCGGTGATGAAACCGCCCATGGCCGCGCAGCCCCCTCGCCCGAACCTGTCTCGTACAGGTTCGGGCGTTGATGCTTTCGTGCCAGCATTTTATGCGCGCCTGCTAATTCTTCAGAGTGCCTTGCCCGAAGGCCACTGATGGACTCGCAGCCTGACCGCGCAAGCCAGGACCTACATCGATGCCACACGTCATCCCGAAACACCCGATCCTTCACGCGTTGTCGCTTGCCATCGCACTGACCGCCCTGCCCCAGGGCGTGGCACAGGCCGCCCAGACACCGCTGACCGTCAGCGCCTATCTGGCCGCATTGCCACTGCAGGACACCGCGAAGAGTGGTGGCGAGGGCAGCGTGCGCAAGCACGATACCAATGCCTATTCCCTGCCGGCCAAGAACCTGAGCTTCGATCAACGTCTGTCCTTCAGCGTCGGCAACAGCTTCTTCAAGAGCCCATGGGTGATCGCGCCCGCCAGCACCACCGCTCGCGATGGCCTCGGTCCGCTGTTCAACACCAATGCCTGCCAGAACTGCCACGTCAAGGATGGACGCGGCAGTCTGCCGGCCGAGGGCGACCCCTCGGTGGGCCTCTTCCTGCGCCTGGGCATGCCGGACAGCCACGAGGACAGCTGGAGCGATGAGGAGCGTGAATTCCGCCGCATCGCTGGAGTGATGCCGCACCCCGTCTATGGCACTCAGCTGCAGAATGCCGCGGTGCCCGGTATCGAGCGCGAAGGCCGCATGCAGGTCGTCCATGAAGAGATGCCCGTCCCGTTGGCGGATGGAGAGGTCGTTCTGCTGCGCAAACCGCGCTATTCCCTGGTCGAGGCTGGCTTCGGCGACCCTGGCCCCATTGCACTCTCACCGCGCCTTGCCCCGGGCATGGTAGGCCTCGGGCTGCTCGAGGCGGTCAGCGAGGAGACCTTGCTCGAGTGGGCCGACCCGCAGGATGCGGATGGCGATGGCATCAGCGGTCGCGCCAATACCGTCTGGTCACTGACCGAGCAGCACGAGGTCATGGGGCGTTTTGGCTGGAAGGCCGGCCAACCCGACGTTCGCCAGCAAAGCGCCAAGGCGTTCGCCGGCGACATGGGCCTGACATCGAATCTGGTCAGCTCCACCGATTGCACGCCGGTCCAGAAATGCGCAGACCTGCCCAACGGGGGCACCATCGAGGTGGAAGACAACGTCATGGACAATGTGGCGTTCTATTCGCGCAATCTCGCCGTGCCGACACGACGTGACCTCGATGACCCGACGGTGCGCGAAGGCGAGCAACTGTTCCGGGAGCTTGAATGCGCCAGCTGCCACCGACCACGCCTGACGACCGCGTCTGGTGGTGTGGCCGCCCAACTGGCTGACCAGACGATCTGGCCCTACAGCGACATGCTGCTGCATGACATGGGCGATGGCCTGTCAGATGATCGCCGCGAATTCGAGGCGACCGGCAATGAGTGGCGCACGCCGCCACTCTGGGGGATCGGCCTGGCGCAGACGGTCAATCCCGCGACGGGCTTCCTGCATGATGGACGCGCCCGCACCCTGCTTGAAGCCGTGCTCTGGCATGGCGGGGAAGCCAGGGCCAGTCGAGACAAGGTCGTGGCGTTGCCGACTGACCAGCGGCAGGCGCTGCTGCGCTTCCTGGAATCGCTCTGATCTCCACTCAGCCCCTACCCGCCAGCCGACTCTGGCACGCCCCCGACTTTCGCCTGGCGTGCCGTTCTGACAAGGAATCCCGCGACATGTCCCGTGACACCTTCACCTCTGCTGCCATCCCGATGAAACCTTTCACGCGCAAGCCCTCGCCCCTGGCGCTGATGACTTCCGCCATGACCCTGCTGGGCGCCGCACTGCTGTCGACGAGCACACTGGCGGCATCGGACTCTTCTAGCGCCAACACCACCAGCGCGGACGCCGTCAGCCAGTTTGCCGCTGACACTTTGAGCGAAGCCCACCAGCAGCTCGCCAACCGCCTGACGCAGCTCTCGCAGCACAGCCAGGCGTTCTGCTCCGCCGAGGGTAACGTGACGCTCGAGACGCTCAAGGAGGATTGGCGCAGCGCCATGCTGGGTCTGAATCAGGTCAACTGGGTCGAGATGGGCCCCATCCTGCAGAATTCTCGCCAATGGCAGCTGTATTTCTGGCCGGACAAGAAGGACCTGGTGTCAGGCAAGACACGTGCCCTGCTCGCTGGCGATGCCCCGATCACGGCCGATGGCCTGGCGGAGCAATCCATCGTCATGCAGGGGCTGGGCAGTGTGGAATTTCAACTGTTCGATGCCCGCTATGCCGACTCGCCCCTCACCGCCAACACGCGGCGGTGTGAGCTGATGACGGCCGACACCGCCTACGCCGCCAGCACCGGCAAGACGCTGCTCGAAGAGTGGCAGCAGTTCGCGCCACACCTGGCCGATGGCACTGGCGCCTTCAGCGATCCACGTGACGCCGTGCTTTCCCTGGTACGCGCGATGACCGTGCAGCTTGAGGCCATCAAGGACCGCAAGCTGCGCCGCCCGATCGGGCTCGACAACGGCGGCACGGCCAACCCCTACGCGGCAGAGTCCTGGCGTGGCGGCATGGGGCTTGCCAACATCGGGGCGACGCTTGCGATGATGGAGACGCTCTGGCTCGGCAATGACGAGGTCGCAGGCATTCAGGGCTACCTGAATCAGCAGGTCGACCCGCGCATGGTGGCCTCCACCACCGGAGACTTTGCCGATGCGCGTGACGCCTTCGCCGCCCTGCCGGCGGATCTTGCTGGCATGTTGCGCGACGACCCGCGCAATGGCGATCTGCAGCAGGCCATGATCCACCTCGAGACCCTGCAGGCAGGCTTTGCCGATACCCTCAACCCGGCACTCGGGCTGTCTCTAGGCTTCAACAGTACCGATGGCGATTGATTCGGGAGTGAAGCACGTGAACAAAGCAGGACATGGCATGCTGGATACCCATCCAACGGAGGCACGTCAGCGCCGGCGACTGCTCAAGGCATTGGCCTGCACCCCGCTGCTGGGGTTACCCGGCGGCGCGGCACTGGCCGGTGGCAACAATGCCGCCAGTGCTCGAGGCCATGTGCCAGCCGGGGTGGCCATCTCGGCCTGTGACGATGACACGGGGCAGCACTTTGCCAGCTGTACCAGTTACCAGGGACAGGAACGCTGGCGTCAGCCCATCAAGGAACGCGCCCATGGCGCCACCCGCCATCCTCACAAGCCCTGGGCACTGATCTTCGCCCGGCGCCCCGGCACCGAAATCAATGTCTTCCACCTCGAGACCGGTGAGCGGATCACGCGCATCGAAGCCGCGCCGGACCGCCACTTCTATGGGCATGGCGTGTTCAGCCCGGATGGCGGTCTGCTCTACACCACCGAGAACGCCATCACCTCCGGGGAAGGCCGTATCGGGATCTACGACATGCATCGCGATTTCGCGCGACTTGGCGAGTTCGCCAGTGGCGGGATCGGCCCACATGAGATCCGTCTGCATCCGGACGGTCGGCAGCTGATCATCGCCAATGGCGGAATTCTCACGCGCCCGGAGACCGGTCGCGTGAAGCTCAATCTGGAGTCGATGCAGTCCAATCTGACGCTGCTGGATCGCGTCTCGGGCGAGATTCACTGGCAAGGCGAACCATCGCATCATCAGCTGTCATTGCGTCATCTGGATGTCAGCCGCGATGGCACCATCGTCGCGGGGTATCAGTATCAGGGACCTGCCTCGGACCATCACCCCCTGGTGGTGATGAAACGCCCCGCCAGCGAGACCTTGCAGGAATTGCCGCTACCGCTGGAATACGTCCCTCAGTTCAAGCAGTACATCGCGAGCATCGCCATCGCCCCCGAGGGCCACCTGGCGGTGGCCACTGCCCCCAGGGGCAACCTGATCACGCTGTGGAACCTCGAGACCGGCGAGCTTGAGACGACACTGGACTTCGCCGACTGTGCGGGGGCGCTGGCAGTACCGGCCACTCAGGAGACTCCCGCGGGGTTCGTGGTCAGCAATGGTCGCGGAGAATGGCTGCTGATCGATGAGGACGGGCTGCCGGCGCTGGGGCCGGTGCGCCTGGCCAATACCCACTGGGACAACCATCTGGCGTTGATGTAGACGGCGCATCACGGGATGACCACTGCTCCAGGTCGCGGGCGAGAGTGTGGCACGCGGCAGGAAACGACAACGCCCCGCAGGCGGATGCCTGCGGGGCGTTGTCGTTCAAAAGGACATGATACAAAGGCGCAAGGAATCAGAAGCGATAGCTCAGACTGCCGATGATGCTGCGGGATTCCCCGTAGTAGCACCAGTAGCTGCAGCTGGCGACATATTCCTTGTCGGTGAGGTTGCTGACATTGACCTGAGCGCTCAGCTCGCGGGTGAAGTCATACCCGACCATCGCATCGAACAGCAGATAGTCGGACACGGTGGCATCGCCATCCACCGATTCGCCGACATAACGGGCACCCGCCCCAAGACGCAGCCCCTCCAGGGCACCACGCTCGAAGGCGTAATCCAGCCAGCTGGAGGCCTGGTGGCGCGGTATCAGCGGGGCACGCACATCGTCTTCCAGACGCGCATCGGTATAGGTATACGCCGAGGTCAGCTTGAGATGGTCCGTCAGATAACCGACCATTTCCAGCTCGAAGCCACGCGACTGACGCTCGCCCTCCTGCACCTGGATTCCGCCGGTGGTGACCAGCGTATTGTCTTCGGTGAGATCAAAGACAGCCGCCGTCACGTAGCCATCCCAGCCGGCGGGCTGGTACTTGGCGCCCAGTTCCCACTGGCGTCCTTCGCGAGGCTCATAGAGCGAACCGCGATCATCGGTCGCGCTGATCGGCTCGAAGGATTCGGTATAGCTCAGATAGGGATTGAGGCCGAAGTCACTCAGGTACATCACCCCACCTGACCAGCTGATCTCGTCATCATCGGAGCGCTCACGTGACCCCGTCGTCTGATTGACGTTCTCGGTCTCGGCCTGGTCGTAGCGCACCCCCGCCAGCAGTACCCACTTGTCGTCGATGCGCAGCTGATCCTGCACGTAGAGGCCGATCTGCTCCTTGTCGATATCGCGCCGCGTGATCTGGTCATCGCTCAAGGCGGTGTAATTGCCGTATTGCGGGTCAAACAGATCGATCGGATCGCCGAAGGCATAGTCATCCGCTTCCTTGCCCGACAGGCTCAGATTCTGATAATCCACGCCCAGCAGCAAGGTGTTCTCGGTGCGCTCGCCATACCACTTGCCGATGGCCCGATTGTCGACGGTATAGCTGTCGATGGTGCCCTCGCGGTACAGCAGCCCCCGCTGTCCCTCGCGCGCCGAGGACTGATAGAGGATGTAACTGCTGATCAGGTCGAGATCCAGCTGGCTATAGCGGAAATCCTGCTCCAGCGCCCAGGTGTCGTTCAGCTGGTGGCGCAGCTCATACCCCAGGGAGGTCTGGGTACGCTCATCCTTGTCATACCCCGGTTCGCTGTAGTTGGTCTGCGGGTCCACCTTGCCGAACGGCGTATCATCATGGGTGCCATAGGCCAGCTTGAAGGCATTGGTAGGGACGCCATCATCCTTCTGGAGGCTGGCGAGCAGCGTCAGCTGGGTTGCCTCCGAGATGTCCCAGGTCAGACTCGGCGCGAAGTAGTAGCGCTCGTTCTCGGTATGATCCAGATCCCCATCACGTTCGCGGTACAGCCCGACCAGACGATAGCGCACATCCCCGTACTCGCTCAGATAGCCACTGGTATCAAGCCCCGTCTGGCGCAGACCGCGATTGCCGACCTGAATCTGAATCTCGCTCTGCGGCTCATCGGTGGGGCGCTTGCTGATGGCGTTGATCAACCCGCCGGGAGGCGCCTCACCATAGAGGATGGAAGAAGGTCCCTTGAACAGATCGACCCGCTCCAGGCCCCAGGTCTCCGGCAACCACTGATAGAAGCCTTCACGGTAGATGCGCAGGCCATCCTGATAGGTGGATTGATCAAAGCCACGCACCTTGAACCAGTCGGTATTGTTGTCGGACCCATAATGGCCAGACAGGACGCCGGCACGGTAACGGAAGGTTTCATCGAGCTGCTGGACGTTGCGCGTGTCGAGCTCTTCGCGATTGACCGTCGAGACCGGACGCGGTGTCTCCACCAGTGGCGCATCGACTTTCAGTGCCGTGCCGACCACGACCATGGTGTCATCGGTCTCGGTGGCCAGCGCGCTGGCCGACTGTGACAGGAGCCCTGCCGCGATACAGAGCCGTATGGCATGCGACAGAGGGGCGAGTGCCGGCCGGACAGGTGTCTGCCGTGATGTTGGATGTCTGGACATGTCGTGTTCCCTTGCAACGATCGTTGTGTGGTCAATCTCCCCTTCCGTCTCGTGGCGTCTCTCACTGGCACGCTCATGGCGAATACGGAATGGAATCAGGATGATTCGTATTCATCTAATGTGAACCGTGGTGACACACCGTTCTGCATGCACCAGCATGCAATCCCGAAAATGGCGCGTCTGACCGACTGCAGCACCCCGAGGGCGATTCACGCTGCAGCCGGGCATCATCCCTGATACATCACATGAGACCGCCTCCGGGGCTCACGTCCTGTCACTGCCTGTCTGGTGATGTCGGAGGAAATGAGCGACCGCGGCCGCCCCCGCCGCCACCCCGAACGGGTTGTTTCAGGCTTCATCCAGACGCGCGACGGCATCCTGGCTGATGCGATCACGCTGGGCGCCCGACAACTCCTGCAACGTGCCGGCGCGCATCTCGAACAACCTGTCCGCCTGCGCGAAATAATGATCATCGTGACTGATGGCGAAGACCGTCTTGCCCATCTCGCGCAGACGTGGCAACAGATCGCGATAGAAGATACGGCGGAACTGCGGGTCCTGATCTGCCGCCCATTCATCCAACAACACGATGTCGCGACGCTCTGCCACGGCCATCAACAGCGCCAGTCGCTTGCGCTGCCCTTGAGACAGCTCGGTGTTGATCACACGGTTCTCCTCGAGCACCAGCTTCTCGCGCATCTGCAGGTAGTCGATCCACTGCGCGATCAATGCCGGATCTGCCGGCTCACCGGTCGGCCCCAGCAGGCGATCGAACTGATGGAAATCAGTGAAGACCGCCGAGAACTGCTGACGCCAGGCTTCCCGCTCGTCTTCTCCTATCGGGTGCCCGTCCCGCAGAAGTGAGCCTGATGTCGGCCGATAGAGGCCGGTCAAGAGCTTGGCCAGGGTCGACTTGCCGCTGCCATTGCCACCGATCAGGAAGACCAGCTCTCCACGCCTGAGGGTAAGATCCAGCGGGCCGACGCAGAAGGCCTGCGCGTCGTTGTGCGCAATGTCCTGTCCCAGGGTCTCGTGGCCGGCGTAGCGGAAGCAGACACCCTGCAGACTCAAGGTCTGCCAGTCAGACCCGGCCGACGAGCCTGCGGCTGACGCATGTCCCTGCGGCGGTGCATCTTGAGGAGACGCGAAATCGGCGTTGACCGGTGCCAATGCCAGCTTGCGCAGCTTGGCAAAGGCCACATCCGCCCCCAGCAGAGTCGGCAATGCCCCCACGGCCTGGATCAAGGGCGTGCGCAGAAACAGCAGCGTCAGGGAAAAGGTTGCGGCGACTTCACCGCTGGCCCAGCCCAGGCCATTGGCCAGATAGAAGACGATGCCGATGGCACCCAGCATCATGATGTTGGAGAAGTTGACGGCGCTCAGGTGGTAGGTATCCGCGCGCACGACGTGATGGCGATACTCTTGGGCATTGACGCTATAGCGGGTGTCGAAATAGTCACGCGCACGGGGTCGATTGAGCGCCAGCTCCTTGCGCCCATCGATGACCGCCTCATAGTCGGCGTACAGGCGACTCTCCGCTTCACGCACCTCGGCCAGGTGGCGATAGACTCGCGTGACCAGCCAGCTGCCCCCCATGATGGTCAAGGTCACCCAGATGGCGGTGACCAGCATCATGCCGGGGGATAGCCAGCCAAGATAGAACACGGCTCCGAGGGTCAGCACGATGCCCTGCACCAGTTCCGGCAGGCGCACGAACGCCAGAGTGATGTTGCGGATGTCACTCGACAGACTCGCCAGCAGATTGGCACTGCCCAGCTGCTCGAGCCGCTCGATATCGGTATCGAGGATCTGCTTGACCAGACGCCCGCGCAGTCCGTGCACGAAATGATGCCCCAGCGTCGTCAACGCCAGTTGTGCCCCCAGGGTAATCGCCAACAACAGCAGAATCAGTCCGAGAAACTCCGGAAGCACCCCGACATGGGCCGCAAGCCCCTCGTCCAGGGGGACGGTGGCAGAATGCGCGATGAGTCGCTGGTTGATATAGGCAATGACACCGATTCCCAGCCCTGCACTGACAAGGCTCAGAAAGATCACACCAAGAAAGGACCAGCGATAATGGGCAAGAACCACTTTCAGTAACGTCACACCTGCTCCCGGGCACCATGGCAATCAGACCGCCACCAGAAGGCGGCGACGCAGCTCATGTGACTGCGCCGACAGGAATCTTACGGCGCGCATACTTTAATGCAAGAAATAATGAGAAATATTATCACTACGAAATGACAGCGGTAGGTGCCGTCGCGCGATCCTGCTCTCTGCACCTGTCCCCGCGAGGACCGCCCCCGCTCATGGCGCTCGGCGGTCACGGGCCACTCAAGTGGCCGTGAGTCTCACCATAGCGTCATCTGGCGATCCAGCAGACGATCGAAATCATCCTTCACGAACGGAAGAATGCCATCGGCAACGGGCTTGAGCTGACGACTCAGATAATGCTCCACATCGATGGGAGAGCGCAGGTACTCGACAGGCTCCGGCCCGGCAGTGGTCATCACGTAGCGAATCCAGCCGCCACGCTGGTAACGCAACGGCAGGCCGCGCCTACGATTCTCGTCATCCGCCAGACGCGCTGCCCGCACATGCGGGGGCACGTTGCGCTGATAGTCATCCAGACGTCGCCGCAGGCGCTTGCGATAGATCAGCGCATCCACGTCAGAGTGGCTGTCAGTCCCTTGAGCATGGCGCTGCAGAGACTCCTGCACGTAGCGCTTGAGATACTCCTGGTAGGGGCTTCCCTCGAAGATGCGGCGATAGAGGCCTTGCTGGAATACCTTGGCCAGCGGCGTCCAGTCGGAGCGCACGGACTCGAGCCCCTTGAACACCAGCTCGCTCTCACCTCCCTCCCCCATCTGCCGGAGGCCTGCATAGCGCTTCTTGCTGCCCTCCTCTGCTCCCCGGATGGTGGGCATCAGAAAACGCTGATAATGGGTCTCGAACTGGAGCTCCAGAGCACTGTCGAGCCCCAGACTGTCCTTGAGATGCCGCTGCCACCAGGCGGTGACGTGGGCGGCCAGTTCACGGCCGATCTCACCGGCCTCCTCCTCCGTGTGCGCCTCGCCAAGCCAGACGAAGGTGGAGTCGGTGTCACCGTAGATCACGGTGTAGCCGCGCGCTTCGATCAACGCCACCGTCTGCTGGATGATCTGATGGCCACGCCGTGTGATCGAGGAGGCCAGACGCGGGTCGAAGAATCGGCAACCGCGTGAGCCCAGCACGCCATAGAAGGCGTTCATGATGATCTTGAGCGCTTGCGTCAGCGGCACATCGCCTGCCGCCCGGGCGGCGTCCCGCGCCTGCCATATCTCCGCGACGATGGCGGGCAGACAATGCTTGTCACGCGAGAACCGCGCACCGAGAAACCCCGGGACGCTTTGGCCCAACGACACATCCTCCGACTCATGCAACCCTTCGATGAGCCCCAGCGGGTCGATCAGGAAGGTCCGGATGATGGAGGGATACAGGCTCTTGAAATCCAGCACCAGCACCGAGTCGTAGAGTCCGGGCAGGGAGTCCATCACGAAGCCGCCGGGACTGTCCTCCCCCACCACATCTCCCAGATTGGGCGCGACCTTGCCGAGTCGATGCAGGCGCGGCAGATAAAGGTGGGTGAAGGCCGCCACCGAGCCACCGCTGCGGTCGGCCTCAAGTCCGGTGACACTGGCCCGCGCCAGCAGAAATTCCATCAGCCGCGTCCGCTCGAAGATACGCGTGACCAGCTCGCAATCCTTGAGGTTGTAGCGCGCCAGCGACGGTTTGTCCTCGGCGAACATGCGCAGGATCTCGTCCAGACGGGAATAGGGATCATCGATGGCCTTGCCTTCCTGCAACAGCTCACGCGAGACATTCTCGAGGCTGAACGACTCGAAATGCCAGAATGCCGACTTGAGCGCCTCGATGCCGTCCACCACCCACCGGCCGGGAATCTCGGCGAAATAGTGCTCCGCCTGACGCGAATGCGCTCGCCACTGCATCGTGCTGCCATCGCGCCCCAGGCGCAGAGGCAGATTCTCGGCCTCCGAGAGCCGCACCAACATGCGCAGATCGAACTGGATGACATTCCAGCCGATGATGACGTCCGGATCGTGGCGTGCCACCCAGTCGATCAGGCACTGCAGCAATTCACGCCGGCTGTCCCGATACTCGAGCCCGAAATCGCATCGGGCAGTCGTCTCACCGTTCGCCGGGCCCAGCATGTAGACCTGACGCTGGCCGCAGCCTTCAAGCGCGATGGAATACAGATTGCCCCGGGCATCGGTCTCGATGTCCAGCGATGCCCAACGCAGGGGGGGACGGTAGCCGTCAAGCGGCATGAGGCGTGCATTGTGCAGACTGCCATCGGCGTGACGCTCACCACGCGCCGTGACGCCCGCCGTGATGAAGCGCTCCATCAGATAGCGATCAGGCGGACGGACATCCGCCTCATAGACGTCGACACCGATCGCTTTCAAACGACGTGCCAGCTGCCCCAACGTGCGGTATTCGCGACAGTAAAGCCCCACCACCGGTCGATGATGAAAGTCTTCCAGTGCCAACGGGCGCAACTCGGCCCCGGGCTGGAAGCGGACCAGAGTCTGCGCCAGCACCTGCTGTTCAGCTGGCAGGAAAGCGACCACCTCCTGGGGCTGAGTCTGGACTCGCATCCCGCCATCCTCGGTACGAATCCAGACGCTGATCACGACACCTTCCGGCGTATCCCGCCAGTGTCGCGTCATCACGAAGCCCTGATGAGCCGTGGTGGGAGTCGCTTTCACGCCTGTGTCCGGCTCGAGGTCATCCTGGCGAGTGGACGGTTGGGGGGAACCTGACGATACGGCCTCTGGCACTGCAATACCCTTACGTTGAATATACGAATGCCGAGCGGGATGAGATCAAGACGCGACTGCATCCCCATACGTTAAGATGAATTCAGTAACGTGCAACAGCCGTCGCGACGCCACTGCTTGATGACGGTAACGTCCGTGCCTTCCCAGCGATGTGAATGACGACTGCGGCAAGGAATGCCCCTCCCAAGATACCGGCACGACTCAAGGAGCATGCGTCATGCAACGCTTTGAGATGATTCAAACCCTGCTGGGCCAGATGCTTGGCCAGATCGACGATATCATCTTGCTTGCGGATGATCAGCGACACATCACCTACATGAACGACAGCGCGGTAAAGGCATTCGGCTATCCGCGTGACGTGCTGATCGGCCAGCAGACACGCATACTGTATGCCTCCAACGATGAATTCGAGCGCCAGGGCACGAGACAATTCCGAACCGATGCCCTGCCCCCCAGGGAGGGGCGGGTCATTCGCTATCGACGTCAGGATGGCAGCTTCTTCTATGGCGAGACACTCGGCGGCCCCATCAAGGACCCGTCCAGCGACAACACCTTCATGTTCGGCCTGATCCGCGATGTCTCTCGTCGCGTGACAGCAGAGCACACCCTGCACCGACTCCACGCCATCACCTCTTCTCGCCAGCTGTCCTTCAATGATCGCATTGATGAACTCCTGAAACTGGGATGTGCCCACTTTGGCCTGCCCATCGGTATCTTCAGCCGCATCACGGATGGTGATTACGTCGTCCAGCGTGCCTGCCATCCGGAAGACCTGCTGGCACCGGGACTGAGTTTCTCTCTCAGCGATACCTACTGTGATCACGTCTACAAGGCCGATAGCGTACAAGCCTTCCACCATGTGGCAAGCAGCGAGATCAGAAACCATCCCTGCTACTCCAACTTCAATCTGGAAGCCTACATCGGCGCGCCGGTGATCGTGGATGGAGAACGCTACGGTACCTTCAACTTCTCGAGCCCCGATCCGGTGAAACCCTTCACTTCGCAGGATATCGAGCTGGTGCGTCTCATCGCACTGTGGGCCGGACATGAAGTCGCGCGTGCCAATGACATCAATGCTCTGAAGGAAGCCCATCAGGCGCTCGAGAAGGTCGCGATCACTGACCCGCTGACCGGCCTTTACAACCGACGTCATGCTCAGAAAGTGCTGGAGGAGAGCATCACCGCGCTGTCGACTTCCCAGGTCGACCAACCATTGTGCGTCGCATTGCTGGACTTCGATCACTTCAAGAAGATCAACGACAACTACGGCCATGACGCCGGTGACCTTGCCTTGCAGCAGCTGGGTGTCCTCGCCGAGGACATTCTGCTGCCCGGGGATACTCTCGCCCGCTGGGGAGGTGAGGAATTTCTGGCCATCCTGCCCAATTCACTGCTCAGCGACTCTGCCACACGCATCAATACGCTGCGTCAGCGCATGAAGGACAGTGTCGTGGAGCACGCTGGACAACGCCTGCCACTGTCATTGAGCATCGGACTTACCTGTCTTGCACCCAGCGAGCGTGCCACGCGCGAGCAGCTCATCGCTCGCGCGGACGAGGCCATGTACGCCGCCAAGGAAGATGGGCGGAACTGCCTCAGAATGGTGTGACAGAACGTCTTGCTGCCTGCCTTCACGCCATACGGGCCCGAGATTACACTCGGGCCTCTTGTTTCCCGCCAACCGCCCTCCCCCTGATGACCCGCGAGCGATCGAGCGGGGATTGGCTGACGCCTCGCACTCTGCCAGCGAACAGGCTAATGTCATGGGGTTCGACTCGATGCCAAGCCACCCGACGCCTTCATTGCCAGAGCGTTCATGTCATCACACGACTCCCATGCCTCCTCTCCTGATTCCCGCAGCGCCGTCGGCCTGGCGGAAGATGGCGTTCTGTCAGCGCAGCCCACCGGCATCGCGCCCCTGACGGCAGCGCTCGCCTCGCCGACTCAGCACGAGCGCCACCAACTGGGCATCTTCCTGCTGCCGGGCTTCGCGATGGTCGCGCTGTTCTCGATGATCGAACCGCTGCGCATCGCCAATCGCCTGCGCGGGACACGCCTGTATCAGTGGACACTCGCCAGTCAGGATGGCGCACCGGTCAAGGCCTCCAACGGCATGGTCCTGCCGGTGGACACGGCACGTGACGAGCTCCCCTCGGTGGACAAGCTGGTCGTATGTACCAGCTTTGCCCCGGAAGCCTATCTGGAAGATCGCACTCTCCAATGGCTTGAGCAGCGCTCCCGCAGCGGCTGCCAGCTCGGGGGCGTGGACACCGGCTGCTTCGTGCTGGCACGTGCAGGCCTGCTGACGGGCAAGACGGTCACATTGCACTGGGAGAGCCTGCCGGAATTCACCCAACGCTTCGATGAGGTGGATGCCGTGGAGTCTCTCTATGAAATCAGTGATGACGGTTTCTTCTGCGCCGGAGGCAGCGCCCCGCTGGACATGAGTCTGGAGCTGATCCGCCGCCAGCATGGCCAGACGCTCTATCAGGCGGTACGCGAACAGTTGATTCTCGATCAGGGACGACTGCCCGCCAGCCGGCAGCGCGGCCTCAGTCAACAATCGGCAGACCTGGCAGATCCGCTGCTCAGACGTGCCATCACGCGCATGGAAAACACCCTGGAGGCGCCACTCAGCATCGAGGCACTGGCCGAGGAGCTCGGGCTCTCATGGCGTCAGCTGGAGCGGCGCTTCCAGCAAGGGCTGGGATGCACGCCTCAGGCCTATCAGGGAGAACGTCGCCTGCTGCATGCGCGCACTCTGCTTCATGACACCCGCCACGGCATCACCGATATCGCCCTGGCCTGCGGATTCACATCGCACTCGAGCTTCACCCGCGCCTTTCGTCGCCGCTTCGGGATCACCCCGACACAGGCACGACGCCAGCCACCGCGTCCCGTCTCATGAGCTGACACGCCACGCGCCCACCAGATGTCGAATTGGGCACAGATGGTGTCGAATTGAGCACAGAAGACACCTACATGGACTGCCATTCTGTCGGGGAACTGATCACCGACAGAAGGAAGGACTCTCCATGGCGCTCCCGATGACACCCGACTACGACAGCTGGCCGATTGACGAGACTCTCGTGAAGGTCACCCACGAAGCGCGCTATCTCAGCGTGAGCTGGAGCGACGGACGCGTCAGTCGTTTCCACAGTGTCTGGTTGCGCGAGAACGCCGCGGATGACACCACCATCAATCCAGCGACACGCGAACGCATACTGGATCTCTCCCAGCTGCCAGCATGGCCGGAGATCGCCAAGGCCAGCATCGATGAGGACGGTGCGCTCAGCGTGCTGTTCACGCCGGAAGACCGCCGCCTGCGCTTCCACCCGGGCTTCCTGCGTGCCAATGATTACGACAACCAGAGTGTCTTGCCGCCAGAACTGCCGCCGCTTGCTCTCTGGCATGGTGAACAGCTGGAACAGCCCCCGACCATCGACGCCGCCCGCCTGGCCAGTGCCGAGCATGGCAGCCAGCAGGAGTCCGAGATCCTCAATCCGGCCCTGCACGAGCTGCTCGGCAAGGGACTGGTGCGTCTGCGTAATCTGCCGGCGGAGTCCGGCGCCCTGGAGAAGGTCGCCGAGCGCATCGGCTCGATCCGCACCACCAACTTCGGTCACCTCTTCAATGTCCGCGCGATCCAGAACCCGGACTCCAACGCCTACACCTCCATCGCGCTGCCACCGCATGTAGACTTGCCGACCCGGGAATACCAGCCGGGCCTGCAGTGTCTGCATTGCATCGAGAACAGCGTGGAAGGCGGCATGGCGGTGATGATGGATGGCTTCGCCATCGCCACGGCACTGAAGGAAGAACACCCAGAGGCCTATGAGACCCTCATCACGGTGCACTGGCGTTACGCCAATACCTCGCGCAATACCGATCACGTCTGGCATTCACCAATGATCGTGCTGGGCCAGGCGGGAGAGCTGCTGGAAGTGCGGATCGCCGACTTCCTGCGGGGCCCGATGATGGCACCGTTCGAGCAGACCGAAATCGCCTACGACGCCCTGATGACACTGCAGCGCATGCTGCGTGAGCCGCGCTCCGCCCTGCGCTTCACCTACGCGCCAGGTGACCTTGTCATCTTCGACAATCGCCGCCTGCTGCACGCCCGCGATGCCTTCGAAGGCGACAGCGGCAGCCGCTGGCTGCAGGGCTGCTACCTGGAGCGTGACGAGGTGCGCTCTCGCTACCGCATGCTCAAGCGTGCCGAGCGCGCGGAGCGGGTCGAGGCAACGCCTACGGTCTGATACTCGAACATCAAGATGGCGTAAAGAAATGGCAGCCCCGAAAGTTTCCATACAAGCCTGGGGCTGCCCAGTATCGCACGCGATTTCAATGTTGATGCTCCTGATCATGCGCGGCGTGAGAATGACCATCTGCATCACCGTTGCTTTTCAGACCATGACTTTCCTGAGCAGGGCTTTCCTGCAAAGCATCATGATGCCCATCATCATGGGGTAACTCTCCAACCCCATCAGCATGGTGCGATGACTGCGATAGCGTAGTCTCACCTCCGCCATGTTGATGACCATCACTTGCTGCCACAAGGGCCGTATAACGCGCAGCACTCATGTCAGGAAGTTCTTCCATGAAAGCGACCATCTGCCAGATGTACTCATCCTGCATGCTCTGCCCCCATGCCGGCATTCCGCTGGCTTTTATCCCATGCTTGATGACCCAGAAACGCTCATGAGGCTCACCGCTCATGGTAGATGCTGCGAAATTCGGGGGACTGGGATAAAGCCCCCTACTGAGTTCTGTCTCTGACATACCAGGTGCCAGATGGCAGGAGGCGCACATCGAGGCATAATTGCCTGCACCGGCGACAATCATGGCTTCATCATCAAGCAGGGGAGCCTGGATAGCACTGGAGTGGAACTCGATGGAGCGATCACGCGCCGTTTCAAATACTTCGTACACCCAACCCCAGTGCGGGTCATCCGCGGCCACACTGATGACCCCGGAATAAACCGCCCCCGCACCAAGAGTTGCCAGCATCATCAACGTCAGCCACATTCCCCATAGCATTTTTTTCATGTCATATCCCTTGGTCAAGCAAGCATATTCAATGAACAGATCGTCTGACACCATGCAGACAATGGGGCCTTGCCTCGTCATGCTTCCTGAAATTCAGGAAAGGCGCAGTATCCAATCATGAGCAGGTCTTCACGAATGCCACGAATGCTGGTCACCGTCGCGGAGGCGTAACCTGATGACTGAACACCGCCGCCAGCGTGCTTCAGAACATCATGCGGATCCCAATCACGATACCCGTATCTTCTACCGTCTCGCTTTCCTCACGCCGCATATCAGCAGTTTCGCCATACTCCCGCTGCCAATACATACCTACATAAGGAGCTACTCTACGAGTCACCTCATAGCGAGCACGCAAGCCGATTCGCACAGAATTGAGACCCGATCCGATAGCCTGTTGTCTGGATTCATTGGCAGCAAGGACGATTTCACTACGTGGCTGTAGATACCAGCGCTGCGTCAGGCGTATATCATGTTCAAGTTCCAGACTGGCAGTGACGATGCCTCCCTCTCGATATTGGACTGCTGCATCCGTCTCGATTCTGTAGGGTGCAGTCCCTTGAAGCCCGAAGACCCCATACACGCTTTCATCATGATCATCACTGAGTACGCCGCCCTGATAGCCACCTCCAATCTGAAACTCCCAGAAATCGGCAATCAGGCGACTATAAAGAAGCTCAAGTGACTCAAACTCGGCGTCTTCGCCATCGCCCTGGGTATTTTCCCCTTCTGACTTGAGATAGACACGATGGGTATCTCCGCCATACCAGGCCTGAAAATCCCATACCAGTGAGTCCTCGCCCTTATTCGGAAGGCTATATTCCAGGCGATCGAATGCTGCACTCCACTGGAGATGTTCTGCCATGGGTGATGGCCATGACTGCGGGGCATCATAGCCATCCTGAGCGAACGCTTGAGAGACACCAGCACTGGAGAACAGAAACGCCGTCACGCTGGCAAGACGAAATGAATGATGACTGATTGACATGATGACTCCTCAAGAAACCTTTACGACACGGAACATACCTGCGTCCATGTGATACAGAAGATGGCAATGGAAAGCCCAGCTACCTTCTGCATCTGCAGTGATCAACGCTGACACTCGCTCACCCGGTTTGACATTCAAGGTATGTTTGCGAGGAATCAGATCTCCTTGACCATTCTCCAACTCCATCCACATGCCGTGCAGGTGTATGGGATGTTCCATCATGGTGTCATTGATCAGGATGAGCCGAAGTCGCTCATCTTTCTTGAAGTGAATCGGGCCATTGACTTCACTGAACTTCTTGCCATCGAAGGACCACATATAGCGCTCCATGTTGCCGGTCAGATGCAGCTCCATCTCGCGCGTGGGGCCACGTCTGTCCGGCCAGGGCGCATGGGCCTTGAGGTCCTGATAGACCAATACACGACGCAGCGATTGATCCAGACCGATGCCTGCCTGGTCGTAACGAGCCCCCTGCTGAACAGCACCCGCCATCAGCATGCCATCCTTGGCTACATCGGCTTGCAGGCCCGTCATCTTCGAATGATCCATGCCTGCCATCTGCGAATGGTCCATACCGGCCATCTTCGAATGATCCATACCTGCCATCTGCGAATGGTCCATGCCTGCCATCTTCGAATGTTCCATACCTGCCATCTGCGAATGGTCCATGCCGGCCATCTGCGAATGATCCATACCCGCATGAGCGCCCATGGCCTCCATCCCGCGATCAGCGATCTGTCGTCGTTCAGGTACGGGCGCCTCCATCCCGGGGCGAGGTGCCAGCGTGGCTCGCGCGTAGCCACTGCGGTCCATGGCTTCGGCGAAGATGGTGTACGCCTTGTCGTCTTCCGGTGTCACCAGCACATCGTAGGCTTCCGCCACGGCAATGCGGAACTCATCCACTTCTACCGGTTGCACTGGCTGGCCATCTGCAGCGACCACGGTCATCTTCAAACCTGGAATACGTAAATCGAAGTAACTCATTGCCGAGCCATTGACGACACGCAGACGTACGGTTTCCCCACGCTTGAAGAGCGCGGTCCAATTTTCCTCAGGCGATTGACCATTGAGTAGATACGTATAGGTGCTGCCGGTGACATCCGCGATATCCCGCGAACTCATGCGCATCTCAGCCCACATGCTGCGTGCCTCGATCGTCTCTACCAGCCCTCTACGCCGCACATCCGCAAAGAAATCAGCGACAGTCCGCTCCTGGAAGTTGTAATACCCCTCCATGGTCTTGAGATTGCGAAAGACTGTCTTGGGATCTTCAAACGTCCAGTCAGTGAGCAGCAGGACATGCTCACGATCATATGTGAAGGCTTCGGGAGTCGCTGAATCGATGATCAGGGGCCCAGCATGGCCTTCCTGCTCCTGAAGGCCTGAATGGCTGTGATACCAGTAGGTACCGCTCTGCGTGACAGGAAACCGATAGGTAAAGGTCTCGCCTGGTGCGATTCCCGCGAAGCTGATACCCGGCACGCCGTCCATTTCCGGGGGAAGTATGATGCCATGCCAATGGATGGAGGTCGGCTCATCCATCAGGTTCGTCACCTTGATGACAGCATCCTGCCCCTCTTTCAAACGCACCATGGGGCCCGGGCTGCTGCCATTGATCGTGATGGGACGCGCGAACTGCCCGTCGATGTCGAAATCTTCACGACGAATGACAAGCGAGACTTCGGGGCCATGCACAACCCCTTGGGAATACGTTGATGTTCGCCCCCAGGGATTGGCCCAGGCAGGTGCCACCCCAAGTGCCATTGTGCCAAGCCCCAGGGCAGAACCTCCCTTCAGCAATTGACGACGAGATACAGAGAAATCAGACGTTCCTGATGCCATGGCCATTGTTGCCCCCGGGTCATGAATGATAAGTCATGACATGGATGAAGCCACGGCAAGCTGAAACGAACCTGAATGAAGAGACTATTTACGTGTTGGCAGATGCACGTTGACTCTCAATCCCCCTGCTGCTCCTGATGAGTAGCTCACGCAACCCGCGTATTGCTTGACGAGATGCGAAAGAATGGAGAGCCCCAACCCATAACCTGGGTAAGTTTCGTCCTGTCGCCATCCACGCTCGCCAAGATGGGCCAGTTGTTCCTGCGGCACCCCAGGACCATCATCCTCAATACAGAGTACGACCTGGTCACTCTCTACCGTCACTCGGCATTGCACCTGATTGACAGACCACTTGCCCGCATTATCCAGCAATATCCCGAGCATTTCGGTGAAATCCTGTGTCTCGACATTCACCCAGCTATCCGCATGCTCATTAGATACGCCCAGACACTCCAGCAAGAAGGTGCGCTGCGGATAGAGTCCCTGGAACATCTCGATCAATCGCCCGGCCTCTTCAGCAGGGCGCGTGGTCTGGCCCGCACGTGGGCCAGCAATACGGGCTCGCCTGAGTTCGGCCTCCAGCTGGGAGTGTATCGCTTCGACACGTTGCAGCATCTTGCCACGACGTACCTCATTGATCGGGCGTGTGCCCCGCAACACCTGCGTCAATGCCGCCAGAGGTGTCTTTAGAGCATGGGACAGGTTGGCGACGGACTCTCGTGAGCGAGTCAGACGGCGATCAAATTCATCCAGCAGCTTATTGAGCTGTGACACCAGCGTATCCAGCTCCGACGGCACCGTGAGGACAATCCGCTTTCGATGGCCGGTTTGGAGTTCACTCAACTGGTGACGCAAGCCACTCAAGGGCTTGAGACCCCGTCTTACCGCCAGCAGATTGAGTGACACGAGAATTCCCCACAACAACAAGGCGCTGGCACCAATCCACCAATGAACTCGGGTCAAGCCCTTCTCCACTGGCGAGAAATTCTCGGCAATCAACAATTGCACCCGTTGCCCGCGCAGATCAAAGCCATAACGATAGGCCAACATAGGCTGCTGCTGCAGCTGATGCATGAACAACGCATCCCCCTTGCCCTCAAGCAAAGGAAGCATCTCCATCGGCATGGCAGGAAGCGAAGTACTGACCTCGTTCCCGACTCGCAACACATAGAAATGATGAAAGCTCAGAGACTCCTCGCGTGCCGCCACCATGAGCTGGGCAACAGGACGCTCATCTTTCTTGAGCAAGGTGACGATGTGAGATGCCTCATCCTTGAGACGCTCACCAAGAAAATCCTTCGCCAGCTCGTGCAGAAAGACCCCATGCAGATACCAGGCAAACAACACTACAGCGAGGGATGCCCCTCCCAGGCGTGTCAGCAGACGAAAACGAAGGCTACGACGATCGATGTGAAACAAGCAGGTACCCCTGTCCGCGACGGGTCTGTATCAAGTCCTTGCCCACGCGGCGGCGAAGACGAGCGATATAGACTTCCACCAGATTGGGTGCAGCGGCATCCTGCTCCAGTGCATAGAGCTGATCCAGCAACTGCACTTTGGAATGCACTCTGTCTGGATGATGCATGAGGTAGCGCAGCAAACGGAATTCGGTAGCCGTCAAGGTCGACCAATCCTCGCCGTCGCAACGGACACGTTGCGACTCCTCATCCAGCTGAATCCCGCTGACCTCAAGATACGTATGGCCTCCCCCTTGGCGACGCCGAAGCAGCGCATGAAGTCGCGCCAGCAACTCGGCTTCATGAAATGGCTTGGTCAGATAATCATCTGCCCCGCTGCGCAACCCCACAACCTTGTCCTCCCAGGTATCACGTGCCGTAAGAATCAGCACGGGAATATCCACGTGAGACTGTCGCCAGCGTTTCAGCAACTCCAACCCCGAACCATCCGGAAGCCCGAGATCCAGAACGACCAATGCATACTGTTCCGTCGCCATGAAAGCCTGTGCTTCATGCAGACTCGTGGAGACATCCAGTCGATAGCCATTATCTTCCAGTAGTTCAGCGAGGCTTTCTGCCAGCAGGTCATCATCCTCAAGCAACAACAGCTTCATGCCTACCCTCCTTTATCCCACTGACCTTCACTGAACACCGCTCCCATGGCAAGCGCAACATCTGCAGAAAAGCCCCCCATCCTGCAGGTATATGCTGAGTGCTGGCTGAAAAGCGCCAGCCACGGCAATGACAGGCACCGGACACTACACCATTGCCTCCAGAAAGCACCTCTCTGATGTCCAAGTCAGCCGACACTTGCCAGCTCATCAGCGGATGAATCTTCCAGGGGGGCCTGCAACACCCTCAGGTGACACCTGAGATACTGGGCAGAGCCTCTCTGTCACGGTAGCCTTGCACGCTTGTCAGGCAGGTCATGCATCATGTCGACTGTCTTGCCTGAGCCCCCATTCCCTCTCTTTATTGGCTATCTGCACAGGATGCCCGCAATGCCCGCCAATTCCGCCGATATTCCCTACCTCGCAAGCCTGCTTGACGGCCTCGCGCAGTATTTCCCGCTCTCGCTGCCCATCGTCATCGCGTTGATCCTGCTGGCTGCTGCCACCTCCGCGCTGTCTGCGGCTGTCGGGGTCGGCGGTGGAACGTTGCTGATCATGATCATGGCGCAGTTGATGCCTGCTACCGCCTTGATTCCGGTGCATGGCATGGTGCAGCTGGGTTCCAACGGCGGGCGCATGGCGATGACCTGGCGCCATATCGACATGCGCCGGCTGCTGGCCTTTCTGCCGGGTGTGGCGCTGGGTGCGCTGGTCGCGGCCTGGGTGTTGATCCGCTTGCCTGAGGGGGTGCTGGAGCTTTCCATCGCGCTGTTCGTGCTGTTCACCTGCTGGGGGCCGCCGCTGCCCAAGCGGGCATTGAGCCGCACAGGCACCTTGATCGCCGGTGCCATCACGACGTTTCTTTCGAGTCTGATCGGGGCCAGCGGCCCACTGGTCGCGAGCTTCATCAAGCAAGGCGGCGGCGAGCGTCACACCAAGGTGGCGACCTTCGCGGCCTGCATGGTCGCGCAGCACCTCACCAAGGCCTTCATCTTCGGCATGGCAGGGTTTCTCTTCCATGAGTGGTTGCCCCTGATCGTGCTGATGATCGGTGCGGGCCTGATCGGTACCCGCCTCGGACTGCGTTTTCTGGATCGTGTCTCAAACCGGCACTTCGATGGCCTGTTCAAATGGGCGCTGTCATTGCTGGCACTCAGGCTTGCCTGGCTGGGTAGCGTCTCTCTGATCAGTCATTGATCCGCCACCAGGCGGAACTCGGGGTGCGACATTATTGCGGGGGACACCACAGTGCTGGCTGAGGTAACGTGCCCCTTCTGCAAGTGCATACCTCTGGCCAGAGGGTGTGAATCCCCATGGCTGGACCATGCACAAGTCAACGCGACCGAAGTCCAGAGGACATCAAGATGACGCATGCAAAACATTGGCTCACCACACTCGTCGCTGGCAGCCTGCTGTTCAGTGGCCAGGCATTCGCTCACGCCCATGTCAGCAGTGCCAATCCCGCGGACGGCGCCAGAATCGCCTCGCCGACTAGCATCAGCCTCACCTTCAGCGAAGGGCTGGAGTTGCCCTTCAGTGGCCTGGGTCTCAGCAGAGTCGATGGCAACCCCGTCTCCCTGGGGGATGCCACTCTCGACAATGGCGGCAAGACGTTGAACGCTCCGGTCAGCAAGACGCTCGAGGCAGGAAAATATGCCGTCAAATGGCATGTGCTTTCCACCGATGGTCACAAGACCGAAGGCCAGTATCAGTTCACCGTCACGCCGTGATCGGCCCCGATAACGCCCTTGCCGCGAGCCGCTTCGTCCTTGACGGAGCGGTCGTGTTCCTTTGGGGCGTCAGCGGATTCCTGCTGACATCGTCGTCGCGCGAGCTGCGCCTCTGGCTTGAGGAGCGCTGGTCGGGGGCCTTGCGCCTGGCACTGGCATTGGCCGTGATCGCCACTGCCTTCCAACTGCCACTCCAGACTGCCATCATCGGGGCTGGCTGGGGAGATCTCTCCAATGTCTCCCTGGCATGGAGCGTCATGACCCAGACGACCTCGGGGCTTGCCTGGGCAGGCAAGGCAGGCATCCTGTCGATGGCACTGCTGGCGCTGATGGTGATTCCCGCACATCGCCTGGTGGTCCTGGCGCTTGCGAGCATGGCAATGTTGGCAAGCCTTGCGTTCTCCGGTCACGCCGCCATGCACGGTGGCTGGCTGGGAGGTATTCACCGCGCCAATCAATGGCTGCACCTACTCAGTGGTGGCTTCTGGATCGGGGCGTTGTTCCCGGTGGTGTCCACCCTGCGTGCATTGCATGCCGAAACTTTGTGCCAAGCCGCCAGAGCTGCCTTGATACGCTTCTCCCGCATGGGCCACCTCGCGGTCGCTCTGGTGGTCGTGACGGGGGCCCTCAATACCGGGCTGATTCTCGGGACACCCTCGCTGGACTGGTCGCACCCTTATCAAGGACTGCTGGCCATCAAGATCGGGCTGGTGCTCAGCATGGTCAGTATCGCCCTCTTCAATCGCTATTGGCTTGTGCCGAAGCTTTCCGGCCAGGGTGGCACCACACGAGCCCTTGAGTGGATGACGCGACTGGAAGTGATGTTGGCGGCGCTGGTACTGGGGCTGGTCGTGACGCTTTCCGCCCTCGATCCCTACTGATGATCGCAGCTTGCGTCTCTGTCCTCTCTACAGCGCCGCCCTTGCTGTCAAGATCCCTAGGCCTTCTTGCCTGCATCATCACCATGACGTGTCTGCATTACTCACCATCAAAAACGCCCCGCTCAGCCAGCAGGCTGAGCGGGGCGTTGTTTGTCATGCGCAACTACAGATAAGAGGGATCAGAACGGATACTGACGTGGCTCGACCTGCAGACTGACCCATTGATCGGTGGTAAATTCCTCCAGCACCCAGTCGCCATTGAAGCGCCCAAGGCCTGAATTCTTCTCGCCGCCGAAGGGCGCGCGTGGATCATCATTCACCGGCATGTCATTGACGTGCACCATGCCCGCCTCGACCTGACGCGCGAAGCGCTCGCCGCGTGCGATATCCGCGGTGAAGACCGAGGCCGAGAGGCCATATTCGGTGCCATTGGCAAGTTCCAGCGCATGCGCTTCATCACGGGCTTTCTGGATGCCGACCACCGGGCCGAAGATCTCGTTCTGCGCCAGGCTCATGTCATTGGTGACATCGGTGAACACATGGGGCGGCACCAGCTGACCCTGCGCCTCGCCCTCAAGCATCACCTTGGCGCCCTCGCCCTTGGCCGTCTCGATCATCTCGAGCAATCCATCACGCTGCTTGGCATTGATGATCGGCCCGATGACGGTATCGTCCTGGGCGGGGTTGCCGACCTTCAGCTCACGGGCACGCGCCACGAAGCGATCGACGAAGGCGTCATGGACCGACGCATCGACGATGATGCGGTTGATGGCCATGCAGATCTGCCCCTGATGCAGGAACTTGCCGACCAGCGCGGCGTCCACCGCCTGCTCGATGTTCGCATCGTCAAGCACCACGAAGGGGCTGTTGCCGCCCAGCTCCAGGGCAACCTGCTTGAGGTGATCGCCACCGACGGCGCGACTGCCGATGCCCTTGCCCACCTGAGTGGAGCCGGTGAAGGAGATCAGCCGCGGTACCTCGTGATCCACGAAGGCATCGCCGATCTCGCTGCCGGCACCGACCACCACGCTCAGGACACCGGCAGGCAGCCCCGCCTCCTCGAATAGCCTGGCCAGCAGCAGGCCGCCGGTCAGCGGGGTATCACTGGCCGGCTTGATGACGACGCTGTTGCCAAGTGCCAGTGCCGGCGCCAGGGAACGCTGGGTCAGATGCAGCGGGAAATTCCACGGACTGATGATGCCGATGACCCCCAGCGGCTTGCGGAAGACGCGGCTCTCCTTGCCCGGTACCTGAGCCTCCATCACCATCCCGGCCACGCGATTGGCCATCGCGGCAGACTCCAGCGTGATCGCACGGGCCGCCGCCAGTTCCGCCTGAGCCTTGAGGCGGGTACTGCCCGACTCACGAATCAACCAGCCGAGCAACTCTTCGCGTCGCTCGTCCATCAGCTCCACCACCTTTTGCATCACGCCAGCGCGCTCGCTTGCCGGTGTCAGAGCCCAGTCAGGCTGGACATCACGCGCCCTGCGATAGCTGGCATCGAGATCCTCGGCATTGGCCATGGGAATCGAGAGCAGCGAGCTCTGATCGAAGGGATCCACCACCTCAAGCGTCCTGCCGGCTCGGCCGTTACGCCATTCTCCGGCGAGGGGTAGCTGCTCGAGATTCTGATAGTCGCGGGACATGAGTCACTCCGTGTCATGAGTATGATCAGAACATGGCGGTGCCGGAGCAAAACCCAACCGTTGCATCACAGCTGTGCCAGAATGGCACCTGCAACTGACCAGACCGTCCTTAACCGAGTGGAATGAGAGTCACTGGATGAGCCCCGAAGACCTGCAGAAACTGACGACCCGCCAGATGCCCTATGGCAAGTACGCCGGACGCTTGATTGCCGACCTGCCCGGCGATTACCTGGGTTGGTTTGCGCGCAAGGGATTCCCGCAAGGCGAGATAGGTCGCTTGCTGGCACTGATGCACGAGATAGATCACAACGGGTTGAATGCCCTGCTGGAGCCGTTGCGACGTCGCTGACGTGCAGAAGATGAGGTTCACGACAGGCGGCCGCTGGCCTCCAGTTGATCGAACATGTCGTGCAGCGTCGTCTCGAGGGGCCGGTAGATCAGCCCCAACTGCTCACGGCTGCGGGTATTGTCGAACACGAAGGCATGCCCCACGTTGCGTGAGACGATCTTGCGGGTCACCGCCCTGTTGGCCAGCGGACCCGCCAGCCACACCAGCCATCTGGGCAGCTGGCGAGTGGGAATCGCATATTGCGGGCCGGCGTGATGACTCAACAGGCGCCCCAGCGCAATGAAGCTTGAGGAGTGCCCGGCGACCAGATGACGCCCGGTGGCCGTGGGTAAAAATCCCGCCGCCAGATGCGCCTCGGCGACATCCCGCACATCCACCACGCCCATGCCGTAATCCGGTGCGCCTATCCTGAGCGTGCCGTCACAGAGCTGCGTCATCAGGCTGAAGGATTCGCCGTGCGTGTCATCGCTGATCGCGGGGCCGAGCACCAGCGAGGGATTGATCACCACCAGCCGCCAGCGCGACTGCTGCTCGGCAATCTGCCAGGCGGCCTGTTCCGCCAGCGTCTTGGAGTGGGAGTAGGCCTGGTGTGTCAGCGAGGCCGTGGTGTTCCAGACACTCTCGTCGAAACAGCCGCGCGACGTATCCAGCGCATCGGCATTGTCACTGTAGATGGCAGCACAACTGCTGGTCAGCACCACGCGTTCGACACTGCTCTGACGATTGGCTTCCTGGAGCACGTTGCGAGTTCCCTCCACTGCTGGCCGCACCAGGTCTCGCTCGGGATCCTCGACACTGACGACGAAGGGCGAGGCGGTGTGAAAGACCACCGCACACCCCGCCATCGCCTCGGCGTAAGAGCCCTGCTCGAGCAGATCACTGGCGAAGACGCGCAGCTTGCCCGACATGCTGTCTTCCAGTGCCTTGAGTGCCGCCAGACGCTCGGTGTTACCTGGATCACGCACAGCGGCATGCACTGTCAGGCCCTCCTGCAGCAAGCGACGGATCAGCTGTCCCGCCACATACCCCGTCGCTCCTGTCACCAGAACGGGTTGCGACCTGTCCAGATGAGCCAATGCGGCTAGCGTATTGTCATTGAGCGGCATGGAGAAGCCTCAGGGAAGGGAAAAACAGCGGGAATCGCTCTCTGCCTGGGAGCCCCCTCTCAAGCGGACAGCTTGACGAACCAGGTCCACAGGCCACCGAGAATCAGCGACTCGGCAGCAAAGCGGAACAGATGACGCATGTCGATGCCATCCAGCATCAACCCCATCAGGCGTGCCGTCATGATGCCGGCGATACCCGCCACGGCGAGTGTCACCAGCACCGGCAACACTCCCAGACCGATCGGCGGATACATCAGCAGGTACCCTACCGCGATGACCCAGCCCCAGCGGATCCGACGAGAGATCGCCGCGCCCGTTTGTCTGGGCACGGTCAAGGGCGTGTCATCCGGGCCCTTGAAGCGATTGACCAGCTCCGGCACTGCCGCAAGCAGCACACCCGCCGCCAGCACGAAGCCCCCCAGAATCTGCAATACCATCATCATCGTGCCATCTTCCCTTGTCCGGTAATCAATGGCGCACATGCTACCAAGACTGTGCGGGCTTTGCCTGACCGGAATACGCGCCCTCACAAATCCTCGAGAATGGCCAAGGGCTATCTGCACCCATTCTTTCCTCCGGGCACCTTCCCATATGCGGCACGCTGATCTATCATCGCACCATCGTCATTTCGACAAGTCTCGACATATGGACAAGATGATATGAATGATACTGACAGCCTGCCCGACCCGCAGGCCACGCTGGACACCTTCGCGGCGCTATCCCAGGCCACGCGTCTGGATACGTTTCGCCTTCTGGTACGCCATGAGCCAGAGGGACTACCGGCCGGCGAGATCGCCCGTCGTCTCGAGGTGCCGCACAACACGCTCTCGACCCATCTGGGCGTGTTGAGTCGCGCGGGGCTGATCCACTCCCAGCGCGAAGGCCGTTCGTTGATCTACCGCGCCAACCTCGAGCACATGCTCGCCACCGTGCAGTTTCTGGTACGCGACTGCTGCGCGGGCTCCTCGGTGGTCTGCGATCCGTTGCTGGCCTCGCTCACCCTGCCCAGCTGCGGTGACGCCCACACTCCCGGTACGTTGCAGGAGCCCGGAAACGATGACTGAATCCACTCGCTCTTCCCACACGATCACGATCTACCACAACCCGGCCTGCGGCACGTCACGCAATGTGCTGGCCATGCTCAAGGCTTCCGGTGAGACACCGGAGGTCATCGAGTATCTGGTCACCCCCCCGACGCGCGAGACGCTGGAGTCGCTGATTGCCGCCATGGGCGGTGGACCGCGCCCGCTGCTGCGCCGCAAGGGTACGCCGTATGACGATCTCAATCTGGATGACCCTTCCCTGAGCGATGCCGAGCTGATCGACGCCATGATGGCCCACCCGATCCTGATCAATCGCCCCATCGTGGTCACGCCCGCAGCCACGCGCCTGTGCCGCCCGTCGGAGACGGTACTGGAGCTTCTGGACAATCCGGTCGCGCACTACACCAAGGAAGACGGCGACGTCGTCCACGCCCCAAGGACTTGACCCATGAACGCACACACTTCCACCCACTCTCACCTGCCGACAGGCGACACCATGACAGACGCGATGAAAGCGGCATTGGCCGATCTGCCCAATATCGACGCCGAACACTGGCGCCCGCTGGAGATCGACCGTCTGGTCGGCCCCGGTGCGCCGCGTCATGCACCGCGCATTCTGGTGCTGTACGGCTCCCTGCGTGAGCGTTCCTTCTCGCGCTTTGCCGCCGAGGAAGCGGCGCGCCTGTTGACCGCATTCGGCGCGGAAGTCCGCCTTTACTCGCCGGCGGGCCTGCCGCTGCCGGATGACTGCGATGCCGATCACCCCAAGGTGCAGGAGCTGCGCGAGCTGGCTCAGTGGTCCGAGGGCATGCTCTGGGCCAGCCCTGAACGTCATGGCGCGATGACCTCGATCATGAAGGCGCAGATCGACTGGATTCCGCTGTCACTGGGCGGCGTACGTCCTACCCAGGGCAAGACGCTGGCCATCCTTCAGGTCAGCGGCGGCAGCCAGAGCTTCAACAGCGTCAACCAGATGCGCATTCTGGGGCGCTGGATGCGCATGCTGACCATCCCCAACCAGTCATCCGTGCCCAAGGCCTTCAATGAATTCGATGAAAACGGCCGCATGCGCATGTCACCGCTGTATCTGCGCATCGTCGATGTCTGTGAAGAGCTGATGAAGTTCACCTGGATGAACCGCGAGCGCAGTGACTATCTGACCGAGCGCTATTCCGAGCGTGTCGAGAGTGCCGAAGAAGTCTCGAAACGCGTCAATCAGAGCACGATCTGACGCTGTCCGTCTTCGCACACGTCGTGCTTCTCTTGCTCTTCCCCCTCGACAAGGAGACGTCATGCTTGCCTTGGCAATCTTCGTCATCACGCTGGCACTGGTGATCTGGCAACCACGCGGTCTGGGCATCGGCACCAGTGCACTGGGCGGCGCCGTGATCGCACTGGTCTGCGGCGTGGTCACGCTACCGGACGTACTGGTGGTGTGGGACATCGTCTGGGACGCCACCTTCACCTTCGTGGCGCTGATCATCATCTCGCTGATTCTCGATGAAGCGGGCTTCTTCAGCTGGGCGGCACTGCATGTCGCACGCTGGGGCGGCGGCAATGGGCGCAGGCTGTTCCCGCTCATCGTGCTGCTAGGCGCGGTGATCGCGGCCTTCTTCGCCAATGATGGCGCGGCCCTTTTGCTGACACCGATCGTGATCGCGATTCTGGTACGCCTGGAATTCTCGGCGGCGGCCTCGCTGGCCTTCATCATCGCCACCGGGTTCGTGGCGGATTCCACCAGCCTGCCGCTGGTGATCTCGAATCTCGTCAACATCGTCAGTGCCAACTACTTCGATATCTCCTTCACGCATTACGCCGCGGTGATGGTACCGGTGGATCTGATCGCACTGGCCGCCACGCTGATCGTGCTGTGGCTGATGTTCCGCAAGGAACTACCGTCACACTATGCGCTGGAGAAACTCGAGGCACCGTCGAGCGCCATCAAGGACCCCCAGGTCTTCCGCGCGGCCTTCCCGCTGCTGGGGGTGCTGCTGGTGTCCTACTTCGTGACCGCGCCCTTGGGCATTCCGCTCGCCGTCGTCACCGGCAGCGCCGCGCTGGTTCTGCTGGCCATTGCCGGCCGCTGGCTGGGCAGCGGTGATGCCGTGATCGAACTCGGCCCGGTGCTGCGCGGCGCGCCGTGGCAGATCGTGCTGTTCTCGGTGGGCATGTATCTGGTGGTCTACGGGCTGGGCAATGCCGGCCTGACCGACCACGCCAGTGACATTCTCGCCTGGCTTGCCAGCCAAGGCAGTCTGGTCGCGACCCTCGGCACCGGTGTGCTGGCTGCCGTCACCGCCTCGGTGATGAACAACATGCCGGCCACGCTGATCGGCGCGCTGGCCATCGACCACCTCACCGCGCAGCAGGTCAGCGACGCGACGCGTGAGCTGATGGTCTACGCCAACGTGATCGGCAATGACCTGGGGCCCAAGTTCACCCCGATCGGCAGTCTCGCCACACTGCTGTGGCTGCATGTGCTCGATCAGAAAGGCCATCACATCAGTTGGGGGCAGTACATCAAGGTCGGTCTGGTGCTGACCCCGCCGGTGCTGATCGCCACCCTGCTCGGCCTGTGGGCCTGGCTTGGCGTGCTCAATGGCTGATCAGATCTGCTGTCGGCCAAGAGACACCCTTGGCCTGAGGGCAACATTGGACTCAGGAATGAAACAGAACTGGCGCAGGGAGCAATCCCTGCGCCAGTTCTGTTTCATCCTCCCGAAGGTTTCATCTGCACCGAAAAATGTACTGAAGCGCCTGACGTGGCAATCTGACAGTGGACGTCGTCCTTGCTCGATTTCATTATCCGACAATGCCGCCATCGATCCTCAATGAGAGACCAGACCTGACAACCCCGGGAGTCCTGTCATGAGTGATGTACCTGCCGCCTATCAAGCCAGCAAGGGATCGATTCTGGACGTCGATCGCGACTTCTACGACAGCCTCACCGAAAGCAAGGCCGAGCGCACACTGGTCGCGACCCATACCGTGCCGCTGCGCGATGGCCTGGCATGGGAAGTGCCGGCGGGCCACGTGCTGCGCATCAAGATCACCGAAGGCTCACAGGTCGGTGATTTCAACATGTGGAATCTGCACAATCCGCGTGAACGCATGTGGGCGTCTCGCACCCGCCAGCTGCAGCGTGCGCATGTCAGCACCTATGATCGCCTGTGGTCCACACTGCCCTACCTGCGCCCGATGGCGACCATCATCGATGACACCCTCGCCGACTATGGTGTCGATGCAGAAGGCGGTCGCGTGCATGACCTGCTGGGCACGCGCTGCGACCCCTACGTCAATCGCCTGCTGACCGGCGAGGACTTCGATCACCACTGCCACTCCAATCTGGTCCGCGCGGTGGAGCCCTGGGGCCTGACCGAATTCGATATCCACGATGTGCTCAACATCTTCCAGTGCACCGGCCTCAACAACGAAGACAAGTACTTCATGAAGGCCTGCCCGGCTCGCAAGGGCGATTACCTGGAGTTCTTTGCCGAGACGGACCTGCTGTGCGCGATGTCCTGCTGCCCGGGTGGCGATCTGTCTGTGGACCTGTGGGGCCCTGATGCGCGTGACCCGCTCGAGACCTGCAACCCGCTGGGTGTCGAGATCTACCAGCTGGAAGGCGACGTTCTCGCAGGCTGGGAGTCGCCCAAGATCGCGGCTTACGCCGGCAACCACGGCCGCCAGCACCCCGCCACCGATTGGGCCGCCATCAAGCGTGAGCGCTGCTGTTGATGACGCATTGCTCGCATGGCACTTAACTTCAAAGGCCCCTGTCATGAACATCGACAGGGGCCTTTGAATGTCCCGGAGAGACATCACCACGCTCAATCACTTCGTGTCTGATCAAGCAACTGATGATGCACCGCGAGAAGTTCCTTCCAGAGGGGTGAGAGGCGACCGATCAACTGCGGATCGAACTGACGCCCGGCCTGGGCAACGAACAAGGCGATCAATCTGTCCAGCGGCCATCCCGCCTTGTAGGCCCGAGGAGACGCCAATGCATCAAAGACATCCATGAGCCCGACCACTCGGCAATGCAAGGGCAGTGCCTTCGTCATGATCTGGCCAGGGTAGCCAGAGCCATCCCAGCATTCGTGATGCCCTACCGCAATCTCGATACTCAGCGTACGCAGCGGCTCCCCTAGCGTGTCGAGCAGCAGGCCACCTTCACTCGCATGGCACTGCATCAGGCAGCGCTCCTCTGGTATCAGCGCTCGTGGCGCCTGCAGTAACTCGCGAGGGATGGAGAGCTTGCCGATATCATGCAGCAGCGCCGCATGGTGCAGTGCCTGCAAGGAAAGACTGCGCGCCTGCGGGTCGAGCAGCCTGGCATAGAGCGAGGCCGAAAGCCCTGCCACCCGCCAGGAATGCGCCAGGGTGTCAGCGTCATGTCGGTACAGCCGTTCCAACAGGTCAAGCGCCTCCGGCGCGAGCATCGCTACACCGTAGGGCGGTTGATAAAGGTAATTCGGCAAGTGGCGCATTCAGACTGACAACGCACTGGCCAATGCAGCGATCAGGTTCATGAGCGACTCCCTGTCAGATTGATCCCACCTGGAAACTCCGTGACTTGCCGCCAGCACATCGCGCACGCAATGCGTGAATCCCCAGCGGTTTCCCACTGAAGGCCGACATTCACAGGAGCATCGTGCTCCTAATCAACTCAGTATGACTCACTTGGTAATGAAGCACACAATCAGGCATTGCGCTCATCAAACCAGGTGACCAGATGTTCGATCAGACGCATGGTACGCAGCGGACGATGGCGCTCACGATGGTAGATCAATGACAACGGCACATCCGCCGGCTGCCAATCCTGCAGGATTTCCTTGAGCTCTCCGCTTGCGATGGCGTCATCACAGTAGAGTCTGGGCACGCGAATGATGCCGTTGCCGGCCAGGGCACCACTGACCAGCACATGCCCGTTGCGACACTGCAACTGGGCACTGATATCCACCTGTGTCTCGCTTTTCGGGTCTTGTCGGGCGCAAAAGCTCCAGCGCGCGACCGAGCCCACCAGGCAGCGGTGAGCCTGCAGGCCACCGGGAGTTTGCGGTGAGCCATGCCGCGAAAGATAGTCAGGACTCGCCACGACCACATAGGACAGAGTCGCCAGCGGACGGGCAATGAAATCGGCATCCTCGAGTGCACCCATGCGCAGGGCGATATCGAAGTCATCGCGAATCAGATTCACGCGATGACTGCTGAAATCCAGTTCGATCTCGACCTCCGGCCAGGCCTGCATGAAGGCGTGAACGGCTGGCCCCAGCAGACGCTCGCCGATTGGGCCCCCGACACTGTTGAGCCGAATCCGACCGCGCATGGCGTTACGCTCTTCACGCACCAGCGTCACGATCTGCGCCATGTCGCCCAGCGCACTACGACATTGCGCGTGGAGAAGATGACCACTCTCGGTGAGCCGCAACGAGCGAGTGGAACGCTGCATCAAAGTAACGCCCAGCAGCTTCTCCAGCGCGGTGACCTGCTTGGACACCTGTGAACGCGATACGCCCAACGTCTCGGCGGCCCGGGTGAAACTGCCGTGATCCGCTGTCATGACAAAGGCACGGATATCGGCAAGGGGAAGCGAGTCGAGCATGTGAAGCTCTCCGGACAGTAGTGACATCGAATGAAGGAAGAGATCCTCGAGACGTCAGTCTATCAGCCAATCCGATTGAATCAGCGACAGGGCCCGATACGTCAGGCCCCGATGTCGAGTCGTCGCAACGCATCAGGGGCGCATTGGAGCGCCCCTGGTCCATGACAGTTGCCTGTCGTCCCCTCTTCATAAAAAGCAATCAGCGGTGTTACCAGCCCACGCTGGCCGACAGGGTAATTTCCATCGGATCGCCCACCAGTACGCGCGTGTCACCGCCACTGCCGTAGTAATAGGCGGTATCGAACAGATTCTTCGCATTCAGCTTGAATTCGGTGTCCGGACCGAAGAAGTCATGACGCCAGCCGACGAAGGCATCCGCCACGGTGTAGGCATCCATCGAGAAGCTGTTGTCGTCATCGCCTTCACGCTCACCGACGTAGCGCACGCCACCGCCGACACGCCACTCGCCGTAGGACGGATCAATCGCCAGATCATGTGCCAGATAGAGGCTAGCCGCGTTGAGCGCCGCGTTCGGCAGACGATTGCCCTCGGTGCCTTCGGTATCCTCGAGTACTTCGGTATCGGTGTAGGCATAGCTGAACAGCAAGGAAGTACGATCCGTCAGGGCGCCTTCGAGGCTGAATTCCAGGCCTTGCGAGCCGGCTTCACCGATGGTGCGAGTCACCCCATTGTCAGTGACTGCGACGTTCTCCTTGCGGATCTGGTAGAGCGCCACAGACGTCGCCAGACGCGGATTCCACTGACGCTTGTAGCCGATCTCGTAGCCCTTGCCGAGCTCAGGGTCGAGGCTCTCGCCGCTGTCACTGTCGCTGCCGTTGGGCACGAAGGATTCGCTGTAGCTGATGTAGGCAGAGCTGGCATCGTCGATGCGATACAGCAGGTTCGCGGAGGGCAGGAACAGGTCATCGCTGTAATCGGGGTCAGACACGAAGTCCTCGCCCTGCCCGCTCTGCTGATCAAACCAGGTGTAGCGCCCGCCAAGGCCCAGAATCCACTTGTCACTCAGATACCAGCGGTCGCTGACATAGACCCCGATGGCATGACTCTCGTCGAGACGATTGCTGCGCGAGGTGTTGATGTCGTCGGAGGTCACCTGGGCCAGCTGGCCGTGATTCACGTCGGTGACGGTGGAGACCGTGACGGAGTCGCCGAAATAGCGCTCATCTAGATAGTCGCGGGTGGTCTCGTAATCGGCACCGATGACCAGCTGGTGACGCTGCCCCGCTATCTCGACATCACCCATGGCGTCCAGCGCCGTGTAGTGCTCGCTGCGTTCATAGCCCTGGTTCTCTTCGGCGCGCACGGTCACATCACCGCTGTCGCTGACATTCGTGACGTTGGCGCGCGCATCGCTGTACTGACGACGCGTCCAGCCGTAGGTCAGCTTCATGTCCCAGTTGTCGGTGACTTCCTGCTTCCACCAGGCATTGACGGACTCGTCATGGCCATAGACGCGGTTCCAGGATTCATCGAAACGCGTGCCACGCGTGACGTTGGCGGCACTGCCGTTGTAGAAGACGGTGCCACGATCGATATCCAGCTCGTAGTCCTGATACTCGTAGCTGATCTGGGCGCTGCTGTGCTCGCCCTCCCAACGCAAGGACGGGGCGATGGTGGTGCGGCGGTCATTGCCGTACTCGCGCCAGGAGTCCTCATCCTCATGCGAGAGGATGAAGCGATAGGCCAGGCCGGTATCCTCGATGGGACCGGTAGTGTCCAGGGTGGTATTGCCACCGCCGAAGGAGCTGACTTCGCCACTGATCTCGGTGTGCGTCTCGTACTGCGGACGCTTGGTGACCATGTTGATCACGCCGCCGGGGTTCTGTTGCCCCTGGAAAAGCGATGACGGCCCCTTGAGGACCTCGACGCGGTCCACCGTCGCCGTGGTGTAGGTACGGCGCGGCTGACGGATGCCATCGATCAGCATCGAGCCATCGCTGTTGCTGCCGAAGCCTCGCTTGACGAAGCCATCCTCGGTGCCCCCCAGCGTATTGCCCAGCTGAATGCCAGCCACCGGCTGCAGCGACTCTTCCAGGTCATCGAGATTGAAGTCGTGCATGACCTGCCGGGTCACCACATTGATGGTGCGGGCCTGCTCGAGAAACTCCACCGACTGCTTGTTGGCAAGGCTTGAGGCCTCTGCACGGTAACTGCCCGGCGCCACTTCCGATTCCCGCTGGCCGGTGACCACCATCACCGAGCTTGCGACTGCCGAGGCGTCCTGTGCCGACTCACCTGCCGCCAGTGTGGTACTCGGCAATGCCATGAGGCTGAAGACCAGACAGGAAAATGGCCCCTTGCTCTTGCTGACGGTGCTCTTGCTGACGGTATTCTTGTTGACGACGTGGTTGCGAGAATGACTTGGCACCTGGAACCCTTCTATGTGATGTGCCAGCGTCCTGCTGAATCAACATCTCGCCCTGTATTCGACAGAGCATGGCCATGACTGACGCCCCCTGCGCCAGCAAATTGAGCGCGAATGATAATCTTTACCATAAAGTGTCGCAACGTTATCTCGAGAATCCAGCCAGCAGGTGGCCGAAATCATCGCCATTGGTCGTGATGAAAGCAGTCCCTTGCGCTCTGGGGACAGGATGTCGTTCCTCATTGAGGACCGCTCGTGGGTCGCCGAGCCATCAAAGGGGGTGACGAGCGGGACAATGCTGCAGGACATTGACACAGGGAGAATGAACGCTCTACCCTGCAGAGGTAGAACAAACGCTCTCCCTGAAAACTTCGACGATGGTCCTTCCATGATTCAGCACGACATCGCCGCTCGCCTGGAAGCCCTCTTCAGTCAGCGTGGCTTCGCAGAACCCAGCGTGTCAGAGCTCAAGGCTGCCTCTGGCGTGAGCCTACGCACCCTCTACCGACATTTTCCTTCCAAGGAAAGCATGGTGATCGGGGCCTTGCAGCATCGCCATGAGCGCTACCTCGCCTTTCTTGAGGACGAGGTGCCCAGCGATGGCGCCGCTGCGCTCAGTCATCTTTACCGACGACTGGGCCACTGGATGAAGCACGAAGCCCCCAATGGCTGCATGTCGATCAATGCGTTGGCGGCCTTTCCTGACAACCGTGACGTCACTGATGCCGTCACCCGACACAAGCGGGAAACCCTCCATTGGCTTGGCACGCGCAGTCGCCGGGAAGATCTCGCCAACGAATTGTTCCTGATTCATGAAGGGGCATCCTCGGCCTGGCTGGTACTGGGCGACACAGCGATCGAAGCGGCACTTTCCACCACCCTCACCCTCCTGGGAAAACCTCGCAAATGAGCGCTGAATCCACACGCCATGACACCATGCACGGTATCTATCTGACCGGCCACGGCGGCCCGGTGGTGCTGTAAGTGCGCGACGACATCCCCCGTCCGGTTCCCGGCCCGCGCGACGTACTGGTGCGCGTCGGGGCTGCTGGCGTCAACAACACCGACATCAACACACGCCTGGCGTGGTACTCCAAGGGCGATGGCGAGGCCGAGGATGCCAGCTGGTCCGGTCAACCGATCCATTTCCCGCGCATCCAGGGCGCCGATATCTGCGGCGAGATCGTCGCGGTCGGGTCAGACGTCAGTCCAGCGCGTATCGGTGAGCGTGTGCTGATAGAGCCCTGTCTGCAGGAGCACGATGGCAAGCCATTGGCTTCGGCCTGGTATATCGGTGCTGAGTGCGATGGCGGCTTCGCCGAATACACCAAGGTGGCAGCACGCCATGCACACCCCATCAAGAGCGCACTGAGCGATGTGGAACTGGCCTCATTCCCATGTTCCTACTCCACCGCCGAGAACCTGCTGACACGCACGCAGCTTGCCAAGGGGGAACGCGTGTTGATCACCGGCGCCTCAGGGGGCGTCGGCTCTGCAGCCGTTCAGCTCGCCAAGGCACGTGGTGCTCATGTGATCGCCATCACCAGCGCTGCCAAGGCAGAGTCGCTGCGCAAGCTGGGGGCCGATGACATCGTATTGCGTGATCAGGTCGTGGCGGACGTGCTCGACGGTCATGGGGTCGACGTGGTGGTGGATCTGGTAGGCGGCCCGCAATGGCCGCAGCTGCTGGATGTCCTGAAGCACAAGGGCCGTTACGCCGTGGCAGGTGCCATCGGTGGCGAGATCGTGGAGCTCGACCTGCGCACGCTCTATCTCAAGGACTTGAGCTTCTTCGGCTGCACCGTGCTGGAACCGGAAGTCTTCCCCAATCTCGTGCGCCATATCGAGCAAGGCAACATCAAGCCACTGGTCGCCGAGACCTTCGCACTGGCCGACATCGCCACTGCCCAGGCCGTTTTCCAGCAGAAAGGTCATGTGGGCAAGGTCGTGCTCAAGGTTTGCCAGGACTGAGTCAGTTTCCTCAGGGACTGATGGCCAGAATGCAAAAGGGCTACCCGATGGGTAGCCCTTTCATTGCCAGACAGCGGCAACTTCACAAGACATTAGACATTGTGTCTTGAGGGTCAGTCGGCGCGCTTGTCTTCGGTATTGGTGTCGAAGTCACTCGCCGAGTGGCGTTCGATCAGCTGCTCATGCGGCTCCCCCCAGAAACGATTGACCATGCGACCACGCTTGACCGCAGGACGCTCGGCAATCGACTTGGCCCAGCGCTGCACATGGGGGTAGTCCTGCACGGAAAGGAACTCGGCAGCGTCATAGAGCTTGCCTTCGACAAGCGCGCCATACCAGGCATAGATGGCGATATCCGCGATGCTGTATTCGTCACCGGCGATATAGGCGTTGTCGGCCAGCTGACGATCCAGCACGTCCAGTTGACGCTTGGTCTCCATCGCGAAACGGTTGATCGGATACTCCATCTTCTCCGGGGCGTAGGCATAGAAGTGGCCAAAGCCTCCACCCAGATACGGCGCGGAGCCCATCTGCCAGAACAGCCAGTTCATGACCTCGACCCGCTTGGCCGGCTCCTTGGGGATGAGCGCGCCGAACTTGTCCGCAAGATGCAGCAGGATGGAACCGGACTCGAAGACACGCACAGGCGTGTCGCCACTTCTATCCATCAGCGCGGGAATCTTCGAATTGGGATTGATCGCGACGAAGTCACTGCCGAACTGATCGCCATCACCGATGCGGATCGGCCAGGCATCATATTCCGCACCGGAATGTCCGAGCGCCAGCAGCTCCTCGAACATGATGGTGGCCTTCACACCGTTCGGTGTCGCCATGGAGTAGAGCTGGAAGGGATGCTCCCCGACCGGCAGCTCCTGGTCATGCGTCGGTCCGGCGATCGGCCGATTGGTGCTGGCAAACTTGCCGCCACTTTCACTTTCCCATGTCCAGACCTTGGGTGGCTGATAGCTGTCGCTCATACCCTTGACTCCTTGGCATTCTGTTGAAGCTTCAAGACTGCGATGGCGTCAGAAACGTCGGTGTTGTGGCGCTCTGACTCGGTAGCCCAGTTATGACGGTCAGGCGCTTGTGACACAAGGGGATGAAACGACGAAAGTTTGTTGCTAACATGCCACCAGTTTTTGGGGAGTAGCCCGCTCTCGTTACCCAACGAGAGTCTCGGTTGTCAACATGGTCGGCAGGCATTGCCGTGGCACCGAGGACCCACCTATCCAGATCATGCCCATGATCGGTCAGGACAAGGTTCGGCGAGACCAATGACAGTCAGACGCTTCCGGCCGGTGGTGTCTCGCTGTTATTGACTCGTAACCGGCCTGGAACTTCCTGACACATGCCTTTGCTATCGACATTCCTGCTCGCCTTTTCCATGTCCTGCGACGCCTTCGCTGCTGCCTTGTGCAAGGGTGCGGCCATTCGACGGCCGTCCCTGAAAGATGCCCTGCGCATCGGCCTCATCTTTGGCGTCATCGAAGCCATCACCCCCATGATCGGGTGGCTGATCGGTCGCTCATTGGCCGTCTACGTCGAACAGTGGGACCACTGGATCGCCTTCGCTCTGCTGTTGCTGCTCGGTCTCCACATGATTCATGAGGGGCTCTCCAAGGACGAGGAAGATGAGGATTGCAGCACGCCGCAATCGTTGCCCCGCCTGATGCTGACTGGCCTTTCCACCAGCATCGATGCCATGGCCGTCGGTGCCGGGCTTGCCTTTGCTGGCGTGAATATCATCACCACTGCGCTGGCGATCGGCACCGCCACCTTCGTGATGGCCACCAGCGGTGTGATGCTCGGGGGCGTATTGGGCAAGATGGTCGGCAAGCGCGCGGAAATCATCGGTGGCCTGGTGTTGATCGGCATCGGCACGACCATCCTGCTGGAACACACCGGCTATCTTGGCTAAGGCTTTCCCCAGCAGGCCAGAGCCCCCAGCAAGGGGGCTCTGGCCCGACCAGTCCCTGCCCCTGGCGATGGATGCATCTCCGCGTTCCGCCAAGGGTCCCTTGAAAACCCTGACAATGGCGTCATTCAAGAGGGACATGTGGCGTATCGCACATCTTGATATCCAACAGGGGAGCCAGATTGCATGTATACACGCAAGCTTCATCCAGGTAGTGAATTTCCGGCCATCCAGGTCCAGCGCCACGATGGCGAAACCCTGACGCTCGGCAAGCCCCAGGGCGAGCATGATTGGCAACTGGTGGTCGTCTATCGCGGCAAGCATTGCCCGATCTGCACCAAGTTCCTCAACAAGCTGACGGAATATCGTGAGCGCTTCAGCGCACAAGGCGTGGATCTCGTCGCCGTCTCTGCCGACAGCCAGCAGCAGCTGAACGAGCACCTCGAATCTCTGGATCTCAATTTCCCGATTGCCGGTGGCCTGACGGTAGAGCAGATGGAAACGCTGGGGCTGTTCATCTCCACGCCACGCAGCGAGAAGGAAACCGATCACGATTTCCCGGAGCCGGCCTTCTTCATCGTCAATGGCGAAGGCAAGGTCCAGATCGAAGAAGTCGCCAATGCGCCCTTCGTACGTCCTGACCTGGACACGCTCATCGGGGGTATCGAGTTCATCCGCAAGCCGGACAACCACTACCCGATTCGCGGCACCCGCGATTACGGCTGAACCTTTCAGGGTTCAGGTCGCGCAGGAAAGACGCCCCGCAGCCTTGGTGCTGCGGGGCGGCTTTGTATCAGGGCCTTCAAACCTGCCCTGTATCGTTGATCACTCTTTCCTCTTTCTTTCGGCTTCCTTTCGGCTTCCTTTCACCACTCCCTCCTTCCCCCTCCCTTCTTTGATCATCCCGCTCTTACCTCAATCTGTCCTTGCCTCACTTCGCCTGACAAGCCAGAAACGCACCTCGAATAGAAAGCACGAAAAAATCTTGATCCCGTGACATCCAGACGGGAAAGGCCAGCGTTATGAGCAGTGCAAGGGAGACAACGACACACCTGCAACCGCTAGCTGAACCTTATCTGTCTACGGAGTCGTCAAGATGAAAACAATCGCCTGTATCTCTGGTATTTTCGCTGCCCTCGCATTGAGCCCGATGGCTCAAGCCATGGAAGTTCCCGAAAGCGTCACGGTGCCGAAAGGCAATGACGTCGCCATGGAAACCGTTGGCGTCGGCAAGATCAAATGGGCCTGTGAAGCAAAGGATGATGGCACCATGGGCTGGGTCTTCAAGGGTCCGGATGCCGCGCTGAATGATGCTGATGGCAAGCAGGTCGGCAAATACTATGGTCCGCCCGCCACCTGGGAATCCATGGATGGCTCCAAGATCACCGGCACACAGCTGGCGGTAGAGCCCAACGGCAAGGGCAATATTCCGCTGCAGCTGGTCGAGGCCAATCCGGCCGAAGGTGAAGGGCATATGCAGGGCGTCACCTATGTGCAGCGCCTCAATACCCAGGGCGGTGCCGCTCCTGACATGGCCTGTGATGATGCCCACAAGGACAAGGTCGAAATCGTGATGTACCAGGCCGATTATCTGTTCTACAAGGCCATGTAATCTTGAGCCAGAGATAAAGAAGATTCACCACTCGATGTCGTGTGACAGAGCGCATTGACACAGGGAAGGTGAGATCATGAAAAGCCCCGACATGCAGAAGCATGTCGGGGCTTTGTCGTCATCAATCCCGACAGGAGATGGATGATTCCGGCTGAATTTTTTGATCAGTCCCGTCTGGCGACAACGGCGCCATGGCGAAGACAGACAGTCTGCCATTCAAGTGCAAAAGCCGTGAGTCTGATTCTCCCGGGCAGTGAGAAAGCTTCTGAGCCGGCGAGCTGCCGTCAGACCAGCGCCAGCATCGTATAGGGCGCTTCACAGGAATGGCGCTCGTCGCGTTCATCCACACTGCCCAGCTCGTGGTTGCGATCATTGTCATAGACCACGAAGAGCCGTTCGCGATCCAGTACCGCAAGCCCTTCTGCCTTGTGCTCGAACTCCAGCACACGGCCATCCTCATGCGTCACCAGCGTCGGAGGTTTCCCGGCGTGGAAGTCCGCCAGCGACAGCACCCACAGATATCCCCCGATCACCTCCTCACTGCCCTGCTCGGTCTCGAAGCTGGTCACCAGATAGAGGCGTGCGTGATAGGGGTCATATTCCAGGCTAGAAAGACCACACTCGTGATCCACGCCGTCATACTCGGCCGGGTCGAAGGCATAGACGTCGTGAAGCTCCTCAATGAACTCGATGTTGTCGCTGTCGGTCATGGCATAACGCGCCCCGATGACCCGACGCACATACGCGAAATCATCATGCGAATTGCCTTGTTCCCGCACCCCGAACAGGATCAGACCATCGCCCCTGTCACTCGGCACGACCGCCAGACCTTCGATCTTGTAGTACGGCTGGCCAATGGCCGCTTCCAGCTTCTGACGAAATTCCAGTGAGCCCTCGACCCCATCACGTGGGTCCGGGTCGACCACCTGTACCTTGTCGGGTTCGCCCAGCGGCCAGATCAACAGGTGGTTGTAGGCATTCAGGGCATGGCTCTCGCTGTCGATGCGATCAAACCCGGTAGTCGCCAACATGTGACGCCCATCGGTGGTCAGCGCGAAGTCTTCATACTTGACCGCCTGACGAATCAGCGGGGTGGTCAGATACTCAAGCTGGCTATCATCCGGCCCGCTGGAATCCAACGGCAATGAAAAGACGGCTGAACGCCCCTCGCCCGGAATCGGTTTGTCACTCGCCATCAACAACCGCTCACCGTCATAGGCCACGGCGGAAATCTCGGCATTCACCAGCTTGCCATCCTCATCCTTCAAGCCTGCCGGAAAACAATGGATCGTGCCCTGTTGCGTGATACGTACCTTCGCCATCCGTTGCTCCTCGAAACGAAACATCATGACAATGGGACAGGCCATGCAGGATTGAGTTCGGGGCGAATACTGCAAGCTTGAGAGGACATGGCCCGGCAGCAATCAATGCATCACATTGCGAATGAAGCGCAGCATGTCAGTGCCGGTGTTGCGGTAGGCATAAGCCTGGTCACTGGGATAGACATGAAAATCGCCGGCGCGAATGACGATGTCCTCGCGTTCCAGCGTCAATGTCAGCTCTCCCTGGGTGACCACCAGCATCTCGTGCCAGCCGGCATCATCCGGGGCGGAGTCGTAACGCTCACCGGGGGCCAGAGTCCAGCTCCATAACTCGACTTCCTGTGTGGCCGGCTTGCTGGCCAGCAGTACGGCTCGGCTCTCTGGTGCCTTCCCGACCCAGGCCACCTCATTGATACGTGCCGAATCCTCGCTTTCCGGCGGCTGCACCAGCGCGTAGAAGAGCACCCCGAGCGCCTCGGCGAGCTTGTCGAGCGTGCCGAGGCTCACATTGACGTCACCCTTCTCGATGTTCACCAGCATCCGCCGACTGATCTCAGCCTGATCCGCGAGTGCCTGCTGGCTCAGCTCGGCCGCCAGCCGCAGGCGGCGGACGTTGGCCGCGACGTGAACCAGTACATCAGGTCTCTGATTTTCGTTGTGCAATATAATGCGCATCCGTACAATCTTGCCGACGACGAGGAAGTGGGGGCATAACGCCCGGCCCGCCTCCTCCCTTGCTACCTCATTGTCCACGAATCATGCCGCATGTGTTGCTGACTGACCATGCCCATCACCCACTGGATCACTCAAGGAGACCCCCATGTCCGTTGCTGTCGCAGCCTCCTCTTCTCGTCTGTGGCCCGTCGCCATGCTGCTGGTCGCCATGTGCTCGATCCAGAGCGGTGCTTCGCTGGCCACTTCCCTGTTCCCGATGATCGGCGCGGCGGGCGCGACGGCGATTCGTCTGATCATCGCCTCCGTTCTGCTGCTGGCCATTCTGCGCCCATGGCGCAAGGCAGTGACACGCAAGGCCTGGAAGTCCATCACCCTCTATGGCGTGGCGCTGGGCGTGATGAACCTGCTGTTCTACCAGGCCCTCAAGACGGTGCCGCTGGGTATCGCCGTGGCACTCGAATTCACCGGCCCGCTGGCCGTGGCATTGTTGAGCTCGCGTCGTTGGCTCGACCTGGGCTGGGTCGCGCTGGCCATCATCGGACTGGTACTGCTGTTGTTGCTGGGTGAGGACACCGCCGCGCCGATCGATCCCGCCGGAGCCGCCTTCGCCCTCGGCGCCGGCGTGTGCTGGGCGCTCTACATCCTGTTCGGCCAGAAGGCCGGGGCAGGCAACGGTACTCAGAGTGCTGCGTTGGGCATCACGATCGCGGCGGTGGTGGTCGCACCCATCGGCGTGATGGAGGCGGGCAGCGCCATGTTCTCACTCGAGATATTGCCGCTGGCCTTGGCCGTCGCCGTGCTCTCGACCGCCCTGCCCTATACGCTCGAGATGATCGCTCTACCGCGCCTGCCCACCCATACCTTCGGCACCCTGATGAGTCTGGAGCCGGCCGTGGCGGCGCTGTCCGGGCTACTGTTCCTCGGCCAGACACTGGGCCTACTTCAATGGCTTGCCATTGGACTGGTGATCACCGCCTCGGTTGGCACGACGCTGACCGGTCGCCGCACGGACGTCTTCGACGCCCCGATACCGGACTGAACAACGTGTGAGTCATGGTCGTTTCTCATGGCCCAGCGTGGTATATCGTTCTTTCCTTCATCACGTCCCATGAAAGCAGGAGGCAGCCGATGACCTTGCAGCGTTCACCGTCCTCACCCCCCACCGCCCTGCGCGCCACCGTGCAGATGGGAATCTGGTTCGGGCTGAGCTTTCTCACTGCCGCCATCGGTGCACTGGCTTCGGTAGATGCCAAGGCCTTCTACGCAAGCCTCACCCAGCCGGCATGGGCACCTCCGGCAGGCGCCTTCGGACCAGTCTGGACGGCGCTCTTCGTGATGATGGCACTCGCCGCCTGGCGGGTCGCGCGCGACGGTCTGCATGCCAGCAACGGTTTCCGCTCGCGCCATCGTCTGGCGCTCGGACTCTTCGTGGTGCAACTGATCGTCAATGCCCTGTGGAGCTGGCTGTTCTTTGCTTGGCATCTCGGTCAGGCGGCCTTCATCGATGTGCTGGTGCTGTGGACGCTGATCGCCATCACCATGTTCACTTTCTGGCGCATCAATCGCTTCGCCGGGCTGTTGATGCTGCCCTATCTGGCATGGGTGACGCTGGCCAGTGCGCTGACCTGGTCCGTCTGGCAAGCCAATCCCGCCTTGCTGGGGAGCTGAGCGCTGCGCACCGTGAGCCTCTCGCCCTGACGAACACACCAGATACGCCAACGCCCGGCCGACACTCTGCAGGAGTCTCGGCCGGGCGTTGGCGTATGAAGCACTGTCTTTTGAATCGTCCTCTTGCTGTCGCGACCCTGCCGCCATGGGCTCTGATGAGTGATCAGAGCTGCTGACGCGCCTTCAAGCGACCTTCCTCCACCACCAGCACGCGATCCGCGACCTTGCGCAGCAGCGCCGCATCATGACTGACCAGCACCAGCGCCGTACCCTGCTCCCGCACCATCTTCACCATGCAGGCGATCACCTCCTGCTGGACCAGCGGATCGAGGCGTGAGGTCGGCTCATCGGCGAACACGAAGCGCGGCTTGATCAGCATCAGACGCAACAGCGCGAAACGCTGCAGCTCGCCACCCGAGACCTGTCCCGGCAGACGCGAGAGCAATTCCGGCGCCAGGCTCAGTTGCGCCATCAGCTGCGCAAGCTGGCTGTCATCGAGACGATGGCGTGCACTGAGATCCTTCAGCAGGCGGCCCAGTGTCCGGCGTGGCGGGAAGGTCGCCACGGGGTCCTGATAGAGCTTCTGATACTCAAGCATCTCGGCGCTGCGCACCACTTTCCCTGAATACGGAGCCAGCAGGCCGAGCAGCGCATCCCCCAGCGATGACTTGCCGCAACCTGACGCGCCCTGGATGCCGATGATCTCACCGCCCTTCACGCTGAGCTCCACGTCACGCAGCAGCGAGGTGCCCCCGCGCGCGATGGTCAGATTCTCGGCGCGGAGGATGGTATCGCCTGCCGCCTTGCCATCACGGCTTGCACTGTCCGCTGCCGGCTTGAAGGCGGCCTCCGGCCAGGCCTGCGGCGCGGCATTCACCAGGCGCTGGGTATAGGCATGTGTCGGCGCGGCCAGCACGTCACGCGTCGCGCCCTGCTCGATCACTTCGCCCTTGCGTACCACCATCAGGCGGCCGCCGATCTGGTGCGCCAGCGCCATGTCATGGGTGATGACCATCAAGCCGGCACGCGGTGTCTCGGCCAGTGACTTGAGCAGCAGCTCGCCGATCTCGCTGACGCGGGCGGCGTCCAGCCCCTTGGTCGGCTCGTCGGCGATCAACAGCGGCGCGCCGCCGGCGCGGGCGGCCGCGAAGGCCACACGTTGCGCCATGCCGCCGGACAGCTTGCCCGGCAACTGCTCGCTGGCGGCAGCGACGCCGAGCTGCTCCAGGTCACTGCGCGCGGCCCCATGAGAGGCCTGCGCCGAACGCCTCGCGACCAGACGATATGCCTCACTGACCTGACGAATCACCTTCATCAGCGGGTCCAGCGCCAGCCAGGGCTCCTGGGGCAATACCGCCAGGCGGCGACCCCAGAGCGGGCGACGATTCTCTGGCGTGTGCAGAGGATATTGCTCGCCGTCGAGCCACAGGCTGCCGGAGGCCACAAGCTCCGGAGGCAGCGTGCCCAGCAGGGCCTGAGCCAGCAGACTCTTGCCGGACCCCGTCTCACCGATCACCACTAGTGGCTCGCCCGCCTTGAGCGCAAGCGAGACAGGCGCCAGCAGCGCCGTCTGCGCGCCCTGAACCCGCACGCTCACGTCCTCGGCGCTAAGCACCGCATCATCCGTCGTTACCCCATGCTGCGAATGAGAGGCAGGCGTGGTCATTGTCGCGACATTCATGGGCGCGCTCCTTCGAGGGTGTCTGCGGCGGTTGACGTTCTGGCCTTGCTGCCGGACATCAGCAACAGCCCCAGCAACAGCAGGAAGGTGACCAGCACCGGCGTCAGCAGCGCGAACGGCGCTTCACGCCAATACGGCAACAGCTCGACCATCATGGTGCCCAGCTCCGGCGTAGGCTCCGGAATGCCGACGTGCACGAAACCCAGCGCGGCAATCGCCATCAGGGCGTTGGCCATGCCGAAGGCCATCGCCGTCATCATCACGGGCGCCATTTCCGGCCACAGGTGATGACGAAAACGGTACCAGGCCCCGAAGCCCAGCAGACGGCTGGCCTCGACGCCGGGACTCGCCAGCACGCTGCGACCGGTGGCACGTGCCAGGCGGAAGAATTCCACCCACAGCACCAGCGACAGGCCCAACCACAATGCCAGCGGCGTCGACGGCAGGATGACGCTGACCATCAGCACCAGCAGCAGCCCCGGCAATGCCAGCAGGCTATCTGCCACCAGGCTCAACAGGCGCTCGGCCCAGCCACCGCGTCCCGCGGCCAGCAGGCCCAGCGAGATGCCTGAAAACGCCGCCAGAATCACCGCCCCCGCAGCGATGGACAGCGACAGCCCGAGCGCCGCCACCAGGCGGTGATACAGGGAGCGCCCAAGGTGGTCATAACCCAGCGGGGCGCTGGTGATCACCTCACCGGCGTCAGAGACACCGACGGCATCCGCGCCCTGCAGCGCACGATAGAGATGCTGCTCCAGCGGGTCCCCCGGTATCACCAGATTGCCCAGCAGAGCCAGCAGCACGAGGCTCGCGACAATCGCGGCCCCGATCACCCGGCGCAATGGCCAGTCAAGACGTGGGCGACGCACGGCGTCCACGCGCTGCGGCGCAAGCCCTTCCACCACCTGATTCATTTCACACCCCGTGGGTCCAGTTGGCGACCCAGCAGATCGACCAGCAGATTGATCACGACAAAACCGACGCCCAGCACCAGGGCGGTGCCCTGCACCATCGGCACATCGCGCGAGAAGATGGCGTGCACCAGCGCATGGCCGATACCCGGCCAGCCGAAGATGCTCTCGATCACCACCACCCCTTCCACCAGGGTCACGAACTGCAGCCCCAGATAGGTCACCAGCGGCAAGGCCACATGGCGCAGGCCGTGACGCCAGAAGGTCTGGGCGTTGCTGAGGCCCTTCCAGCGTGCGAAATCATGGAAGGCTGTCTGGGTGACGGCGGCCATGGCATCGCGTGCCAGGCGTGCCGATACCGCTGCCAGCCCGAGCGCCAGCGTCATCGCCGGCAGAATGAAGTGCTGCGGCTCACCGTGACCGGCGGCCGGCAGCAGCCCCATCTCCACCGAGATCAGCAGGATCAGCACCAGTGCCAGCAAGAACTGCGGCGTGGCGCGCAGCAGACTGCAGACGGCCAGCAGGCTTCGGTCCAGCCAGCCACCGGCACGCAGACCGGCCAGCAGCCCCAGCGGCGGGCCGATCAACAGCGAGATGCCCAATGCCGCGCCGGCGAGCGACAGGGAGTTGCCTAGCTGATGACGAATCTCCACCCACACCGATTCCCCGGAAATCAGCGAGGTGCCCAGCTCCAGGCGCAGGATATCGCCCAGCCAGTAAAGGAAGTGCAAGCCGCCCTGTGCCTCGAGACCCAGTTCGGCGCGTACCGAGGCCGCAGCGGCCGCATCCAGCGCGTCATAACCATAACGACCGGCCGCGATACGCCAGGCGGCATCGCCGGGCAAACTCTGCATCATCAGATAGCTGGTGCCGCCGACCATCAGCACCACCATCAATAGCTGCAACAGACGTGAAGGGAGATTCATGGTGCCCACCGCAATTCTGAAAGGCCGAAACTACGCTCCCAGGGGTCTACCTGAGCGCGTTGCAGTCGATGAGAGATCGCCAGGTTCTGGTAGTACCAGGCGATGGGGATCACGGGTAATGCCTGCTGGATCACGCCACTGGCCTGCGCTCGCGGGTCCTGCCCTTCAGGCGTGGGCTCGTAGCCCTCGCGTGCCATGCGCTCAAGCTCTGCGGTGAAGTCTGCATCGAACCAGCCCATCGCGCCCCAGTCGCCACCGGGGGCCTCAGGCGTTCCCGCGTAATCGCTCAGCACATTGCCGATGGGGTCCGGCACCATGGCCAGATTGCGCGCGAACAGGGCCATGTCGAGGCTGCCGTCATGATGGCCGGCCGGAATCGCCGAGAAGTTGGTGATATCGAGGCGTGTCTGGATGCCGATGGCGTGGAACTGACGCTCCAGCACCGTGGCCACCAGTGGCAGCTCCGGACGGTCCGAGAAGGTGATCAAGCTGATCGCGAGGCGCTGACCGTCCTTTTGACGAACGCCATCCTCGCCGACGGTCCAGCCAGCGGCGTCCAGCAATGCACGCGCTTCAAAGACATCCTGATGCAGCTCGGGCAGCGCGGGGTCATGCCAGCCTTCCACCATCGGCGGGAACAGCTGGCTGGCCCCGCGCGGATAGCGCAGCACGACCTGCGCGATGGCGGTGCGATCGATCGCCAGGCTCAAGGCACGCCGCACATCCGGGTCCTGGAAGGCCGGATGATTGGCGTTGACCTTCAACAGCATCGTGCGCGGCGTCGCGGCCGCCGCCAGGGTCACGCGCGGCGACTTAGAGAGACGCTGACGACTGGCGGGGTCCAGCCCATAGGTGAAGTCGGCATCTCCGCTCTCGGCGATCAATGCCCTGCCCTCGGCGCGACTGACCGCCTGATAGCGCGCCTGACGCACCTCGGGCTGCTCGCCCCAATAGTCCTCGAAGGCGGTGACTTCCAGGCTCAGCGGCGGCGTCATGCGCAGCATGCGATAGGGGCCGGTGCCGATGACCTGCTGAGCGGTGCCTGACTCATCGAAGGACGCCGGTGCCAGAATCTGCTGTCGATAATCGGCCAGATAGGCGGGCAACGCGGCGAAGGGCTCGCTGAGGGCAATCACCAGCGTATGGTCATCTGCGGCGACGATCCGCTCGATTGGCACTGACTTCAAGATGCCCGGCTTGGCACGGGCGATCTCGAGACTCTGACGCGCGACTTCGGCATCCAGACGGCTGCCATCATGGAACTGCACGCCGGAGCGCAGCGTGAAGCGCCACTCCAGGCCATCATCCGAGACCTTCCAAACGGTCGCCAACCCCGGCTGTAGCTCTCCCGTGGCATCCACCTCGACCAATGTCTCGACGACCTGCATGCGCTGGAAAAGGATACCGCTGAGCAGCGGGTCCGCCCCCTTGATGTCAAAGGGCGCAACGATCTCCAGACGACGCGACGTCGCCTGCTCATCGCCCGAAGACTGAGCGGATGCCTTGACGGCCTGAGGCATGCCAAGACCGAGCACCATGAGCGTCATTCCCAGCCAGCACGTGATCTGCTCAGCCACGGGCCGGGAATGCCTTGCAGACCGGGAAAGATCAGCCAACACGGGAGCTGTCAGAGAGCGGAAAAGCGACTTGTACCATCGCCGTTCAGCGTCAGGAGGCCTGAGCCTGCTCAGAGGGTGGACCATCGTCATTGCGCATCCTGTCAAAAAGACATGTTCGCTGCCGTCAGACAGCGTGAGAAAAGCGCAATGTTATAGTATAACGAACCAGCATTGGCAATCCCGAGCGGCATCTGGTACTGGACAGGCATTCACTTGTCAGGCTGTCCTGAAAACCTGAAGATAGTGCGCTTGAATTAGCACTCACTAACTGACTGGATGGTCGGCCTGCAGAAATTGCAACGTGACGGATGCTACTCCCTGACATAACTCTCAAAAGAATCGGAAGGATCATGGATGATCTCAGCATTTCCCCCATCTACGACACACCTGCCAACCGCTACCTGAATGCAGCGGCGCAACGGCTGAGTTGTGGCAACATGCTCGCGACCTACAAGCGTCATGGTTTCCATTGGGATGCAGAGCAATTCGAGGAAAAATGGCAGGACAACAAGAACTTCGCCGTGCGCCTCAATGGCGAATGGATCGGCTTCATCAGCCTCAAGTCGCTGAAAGACATGGTGTATCTGCGTGACCTGCAGCTGGTGGCCCAGTGGCAGGGACGCGGTATCGGCTCCACCTGTCTGAGCTGGTTGATCGATTGCCTCAGCAAGCGTCAGCCCCACGACATCCTCCTGCGGCTTCGGGCCTTCTCCGACAGCCCGGCCATCGCCCTGTATGAACGCCATGGATTCGTGAGACTCGAGGAGCCCTTCACCCCGACGCGCGCGGGAGGCATCATCGCCATGCAGCGCAAGGTCAAGACGGGGGCCAGGGCCATGACATCCAGTGAGATGTCTTTGCACCCTCTTCGCCATGACGCCATGGCAGAAAGCTCGGCAGCGTCTCTGCAATGACGACAAAACCGCCCGGTCTCATGACCGGGCGGTTTTGTTTGCTCACTGGGATGGCGCCCGACACCCCGCTTGGGCATCGGGGCTGGCCATCTCTCAGCGCGCCAGGAAATTCAAGATATAGCGCACGGTTTCTTCGGGCTTCTCGTCAGTGACCCAGTGACCGGCGTCCTTCACCCAGATCAGCTCGGCACCCGGGATGGCATCTGTGAGCATCGGGGCGTAATCCGGCTTCTGGAAGTTGTCCTTGTCGCCCCACAGCACCAGAGTCTTGATCTCGATATTCTTGAGCTCACCGGCAATGGCCTGGGTGTATTCCTTGTTGAGACGACGCATGTTGCGGAAGAAGGCTGCCTTGCCTTGCTCGCTGTTCCACTGGGACACGTAGCGCTCGACCATCTCTTCGGTCGCCACCGCCGGATCATGCACACCACTGGGCATGAAGCCGCGCATGGTGCTGATGAATTCCTCGACGCTGGTGGCTTCCTCGACGCCCGGCTCCAGCAGCTGCTTGAACTCCGGAATCGGCCAGGAATCGAAGCATACGCTGTCGATCAGCACCTGGCGACGAACGCGCTCGGGGTGGTTGACCGCCATCAGCTGACCGATACCCCCACCGATATCATGCGAGACGACATCCGCACTTGCCACACCCAACGCATCCATCAGCTTGATGAAGATGCGTGTCTGGGCATTGATGGAAACATCAGCATCCACCGGCATGTCCGACTCGCCATAGTTGAGCATGTCCGGGGCGATGACACGGTAATGTCTGGCCAATTCCGGCATCACATCGCGCCACATCAGCTTGTTGGTCGGAATGCCGTGAATCAACAACAGCGGCTGACCTTCCCCCATTTCCTTGTAGGCAATGCGGTGACCTTCGATCATCGCATAACGGGTTTCCAGGGCTTCCATTGTCACGTTGTCGTGGCTCATTGCTGACCTCCTTGCTTGCTCGATTCTCAATCACGGCCTCGGCGATCTCGATTGCCGAACCTTGTGCGCCGTGAACGTGGTGTCACCTTACGGATTCCTGAGCGATCACTCAAGCACGATTTTGATTGATTGCTCAAAATACGTTTCAATAGCCGCAATCTTCAAAGGGAAAGCCCAATGGCCCGTGTCATCAACCGTAGTCTGCTCGATCTTCGCCGCCTGACCATCAATCTGGTGACCTACCCCGAGGGCCACAGCGTGATGCGTCATAACGACCCGATGGGTAGCGGCAGCTACTACAAGCTCAATATCGTGCTCAAGAAACCCCGTCAGGGCGGTGTCTTCGAGACCGATGGCAGCCTATTTCGCCTCGCGGACCGCGTGGTGCTGTTTCGCCCCGACCTTCACGAACACAGCGTCAGCCGCATCGAGCGCGGCAAACGTGTGCTGCTGAGCATCGCCTTGCATGCGCCCTGGCGCTGATCCGCAGTGAGACTGCGATCGAGAGTCGTGAAGTGAAAGCGGATAGTGGAACAGACAGCGGATAACGCCTGGCGATAAAAAAACGCCAGTCAGCTATCGCTGACTGGCGTTTTTTCCCACCTGAATCCAGGCCAATAACTACGTGCTCAACAATGAGCTACCTCGGCTATTTCATCCGGTCCAGCCCGACGCGATAGCGGGCAAAGCCCATCTCGTCCTGATCCACCAGCGTCATAGGATAGACCGCCTGGGCATCGATGAACTGCTGCGCATCCTCGCCGGGGGCGGTGGTGAAGCGAATGTCCAGCGGGGTGTCCGTGTCGATCGCGGCCAGCCGCCAGTTGTGATCCGCCGCAGGGTCCACCGCGCCCTGCTGCTGCGTCTGGCGCGAGATGTACTGGGCCAGAATGCTGCGATTTTCATCCGGTGACGCGAAAGCGACATGCGACTCTCCGGTGCCGGGGAAGTCCTCGCCGTAGGCGCGATAGTTGTTGGTCGCGAGCAGGAAGACATCGTCGTCCTTGACCGGCTCATCCTGGTAGGTGAGCCCCTGGATACGGTGGGCATCGGCGTCGATCAGCGCACAATTGCCGTCGTAACGCGCCGGCTGCGTGACATCCACCCGATAGTCGACGCCGTCGATCACGTCGAAGTTGTAGCTGCGGAACCCTTCCCAGTTGATCAGGGGCTGGGGCGTGGCGAGATCCGGGTCAATGCGATGGAACTGGCCGGCGCTGCACTCGAGCCATTCCCGCACTTCCTTGCCGGTGACCTTGAGCGCCACCAGCGTATTCGGATAGAGATAGAGGTCGGCGGCATTGCGGAAGCTCAGCTCGCCGGCCTCCATCTCGGTGAACTGGGTCGGGTCATTGTGACGGCCACCGACCTTGAACGGCGCGGCCGCCGAGAGAATCGGCAAGCCTTCCAGATCCGGGTCGCCTTCGACGAAGCGTTTAACGTAATCAGCCTGGGCACGATTGACGATCTGGATCGTCGGGTCGTCCTGCACCAGCGCCAGATAGCTCTTCATCGCCGCACTGGCGCGGCCGATGCTGCGATTGACGTACTCCCGCGTGGCGTCGTGCTCATGCTCGACCAACGCCGCCAGTTCGGCATCTTCCCCCACCTGCGCCTCGCCACCCACCTGAATCGGGCGTGCCTCTGTCTGGCCACTTACCACCCGCCACTGGCCCGAGTCATTGCTCAGTTCGAGATCCATCACGCCCACATGGCTGCCCCAATGCCCCGGCATCATCGCCGGCACCCCATTGAGGGTGCCCTTGGCGATATCGGCCCCCGGCACCTCAGCAAATTCCTCGCTGGGGAAGACCGCATGGGCATGCCCGAAGGCGATGCCATCGATGCCTTCCACCTGCGAAAGGTAATACACCGAATTCTCGGCCATCACCCGGTAAGGGTCAGTCGAGATGCCGGAGTGTGGGATGGCGATCACCACATCCGCGCCCGCCCGGCGCATCTCGGGCACCCAGCGCCTGGCGCTCTCGGTGATGTCCTCGGCCGTCAGGCGGCCCTTGAGGTGCTTGCGGTCCCAGGTCAACACCTGCGGCGGCGCGAAGCCGATATAGCCGACCTTCAACGTCTGAGCGTTGCCCTCACTGTCGGTGAAGGCATGGGGGGTGATCTGATACGGCGTGAAGTACGGCTCGCCGGTCGTGGCATCCAGCAGGTTGGCGTTCACATAGGGGAACTGCGCGCCGGAAAGCGCCCGTTCGAGATACTCGAGCCCGTAATTGAACTCATGATTGCCGATGTTGCCGACATCGTAATCCAGCTGATTCATGACCTTGTAGGCCGGGAAGACATCACCCTCCTCGAGACCCTCCGCCGCCATGTAATCGCCCATCGGGCTGCCCTGGATGAGGTCGCCATTGTCGAGCAGTACGCTGTTGACCACCTCGGAACGCGCCTGCTTGATCAGGCTCGCCGTACGCACCAGGCCGATGCGCACGGTGGGACGATCCTTGTAATAGTCGTAATCCATCACGTTGGCGTGGATGTCGGTGGTCTCGATCACCCGCAGTGACAGCGTCGCGGCATTGGCTGGCTGAGCGATCATCACGACACCCCCAATGCTGGCCAGACCGAGGATGGCTGCCCGCAGGCGACGCATTGCACGCGGACGCCGGGTGTCCCCCGCAGCCTCTTTGGTACCAGAGGCCGGCTGACCTTTTCTTCCGGATGATGCATTCGCCATCTCTCACTTCCTTGTCATGGGGGGATGTTCCTGTGGCCCTTCAGGGCATCGCTCCATTATTCAGATGCCGACGCCTCAGGCAACTGGCGGTCCCTGCCCGCCAGCCAGCCGATCCCCGCCATCAGCACACTGAGGGAGGCACACACCATCAATGCCAGCTGCCAGTCACCCTGCCGATCGTAGAGCGCGCCGATCAACGGCGGCCCCATGGCCGCGAGCAGATAGCCCAGGGTCTGCGCCATGCTCGACAGCGACGCCGATTGCATGGCATCGCGCGCTCTGAGCCCCATGAACGACAGGGCGAGAATGAAGCTGGCCCCGGACCCCGCACCGAGCAGCAAGACCCACACCAGCGCCCACCCCGGCATCAGCCACAGCCCGATGAACCCTGCCAGCGACATGCAAGGCGTCGCGAAGGCGATCAGGCGTTGATCCTTCAGGCGCGGCATCAGGGGCACCAGAATCAATCCCGGCAAGGCCGAAGCCAGCTGCAGCAGACCATGCAGCGAGCCCGCCTTTTCCGGCGAGAAGCCATTGTCCGCCAGCATGCTCGGCAGCCAGCTGTTGACGGTATAGAACAGCAGCGAATTGATCCCCATGAACAGCGTCACCTGCCAGGCCAGTGGCGAGTGCCACACGGCTGCCTGACGCACCGGCCGCGCGGCACCCTTCTCGGCTACCTTCTCGGCTTCCTTCACCGCCGTCGGTAGGGAGCGATGCGACAACTGTGGCCACCACACCACCATCGTCACCACTGGCAGGATGACCACGATGAGCATCGCGAACTGCCAGCCATCCGCACTGTCCTGCGCCAGCGGCACCATCACCGCCGAGGCGATGGCGGCCATGATGCCCATGGTCAGCACATAGCAGGAGGTCAGCAGCGCGATGTGTCGGGGAAAGCTGCGTTTGACCAGACTGGGCAACAGCACATTGCCCACCGCGATGCCCGCCCCGATCAAGGCGATCCCCACATAGAGCGACAGCGTGTTGCCCTGCACCCGCAGCACGATGCCGGCGGCGATCGCCAGCAAGGCAAGGAAGACACTGCGCTCAAGCCCCACATGCCGTGCAAGACGGGGTACCCAGGGGGACACCACGACGAACGCCAACAGCGGCAGAATCATCAGCAACCCTGCCGACGTGGCATTGAAGCCCAGCGCCACCTGCAGACGCTCAAGCAACGGCGCGATACTGGTAAAGGGCGCACGCAGATTCATGGCAATCATCAGGATGCCGGCGATCAACACGGCAGGATGGCTCAATCGCCGAACAGGAGAAGAGTGGCAGAGTTCAGTCATGAGACGCTCGCAGCGAACTTGGAACGGACAGATAGCGGGACGACACATCAGAGGTGAATTCCCGCGCAGATTAACGATAGCGTAATCGCCAATATCGCTGCAGAATTGAGCCATCATGACATCAGATACCTGAAATCAGACAATCTGCGAGCCGACATGTCAGCCACCTCCTCAAGGACCTCCGCGACGCCAATTTCCCTTGCCTCGCGAGACGCAACCTCATCGTCGGGAGTCGCCAGCGGTCACTCCTCCGTGCCCTTCTCCAACAGCGTCTGCGAACATGACCCGGACATCTACGAGATTCCGGCCAGCGCCCTGCATGTGGATACCGGTCAGCAGGTGATGGAAGTCCCGATCCACCAGCATCGCAAGGGACAGCTGGTCATCGCCCTGCATGGCGTCGTGACCAGCCGCGTGCCGGAAGGGCTGTGGATGGTGCCACCGCACAGCGGCGTCTGGATTCCCGGCAACCTGCCCCACAGCAACCACCTGACCCGTGGCGGCCGCGTGTGCCACCTGTTCATCGAGCCCGGAGCGCTCGAGATGCCGAGCCACAGCTGTACGCTGTCGATCTCGCCCCTGCTGCGCGAGCTGGTGCTGCGTCTGGCGGAGCTGCCCCAGCCATATCCTGAACAAGGGCCGACAGCGCGGCTGGTCGATGTCCTGCTGGAAGAACTGGCCTGCATGCCCAGCGAACGTCTGCATCTGCCCTTGCCTGAAGATCCGCGGCTGACCCGCATCAGCGATGCCCTGATCAAGACACCGGATGATCGGCGTACCCTGGCCGAGTGGGCGAGCGAACTGGCGATGAGCGAACGCACCCTCGCCCGCCTGATCCAGCGCGACACCGGCCTGAGCTTCAGCCGCTGGCGCCAGCAACTCCACCTGGTGGTGGCGATCCGCCTGCTGGCCGAGGGCATGAGCGTGCAGCGCGTCTCGGAAGACGTCGGTTATCAGTCCGTCAACGCCTTCATCAGCATGTTCAAGAAGCTGCTCGGCACCACGCCTGCCCGCTACCTGCAGGAGCGCGAGCAACGCCGCTCGGGCAGTGAGCGGCCTCAAGAAGTGACTTGAGGGTCAGATTCATCCTCACGTTACCCCAGTTCAGATACCCTCCCCTGTTCTTCATTTTCCCTTTTCCTTTTTACTGACGAGACATTGCATGAACCGCATCAACCCCGAAAAGCTGTTGCAGAGCAAATGGACCGCCGTGACACCCAGGAATCGTGAGCGACATTTCATCGTCACGCGCGTGATTCGTGATGATCAGGATGAGCATGTGGTCGAGGTCGTGTTGCAGGCGGTGCTGACACATCGCGATCACGTGCTGGGCTGGCGTGAGCTGAAGCAGGACGATGTCTGGCAGATGGGCTGGAAATGATTTCCTGAAATGAGCATCGCTGAACGCACAAACGCCGCTCATGAGCGGCGTTTGTGCGTGAACCTGCACGAAATTGAGCGAAAGACTGTGCATGGCCGAAGTCGCGCCTCAAACGATGACTTCCCCTTCCAGCTGATCACACAGTGTCGCCATGCGCTGCACGGCTTTCAGCAGGGTGTCATCCGGCACGGTGAGGGCAACACGTACCAGTGGCCTTCCGCAGTCGCCGAAGACACTGCCGGGCATTACCGCGACCTGCTGCCGTTCCAGCAGCCGCCAGGCGAACTGCTCACCGTCCAGGCCGGTGCGTGAGACATCGACCATCAGGAACATGCCGCCCTGGGGCAGGCTGGAGGACAGCTGCGGGATAGCCGCCAGCGCCTTATGGACCAGGCGCGCGCGGCGCCCGAGTGCCTCGCGCAGTCGCTCGGTGGTATCGAAATCCCCGCGCAGCGCGGCCTCGGTCATGTCGGCGATGAAGGGCTGATTGCCGAACAGCATGGTCTCGGAGACAGGCAACAGCCGGCGGCAGAATTCCGCTGAGCCGATGGCCCAGCCACTGCGAAAGCCGGTGGCGGCATGGCTCTTGGAGATGGAGGACACCACCACGGTGCGCTCACGCAGTGCCTCGATCTCCAGCGGCGAGACGAATTCGCCCGCGAAGATCAGCGCTTCATAGACCTCATCGCAGACGATCCACAGATCATGCTCGCGACACAGCTCACCGATGCGCTCGAGCGTCGCACGGTCCATCACCGCACCCGTCGGATTGTGCGGCGTATTGAGCAGCAATACGCGACTCTGCGGCGTGATGGCCGCGGCCAGATCTTCCGGCTGCAACACGAAGCCATGCTCCATGCGCAGCGGTACCGGCTGCAGGTCACCGCCGGCACCCCGGATCACGCCCTCATAGGTGGCGTAATAGGGGTCGCCGGTCAGCACGCCGGCCCCCTCCTCCACCAGCGCCAGCATCACCGCGAACAGCGCCGTCTGAGTGCCGGGGAAACACAGCACGTTGTCTGCGCTGATCTCGGGCATGCGCGCTGCGTAGCGCTCGGCCAGGGCCGCGACCAGCCCCGGCTCGCCACGGCCATCGGAGTAGCGGGTACGCCCGGCGCGCAGCGCCTCGACACAGCGCTCGACCAGCGCCGGGTGTGTGGCGATATCCGGTTCTCCGATGGTCAGCTCGATGATCGGTTCTCCCGCCAGAATTCGCTGACGAGCGGCACTGTGGACGGCCCATTTGTCACCGCCCAGATCGCTCAATCGTTCGGTGATGGTGGCGTAGCGCATGCTCAACTCCTGTGAGGTGGGGGTGTTGTTGTCATCTCGACATGCTCAAGCAAGGTGCCGTGAGGCAGGCGCAGGATGCCCTCTGCCGCTCGCATGGCGATCCCGGGCAATCGCTCGACGGCATAGAGGCCATGTTCCAGCCCACCTTCCAGCCACAGACCATCGATCAAGCCATTGAGGGCGATCGCCTGTTCCTCACAGATGGCGTCATCAGCGGGCAGATCATTGGCGCTCAGAACGGGTTGGATCAGTAACCGCAGCAGATCGAGAAACTCACGATAGGTTTCCTGATGGACCGCCGAGTAGGTGGCATCGTGACGTACCCGACCAATGAAGGTCGCCCACAGGGAGACCTTGTGGGCGGCCAGATTGGGCTGGGTGAGACTCGCCGCGATGAAGCGTGCCAGACGACACGCCGAGGATTCATCACTGACCGGGCTGGCATCGGCGATATCGGAGGTCAGCTGGCCCATCATGTAGGCATAGGCGGCTCGCACCATGTCATCCTTGGTGCCGAAGTGGTGGCGAATCAGCCCGGGTGAGACACCGGCCGCCTCCGCCACGCGGCGCACGCTGGCGCCGGCCAGACCATGCTGCGCGACACAGCTCAGCGTGGCTTCCAGCAGGTCGCGCCGACGCTGATCCTGGGAAAGGCGCTGGAACACCTTGCGACTCATCTGGGCCCCTCTCCTTCACTCAACGCCGGGATTGCCGCACTTGCCTCACTCTCAGGTGACAGCGGCCACGCATCGAGGGAAGGCTTATCGACGATAGTCACTGCCAAGGCTCTCCAGCAGACGCAGGTGGGAATCCCATTCCAGTGCCAGATCGCCATCCTCATGGATGGCCATGTCGTACTGGCCGACCACATGCGCACAGATCTCGGGCGAGAGACGGCGCACCGGCTGGCCCATGGACAGGGTCGCGACCTGAATCTCGCAGCTGCGCTCGAGATAGAACATGTTGTTGAACATCTCGGCGGCAGAGGCACCCGTGGTCAGCAGGCCATGATTGCGCAGGATCAGCGCCGGATTGTCGCCAAGGCTTGCCACGATGCGTTCGCGCTCATCCAGATCCAGCGCGATGCCTTCGTAGTCGTGGTAGGAGACGCGACCATGGAACTGCAGGGCGATCTGATTCAGCGGCAGCAGTCCTTCTTCCAGGCTCGATACCGCCACGCCGGCGCGCGTATGGGTATGCATGATCCAGCTGGCAGAGTGGCTTGCCGCATGAATCGCCGAGTGAATGGTGAAGCCGGCTGGATTGACCCGCGCGGCGCTGTCATCGACCTTCTCGCCGTTGACGTCGATCTTGACCAGCGAGGATGCGGTGATCTCCTCCCAGCGCCAACCATAGGGATTGATCAGGAAGTGCCCTTCCTCACCCGGCACTCGCGCCGTGATGTGGGTATAGATCAGGTCGGTCATGCGGTAGTGCGCCGCCAACCGATAGCAGGCTGCCAGATCAAGGCGTGCCTGCCATTCCGCGTCACTCATGGTTGATGCCTGCATGTCGCTGTCTCCTGTGATCAAGATGTCGCTGTCTGGGGTCGAGAAAGGCTCCGCAGAGCCCTGAAAAGCCTTGACGCCTCCACCTTCCGGTCCTCAATAGCCGAGGGCCACAATAGCCAAGGTCCTCAATAGACCAGGGCCTCAATAGCCGCGCTGGCGATCCACGCCCAACGTGAGCGGCAGGCCATCGCGCAACTCGCGCGCCGTGGCCACCACCTGCTCGGCGACCACCTCGGGGAGCGAGTCACTGGCGACATGCGGCGTGATGCGCAGGCGCGCGTCCTGCCACCAGCGATGATTGGACGCCAATGGCTCCTCGCGGAAGACGTCCAGCGTCGCGCCCGCCAGCTGACCGGACGCCAGTGCCGCATCGAGATCGGCTTCCACCAGGTGCTCGCCGCGGCCGATCTGCACAAGCCAGGCCCCCGGCCGCAGCTGGGCGAACAGGGTCGCATTCAGCACATTCTCGGTGACCGGAGTCAGCGGCAGGATGTTGATCAGGTAATCCGCCCCCTGAGCCGCGGCCATCACCGCATTGTCGCCCGTCAGATAGCACACGCCTTGCACTGGTGCGACAGGTTCACTGCGACAGGCGACCGTCACCGAGAATCCCAGTGCCGACAGCGAAGTGACCACCGCGCGCCCCATGCTGCCGTGGCCCAGCACCGCCACCTGCGCCCTCTCGGGCGCACGCATCGGCAAGGGCTGCCACTCACGGCGAGTGGCATTGTCTGCCATGACGGCAAACTCGCGCTCTTGATGCAGCACTTCATGCGCGGCAAACCCGGCCATCAGAAATGCCTGATGCGGATCTCGTACCCGTGCGACCTGAACCTCATCTGACAGCCCCGGATGACTGAGCAGAGCATCCACCCCCGCCGCGATCGACATGGCAAGCATGAGATTGGGGTACGGCGTGAAGGCGTCTTCTCCCGGCTGCCAGCAGATGGCGAACGCGACCTCCGTGGGGTCTTCGATCTCCTGCGGGTTCTGCAGCACGACATCCTCGCCCAGCTGGCGCAGCGCCTCACCGTAGAGGCTGTCCAGGTCCAGGGATTCACTCAGGTAGACACCCAGAATCGGGGCTTGGCTTGGCATTGGCTCTCCTTGTGTCACGACTGGCAGCGAATGGGTTACGGTGGATTTTCCGTCACTATTGCACACTCGTATAATTACTGCCAACCGTCCTGTGCTCCCCCGTGCCTTCATCGCCCTGCTGGCGCAGCGCCGCCTTGAGCCACAAGGAGAGGCGCAAACGCCTCTCCACTCTCCACCCTCAGATCGAGGCTTCGCGCCGCCAGGGGGATTGAGCAAAGGGGATTGAGCAAACAAGAACGCCCGCGATCATCGAGCAAGGGCTCATGAACGCGGGCGTCAGTCATCGATGTCCTTTCACGGACTTCAGTCCTGCTGATTCTCCAGCAATGACTTCAGACCATGCGGCTGGCAACGCAGATACTGGGGCGAGACCTTGACGGTATCTCCCAGCGCGGCGGCCGCATGCCAGGGCCAGCGCGGGTCGTAGAGGATGCCACGCGCCAGGGCGATGGCATCGGCACGCTCTGTCACCAGCAGGTCTTCCGCCTGCTGTGGCTCGGTGATCAAGCCCACCGCGATGACGGGCATGACCACCTGCGCCTTCAGGGCCTCGGCGTGCGGCACCTGATAGTTGGGTTCCACCGGAATCTGCTGCTGCTCGCTGAGCCCGCCGCTTGAGACATGCAGATAGTGGCAGCCACGGCGGTCAAGCGCCTTGGCGAGTTCGATGCTCTGTGCGAGATCCCAGCCACCCTCGACCCAGTCCGTCGCGCTGATCCGGATGCCCAGCATGACCTCGTCAGGAATCGCGGCGCGAACGGCGTCGAACACCTCAAGCGTCAGCCGCATGCGATTCTCCAGTGAACCGCCATAGTCGTCCTCGCGCTGATTGCTCAACGGTGACAGGAATTGATGCAGCAGATAACCATGCGCCGCGTGCAGCTCGATCCCGTCGAGACCGATCTCGACGGCACGCCGGGCCGCTTCCACGAAGGCGTCGATGGTCTGGGCGATCTGCTCGGCGCTCATCGCCTCGGGAAGCGGCCCCCCTTCACTGAAGGGAATCGCGCTGGGTGCCAGAGTCTGCCAGCCGTTGGGTTGTCCCGGGGTAATGGCAGTTCCGCCCTCCCAGGGCTTCTCGCATGAGGCCTTGCGGCCCGCGTGACCGATCTGCACGGCCAACGGCATCGGCGAATAACGACGGATACGCTCGACGACACCTTGCATCGCATCACGCGTTGCCTCGTCAAAGAGCCCCACATCGCCATGGGTGATACGCCCTTCGGGGGAGACGGCACTGGCCTCGAAGATCAGCAGGCCGGCACCTGACTGGGCCAGATTGCCGAGATGCTGGTCATGCCAGGCTTGCATCCGGCCATCCTGGGCGGAGTACTGGCACATCGGTGCAATGATGATGCGATTGTCCAGCGTGAGCGGGCCGAGCTTCAGCGGGGAAAACAGTGTGGACATGGATATCCTCCAGACACGTGCAGGAACAGGTTGGGCAAGGCTCATGAGCGGACATGACAGGGGGAGCGGGTTCCATCTCCCCCGGCAAACCATTGCGGATACAGTTCAGGCACAATGCGGGCGAGAGGCAGGAGTCACAAGCAAAGGATGGCATCAGGGCCGGCAACGCTGAGTTGCCCAGGCTTCACGCAGGCTTTCTCAGGCACGCTCCTTCAGGCACGCTCTTTCAGCACGTGCTCTCACGCGTCACGCGATCAATTGTCAGCGTGCGTGTCCACACCTTCGGTGGCCGGTCCTTCGATGGCCAGTACCTCGGACACCAGCAGACGCCCGACATCGGCAATCGCGGCGTCACGCACCGCACGCTCGGCCTCGCTCTCGGTCAGATAGACCGCCACGATCAACGGGGCGTGATTCGGCGGCCAGATGATGGCGATATCATTGTTGGTGCCATGCCCCCCGCCCCCGGTCTTGTCAGCGATCTGCCAGTCATCCGGCAAGGCGGCACGCAGCTTGTCACTTCCCGTGGTATTGGCCAGCATCCAGCCCTGCAACGTGAGACGCGACGCCTCGCTCAGCGCCTCCCCCAGCAGCAGCCGCTGAAGGGTGGACGCCATCGCGTCAGGAGTGGTGGTATCACGGGGATCTCCCGGAGTGGCCTCATTGAGCGCCGTTTCACGACGATCCAGACGTGTGATGTCATCCTTCAGAGTCCGCAGATAATTCGTCAGCCCGACAGGCCCACCGATGGCATCGAGAATCAGATTGCCGGCGGTATTGTCGCTGGTGGTGATGGTGGCCCGGCACAACGCCGCCAGTGTCATGCCATCGCCCTCCACCTGACGTTCGGTGACGGGGGAATAGGTCACGAGATCCGCCGGGCGAATCTCCACCTTGCGTGACAGCGACTCCTGACGGGCATCCACCCGCGAGAGCAGATTGCCGCATGCCAGCACCTTGAAGGTGCTGCTCATGGGGAAACGCTCATCACCCCGCCAGCTGACACGTCTGCCATTGGCAGTATCCAGTACCGTCACACCAAGGCGCGCGCCGACCCGCTGCTCTATTTCCTGCAGATTGGCGACCACAAGTCCCTCACGCTCCGCCTCGGAAGCGATCACGGACGCTGCTTGAGCCGGACTGATCATCAGCCATGACAGACAGGACGCCAGCATCGCGTCACGCCCACGACGCAGGACTCTTGCCCTTGCCGCGCCTTGGGGCCTGGCCGGATCGCGCGGCGTTGTCGGGCGCCGACCATCGGCTGAGGCGCTACAGGCAAATCTCATGGGTCCATCACCTTTCATGGAGGCGCTACCTGACACCTCAGGTCGCGCAGTCAACGTGTCCGTCTGCAGACGTCGTGCAGCAGGTTGGTTGCATCATTGCCATGATGCTATGGCACAGGCGTCCTCGACAGATAGACGTATCGCCAATGGTGAACCCCCCATCCATCGGAGACAGTAAGCCCAGCATCCCCTTGGCGATGTCCCTGGACCTCGAACGATCCGCCTTCTCTCCTTGGATGGAGTTCTGCATGACCATCACCTGCATCAATGATCTGCAACGCCTGGCGAAACGCCGTGTGCCGAAGATGTTCTACGACTATGCCGACTCCGGCTCATGGACGGAAACCACCTATCGCGCCAACGAGGCTGATTTTGCCGCCATCGGACTGCGTCAACGGGTGATGGTCGACATGGACAATCGCACCCTGCGCACGCAGATGCTGGGAGAGGATGTGGCCATGCCGGTGGCGATCGCGCCCACTGGCCTCACCGGCATGCAGCATGCCGATGGCGAGATGCTGGCCGCGCGCGCGGCGAGTGACTTCGGCGTGCCCTTCACGCTCTCGACCATGAGCATCTGCTCCATCGAGGATGTCGCATCCGTCAGCACACGCCCCTTCTGGTTCCAGCTCTACGTGATGCGCGACAAGGATTACATCGGACGGCTGATCGATCGCGCCAAGGCGGCGGAATGTTCCGCGCTGGTGCTCACCGCTGACCTGCAGATCATCGGCCAGCGCCACAAGGACCTGATCAATGGCCTGAGTGTCCCTCCTCGTCCCACCGTGGCCACCGCGCTCAATCTGGCGACCAAGTGGCGCTGGTGCGCCGGCATGCTGAAGACGAAGCGCCACAGCTTCGGCAACATCGCCGGTCACGTGAAGGACGCCGACAACCTCAGTTCCCTGTCGAAATGGACCGCCAGTCAGTTCGACCCCAGCCTGAGCTGGGATGACATCAAATGGATCAAGGATCGCTGGGGCGGCAAGTTGATCATCAAGGGCATCATGGAGCCGGAGGATGCCGAGATGGCCGTTCAGGCAGGCGCCGATGCCGTGATCGTCTCCAACCACGGTGGACGTCAGCTCGATGGTGCGGCCTCTTCCATCTCCGCTCTGCCGGACATTCTCGCGGCGGTCGGCGACAGGACAGAGGTCCACATGGATGGCGGGATTCGCTCTGGCCAGGATGTGCTCAAGGCGGTGGCGATGGGCGCCAAGGGCGTCTATCTGGGACGCGCCTTCCTGTATGGACTCGGCGCCATGGGCGAGCAAGGCGTGACGAAGACCCTGGAGATCATCCACAAGGAGCTCGACACGACGCTGGCCCTGTGCGGACTGCGGGATATCCATGACGTGGACACGCGTATTCTCAGGCCCGGCACCTATCCGGTGGCCAGTTCACAGACCAGAAGCTCGTGAGAAACACGAACCTTTGATGTCAGGCCGACATGCGCCGATGGAATCCACCACGGCACATGTCGGCCTGTCCTCCTTTGCACGCTGCCCTCTCGGGCCAGCGCACCGGCTTGCATGGGCTTGCCTCAATGCACCTTGAGTCGCGGTCCCATGGCATGGCGCAGAACGTCACTGACCACCTCGGCTGAGCCCTTGAGCGGCCCCAGCAGCAGGAACTGATGCTGACGCTGCAGTCCTTGGTAGGCCGCGCGTGCAAAGCGCCCTCTCACCTGCAGATCCTCATGCCCATCGTTGCCTTGTGCATGGCTCAGCTTGCCGCTGAGCTTGCCACCGAGCTCACCGACGCTGCCCGCCCTGGCCAGTGACAACAGCGTGCCGCGATCCTTGAACTCGAAGACCTGAGCCGCCTCGCCCTGCTGGCGACGCGGCAGTTCTTCCGCCAGGAACTCGGCCTGTTCGCTGGCCACCTGTGCCGTGGGTGGCAAGGGTGCCTCATCGATGCAGGCACAGTCGCCCAGCGCGAAGATGGCTTCCTGCTCAAGGCATTGCAGTCCGGGCGTCACCTTCCATTGACGCTTCTTGTTGCTGGCCAGACCTTCGATCTCCTCGACGATGGCAGGCCCCACACGCCCCGCCGCCCAGACCACCAGGTCTGCCTCGCGTGTCACGGACTCGTCACCTTCGCTGATCTCGACGCTGCCGGGTGACACCTTGGCGACCTGACGAGACAGTTCGATATTGATGCCCTGTGCCTCGAGTCGCTGATGGATCGCCTCGCGCAGTTCCTCGGAGACCCCCGGCATGAAGGTCTCGGTGGCCTCAAGGATCGTGATCTCGACCCGCGAGTCCTTCGGCGCAGGCGCATCATGTCTGCCACGCGCTTCATGCAGATACGCCGCGAGCTCGACACCGGTGGCACCGGAGCCGACGATCACCACCTGATACGGCCGCCCCGGAGACTCTTGAGCGCTACCCTTGGCACCATCCTGAGCGACGTCCTGGGTGGCTGACGCGCCTGAATCCCCTGTCGGTGCTGTTTCCATCGCCACATGATTGGCCAGCAAGCCACGCGAGAAGCGCTCGGCAATACGTTCGGCGTCTTCCGGCGAGTCAAGCAGACAGGCATGCTCCAGCACGCCCTCGACGCCCATGTCAGGCGTCACCCCTCCCAGGGCCAGTACCAGCTGGCGATAACCTCTGACGCGGGCCGGCACCTCAGCGGTCGAATCATCTTCCCTGCCCGGTATGGCCGCAAGGGTGATCTGGCGTTGTTCAGGGTCCACGCCTTCGAGGGTGCCGCACTCGAAGCGAAATCCCCACTGCTCCGCCAGACCGGCATACCCCAACTCATCGACCTGACGCCGTCCGAGGCCCGCCGCGATCTCATGCAGGCGCGGCTTCCACACGTGACTGGTGTCGCGATCGATCAGCAACACGTTCTTGTGGCCTGCCTTGGCCAGGCGGACCGCCAGTTCCAGTCCGCCGGCACCGCCACCGACGATGACGATATCGGCGTCACGCGTTCGCTGAGAGTCATGCGTTTCCATAGGGCCTCCTTTCGCGGGGTCGAATAGAGAAACCTTATGTCAGACCAGGCGCTTTTCAAGACTGCCACCCGGAACTTCGCCAATGCGCAGCCTTTGATGCGACGCGTCATGTCCTTGATCGAATTCGCGACGCTCACGTTCGCATTGCGGGTTTGACAGCGCTCAAGTCCGCGACTAAAGCTTATTTATACGAATAAATATGAATGACTCGCCTCCGCTCAGGACATCGCATGCCGACATCGCCTCCACCACTGATCACGTCACGCACCAGCAATGGCTCTGGCGCTCCCAAACGCCAGAAACTGGCCGAGCTGATCAGCGATGATCTGAGGCGCAGCATCGTGCGTGACGGGTTGCGTGAAGGTGACCGGCTACCCAACGAGAAGGCGCTGATGGCGCAATACGGCTGCGCCAAGGGCACGCTGCGTGAAGCCCTCAAGATTCTGGAAGTCGAAGGCTTGATCACGCTGAAGACGGGCCCCAATGGCGGCGCCGTGCTGAATGCGCCGAGCATGGAGCCCACCAGTCGCATGCTGAGAAGCTTCCTGCACTTCAAGACGCTCAATGGCGCCCAGGTCTATCAGCTGCGCCGGCTGCTGGAAGTCGAGATGGCGGTATCGGTGGTGGGCCTGCTCAGCGAAGAGGATCTGGTCGCGCTCGAGCACAATGTCAGTGACTGCAGTTGCCATCAGCCACAGGACGAGGACCAGCGTCGCCAGCGTTTTCTGGAAATCGAGTTCCATCAGGTACTGGCGCGTGCCTGCCCCAACCCGCTGCTCAGTTTCATGTGCCAGTTCCTCAACGACATGCTGCACGAGCTTGTCGTCATCAAGAAGGCCTATCTCCCGGAGCGCAAGCAGTTCGATGCCGCCAATCAGCATTACCACACCGGGCTGATCACGGCGTTCCGCCAGCAGGATCACGAACAGGTCCGTCAGCTCATGACGGAGCACATGCAGGATGCCGAGCACCATATGACGGCACTCGAGGTGGAAATGGCCGACCAGCTGCTCGTCACTCCGGCGCAGCTGATGGCCGACAGCAGAGCCTGACACCGCACGACACATCACAAGAACAATATTCACGAGAGGAAGGAAATCGATGACCACTGCCCAGATGGATACCTCCCCCGTCAGCACCCTGAGCGAGCTGCGCACCGACAGTGATCGCCTGTGGCAATCCCTGATGACCCTGGCCGAGCTGGGCGCCACGCCCAAGGGCGGCGTCAACCGCCAGGCGTTGACCGAACTGGACCGCCAGGCGCGCGATCTCTTCATCGAGTGGTGCAAGGCCGAAGGCTGCACGATCCGTATCGATGCCATCGGCAACATCTTCGCACGACGTGCCGGCACCGACCCGGACGCCCCGGCGGTGATGACCGGCAGCCACATCGATACCCAGCCCACGGGCGGCAAGTTCGATGGCTGCTTCGGGGTGATGGCAGGACTGGAAGTGCTGCGCAGCCTCAATCAGCACGACATCAAGACCCGCTGCCCGGTGGAGGTGGTGGTCTGGACCAACGAGGAAGGCTGTCGCTTTGCGCCCTGCATGATGGGGTCCGGCGTGCATACCGGCCAACTGTCATTGCACGAGATGCTGGCTCAGAAGGACACGGATGGCGTGACCGCCGGCGAAGCGCTGGATGCCATCGGCTATCGGGGCAGCGATGAGATCCCCCGCGAGAACGTGCGCGCCTTCTTCGAGAGCCATATCGAGCAGGGCCCGATCCTGGAAGATGAAGAGACCACCATCGGCGTGGTGATGGGCGCGCTGGGCCAGCGCTGGTTCGATCTGTCGCTGACCGGTCAGGAAGCCCATGCGGGCCCCACGCCCATGTCGCTGCGCCAGGACGCCATGCTCGGCGCGGCCGAGATCACCGTCGCCGTCAACCGCATCGCCATAGAGCATGCACCGCACGGTCGCGGCACCGTGGGCGTGATGCAGGTCCATCCGGGCTCTCGCAACGTCATCCCGGGTCAGGTCAACATGACCATCGACCTGCGCTCGCTGGAGCCCGACTCCCTCACCGCGATGGTCGCCGAACTCAAGGAAGTCGTCGAAGCCGTCAGCCAACGTCACCGCCTGGCCTTCGAGCTCACCCCTACCGCCGACTTCGTCCCCGAGCACTTCGCCGACAACTGCGTGAACGCGGTGCGCAATGCCGCCAGCCAGCTCGGCTACTCGCATCTCGACATCGTCAGCGGTGCCGGTCACGACGCCATCTTCATGGGCCGTATCGCTCCCGCCGGCATGATCTTCGTCCCCTGCGAAGGCGGCATCAGCCACAACGAGATCGAGAATGCCGCCCCCAAGGACCTGCACGCCGGCTGCAACGTGCTCTTCCACGCCATGCTGGATCAGGCCGAGATCGTCAGCTGAGGCGTGATTTCCCTTGCACAGGGTGACAAGACGCCCCGCTCGAGAGGTCATCGAGCGGGGCGTCTTGTGTCTGGCGCTGTGCATGGCCAATCCGTGCGACCCGCCATGAGTCGCTATTGCAGAGACCGCTTCCAGAGACTCTCGATACTGTCCATCTCCGCCGGACCGAAGAGTGCCTCGGGCTCGCCCCGGTACCAGGCCCAGAGCTGATCCCCGAAGTCGAAGTGCCACCATTCGCTGGGCAGGTTGGTGAAACCAGCCTGGGTCATGACGTGATAGAGCAGCCGCCGGTTGTCGCGTGCCTCAGCCTGGGGCGTGTCTGCGCCAGGCGGATGACGTTCGAAATAGTCCGCGTGGGACTCAGGTGTCGCCTCATCGAACAGCGTCCCCATCTCGAGCAGCAAGCCATCGGCATCGCAGATCGTGACATCCACGGCACCGCCTGTGAGGTGCGGGCTCGGCGCGTCAGGATCACGGCTGGGCAAGGAGACGAATTCCCGCGTACGCGCCAGCAGCTGGGCCTCGCAAAGCGAGGGGTCATGCGTCTTGAGCGACTGATACAGCGTCTCGAACAGATACTGCTGTACCCGCCAGGGTCGCCAGCCATCCATCACCACCAGCGACAGCCCTTCCGGCAAGGCGCGTGCGGCCTGCAGCAGGCGCTGATACACCGCACGCCGCACCAGACATTCATTGACCGCCCCGGGTATGCCGAGGCGTGCGTAGGCGGGATAGACCTTCAGGCATGACGGCCCGAGGCTGGTCGGCACCAGAGTACTGTCACAGCCCTTCACGGGAATGCAGGTCACCTGCGACCAATCCGGCTCGTCATGACTCGGGATGGCAGGAGGCGTAAAAGTCAGTGATGACGTCATGAGGTGTTATCCAGACAGGGTCGGCAACCACAGAGTTAAGGGCGGGAAGACGATCAGCATCAGCAGTACCGCGACCGCCACCAGCACGAAGGGCCAGATGGTGCGAAACAGTGAGGTGATCTCGAGCTTGCTGACCGCGGCGGCCACGAAGACGCAGGCCCCCATCGGCGGCGTGATCAGCGCGATGGTGATATTGAGCGTGATGATGACACCCAGATGCACGGGGTCGATGCCGGCGGCCATGGCCACGGGCACGAAGATCGGTGTCAGCAGCATCAGCGCCGAGACCTCTTCCATGAACATGCCGGTGACGAAGGTGATGGCACTGAGCAGCAACAGGATCAGGATCGGGCTGTCGATGTAGGGCGTCAGCAGGGCCACGAACTGATTGGGCACCTGGGCATAGGACAGCAGCCAGCTGACGATGGACGACACCGCCATGATCACGAAGATGGCACTGGTCAGACGCGCCGTATCCTTGATGGCACCCCATACCTCGACAAGCTTGAGCGGCCCCTGACACAACCCGCAGAGCAGCACGTAAGCGACGATCAAGGCGCCGGATTCCGTCGGGGTCACGATGCCCAGCACGATACCGGAGACGATGATCACCGGTGCCACCAGTGCCGGCAGCGCGCCGATGATTGCCGAGAACACTTCACTGCGTGCCGGTGCCTGACCGCGCGCCTGCAGGCCATGCCGACGCGCATACCAGGCATTCATCGCCATGAACGCCACCGCCAATACCAGTCCGGGCACGACCCCGGCCAGAAACAGGCTGCCCACGGAGGTATTGGTCAGCGAGGCGTAGAGGATCATGAAGATGCTGGGCGGAATGATCGGCCCGATCAACGAGCTGCCTGCGGTCAGGCCTGCGGCGAAGGACGTCGAATAGCCCTCCTTGCGCATCGCGGGCACCAGCAACGAGCCGAGTGCGGAGGTATCGGCGACCGCCGAGCCATTGACGCCGGCGAAGAAGACGCTGGAGACGACGTTCACGTGGCCCATGCCACCGCGAAGATGCCCGACCATCAGCCGCGCCAGGCGCATCAGGCGCTCGGTCAGACCACTGATGTTCATCAGGTTGCCGGCAAGGATGAACAGCGGAATCGCCATCAGCGAGAAAGCATTGATGCCACCGAAGAACTGCTGTGGTCCGAGACGTTCCAGCATCGAGATATCGATGAACAGAAAGCCGGTCACGGCGGTGGCGAGCAGGGAGAGAAACAGCGGCAGGCCCAGCAGGACGTGCACCACGAAGATGGCCAGCATTGCCCAGATCATGTGCGCGGCCCTCCTGTCCTGTCATCATGCGCCGGAAGGTCGGCGGCCTCCTCGTCCGGTGCGATCTCCAGGGTCTGGGATCTCAGCGGCCGTGGGCCATGCAGCAGCACCTGGGCCGTGATCAACGCGAAACCGATCGGCATCGACAGCATCGGCACGCTGCGGCTGATGCCCAGCCCCATGGTGCGGAACATGCTCGCCGACATGGCGTAGTGCCAGGTCATCCAGGTCGCGCCCGTCATCAATACGAGCGTCAGCCACCATTGGTAATGGATCAGCCCCCTGGCCATGCGCGGAGGCAGGCGCCGTTCCAGCAGCGCCACGCGCATGTGTGCCCCTTCTGCCCAGACGACGCCGATCGCCAGCATGACACTGGCGATGATGAGATAGCGGGTCAGCTCATCGACCCAGATGGGCGCGCCGCCCAGTACATAGCGCATCACCACGCCGTAGAGCATGATCAGCACCGTGGAAGCCAGCAGCATCGCCGCGAGCGCCAGCGTCACGCGGCCACAGGCATGCAGCAGGCCTTCCCTGAAAGAAGACAGTCGTGAAGGAGTCATGGAAGTCATTTACCGCAATCCACCAGAAAGGAGGGAGAATCAGAGCCCCGATGCCCGGACGACATTGCCCGGGCAACGGGGGAACTGCACCATCAGCTCATCAGGCCCAGGGCTCTCTCACGTCGAGAGGCGCTGACGTCGAGAGGCGTTGACGTCGAGTCACGCCTGGGCACTTGAGCGCTGTGGAAACCGCGCGCCTCACATGCCCCTCATGAAGAGAGACCGGCATCCTTCATCGCGGTATCGATCAGCTCTGGTGCGATGTCCTGACTCTTGAGCCACTCGAGGTAGGCCGGCTGGCCCTTGCTGCGAAACGCCTCGAGGTCTGCCTCGCTCGGGCGGATCACTTGCATGCCCTGCTCTTCAAGCAAGGCGATGCGTGACTCGACCTGGCTCTGGTTGTCCTGACGGGCCTGAGCATTGGCTTCCTTGACTGATTCGAGCAGTGCGGTGCGCTCTTCATCAGACAGGCTCTCGAGCAGCTGACCATTGGCGACCAGGAACTGATCCGAGTATTGGATGTTGGCCAGCGTCAGGTACTTCTGCACTTCCTGCAGACTGCCCAGCAGGATGTACATAGGCGGGTTCATCTGACCATCCGCCACCCCGGTGCGCAGCGCCATGTAGACTTCCGTCCACGGAATCGGCGTACCCGAGGCGCCGAAGGCCTCATAGAGCGCTACCTGGCTCGGGTCCATCGCGCGGAAGCGAAGCCCCTCGAAGTCATCGGGGCTGGTGATCGGACGCTTGTCGTTGGTGAACGCCAGAAAGCCCCCCTCCTCCACGACGGCCAGAATCTCGGCGCCATTGGTGCGCTCACTGAACAGTTGCTGCACCTGCTGCCAGTACTGACCTTCATCGAAGAAACGACGCGCCTCATCAAAGCCGTCGAACATGAACGGCGTGGCGCTGACATAGACTTCCGGCACGATGGGGGCCATGCCCGCGAAGGAGGCGATGTTCAGGCTCGGTGCGCTGATGACCTGCTCCATGCGTTCCTGCTCCTCTCCCAACATGCTGTTGGGGTAGAGCTTGAGCTCCAGCTCACCATCGGTCTTCTCTTCCACCAGCGTCTTCAGGTTGCTGGCAAAGACGTGCACGGCATTCTTGTCGGCATCCGGTGCGCCGTTGTAGCTGAGATTGATGGTCTGGGCCTGCACGCTGGCCGCCAGCAGGCTGAGCGCCAGAGTGGAACCGGTAAGCGTCTTGCGCAGCAGAGATGTCTTGGACAAGGACATGTGGATTCCCTTTTGTTTTTGTAGATATCGGTGGTATGCGGCGGGAGAAACGCCGTCCCGGGGATATGGCACTGTGGCCGGCCAGGTAGTGGGCGTTACCCTCACACGTCGAAAGTAGCGTTGTCGCTGTAGACTAATCAATCGTGCGAGTGTTGTTTTTTCGTCCACACCCATTGGACCTGACAAGCCCATCTCTGGCTTGGCGTTCCCACAGACCTGACATATCCAAAGACCTGACGCACCCAGAGACCTGACGCACCCAGAGACCTGACGCACCCAGAGACCTGACGTACCCAGAGACCTGACGTACCCAGAGACCAGGATGGCCCCGAAAACCGGAGTTTTCGGGGCCATTTCAACGACACGGCGAGGCCGTGCTGAACGAGGCGCTACATCGTCAGTGGGTATGCTCACCCTTGAGATCACTGCGCCAGCCCATGCCGGACTCTTCCATCAGGCGCTCATGCACGCCCTCGATGTTGAGACCGACCCACTCCTCATACTGAGCCAGATCCCTGTACTCGGAGAGATCGACCTCCTGCTGGATCTGCTCCAGTGACTTGCCGGCGAGAATGCCCTCCGTCACTTGGGAATACAGTGACTCCAGATAGGTCAGGTAGCGTTCGACATCGGCGTGATCACCGGTCTCGGCATGCCCGCCAACGAAGGTATCGAAGTCATATTCCAGCACTTCACGCGTCGAGTTGATCATGCCCTGGATGTCATAGCTCCAGAGCTTCTGCCACGGCATGCGTCCGATGACGATCCAGTCCACCACGAACATCGTGGCGTGGTCCTTGAAGTACATGCTGATCGACCCGCGCCCGTCATTCGGGCCGTGATAGCGCAGCTGGACTTCCTTGCCGCCCAGTCGCAAGGTCATTTCATCCTCGAAGACGAGATCCGGCGGTACGGCCTTCGCCCGGGTGCTGGCGATATCCTGAGCTGCCAGCCGGTGCGCGATGAAGGTGGTATCCGGCGTGTCGAAGACCTCGCCGCCATAGATGTGATCACTGTGGTTGTGGCTATACACCACATAGCGAACCGGAGTGTCGAAGCGCTGCTTGATCTCGTTGTTCAACCAGCTCGCTGCGGCGTGATTCATCGGGTCCGTCACCAGCGCGCCCTGATCGGTGATCATGAACACGGAGCGATGGCGATCATCGATGAAGCGATAGAGCCCCTCTCCGAGAGGTTCTATCTCATAGGCCTGGGCCTGCAGACTGAAAGGAAGCGCTGCCAGCGCCAGTAGTGTCTTGAGGGGGCTCAGCATCGGAGGAAATCCTCGCATCAGGTGTTGTTGTCGTGAGATATCACTATGCCCAGACTCTGATACGAGAAGCCGTCAAGACTGGATGCGCCGAGGATTGACCCACTCGCGGCGCTGTCCAGCGGGTGTCACTTGCCGAGCAGTCGCGGCGCATCTGCGGTGAAGAACCGCAATCCCTGCTGCAGGTGGGTAAGGCAGGCCTCGACGGCCACCGTCATCTCACGCCCGCGCCGCGTACACATCTGCGCGCGGGTCTGTGCCAAGGCCGGATGCTGCATCGGCAGCAGGCAGATATCGCCACGCCGCAACTCCTCCACCACGCTGAGCTCGGGCATGAAGGTGACACCGATCCCTGATCTCACGAAGTTCTTGAGCACCGAGACAGAATTGGTGCGCAATTGCGCGCGCAGCGAGACCCGCTCCTGCTGCGCCGCCTGATTCACCATCTGGCGCATGCCGGTGCACTCGTCGATCAATGCCAGTGGCCAATCCGCCACCTTTGCGAGCGTCAATGGCTTGCCGATCTCGAGCAGCGGATGTGCCGCCGGCACGATCAGATCCAACGGCTGACAGGTCTCCACATGACAGCAGAGAATCGGGTCTACCGGCGGGGCGTAGAGAAGCGCGATATCCACCTCGAAGTCGCGCAACAGCTCGGTCGCCTCATTCACCCCCGCCATGCGCACCACCACCTCGATGCCAGGATGGCGGGCCATGAAGCTCTGCAAGGGCAGCGAGATCAGATCGGCGATGAAGCCCTCGCCCACCGCGATTCGCACTTCACCGCTACGCAGCCCCTGCAGGGCACTCAGCTGCGAGAGCGCTGCGGCCTCCGCCGCCTGCTGACGATGGAAATGATCCAGCAGCAACACCCCGGCCTGGGTCGCACGCATGCCCGTCTCGCTGCGCTCGCACAGCGCGACACCCACCTCTTCTTCCAGCTGCTTGATCTGGCGGCTGACGGCGGAAGGGTCGAGATTCAGGTGCCGTGCCGCACGGCGCAGTGAGCCGCGACGGATGATTTCATTCAGCGCCGTCAGCGCCTTGGGATTGAGCATGGAATACGGTACCCGCCAGCAGCAGTGGAGGAAGAGGCAAGACTCGGATCACTCAGGATATCCTTGCAGATCAAGCGACTCCAGAGGCCCATATCAGGAAGCGAGCGACAACGAAAAAGGAGCCGCATGAGCGGCTCCTTGTGGTTCGACGTGATCAGCAGTTGCCTTTCTTGGCCTGCCCCGGCGGACAGAAGCTGCCACCTCCACGCTTGTGATCATGATGTCCATCACCGATCTCGATGATGGGTTCGGCATCGATCCGCGCCGGTGTATAACTGCACCCCGCCATGACAAGGGCACTCAGCATCACAAGGCTGACAACTCGCACGCTAGACTGCATCATCATTTCCTTTCTTGAAAATACACATTTCTCGATGCTTCACATCGTACCGGAATGCACGCCATCGAGAACGCAATTTCTCAACGAATGGTAATGTGAGCCCCAAGCTTGCGGCATCAATCACGACAGGATCTGGCCATGTTCGATTTCAAGGAAGTGGAAGCCTTCGTGTGGATCACCCGCCTGGGGTCGTTCCGACTGGCTGCCCAGCATCTGCATCTGACCCAGCCGTCGATTTCCGAACGTATCAACAAGCTGGAAACCACCCTGGAAACCCGCCTGCTGGAGCGCACTCGCCGACCGGTACAGCCCACTCTCAAGGGGCGCGAATTCTATCGTCACGCCGAGGCGCTGCTGGAAGCGCGCCAGAAAGCACTGTCCATGATGGCATTGAGCACGCCCTTCCAGGGCGTGTTGCGACTGGGCGTCGTGGAGACCGTGGCGCATAGCTGGCTGCCCGGCTTTCTGGCCGAACTGGCGCGCCGCTACCCGGATCTCACCCTGGAACTGGAGGTCGACAGCTCCCCGGGGCTTGCCGCCATGCTCACCGCCGGCGATATCGATCTCGCCTTCCTGATGGGGCCGGTCACGGCGGAGAACGTGCTCAACCGCTTTCTGTGCAACTACACGATGGGCTTCGTGACCAGCCCGTCTCTTGGCTTCACCGAAGACAACTTCTCCTTGCGACGCCTGAATGCTCTGCCGCTGATCTCGTTTGCCCGCAACAGCCGGCCGCACCATGAACTTGGCTCGCTGCTGCATCAGATGGGACTCGATGACGTGAAGCTGCATTGCTCAAGCTCCTTGTGGACCATCGTGCGCATGACCTTGGATGGCCTGGGCGTCGGCGCCATCCCGCCGCGCATCGTCGCCGAGGAAATCCGCCAGGGCACCCTGCTCAGCCTGCCCTGCGACCTCCCCGAACTGACCTTCACCGCCTCCTGGCCGACCCATATGGAAAGCGCCCTCGCCGAAGGGGTCTGCGAGCTTGCCATCGAGATCGCCCGCCAGGATCAGGAGGCGCATTCACGCCTGTCCTGAGCATCGCTGTCTGCCAACGACGCTCTCGCATTCCCCATGTTCCTGCTCCCACGTTTCCTGTCTCGCTCACGTCTCGCGGGCCTGCGACGGGCCATTTCACACACCACATGAAAGGAATTTCCGATGGCTTGACTCGATAAAAATCGATTGGATTTATCCGGGCGTGCTTCTTATGGTGAAGACAGACAACAACAACTTCACAAGAAGCCCCCACGATGCCCCAGACACTTCTCAGTGCCGCGTCGTCCCCCCGCGAGGCGCGCGAGCAGATCCGCAGCGGTCATTGGGCCAGCCACACCAGCGGTATCGCTGCAGGCTTTGCCCAGACCAACCTGATCATCCTGCCAGCCGAGGCTGCCGGCGAATTCCTGCAATTCTGCCAGGCCAATCCCAAGGCCTGCCCGTTGCTGGATGTCACGGCCGTCGGTTCTCCCGCCCCGACAGGGCTCGGTGAGAACATCGACCTGCGCCACGACCTGCCCGCCTATCACATCTACCGTCACGGCAAGCTTGAAGAAACGCGCACGGATATCGCCGCCCTGTGGCAGGACGATTTCGTGGCGTTTTCCATCGGCTGCTCGTTCTCGTTTGAAGAGGCGCTGCTCAACGAAGGCGTCGAGGTTCGCCATGCGCGCCTGAAGCGCAACGTGCCGATGTATCGCACCAACATTCCGCTGATCAGTGCCGGTCGTTTCCACGGCAACCTGGTGGTGTCCCTGCGCTCGATGTCGGCGGCGCATGCCATTCGCGCGATCCAGATCACCACCGACATGCCCCGCGTCCACGGCGCGCCCGTCCATCTGGGTGACCCCGCCTTGATCGGCATTTCCGATATCAACACCCCTGATTTCGGCGATGCACCTACGCTTGAGACAGGCGACCTGCCGGTGTTCTGGGCCTGTGGCGTCACGCCGCAACTGGCACTGGAGAATGCGCGCCTGCCGTTGGCCATCGCACACAGTCCGGGCCACATGCTGATCACCGATATCCCCAATCATCGCCTCAAATACGGATGACCGCTTGTGGGAGCCACGGACCTGCTCCGCAACAGACAAGACCGTCAGATTCTTTCGATAACACCAGATGCACAACAACAATGGTGACTCCCATGAAGACACGTTTTGCCCTCTCCGCCCTTGGTCTCGCGCTCGCCGCTGCCGGTAGCGCCAATGCTGCCGACACCCTCAACGTGGTAGGCAGCTGGAGCAGTCTGGAGCTCAACCGTCAGTTCGAGAAGCCCTTCTGGAGCGAGACGCTGCCAGCTGCCAGCAGCGGTGAACTCAGCACCCAGGTGACCACCTTCGACCAGATGGGCATCCCCGGCTCCGACGTCTATCGCTACCTGGGCGATGGCGTCTTCGATGTCGGCATGACCGTGGCGGATTACACCGTGTCGGACGCGCCGGAACTCGAAGGTCTGGATCTGCCGATGATGGCCCCGACGGCCGAGGAGGCCCAGAAGGTGGCCGAAGCCTTCCGCCCACTGGCCGAATCCGCCATGAACAAGCGCTTCAACAGCCATGTGCTGGCGATCGTGCCGTATCCGGCCCAGGTGCTGTTCTGCAATACCCCGATCGAAGGGCTCGATGGTCTGAAGGACAAGAAGGTACGTGCCAGCGGCCGCTCCACCGGTGAGTTCATCGAGGCGCTGGGCGCGCAGAGCCTCAACATCGCCTTCAACGAGGTGCCGGGCTCCCTGGAACGTGGCGTGATCGACTGCGCCGTCACCGGTTCGCTCTCCGGCTACAGCGCCGGCTGGCACGAAGTCTCCAGCCACCTGATGCCGCTGCCGCTGGGCGGCTGGGATTACGTGATCACCGCCATCAATCAGGACAAGTGGCAGAGCCTGAGCGCTGATAGCCAGACGCTGATCCAGCAACAGGTGGACAGCGAGTTCACCGCGCCGGTGTGGGAAAACGCGCGTGGCGAGACCGCGCGTGGCGTGGCCTGTCTGACCGGCGAAGGCGATTGCCCGCTGGGCAAGAGTGCCGACATGACGCTGGTCGACTTCAGCGATGACGACGCCAAACGTGCTCGTGCGGCGCTCGAAGACACCGTCCTGCCTGCTTGGGCCGCGCGTGTCGATGCCGAGACGCGCAAGACCTGGAACGAGAGCGTCGGCAAGGTCGTCGGCCTGACCGCTAGCGCGGAGTGATCCAACGGCACCTGCTCACCGAAGCCTGTTCGCCAGCAGGTGCCTATTAGCCCCGCCCTGTCCCGACGTGGCAGACATGTTCCCCAGAGACGTAGCGCTGAACGACTCGCGCCTGTGTATTCAAGCGCAAGCTTTCAAAAGCAGGCTTTCTCGAGAAAGCGGCCTTCGTTCAGCGCCCCAGCAGGACCCGACTCATGAACTCCTTCCTTCACGCACTCGATGTCCTCGTGTCACTGACACGCGCGATATCACGCCACGCCGCACGCCTGATGGGCCTGTTGCTGCTGGCCGTCGTGGTCTTCATCGGCGCCGAAATCCTGATGCGCCAACTGTTCAATCATCCGCTGCCCGGCGTGCACGAATATGCCGGGTATGTGCTGGCGATGCTCTCGGCGTGGGGCCTTTCCCACACCCTGATGGAGCGCGCCCACATCCGTATCGATGTCGTGCACGGCAAGCTGCCGGCCTTCTCGCGCCACACCCTGGATATCCTCGCGATGCTGGCGCTGAACCTGGTGGCCTGGGTGATTCTGATCAATGCCTGGCCGGTGCTCGGCAAGTCGTTGAGCAACGGCTCCACCGCCAACACCCCGCTGGCGACACCGCTGTGGATTCCGCAGCTGCTGTGGCTGTCCGGTTATGCCTGGTTCGCGATCACCACCAGCGTGCTGGGACTGCGCGTTCTCGTTGCCGCCTGTCTGCGTGATACCACCACGCTCGAGACACTGGCCGGCCCCGATCACGGAGAAAGCGAAGGGGCTCTGGCCCAGGCTGCCTCCACGACCAAGGAGACTCGCTGATGTTGGGCTTTCTTTCGGTGGGTATCCTCACCCTGCTGCTGGCCGGCATTCCCGTTGCGGTCACCCTCTTCCTGCTCGCCTTCGGGATCGACCAGTTCTATTCCTTCTTCCCGCTGACCAAGGCGCTGGGCCAGAACCTGTGGTCTGCCGCGGACTCCTTCCTGCTGATCGCGATTCCGTTGTTCGTGCTGATGGGCGAGATCATCGTGCGCGCCGGCATCGCCGAGAAGGCCTACCGCGCCATGGACCACTGGCTGTCGTGGCTGCCGGGCGGCCTGCTGCACGCCAACATCACCACCTCGGCACTGTTCTCGGCGACCTCCGGCTCCTCGGTAGCCACAGCGGCGACGGTCTCGACCGTGGCGCTCCCCCAGGGCAAGAAGCTCGGCTACGACCCCAAGCTGTTCTGCGGCAGCATCGCCGCGGGCGGCACCCTCGGCATCCTGATCCCGCCGTCGATCAACCTGATCGTCTATGGCTTCCTGACCGAGACCTCCATCCCGAAGCTGTTCATGGCCGGCCTGGTTCCGGGCCTCGGCCTGGCGGCGCTGTTCATGCTGGCCTCGCTGCTGCTGTGTGTCTGGAAGCCATCACTGGGCGGCCCGCGCAAGAGCGCGAGCTGGAGCACCCGCCTCAAGAGCCTGTCGTTCCTGCTGCCGCTGCTGGTGCTGTTCATCGTCATCGTCGGCTCCATCTATCTGGGCTGGGCGACGCCCACCGAAGCCGCCGCCATCGGCGTGCTGGCCTCACTGGGCCTCGCCGCCATCAACCGCTCGCTGAACCTGTCGATGATCAGCCGCGCGCTGGACGGCACCGTCAAGACCACCTCGATGATCCTGTTCATCATCATGGCGGCCTCCTTCCTCAACTTCGCGCTGGCCTCCTCCGGCATGGTCCAGCAGGTCACCGGCCTGCTCGAAGCCTATGACCTGGGTCCCTTCGCGCTGCTGATGGCGGTGATCGCGCTGTTCATCGTGCTCGGCTTCTTCATCGAGACCCTGTCGCTGATGGTCATCACCATTCCCATCGTCACCCCGCTGATCGTCGCGGCCGGTTACGACAAGGTGTGGTTCGGCATCGTGATGATCCTGTTCGTCGAGCTGGCGCTGATCACCCCGCCAGTCGGCTTGAATCTCTACATCGTGCAGGCCTCACGGCGTGGCGAAGCCTTCGCGGACGTCATCATCGGCACCCTGCCGTATCTGGGCGCGATGCTGGTGATGGCAGCGCTGCTGGTGGCCTTCCCGCAGATCGCGCTGTGGCTGCCTTCGGCGCTGTAAAGCCGCTTTTGTGTGGCACCTGCTGGCACGCCGGCAGGTGTCATTGGCGCCACACCGTTCATTCAAGAATTTTTCAAAGAACAACGACAACCCCGATAACGGAGCGATAAACCATGCTGACCTTTACCCATGACAACGGCGAATTCACCCTTGATATCCAGCGCGTCGCGATTGCCGGCTGGGCCGGACGCGACCAGGCGGGCGTGCAGCACCATATCGACGAGCTCAAGCTGCTGGGTGTGGCACCGCCCTCCCAGACTCCGCTGTTCTACCGCGTGAGCCGCGAGACCCTGACCCAGGCCTCTCAGGTCGCGATGCTCGGCGGCGAGGGCTCCGGTGAGGTCGAGACCTGTCTGGTCAGCGACGCCGAGGGCACCCTTTGGGTGACGATTGCCTCGGATCACACCGACCGCAAGCTCGAAGCCGTCGGCGTCGCCGAATCCAAGCAGCTGTGCGCCAAGCCGATTGCCCGCCATGCCTGGAAGCTCAGTGAGGTCATCGACCACTGGGACAGCCTCGAGATCGAAAGCGAGATCGAGGACGCCGGCAAGACCGTGCGCTACCAGCAGGGCACCCTCGCCGAGCTGCTGCCGGTCGCCACCCTGATGGAGCGCCTGCCCGCCGCCATCGCCAAGGATAGCCGCCTGGCCCCAAACAGCGTGCTGCTGTGCGGTACCGTGCCGGCGATCGGTGGCATCCGCCCCAGCCCGAGCTTTACCATGCGCCTGATCGACCCGCAGACGGGTCGTCGCATCGAGCACCGTTACGAGGTGGAAGAACTTGAGGTGGTGGCATGAGTGATGAAGGCATGAGCGCTGAGCGCGTGAAGATGGACAACGCCCGTGAATTCTGGGCGCGCTCGCCCCGCCAGCGTACGTTGACGCAGCTGCTGGCCGCCTATCAGGCAGGCAGTTTCGGTCCCGAGCAGACTGCCACGGTGCTTGCCGAGCGCCATCAGGCCCTGGGCGAGACCGCCAGCCACAGCATCATCAGCCGCGATGATGCTGGCATGAGCGCGCAGGCAGCGGCCCAGCAGCAACTCAAGGCAGCTGCGACGTCGTTGCCGCTGGGAGGGGTCCCTGTCTCGATCAAGGATCTCTTCGATGAGGCCGGCATGACGACTCTGGCAGGCTCTCGCGCACTGGCAGAGAGTCACCCAGCCGACCAGGACGCTCCGGCGCTGAGCCGCCTGAAAGCCGCCGGCATCCTGCATGCCGGCCGCACCAGCATGAGCGAGTTCGCGTTTTCTGGCCTGGGCCTCAACCCGCACGTCGGCACGCCGCCCAACCCCTTCGATGGCGAGCGCATCACCGGCGGTTCGACCTCCGGCGGGGCGGCCTCCGTCGCCTTCGGGCTGGCTGCGGCGACCCTGGGCAGCGATACCGGCGGCTCGCTGCGGATTCCGGCGGCCTTCTGTGGGCTGACGGGCTTCAAGCCGTCACAGGCCAGCGTGCCGGGAGATGGCGCCTTCCCGCTGTCACCGAGCCTGGACTGCATCGGCCCCATCGCGCCCAGCGTTGCCTGCTGTCGCACGCTGTGGGAAGTCCTGAGCGGTGAGGTCGCTGACCCGACACCCCTTACCCGCCCGCTGACGCTGCTGGTGCCGGAGAGCGAGCTGGTCAGTGAAGTGGACGCCGATGTAGCCGCCGACTTCGCCGCCCTGCTGGAACGACTCGAGGGGCTGGGTGTTCGCCTCCAGCGTGCGCCGGTCGAGGCCATCGAGGCCGCTTACGCCATCAATCAGCGCGGCGGCCTGGTCATTCCGGAAGCGGCCGCCGTGCATCACGAACTGCTGGCTGCCCATGAAGATCAGTATGATCCGCTGATCGCCGAACGCCTGAATGGCGGGCGTGACATCACGGCCAGCGAGTATCTGGCACGCCTGTGGCCGCGCACCGCCATCCAGCAACGCTTCGCTCAGCAGGTGCAGGATGTCGATGCGGTGCTGATGCCGACCGTGGCCATGCGCGCCCCGCGTCGTGACCTGCTGGAGCAGGATGGCGCGCTGTTTGCCCAGCTCAACAAGCGTGCGCTGCGCAACACCAGCGTCTTCAACTATCTGGATGCCAGCTCGATCTCGATTCCCGCGCCGGCACCACAGAACGAGGAACCGCTGGGCCTGATGCTGTCACGCCCTCAGGGTCAGGATGTGGCGCTGCTGCGCGTCGCCCAGGCGCTGGAGACACTGCTGGCCCGATGATGCTGTCCCGGCTGACTGCAAGACGAAAAAAGGGGCCTCCATCTGGAGGCCCCTTTTTCATGACACGGTTCTGATGACACGGTTTTCATTGTGCGATGCCATGGCGTGGTCAATGGACTGTCAGCCCAGGCGGCATCACTGATTGAAAATGATCGCCGTGATCACACCGGTCGCGACGGCCGTCAGAACGTAGCGGCCATCCACATTCAGCCAGCGATGCCCTTCCGGCGGCCGGGACAGGTGGTGTGCCTTCCAGTCACTTACCCAGTAACGCTTGTTGCCGTAATAATCGCGCGAGACGTGGTCGCCCCGCTTCCAGTGCTGGGGCCCAGCGGAATGATGCCCCGCACGGGCCTTGCCGTGTCCTTGCGCTGCATGTTGCTGCTTGGCCTGGTGCTTCTGACCTTGCTGGTTGCCTTGATGGCTGCCTTGCTGATTGCCTTGCTGATTACCTTGCTGATTGCCTTGAGAGTGCTTGCGTTGCTGCTGATGCTGGCCTTGCCCACGATCATCACGATCATCAGGAGCCGCCTGCGCGACGGAGGCGCTCATCAGGGCAATCACCATGCTGCAGACTGTCAGGGTGCGGTTGCGCATCTTCGATCTCCTCGTCATGCCCGGGCACGTTCAACACCGGGAATTAGAAAACACTGTTCCCTAATTCTGATGACTTACGCTGCACTCTGCAAGTCTGCGCAGATTTCTTCACGTTTCCCGACAATGTGACCGAAGTTGTCGCCAAGATACCCACATATGTCGCGACTTACCGACAGAGGTACCACGAAACACGACGAGATCCTGTCACGGGTGTCATGTCAGAAGTGCGGTTCACGGCCCAAGCAGTATCTCTTCAATGGTGCCGCTCTGAATATCCGTCAGGACGAATCCGCTGCGAAGCTGGAGCCAGCGCTGACCTTCGCCAGGTTCGGGTAGCTGATGTCGCTGCCAGTCCTCCACCCAGAGCGCCTTGTCAGACGCCAAGGTATCGGGCAACTGACCGCCACGTCTGAGCAGGGGCCCAGGTGACGCTGCCTTCGTATCGGACTTTCCTGCCGGAGGAGTCTCCGGGGCGGCCTTGTCCGCAACGGCCTTGGTCGGGACAGCCTTGTCCGCAACCGCCTTGTCCGCCTGCGCTTCTGCAGCCTGGCGTTGTTTCTGAATCTGCTTCAGCTCATGCATCTGCTCGGCCTGAACGCGTTCAGCCTTGGCCTGCCCTTCTAGCGCTTCGTGCTTCTTCTTGAGCTGCTCTTCATGACTCTTGCCGTCATCCGCGGCCTCGGCCTGCACCACCGAGGCACCCAACAACGCCAACGCCAGAGTCAGCCCCGTCAATGACCACCTGTTCATGTCTTGTCTCCTCGTCAGGCTGTATGCCTCTGGCGCCCTGAGCCCGGCTCAGACAACCATGAGTGGTCCCGGGAAGCGATGTGTCAGGCCCCCTGTTCTCCCCTCTCAGCATAACGCGTCAGCAGCGCAATGTGCGGTCGGATAACTCTCATCGGAACGATCTTTTATATGCCTGACAAGCACTTGACGCCAGATATCGCCCATCTGACCCAGATGAGAGGTGATCCCCGGGATCTCGGCAACGTACTGCCGCCACTGTCTCGACTCACCCCGTGAGGCGGTCAGGGAGCCAAGGGTTGCCGTGTACGATGGCCTGCGCGCCTTCATGCGCCAGCGATGCCCGGCGCTCGTCGCTCGTCGCTCGTCGCTGACCAGGATATTGGCAGCCCCTCTCCCGGACACAGGCGTGCGACCGGTTGCCCGGCCGCACGCCTTTCACGTCACCGCCTCAGCAGTGGGTTCGATCAGAAGCCTTCAAGCACGATCTTGCCCCTGGCCTTGCCGCTTTCCAGCAAGGCATGTGCGCGCTTGAGATTTTCGGCATTGATGGTGCCGAAGGTCTCCGTTGCCGTGGAGGTGATCTTGCCAGTGTCCAGCAGACCCGCCACCTTGGTGAGGATCTCGCCCTGACGCGCGATATCAGCGGTGGTGAACAGTGAGCGAGTGAACATCAGCTCCCAGTGGATGGACACGGCCTTGCCCTTGAACGGCACCACATCGAGGGTCTGCGGATCATCGATCATGCCGAAACGCCCCTGCGGCGCGATCAACTCAGCCACTTGCGGTGCGTAGTGCTCGGAGAAATTGGTCGAGAACACGAAGGCCGGTGCACCGATGCCCAATGCCTCGATCTGCGCCGGCAACGGCTGGCTGTGGTCGATGACGTGATGCGCGCCCAGCGACGTGACCCACGCTTGGGTTTCTGGACGTGACGCGGTGGCAATGATGGTCAGATCCGTCAGTGCGCGCAGCAGCTGGATGGTGATGGAGCCCACGCCACCGGCCCCGCCGATGATCAGGATGGCACGTGCAGCGCCGGGTACCGGCTCGGTGACACGCAGGCGATCGAAGAGCATCTCGAAGCCGGTCAGCGTGGTCAGCGGCAGCGCAGCCGCCTCATGGACCTCAACGGACCTGGGCGCATGACCGACGATGCGCTCATCCACCAGATGGAATTCGCTGTTGGTGCCGGCGCGGGTGATATCGCCGGCATACCAGACCTTGTCACCTGCGGCGAAGGAAGTGACCTTGTCACCGACGGCGACGACTTCCCCTACGGCGTCCCAGCCGATGACGGCAGCTTCGCCTGCGGCCGGCTCGCGGCTCTCGCGGATCTTGTAGTCCACCGGGTTGACCGAGACAGCGGCAACCTTGACCAGCAGGTCGTGACCGGTCGCGACCGGTGTGTCCAATTCGATATCGACCAGGGCATCATCACGATCGATGGAACCGGCAGCGAAGTAACCAATGGCTTTCATCAAAGTCTCTCCTGAAGATCATGTCAGTCACGGCAGCGCTGAATGGCTTTGCCATGAAGCGATGACACCATGCTAACTCCATGGGCTGAGCGTAAAAACGACCCATATCCGCAAAGTTAATCCGGATAAAGCGGATAATGAGCAGCGAGTTTGCGGGTTGCCTCCAGGGAGACGCCAGCGGGTCGTCGGCTACAGAGGCGAGAGGCGAGAGGCAAGAGACGACAACGCAGGACGGTCATCAGACACGTCCTGCGTTGGGGAAATACGCTGACAGGCAAGACAGGGCGAAGGACTGGCCAGACAAGCCCTTCGCCTGCCGCAAGCAGAGCCTGTCAGTTGGCGGGTGTCAGCTTGAGCAGGTAGTAAGGCTTGTCGCTGCCATCGACACCCTGATTGAGCGCCGGGTGAGCATTCAGCTGATTGGTGGTGAGGTAGAGGCTGCCATCGGGCGCGAAGGCGAAGCCATCCGGCCAGCGCAGACGCTCGTCATCCTGGGCGATCACCGACATGCCCTCCGGCGATGAGAAGGTCAGTGCATTGTGCTCCGCGTCACCGGCGATGATGCCGCCGCGCTTGGCATCGAAGATGAAGCCATCATTGGGGCGCTTGGCGGCGTAAGGCGTGATGGCGCGAGCCAGTTCCGCCTGCGTGGCAGTGTCATCGGCCAGCTCAGCCGCTGGCAGGCGATAGATCTCACTGCCGTTCACGCCACCGAAATAGACGACGTCATCTTCCGGATCGAAGGCGATGGCGTTCAAGCCCAGGTACCAGGGCTTCGGCTCGCCACTCTGCTCTCCCTCGCCATCACCATCGCCCTTGGCCGCCATCAGACGCCCATTGATGACCATGTCATGCGCCACCGGCATCAGCCTTTCATCGCTCTGCAGCACACGGCGCGTCTTGCCACTGGCGATATCCACCACCACGAAGGCCGGTTTCATGTGGGAGGCGGGGGCAGTGAAGGTCATGTCCGCGATATAGATCTTGCCGCGCCTTTCATCGATGACGAAATCCTGCAGGAAGGAGATCGGCAGCACGCTGTCTCCCCCAAGCGGGATCACCTTCTTGAGCGAATCACTGCGGGTATCCCAGCCCACCAGCTTGGGCGCACTGTCCTGACTGCCCATGTCGAGCATCCATACCACGCCCTGACGGTCGGAATGTACGCCGATGATTGACGCGATGCCGACCTCGCCTTCTGCCGGGCCATCGGCCCAATCCAGGGTCGGGAATGGCACACGCTTGCCGTCCTGGGTGATCTCGACCACGCGCAGTGCCGGAGCATCGAGTGGCTGCTGGGACATGATCAGGCGGCCTTCCGGCGTGAAGGTGATGTTGCCGGGGCGGGTGTCCGAATACTCGGCAAAGGTACTGAGGGTCGCGTGGCTCCAGGCACTGGCTGCGGCGCTCTGGTGGTTGTCGGCGGAGGCTTCAGCCGTTGTGGCATCAGCCTGCACGGCAGAGGCAGCGCTGACGCCCAGCGAGGCGATGAAGATGGCAGTCTTGAGGCGAGAAAAACGCATGGGGACTCCTAGCCCGCCGGTTGGCGCTGTGCGCCGGGCCGGCAGGATCGATGAAGATGAGGTAGAGAGACTGGACGATGACGTGGTCATCGCCCGGGGGTTGTAGAGATTCAGGCGTGACGAATCAGATGAGACGAATCAGGCACGGCGACGCAGTTCATCTTCCAGTTCACTGAGACGCGGATTGCCGATGTAGAGCTGGGAGAGATCCTTGAGCGCCGCGGCGCCGATGAGCTGGCGAGCAAGCCTGTATTGCCTGCGTGGAATATCAGGACCACCTATCACCCGGAGGCCACACCTCAGGCGAAAGCCGTCATCTCTTGCAAGGTGAACTCAGTGACCGCGCCTTCTGTCGCTGCCACGTACTCTTCCAGATGCGGTGCCTGCATGTGCTGCTGCCACAGCTCACGCGAGACCCAGTTCTCGTGAAAGGTGAAATGTGCCGGATTCTCGTTGTTCTGATGCAGGGTGTAAGTGAGACAGCCTTCTTCAGCGCGGGTGATCGGCACCAGCTTGAGAAGCGCCGCCTTGACCTTCTCGATCTGGTCCGGCTTGGCGTGGATATTGGCGATGATGGTCAACTGGGACATGGAAGGAACTCCGTGATGTGTCAGGAAGGCTTGAGTTGCTCAAGCGATGTGATCATCCTAGTCACAAGCCTTGTCCGTATAAACATCACCTTTTCGCAAAGATAATTCGGAAAAACCGCACAATGCTACTGGACAACATCGCGCTGTTTCTGACCATCGTCGAGAAAGGCAGCCTGACCGCCGCGGGGCGCGAGACGGGACTGTCGCCGACGACGGTATCGGAGCGTCTGGCTTCACTTGAGGCGCACTACGGGGTGGTGCTGCTCAACCGCACCACACGTGCCATCAGCCTGACCGAAGAGGGCCGCACGCTGAGGGAAGAAGCCCGTGGTCTGCTCGACAGTGTCTCGGAGCTTGAGACCCGCATCCGCCTGGGCGCCCAGACACTCACCGGTCGAATTCGCATCAGCGCACCGAGCGATCTGGGTCGCAACGCCCTGTCACGCGCCATCACCGAATTTCAGCGTCAGCACCCCACCATCGAGATAGAGCTGCTGCTGTCGGACAGTTACATCGATATCGTCAGTCAGGGGATCGATCTTGCGCTGCGTTTCGGCACCATCATGGACAGCACGCTGCGCGTGCGTCATCTGGGCCAGAAACGCCGCCTGCTGTGTGCCTCTCCCGCCTATCTGGCGCAGCACCCCGCACCGCTGACGCCGGCCGATCTCAAGCAACACAACTGTCTGGTGATGCGCTTTGGCAAGAGCCTCGACAATGAATGGCACTTCGGCAACCACAAGGTGCCACAGATCGTCACCGTCAGCGGCAATCGCATCGCCAATGATGGGGAGCTGGTGCGTCAATGGTGTCTGGAAGGGTTTGGTATCGCCCTGAAATCGGAAGTCGACGTGGCGGATGACTTGCGCGAGGGTCGCCTCGTGGAGCTGCTGCCGGAGCACGCTGCTCCGCCCTCACCGCTTCAGCTACTGTTCCCGCCCGCCCGCGCTCAACCACGCCGCGTGCAGGCCTTCGCCCAGCATCTGGTCGAGACCTTTTCGGACCACTGATCTGCCAATGCCCGTCCGGCTCGCCCATTCTCCTCATGGCGTGCCGGGCAGAACGCACTTCCTGGCGAGAGACGACTCCTGCGCGGCCTTGGGGATCCCCCCACGAAAAAGCCCCCGCCAGCCTGAGGCTGACGGGGACTGGGTGTCACATGACTCCCCCGAATCCAGGGGGATCAGATCACTTGAACTTGTCTTCGTAGCTGGACTTGGTGGACTTGGCAGAGCTGACCTTGTCACTTGCCTTGGTCTTGGCAGAGCTGACCTTGTCACTTGTCTTGGCCTTGGCAGAGCTGGCCTTGTCACTTGCCTTGTGCTTGGCAGAGCTGGCCTTGTCACTTGCCTTGTGCTTGGCAGAGCTGACCTTGGAAGTGGCACTGTCAGTCCGGGAAGTCACCTTGGAACTGGCGTTGTCCTTGGCTGTGGTGTACTGGGACTTGGCACTGTCCTTCGCCGCATCAGTGTAGGAATTTGCCATTGCCACTGAGGAGCCAGCCATGCCCATTACCATGAGTGCTGCAATCGTCATCCTGCGCATCGTACCTACTCCTCTCTACTCGCGAATTGTCCCCTTCCTGACCTGAAGACCAGGGTCCAGGGAGACAGGGTGGTGGCACACTAACTCCTTGATATTTATGTTCGCAAGCCAGTCAGGCTCGCTTGACGAATGCTTGCATCTTGTCGAGGTGAGCGTATGAAACACGCGACGTCAGCGTCTGATCACGCACACCAGAGGCACATCGCCTGCCGCGCCAGACGGGCGTGGATCTCAAGGAGCGTGCCCGGCATGCAAAGACCCCCTGCAACCGGAGGCTTCAGGGGGTCTTGTCAACAGCGGGCAACTGCCCGACTCAAGCCGTGCCGAGCAAAAGCGTCATGCCATCAGTGGCGCTCGTTCTTGAGCACGTCTGCATAGTTCTTCTTCTGATAGCGGGAATTGGTATCGCTCGCCTTGTTGCTCGCCTTGGACCTGGCATCGCTCGCCTTGTCGCTCACCTTGGACTTGGCATCGTGGGCCTTGCTGGCAACGTGAGAGGACTTGTCAGCCACCTGCCCGGAAGCGGCCGCCTTGTGGGATTGGGCAGAGGTCCTGACGCTGTCCTTGTGCTGGGTGTACTGGGACTTGGCAGCGTGGCCATCATCAGCCGGGTTGCCGGCCATCGCTACGCTGGAACCGGCCATGCTGGCCACCATCAGTGCCGCGATCGTCAATGTGCGCATCGTGTCTACCTCATTGTCTTGCAGGAATACCGGCTCAAGAGGTCACACCTCAAGGCATACAATGAGTGCACACTAACGTGTTGATATTGCAGCCAGCAATTGCCCAACCGGGATATGACGATTCCTTTCACGTTGCTCGCAGGCTGTAGCCAACTCGAGACGAGCGTGTCTCATCAGGCACCTGTCCCACCCTCGCCCGCCTCATGGCTTTACCCTGCTCCGCGATCCCCCAAAGCGGTAAAAATTCATCAGTGAATCATTGTCTTCATTTCATGGACACTAACACCGGTCGACGCGTCGATCAGGCTTGACCCAGCGCCAGAAAAACATTGTTATTTACTTGAGAAGAAAATTAAGTCACTGACAGGAAATAACCGAATCGAAACCACGTCAGTGAATGAGATTCTTCATATCACAATAACAATGCCTTTCTGCCGACATCGGAGCCCAGAATGCCTCACGCGACCTGCACCTCAGACGATCACTTCATCCTCACCATCAGCTGCCCGGCGACGTCCGGCATCGTGGCGGCCATCACCACCTTCCTGACCACTCACGAGTGCTACATCAGTGAGCTGGCGCAGTACGATGATGAGGACAAGGGGCAGTTCTTCCTGCGCGCACGCTTCCGTTTCAACACGGGCATCGAAGGCGATATCGAGCGTATGCGTCAGGCCTTTGAAGATGTGGCGGCGCCCTTCGAGATGCAGTGGCAGATCCACGGTGGCAAGGACAAGATGCCGGTGCTGATCATGGTCTCCAAGTTCGACCATTGCCTGGATGATCTGCTCTACCACTATCGCAAGGGTGAGCTGGACATGCAGATCACCGCGGTCGTCTCCAACCACCTGGACCTGCGCCCGATGGTCGAGCGCGAAGGCATCCGCTTCGTCTACCTGCCGATCACCAAGGACACCAAGGCGCGCCAGGAAGCGGCCTTGATGGACATCGTCGAGGAAACCGGCACTCAGCTGGTGGTACTGGCGCGCTACATGCAGATTCTCTCCGATGAGCTGTGCCAGAAGCTGGCCGGGCGCGCCATCAACATCCACCACTCCTTCCTGCCGGGCTTCAAGGGCGCCAAGCCCTACCACCAGGCACACGCCCGCGGGGTCAAGCTGATCGGTGCCACCGCCCACTACGTCACGGCAGACCTCGACGAAGGGCCGATCATCGATCAGGCCGTACAGCGGGTCGAGCACAACTTCGCCCCGGATGACCTGGTCGCCGCCGGCCGCAATACCGAGACCCAGGCGCTGACCAATGCCGTGCGCTATCACATCGAACACCGCGTCTTCCTCGCCAATGATCGCACCGTGATTTTCAAGTAAGGCGTCAAATAAGTCTTCAAACAAGGCGTCAAATAAGTCTTCAAGCAAGGCGTCACAAAAGCCTTCAAGACAGACCACGCGTGAATCATCGGCCGTCACCCAAGGGAGGAAGCGCAGTCATGAATACCCAAGCGACACCCACCGCGATCGCGGACGAGACACTCGCACAGCCCACCGCCGCCGTGATCGATGGCAAGGCCGCCTCGGCGCGACTGCTGGAGGAAGTCACGGCAGAGGTTGCAAGCCTCGCGCAGCAAGGCGTGATACCGGGGCTTGCCGTCGTGCTGGTCGGCGAAGACCCGGCAAGTCAGGTGTATGTGCGCAACAAGCTCAAGCGTACCGTCGAGTGTGGCATGCAGTCCTTCGAGCACATCCTGCCCAGCGAGACCCGCGAGGCCGAGCTGCTGGCGCTGGTAGCGAAGCTCAATGCCGACGCTGATGTGCACGGCATTCTCGTCCAGCTGCCGCTGCCGTCGCATATCCAGGAAGACGCGGTGCTGGAGGCCATCGACCCTGCCAAGGACGTCGACGGCTTCCATCGCATGAACGTCGGCGCACTGGTGCAGGGGGCCGATGCCCTGGCGCCCTGCACCCCCATCGGCTGCATGCGCCTGCTGCGTGACACCTTTGCCGAGCGCGGTGGTGATCTTTCTGGCCTGCATGCGGTGATCATCGGACGCTCCAACATCGTCGGCAAGCCGATGGCCAGCCTGCTGCTGGCCGCCAACTGCAGCGTCACCCAGCTGCACTCACGCAGCCAGAATCCCGCCGAACTCTGCCGCCAGGCCGATATCGTGGTGGCCGCGGTCGGGCGCCCGAACATGATCGGCGCCGACTGGATCAAGCCCGGCGCCGTGGTCATCGATGTGGGCATCAATCGCATCGCGCAGTCCGCCGAGCAAAGCCCCACCGGCAAGGCGCGCACGCGACTGGTCGGGGATGTGGACTTCGCTGCGGTCAGCAAGATCGCGGGTGCCATCACGCCTGTCCCGGGGGGCGTCGGCCCGATGACCATCGCCTGCCTGCTTGCCAACACCCTGACTGCCGCGCGTCGCCAGTCGGCCTGAACCACTAGAGGTACGCCTGCGCGTACCGGGAGTGAATGATGCCCTTTTCTCTGCTCAAGTACGGCCTGTCCTCCGAGTATCCGGCCGAAGTCGACCTCCCACCGCCCACGGAGCTGAAGTCCCGCTACGACGTGGTCATCATCGGCGGCGGCGGACACGGCCTGGCCACCGCCTACTATCTGGCCAAGTATCACGGCATCACCAATATCGCCGTGCTGGAAAAGGCCTACCTGGGCAGCGGCAACACCGCGCGCAACACCGCGGTGATTCGCTCCAACTATCTGACCCCGGAAGGCGTGCGCTTCTACAGCGAATCGGTGCGCATGTTCCAGGGACTGTCCAACGAGTTCGACTACAACATCATGTACTCGGAACGCGGCCAACTGACCCTAGCGCATACCGACTCCACCGTGCGGGCCTTCCGCCAGCGCGCCGAGGTCAACACCCACTTCGGTGGGCGCACCGAGATGCTGGATCGCCAGCAGATCCGCGAGCTGGTACCGAGCCTGAACCTGGACCCCGGCCACCTGCCCGTCATGGCGGGCCTGTGGCATATCGATGGTGCCACTGCGCGGCACGATGCCGTCGCCTGGGGATACGCCAAGGAGGCCGCCAAGCGCGGTGTCGAGATCCACCAGCTCACCGAGGTGCAGGACCTCGTGGTCGAAGGCGGCAAGATCCGCGCGGTGAAGACCAATCGCGGCACCGTGCAATGTGGCTGCGTGGTGCAGGCGGTGGCCGGGCACAGCTCAGTGCTCGCCAGTAAGGCCGGCTTCACCATGCCCATCATCAGCTACCCGCTGCAGGCGATGGTCACCCAACCGTTCAAGCCGTTTCTCGATCCGCTGGTCAGCTCCTCGGCCCTGCACTGCTACGTGCAGCAGACCAGCCGTGGCGAGGTGGTGTTCGGCGGTGGCTCCGACCCCTACCCGCTCTACAACACCCGCTCGACGCTGGACCTCAAGGAGAGCCTGATCGCCGCGGCGCTGGAGATGTTCCCCTTCCTGTCCCAGGCCCGCCTGATGCGCCAATGGGCAGGCACAACCGACATGACCCCGGACTACAGCCCGATCATGGGCGAGAGCCCCGTCGAGAATTATTACCTGGACGCCGGCTGGGGCACCTGGGGCTTCAAGGCGACGCCGATCTGCGGCAAGACCATGGCCGAACTGGTCGCCTCCGGCGGCAAGACCCCGGACCTGATCGCCCCCTTCGCGCTGGAACGCTTCGCGCGCTTCCGTCAGGTCAACGAGATGGGCGCGACTGCCGCCAGCCACTGATGCCTCGCGACGGCTCGACCTACAAGGCTCGATGACTGCCCGGGAATGCGCACCCCACGCTGGATGTACAAGAACAACGGTCAAGGATTTCCGCGATGAAGATCATGCCCTGCCCACTCAATGGGCCCCGAAATATCAGCGAATTCGTGTATGGCGGCGAGCTTGCCGACATGCCAGACCCCGATACCTGCAGTGATCGCGAGTGGGCCGACTACGTCTTCTTCAGCGACAACACCGCCGGTGTCGTCACCGAATGGTGGATGCACGCCGCCTCCAGCTACTGGTTTCTCGCCGAGCGTCACACCGTGACCGACGAGATCCTGCGCACCTTCGATCCCTCCGAGCGCTTCACCCAGCGCGTGGAGTTTCCACTGCACACCACGGATAGCTCGGGAGAACGCGCATGAACGCCAGAGTCCCCATGACCCGAGGCGCACGTCTGCCGGCCCCGCTGGGCCGACTGATCGACCGTGACACGCCGGTGACCTTCAGCTTCGATGGTGTGAGCTACCAGGGCTTTGCCGGCGACACCATCGCCAGCGCCCTGGCCGCCAATGGCCGCTGGCTGCTGTCGCGCTCCTTCAAGTATCACCGCCCGCGCGGCGCCCTGACCTTTGCCGGCCAGGATGCCAACACCCTGGTGCAATTGCCAGATGAGCCCAACGTGCTGGGCGATGAGCGCCAGATCAGCAGCGGCTTGCAGGTCACTGCTCAGAACGTGAATGGCAGCCTGGACAATGACCGCGACATGCGTCTGGGCAAGTTCTCGAAGTTCATGCCGGTCGGCTTCTATTACCGCGCCTTCTACAAGCCCAAGGGCGTCTGGAAGTACTGGGAACCGTTGATTCGCCGCAAGGCCGGTCTGGGCACGCTGAATCTGGACGTGCGCGGCGACTACCACGACAAGGCCTATCTGTTTCATGACGTGGTGGTGGTCGGCGCAGGCCCGGCTGGCATGGCCGCGGCGCTGGCAGCCGCTGACGGTGGCGCCAGCGTGCTGCTGGTCGAACAGGGCCGTCTGCTCGGCGGCGCCTTGACCTATGCGCGCTTCGACGCCGAAGGCCTTGAGGCCAACCAGACACTGCAGACGCTGAGCGCGGCCGTCACGGCGCATCCGCGCATCGACGTGATGACCGAGGCGACCTGCAATGCCTGGTTTACTGACAACTATCTGCCAGTGATTCGCGGCAAGCGCCTCTACAAGGTGCGCGCCAAGGAATGCATTCTCGCCAGCGGCGCCTTCGATCAACCGGTGGTATTTCGCAACAACGACCTGCCGGGCATCATGCTCGCCAGCGCTGCCCAGCGCCTGATGCAGCACTACGGTGTGCGTCCGGGCAAGCAGGGCGTGGTGATCACCGGCAGCGATGATGGCTATCTGGCAGCACTCGACCTGATGGAGCACGGCGTCAACATCGTCGCCCTGCTCGACATGCGCGTCCAGCCCGATGAGGCAAGCCTTGCCGATGCGGTGCGCCACTGCGGCATCGCCCTGAAGCTCGAGCACGCCATCTTCGAGGCGCAGGCGGAGAAGTCGCTGCATCACGTCACGGGCGTCGAGGTACGCAAGATCATCGCGCGCGGCGAACTGGCCACCGAGGGAGAGGTGATCCCCTGTGATCTGGTCTGCATGACGGCGGGCTACATGCCGGTCTACCAGCTGGCCTGTCAGGCGGGCGCCAAGCTCTCCTATCTGGATGACGATGCGCGTTTCAGCCTCAGCGGCCTGCCGAAACATTTGCACATGGCAGGCTCCGCCAATGGCCTCTATCACCTCAAGGACGTGATCGCCGATGGTCAGCGTGCCGCGAGCGCCGCCCTGAACGGGCTTGCCGCGGCAGGCAAGGTCGTGGATGCCACGCTTGAGGCGAATGAGCCTGCGGCCGTCACGCCGTCACGCCCCTTCCGTCAGCATGGCTGGCCGCTGTTCGCGCACCCCAAGGGCAAGGAGTTCGTCGATCTGGATGAAGACCTGCAGATTCGCGACATCCTCAATGCCACCCGCCATGGCTATCGCGACATCCAGCTGGTCAAGCGCTTCTCGACACTGGGCATGGGTCCGTCCCAGGGCCGTCACTCGGCACTGCCGGCCGCGCGTCTGGTCGCCGAAGCCACACAGCGCAGCGTCAGCGAGACCGGCGTGACCACCGCGCGCCCGCCCTTCGTGGCCGAACCGCTGCCGCTGCTGGCCGGTCGCAGCTTCGACCCCTACCGCCAGACACCGATGCATCAGCGCCATCTAGCTCTCGGTGCCAACATGATGCCGGCCGGCCACTGGGCGCGCCCGGCCTTCTATGGCCGCCCGGAGCAGCGCAATGACGCCATGCAGACCGAGGCGCTGGCCGTGCGCAACGGCGTGGGCCTGATCGATGTCTCGACCCTCGGTGGCATCGAGCTGCGCGGGCCGGATGCCGCCGAGCTGCTCAACCGCCTCTACACCTTCGCCTTCCTCAAGCAGCCGGTGGGTCGCACACGTTACGCCACCATGGCCAACGAGCAAGGCGTGATCATCGACGATGGCGTCTCGTGCCGCCTCGGTGAGGAACACTTCTATGTCACCGCCACCACCAGCGGCGTGGACCGTGTCTACCAGCAGATGCTGAAGTGGAATGCCCAGTGGCGACTCGATGTCGATATCACCAACGTCACCGCCGCTTACTGCGCCGTCAATCTGGCCGGGCCCAAGGCCCGCGAGGTGCTGAGCAAGGTGTGTCGCGACATCGACCTGAGCCCCCAGGCCTTCCCCTATCTGGAGCTGCGCACCGGCCATCTCGAGACCGAATTGCTGGGCACGCAGGGCAGGATTCCCGCCCGCCTGCTGCGGGTCGGCTTCGTCGGTGAACTGGGCTACGAGATCCACGTGCCGAGCCGTTTCGGCGAAGCGCTGTGGGACCTGCTGATGCTGGCAGGCGAGCAGGCCGACATCCGCCCCTTCGGCGTCGAGGCCCAGCGTCTGCTGCGTCTCGAGAAAGGTCACATCATCATCGGTCAGGATACCGATGGCATGAGCCATCCCGGCGAGATCGGCCTTGAGTGGGCAGTCAGCCACAAGAAGCCCTTCTGTGTCGGCCGTCGTGCGATCGAGATTCTTGCCGCCCAGCCCCAGACCCGCAAGCTGGTCGGCTTCATGCTGCCCAAGGACAGCCCGCAACCGCTGGAAGGTCAGCTGGTGCTCAGCGGCGGGGAACAGAGCGCCGACGCCGCCAAGCCCGGTGGCGATATCACCGGCAACGTGACCTCGTGTGAATACAGCGCGACGCTGGGTGCCATCATCGGCCTGGCCTACGCCGGAATCGACAGCAGTACGCCCGGCAGCAAGATCACCATCCGCACCCAGGGCGACGTACTGGTCCAGGCCGAGGTCGTGGCACTGCCCTTCTTTGATCCCAAGTCTGCCCGCCAGGAGCTGTGAAATGACGACATCAATGACGGACCACCTGGATGGCGCCACGGCGTTGGCGCGCTGTGCATTGCCGGCAAGCCTCACTGGCGCGTCGACAACCGACGCATCAAGTGACATGGCGACGGCCATCAGCCACTGCGCGCTCGCCGACATGAGCGCCTTGGGACGCGCAGGTCTTCGCGGCCGCGAGGCCGCCGACTGGCTGGGCGCGCTGGGCTTCACGGTGCCGGATACGCCCAATACGGCAAGGCTCCAGACGGATGGCAGCTGGCTGGTCAGGCTGTCAGTGGGTGAGTTTCTGCAACTGACGCCGACCATCACCCCCGATGCGGGCGTGGCCGAGCTGCCGCTCATCGCGCAGGCGGATGACGCACTGGCCCAGGGCAGGCGCGTGCATTCCCTGCCACGGCGGGATTCCCACGCCTGGTTCAGCCTGAGTGGCACCAGCGTACCGACGCTGATGGCCAAGCTGTGCGGGGTGGACCTGCGCAGTGAGGCCTTCCCGCCCGGGAGCGTCGCGCAGACGTCAGTGGCACGCACCAACGCGATCATCGTCAACGTGGGAAGCCATCAGTGCCCCTGCTTCCACCTGCTGTTCGACATCGCCTCCAGCCACTATCAGTGGGGCGTCATGCTCGATGCCATGCGCGAATACTCGGGGCAGACCGTGACAGCCGCTGCCCTACTGGCCCATCATCACGGCTAGCGATTGCGACGCAACCTTGGCATCCGCTCGCGCATGCCTCTCACGTTGTCACCCGCTCCCCGTCGTCGTCTGAGTTCCAGGCAGCGACGGGGAGACTGCGTTTCACCTACGGCTCGCCATACGCAGCAAAAGGAACCAGGTATGCCCGATTCCCACGCCTCGCTCCCTTCCGGGCAGGATGTCGTGACCGATGACCCATCGCTCTCGACCGCGCCTGCTCGCGAGAATGATTACACCGTGCCGGCACTGTTTCGCGGGCTGAGAATCCTCGAGATGTTCAGCAGCAGGCGCAAGGTGCTGACCACCAATGACTTCGCCGAGGAACTGGGCACCACCAATTCGGCCATCTATCGTATCGTCATCACCCTCACCGACATGGGCTATCTCAAGAAGATCGCTCGCAACACCTATGAACTGGGGCCACAGGTCATCTCGCTGGGCTTCAGCTATCTGGCCAGTCGTGACCTGGTCGAGGTAGTGGCACCCCACCTGGACACCCTGCGCGACCAGACCACCATGTCGTGCCACCTGAGCGTTCGTGAGGGCACGGATGCCATCTATCTCTACCGCGCCTTCGCCGCACAGCGCATGTCGGTCAACATCCCCATCGGTTCCCGTCTGCCGTGTCATGTCAGCGCCATGGGGCGCATCCTGCTCACGGTGCTGGGCGAGGATGAACTGCAGCAGCTCTACCGCCAGATCCGCCTGGATGACTACCCACCGCCGGCGCCCCAGAACCTGCCGGCATTGAAGGATGCCATCGAGGAGGCTCGCCGCCAGGGATGGGTGGAAAGTCGTTCCGACTACGCCACCGCCATCGCCACGGGACTGTACGACCACACCGGCCATCTGGTGGGCGCCATCAATATCTCGGGCCCCGATGCGATGATGGCCGACGAGCGCCGGCGTCTGCTGTTGCGCGGCGCGCTGATGGACTGCGCCCGCCATATCAATCATGAGCTGGGTGGCCTGCACCGCCGCTGACAGGCAGTTTCCGTCTGGTCGCTGCTTGTTCATCCCGGGACTTTCATCATCTCTCTTGTTTCCCGCTTGTTTCCCCCCTCCTTTCCCTGTCCCTTGCCCACCCTTTCCCCTTCCGCTCCCCCTGGAACACGAGAAGGCCCGCCAATTGGCGGGCCTTCTCGTATCACACGCTGACAGGACTCACCTCACTCGGGGAATCCAGCACTTGGGGGGCAGACTCAACGCGCCGCCCCCTTGAGCACCGCAGCCGGAACTGCAGCGCTCGCCTTGCCGGCATGCCCGGACGCAGTGCTTTCTCCCTGTGACGGGGAGGACATGTTCACGAATTCCGGGTAGGCCCCCATGCCACATTCGTGCATGTCCATGCCTTCCAGTTCCTCTTCCTCGCTGACACGCAGGCCACCACAGACCTTCTTGATCACCAGCAGCGCCACCAAGCTTGCGCCGAACATCCAGGCGAAGATGATCAGCGTGCCCAGGATCTGGGTACCGAACGCGGCGTCCGGATTGGAGAACAGCACTGCCATGATGCCCCACAGGCCGGCGGAGCCGTGTACGGAGATGGCACCGACCGGGTCATCGATCTTGAGACGGTCCAGTCCCACCACCGACAGCACCACGATGATGCCGCCTACCGCACCGACCAGCACCGCAAGGCCGGCAGACGGCAGCAACGGCTCGGCGGTGATCGAGACCAGACCGGCCAGCGCGCCATTCATCACCATCGTCATGTCAGTCTTGCCGAACATGGCGCGTGACAGCAGTGCCGCGGCCACCATGCCCGCAGAGGCCGCGGCATTGGTGTTGACGAAGATACGCGCCACGCTGTTGGCATCATCGAGACTGGCGATCTTGAGCATCGAGCCGCCATTGAAGCCGAACCAGCCCATCCACAGGATGAACATGCCCAGCATGGCGATCGGCAGATTGGCACCCGGAATGGCACGTACCTTGCCGTCCACGCCGTAGCGCCCCTTACGCGGACCGACCAGCAGCACCGCCGCCAATGCCGCCGCCGCGCCCGCCATGTGCACGACCACCGAGCCTGCGAAGTCCTGATAGCCCATCGCATCCAGGAAACCGCCGCCCCACTTCCAGTAGCCTTCCACCGGATAGATGACCGCGACCATCACCACCGCGAAGATCAGAAACGGCCACAGGCGCATGCGTTCCGCCACGGCCCCCGAGACGATGGACATGGTCGCGGCGGCAAACACCGCCTGGAAGATGAAGTCCGCCATGCTGGAGTAATAGGCCGCCCCTTCGCCAGCACTGATGTCGCTGAGGGTATTGTCAGCGCCGAGCATGAACGACAGCCCCGGAATCACGCTGCTGATGGCGTTGTCACCGGGATACATCACGTTGTAGCCCACCACCAGGAACACCAGACAGGCGATGCCATAGAGCAGCGCATTCTTGGTCAGGATCTCGACGGTATTCTTGGAGCGCACCAGCCCGGATTCCAGCATCGCGAAGCCGCAGGCCATGAACATGACCAGCGCGGTACACATCAGGAAGTAGAACGTATCCAGCGCGTAGCTGAGTTGCAGCACATCGATATTCACCAGCGTTTCCCCTTTGTTGTTATTCGCAAGCGCTTTCGTCAGCGGCTTGCGATCCATTCCCTATCACGCCCTCGGCGCCGAGAGCGGTTTGCCGAGAGCGTGGTCTAAACCGCTGCCTGCGCCGTCGCCTCGGCATTGGCCTTGGCCGCAACGCTTGCCTCGCGGGCTTCCAGCCACTCGAGCACGCTGGGCAGATAGCGCGTCAGCCCCTTGTAGTCGATCAGCTCCGCCGGCAGGGTCTTGAGCACCTTCAGCAGACGCGTCTGCCAGACCGGGTTGGTACACAGGTCCTCGAGGCTGATCAGATAGGTGCGGATACCGAAGAACAGCGCATGACTGCGCGGCATGCGCACCAGCGTCTGCAGCTCGACGCGCAGATGCACATCACGACCGGCGTTTTCGGCGGTGATGGTGGTGCGATCACTGCCCCACTCGGCATAGGTCTCCGGGGAGCTGTCCATGCGCGGATGGATGGTCATGGTCCAGTTGAGGCGTCGCACCGGCCCGCCGACCTGGATGGCGCACAGGTATTTGAGCGCGCGATCGAACACGCCCATCTCATGCGCCAGCGGCACCGGACCATGCCACTGCTTGAAGCTCATGCCGGCATCGAAGGCCAGTGACCAGTCCGCCGGACAGGTGATCATGCCGGCGTCCATGAAGAGGTCACCGTCGCGCTGGTCGAGCAGCGCGATATCGCCCTGCATCTGCCGGCCGATATAGTCCAGTGGCGGCAGTGGCAGGCTGGCGTCATCGCCCATGCGGAAGCTCTGTTCCAGCTCCAGCAGATGGTTGCGCCACACGCAGTCATCGCCGTCGCGCTCGAAACTGAAGGCCTCGGGATAGTCCCGGGCGTAGTGCGTCATCACGAATTCCAGGAAGTCCCAGGCTGCCGGCTGCATGTGTGGCATCACCAGGCAGCGTCTGGGGTCCTTGGCCAGCACCCGCTCACGCTCGGCGATCTCGCTCAGATAATGCTCATCGATATCCAGCATGTGCTCGGTGATGGAACCCGGCTTGCCCGGCAAGACATGTGGCTCGATATTGACCGAGTAACGGTACTCATCTTCCGGGAACGGGAAGGGAAAACGCTGGATGGCGTAGTCGGAATTCTTGAAGGTGAACTGACCATGGAACGCCTGGTCATCTCGCGGGGAAAATTGCATGTTCCTGCTCCTTGGGGGTCCATCTCGCGAAAGACGGTTTCAGAGATCCAGCACCAGCCGCTGGCTGCGTGCCCGGGAAACGCAGGGCATCACGCAGCGCTGACTGGCCCGCTCCTGTTCATCGAGGAAGGCGTCACGGTGTTCCGCCTCCCCCTCCAGCATCTCGACCCGACACTGTCCGCAGACCCCGCCGCGACACAGGCTCGTCACCTCGACACCGCTGCGCTCCAGCGCTTCCAGCAGGGATTCCTGGGCACCGACCGCCACTTCCACGCCGCTGCCACGCGCCACGGCCATGAAGGGAGTCCCCGGCTCCGGGGCGGCAAAGACCTCGTGATGGATGCGCGCGAGACTCCAGTGCAACTCGCGCGCCGCGTCCTTCACGGCATCGATCATGGCCTGCGGGCCGCAGAGGTAGACGTGCGTGCCGGCGGGCTGACGCGCCAGCAGGGCCTTGAGATTCGGACGCTCGAGACGGTGCTGGGTGATGTTGCCACTCGCCAGATAGGGCGCGGCCTCCGGGAAGCGGGCGACGTCGAGGTCCTGGCTGCGCAGGTGCAGCTCCCAGCTGGCGCCACGCCTCTCCAGTTCCGGCAGGTAGGAGAGAAACGGCGTGATGCCGATGCCGCCTGCCAGCATCAGGTGATGGCGCGCCTGCCAGTGCGGCAGAAAGAGGTTGGCCGGCGGGCTGAGCTCCAGCTCGTCGCCGACCTTGACGCGGGAATGGATGGCTTCGGAGCCGCCACGCGAGACCGGCTGACGACGCACCGCGATGCAGTACTGCGAGGGATCATCCGGCGGGCTGATCAATGAGTAGGCGTTGCGACACACCCGCCCTTCTCCTGGAATGCCCAGCACCACATGACTGCCCGGCGAGAACGGCGTGAAGGGGGAAGCCTCATCGGCAGGCACCAGAGTGAGACGGCGCACGCTGCTGCTGAGCTGATCGACCGCGGCGACCCGCGCCTTCATGAAGCGAGACATGGTGCCACCTCCTCCTGTGGGGGGATCTCTCCCGGGGCTTCCGCATCGATTCGCACGCCCATGTAGGCACCGAGGCGCTTGGAAAAATGATCACGCACTTCCAGCATCAAGCCGCAGCCATCGCAGGCCGCCGGCGAGTGGATGACATGCTCACTGACCTGCTGACAGTGCACGCAGAACACATGCCGCCCCAGGGCAGCGACCGGCAGCATCACCATGTCATCCAGCAACAGCCCCTGCAGCTGAGCCAGATTGGCGACCTGCCACACGAAATGCTCACTGCCGATGATGACCAGACACCCCGCCGCGCCTACCTCGCCGATGGCACCCGCCAGCGCATCGCAGGCCAGGGGGCGATCATCGACGTCGTACCAGCGATGCAGGCGGGCGCTGTCGGCGGGCCCCGTGGGCAACGCCTCTGTTGCCGGAGCGGATTGCACGGCGCCTCCCACCTCGCGGCTACCGAGCTGCCCCAGCAGCGTACTGATCAGCTGACAATGCATCTGCAGTTGCTGACGGGCGTTGCCCGCCGCCTCTCCAGTGCCTGGCAGGCTCTCGGGAGACTGGCATGCCACCAGATAGCGTTGGGCATCGGGCAGCGCCTCGATGCGTGGATAGTGTTGCCGACTTCGAATCCCGGCAGTGACAGAGGATGATTGCGGGCTTTTCATGACACGACCCTGCTCTGAGAAATTGTCCTTGTTGTAATGCCGCCGTCTTGACGATGACGCGCATCCGACTACCACTCCATTTCTTGAGCATATTTCGTGCCATTGACGGCAAAATCATTCCCCAATATACCCGGCAAAATCGTCTGAAAACCCCACTTCACATATGAACAATCAATAGAGGAACTCACGCACCAAAACAGAGCGCAAAACTCGTGAATAACGGCTTTTATTCACCATTATTGCCCTGATCCAATCTCACCTCATAAGCCAATCGCTACGCCTGACATATTTCTCATTCAATATCTTCAAGATGCTGAAAGAATGGAAAAACTTTATCCTGGGAGAATCATGACCTCACGATCCACACGACACTACATGCTCTCCACCACCAGCATTATTATGCATTTTCGCTTGCATGATATTGGCCTTTTTCCTTGATTGCACTCACCACAAAAGAAAGCGCCTCACCGAAGGGTGAGGCGCTTTGATAACTCAATATCGTCAGGTCATATTTTTCTACATCAACCGGAGCAGAGTTCTTGTCATTGCGACATTTTGCCTGGACAACATTGCGGCGAGCTTGCTGACAAAAGGCTTCGCAGCTTTGCCATGACAATCATGCGCAATGGCAGCCATGCACGATCGCTCTCATGCGCAATGGCACACGCACGATAGAGATCGTGCCATCAGTATCCGCCCTGCCCCGGCACCCAGTTGGTGCCCGCCAGAGGCACCCGGGCCATGGCCGCGGCTTCCACGTTCAGGGCGACCAGATCTTCCGGTTCCAGGTGGTGCAGGTGCGATTTGCCACAGGCACGTGCCAGGGTCTGGGCTTCCAGCGTCAGCACGCGCAGGTAGTTGGCCAGACGCTTGCCGGCTGCGATCGGGTCCAGTCGCTGGCTCAGCTCCGGGTCCTGGGTGGAGATACCGGCCGGACACTTGCCATCCTGGAAGTCGTCATAGAAACCGGCGGCGGACCCCAGCTTCTGATACTCATCGGCATAGCGCGGATGGTTGTCGCCCAGCGCAATCAAGGCGGCAGTACCGATGGCCACGGCATCGGCACCCAGCGCGATCGCCTTGGCCACATCGGCGCCATTGCGAATCCCACCGGAGACGATCAGCTGCACCTCACGGTGCAGGCCCATCTCCTGCAGTGCCTGAGTGGCCTGGGGGATGGCGGCCATGGTCGGGATACCGACGTGTTCGATGAAGACATCCTGGGTGGCGGCGGTGCCGCCCTGCATGCCATCCAGCACGATGACATCCGCGCCCGCCTTCACCGCCAGCTTGACGTCATAGTAGGTGCGGGTCGCGCCGATCTTGACGTAGATCGGCACCTGCCAGTCGGTGATCTCACGCAGTTCGGCAATCTTGATCGCCAGGTCATCCGGGCCGGTCCAGTCCGGGTGGCGACAGGCGCTGCGCTGGTCAATGCCCTGCGGCAGCGTACGCATGCCCGCGACCCGCTCGGAAATCTTCTGGCCCAGCAGCATGCCGCCACCGCCGGGCTTGGCGCCCTGGCCGAGCACGACTTCAATTGCGTCGGCCTTGCGCAGGTCGTCCGGGTTCATGCCATAACGTGACGGCAGATACTGATAGACGAGGCGCGAGGACTGGCCGCGCTCCTCCGGGGTCATGCCGCCATCGCCGGTAGTGGTGGAGGTGCCGATTTCCGAGGCACCACGCCCCAGCGCTTCCTTGGCCTGGGCGGACAGGGCACCGAAGCTCATGCCGGCGATGGTCACCGGCGTGCTGATCACGACCGGCTTCTTGGCATGGCGCGTGCCGAGCACGACTTCGGTCTCGCACTTCTCGCGATAGCCTTCCAGCGGATAGCGCGACATGCTGGCGCCGAGGAACAGCAGGTCATCGAAATGCGGCACCTTGCGCTTGGCGCCCCAGCCACGGATATCGTAGATTCCCGTCTCCGCCGCGCGCTGGATCTCATGGATGACATCGCGGCCGAAGGTGGCGGATTCCCGCAGTGCCGGGTTGTAAGGCTGTGTTTGAGTTTCGTCAGTCATGTTGGGCATCCTGATCAGTAGGCTGAGGCGTTGTCGACCTTGAAGTGATAGAGCTGACGCGCAGATCCATAACGCGTGAAGCTGGCCGGGTCTTCATCGATTCCGGCACTCGCCAGCAACTCCGCCAGTTCTTCCAGGTGCTCGGCACGCATGTCCTTGGCGATGCAGTCCGCGCCCAGCGATGCGACCGTGCCCTTCACGTAGAGTCGCGCTTCATAGAGCGAATCGCCGAGTCCTTCGCCGGCGTCGCCGCAGACCACCATGCGCCCCGCCTGGCCCATGAAGGCACTCATGGCCCCGATGTTGCCCTTGACGACGATATCCACGCCCTTCATCGAGATGCCGCAGCGCGCCGAGGCGTTGCCTTCGATGATCAGCAGGCCGCCGTGGGCGGTCGCGCCCGCGGACTGGGAAGCATCGCCCTTGACCCGCACGCAGCCGGACATCATGTTTTCCGCCACCCCGACCCCGGTGTTGCCGTGGATGGTGACGCTGGCCTTCTGATTCATGCCCGCACAGTAGTAGCCCGCGTGGCCATCGATATCGACACTGATAGCGTCATTGATGCCGCAGGCGATGTTGTGGGCGCCGTCGGAATTGACCACTCGCCACTCACGCGCGTCCTTCAGGGTGTCGGCATCGTGCAAGGCCTGGTTCAATTCGCGCAGCCCATCAACGGCCAGATCGTGAGTCTTCATCATTACGCGGCCTCCGAACGGGCGGTGTCTTTTTCCCACAGATACAGGCGGCCGGGTTCCGGCTCCCACACGCGGGCATCCTTGATGCCCGGCAGACTGGCCAGGGCGCGGTATTCCGAGGCCATGGCCACGTAATCATCGGTCTCGGCGATCACGGCAGGCTTGCAGGCGATCGGGTCACGCACCACGGCGAAGCCATCACGGGTGCCAATGGTGAAGGTGAAGAAGCCATCAAGGTCCTTCAGGGCGCCGGTGATCGCGGCTTCCAGGCTGTCGCCCTGCTCCAGACGCCAGGTCAGGTAGCCAGCGGCGACTTCGGAATCGTTGTCGGTCTCGAAGCTGATGCCCTCACGCTTGAGCTTGGTGCGCAGCCAGTTGTGGTTGGACAGCGAGCCATTGTGGACCAGGCACAGATCACGCCCGGTGGAGAACGGGTGGCTGCCCTGCAGGGTCACGGCGCTTTCGGTCGCCATGCGGGTATGGCCGATGATGTGGCTGCCCTGCATGCCCTTGAGGCCATAGAGGCTGGCGATATGGGCCGGCAGGCCCACTGCCTTGAGGATTTCGATGCTCTGCCCCACGCTCAATACGCGAATCTGCGGGGCACTGTCGGCAAGCCAGCTACGCACGGCGCTCTCTTCCCCGGCGATCTTGAATACCGCGACACTGGCATTGCTGAACCAGTCCGCCACCGTGCCGACCTGCTCGCCCAGGCCCTTGGCGATCGCCTCCCAATCCTCATCGACACCATCGCTTTGCAGCGTCAGCTTGATGCCAGCGTCAAATTCGTCGCCATAGATGGCGAAGCCAGCGCTGTCCGGGCCGCGATCGGTCATCGCGATCAACATCGGCTCGAACAGCTCCCCCAGGCGCGATTCCAGCGCCGGGTTCTTGAGATAAAGCCCTACGATTCCACACATGGTGATGTCCTCTCACGGGCAGGAGGCGTCTCCTGCCTGGTGTCTTGAGCGTGGTGGTGACAGTGGCGACCCTCGTCTGACATGATCCGCGAGGTCCGCGAGCGCCGCCGGATGAGATCAGAAGAATTCGGCGTAGCGCTGGACTTCCCAAGCACTGACGTGCGCGTTGTAATCCCGCCATTCCTCGCGCTTGAGGCGCATGAACTCGGCGCAGATCCCCTCGCCCAGGCTCTCGCGCAGAATGCTGTCCGCCTCGAGCGCATCGATGGCCAGGGCCAGATTCTGCGGCAGCGTCTCGATGCCCTTCTCGGCGCATTCGCTCGGGGTCAGCGAGTAGAGATTGATGTTGTGGGGCGTGCCCGGGTCCAGCTTGCGCGCCACGCCATCCAGCCCCGCCGCGATGATGGCGGCGTGCACGAGATAGGGGTTGCAGCCGGCGTCCGGCAGGCGGAACTCGAGGCGACCGTAGGGCACGCGCACCATGGCCGAGCGGTTGTTGTCCCCGTAGGCGACGAAGACCGGCGCCCAGGTCGCGCCGCTGGTGCTGCCACCCCCGACCAGACGCTTGTAGGAATTGACGGTCGGCGCGGCAAAGGCACACAGCGCCGGGGCATGCGCCAGCAGACCGCCGAGGAAGTGATACGCCAGCGGCGACAGGCCCATGCCCTGGGAATCGGAGTCATCGCCAAACAGATTGCGGCCGGTGTCATCACACACGGACAGGTGGAAGTGCATGCCGTTGCCCGGGCGGTCCGCCAGCGGCTTGGGCATGAAGGAGCACACCATGCCCAGGTCATTGGCGATCTCGCCGGCAGCCATGCGCACGAAGGTGAAGCGGTCTGCCGAGGTCAGCGCATCGCTGTAGGTGTAGTTGATCTCGAACTGGCCATTGGCGTCCTCGTGATCGATCTGATAGACGTCGAAGTCCACCGCCTGCAGCGATTCGACCAGACGCTCGAGGAATTCACGCGAACGTGACAGGCCCTTGTAGTCGTAGCAGGGCTTGGCGAGGGTATCGCTCTCATCCACCGGCAACAGCTCACCCGCTTCCCCCCGGCGGAACAGTGAGAATTCCGGCTCCAGCCCGCTATTGAGTGTCCAGCCCTTCTCCTTCATGCGCTCCAGCTGCTTGAGCAGTACCACACGGCTGTCGTTGGCGAACGGTTGCCCATTGACGTAGCCATCACAGGCCATGCGCGCATAGCCCGGCTGCCACGGCACCAGGCACAGCGAGTCCAGATCGCCACGCGCCATGAAGTCCGGCCCCTCCGGCGACATGCCGAGACCACTGACGGCGAAGCCGGCAAAGCCGGCGCCCTTCTCGACCACATCCATCAGGCAATTGGCCGGCACGGACTTGGTCTTGGCAGCGCCATGAATATCCACGAACTGCGCCAGCAAGTAGCGAATATCGTGATCCTTGATGAACTGTTGCGCCTTTTCGGGTGACATCTGGGTTTCCTCTGAGAGCGGACCGGGTTCCATCTCCCTCGACACTGTCTGCCACCCCGGGAAACCTGACCCCTTGTGGTGACACGCCACGCCAAGATAGCGGATGAAACGAGTTTTTGTGATTCCTGCTGGTCAACTTTATTTCCCTCAAAGAAAAGCATGCAGCATGCCATTTCGCCAGCTGCCGCCCAGAACTTTTCATCAACCTCATGTTTTGCATGGGAATTTATTTTCCGAGCTCGTTTTACCCCACATAAAACGCCAGGTGATCCTGAGTGAAATCCTGCCCGTTTCTCGAAATAGGCATCATTTCGGTGCCCAAAGCCCCCTCTTCGCACCAGCATGACGCAAAGCGCTGATATTCACGCCCGAATTCGTGCTGCCAATCAGCGCCTGACCCGCTCAAGGATTGCCGTGTCCATGGCCTTTGACGGAATTGGCAAGCCCCTTGCTTAACCATGAGGAATGTTTCTTTCCTTTCAAGAATCGACACTCATGCGATCAGGCAAGGCAAGCAGCAGGCACAAGTCCTTGTGAAGCGCCTGAAGAGGCGCCTGAAGAGGCAACAGAACAACAACACCTCCTGCGGCGAATGCGCGTCTTGCGCGCCATCTCCGCCAGCACCAGCAGGACTACGGCACCACCCACTTACGCTAGGCAGCACGACTCACAGGAGAAAGGGACGCATGGCGAATTCATGGCGCATCTCGGCATTGGCCGAACAACACCGCAAGCTGGGCGCGGAGCTGGAAGACTGGAATGGCATGGGCACTGCCTGGAATTACGCCGTCTCGGACACGGCCGATGACCACGAGACCATCCGCACCCGCGCCGGTCTGATGGATGTCTCGGGGCTCAAGAAGATCCACTGCAACGGCCCGCACGCTCAGGCCGTGCTGGATTACGTCACCACGCGGGACATGTCCAAGCTGTATCCGGGCAAATCGGTGTACGCCAGCGTCTTGAATGAGGCCGGCAAGTTCGTCGACGACTGCATCGTCTATTGCCTGGCGCCGAACTCCTATCTCGTGGTGCACGGCACGGGCACCGCGAATGAAATGCTGGCCAAGAGTGCCCTGGGGCGTGCCGTCAGCCTGACCTTCGATGACGACATGCATGACATGTCACTGCAGGGGCCGGTCGCGGTGGATTTCCTTGAGCGTCACGTGCCGGGCATCCGTGAGCTGCGTTACTTCCACCATCTGCAGACCCAGCTGTTCGGCTACCACGTGATGATCTCGCGCACCGGCTACACCGGCGAGCGGGGCTACGAGATCTTCTGCAAGGCCAAGGACGCTCCCTCTCTGTGGGAACAGATTCTCGAAGATGGCGCCGACATGGGCATCAAGCCGTGCAGCTTCGGCACCCTTGACTGGCTGCGGGTCGAGAGCCACCTGCTGTTCTACCCGGCGGACAATTCCGAAACCTACCCGTATCCCGACCAGCCGGTGGGCGACACCCTGTGGGAGCTGGGCCTGGACTTCACCGTCTCACCGGGCAAGACCGAATTCCGTGGCGCCAGCGAACACTTCGCGCTGCAGGGCAAGGAGCGCGTCAAGGTCTATGGCGTGCTGTTGGACTCGAAAGACGTCGCCCAGATCGGTGACAAGATCTACGCCGACGGCAAGTGCGTCGGTGTCATCACCCAGGGCATGTACTCGCGCCTGAGCGATCGCTCCATGGCGCTGGCACGTCTCGAACCCGGCTATGCCGAGCATGGCACCCCGCTGACCCTCAAGACCGGCACTGACGGCGAGACCAGCCTCTCGGCCATCAGTCATTCCCTGCCCTTCGATGACCCGGAAAAGGCCAAGCGACTGGCGCGCGGCTGATCGCGCGCCACAACCTCGAGGCAATAGCCAAAGCCCCGAGGCAACAGCGCGAATCGCGCGATGCTGGATAGCGTGAAACCTGAGAGGCCTCCTCGGCATGGCGTCGAGGAGGCCTCTTGCATCACTGCCATGGAGTCAGGCTGAGGCATGCTTGCCGCGAGGACTGGCCACCAACGTGGATGAGGGGTGGCGGTAAACTTGATAATCTCACCCGATATCCGCACGCGGGTGACGCGCAATGACTCCCACAAGGACGCGTTTCTTGTCCCGCCTGCTCATCCCTATCGCATCCCCCTCCGCCACAGGAGTTATCCATGCCGCGAGAATCCTCCCATTCCTCCGACACACCTCAACCGACAGCGCCGGACACGAAAGCGACTGAGACGAAAACCGCGTCGCTGACCGCAGAACCTGCCGCGCAGTCCGAGGTGAAAGAGACCATCACCGCGGCAGCCGACGAGACGCGCCTGGGACTTGAGCAGCACATTGCGCGCGCGCTCAAGCAGCAGCGAGTCTCGCAGGGCTACAAGATTTCCGATGTCTCGCGTATCGCCGGTGTCAGTCAGGGCATGATCAGCAAGGTGGAGAACGCCCAGGTGTCCACCAGCCTCGATACCCTCAACAAGCTGTGCAATGCCTTGAGTCTGCCGATCTCGAAGCTGTTCAGCGATTACGATGTCAATGGGCGTGGTGCCCAGCACATCAAGGCCGGGCAAGGCATGCAGGTGGTACGCACCGGCACGGAAGTCGGCCATGCCTATCAACTGTTGAGCTACAAGCAGGGCCCCAAGAAGCGCTACGAACCCTTCCTGATCACCATGGATGATGCCAGCGAAGTCTTCCCCAACTTCTGCCATGCCGGACATGAATTCATCTACCTGCTGTCAGGACATCTCACCTATCGCCACGGTGACAAGTTCTATGAGATGGGCCCCGGCGACAGCCTGGCCTTCGATGCCGGCGTTCCGCATGGCCCCGAGAAGTTGAACGAGGTCCCGATTCAGCTGCTGTCGATCATTCACTACGACGACAACGAATAGGTCATCCGCTTCACCGCGCCTGATGACCCCGACAGTCTCCCCGCCCCTGGATGGCCCACTTCCCCTGGTGCTGGTTCATGACCGGCCCTCCTGGGTAGATGGCGCTTTCCGTGTCGGTGTCACCTGGCGCAGGGCGTCCAGCTCGGTCAGATAACGCTCCAGCACCAGGTTGGGCGCGCGGCTCTTGCGCGTGATGGCGCTGTAATAGGTGACATAGGAGTTGGCCACCGGGCTGAGCGCCTGCATCTGGCCATCGCGCACCCAGCGCTCGGCATAGTGGGTGGGCAGATAGCCGAGATAACGCCCGGAGAGCACCAGAAAGGCGATGCCCTCGCGGTCGGTCGCCGAGGCGGATGCCCTGAGTGGCTCATGCAGCGCCTTGATCGTGGGCGTCTGCGCGTAGGCAGGCAGCACGGCATCATGCTGGCGTATTTCCTCCTGCCCCACCGGACGACCGCGCGCGCGAGTGTCGCCTTCCCGGGGCTCGCGAAACAGCACATGACCCCGCGCGCAGTAAAGGCAGGAGGTTTCCTCGTAGAGCGAGCGATACTCGAGTCCCGGCAGCGTCTTGAGCGTCGGGATCACGCCGGTATGCAATCGCCCATCCAGTACGGCGCGCTCGATCTCATTGGGCGGGATCATGCGGATGTTGATCTTCACTTCCGGGCCGTGCTTCTTGAGCGCGCTCAGGGCGTGAGTGATGTGCATCTCCGGCATGGTGACCAGGTTGTCGGTGATGCCGATGTTCAGCTCGCCCTTGAGCCAGGCGTGCAGTCCGTTGATGCGCGTGCGAAAGCCTTCCGCCGCTGCCAGCATCTGCATCGCGGCTTCATGGACGTCTCTTCCCTCATTGGTGAGCGCGAAACCACTGCGACCCCGCTGGCAGAGCTTGAGGCCAAGCCGCGTCTCCAGGTCACTCATCGCCATGCTGATGGCGGAGCGACTGATGTTGAGCTCGATCTCGGCCGCCGAGAAGCCGCCGCATTCCACCACCTTGCGAAAGATGCGCAGCAAGCGCAGATCGGCATCGCCAAGCTGTCCTCTCATGCCGTCCTTGCGCATGGTCTGCCCTCCTGAGTTCCACGACATGGAAAGTTAAGTAAATGCTTTCCTGAAGATAAAGACAACGGCATTTATCTTATCAAAAGGGCTTTCTAATCTAGCCAGACAGGAGCCGAGATCCAACAACAACAGCACTCTTCGGGAGACATCATGACCGCCTTCGACACATCCCCTTCCGCCCAGGCAGGATTGAGCAAGGAACAACTTGACGCCTACTGGATGCCCTACACGGCCAATCGGCAGTTCAAGCAGGACCCACGCATCATCACCAAGGCGCAGGGTGCCTACTTCACGGATTCCCGGGGACGCCAGATATTCGATGGCCTGTCGGGTCTCTGGACCTGCGGTGCCGGCCATTGCCGCCCGGAGATCGCCGAAGCGGTCAGCGCACAGCTGCGCGAGCTGGATTACGCGCCATCCTTCCAGTACGGCCACCCCAAGGCCTTCGAGCTGGCACATCGCATCACGGGACTGATGCCCGAGGGGCTGGATCACGTCTTCTTCACCGGCTCAGGTTCCGAAAGCGCCGATACCTCACTGAAGATCGCGCGCGCCTACTGGCGCAAGAAAGGCAAGCCGACCAAGACCAAGCTGATCGGTCGCAGCAAGGGCTATCACGGCGTCAACTTCGGGGGCTTCAGCGTCGGCGGCATCGGCGCCAACCGCACGCTCTATGGCCAGGGGGTCGATGCCGACCATCTACCGCATACCCTGCTCAAGGAAAATGTCTTCACCCCCGGCATGCCCCAGACCGGTTCCGAGCGCGCCGATGAGCTGCTGGAGCTGATCGCGCTGCATGATGCCTCCAACATCGCGGCCGTCATCGTCGAGCCGATGGCAGGCTCCGCCGGCGTGCTGCCGCCGCCTGTGGGCTATCTCAAGCGACTGCGCGAGCTGTGTGACCAGCACGATATCCTGTTGATCTTCGATGAGGTCATCACCGGCTTCGGGCGCATGGGCGCCATGAGCGGCGCCGAGGAATTCGGTGTCACACCGGACATCCTCAATGTCGCCAAGCAGCTTACCAATGGCGCAGTGCCGATGGGTGCAGTGGTCGTCAAGGGCGATATCTACCAGACCTTCATGGACAACGGCGGCGCCGATTACATGATGGAGATTCCCCACGGCTACACCTACTCCGGTCACCCGGTGGCGTGTGCCGCGGCACTGGCGGCCCTCGACGTGCTCGAGAATGACCAGCTCATCCCCCGTGTCCGTGAACTGAGCCCGGTCTTCGAGAAGAAGCTGCACGAGCTCAAGGGCACTCGCTACATCAGTGACATCCGCAACTACGGCCTGGCCGGTGCTCTGCAGGTCGAGGCCTATCCCGGCGAGCCGGCGCGGCGTCCCTACGAGATCGCCATGCATTGCTGGAAGGCCGGCTTCTATGTGCGTTACGGCGGCGACACCATCCAGCTGGGCCTGCCGTTCATCACCGAGCACGATGAACTGGACCGTCTGATCAATGCCCTGGGCGATGCCTTCGCCGCACAGGACTGATGATCGACGCTTAAGACTGACAATCACGTTCAGGGCTGACAATCACGTTCGGACTGGCGATCGACGCCAGCCCCATCACTGCCCTTTTTCTTGCAAGTCATTTCATGGAGCCCACAACAATGAAAACGCTCGGTCACCTCATCAACGGCAACCTCGATCACAGCGAAGGCCGTACCCAGGACATCTTCAATCCCTCCACCGGTGAGGTCGGCGGTCAGGTGCGCCTGGCCAGCAAGGCGACCGTCGAGGAAGCCATCGCGGCCGCCGCCGCCGCCTTCCCGGAATGGCGCAACACGCCGCCGATCAAGCGCGCCCGAGTGATGTTCCGCTTCAAGCAGCTGCTGGAAGAGCACGCCGACGAGATCGCCCGCCTGATCGGCCAGGAACACGGCAAGATCTGTCACGATGCGCTGGGGGAACTCCAGCGCGGCATCGAGAATGTCGAATATGCCTGCAGCGCCCCGGAACTGCTCAAGGGTGAGCACAGCCGCAATACCGGCCCGGGCATCGACTCCTGGAGCGAATTCCAGCCACTGGGCGTCGTTGCCGGCATCACGCCGTTCAACTTCCCGGCCATGGTGCCGCTGTGGATGTACCCGATGGCGATCGCCTGCGGCAACACCTTCGTCCTCAAGCCCTCCGAGCGCGACCCGACCTCCACGCTGTTCATCGCCGAGCTGCTGATGGAGGCTGGCCTGCCGGCCGGCGTCATGAATGTCGTCAATGGCGACAAGGAAGCCGTCGATACGCTGCTGGATGACCCGCGCATCCAGGCGGTCAGCTTCGTGGGCTCCACGCCGATCGCCGAGTACATCTACAGCCGCGCCGCCGCCAACGGCAAGCGCTGTCAGGCCCTCGGTGGCGCCAAGAACCACGCCATCGTGATGCCGGACGCCGACATGGAATACGTGGCCAACTCACTGAATGGCGCCGCCTTCGGCTCCTCCGGTGAGCGCTGCATGGCGCTGTCCGTCGCGGTGGCCGTGGGCGATGACGCCGCCGACAAGCTGATCGCGCAGATGAAGCAGCAGATGGAAGGCCTTAAGGTCGGTATCTACAGCGACAAGGGCAATGATTTCGGCCCGCTGATCACCGCGGCGCATCGCGACAAGGTGGTGGGCTACATCGATAGCGCCGAGCAGCAAGGCGCAAAGGTGGTGGTCGATGGCCGCAATCCGCAGGTCGAAGGCGGCGAGAACGGCTTCTTCGTCGGCGGCACCCTGATCGATGGCGTCACCCCGGAGATGACCTGCTATCAGGAAGAGATCTTCGGCCCGGTGCTGCTGGTCGTGCGCGCCGATTCGATGGAAGCCGCCATGCGGCTGATCAATGATCACGAATACGGCAACGGCACCTGCATCTATACCCGAGATGGCGAAGCCGCTCGCTACTTCAGTGATCACATCCAGGTCGGCATGGTCGGCATCAATGTGCCGCTGCCGGTGCCGGTCGCCTATCACAGCTTCGGTGGCTGGAAGCGCTCGCTGTTCGGCGATCTGTCCGCCTACGGCCCGGACGCGGTGCGCTTCTATACCCGCCGCAAGACCATCACCCAGCGCTGGCCTTCCGCCGGTCTGCGTGAAGGCGCCCAGTTCGCCTTCCCGTCCTGATCGATCGCCTTCCCGGCCTGATCGATCGCCTTCCCGGCCTGATCCCTCACGATCACGGATCATTGCCTGGTGACAACTGCGCCGGACAGCCCTGCTGTCCGGCGCTTTGGTGTGCGCATCACGCGAGATCATGCCGGCAGTCAGCCGCCGCCCCTTGCAGTGGCCAGAAACGACTCCACATAGTCAGGACATCTCATCACGAGAATCCCTGCCACAACTGCGGTCAACACCGTCACAAGGAGCCAGGATGATCTGGGTAATCGCCACCATTACCGCCAAGGAAGGTCACGTTCAGGATGTCTTCAATGAACTATGCGCCGTCGCGCCCACCGTGCGCGAGGAAGATGGCTGCCACGCCTACCACCCGTGCCTGGACTCCGAGCGCGCCGCCGACAAGGACAACGACCCACGCCCCGACACCATCACCGTGGTAGAAGCCTGGGAATCCCACGATGCGCTGCAGGCCCACCGTGAGACCGAACATATGCAGCGCTTCCGCGACAACGCCGGTGACTGGATCGCCGATGGCGATATCCGCATCCTGAGCCCGGCGGGCTGAAGACGCCCCTCAGTGACGTGCTCTGCACTGAGAACATCATCTTGCCGCTCCCGTTCAGGGGGCGGTTTTTTTGACTCATCGGCCAGCAAGGTGGCGTACAACCGTCGAGACAGCCTTCCCTTTTTTTCTTGTTTTCCTCTCGCCCTCTCCTCTCACTCTTCTCGCCCTCTCTTCGTACTCCTCTCGCGCCCTCCTCGTCATCACAGTATTCATGAGAACTGGCCGAACGCTGAGCAATAATAGACAAACAACCTTTAAAACAATCACTTGCGTGAAATCATTGAATATCCATCAATATGAAACCCCACGATGAGGCAGAGAAAATCCCTCAAAGATCCGAGAGGCATCACGAGAAAAAGAAGGGGAATTCACACAGTTCAATGACATTAAATGACAGACTTTGACGCCCTGAAACACCAAGAATTACACTTGATTTATATTGAATGAAGATTCAATAAAACGCCAGATACCTCTGGGCATGACGCCATCTTTATGGACCTGGAGTTCAGGCAATACCTGAGAGCGATCTGCTGGAATCTGTCAAGGGTGGACATGTCGCAAACCAGACACTAAGGTATGCAGCCTTCATTAACTCAATCTTAACGCTCACCGAAAGCACCAAGACTCGCGACCCACTGGATCACCAGTATTTTCGAAAGACTGTCGAAACCTCGACATTATCGATAAGAGAGGGAATCCATGACGCAGCATTACGCTGATGAGGGCAAGTGCATGCCACGACGCCCGCCACCCCGCACTTTCTTCCCTGGAAAGTGATGACACCTCGTAGCTCGCAAGTGTGACAGGGTCTGCCTGTTCACCAGACGAAGACGCCTTGGACACGACAACCATCTCAAGGCAAGACGGCTCAGAACCTTCCTTTCATGACTCTCATCACCGCACTCCTGAACAGCTCGCTGCTCAGGTCAACAGGTGTTCTGTCATCCATTGGAGGCTCCGTACTTGAACAACGACTCTCTCTATCAATTCTCGACCATTACCGTTCTTCTCCTGCTGATCGCCTTCTATGGCGGTACCTACCTGATCACTCTCACCATTCGCAAGAAAAAGGAAGATGCTGACGAGTTCATGGTGTCCAACCACCGTGTCGGCTTCGGCATGGGCGCCGCCAGCATGACCGCCACCTGGATCTGGGCCGCCTCCTTCTATGCCGCTGCCACCTCCGGCTATACCTATGGCGTGTCAGGCCCGATCCACTATGGATTCTGGGGCGCGCTGATGATCCTGTTCATCTATCCCTTCGGCCGCCGCTTCCGCAAGCTGGCCCCCAACGCCCATACGCTGGGCGAGCTGATCCATGCACGCCACGGTTCGAGCAGCCAGCTGATTCTGGCCTTCTCCAACGTGCTGGGCAGCATCATCAGCCTGATGGTCAACTTCACGGCCGCCGGTGCGCTTGTCTCGGTGCTGTCGCCGCTGTCCTTCCAGACAGGCGTCATCCTGGCGGGGGTCGGAGTGCTCTGCTATACGCTCTGGTCGGGCTTCCGCGCCTCGGTATTGACGGATTTCGCCCAGCTGGTGGCACTGATGGCCATCGCCATCGTCATCATTCCGGCCGTGTTCTTTGCCATGGGTGGCCCTTCGGAGCTGGTGGAAGGGCTCAAGCATGTCACGCCGCAACAGGCCGACTTCTTCTCGACTGATGCCATCCTCAATCAGGGGGCGCCCTTCTTCGTGGCCGTGCTGGCGTATGCCATCGGCAATCAGACGATTTCCCAGCGCCTGTTCGCGGTCAATGAAGATCACATCAAGCCGACCTTCATCACGGCTACCGTCGGCTACGGTGCCATCGTGATCGGTCTGGGGATGATCGGTCTGATGGCGCTGACCCTCGGGGTCGAGCCGCTCAATGGCGACATGAACAACCTGATTCCGCAGATGGTGTCGGAGTACCTGCCGCCCTTCTTCATCGCCCTGTTCTTCATCCTGGTGATCGGCTCGCTGTCCTCCACCGCTGACTCCGATCTCTCGGCACTCTCGGCGATCATGATGGCAGACGTCTACGGCAAGAACATCGCCCGTGGCAAGGCCGACCCTCGCCGCATGTTGCTGGTCGGTCGTCTGACGATGATCATCGCCACCGTGCTGGGGATCGTCTTCGCCAGCTTCTCCCTGGATATTCTGGTGATGCTGGTCTTCGTCGGCGCACTCTGGGGCGCCATCGTCTTCCCGGTGATCGCCAGCTGCTTCTGGGATCGCATCACCAATCTGGCCTTCACCAGTTCCGTCCTGGTCGCCATGGTGGTGTTCTGCATGGCACGCTTCGAGTGGGTGCCGCTGGAGGGTATCAGTGGGCTGATCTTCGAGCTGCTCGCCAGCATCGGCGGCGGCGTCATCATCGGCCTGATGGTCTTCGGCTTCCTCGGTCGCATCGCCGGACTGGTCGCCGGCGTGCTGGCCATGCTGGCCATGGTCATCTTCGCGACCGGCGAACTGCGTGACTACACCGTGCTGCTGGCCTCGCTCACGGCCTACGGCACCAGCACCCTGGTCTGCGTGATCATGAGTCTCGCCAGCCGCCAGCCGCGCTTTGACTTCACCACCATCACCGACAAGGTCGGCCATTACGACGAGTCCCTGACCTGATCGGGATGCTTGCCACAAGCGCCCCGGCGGCCCTTGGCGTCGCCGGGGACTTTCCTACTGCACATTTCAGGAGACACACGCCCATGACATTCCTGTTTGCCACCTATGTCCTCATCTGGCCATTGCTGACCCTTGGCGTACTCGCCGTGATCTGCGGCGCCGTGGTGCGTGACAGTCGTCGCGCTCGCAAGGAGCACCGCGAGCTGGTCTGATCGGTCCGCGCGCAGAAGACGAAACGCCCGCCTCGAGACTCTCGGGGTGGGCGTTTCGTCTTCAGGCAGGGCACTCCAGCTCGCTGCCCTCTGGTCGGAGTCACTCAGCGGCCAATCCGGTCAAGCATTCTCTCCATCGTCGCGACCACTTGACGGCACAGCGCATCATCGAGTGCGTCGGCGTGCGGCGGTGCGAAACGCTGGGCGTCGTTGTCGAAGTACTGACTATTGGCGCCGGCGAATTCCTCATCCAGTGCCGCACGTACCAGGATATCGGCACCGATGCCAAGATCCTTGCCCGGTACGCCGAAGCCTTCCTTGACCATCTTGCTGGCCAGCAGAGAGCCCGGGTTGACCGCGATCAGGATAGGCCCCTGACCTTCCCAGTCCTGGGCAAGCATGCGGGTCCACATGGTGATCGCGAGCTTGCTCTGGGCATAGGCCGCGTAGTGGTCGTTGAACGCGACCTCGCCGGTCAGGGCCTTCACGTCCACGGGGGATTGAGCCGCCGAGGACAGATTGACGACCCGCCCGGCCGGACGCAGTGCCGGCGCCAGTTTCTGGGTGAGCAGATAGGGAGCAAGGGTATTGACCACGAAGCGCAGGTCGAGACCGTCCGCCGTCACGACCTTGGGTGCCTGGAAGACACCGGCATTGTTGATCAGGACATCCAGACTGGCATTGGCCGCCAGCACATCGCTTGCCAGTGAGTCGATGGCGACCAGGTCGGACAGGTCGGCCACGAAACCGGCGACACGCTCAGCCCCTGCCAGCGTCGCAAGTTCGGCGACGACACCATTGACCTTCTGCTCGCTACGCCCGTGGATCAGCACGCGATGGCCGCGCTCCAGCAGGGCCTTGGCCGTGACCAGGCCGATGCCATCGGTGGAACCGGTGATAAGAATGGTTTTCATGCGCTCTCTCCTTGATATGTCCCACGACGCTTGAGACGCGAACGACAGGGTGTGCCGTATGGCCACACCCTGTCGTTTGTCTGTGCCAGCGCAGTGTCAGGATGATCCTGCCAATGTGGCTTTCGGTCACGGTATCAGACCTCGACGATGACCTTGCCGGTTGCCTGACCGCTGCCCAGCCGCGCGTGGGCCTGGCCCACTTCCGCGAGCGGGAAGACCTGATCATCGATGATCGGCTTGAGTGCGCCGGCATCGGCGATACGCGCCATGTCGGCCAGAATCTCGTGGTGCTCCTGACGACGGAAGTCATGCAGCATCGGGATCAGCATGAAGACGACATGCAGTGACAGGCCCTTGAAGTGCGCGGTGGTCAGATCGATGTCCATGAAGGACACGGTCGTCGAGACATGGCCATTGAGCGCGGCAGCCTCGAAGGAGGTCGGCAGGTTGGCGCCGCCGACGGAGTCGAACACGATGTCGAAGCCCTTGCCGTCGGTGAGCCTGGCCACATAGTCGGCGACCTGCTCATTGCGGTAATTGATGGCACTGGCCCCCAGGCCTTCGACCAGCGTCTCGTGCTCATCACGACCGACGGTAGAGGCGACATCGGCACCGAAGTGACGGGCCAGCTGGATGGCGATGTGACCCACACCCCCCGCACCACCGTGAACCAGCACCTTCTGACCGGCCTGGATGTTGGCGCGCTTGAGGCCTTCATAGGCCGTGATGCCGACCAGCGGCAGCGCCGCGGCTTCCACCATGCTCAGGGACTTCGGCTTGTGGGCGATCAGGCGAACATCGGCGGCGATGTACTCGGCCAGCGTACCCGGCAGGTCGGCCAGGCCACCAGCACAGCCATAGACTTCATCCCCGATGGCGTAGCCTTCGACGTCCTCGCCCACGGCTTCGACAGTACCGGCGAAGTCCATGCCCAGCAGCGCCGGCAGTGCCGGAGACAGCGGAAGCTCTGCGCCCATCTCGCGAATCATGGTGTCGACGGTATTGATGCTGGTGGCGGCGATGCGCACCAGTACCTGACCTGCCGCCGCTTGGGGCTTGGCGATTTCCGCCGCTTCGAACACTTCGGGACCACCGAATGACGTCACCAGCATCGCTTTCATGAGTCTGACTCCTGCGTGAATGTTCATGCCATGGTAATTATCTTCGGCATGAACAATAAACGGCGAGTTGATACAATCAGTTTCTATATTTTGTTGAATATCAGTCCACAACACCATCGCCTCGGGGGGAGATGACATGAATCTTGAGCACCTGAAGCTGTTCGTCCGTCTCGCCGCCGTGAACAGCATCAGTCAGGCCGGCGAGGACCTGGGACTGTCGCCCGCCGTCGCCAGCTCTCACCTGCGCAAGCTCGAGGACAGTCTGGGGGTACGCCTGTTGCATCGCACCACGCGTCATGTGGCACTGAGCGAAGAAGGTCGCGCCTTTCTCCCCCACGCAGAAGAGGTGCTGGCCAGTGCCGAGGCGGCGCGGGCTGCCGTCGGTGCCGGCACCACCACCCCCACCGGCACCTTGCGCATCACGGCATCGGCCTCCTTCGGACGCATGCATCTGATCCCCGGGCTGGCCGGCTTTCTGGCACGCTACCCGGACCTCGAGCTGGATCTGCGCCTGACGGATACCATCGTCGATCTGGTGGAAGGCGGCTTCGACATCGCGATCCGCAACTCCGCTCTCAAGGATTCGAGTCTGATCGCGCGGCGCCTGGCCCCGGACAAGCGTATCCTGTGTGCTTCTCCGCAATACCTGCAGCGCCATGGCACTCCAACCCGCCCTGCGGAACTGAAACACCATGAATGCCTGACGCTGATCGGGATGGATCAATGGAGTTTCCAGCACGAGAATCGCGTCGAGGTGATACGCATCAAGGGCCGCATACGGACCGACAATGGCGAAGCGGTGCGCGATGCCTGCGCCGCGGGCCTGGGCATCACCCTCTCCTCGACCTGGAGTCTCTATCGTCATCTGGCGAGGGGCGAGCTGGTGGAAGTGCTGCCCGAGACACCGCTGGTCAACGAGACCGGTATCTGGGCGATCTATTCAAGCTCCCGACAACTGGCCCCCAAGATCCGGGCGTTTCTGGACTACTTCTCCGAGTACTTCGGTAGCCCGCCTTACTGGGACTTCCCCCAGTCCTGAGCCGAAGGCGCGACGATTTCGCTTAAGACGGGCCCGCACGTCATAGAAGATGAGCGGCGCGACTCAGGCGATCTTCCAGCGCTTGAGCATCGGCCTGGAGTCTCGCCAGCCGCCAGCCGCGCTTTGACTTCACCACCATCACCGACAAGGTCGGCCATTACGACGAGTCCCTGACCTGATCGGGATGCTTGCCACAAGCGCCCAGGCGGCCCTTGGCGTACTCGCCGTGATCTGCGGCGCCGTGGTGCGTGACAGTCGTCGCGCTCGCAAGGAGCACCGCGAGCTGGTCTGACCTTGCCCACACGTAGAACAGCCACGGAAAGGCCCGCCCCGAGATGCTCGAGGCGGGCCTTTCAGTGGCTGTCGGGTCAACCGGATCCGCTCAGGCCACCCGATGGGCAGATGTCATGACCAGCAGACTCAGCAGTCGGTGGCCGATGACGGTTGGCGCTCGCCAGGCACGAGCATATCATCGTCGCAACGCAGGATGACCGCGACACGAGGACGAACCACATGGACATGATGAGCAGCATGAAAGGACTCGCCGGCGGCGTTCTGATCGGTCTTTCGGCAGTGATGCTGATGGCCTTTCTGGGACGTATCGCCGGTATCAGTGGCATCACGCGGGGCGCGCTGCTGGAATCAGGCCCGGACCGCCGCTGGCGTATCGCCTTCGTGCTCGGGTTGATCAGCGGCCCGCTGCTCCTTGTGCTGTTCAATCTTGACTGGGGCAATGTGGCCGAGGGCACGGATGCGCTGATCGGCGATCCCGCCAGCGGGGTGCTGAGCATGATGTTCGCCGGCCTGCTGGTGGGCCTGGGAACAGGCATCGGCGGCGGCTGCACCAGTGGCCACGGCGTCTGCGGCATCGCGCGTCTCTCCCCGCGCTCGCTGGTGGCCACGGGGGTGTTCGTGGCCATCGCCATGCTGACGGTCTTCGTGACCCGACATCTGCTGGGAGAGTCACCATGAAAGCTGTCACCGGCTTCATTACCGGGCTGGTCTTCAGCCTCGGCCTGACACTCAGCGGCATGACCGACCCCGCGCGTGTCGTCGGCTTTCTCGACGTGGCCGGAGACTGGGACCCCACGCTGATCTTCGTGCTTGGCGGGGCGGTCATCACCACCTTCCTCGGTTATCGCCTCGCCTGGCGACGCAGCACTCCCCTGTTGGGTGAGCGATTCCAACTGCCTACACGCCGCGATATCGATGGTCGCCTGCTGCTCGGCGCGGCCCTGTTCGGTACCGGCTGGGGCCTGAGCGGATACTGCCCCGGGCCTGCCATCGTCTCCAGCAGCGCCATGAGTCTGCCATTGGCGGGTTTTCTACTGACGATGCTACTGGGCTGGTGGCTGGCCACGCGCCTGACTCGCGCTCACTGATCCGAGCGCCACGCAAGAGAAAATCCTTGCATGAGAAACGCCCGCCGAATGGCGGGCGTTTCTCATGCAAGGCGAGTCACCACGACCACACGGCGCCCTTTCTCTCACGGGACCTCATTGCGATGATCTCGCTGATCAACAGCCCCGTGGTTCGTGTGCTGGATGAAGTCACATCCACATGAAGCGTCGAAAAGCCAAAAAAAAGCCCGCCAATGGCGGGCAGGGAATGTCGGGACAGGACATTCAGGACAGGAAAGCGTTTGAGCAAGGGTTCTGCCATTGACGACGAGTGCGGTCTTGCGTTCGGGTCAAAACACTTGCTCAAGCGTTCTTCTCTCTCACGAGTTGTTCTCTGGAGCACTGACCATCAGGAGACAACGTGATGGTCAGTGGGTCCATTCAGCAACTGACAGAGGTAGGTCGATGGCATATCGGCGTCCTTGGCTGTCTTGCAGAGTCGGGGACTATTGCGTTGCCGCGAGCGGTTACGCGCTCTCGTTCAAGGCATGTTCGACGCGTGTGGCAGAGACACTCTTGCCGGCATCGTTGACGTAATCCGCCGAATCGCTTGCCAGTGCACGGGTGGTGCCCTGGATGCCGGCGTTGCTGATGGATGTCTGGACGCGGCTGGCAGCGACACTCATGCCGGTTTTCACGACATCATCATGATGCAGTGTGGCTTGCTGAGTGACCGGCTGTGCCTGACCCATGATCACGCGATCACTGAGGGTGGCACGTACGCGGGCATCGGCTTCGCTGTCATTGGCAGAGGCCACGCCAGTGGCGGCAACGGACAATGCGGCAATGGCGAATAGAGACTTGAGAGATTGCATGGGGGTTCTCCTATTGAAAAAGGTCATGTCAGTACAGACACCTGGCCTGCAAGCGTCTGACGCAGACATCGGGCGTCTCAGACGTTGACGTCGCTCACGGCGTGACGAACACGGGTGCCGGCAACGCTATCGCCTGAATCATTGGCGACATCGAATTCCTGCAGGTGGATGGAGCGGTCATGGCCACGGATCTCGTCGTCACCGGAGGCAATCTGGAAACGGCCTGCAGAAGTGCTCATGCCGGTTTCCGCGAAGGTCGCCTGGCCTGTCGGTGCCTGCTGAGCGGCACCATGGATGACACTTTCACTGACGTTGTGCTGGACACGCTGGGCGGCCGGGCTGTCATCCGCCGCAAAGGTGGCGGTGCTGACGGTGGCGAGAGCGGCGGCGGCGATCAGGGTCTTGAGAGTGTTCATGATGATTTCCTCGATGAAGATGATGTGATGATCAGGCCTGGAAATGCAGGCCAGGGATGACGGTCAATCAGACGTTGCTGTCGCTCAGGGCGTGCTGAACGCGGGTAGCGGCGACACTCTTGCCAGCGTCATTGTCGAAGGCCTGTTCACGGCTGGCGGTAGCGCTGCCGTGCCCTTCAATGGACGACTGGGTCAGGGCGGTCTCGACACGACCTGCCGCGACGCTCTTGCCGGTTTCCGCGAAGGTGGCCTGAGCCGTCGGGGCCTGCTGGGCGGTGCCGACGACGACGTCCTGGCTGACGGACTGCTGGACACGCTGGGCAGCCGGGCTGTCATCCGCCGCGAAGGTGGCGGTGCTGACGGTGGCGAGAGCGGCGGCGGCGATCAGGGTCTTGAGAGTGTTCATGATGATTTCCTCGATGAAGATGAAGTGATGATCAGTCCTGGAAATGCAGGTCAGGGATGATGGTCAATCAGACGTTGCTGTCGCTCAGGGCGTGCTGAACGCGGGTCGCGGCGACGCTCTTGCCAGCGTCATTGTCGAAGGCCTGTTCACGACTGGCGGTAGCGCTGCCTTGCCCTTCAATGGACGACTGGGTCAGGGCGGTCTCGACACGACCTGCCGCGACGCTCTTGCCGGTTTCCGCGAAGGTGGCCTGAGCCGTCGGGGCCTGCTGGGCGGTGCCGACGACGACGTCCTGGCTGACGGACTGCTGGACACGCTGGGCAGCCGGGCTGTCATCCGCCGCGAAGGTGGCGGTGCTGACGGTGGCGAGAGCGGCGGCGGCGATCAGGGTCTTGAGAGTGTTCATGATGATTTCCTCGATGAAGATGAAGTGATGATCAGTCCTGGAAATGCAGGTCAGGGATGATGGTCAATCAGACGTTGCTGTCGCTCAGGGCGTGCTGAACGCGGGTCGCGGCGACGCTCTTGCCAGCGTCATTGTCGAAGGCCTGTTCACGACTGGCGGTAGCGCTGCCTTGCCCTTCAATGGACGACTGGGTCAGGGCGGTCTCGACACGACCTGCCGCGACGCTCTTGCCGGTTTCCGCGAAGGTGGCCTGAGCCGTCGGGGCCTGCTGGGCGGTGCCGACGACGACGTCCTGGCTGACGGACTGCTGGACACGCTGGGCAGCCGGGCTGTCATCCGCCGCGAAGGTGGCGGTGCTGACGGTGGCGAGAGCGGCGGCGGCGATCAGGGTCTTGAGAGTGTTCATGATGATTTCCTCGATGAAGATGAAGTGATGATCAGTCCTGGAAATGCAGGTCAGGGATGATGGTCAATCAGACGTTGCTGTCGCTCAGGGCGTGCTGAACGCGGGTCGCGGCGACGCTCTTGCCAGCGTCATTGTCGAAGGCCTGTTCACGACTGGCGGTAGCGCTGCCTTGCCCTTCAATGGACGACTGGGTCAGGGCGGTCTCGACACGACCTGCCGCGACGCTCTTGCCGGTTTCCGCGAAGGTGGCCTGAGCCGTCGGGGCCTGCTGGGCGGTGCCGACGACGACGTCCTGGCTGACGGACTGCTGGACACGCTGGGCGGCCGGGCTGTCATCCGCCGCGAAGGTGGCGGTGCTGACGGTGGCGAGAGCGGCGGCGGCGATCAGAGTCTTGAGATTCAGAGTTTTCATTGGGTTTTCCTTTCTATGTCCTGGGCAATATTGCCCTTGTGATGTCGTATGCAGTCTTGGCTGCATCCGTCTAGCTTGTTAACAGACTAATGATTATTGCGCTATCACACTAGCCGTGCTGCTGGCAGCTCACTGTTTCCATCAAAGAACCAGATTGCGTTGCCTGGGCATTGCCCTGCCCCTGAGGAGTGTTGGTGAACCTCAAGAGGTACAACCTTCAATCCTCTTCTGCATCACTTCTGTACAATCTTGAAGGTGCGGACATCCCATGATCGAGAGCGGATCAGATGCTTGGCACTGTCCAGGACACTGCCGTATGACGTTTAAACTTTGGTCGCAATCATCAGAAAGGCATTCATCAGCAACTTGTCCTCTTACCCTGCTGAAACCCTCACCGTTGTGCTTGATGAGTATTACGCTTGAGCAAACGGGTTGGATGCATGCCATCTTCAAAAAAGTCGCAGGCGTCTTGACAGATGCCTGCCGTCGACCAGATCCAGACTGCCGTTTCGTGCAATGTGGAGTGAGCGCATTGTGGACGAATCCCGCATCGGCACATATCCCCCACTGGAACAGCATTGATTCCACTGGCGAACCAATAAAAGCCTGTATTGAACGTCTGGTCAGGCAGCAGTCTACGACTTTGGTAATAACCGCAGCGTTATCAATCGCTTACGAAACCCTCTGATGTTGTCCTCGGATCGCCCACATGAGGCATGCCCTCACCTTTGCGCTACCGACGTTTCGTGACAGCCGGCAAAAAGGCATCGTCAGACACGAAAACGCGGGGCAATCCAAGGATTGCCCCGCGTTCAGTCAGCTAGCGTTGCGCGTATCTCAATAGCCCGGGTATTTCTCCCAGACCCACCGCTCGTCCTTGCCACCCCCGTCGGTATAGAGCTCCCAGCGAGCGCAATCGTGCAGGTCCTGGGCGACCTCGCCGATGACCTCTCGCAGTTCAAGCGGCTCCAGCCAATCAGCAGGTATCGCCTCTTCTCCCCATTGCGCCCCGAGCAGGTTGCCCGTGATGGCCCCCGTGGAATCCGAATCCCCATCATGATTGACCGCGATCTGGATCGCGGAGCGGAAATCCCGCGCGGTGAGCGCGCAATACACGGACATCGCCAGGGCCTCTTCCGCGATCCATCCCAACCCCAGCATCACGACAGCCACCTGCGGCGCAGTGTCGGACTCGGCAAGCTCGCAGGCTTGCTTCAGGGCCTGCATGGTCTCTTCGCAGCCTGATTTGCGCTCGAGAATGCGCATGGCGTGCGCAAGTGCCTGTGCCATCGAGTCACCCGCCACCAGGCATTGGGTCATCACCGCCAGCACCCCGCCCGTCAGCTGACCGGTCACGTGGCCATGGGTCAGCGCGCAGACCTCTTCCCCGAGCGCGAAGCACATCTCATGGGAGGCTCCCATCACATGCGCGAACAAGCCGACGGGGGCCACGCGCATCACACCCCCACAGCCCTTGCTGTCGTTCTGCGCGGTGTCACTGTAGGTGCGCACATGCTTGAGCGCGGACAGACACGTCATGCCCGGGGCGCGGCGCGAATGCAGTGCCGGCTGCTTGATCAACCAGCCACTGTCCAGCCATTCCTGTTCCGTTGCCTTTTGCGTGCGTTCCCCTTGGGTGTACAGCCAACGTTCATAGGCACTGTTGACCAGGCTACCTTGCGTCGTGATGCCTCTCAGACAGCCGCGCACGTGGCTACGCAACAGACCCTCGGCGGTAAACAGTGTCATCTGCGTATCATCGGTAATCCGCCCCAGCCCGCCATAGGCCGGTGCGTAATCGCGTATTCCTTCACTTCCGAAGCGCGCCTGGATCTCCTCGTGCGACAGGAACTCCACTGCCGCCCCCAGCGCATCTCCCACCGCACCACCCAACAGGCAACCCCGAAACCGCGATGTCGTCTCAAGCGTCATGTCCCTTTCCCCTTCAATGGCCATCAAGATGGCATCAACGACCCTCAACACGGCTTACGCTAGCAGCAACGGCACCTTTGCGGAAAAACGCCCACATCCGGTGGTGCACATAATCAGGCAGAACTGGATGGGCGCCCAGTAACGGTGAGCACTGAGGATGACAGCGGCGACGATGGCCACCTTATATAGAAGAACGGCCGCCCAGGGGCGGCCGTTCTTCTTGCTGCAGTCATGACCTCATGCCCTCATGACGTCCTGCCGCGTGCCTGTCAGCGATGACTCGGCTGCTCGGCGCAGGCAAATTCTCAGGAGGCAAGCTCGAGAATGTCATCATACAGCGCCCGGGAGAGTGTGACGCCCTCCTCCAGATGCTTCTGGCGAGCCTGATAGCGACGCTCGGAGGAAAGACGCGCGCCCTGCTGCTTGACCAGGTCGAACAGCCGTTCAGAGCGCAGCATGTGCTGCTGGGGGCTGCCCCCCGTGAGACGCGCCGGGTCCATCGCGATGATCATCTCCCCATGATACGGCAGGCTGCCCTTGCCTTGATCATGCTCGCTGGATTCGATACTGAGCATGTCACCGATCAGCGGCCCTGCGATCAACTCGATCATGATCGCCAGCGCAGAGCCCTTGTGCTCACCGAACGGCAGCATCGCGCCATGATCCAGCACCTCGGCCGGGTCACGGGACGGCGCACCGTCTCGATCAACCCCCCAGCCCAGCGGGATCTCATCGCCTTGACGACGATGCAGCTCGATATCGCCACGTGCGATGGCACTGGTCGCGAAGTCGAACACGTAGGGATTGCCATCCCCGCGCGGCCAGCCGAAGGCAATGGGGTTGGTGCCCAGCAGGGGCTGGCTGCCGCCATGAGGCGCCATGTACGACTGGGTCGGGTTGCAGGCGATGGCTACCAGTCCTTCACGGGTCAGGCGCTCGATCTCGACCCACAATGCCGTGCCATGCACGCAATGGTTGATGGCCAGAATGGCAATCCCATTGGCTCTCGCCTTGCTGAGCAGCTCAGGCACGCCCTGCTGGAAGGCCAGCGACGAGAAGCCACCCTTGGCATCCACCTTGACGATGGAGGGCGCCGTATCCTCGACCACCGGCACGGCGTCCGGCACCACTCCTCCATTGTTCAGCGTGGCCACGAACCCCATCAGGCGATAGAGCCCATGGGATCGACAGCCATCCATCTCGGCCGCGACCAGCGCATCACTCATGGCCTCGACATTCGATTCGCTGAAGCCATGGCGTGTCAGCACCTTGTGGCATAGCGAGGTGAGCGCCTCTCGATCGAGATTGATGTCCATTTCAGTATCTTCGTGCTTTGCATCACTCATGCGAACGCGTTCCTTTTCGATAAGGCGACCATCATTTCCAGGACGGCCCGCTGATGGCATCAGGCAACCACAGCGCAAGCCCCGGGAATGTGAGAATCAACGCCAGTACCACCAGCTGCAGGACGATGAAAGGCACGACCCCCTTGTACATGTGCTTGAGCGTCACTTCGGCAGGCGTGATGGCGCGTAGATAGAAGATGGAGGGGGCAAGCGGCGGGGTCAGATAGCTCGTCTGCATCACGATGAGGAAGGCCACGCAGAACCAGATCTCATCAAACCCGAGCAGACCGATGACCGGCATGGCCACGGGGATGACGATCAGCACCACCGAGATCATGTCGAGCACGAAACCGGCCAGGAAGGCGATCAGCAGGATGGCACCGAGAATGAACCATGGGCTCATGCCGGTATCCAGCAGCAGCGACTGAACGGTCGCCATGCCACCGGAGGCGAAGAAGACACCGGCGAACATGTTGCCACCCAGCACGATGAGCAGAATCATGGCGGTGATGTTGAGCGTGCGTATCGCGGCATTCCACAGGATGGACAGCGTGAGATTGCGATAGCCCAGTGCCAGCAAGACGGAGCCTAGCGCACCACAGGCTGCCGCTTCCGTCGGCGTGGCGATGCCCATCAGAATCGTGCCCAACACCACCATGATCAGACTCATGGTCGGCAGCAACGCACTCAGGGTGATGGTGAGCAGCTTGCCCCAGCCCGGATGTTGCTCATCTTCTTTGAGTCGCGGCGCAAGCGCAGGCTTCAGCGCGCAGACCACGACGATATAGACGAGGAACAACAGCGCCATCAGAAGCCCCGGAATCAACAGACCACTGAACAGTGACCCGACGGAGACACCCGCGACAGGCCCGAGAATGACCACGGTAATGGAAGGCGGAATCGCCGTGCCCAATGAGCCACTGGCGCAGATGGTGCCGGAGATGAGTGACTTGTCATACTGATGCTTGAGCATGACCGGCACTGCCAGCATACCGATCACTGCCTCGGTCGCCCCGACGACGCCGCTGGCAGCCGCGAAGATGGTCCCCATGATGACCGCACCGACGCCCAGCCCACCGGGCAACCGGCGCGTCCACAGATGGATGGCACCGAAAAGCCGCTCGGCGATGCCGGAATTCTCGAGCATCGCGCCCATGAAGATGAACAGCGGCACGGCCGCCAGAATGGAGTTGGACGCCGTGTCTTCGATCTTGGTCAACAACTGATAGGCCGCAGCATCACCGAACTGGGCGACGCCGAAGACCGTCGCGACGACGATCATCGAAAACGCGATAGGGAAGCCGAGCACGATCAGCGCGATGAGGGCCGGGAACATGATCAGGGCAAGGAAATCGCTCATGAGGACACCTCCGCGCCATGATCATGACCCAGCAACGTGCTCCAGAGTTTGAACATCTCCGCGATCACCTGCAGCGTCAGATAGACAAAGCCCAGCCACCACACCCCGAAGACCGGCCAGATCACCGGATTCCAGGCCGAGCGACCAGAGCGCTCATTGCTGGAGAAGGCCTCGATCGCATAGAACGAAAGCTCCCAGACCAGCCAGCCCAGTACGGGGAGCAATACGCCATAACAGGCCAGATGCACCCCGGCTTTCAGACGTGGCGAAAAGTTCTGACTCAACACATCCACACTGACGTGCTGGCCCACGCGAAGTGCATTCGCCATGCCAAACATGAAGATGGCGCCCATCACCATGTAGCTGACCTCGAACGCCCACAGGGTGGGCCTTCCCAGCACATAGCGACTGAAGACCTCATAGACCAGCGCAAGCACCAGCGGCAGTATCAGGACAGCCCCCAGATACCCCGCCCAACGGGTTTGACGCTCAATGGCATCGACTATTTTCATGACAACCTACCGAATGACAGTCAGGGGGAAGCACAGGCAAGGGCCTTGCCTGTGCCGGAAACGTCAGTTCCTGCGGGGGTCAGCGCCCCATTTCCCCGATCGGCAGACGGTAATCCTGCCAGGTGGTCATGCTGTCCTTGAAGGCGCGTTGTGACTCGAGCACGCGCGCGAACCACTCGTTCTCACCCGCCTTCTCATCTTCCCAGGCACGTGTCTCTTCGTAGATGGCATCGATGAAGGATTGATCCAGCTGCACGATCTCATTGGGCCCCTCTTCCAGCTCCTTGAAGGCCTTGAGGTCGGCATAGGAGCTGTCGAGCCAGGATTCGAACACGCTCAACTTGCCGGCAAGACGCAACTGACTCTGCTGGGCTTCGCTCAGGCCATCCCAGGCATCGACATTCACTTCGCACTCGAGGATGCCACCGGACTGGTGGACGCCGGGCAGGATGACGTACTGCGCCACGTCCTGGAAGCCGGTCGGCTTGTTGAGCTCCGGGCTGCCCCACTCCGCGGCATCGATGACGCCACGATCCAGCGCCGTGTAGATGTCACTGCCTGCCATCACCACGGTAGAGGCCCCCAGGCGCGAGGCGATTTCCGCCCAGGCACCGGATGTTCTCAGTCTCAGTCCCTGGAAGTCTTCCAGCGTCTGTACCTTCTTGCTTGAGTGCAGGAATATCTCGGTGCCCAGGGTGGAGCACGGGAAGGCCACGACTCCGAAGACTTCACGACGGAACGCTTCATAGAGCTCGACACCGCCACCCTCGTACATCCACAACATGAACTCTTCCGGCGTCAGGCCACTGGAGTGCCCAGCCAACAGCGCCGCCGTCGGGTCCGTCCCGTAGTCATAGTTGATGTAGTTGTGGCTGACCTGCGCGACACCGGACTTCACGGTATTGGTCACGCGCAGCGCGCCACCCAGCGTACCGCCCGGGAACACCTGAATGCTCACGTCACCATTGGTCAGCTCATTGGCATAATCGGCAAACGTCTTGGCATCTCGCTCAAGCCAGGGGCCGCCCCCCAGGGGGTTGCCATCTTCCACTCGATATCGGCGGCCTGGGTGGTCGCGGTGACCAGCAGACCGGCTGCGATGCCCATGCCGAGCACATTTTTCGTGAGGCTATGCATTCTTGTTTTCCTCGTATTGTTCCAGTCGAAGGTGATTCCGTCTCTGAGCGTCTTGCACCGCAGTGCGGGCATCCCCCATCTCACGATGCCCGCGATCACACATTCTCTCGCTGGAAGACCTCCACCGGGCGCGACATGACGTCCACGAAGGCGAGCAGATCCACCACCAGCAATTTCACTTCAGGAACCAGAGTTGCATATACGCAACATTGCGTCAAATGTGAATATTGGCTCGACATTTTGCACGAGGAAGCTCTAAATGAACCCTATCAAGACCTACGAGCACGCCGCTTCCCCATGACTCGGCACGCGGTGGCAAGCGCTTTTCAGCCGACAGGCGCTGCGCACTGACAACGCTCAGGGACCCGACAATTGCAGACGATCACGATGGAGCACGCTGACATGACATCTCACCAGGAAACGCCGATCGCTCTGAAGCACAGAGAACGCAAGGCAGGCGCCATTGGTGACAACCTCAAGGCGCTACGCAAGGAGAAGGGACTGACCATCGCGGCCGTGGCCAGCGCGTCAGGAATCTCGGCGGCCAGCGTGTCGAGAATCGAGAATGGACGCATCTCACCGACCTTCGAGGCGATCGTGAATCTCGCCAAGGGCCTGAAGGTGGATGTCAGCGAGCTGTTCTATCACACGGAAGACACGTCATTTCGGGGGTGGCTCGCCTTGACGCGAGCGCAGGAGGGAGACGTCATCGAGACGCCCAACTACCGGTATCGGCCGCTTTGCAACAACGTGGCGTCCAAGGAGTACATGGTATTGGAAACCACCGTGCTCAATCGCAGTCTCGAGGAATTCGGCGGCCTGCAGAAACACTCCGGCCAGGAACAGATCATCGTGACCAGCGGCGAGGTGACCGTCTGGACCGAGCTTTACGACCCCATCCAGCTCAAGGTCGGCGATAGCCTGGCCTTTGACAGCACCCTCGGACACGCCATCACCTACAACGGCGACACCCCGGCGACCATGACCTGGGTATGCAGCGCCTACGCCTGAAGCCACTGCCGGCAAACGGCGCATGCAAAAAGGGCCTCATGAGAGGCCCTTTTCTTGAAGCTGGCTTGAGCAGCCGAGAACAACGATCCGAGTGATCAGCGATTGAGGATGATCGCAGTGATCGCGCCCCCGGCAACGGCCGCCAGGACATAGCGCCCATCAATGTTCAACCAGCGATGTCCGCGCGGCGGCTTGGACAGGTGACGGTGATGCCAGTCCTTTACCCAATAACGCTGATCGGAATAATAGTGACGCGGCAGGTGGTCGCCACGACGCCAATGATGATCACGGCGCGCCTCGTGGCGGCGTTCTTGATGCTTGTGGTGTTTCTTGTAGTGCTTCTTGTGATGATGCTTGTCGTGATGACCATGTCCATGGCCATGACCACGATCATGCGGCCCGGCCTGCGCCAGGGGAGCGCCCATCAGGGAAACGATCATCATCAGAATGGTCAGTGTGCGTGTTCGCATGGCTGGCCTCCTCGCAGTGCCCCGCCGCCCTGTCGGCGCCGGGTGTCAATAAGGGCATTTCCTGATTAGGAAACAGTGTTGCATAACCTTATCGACATCCCGAGGAGGCCGCAAGATGTCTCAATTTTCACGATCTTTGTCGTTATTTCGTGCATATTCCGTCGCCTGGCACCGAAGTTGATGTCGCTTCTACCCAACACCCTGCTGCCTTGCACCATCTCTCTCGGTGAGCGGTCACGGTACCGCCATGCCTGCCTTGCGCACTTCGCTCGCTCCTCCATTGCCTCCCCCATTGCCTCCTCAGTGCCCGAGTACCTGTCAGGAAATCGATAGCGAGTCATGCACCACATTGGTTCACCCAAACCATGCTCGACTCGATCTTTCATCACCTTCTCTATAGGCAGGTTTCGCCAGGACACCAGGTTTCCATCGCCGGACAGAGCGTGAGAACGGAAAAATCCACTTTGCTGAATCGTGTCATTGAACACCGACATCTCCCCGTAACCTCACGTTTCATGCGGCCTTCAGCCCCTTCGAGACCAGAATCTCCGAGATCACCCGGGGACATAGCCCAAAGTTCAAGCACGCGGGCTTTGCGTTTTGATGACCATTCATCGATCATTTGCACCACACCTGAGTCATTTGATCGATAAAAGACGATCTACCCCTGTCATCGCCGATAGGAACGCCAAGGCGGCTGCGTGACACCTCGGGTAGGAGCAGCAAGACAAGCCGTAAAAAAACAGGAGCCAATCATGGCCAGTACTGCGCCAGATTTGGATCGGCAGATCGCCCATATGGACGACGAGCTACTGCCGGTACCACGTCACAAACTGCACCGGTGGCCGCACTTTGCCGGTCTCTATGCCGCCGAGCACGTTGCCGCGACCGAGTTCGTCATCGGTGCCACCTTCGTGGCACTCGGTGCCGGTATCTGGGATATCCTGCTGGGCCTGCTGATCGGTAATGGTCTGGCGGTACTCAGTTTCTGGTTGATCACCACACCGATCGCCATCGAGACTCGCCTCAGCCTCTTCACCTATCTCCACCGCATCGCCGGTGATTCGATGTCACGGCTGTACAACTGGGCCAACGTGATCATATTCACCGCCATCTCGGCGGCCATGATCACCGTCTCCGCCACGGCGGTCAGGCTGTTGTTCGACATACCCGCCCAGACCCAGGCCTACCCCACCAGCTTCGAGTTCATCCTGCTGGCGCTGGCCGTTGCCGCCATCGTGGTACTGGTTGCCGTCTATGGCTTCAATGCTCTGACGGAATTTGCCAGCATCTGCGCTCCCTGGCTGATGCTGATGTTCACCGTCGGCGGCCTGGTGCTGCTGCCGGAACTGGCCGAGTCCGTCACCGGCAACACCAGCCTGGACAGTTTCTCGAGTTTCATTGATGTCGCAGGCAGTACCGTCTTCACCGGGATCAATTCCCAGGGCGAGGCAGGCATCGGTATCTGGGAAGTCATCGGCTTCTCCTGGGCGGCCAACACCTTCTCCCACTTCGGTCTGATCGACATGGCGCTGCTGCGTTATGCCAAGCGCATGCGCTCCGGCCTTGCGACCAGCACCGGCATGATGTTCGGTCACTACGTCGCCTGGATCTCCGCCGGTCTGATGGGCGCCGCTACCGCTGCCGTCGCGGGTATCAGCATCGATGTGCTGGAGCCGGGTGAAGTGGCACTGCACGCCCTTGGCGCCGCCGGCTTCGTGATCGTGGTCGTCGCAGGCTGGACCACCGCCAACGCCAACCTGTATCGCGCGGGCCTTGCCGCACAGTCAGCCATGCCGAACCTGTCGCGCAACAAGGCGACGCTGGCCGTGGGTATCTGCGTTGCGGTACTCAGCTGCTTCCCGTTCGTCTATCGCAGCATGCTGCCGCTGCTGACCTACGCCGGTCTGGTACTGGTGCCGGTCGGCGGGATCATCTTCGCTGAGCATCACCTGTTTCCGAAACTCGGCTTCAGCCGTTACTGGGCGCGCTACAAGGGGGTGAAGCACAACACACCGGCGCTGGCGACCTGGGCGCTGTCTCTGATCTTCGGCTTCGGTCTCGAGATGGTCGACGTGATCCCGTTCTATTATCTGTTCCTGCCGACCTGGTTCGTCTCCATCATTCTCTACACCCTGATGGCCAAGTCCGCCGGCGCCGCTGAGTCCTATCCGGAAGCGGAAGCCACCGAAAAGCACTTCCAGGAGCGAGTCGATGCCTTCCACGCCAAGCAGGCCGACACGACCAATCATGCCCCGGTCAAGGATACGTCAGGTCTGACCAAGGTCATCCGAGCCATCTGGATGGTGATCGGTCTCGTCATTCCCCTGGTGCTGGCGCTGCGCGTACTGTTCGGCAGCCCGGACCTGGCAAGCTACGAAGCGAACCGCGAGCTGTTCTATGACGTGACCATCTGGTCGACGATCATCTACTTCATCTTCGCGTACTGGGAACTGCAGCGCAGCAAGGCGCTGTTCAACAAGCAGTCCCCGAAGCAAGCGGCCACCGCTGGCTGAGTCGGCAGGGGACACGCAAGTCCCCTGCCTGGTCCGCGGCGAAGGTAGCCTGACTCACGAGGGCAACCTTCGCCGCTGGCCGTTACGACCTACCCTTTCTTTACCCATCTTGACCCGACCGCGATATGCGGCAGGAGACCTCCCCCCATGACTCGTCTCTCCAATGCCAGTCTGACTCAGCTGGACGCCAAGGTTGCCACCCCGAACTATGATCGTGCGGCGGTCAGCGCCGGCATCGTTCACTTCGGCGTGGGCGGCTTCCATCGTGCACACCAGGCCATGTACCTCGACGAGCTGATGAACCAGGGCAAGGCACTGGACTGGGGCATCGTCGGTGTCGGCGTGATGCCGGGCGATCGCCGCATGCAGGAAGCCCTGTCCTCTCAGGACCACCTCTACACCGTCGTGCTCAAGCACCCGGACGGCAACTACGAGCCGCGCGTGGTGGGCTCCATCATCGATTATCGCTTTGCCCCGGACTCCCCGGATGCCGTGATCGAGCTGATGGCCGACCCGGCGATCCGCATCGTCTCGCTGACCGTCACCGAAGGTGGCTACAACTTCCACCCGGTCAGCGGCGAATTCAATCTCGAGAACGCCGACGTCCAGCACGACCTGGCCAACCCGGGTGAGGCCAAGACCAGCTTTGGCCTGATCACCGAAGCCCTGGCACGTCGTCGCGAGCGCGGCGTCGCCCCGTTCACCGTGATGTCCTGTGACAACATCGAAGGCAACGGCAACGTCGCTCACAAGATGTTCACCGCCTACGCGCGTGCACGCGATGCCGAACTGGCCGCCTGGATCGAAGCCGAAGTGCCCTTCCCCAACTCCATGGTCGACCGCATCACGCCGGTGACCACCCCGGATGACATCGAAGAGCTGTCCTCACGCTTCGGCGTGGAAGACGCCTGGCCGGTGGTCTGCGAGCCCTTCACCCAGTGGGTGCTGGAAGACCACTTCGCCAATGGCCGCCCGGCCTTTGAAGATGCCGGCGTGCAGCCGGTGGAAGACGTCGAGCCCTATGAGCTGATGAAGCTGCGTCTGCTCAACGCCGGCCACCAGGCACTGTGCTACTTCGGCTATCTGGCCGGCTATCGCTACGCCCACGAAGCCTGCAACGACCCGCTGATCGTCGACTTCCTGCTCGGCTACATGAACGAGGAAGCTCGCCCGACGCTGGCCCAGCTGCCGGGTATCGATCTCGATGCCCACTGCCAGACGCTGATCGAGCGTTTCGCCAACCCGGAAGTCAAGGACACCCTCGCGCGCCTGTGCGCCGAGACCTCCGACCGCATTCCGAAGTTCCTGATCCCGGTGGCCCACGCACAGCTCAAGACCGACGGCGAACTGCGTCGTACCGCGGCTGTCGTGGCCAGCTGGGCACGTTATGCCGAAGGCGTCGACGAACAAGGCGAGACCATCGACGTGGTCGACCCGCTGAAGGACGAGCTGATGGAACGCGCCAGCCGTCAGCGCGAAGAGCCGACCGCCTTCCTGGACAACCGTGAACTGTTCGGTGATCTGGTCGATCAGCCGCGCTTCCGCGATGCCTACCTCAAGGCCCTGAAGAGCCTGCACGACAACGGTGCCCGCGCCACGCTGGAAATGCTGGTGGCAGACGCCAAGTAAGCTTCACGCGAAGTGAACTGGCCTGTGGGGGATGACGAGACTGTCATCCCCCACAGGCGTCAGCAGAAAGACAAAAAGCGAGACAGGCCACCGCCTGTCTCGCTTTTTTTGTGCCTCATGCCACGCCTTTCCTCACACCAGCGCGACGGTCCACAACCCTGCCAGCATGACGCCGATGCCGACCCACTTGACCATGGCCGCACGCTCGCGCAACCAGACCACGCCGAGCACCACCCCAAGCGGGATCGACAACTGACGCATGGCGACCACAAGGCTGACCTCTTCCGTCAGCGTCATGGCGATCAATACCAGCCCATAGGTCGCCATCACCATCACGCCGGTCAGCAACATGCTGCCCCGCTCGCCCCGCCACAGCATCGGCAGGCGACGACGCTCAGTCGGCAACAGCATCACCAGAGGTGCGCCCCAGGCGACCGTCATCATGGCCTGCAACACCAGAAAGACAGCGCCTGCAGACGTGGGCGAATAGCCGACACTCAGCATGATGTCGAGCGCCTGCTTGTCGATCAGCGAATAGCCGGTGGTCCCCAGCGCTGCCAGCAACGCGAACCCCAGCGCGGGGGTCAGATAGGTTCTCGCTCGCAAGCCCTGCGGACTGCTCAAGGGCAACATGAGCGCACCGAGCACGATCAGCCCCATGCCGGTGAAATCCGACACTGTCAGCGCCTGGCTATCCAGCAGGCTCAAGGAGACCAGCGGCACCAGCACTACGGGCAAGGCACGCGCGATGGGATATAGCACACTGACCTCGCCGCGCGCATACGCCCAGGCGAGCCCGCCCATGTAGAGCGCCTGACACAGCCCCGTGGCCACCAGCCAACCCCAGAACTCATCCGGCAGCTCGTTGAACGCCGGCCCCAGTGCCAGCAACGGTGCAAAGATCAACGCCCCACTGCCCATGGCCAGCATGAAGAAAGCCAGCGAAGGCGCTCGGCCCTTGCCCAGCAGATTCCAGCCGGCATGCAGACAGACCGAGACCAGGATGAGCCCCAAAGCCAATGAACTCATGAGACACGCATTGCGTTCAGGATTCCCCAGGCATGGGTCATCGCCTGAACACTGTGACGTGAGCGGCAAGCCAGGCGGCGATTATGATTACGCATGTCTTCTTCCTTGTACGAGAAAAACGCCATCAGCTCGCAGAGACTGGCTCCCACGTGACGGCAAGGATGAGGCGCTTTCTGACGGAATGCCGTCAGCACAGCTCGTCCCCAGGCAGTGGACAGGTGATCGCGGAAGACACCAGCGCGAGCCATCATCAGGCAAGGTCACCAGCCAGAGTGCGTTACCAGCCTTCAGCTGCGGCGTACTGGGGGCATCGGGCCGCCGAGGAGTTGGATTTGCCAAGACGCTATCACATTCGCAAGGTTCGCACTGATCGGGCATAGCTTGGCCTCACGGCTTTCTGGCTCGCCTAGCAAGCGCTCCCCCGCGGGCATTCGTGGTCGCCCTCTTTCTGCAGTAGGCTTGCGTGAGACTTTACTGATATGGGAGCCGCGACATGCATGACGTCAAACCCTTCGACCTCAGTCATCAGACCGCCGTGGTGACCGGTGCCAGTCGCGGTATCGGGGCCGCCATGGCGATCGCCCTCGCCGAGGCCGGCGCCGATATCATTGCCATCAGTGCCAGCATGACCGCCGATGGTGGTGATGTAGGTGAACGTATCCGCGCCCTCGGGCGCACCTTCCAGGGCATCGCATGCGACGTTTCCGACCGCAGCGCCATCCAGCAACTGGCTGTGCAGTTGAGTTCGACTCGGGTGGATATCCTGATCAATAACGCCGGCACCATCGAGCGCGCACCGTCCACCGAGCACACGGACGCGCAATGGGATCGCGTCATTGATACCAACCTCTCCGCCCCGTTCATCCTGACCCGCGAGATCGGCAAACAGATGGTCGCGCGCGGCAGCGGCAAGATCATCTTCACCGCCTCACTGCTCTCCTTCCAGGGCGGCATCACCGTGCCGGGCTACGCAGCCAGCAAAGGCGGCATCGCTCAGCTCACCAAGGCTTTCGCCAATGAGTGGGCCGCTCACGGCGTCAACGTCAACGCCATCGCACCGGGCTATATCGCTACCGACAATACCGAAGTCCTGCGACAGGATGCACAGCGCTCCCGCGATATCCTCGCGCGCATCCCCGCCGGGCGCTGGGGATCACCAGACGACTTCAAGGGCCCGGTAGTATTCCTCGCATCATCTGCTTCGAACTATGTGCATGGCACCGTTCTGACGGTCGATGGCGGCTGGATGGCACGCTGACGCTGGAGACGGCAAGGAAATGGCCATTCAGCTGCCTCAATAACACGGTCTCGCGTCATCGGAAATGAAAAGCCCCCCGACATTTGGTCGGAGGGCTTTTCATCTTGCTGTTGAGCAAACCGGGGAACCGCTCGATCCTGTGCCTACACCCCGGTGCAAGACTTGAAGCGAAGCGCGAGACAGGCATACACGAACACCTCAACGCCCTTATCCCAGGCCGTGCTTGCCACTCGCTGCAGAAATCAACGCCGCCCCACATGCCGTATGGCAGCCGTGAAACGCTACCGGCTTGCCATTCAAGCTGATGGTGGGATGCCCCTCGATGATACTGCAGGTGCTGTGGCCATCCTTGGGGCACGTCACCATGTCCCCCACCACTGCCACCGGCTTGCCCTCCAGCAGATAGTTAGACTGGGCAGACACCACCTTGCCACCATGAGTGGTGCTATCTCCGAGTACGATAACGCCATCGCCGGAACTGAACATAAGCACTATCTCCGCTTTAGGGGATTCCAAGAAAAGGAAAACACTTACATTATTTCATATTTACGCTGCTGTGAATGTCGCTCAAACTGACGATCAGCGACCGCAGGGTCCTCTGAAAACTCACCTGTATACTTTGGCTCTTGTAATATCATTGGATCATCTGATGCAACGATGCATTCGGCCTCTACTGACGAAGGCCATATGGGCTTCTTACAGGTGCTCAAAGTGAACCATCTGCCAAGCGTCAAAATCCAAAGTAATGGATAAAAAATAGGGACAAGATAATATCGATAGTCGATAGCAAAGGGCCACATGTTAGCATAAACATGCATATAGCAGTTTTTCAAAGAGACCTCTACTGACTTATCTATATACCTGTCCAAAGGTTCAACAAACAAGCTGTCAAGCGGCTCTTCCATATAACGCCTAATAAATTCCCATATAGCCATTATCTGATTGACACGACTATCATCATAAAAATTGCCAACACTGAAAGTATCGACAATGACTCCATTTTTCATTACATGCCCACGCAAGTCACAATTATATTCCTGTTGATACCCTTTACCAATGTGCCAAAATATATCATTCCAATTAACCCTTAGAACACCACCAGATACTCGATCACGATAAATATACACCATCCTTTTTTTACGATTGAACCTAATAGGATAAAAGCTTACAGTAAGAAAATCTCTAACTAGATGATGCTTCCAGACAAAATAATCTGTTAAAGACAATATCAAAACAATAATGAGAAATGTAACCACATGTATTGACATTACATCGATGGAATCTATATAGCCGCTTACATATATTGCAGAAAAAATACCTAAAAAATTTATCAATGCAACCAATAAAAAGCCGAACGTTGTTTTTGACATTCCTCGGTGCCGATCAGCTCTATCAATGAATTCAGCGTAGGTAGAATTCAGCTTTATTAAACTTCCATAAGAATCTGGAATAATCCCGTCTTGCCTAGATTTTGGAAGGGCCAAGAGATCGTCAGGATTTGATGAATAATTTATGGTTATCGCCCTCTACAATTTATATAAAAACATATCTTCAGATTTAGATCTCTAGACCGCAGATCTGACCGCAATACCGGTGAACGCTATAAGTGTGTTGGACTCAAAATTTGCGGCCAAGTGACATATAATTAAGACTCAACTTTATCAATACGTATTCAACTCATCCTTGCCAAGCTTTTTTCCTTCATGCTATCCAGTGCATATTTCCTTTCTGTATATTGTGACTCCTGGAATTCTTTGAGTCGAGCAAGATAAACGTCATTAGCCCCTGCGTATATACGTCTGAAACGTAAATACCCGCCCCCTAACCAATATGATTCTCTTCCACCTAAATCATCCATAGGCGGAATTTTACCATTTTCTTCATAAAACCTTATATAACTTTCTTCTTTTTCAGTAAGCATCGCAACTGAATTGACCTTGCTATAATAGTATTTATCTCTTATATCTCGAATGGAGATCAAAGTCTTCAAATAGATAATTACTTCGTCTTTGCTAGACCATTTTGTTAGAAATCCAGCAATTGAGTCATGGACATATTTATCCAACATAGTACTTATCGCACTACTTGGTGTACCAAAGCTTTTGCTTGCAATTGCGACTTTCTCCCAGTCATCTAATACTGAAGCATCAAATCCATATTGATAGTCTCGATATAGTTTCCAGCCAGGCCCCATAACAGCATACTTTAGTATCTTCTTCCATGCTGCAGTATCTCTCCATTCGAGATGCTGCTCAACGTTCTTGAATTCCTCCATTTCATCGCAAAATTGTGTATATGCACTATCAAGATTATTTTTATAGAATTGAGACGCACGCTTGTAACTTTCCAGACTAGATATTCCACCATTTCTATAATAGTTGAAGCGCCACTCTATACAGCTCTTCCAATGCTCTCGAATGATCCGCCCAGTCTCTCCTGATTTTATTTGACATGACGCAATATAGGAATTAAAGTCATCTATCAATTTCGGTGAGATTTCAAATCCTACTTTATCTTGACCTAAGGCTTTCTCCAACTTTAAAGGAACACCTGATATTCGTGCATCACGATACATGACAGCTAGAGGAATACGAGATAATTGATCCCTACCTACTTCATCCTCTCCCTTCCCTTGCACTCCAGGGCCATACCCTCCACCTAAATCTGAGTGAGCTCCTGGAAATACGACTTCTTCGCCGTTCGCAGGCATTGATTGACTATTATAAATGGAGTCTAAAGGAAAGGACCTTCTATTCTCATGAGCTGCAACCAAGTGATAACAACGTGCAACTTCAGGGGGAATTGCCAATGATACCTCTGCGTCTGCCCATGCCATATGGCCGTGCTTAAAGGGAATCATATTTACGATACCGACGGATGCAACAGTATCAAACAACCCCAAATAATCATAAGTCACTGGAAAACCAGCTAAAGTCAGCCCATTACTTTGCGTCAGGTATGCATCAATCTTAAATAGTTTAATTACCCAATTGGAGTATACCCTTGCCAAGGCCGACCCACGGGAAAAACCAAATGTTGATAAGTATATATTTTGAAGAATCCCTGGATCTTTATTATTTGGTAAGCCGTCTCCTCCTTTCTCGATCATATGTGGAGAAATAGTAGAATATAACTTTTTCAACCAATCACTTAATTTAATTACTGCAACACGATCATAGGAAGTAGGAAATGCGGCTCGGCCTACTTTCCTCGAGTCATAATCTTCAAGAGTTTGCTTTATATTTACGCTCAAGGCCTCTGCTGTAAGATCTCCATAAAAATTCTTGACATCCTCGTTACTGATGATAGATCTTTTTATAAAGTAGCGACTTATGACATTGATAATCTGAGCCAGTGCCCAGACAATACGCACTTCTCCTAACCGTCCCGTGCCTCCACCGAGCGTTTCATCCCAGAACCCTTCTCCACTATCTCCAACTTGTGTAAACCTTGTGCCAATTCCAGGAGAATATATTCTAAAATAATTTTGGTAGTCAGCAATGTCTGTGACCCACTCCGTTTCGAGGGGCAATACACCAGGTACACTTAACCCTGGATAAGCGCTATAGAGCCTGGCGACATTTGATTGACTTTTATCTCCTTTGGCGAGATCTGCTTCATAGTTATTACCAGTGCCATCAAAAAAAGACCCGATGAATAGATTAGTATGACAGGGTTGTAATGGATTGCTATTCTTCTCTCGTTTTTCTAAATCTCTAATAGCAATGTCATCTGCTTTGTTAAAAAAACTTGACTTATTACTAGGATCATAATAGCCAGAATTAATGATGCCTGCTAACTTAGCATTCATTCTAGCGACTCCTTGTAAGTTTTTAGTTTTTTAATTTCGTCTTTAGAATCAGCTATATTCCTTTTGCTTTTCCTGATCAAGTCAGATAAAAAGCGAGGATCTTCATATCCACTAAAACCTTCTAATTCCTCCTTTAAATATTTCTCATACGTATCCCAATATAGCTTCAAAGACTTTTTAGTAGGATTATTAGTTAATTCTTCTAAGCTACCAGTAGCAGATTGCAGATCGTCCTCCGCAAGTTTTATATCACGATCAATCAAGCTAATCCGGTATTCATCCGAAGGCACAGGCCACCCTTTGACATCACCCGGAAAATCTTCATGATCCGGCGATAAATCACTTACCACAACCTTTATTTCTTTGTCGGGCATGAACTGAACCCACAATGTCCCTTCTGCAGGAGCCCGGTACTTTGGAACGGGCACCTTGAATGTTTCAGTTACATTACCAACGGCTTCCCGTTTTTTTAGGTCTTCTACCATTTCATCGCCATTCTTCCCTTTCAATGGATAGTAGACTTCGATTTCGGCTGTCAGCCCTTCATGCCATTGTTTTGGCACTTGATAACAGCAACGAATCCCCCCGCCTCCATAAGGAGCCATCGAACCACCATCCCCATAAGCATCAGGAACATCTGGGTTTTTGACCCGAAAAGCACGAATACCAGTCCCAGCATAGTCTGCACCTGTAATATTAAGTTCTACAGTATCTGACTCCTGGCCACAGGCAGACAGTGAGAAAAGTATGCCCAAGCTTAGCACCAGGTTACCTAATAATTTCATATAACTTCCTTTATTCGGTAGTACGATCTACGGCACTGGTTTATGCCATCATAGAACAAAAATTCTCGGGGAATGTAAATGTAATATTCGAGCTAAATGTTCTATATTAAATCTTGGATCGCCGCTTTATCGAGACAATGCATAACTTGTGCTGGATACTCACTTTCCGCGACTTCATTTATTGCTTCAACAAGCCAATCATGGCGATGAGACGGTTGTTCGAAGGCTTCATAGAGTTCCGTCTCGTTACGTCGCAAGTCATCAATCAAGGCGTCAATGCGATTCATGCTGACAAGCGCTTGGGTTTGCCCATCATCACATTGAATCTCTTCAAAATGTGCAGGAATGTCGACAGTAATTGAAGGTAGCTCAAGCGCATACCACGCACTATCCCGCCCGACATATTGCCATGCCAACATGTACTGCATGAGATTGCCACACTGTTGTGGGGTCAGCATCTCGATCACTTGAGGTAAACGTCGCGTATCCGAGAACCGCAATACGTAACGTGTCTTCTGTACACTCACCAGGCGGAATGCATAGAAACGCTCCCAAAGTGCTGCCAAGGACTCCGAAGTGACAATCATACTGACCATCGGGCTACCTGATGTCAGGTGAGCCAGCGTATCGAGACGCCCTCTCCACTCGGGGTCGTCTCGCCCGATACGTAGCAATAGCGGTGACACTTGAAGCACTTCAAGACGTGTTTTCGCCGAATCCTGATAAAGCGCTCGCCACTCTGCTGCGGGCCATGAGGACTGTACCCAGGAATACAAAGTGTCGTGCCGAAAGGCGGCATCTACCAGTAGATAGACAGATGGCTGCTCAGCATGAGCTAGCCATGCCTCGATCATCTCACCAGTCTCTACAGCCCAGTTGGGTGGATAATGATCTATCAGTTGCATAGTGATCTCACGCGACATTCACCAATGGTGACCCGTTGGAGAGGTTTTTCAATAGACATTCGACGCAGATGGCTTCTGGCATTTGAGGCAATGCAGCCTCCAGACTCGCAGGGCCTGCAAAGCTATGCTGTGCGCCTTTGACATCGACCTTGCCCGGCCCGTGCACTTCGATGTTGCCGCCACTCAGACGGATATAGCCGCCACCGCTGGTGAGCAGAATCTCGTTCTTGGCCTGGAGGGTAACGGTGCCTTCGGTGGAGGTGATGGTCATGTCCTTCTCGGAGGTCAGTTCCATCGCATCACTCTGCGCCTGCATTTCCACCTTGCCGCGTGCAGTAAAGAGCTTGATGCCGGCACGTTGCACGAACAACGAGAACTTTTCGGAGAGCGAGGCGATCAGGCTGCGGCCGGTGGCCAGGTTGATGTCTTCGCCGCTGGTGATGCTGAGTGACTTGCCCTGCGCCAGATGGGTGGATTCCGGCGTACTCAGCGCGATGCCTGCCGGTGAGCTGACATGCAGCCAGGGGGCGTCGAGCCGTGCGGCTTCACCACGCCCGCCCGCGCTGGCGCTTGCGGCGGAACTGCCATCGAAGTTGGTGCCGCTGTCTGCCGCACCGTAACGCCCCTGGGCATCTTCACTGGCCTGCTTGAGGTTGATGCGCGACTCAAGCGCTTCTGCGTTGTGGCTGGTGGCACTCTCGCTGAGCGTATTGGAGAGCTGATAGGCGCTGGCCAATTGTTGCTGAGCGGGCGTGAGATCGAGTTGTTCGCCACTGGCGGCGATCTGCCCCCAGCTGGTCAGCAGCAGGCCCTGATGCGCGCGGATGGCGCCATAGGCGTCCGAGCGCAGCTCGAAGCCGGTACCACGGAAGCTGCCGCGTGTGTTGCCCTGCTGATGGATCAGATAGCCCAGATTGAGCTGGGATTTCTCGTGCTCCGAATTCAGGCGCACGCGCTCCTGATCCGTCGCATCATCGAAGACCAGCTCGTTGTACTTGTTGCCGCGGTAGGTCTTGCTCTTGAGGCCGGAGAGCAGGCCATTGGAGTGCCATTGCGGGGTCTGATCACCGTTGTAGACCCGCCCGGTGATCAACGGGCGATCGGCATCGCCTTCGAGGAAATCGACGATGACTTCCTGGCCGATACGCGGCACGAACACACTGCCCCAGCCGGCACCGGCGTTGGGCTGCGCGACACGTAGCCAGCAGCTGGCGTCAGCGGCACCCTTCTCGCTGCGGTCCCAGTGGAACTGCACGCGCACGCGGTTGAGCGAGTCGGTGTGGATCTCTTCGTTCTCGGGGCCGACGACAATCGCCGTCTGCGGGCCACCCAAATTGGGCCGCGGATGATCGAGAGATGGACGGTACGGCTGACTGAGGCGCTGGGATTCGAAGTCGATTAGATACTGGCCGGTGCCGACATCGGCATAGTCGTCCTGCGCATCACTCTCAAGACCATGTGCCTTGCGTGCCTCGGCCATGCGCGCCTGCAGGCTGCCCGGCAGCGCCTTGAGGTGCGCGGAGACCGGCAGTGCATTCTCGGCACAGACGGTCAGGCCCAGCACGAGGAATTCGCGCTCACTCGAGTCGCCGTCTTCATGGCGGGCGTGCTGACTGAGTTCGAACCAGCGGCCGACCTTCAACTGGCGGGTACCCCCAGCGCCGTAGAAACGCTTGGCGCGGGATTCATGGGCCTCGAGGCGATTGACGGTCAGGCGTTCGCCGCGCGAGTGATCGTCGAAATAGTACTCGCCGGGATAGTCGTAGACTTCCTGCTCGCTGAGGTTGCCCTGATCGCTACGCGTGTCCTGGCCGGAGCGTTTCTCCAGGCCCGGCAGCTTGTAATCAAAGGTGCCGAGGCTGACACGCGTCGGTTGCTGCTGACGGCGACCGCTCCACTGGGTGATGGAGTCTTCCAGTTCAGTGGCATCCTGACGGTGGAAGCGAATCACCTGCGGCTCGACCGGTGCGCAGGTCGCGACATCATCGGTGATGACGAGGCGGTGGCCATTGAAGTCGCTGTCGTCAGAGGCGTGTTCGAAGTAATAGAACAGCCCTTCCTGCTCCATCAGGCGATTCACGAACTGGAAGTCGCTCTCGCGATATTGGACGCAGTAGCTGCGCGCCGGATACTCGCGACGCAGGTCCAGCCGCCAGCCACCCTGAGCTTCGCCCTGCGCGATGGCGTGGTTCGAGAACACCGCCTCGATGACCTCGACGGCGGTGAGGTCCTGGAAGATACGGCTGTCGCGACCGAGCTTGAGCATCGAGAGCCACGGCACCAGCATCAACTGGTAATAGAAGACGCCGCCGTCCTCACCGAGCAGTGCGGCCGACTCGACCAGCCCCGAGAGCTTGCGGTAACTGCCATCGGCCTGACGCACCGAGAGCGCTGCCGGCTGTGCCATCAGGGTCTTGAGCTCGATATCACCGTTCTGGGAGATGCAGTCGAGGGTATAGGCGAAGGGACGCGACATGCGCTCTTCCCCCACCAGGCGATGCGGAATGAAGTCCGCGCCGCTCATCTCAAGCGTGAGCAGGCGCTCGTTCTGATCCAGTGAAATCTCGAACGACTCCAGCAGGCTATCCAGCCAGGAATTCTCTGCCATCCTTAACATCCTCACGGTGCGCGCGCTTCTTCGCTCGGCAAGCGAGTGCATCGGCTTGTTCAGTTCGGGTCATGCGTCTCAAGACGCAGCGATGTGCAACATAGGACGAGCACAGTCAACACAGGACGAGCACAGTCAGCACAGGGCAAATGCAGCGCCGTCAGCGCTAACCGGCAAAGGGCGTGAGTGCCAGTACCTGAGTCTGAGTATCGTTTCGCAGCGATACGACCAGGGCGCTGTCGTTGTCTTCCAGTTCCGCGATCGCCAGCACCAGCGCCAACGCCAGCCAGGCATCTCCCGGCCAGCCGCAGAAGCTGTCGAGCGTGGTGCCATCCTCGATCATGTCCAGTCCCGGCCAGCGATTCATCAGGCTGGTGCCGGCTTCCACCGCGCGACCAGGCAGCCCGAGGCTATCAATCACCAGACGCATGGGCTCGAACGGCTCGCGGGTAGAGGCATGCTCGTCATTTTCCGCCTGCACGGGCCACTGGCGCTCGATCAGCTGCATCAGCGGTGCCGGCGAGCGGCGCAGCTCGCGGCTACCCCGCGCCGCATGGGTCAGCGTTGCCGCCAGCGGCACCTGCCAGCCCTGCAAGGGAGCCGGTGAGTCAGGCGCGAGGCGCTCGAAGAGCAGCGCCGCGACAGCCTCACCGGGAAACAGACCGCTCGGGCGAGAGGCATACGCCAGCTGACCGCGTCGCGACAGTTCCGAGACGCTGCTGTCGAACAACAGCGAGTCGACGCTGAGCCAGATGACATGCGGCATGCCACCCGACGCTTCAGCGGCCAGCAGTTCATGCAAGTCCTGCTCGGCCACCGCGCGATGCGTGACGCTGCCCAGCGCGTCGGCGAAGGGCGTGGCCGCCACCGTCTCGCGCAGACGTGCGATAAACCCCTCCACCAGGCTGGCATGACGAATCGGCGCACTCAGCACGATATCGAAGGGCGCGCCCTCCGGCAGCGCTTCCAGCATCAACAGCGCGTCGATGATCAGGGCCTGGATCAAGGTCTCGAGCCGCTGATGGCGGCGATCGAGACGTGCCACCTGCTCGCCGGAGGCAGGCGATGCGCCCGCCTGCCCCAGCGCGATTTCGTGTACCAGCAGGCCATAGCCATCCGGGCCACGCAGGGTCGCGGAGATCTCGGCCGCCGCCGATGACGGCAGCTGCCCCTTGGCCACCGCCCCTGCAGAGGTCAGCGCCACGCCATCCAGCAGACACAGGGTGTCAGTGCGGTAGTCGCTGCGCACCTTGGTGACCGGCGCCTCGGGCTCTGCCGGGCGCACCTGCTGCAGGCGGTCATAGATCGAGCTCTTGAACATCATCAGTGATCATCACGCCGCTGAGTGCCCAGGGTTTCACGGATGCCGTCCACGACATGTTCCTCGCGGATGACATCACGCAGCCATTCCTCCAGCGGCATGCGGCCCCAGCGCACGGCGCGTTCGACCAGATACGGCACCGGACTGTGCGGCTCGCTGCCCTTGAAGTACTGGGCGACGCCATTGAGCATGTCGAAGGCTTCCTCGCGGGTCTGCGGCGTGGTGCGCAGTGCCGCCGGCGCCATGCCCGCCTGAGCGGATGGCGTGACACTCGCATCCCCAGTGGAGGCATCGCCACTTGCGGCGTCCGTCACTTCTGCATCGCTCTCGGCGGATGCCTGGGCCTCATCGTCCAGGCTGACCCCGCGCTCGCCCAGCAGTCGCTCGATCAACTGGGTGCAATCCGCCAGACCACGCTGCAGCTGGCTGAAGGTCGGCGCGCTCACCCCCAGCTGCGCATTGAGCTGCGCCACCAGACCGGCCAGCGCCTGCTGGCACTTGACGATCTGCTGGTGACGCTCGCGGAAGGTCGCCGTCTCGGTCAGCACCACGGAACGCTGGAAGATATCGGCGTTGATCTTGCCATCCGCCAGCGCGCTTTCCATGGCATCCACGTCGGTACGCGCCAGGTTCTCGACCTGACGCGACTCCTCATAGCGGTCGAGCCCGTAGAGCTGCCCTTCCACCAGCGGCAAGGTGCCGATCATGCCGGCGAGGGTGTCATCCAGCCAGGTCAGACGGGCGACACGCTCTTCATCACCTTCCTCGAGCGTCGGGTAAAGCGTCTCCCAGTACTGCTCACACAGCGCCGTCATCAGCTCCAGCCCCCAGGCCAGACCCATGAAATGATCCCGGTGCGCCAGGCCTTCGCAGAGCCAGCCCGCCAGCGACAGGTCCTTGCTCTGCTCGGCCAAACCGTCGGCAGTCAACGAGATGACGGCATTCCAGTCGGACTTCTTGAGATCGGCCTGCCATTCGCCCTGACTGAGGTAGGCCGGGTCTGCGCGACGCGCTTCCTTGATCTCGTCAAAGAGCAGCGAAAAGCCCAGGTCCTCTCCTGTCCCATGAGCGCCGATTGGCGCGAGCAGTTCGTCGCGGTCCCATTCGTCGGCCATCTTGTCTCTCCTGAATCACGTGTTGATCGCGTTGCGAGGCAACGCCTGCGAAATCACTGTGGCGCAGTGCTGTTGTGTCAGAGCCAGTTAGCACAGCGCTATTGGTATAGAGCTATTGGCACAGACCCTGTTGGCAAAGAGCTGTTGGCACAGAACTGACAGCACAATGATTTCGCAGGCGCTCATCGAAGCAAACGGGGATGCACAAGGGGAAAACAGACATGCCGGGAGAGCCTATCGCTCCCCCGGCATGCCTTCTACCCGGACGTGATATCCCCTGAAGACGAGCTCACGCCAGCACGCTGGCCAAGCCCCGGGATGCCACTCTCCTGTTCATGGACGGCGACTCACGCCGCCGCGCCATGAGCCGATACTCAGGAGTAGACGCGGTTGCGCGTGCGATCCCAACCACCGGTGATGTTGCCGCCACCCTGGCCATCGCTGCGCTTCTGCTGGGTGTAGGTGACCTTGATACGTGCGAAGTTCAGCTTGATCTCTTCAGACGGCAGATCGTGACGCGCGTCGTGCACGGAATCGGTCGCACCGCCACCGCCGGCCTGGGAGAAGGACGCCATGCCTTCCAGGTCCACGGAAGACACGATGACTTCCTCAAGCTTCACTTCCATGTAACGCACCTGCTCGCCACCGGCACGGTGAACCTGCAGGGTGATTTCCTTGATGTGCTGGCCGCGGCAGCACGCTTCGAACAGCTTCGGAGAAGCCTTGTCGATGAACTTCTTGATCGCGAACTCGCTCAGGTTGACGCGCTCGGCAGACGCACCACCGGCGGAGCTGGCAGTCGCGGAAGTCGCCTGGCTGGCGCCGAATTCGAAGCTCAGCAGCTCGATCCAGTCCTTGTGGTTGGTATCCAGACTCTCGCCCGGGATGCCGTCGATCTTGAGGTAGGCGTCAAAAGCCATGGTAAAACTCCATTTCCGTCATGTGATGGGTAGGCATCACGGGTAGCAGCCCTCCCTGGCTGCCACCTGCAACGCGTGTTCGGACACGCTACCGCCAGGAGATGCCATCCAGGCACCCCCACTGCGTATGTCCATGCTTCTCCGCTCTCGTGCGCCGGGCCTGCCTTCAGGCCTGTCATCCAAGAGCTCGACTCCTCCGTGAGTCGGCAAAATGAATCCGGTTGGGCGCTGCCCGTCAGTTCTGTTGTGTTCTGGTCAGGTCAGTTCAGTGCACGCACTTCAATCTCGACACGACGATTGGGGGCCAGACAGGCGATTCTCTCCGCTCGTGACATCTGGCCATCGCACTTGACCAGCGGACGATCGCTGCCGGCCCCTTCCGCACCGATCAGCTCACCCGGCAGCCCCTTGCCCACCAGATAGGTGCGCACGGTCTCGGCACGTTGCAGCGAGAGCTGGCGATTGACCACGGCCGAGCCGATCGGGTCGGCGTGGCCGGTGATGGTGATGCGGCCCAGATTCGGCGTGTTGGAAAGCCGCTCGGCGATGGCATTCAGCTGACGCTGCCCCTCGCCCTGCAGGCCCGAGTAATCCGCACGCCCGAAGGCGAACAGGGTGTCGGATTCCAGCGTGATGGTCTCGACGGTGCTCAGGGAGCGGTCCAGCAGGCCATCGATGTAGTTGCGACTGGATGACACCAGGAAGGTGTTGTCTTCCAGACGCGGCACGTCCGGGCGCACGACCTGCTCGGCATAGAAGTTGACCTGACGGCTGGCATATTCCAGATCACGACTGTCGCGCGGCACATCCTCCCCCTGGGTGATGGCCGGATACCAGTAGACCGGCATCTCGCTACGCAGCCAGTCCGGCTCGATGTCCTCGCGCGGCGTGCGCGACAGGGACAGGTAGGTCTTCAGGGTGTTGTTGCCGAAGTCCGCCAGCGCCTGGGCCGAGTTGTCACGCGGCTGGGCGTGGTCCTCGACTCCCGGGACATGGATATCCGTCTCGCGCGGCCCGTCCTCGCGGTCATGCACGCTGATGGTCGGCAGCATGAACAGCGACTGGTTGAGGTTGCTGGCGATCGGCACCAGCATCGTCTGACGCAGTTGACCGAAATAGACATCGCGCAGCTCAGGTTCCAGCGTCTCGCCTTCATAGAGCCCGAAACCGAGCGACCAAGGCACGCCATGCTCGTGATGGCGAGCATCGTAGCGGGCCGCGCTGTCACGCAGGGCATCCAGCGTCGCCCACTGGGCATAGGCATCGGGCTCGCCGGCGTCTTCCTCGTAGGCGTCATCCAGGGCCTGATCCAGCGCCCCGAGCTCGCGGGTGTTGGCGGTGAAGGACACCGCCCACGCCAGACACATCGCTCCGGCAAGTGCCAGCGCCAGCCACACCCAGCGCAGCTGACGCCGACGCTGCAGGTTGGCGCCGCCATACAGGCCGACCAGATGCTGATCCGGCAGCAATACCCGCGAGAACAGCCCCGAGACGAACAGCGGCTTGCCATCCTGATGGCCCGGCGCATGACGCTCGGTGACGGCAAAGCGTGACGCCACGTTACGCCCATGGGCTGCCGTGCTGGCCTGCCCCTCGGAGAGCGCACTGGTGAAGTAGAACCCGCGCAGCAGCGGCGCTGCCTGATAGGGATTGACCTTGAGCAGCTCGGTGACGAAATCGGTCAGATGCGGTGCCAGCGCTTCAAGCTCTCGCGGGAATTCCACCGCCGCCGGGGCCTCGCGGGTGCGCACGATGTCACCCTCGATCAGACAGCGCTCCCCGGTACCCGCGCAGCGTGCCACCAGGCGAGTCATCGCCTCACTGAACCGTGTACGCCAATCCGCCTCGGCATAGCCCTGGTGCGGGAAGCTCATGCCCAGCACTTCATCGCGCTGCGCCGGTGCCAGCTGGGCATGGAACTCGCGAAAGCCGGGAATGTGGTCACTCTTGGTGAACACCAGATAGATGGGCAGCGCGGCGCCCAGACGCTCGTAGCTTTCCTGGATACGCTCGCGCAGCTGATGGGCCAGTGCCTCGACGTCATGGCGGTTCTGGAGCACCTCATCGATGCTGACCGCGACGATCAACCCATTGAGCGGCTGACGCGGACGATAGCGACGCAGCATGTCGAGGAAGGCACGCCACTTGCCGACTTCCTCCTCGGAGCTGACATAACGCCCCGCGGTATCCAGCAGCACGGCCTCACTGCTGAAGAACCAGTCACAGTGACGGGTGCCACCGATGCCCGCGACACGTGCGCTTTCCCGCTCCGCGAAGGGGAAATCGAGTCCGGAGCGCGACACCAGCGTGCTCTTACCCACCGCAGGCTGACCGATCACCAGATACCAGGGCAGCGTATAGAGCAGATCACCCTGACGGGTGAACCAGCCACCGCGTTTCTCGCTGGCACTCTTGCGCATGCGATCCAGCGCGGCCAGCAGGCGCTCGCGCAGCAGGCTGACTTCCTCGCGGTCCTGGGGCGCGGCGCTGAGCACGGCGTCATCGGCGTTCTGGATCAACAGCGACTCGACATCCTTGCGCTCTCCCACCCCGCGATAGAGCAGCAGCAGATACAGGGCAGAGGCCACCAGAAACGCCAGAATGCCGACCAGCAGACTGTCCAGTGACGAGAAGCCGAGTCCGACACCGGCGCCCCAGACCACGAAGATGCCAAGGAAGAACAGCACGCCCAGCCAATACGGGCGGTACTTGAGGAGGTAGTACTTGAGAACGTGAAGCTTGAACTTGTTCATGTCGGTGCCGATTCATCCTTGGGTATGTCGCCGAATACCGTGTCGTCACTGCCCGCCCTTGTCCCCTGCGGCCCCGGGTCATCTTTCCGGTCATCTGACAGAGCGGCGATGTAGGCTCCCATGCCCAGTGTCGAGGCGTGAGACGCATCCAGCGGGCCAGCGTGAGACTCCCCGCTGCCAAGCAGGCGCCAGGGCCCGAGCACCTCGAAGGCGGAGCCCGCCAGAATGCGCAGTGCGTCATGATCGTCACGCGTGAAGCGCATCAATGTCGGGCGCATGAAGTCATCGACGATCACGCTGATCTGCCCCGGCGCGCCATTGTCATGCTCCAGCCAGTGCAGCCACAGGTCCGCCGCGGGACGCTTCAGCGCGCGCTCCGGCGGCAGTGGCAATGCCGCCTGCCCCCGGGTGTCATCGCGTGCGCCCCCTGTCGCCAGCTGCCGGCGCAATGCCTGCATGTCCTGCGTCAGTCGCTGGGCGCTCACGTCGGGGAAGCCACTGGCCAGCGCCCGCGTGAGGTCCCCGTAGCGCACGTCTTCCAGAAAGCGCGCGAACAGACGCCGATGCAGCTTGAGATCGGAATCATCCAGCGGGCGTAGCGCCTCGATTCCCGTGAGCAGACGCTCCTGTGCCTTCAGGGGGTCTGCGCAATGCATCACATCGCGCAGCAACTCCCGCACCTGCCCGGCGAAGGTCTCGCCGAGGGTATGCACCCCGACACTGCCCTCCACCACCGGCGAGACGGCCAGCCGCTGGAAGACCAGCAGCGGGTAGCGTCGCCCGGAGGCGTCCTGCGAGGGCGACATGGCGCCCATCAACCAGGCTCCGCTGCTGGCGCGGTAGTGAAAGAAGCACAGCGGCAAGGCATCGAAACGTGCCTGCCAGTCTTCGTCGCGCTCGGCCATGCGATTCAGCGCCCGCTGCCACCAGCCATCCAGTTCCCGGATGTCCTTGTGGCCCGCGTGATGGGCGATGAAGTCAGCGCTGCCGGGCAGCTTGCCGAAGAAGCCGATCATGCGGTCATCTCCCGGCGACCGAGGGCATGGACAGGTTGCGCACCTGCTTGAGGTCCGTCAGTTTCACGCCACCGAAGTTGCGCGCCTCGAAGCTCACCGGGCCCACCGGGGTGTACCAGGTGAAGCGCTGACGGGCGGTATCCAGGTCTGTCACGTCCGCGGATTCGATCAGTTTCAACAGACTCCAGCGATTGGGGAAGTTGAAGACGGTGATGCGGCGGCCGTCCCGTGTCACCACCTCCAGTCGGGCGCCGGAGACTTCCGGATCACCCGGCCAGACGAAGCGCTGCCAGTGCTGACGACCATTGCGATAGGTCTGCTGCTGACCGTCCAGCGTCAGCTCGATCGAGATCAGCCGGGAGGAAGGCCGGATCATGATCTCGAAGCCGTTCTCCACATCCGCCAGACTCTCCAGCACCCGGCCCACTGCCGTGCCCTTGGTGATGGTGGCGGTGATCTTGGGGTCCACCAGCGGCGTACCGTCCTGCTCACCCTCTTCCAGGTTGCCGACTTCTTCATTGTCGAAGCGGGTCAGCAGACCGCTATCGGGGTCGATGAACTGACGCAGGTCACGCACCGAGGTCTCGTTGGCGGAATCGCTGACCGGATAGCGGCCACTGACCATGCGATGCCAGGGTGAGACGACCTGCTCGCCCCAGGCGGCGGCCAGCTGTGACGCCACCGGTCCCTGCAGACTGGCCACGGAGTAATCGATGGGCGCACGGAACAGACGCTGCAGCGACTGCACCAGCGGTTCCTGCGAGGTATCGACATTGGCGGCGACATAGTCACGCGCCGCCGAGATCTCATTGGGCTTGCCGCCGATCATCTCCGCCAGCAGCTGCTTGGTACGCTTGCCGACATCGCCACGCTCCAGTCCGTCGAGGCGTACCTTGAGCTGACGCAGGCGCAGCTGGTAGCGGTTCATGACCGAGGCATCGCCATCCTGCCCCTCATCCTGGGCAAACAGGCTGGCGACCGGCGCGAAGTGGTCCGCCAGCTTCCCGTCGTGCACGTGCGGCAGTCCCTGCAATGCGCCGGTACGCTGTGCCAGCTGACTGCCATCCTCCTCGACCCACGCCAGCGCCTGATCCCACAGGCCCGCCGACTCGGCCGCCGGGGCCGGTGCGTCACCCTCGGCTTCGCGTGGCTGGGGCGTCTTGCGGGCCTCGGCATCGCGGCTGTCCCAGCGGGTGTTGTCATCCACCACGGCCAGCAGTGTCTTGAGCGGTGAGCGCTGATAGTCGCTGAAGCGCGCCAGACGCTGACGCGAGAGCGCCAGACCTTCGAAGCGACGCACGCCGACATCGGCCAGGAAGCGCTCCCAGGCCTCGGCATAGTCACGTTTGTAATGCGCCAGAATCGCCTCGGCGAATTCGGTCTTGCCCTGCTCGGCATCCGGGTTCTCGTCTTCCAGCACCCAATCATGCTCCACCGGCAGGTCAGAACTCAGCGTCTTGAGCAACTCGGGACGCACGAACTCGTCCCACACGCGACGCGTGAAGAAGGCCGGCACGGATTCGCCGGCGTACAGCAAGCCACGGGCGCCCTCTTCGGGCAGCATCACCGAGAGCGTCATCGACGGGAAACGGGCTTCGGCCGCCAGACGCAGACGCAGGTATTCCCGCTCCGCCGGCGAGTTGTCGAGCAGGAAGGCCTTGAGGTCACGGCGGGAACGCGCGACGCGGTCCTCATCCCGCACCAGGGCAGGTGCCTTGCCCTGCGCCAGATATTCGCTGTAGAGCGCGACATTGTCGGCGATGCGTTGATCTCCCCCCGGCACACGGCGGTGACTGTCCGCCAGCTGATGCCAGGCGCGCGGCAGGGCTTCGCGCACGAAGGCGACGTCCGGATGTTCCGCAGGCTCACTCAGGATCAGATACAGCTTGAGCGCATCGTAGGCATCGATCAGCCCGGCGACCTGCTCCGGCGTCAGCTGGTTGAGCACTTCACTGGAGAAGGCCGGACCGCCCGGCATGCCGCCGTCCGGGCTGCCCCCCTCACCCGCCACGGTGCCATCGCCGCCCAGTCCCGCGGACGAGCCACGGAAATTCTCGGCCTTGTCACGCAGCGCATCACGTCCCTGCTGTCGGGTGCTCCAGTAGGCGTCATTGACGCCGCCGCGCAGGCGGTAATCCGCCTCGCCCTTGAGCTGACTGGCCAGTTCGCCCGGTGAGCGCGGCACGCTGCCCAGCGTCGGGCGCTCGGTGAGACGCTGACGCAGGCGTTCGCCGCTCGAGGTCAGCAGTGACTTGCCATCGGCGACCAATGTCCGCGAGGCATCGCCCCCGGATCCAGCGCCCTCACCGACGTCCTCGCCACGGGTGCGCCGCGAAGCGGACTCGGAGACGATGCCCAGCGAGACCGCCAGACGCCCGACCGCCCGCAGGCGAGCGTCGAGATCTTCCGCCAGCGGTGCCAGAATCTGCTGCTTGAGGGTCGCGAAGTACTGTGCTTCAAGCGTCGCGCTCAGACGCTCTCCGCCATCCAGTCCCATGTGCTGATACCAGGGCAGACCGCCCTCTTCGCGGGCCTGACGCACACGCGACAGCTCAGCGTGGAGCAGGTCGAGCTGCACGCTGGGGGTCACGGCGCCATCAAGCGATGTCAGCTGCGCATCGACGGCCTCGAGACTGGTGCGACTCTGGTAATAGGCGTTGCCGAGCAGGCCCAGCGTCACCGCACCTGCCACCCCACCTACGCCGATCAACAGCGGGTTCAGGGAACGCCGCTGACCATCGCGCGCGTAGTGACGCACCAGGTTGCGGTCCGGAATCATCACGTCACGGAAGACACCGCCGACGAAATAGGGGCGATCACTGACCGTCGCCGTCGCCGTCGCTGAGGCTGGCGTCGCCGCCTGGGTGCCCGCCGGTTCCTTGAGCGCAAAGCCCTGACGGACCTGCTCATCGAGAATCGCCGGCATCGCACTGCCGTCCTGCAGCGCACTAGTGAAATAGACGCCACGCGTCAGCGGCCCGCGGGCACTGTTGCGACGCAGATCGAAGGGCTCCAGGAAGTCGGCCAGCAGGCCTTCCATCTCGGCGATGTATTCCGGGAAGTGCAAAAGCTCGCTGTCCGCCTGCTGGCCACGCTCACGCAGGGCGGCTTCCACATGACCACGCAGCCCCGCCACCATCTTGGGGAAATGCCGGGAGAAGGCTGCCACGACACCCTCGCGACGCGCCTCGGCCACCGAGAACGTCATGCCCCACGGCGCATGGCGGGCATCGCTGTCCAGCGTATTGAACGCGGCGGTGAAGCCCGGCAGCTGGTCGGCCTTGGTGAACATCAGATAGACCGGCGGCGAGGCATCCAGCGCATCGCGGAAGTCATTGATGCGCTCGATCAGCTGGCGTGCCAGCGCATGATTCTCGTCACGCGGCGCATGCAGCAGTGCCGGCAGATCCACCACCACCACCAGGCCATTGATGGGCGCACTCCGCCGACGGCGTGCCAGCAGACGCAGGAAGTCGGCGAAGGCACGCGCCGGCTGCTCTTCGGCCACATAACGCCCGGCGGTGTCGATCATCAGGGCGTCGTTGCCGAAGTACCAGTCGCAGTACTGGGTGCCGGAATCCCCGCCCAGCCCCGCCACGCTGGAGCTCAGGCCGGAGCGTGTCAGCAGCGAGGTCTTGCCGGAGGACGACAGACCCAGCACCAGATACCAGGGCAGATCGCTGAGCGAGGCACTGCCACCCTTGTGCAGACCACGCTGGGCACGCAGCATGCGCAGCGCCGACTTGAGACGCTCACGCAGCACTTCGTAATCGCCGGCTTCGGTGGCGGCATCCGCAGCTTCGCGGTCCACTTCCAGCTGGACGAGGTCTTCCAGATCCCGCTCGGCGCGCACCTTGCGATACTTGCGCAGCACGATGGCCAGCAGCCACACCGCGGTCAGCAGCGCCACGGCGATGGCCAGGCGTTCCAGCGAGCCACCCAGACGTGGCACCCACCAGACGCACAGCACGACACCGGCCAGCCACAGTAGTGACGACGCCAACCAGAAACTCTTGAGGAACCCCAGCACCCGTTTCATTCCGTCACGCCTCATGTCGTTGCGAACAGGGACGACAGTCGCTCGATGAGCGCCGTGACCTGAGTATCCAGCAGGTTGTCGAGCACCAGATAGACCGCCCCGCAGCACAGCGCGATCACCAGCAGATAGACCCAGACCGGAATTTCATAACGCAGCAGCTGACCGACCTGGTCCGGCAATTGCCAGCCCGGTGCCAGCACGTCGGATGTCTGACGGTAGCGCGCGATGTCCTGGCCCAGCGTGCTGGCCACGTAGCGCAGCTGATCACGGTGTTCGAGGCGGAACTTGCCCTCGAAGCCCAGCGCCAGACACAGGTGATAGATCTCCAGCACATCCAGGTTGGCCTTGACGTCGGTGCGCAGTGCCTCGAGACGCTCGAAGAAGCCCTCACCCGCCAGATGCACGCCGAAGTAGGTGTACTGCAGCGGATGCAGCTCCAGATGCTGGCGAATGTTGCTGGCACCGGCCCCCAGCACGCTTTCATCGAGGAAGGCGCACAGCGCGTACTGGGCGTCACGCACCTGATCCATGCTGTAACCGACCGCCAGCGCCTGGGCTTCCAGCTCGCGGAAGTAGTCGGCGACCCGGGTCAGGAACTCATCGACGTTGCGCGCTTCACTGCCGCGACGAATCATCAGGATCAGCGAGAAGAAATCCTGGGACAGCGTGCGCAGACGCGTGTCCGCCGGAACCGATGCGCCGGATCTCCCCGCGCCGCCACTTCCTTGGGAAGGCGCCCGGGAAGGATGATGTGCCGCCGTGTCGCTCGGCTGGGTTGCCGTGGTCTGGGTCATTTCAGCACCGCCATCAATTCAATCTTGAGGTTGTGGAAACCGCCGGGCACGTAGAAGGCGATGGCCTGCGCGGCCATCATGCGTTCATACATGCGGCCCTGGGGTTCCAGCGCGAAATAGTGGTTATCGAGGCGCGAGGGAATCGCGGTGGGCAGACGCGAGGCGTGTACCAGCGAGCCGCCGGGCATGGCGCTGTTGACCACCACCTCGATGTCATCCGGCGAGCCGACCTTGAAGGCACGCGGCACCAGCTCCAGCAACTTGGCGCCGGGCATGTCGGCATGCACGCTGATGTAGAAGTCGGCGTCCACCAGACGCGCATCGTGCAGATGGGCGATGTAGTAGGACGGCTTGGTCTGTTCCAGCGCGATGGGGATGTACTGGTTGGGCACCACGGTATCCAGCAGCTCGCGCGCCATGGTTTCCAGCGTCGTCAATGACTGGACCGGGTCTTCATGGCGGTACGGCGGCAGGTCACTCAGGCGGTAATCCATCGAGAAGGTCATCAGGCTGGCGACCAGATCCGACAGGAAGGTGTAGAGCTTCTCGGGATGATGCTGCGGGTGTTGCAGCAGATGCGCCAGCGCCGGGTAGGCACGGTTGACCGTATGCAGCAGCCAGAACAGCGCCACGTCGCTTGAGCCGAATTCCGCGACCTGATCGGCGCGCTCGCGGCGACGTCCGGACAGCGTCTCGTGCTTGGCCTGCAGCATGCCGGCCAGGCGCTGGCCCATGGCCATCAGCGTCTCGCTGCTCGAGAGGTGAAGCGCAGGCGGCACGAAGCGCGGCGAGACCGAGAAGCCACCGGCGGCATTGCGCGTCAGCACGGCCAGCGGACAATGCGTGCTGCCCTCCAGGTCATCGCCTTCCAGCAACAGACGCACATTGAGTTCCAGCAGGCTCAGCTCGTTCTCGCCATCGCCGTCCAGCAGGTCCGGCAGGGAATCGAAGCGCTGACGAAAGCGACGACGGGCACCGCGCTGCTGCTCATCTTCCTGCACATTGCCGGCGTAGGGTTGTACCAGGCTCAGCGCAGCATGCACCTTGATCTCGCTGTGACCGGCCAGCTCTCCCAGGTCACGCGCCCGCGGCAGGCTATCGTGCTGGGGAGCATCGAACAGCGTGCCATCCGGGAAGACCAGTTTGAGGCGACTCAGTTGCAGGCGGCCCTGGGCCAGCGCGCTTTCATCGATCTCAAGCTGCTGTACGCCAAAGGCGAAGGGCCCGCTGCGCGTGCTGGCCTCGCCGAGCTGCCACTGGTGATACTCGTCCTGATACTGGAAGTGCTGGGGCAGCAGGAACATGCCCTCGGACCACCTCACGCGATTATGCTTGCTCACGAATCCATCCTTTATAAAGTCCGTCCGGTGTCGCCAGTGACGTGCCGCCCGTCAGGCGGAATGGCTCACGCCTCATGGCGGTGTCGTCGTTGCCAGCAGGTCTTCGCTGTCGGGCGCCACCGTGATGTAGTGATCGGCCAGCGTCAGTTCGACGCCGTCCGGTGAGGTGAACAGGCCGTCCTTGCGCATCGCATCGGCATCGAACAGCACGCGCCAGCGCGCGTCCGGGGTCTGGCGGAAATAGGCCGCGACCGCCACGTACCGCGCGCCCGGCTTCAGCGGCGCCTCATCGACGACATGCCCGCCCGGCACCATCACCACTTCGCGGGTATCCAGCAGGGAGTCGCCCAGTACCTTGTCGGCGTGATCCCAGAGGCCATCGGGCGAGGCGCTGGTAAAGGCCTCACTCGCATCCAGTTGATAGATGCGCACCACCACCGACAGTGACGCCTCATCGACATCCGGATTGAGCGAGTCATCGGCATCGAGGGTGAAGGCGACCGTCTCGTCCTGACGGAACAGGATGTCCCCCACCGTGCCATCCATCTGCTGGCCAAGACGGCTGCCGACCCCGCAGCCGCCGAGCAGCAGGCTGGCGCACAACATGACGGGCAGCCAATGGCGCGGACGCAGAGACGTGGTGCGCCGCTCAGCCTTCACGTGATATCCCCGGAATGACATGTGGGCTTCCTCACTGCATCTCGTAGGTGAACTGGCCGGCGTCATCCAGCGCGATGCTGACATCGCCCACCGGCTGCTGATCGGCCATGCGTTCCAGCACCCACTCCACCAGCGGCGGCATCAGCGAGCCACTCAGCAGGTGATCGATGCTGCGCGCACCGCTGTCGGTCTGGGTACAGCGCTCGGCGATATGCGTCGCCAGCGACGGGGCGAAGCTCAGGTGGGCGCCGTGGTTGCGCGTGAAGCGTTCCGCCAGACGCGACAGCTTGAGGTCGACGATGCGCGCCAGGATGTCGCTGTGGACCGGGTAGTACGGCACGACCTTGAGGCGGCCGAGGAAGGCCGGCTTGAAGACGCCATTGAGGGTGTCGCGCAGCTCCTCGACCAGCGCTTCCGGTGCCGGCGGGGTCGCCACGCCCAGGCAGCGGTTCATGATCTCGTCGGTGCCGACGTTGGAGGTCAGCAGGATGACGCAGTTGCGGAAGTCGATCTCGCGCCCTTCGCCATCCTCCATCACGCCCTTGTCGAACACCTGGAAGAAGACTTCCAGCACGTCCGGATGCGCCTTCTCGACCTCATCGAGCAGCACCACGCTATACGGCTTGCGACGCACGGCCTCGGTCAGCACACCGCCCTCCCCGTAACCGACATAGCCGGGCGGCGAGCCTTTCAGCGAGGAGACGGTGTGGGCTTCCTGGTACTCGGACATGTTGATGGTGATGAGATTGCGCTCACCGCCGTACAGGCTGTCGGCGAGGGCCAGCGCGGTTTCGGTCTTGCCGACCCCGCTCGGGCCGAGCAGCATGAAGACACCGATCGGCTTGTTCGGGTCTTCGAGCCTGGCGCGCGACAGGCTGATGCGCTGGCCGATCTCTTCCAGTGCGTGGTCCTGCCCGAGCACGCGCTCGCCCAACAGCGCCGGCAGACGACGCACGGTGTCAATCTCGTCACGCTGCATCTTGCCCAGCGGAATGCCGGTCCAGGCAGCGACGACTTCGCCGATGGCATTGCCATCGACACAGGCATGCACCAGCGGCGCCTCGCCACCGGCGGCTCCCAGCACCTCACGCGCGGCACGCAGCTCGGCCAAGGCAGCGTCACGCCCGGTGGCATCATCGGATTCGTTGGCCGCGCTCAGGGCGGCATCAGCCTTGAGCACCGCCTCGACGGCCTCACGCTGACGTGTCCAGTCAGCTTCCAGCGCCGTCACCTGCGCGGTAATGGCCAGCACTTCGCTGTCAATCTCGTCCAGACGCGGGGCATGGCGGTCATCGCCGCGCTCGTGCTCGCGAGCCAGTGCCGCACGTTCAGCCTCGAGATCGCGCAGGCGCTGACGGGCATCTTCCAGCGGTGCCGGCGTGGTCTGCTGGCCCAGCGCGACACGCGCACAGGCGGTATCCAGCACGCTGACCGCCTTGTCCGGCAGCTGACGGCCGGTGATATAGCGGCTGGAGAGACGCACCGCCTGCACGATGGCGTCATCGAGAATCTCGACCTTGTGGTGATCGCGCATGCGCGTCGCCAGCCCGCGCAGCATGTCGATGGCCTGCGGCTCGGCCGGCTCCTCGACCTTGATCACCTGGAAGCGACGCGCCAGGGCGGCGTCCTTCTCGAAGTACTTCTTGTACTCGGCCCAGGTGGTGGCGGCGATGGTGCGCAGCTCGCCACGCGCCAGCGCCGGCTTGAGCAGGTTGGCGGCATCGTTCTGGCCCGCCTGACCGCCACTGCCGATCAGGGTGTGGGCTTCATCGATGAACAGAATGATCGGGTGCAGGCTGCGCTTCACTTCCTCGATCACGTCCTTGAGGCGCTGCTCGAATTCGCCCTTCACGCTGGCGCCGGCCTGCAGCAGGCCGAGATCCAGGGTGCGCAGCTCGACACGTGCCAGCGGCGCAGGCACTTCCCCGGCGACGATCTTCTGTGCCAGCCCTTCGACCACGGCGGTCTTGCCGACCCCCGCCTCACCGGTGAGGATCGGGTTGTTCTGACGACGACGCGTCAGGATGTCGATCATCTGGCGCACTTCGTCATCGCGCCCCAGAATCGGGTCGATGTTGCCGGCGCGCGCACTGGCGGTCAGATCGATGGTGTATTGATCCAGCGCCGGGGTCTTGTGACTGCCCGGGCGTCCAGCGCCACCACCCTCACCTGCCGTCTGCCCGCCGCTGCTCGCGGCTGACGGCGTCGGCTGCGAGAGCTCGGCCTCGGGACTTGCGGCCAAGAGGCTGGTGAAATGCAGGCGCAGGTCTGCGGCATCGATACGCGCCAGCGGAGTGTCGTGACGTGGCTCGAACGAACGCTCCAGCGCGGAAGCTCCCAGGCCTGCGCGCTGGGCCAGTTCCGGGTCTTCCAGCAGGGCCAGCAGCAGGTGCCCGCTGCGGATATGCGCGACTTCGTGGTCGATGGAGGCGATCAACCAGGCCTTCTCGATCAGCCGCGTGATATGCGGCGACAGTGCCGGCGTCGCGGTGCTGCCCGTCTTCAGACGCTCCAGCGAGCGGTCCAGCTGATCGGCGAGTTGATCCAGCCCCAGCGAGTAGTGACGCATGATGCGCAGCAGGTCGTTGTCGTCACCGTCCAGCAGCTTGATCAGCAGATGCTCGACATCGACTTCATACTGGCGCTTGGCCAGGCACAGGCCAGCGGCCTCTTCCATGGCACCGCGGCTGACATCATTGAGCTTGGCGAATAGCGTCTTGAGACTCACGGGGTCACTCCATCGAAGGGAATTCGTAGCAGCACACTTCCCGAGGTGCTGCGGGGTGTCTGGCCCAGCCAGCCGAGGCGGCCCAGCGAGATGCCACCGGCTCCTCCCAGGCGGGCCGGCGGCACTTCACTGGGCTCGAGCTGCAGTTCCAGCTCGAAATCGAGCTCCGGCCCGACATAGAAACGGATCAGTTCCGTCATGCGCAGATGGTCCTCACCGCCGGGCAGAAAGCGGCGGAAGTCCGCCAGGCGCAAGGGGCCGACCGCGATACGCACGCAGGACTGGTAATCCCAGGCGCGCTTGCCGGCCACGGCGCTCTGTCCCAGCCGGGCATTGGCCTGCCCCAGGCGCGTCAATTCCGGCTCGCTGATGTCGAGCCAACGCCCCTGGAAGGGCTTCACCTCACACGGCACGCCGAAGAAGCTGCCCAGCAAGGTGGTCAGGTTCTGCTGATTGCGGGGCCGCTGACCGAGCAGCCCGGCGAAGAAGGAGAACAGCTCGCGCGGCAGTTCTCGGCCGTCCTGATTGCCGAGCCCCCGGCTGGGTGCCGCGTTGTCGCGATTCTCGTCGACAAGGGCATCGTCCCCCGCGAACAGCAGCTGCGCGGAGCGCCCGGAGACACCGCTGAGCGCGAGCAGCTGGCGCTCGAAGTCCGTCTCGCCGCGACGCTCATACTCGATGTGGAAGCGATACTTCTGCCACGCCTGATAGAACAGCGCCGTCATGCGGTGCGAGAACAGATCGAAGAAGGCATGAGCCCCGTCATCGCGCAGCTGCACGTGGCGGTCGATCAACGTCTCGGTGTACGGACGCGGCAGGACACCGGACGGGCCCACCAGCCCCATGAAGGTGACCTGCACCTGGGTCAGCGGCTGGTCGGTCGGAGAGCGCGATGTCTCGCTCTCGAACACGAGGTCACTCACTTCACTGGCCGGGAAGTTCAGCGACAGCTGGCTGCGAAAGCGCAGCGGGTCCTCGTGGGGACGCAGCTCGGGTTCGAGGCGTCCGGCACGGCTGTAGTGCAGCCGGAGCAATCGCACCAGCTGAAAGAAGCTGAACCGGTAAGGCTCAGCGCGCGCCTGGTCGATCAGACCAGGGGCTGAGTGCCGGTTCTGGCGGGCCATGTCACGACGTCCTTTTCGCGCTGGCGGCTGCGCAATGTCAGCCGAGTGAAACTGTTGAGCGAGCAGTACTGCCCGAAGAAGTGATCCAGCACCATGCCGAACACGAAGATGCCGCTGCCGATGAACTCCTGTTCATCCAGCTCCAGCGTGATGCCGGTACCGCGCACGAAGGCCGGGCGAGGATGCCCGATCCGTGTCATCGCCGGTGCGCTCTGGATGCTGGCGATGCCGTTGATCTGGCGACGCGTGGCCTCGAGATCGCGATAGTTGTAGAGCGAGAGCATTTCCAGCAGCACATCGCGGCCACGCTCCACCAATGAGAGATGGTTGAGCGAGAGATGCGAGATCAGGCGCCAGATGACGCCCTTGCCCATCGGCGGCCGCGCCGAGGGCGTGGGCTTGCGCAGGCAGCGGATGGCCTTGACCACCTGCTCGCGCGGCAGCGTGAAGTCACCGCGCGGATGGCCGAAGCTCAGTCGCTGCGGCAGGTCACGATTGCTGCAGGTCAGCTTGAGGCTAAGCACGTCACTGGTGGCGTCGATGGCATTGAGCTCACGATCCGCCAGGCGCAGCAGCAGCTCGGTGCCGGCATCCCGCTCACGGGCGGACGGCACCCGCCGCGACAGCCAGTAGCTGGTCTCGCGTGACGGCGCACTGCCCTGCGGCTCGAAGAACGGCGGGCAATAGCGCACGTGATCGCGCTCGGCAGTCTTCTGTACGCGCGTGACGCGGTCGATCGAGATCACCTCGGCGCCGTGCGGATTGCGCACATCGGCCACCACCGGATATTCCGCCTGGGTATGGGTGAGCAGGATCGGCTCGGCCTGACGCTCGAACAGGTTGATCACCGGCGTGCAGCCGAGGCGGAAATGATTGCGCCCCAGACTCTGGGACAGCCGCGACAGACGCTCGTCCAGCGCATAGTCCGCGAAGTGGAAGTGCAGCTCGAAACGCGTGCCGCTGGCGCGTGCCAGCAGACGTGTCAGCCCTTCGACATCGAAGAACATGAACTTGTCGGGGAAGGTGAAGTACTCGTGCAGCAGGCGATAGCCGAGGAAGGAGCGCTCGGGGTAATCGATCAATCCTTCCTCGGGCGCGAACCCGACCGGCGTGAGCGAATCCGTCGGCAGCGCGACTTCTCGGCGCTGGCCGCCCTCATCGAAGCTGACGCTCAGGCGGGTCAGATTGTTGAACAGCAGTTCGTACATCGGGTGCATCAAGGCACCCTCGCCGTCCAGGAACAGGCGCAGGCGGTCGATCCCGAAGCTGCCCACCGACTGGTCGTTCAAGGCCTCGAAGGCCAGATCCAGCCGCGCGACGCTGTCCTTGTCGCGGCCATTGAAGGCCGAGCGTTCCAGCAGCGAGAAGCCGGCGCTTTCCACGCGCAGCGGCCACACATCCACCGGATAGCAGGTACGGAACCGGCAGGCCACGCCTTCCACCGGACGCGAGAACATCTCGGTGTGCCGCGCGACCTGATAGCGCCCGGTCAGCGAGGTCTGCTCACCGGGGTCGAGCTGTGCGATCGACAGCGAAGGCGTCGGTCGCAGGTAATGGGGGTAGAGCACATCGAGGAAGGCCTCGACGATTTCCGGCAGATCATCATCCAGCTTCTTGTGAACCCGTGCCGACAGGAACGCGAAGGACTCGACCAGACGCTCGGTGTGCGGGTCTTCGCAGTGGTCGCCTTCCAATTGCAGTCTTGCGGCAATCTTGGGGTACTCACGTGCGAACTCCCGGCCCAGAAAGCGCAGGTGCGAGATCTCTTGTTCGTAATAAGGCAGCAGTTCATCAAGCATCAGGAAAGGTTCTGCACTTTGTATTGCTGAGTGTCGGCATGCAGCACGGCATCGAAGGCCACTTGCCGCGTTGCATCCTTGAGGACGAGGAGCGTCTCGACGCGAAAGCGCAGGAGTCGATCCTGACCATCCTGGTCAAGCAGCTTGACCTGCACGTTGCGAAAGCGACGGTCATTGCTTTCGATGGCGTACTCCAGCTGACGCTGGATCAAGCGGCGGTCTTCACTGCTGTGCAGGCCTCGGCCGAGAAAGTCCGGCAGACCGAAGCCCAGCACCGTGCCGCGCAACCCGGGAAAGTCATTCAAGCGCCCTCCCAGCAATTCGCTGCGCGTGTTCACCAGAATCTCGAGGTCACGCACGATGGTGCGCTTGTACTCGTCGAGACTGACGAAGCGTTGCTCCTCCGCGGCCTCTCCCTGATGCGGTGCATCGTCCTGCAACCGATCCCACAAGGTGGGAATGAGGCGGCGGGTGCCATTCATGCGCATGTCGCCTCCTTCATGGCGATAAGCCGCACCGTCAGGCCGGCGTTGGCCAGTCTGACGATGCGGGCGTGCAGGACACGCAGGGAAAAGAGCGAGGGGTCTTCAGTGACGAGATGTCATCAGCTGCGAGTGGACTGCGGCAGCTCTGCGACCAGGCGCAGTGAGGCGGTCAGTTCATCCAGCTGGTAGTGCGGCCGCAGGAAGGTCACGGCCTTGAAGACACCCGGCTTGCCCGGGACTTCCGCGACTTCGACACGTGCTTCACGCAGCGGGAACTGCGCCTTGGCTTCCTGGCTGGCGTTGTCGTCCAGCAGCACGTACTGGGACAGCCAGTCGTTCAGGTAGCGCTCGACACTGGTGCGCGAGGCGAAGCTGCCGACCTTGTCACGCATGATCGCCTTCATGTAATGCGCGATGCGTGAGGTGGCGAAGATGTACTGCATCTGCGAGGACAGCCGCGCGTTGGCGTTGGCCACGTCGGTGTTGTACGTCTTCTGCTTCTGGGCGGACTGGGTGCCGAAGAAGGCGGCGTAGTCCGTGCCCTTGCAGTGCACCAGCGGGATGAAGCCCAGGTCTGCCAGCTCCTTCTCGCGACGGTCGGTCACGGCGATCTCGGTCGGGCACTTCAGCGCCACTTCACCATCGTCGGTCTGGAAGGTGTGGGTCGGCAGGTTCTCGACCAGGCCGCCGCCCTCGACACCGCGAATGGCGACACACCAGCCATAGTTGGCGAAGGCGTCAGTCACGCGGGAGCCCATGGCGTACGCCGCGTTCATCCACAGGTACTTGTTGTGCTCACGGCCATCGACGTTCTCGACGAAGTTGAATTCCTCGACCGGCGTGGTGTCCGGGCCATACGGCAGACGTCCCAGCACGTGCGGCAACGTCAGGCCGACATAGCGCGCATCTTCGGAGTTGCGGAAAGACTTCCACTTGGCGTATTCGACGGTGTCGAAGATCTTGGACAGATCACGCGGACCGCTCATCTCGGTGAAGGAGTCCCAGCCGAACAGCTCCGGAGACGCCGCGGAGATGAAGGGTGCGTGCGCCGAGGCGGCCACGTGGGAGATCTGCTCCAGCAGATAGATGTCTTCCGGACTGCGCGAGAATTCGTAATCGCCGACCAGCATGCCGAACGGCGCGCCACCGAAGGTGCCGTACTCTTCTTCGTAGACCTTCTTGAACAGCGCGCTCTGATCGAATTCCGGCGCCGATTTCAGGTCACGCACCAATTCCTTCTTGGTGGCGTTGAGCATCTGGATCTTCATGTTGCTGCCGGTCTCGGTCTGATCAACCAGATAGCGCAGACCGCGCCAGGAGGATTCCAGCTTCTGGAACTCACTGGCGTGCATGACTTCGTTCATCTGCTCGGAGAGCATCGCGTCGATCTCGGCGATACGCGCATCCAGCACGGCGATGAGGTCCTTGCTGGGCATGACTTCGCCATCCAGCACCTGGGCGACCAGCTCTTCGATCAGGTCGCGCGCACGGGTGCGCTCGGTCTCGGAGCGCGCCACGCGGCTCTCGGAGATGATGCTGTCGAGCAAGGAAGACTGCGGCGCGAAGACGGTATCCTGTGCCTGCGGTGCCACTGCTGATTCACTACGATTGTCACTCATGGTCTGACTCCGCAATCAGTTGTCGTCTTTGCGCACGGCTTGCTCGCGACCGAACTCGTCGCCCAGCGTCTTGAGCTTCTCGCTGTTCTGGAGCACGTCCATCAGCAGCTCTTCCAGCTTGTCGTTGCCGCCCATCTTGTTGCGCAGATCGGCGAGCTTGTTGCGCACGTCCAGAAGCTTGCGCAGCGGCTCGACCTGCTTGACGACATTCTGCGGCTCGAAGTCTTCCAGCGAGTTGAAGTTCAGCTCGACCGGCAGCTGGGTACCATCCTTGCTCAGCGTGTTGTCGACGCGATAGGCAAGGCGCGGCTTCAAGCCCTTGAGGACGCCGTTGAAGTTGTCGCGATCGATGGCGACGAACTTGCGGTCCTTGAGCTTGGGCGGCGGGCTGAGCGGGTTGCCGGTGTAGTCACCGACGGCACCGACCACAAACGGCAGTTCCTTCTGCTCCTGGCTGTCACCGATCTCGACGTCGTAGGTGATCTGGACGCGTGGTGCGCGAATGCGTCCCAGCTTGTGTTGTGTGCTATCCCTCTCCGCCATGGGGCATTTCCTTATGTGCAGTTGTGAAGTGGTTGCGCGAAGCAAAAATGGGGTCCCGCTGAATCAGCCGGAACATCGCCGCTGACACGCCACTCAGACAGCGGCGATCGCCCTGAGCAGCCGCTGCTTGACGGCGTCATCCATCGACTCGATGTCCGCGACATCGATCAGTTCTTCAAAGGTGTCATTGCCGGCGATTTCGGTGCTGCGCAGGATGGTGTCCTGCTCCGGCAGGTGCGAGGTGATGGGAGACCCCACCACGCAGAACGGCATGCTGCCGAACTCGCCGAGCTTCTCGAAACTGACCGGGAAGCGCAGCCCCAGCAACAGTCGCCCGAGGCCCGGGGCACGATTGACGCAATAGAACAGCATCAGATAGTGCACCACGTAGCGCAGCAGCTCGGCGGTGCTGCGATTGGGGTCCTTGATGATGTGACGGAAGCGTTGCAGCGAGAAGCCATCGAAACCCACCACCCAGCGGGTCGGGCTGGTGACGCGAATCACCTTGCCAGTGGACTCGAGACGTACATCATATTCATGCGGATAGAGACGCGGGGCCGTGCTCAGAAGCTCCAGCGGCACATCCAGCTCCTGCAGCAAGCGGAAAGGCTCGGCATTGGCCGTGGAGTCATAGAGGGCGGTAAATTCCTTGAAGGCATGCTGTGCCTCACGGCCGCTACCGCGCGGTGCCCCTTGCAGGTATTCGCCAAAGATCATCTGCGGGCGAATCAAGGCCCCCAGGGTCGTCAGATAATCCGAGGCGTTCTCATACAACAGGTCACTGACCACACGCGTCTGCTTGCGCTGTCGAATGAAGGCTTCAATGTCAAAGGACGAATCCATGTCAGATACTCTCCGTGCGCAGGTCCTGCGCAACGCGTGGTGAACCTCAGCCAAGCGGCTCGGCACGGGTGAACTCGTAATCGCTGTCAGCGCCCTTCTGCCCCATCAACTCCAGGGTATCGCCGCCCTCCTGCATCTTCAGGTTCAAGGGCGTATCCCGCTCCAGACGCAGATAGGTAGTGCTGTCAGAGGTCTCGGCCTCGAAGTCGCCCCACTGGGTGGTCACGAAGTCTCCACCCACGGCATCTACATGCGCTTCCTGCAGGAAGAACGCCGTGGGCTCGCCACTTTCGGGATCACGATGCAGGGTCAGATCCGCACGGATGAGGCGGCAATCCTGGCAGGGAAGCGTGCCGACGAAACGCTCGATGGGCGGGGGGACATAATCAGTGGGCCCCTGCTCCGGTGTCGAGCTGCACCCAGCCAGCAATGACAGCAAGCCTGCCATGAGCAGACCCGCGATCCTGAAAGATGGCAGGTGGAATGATTCGCCGCGCAGTGAGGGCTCGACACCAGTTCTTGACATCAATCTGCTTCCCTGTCAGATAAATCAAGTGTGTTGCATACTCCTGCCACCTTCAGATGAAAGTGCCCGAAAAGGATAAATGGAAGGCGTCCGACGGCAGGCATTCAAAGCGTCAAGCACAGGCTCAACGTCTATCGTGTTTTAGTATATTTATTCTATCGCACACGCGAATATGGAAACATATTGCAGTTGCAGATTCCAGCAAGAAACGCAATCCCGCTATCGTTTAAGCATCGATTAATCGCGTTGTTGCCGCTTGCTAGCGCTGCTCATGAGCTTCTATCGTGGCTCACGAAGTTTGCAGAACAATGGGACACCAAGCGCGCCACAGCGGGAGTGAAGACTCAATCCTCACCCGTCACCCGAGCCTGGATTGCCGAGCATGCAATACCTCCATGAAGGATGAGAACTCAACGACATTCCCTGAATCCTCTGGGATAACAGAACTGTTACGTATTCGTAAAAATTGGGTAACAAATCTCGTGTCGGAAGATTGCTGACAAGATTTTGCCCTTTAACCTTAAAAACAGCACCGCCTAATATAATAACTCCCACTGCTCTTTCAATGAACAGGCTGGGCCGATGGCAACCTGCACCGCAGAATATTCATGGATGGCATATGGCTATAATTCTTGACTTGTACCGATGCGACTCCTTGACTTGCCCCCTCACGGTAATACCTGCAGACCCAGAGCCAGGCCCTACTCGCCGTATGCCATCGAAGGCTAGCCTGACCGCCTTTCCCTGCTACAGCCTGATGACACCTCCACCCTTCCAGCGAGCCTGAACCTCGACCGCCTGCCAGCATCTAGAGCCCCAAGCACGAAAAAAGCCCGAGCCTTGGAAGGACTCGGGCTTTCTGCACAACACTGAAATCAACTGAGTCGATTAGCGGTAACTGCCATCAGACTGGCGTTGGAGGCCGTTATAGCCAGGATTGAAGTGGCGATGCTCTTCTTGCCACTGCCTAGACTGCTGCCTGGCTTCAGCGATCTGTTCATTAGTCATTTTTTTAGAGAGTCGTGAACGTCCTGCACCACCGATACTACCGCTTAAATCATAATACTTATAGGCTTGGATCAAGTCGACTTCAGTGCCGTAACCCTTTTCATAATACCTACCAAGTGGTTGAAAATATCCCAAACTGAATTCACCGTAAGGCAAACTACTAGCTTTTAACCTCCACTTGAAAGCCAAGCTAGGATTTTCATCACCCGCTAGTCCATGTTCATAAAAATAAGCTAAACCTATTGCAGATGGGGCATCGCCATTTTCAGCAGCCTTTTTCAACCACTTCTTCGCCTCAGCAAGATCAGTGACAAATAGATCTCGAGTATTCTCCCCCCAGTATGCCCTTGCTAATAAAGCCTGGGCTTGTACATACCCTTTGCTACCGGCTTCGATAAACAACTCACCGGCCTTATCTACATCCCTCTCTACGCAAGCACCATTATAATACATGGTCCCAAGCACAAAGATCGCATCTGCAATATCATTATCGGCTGCAAATTCAAAATTCTCAAACGCTTTGCAATTATTTGTTGCTTCCAAGACATGATCATAGTTTCTGAGGTAAGCAATCCCAAGATAATAACTTTCTACAGGCGTCCTATTTTCTTTCGTAGACAGAGAAATATAATCAAAAGAACTATAGTCATCATCAAAGCTGTTAGTATCATTATCTTGATGAAGCACTGCCGCCTGCACAGGAATATTGATTACACTTATCAACCACAAAATCAACAATAATCTTTTCATATATTCCTCCACTTACTTCAAGTAAATAACATCTTCCTTTCGCCCACTACCATCTACCAACTCAATACTCAATGACAAATTTTCTGCAATTTCATCTTCATAAAAGCCCTTGTGATGCAATACAACTCTGTCACTATCTTTTTTAGACTCAAACTTGAAACTTTTAACCATAGCACCAAGCTGATTTTCATTCCTAGTAACCTCACCGGTAGCAACTTCGTTCTTGGTGCTGTTATTTACAACTACCAACTCACCTTCTACATACCTAAAGCTAGCCTTTCTATAAGTAGTTGCCTTATCCACAGACATTAACTTTAAGATCAAAACCGCATCGTCCATTACCGGAGACTTGACAGTAATTTCCAAACAGTAATATTCAGCCCCACCTGTGATTTCAGCAATTTGCTTCGAATTTTCGCTACTGCTATCCACTCTTGTTATATTCTCTAAAGATAATGTAGTTTCTATGCCACTAAAGACCATCCCCAAGCTATTAAACTCGGAAGCAGCATCATTGAATTTTTCTATCCCACCAGAACCATAACCAACAAGGCACCTACTAATCCATGACTCTACAGCAGCTGGAACGTATGTTTTATACCAATTAATACCAATAGCAATCACAACAAATGCTATCAGCGCCCCAGCGAGAATGCTTGCAATGGCTCCAGCGATGAGGTAGCCAGCTATCAAACCAACAGCTGTAGCGCCCGCAGTTACTGACGCCATCATACTATTATTCTCCTCACTTATAGCTCTGCCATTATACTTATCAGAGCTAGCTTGATTATACTTATCAACAATATCATAAAGAGCTATCAGACCAGAGGCTCGTCCTAAAAATTTCCCAAGAACAGTCCACCCTGGACTAACTGAGAAATGGAATAAAGAACTAGGAGAGACATAAGCGGCGATACCTTCTGCCATCTTTATTGAAGCTGCACCAATAGATGCAATACTTGATACTATTGCATGCCATTTTACTTCTTCCCCTTCTATTTTGTTCTTGCTTATAGAAAGTGCTACACCGGCCATGGTGAGGACCGCTGGTATTATTTTCCCATAACTACTTGATGTTATTTTCTCTTCTGAAATATCCTTTAATATAGAAGTCGCAGCTCCTGCAATCTCGACCACATTACCCATATCGTTTGCAATACTGTAAACTTGGTTTATCTTGTCTTTATTCATGAGAGTATGCTTAGGGATTATAACATCTATACACTGCATTGAGCTGGACATACATCCCAAGAGAGTTATATTAGAATCTCCTTCATTTGATGCTGATTTAGCCTTAAATACTTCGGGCTCCTTACTCTGGCTTTTCATGATTCTATTTTGATAATTATACAGCCATTCTCCATAGCTGGATAATGTGACAGTTTCACGCTCAAGAAGAATAAACGAAATTTCTTTCGAAGAGGCATTTCCTCCAGCCATACATGACATTTGTACTAACTTCATGAATTTATCAAGTGCTTTTTCTTCTACTAAATGATTAGCATTTGAATTATAGAGGTTAACGTTAACAGAATGCTGCAAAAAATATACAAACGAGTATCCAATAGATTGGATATTTAAAGCTTGAGAATTGATAATAGTCTCGTATAATTCTTCTTTATTTTTTATCTGATATGAACAACTTTCAAAGATAGCATCGAAGACTGCAAGCCATTTCAGGAGCTTGCTTTCATCTAGGTAAGAACCGTCACTCAGCTGCGAAATATCCAAAGAGGCATCAGAGATCAAATCCTTATCGAACATGAAAAGGACAGATATAACAAACGAATCATCTTTCAGTACATCTTCCGTTAGCTCTTTCCAACAGGATGCACTGGCAGGTGACAATATCCCACCCTTGATTAGCCGAGAGACTATATTTGTGTATAACCCTCCAACCTCCAAGTTATTGAAAAAACATCCGGGAACTAAGGATTGTGAATACTTGTACAACCACTGCGCATAATCATCATCATGCACACGCATCAAAAAATCACATTTCTGAGTATGATCTTTATATTTTCCATCAAATTTTATCAGCGCTTTAGAGTCATATATTTTATCAATCTGCTCGTTAAATTTCTCATGGGTACTCTCCTGTCTAGACTTCAGTATGTCATAATCTATTTGTTTTGCTACAGAAGTAGGACCAGTCACCTTAGGACGATTTTCATCCACAAGTTTATATGATGTAGCAAAACTATCCTTGAATTCCTTAATAGCATTGCTACACAACTTCATCCTACGACGCTCTTCATTTCCTTTCTCAGGATCAAAATATTCTTCAATTGCAGCAAGCGCCTGGTGACGATAAGCGTTGAGCTCCTGGATAATACCTATTTCGTCATTGACCGCGAGGATCAAGCCCCTGCCCTCGTAGTCCGTTGAAGCATATCTGAGCCGCTCACTCATCGTCTGCTTCATTTCTTCTGGGCTATAGAGATCACGCTTTGGTCCACTGGACCAGAATTGCTCATCCAGCCCTGCTGCGCCGGGACTATATTCAGCGACCTGCTCCAGCTCTTCCAAGCTGAAAGCATGATCTTGTGCCACCCCTGCTTTCCAGTCAGGAACATTGAATTTCTGCAGATACTTGTCACACCAGGGATCACCGCTGAGAATTCTGGATTTCACCTCATCCAGAAACCCTTCAGGCCATGCATGTTCCGTATAGGCATAATACACATCACCGCTCTTGTCAGGAGTCGTGATAGTGACCAGAGAGGCTTGTAACGATTCATTCTTGACGCGTGTGACTTTTTCTTCATCACTCTCGCCATCCCTATTGCCTGACTCGAGCGTACACGGCATCGCCATCTTGTCCAGAGACGGGGGCTGCTTGACGGGGAACTGGTAATATTTTCCATCGGCGGTAATCGCAAATGCAGACCAATACATGCCATCGGGGTTGTCTTTATCGAACAAGTAAAGATAGCCGCTGCGCAATTGGCGAAGGATATATTTATTGACCTGACTGGAGGTGCTATGAGCTATCTCTTCCTTGACCTCAGAGGGAACCACGCGCGTGGTGCGCTTACCGTTTTCAAGTGTCTGATCAAGCTTTATGTCAGTAAAAGCCTTCACCCTATCTTCTGACAATTCAGGGATTTGCTGATTGGCATCGTTACGTTGGCAGACAGCATATCGAACAGGCAGGATCGGAAAGCCAGTACGCTTGCAGAAACGACATTCGCCATTCACGACACTCAAAGCGACATGCTGATTTACTATTTGACCTGACATGAGGTTATACCTTTTCCCTGCTTTCCATGATCTTGTCCCAATCGGCGCTCTCAAGCTTGCTGGTCAAGCTGATATAGCTGTGAGTGCTGCGTGGATCAGGTGTCGCTCTGGTGCTCAGTAACTGGCGCATGATCGGATGCTGATAGAACATCGGATATGTGACCATCCCGTGGAGCACGAAGACCGAGATATCCTGTCGCTCATCCAGACCACACTCCTTTGCGGCGACCAGTAACGCATCCACGGTTGCGGCATCCACAGAACCTGCCTTGCTCTCTTCCGGCAGCGTGCGATATAGCTCCAGACAATGATTCAGCATCCCTATCCGTCTGATGGCAGACCATTGGGAGAGCGTCAGGTTCAATCTCCCGAGGCGACGCTGCTCACTGTGTGGTGCGATGCTCTGCAGTGCGTGGGCGTTATCCAGGTAGACCCACTGATCGATAGGTCCCAACAGTGCCGATAGCTGCTCGCGGTCAAGAATGGCCTCGAGGCGCGCCAATACCCGTGGGTCATGAAAGCGCAGCAGCGCCTTCTTGCCTTCCGGGGTCGTCTGCTCAAGTTGGCGCTGGAAATATGACACCACGCTGGAGAGCGGCTGGGCTGTGATGACCCAGCCACCGAACGCGACCGGAGTCGTGAGGCTTGCAAAGCGTTGCTGCCTCTCCTTCTCCAGCTCTTTGCCCAGGTGCGTTTCTGGCGGCACCGGCTGTAGATAGAGTTTCTGCGATGGCGTCTGGGCATAGAATCCGTTGCGTACCAGGCCCGCGGATTTCTGGTCCTTCGCACTCAATGCGCGTTGCGGCGTATTGCTTGGGTCTACCACGCGATACAGGCGTGACTCGGTAGCCGCTTGTCTTGCCACCTGCAGGAATTCCGCCTCATCCAGCATGGCCATATCAGGACTCCACCACACCGTCGCCATTGGCGGCAGCGCTTTGTCCTTTACTCGGACACAGCAAGTCTTCGCCTTCCGGCAATTCCGTCATCGCGGCATTCAGGCTCGTCGGCCCACCGAAGCTGTGCTGCGCGCCTTTGACATCAATCTTGCCAGGCGCGTGGAGTTCGATATTGCCGTCCTTGAGGCGGACGTAGGCACCACCACAGGTGAGCAGAATCTCCTTGGCGGCATTGATATCGATGTCGTTCTCGGTGGAGGTGATGGTGACGTCCTTTTCCGCCGTCAGGTCCATCGCATCGCTTTGCGCCTGAACTTCGACCTTGCCCTTGCCGGCAAACAGCTTGATGCCGGAGCGCTGTACGAACAGCGAAAACTTCTCGACCACGGCACCTACCAGACTGCGCCCGGTGGCCAGATTGATATCTTCGCCACTGGTGACGCTGAGCGAGCGGCCCTGTGCCAGGTGCGTCGATTCCGGCGTACTGGTGGCGATGCCGGCGGGCGATGTGAGATGCAGCCAGGGCGCATTCAGGCGCGCTGCCTGCCCTCGCCCGCCATTGGTGGCGCTCTGGGCTGAGCTACCGTCGAAGCGGCTACCGCTGTCATCGGCGCCATAGGTGCCTTGGGTATCGTCGCTGGCCTGCTTGATCTGCGTGCGCCCCGCGAGCGCCTCGGCGTTGTGGCTGGTGGCGCTGTCGCTGAGCGTATTGGCCAGCTGATAGGCGCTGGCGAGCTGCTGATGCGCAGGAGAGAGATCCAGCTGCTCGCCACTGGCCGCAATCTGCCCCCAGCTACTGAGCATCAGGCCGCTGTTGGCGCGGATGGCGCCATAGGCGTCCGAGCGCAGCTCGAAGCCGGTGCCACGGAAACTGCCCCGTGTGTTGCCCTGCTGGTGGATCAGATAGCCGAGATTGAGCTGGGATTTCTCGTGCTCCGAGTTCAGGCGCACACGCTCCTGATCGGTGGCGTCATCGAACACCAGCTCGTTGTACTTGTTGCCGCGGTAGGTCTTGCTCTTGAGGCCGGAGAGCAGGCCATTGGAGTGCCATTGCGGGGTCTGGTCGCCGTTGTAGACGCGTCCGGTGATCAGCGGTCGATCCACGTCGCCTTCCAGGAAGTCGACGATGACCTCCTGACCGATACGCGGCACGAACACGCTACCCCAGCCAGCACCGGCGTTGGGTTGCGCGACACGCAGCCAGCAGCTGGCGTCAGCCGCGCCCTTCTCGCTGCGGTCCCAGTGGAACTGGACGCGCACGCGGTTGAGCGAATCGGTGTGGATCTCTTCATTCTCGGGGCCGACGACAATCGCGGTCTGCGGGCCACCCAGATTGGGGCGCGGATGATCGAGAGACGGGCGGTACGGCTGACTGAGACGCTGGGATTCGAAGTCAATCAGATACTGACCGGTGCCGACATCGGCGTAGTCTTCGTGAGCGCTTTCATTGAGGCCATGCGCCTGGCGCGCCTCGGCCATGCGCGCCTGCAGGCTGCCCGGCAGCGCCTTGAGGTGCGCGGAGACCGGCAGCGCATTCTCGGCACAAACGGTCAGGCCCAGCACGAGGAATTCACGCTCACTCGAGTCGCCGTCTTCATGGCGGGCGTGCTGGCTGAGTTCGAACCAGCGGCCGACCTTCAACTGGCGGGTACCCCCGGCGCCGTAGAAGCGCTTGGCGCGGGATTCATGGGCCTCGAGGCGATTGACGGTCAGGCGTTCGCCGCGCGAGTGATCGTCGAAATAGTACTCGCCGGGGTAGTCGTAGACTTCCTGCTCGCTGAGATTGCCCTGATCGCTACGCGTGTCCTGACCGGAGCGTTTCTCCAGACCCGGCTGCTTGTAATCGAAGGTGCCGAGGCTGACACGCGTCGGTTGCTGCTGACGGCGACCGCTCCACTGGGTGATGGAGTCCTCAGACTCGGTAGCATCCTGTCGGTGAAAGCGGATCACCTGCGGCTCGACCGGTGCGCAGGTCGCGACATCATCGGTGATGACGAGGCGGTGACCATTGAAGTCGCTGTCGACAGAGGCGTGTTCGAAGTAATAGAACAGCCCTTCCTGCTCCATCAGGCGATTGACGAACTGGAAGTCGCTTTCGCGATACTGCACGCAGTAGCTGCGCGCCGGGTACTCGCGGCGTAAATCCAGCCGCCAGCCACCCTGCGCTTCGCCTTGGGCGATGGCGTGGTTCGAGAAGACCGACTCGATCACCTCGACCGCGCTCACGTCCTGGAAGATGCGGCTGTCACGACCTAGCTTGAGCATCGAAAGCCACGGCACCAGCGTCAATTGGTAATAGAAGACGCCACCGTCCTCACCCAGCAGTGCGGCCGACTCGACCAGCCCCGAAAGCTCGCGGTAGCTGCCATCGGCCTGACGCACCGAGAGCGCCGCCGGCTGGGCCATCAGGGTCTTGAGCTCGATATCACCGTTCTGGGAGATGCAGTCGAGGGTATAGGCGAAGGGACGCGACATACGCTCTTCCCCCACCAGGCGATGCGGAATGAAGTCCGCGCCGCTCATCTCAAGCGTGAGCAGGCGCTCGTTCTGGCTCAGTGAGACATCAAACGACGACAGCAAGGCGTCGAGTACCCATGAATCTGACATGTTCTGCATCCCTGGCAATTGACGTAGACGATGGCCTGAGGTCACTGGCCCGTCCCTGGCTCTCGATCAGGTGGCACAGCATATAGGAATGCTCTCATTTAGTTAATGACTGAACAGAGTGAACACTTACGCTGAAAGCGCGTTAATTCCAGCGAAAGATGCGCCATGAAGGGCCAGAAAGAGGCAGCTCAAATGTGGGAATTCTCGCCTGACATTCCTGCACGCGCGTCATGACATCGTGTCAGAACCAACGGCTTTCCCACTCTCTTTTCGCCGGCAGCATGTAGCGTGAAGCACTGCCATGGCAGATGACATCGCTGAACAGGACATGCCCCAGGATGCCAGCGGAAATCTCTCGATGGCATGGCCGCCGCCACAGGCAGGCATGACAGCCATGGAAGACATGACGATCAAGGTAGTCCCAATTAAGAATTCCATATAAGGAATTTAACTTCCGTATGTGAAAAACAGTTTGACAGTCTTGGCACCGCTTCATAGCCTGTAAGCCAAATTCAGGAGGAGTGATGCATGCGCACTGACAAGAACTTCATCAACAACGAATTCATCGCCTCTTCCCAGGGCGAGATGATTTCGGTCTACAACCCGGCCACTGAAGCACTGGTAGGTCAGGTGCAGGCAGCAACCACTGACGAAGCGCTTGAAGCGGTGAGCATTGCGGCCAAGGCTCAAAAGGACTGGCGTGCCAAGACCAGCACCGAGCGTGCCGGCTACATGCACAAGCTTGCCGAGGCCCTGATGGCGCGCAAGGATGCCATCGGCCAGGCATTGGCAGATGAGTCGGGCAAGAGCCTGGAAGACGCCACCAATGAAGCCGTCTACGCCGCCGACATCACGCGCTACCACGCTGAGTGGGCACGTCGTATCGAGGGCGAGATCGTCCCCAGCGACACTCCCAATGAAAGCCTGCTGCTGCAGCGCGAGCCCATCGGCGTCGTGGCCTGCCTGATTCCGTTCAACTACCCGGTGTTCACCCTGCTGCGCAAGATCGCCCCGGCGCTGATCACCGGCAATACCGTGGTCGTGCGTCCGAGCAACAACACCCCGACCTCCGCCTTCGAGATCGCCAAGGCGATCCAGGATGCCGGCATTCCGGCAGGCATCGTCAACATCCTGGCGATGGACCACGGCACCGCGGAAGCCGTCTGCACACACCCCAAGGTGGGCATGATCACCCTGACCGGCAGCGTCGGCGCCGGTCGCAAGGTGCTGGAATATTCCCAGGTCAACATCGCCAAGTCCTCGTTGGAACTGGGCGGCAAGTCACCGGCCATCGTCGAGCCGGATGCCGATCTGGCCAAGGCAGCGGCACAGATCGCGGCCTCTACCCTCACCAACTGTGGCCAGCTGTGCACCGCCATCGAGCGTGTCTATGTGCACGAATCCGTCTATGACGATTTCGTCGCCCAGCTGAAGCAGCAGATGGAAGGCGTCAAGTTCGGCAACCGACTGGACGATGCCAGCCTGATGGGGCCGCTGATCAACGAGAATTCGCGCCTCAACATCCATCAGATGGTGGAACGCGCTATCGATGACGGCGCCACTCTGGAAATCGGCGGCTATATCCCCGAGGGCAAGGGTCACTTCTACCCGCCGACCCTGCTGACCGGTTGCCGTCAGGACATGGAGATCGTGCAGGAAGAGATCTTCGGTCCGGTGCTGCCAGTGCTGACCTATCGCGATATCGATGAAGCCCTGGAGCTGGCCAACGATCACCAGTTCGGCCTGGCCTCCGTGGTCTTCACCGAGAACTATCGCACTGCCATGAAGGTCGCCAACAACATCGAAGCCGGCGAGCTCTACATCAACCGCACCCCAGCGGACCCCTACCAGGGCTACCACGCCGGCTGGAAGCGCTCTGGTCTGGGCGGTGATGATGGCAAGCACGGCATGCTCGACTACACCCAGACCCGTCTGGTCGTGATGAACTACTGATCACGCCATTCCGTCTTGCCTGTCACGCCTCCGGGGAGCCCTCTCCTCGGAGGCGCTGACGCCCTACCCCATTTCTTTCCGGAAGCGCGCTGTTGGCGTCGAATGACGGCATGCCAGGCAGTGCGCTCCCACACCATCCTGCTAGCCAGTGACCACTGAAAGGCCTGCCACCATGAAAGTTGTCAGTTGCGAGACACACATCGTCGCCACTCCGCCGCCCCACGTCGGCGGCATGTACTGGATCTTCGTCCAGCTACGTACCGCTTGCGGCATTGAAGGGGTCGGTGAAGTCTATGCCGCCACCTTCCATCCGGAAGTCATGAGCAAGGCGATCGCCGATGTCTTCTCACGTTATCTGGAAGGCAAGAACCCGCATCATATTGAACGCCTGTACCGCGAAGCCTTCTCCAGTGGCTTCACCCAACGCCCTGATCTCACCATGATGGGCGTGCTGAGTGGTCTTGAGATGGCCTGCTGGGACATCGTCGGCAAGGCGGCTGGCCTGCCGGTCTATGAACTGATCGGTGGCAAGGTCCACGACAAGCTGCGTTCCTACACCTACCTGTACCCCAAGGATGCACGCGGCAACTACGACTATGACAACGTCGAGCTGGCCGTCGAGTGCGCACTGGAGAACAAGGAAAAGGGCTTCACCGCATTGAAGTTCGATCCGGCTGGCCCCTACACAGCCTACTCCGGTCAGATGCTGTCTCTGGAAGGCATGGACAAGAGCGCCACCTTCTGCCGCCGCATCCGCGAAGCAGTCGGCAACAGCTGTGATCTGTTGTTCGGCACCCACGGCCAGATGACACCGGCATCTGCCATTCGTCTCGCCAGGTATCTCGAGCCCTATGACCCGCTGTGGCTGGAAGAGCCGGTACCACCGGGACAGAGCGAAGCCATGGCGCGCGTGGCAGACCACACCTCCATTCCGGTCGCGACCGGTGAGCGCCTGACCACCAAGTACGAATTCCACGATGTGCTCAAGAACAACGCGGCCTCCATCCTGCAGATGAACCTGGGGCGCGTCGGCGGCATTCTGGAAGGCAAGAAGATCGCGGCGCTGGCAGAAGTCTATTACGCCCAGATCGCACCGCATCTCTACAACGGCCCGGTCGGCGCCGCGGCCAGCATCCAGCTGGCGACCGCCACGCCCAACTTCCTGATTCAGGAAAGCATCGGCACCTGGGATGGCTTCCACGCCGATGTGCTCAAGGAGAAGATCGAGTGGCGTGATGGCTACATCATCCCCTCCACCAAGCCGGGCCTGGGGGTCGAGCTGGACATGGACGTGGTCAAGGCCAGTTCGCCTTACACCGGCCGGACACTGCACCTGAGCATGGACCCGCGTCCCTATGACGTGAAGGAACAGTCCAGCACCGACTGGAAGCGCAAGCCGGAGGCGTAACGCCGATGCAATACGATTTCATCATTGTCGGTGCCGGGTCGGCGGGGTGCATCCTCGCCAACCGGCTGAGCGCCAACGGTCGCCACAAGGTGTTGCTGCTGGAGGCCGGCGGCAAGGACACCTCGCCCTGGATCAAGGTGCCGGTCGGGTTCGCCAAGACCTACTACAACCCGGCCTACAACTACATGTATTACAGCAAGGAAGAAGCCGCGATGGGGGGGCGCAAGATCTATACCCCCCGTGGCAAGGTGCAGGGTGGCTCCGGTTCCATCAATGCGATGATCTATGTCCGGGGCCAGGCCTCGGACTTCGATGACTGGGCGCGCGCCGGCAACGAGGGCTGGTCCTATCGCGAGGTACTGCCCTACTTCAAGCGTCTTGAATGCCACCCGGGAGGCGATACCGAGTATCGCTCCGGCCAGGGCCTGATCGGCATCACGCCACTCAAACATGGCGCGCACCCGATCTGTCAGTCGTGGCTGGAAGGTGCCCGCGAGCTGGGGTACACGCTCAATGATGATTTCAATGGCGAACACTTCGAGGGGGCTGGCATCTATGAGGCCAACATCCGCAAGGGACAGCGGGATTCCAGCAATACCGCCTACCTGAAGCCGGCGCTGTCACGCGGCAACCTCACGCTCAAGCATATCTGTCGGGTGGAGCGCGTGATGCTGGAAGAGACGCCCGATGGCGGCAAGCGCGCCATGGGTGTCGCCTACCGGCGTGATGACGAAGTCATCGAGGTGACCGCGCGTCGCGAAGTCATTCTCTGCGCTGGCGCCGTAGATTCACCGAAGCTGCTGCAGCTTTCGGGGATCGGCGGGCGTGAGGCGCTGGCCACGCATGGTATCCAGACACAGGTAGACCTGCCGGCCGTCGGTCAGAATCTGCAGGACCACCTGTGCGCCAGCTACTACTACCGCGCCAATCGCACCACACTGAATGATGACTTCGCGTCCTTCTGGGGCCAGGCCAAGGCGGGACTGCAGTACCTGATCAACCGCAGCGGGCCGCTGGGCATGAGCGTGAATCAGGCCGGAGGATTCTTCCGGGGCAGCGAGGCGGAGTCAGAGCCGAACATCCAGCTCTACTTCAATCCGATGTCCTACCAGATTCCCAACGACCCGAGAGCCAAGCTGACACCGGAGCCGTATTCCGGCTTCCTGCTGGCCTTCAATTCCTGCCGACCGACCAGCCGTGGCAGCATTTCACTGTCCTCGGCAGACCCGGCAGACCCGGCGACGATCTGCCCCAACTACCTCAGTACCCAGAAGGACATCGATGAGGTGATCCAGGGCAGTCGTCTGGTGCGCAAGCTGATGGGCGCGCCCGCTCTCAAGGCCATCACCGAGTGCGAGGTCGCCCCGGCCGAGACGGTCCACGATGAGGACAGCATGCTTGCGTACTTCCGCTCTCAGGGTGGCTCCATCTACCACCTGTGCGGTTCCTGCGCGATGGGGCCGGACAAGGCGAACGCCGTGGTCGACAGCCGGCTGAAGGTACATGGTGTGGCGGGGCTGCGGGTCATCGATGCCGCCATCTTCCCCAATATCACTTCCGGCAACCTGAATGCGCCGGTGATGATGGTGGCGGAAAAAGGCGCGGATCTGGTGCTGGCCGACCACGCAGACTGACCCGGCGGATAGCCGCCAACCCCACGAACGGCCCATGGGTCTGGTACCCTATGGGCCGTTCCCCTTTCCACGGATGGGAGATGCAGCCCGAGGCATCGCCCTTCCGTCGTCACAGTGTCACAGCCTTCGGTCAGAAACCGCCTGTGACCGAGATTCGCGTTTCGGAGTGACCCCGCGTTCATGAATCACGAGAAGACCAAAGCCCCTGCCGTCGACCACAGTGTCATGATTCTGGATCTGCTTGCGGCAGCCTCCTACCCGCTGACGCTCTCGGAAATCTGTGAGTCCACCGGCATCTCGCCCGCTACCGGTCACCGCGTGATCAATTCCCTGCTGCACCATCAGCTGGTCGCTCACGATCCCGGTCGCAAGAAGTCCTATTGCATCGGCTCGCGCATCTTCCAGATCTCCTCGACGATCTACAACAAGCAGAGCCTGATCCCGGTCTTCTACCCCATCGCGGAGATTCTCAAGAACGAGATTCACCGCTCGATCTTCCTGTGCATCCCCATCGGGGACCAGGTGGTGGTGATCTCGAAGGTCGATGCCTCCGGCAGTGGCAGCTACAACCTCTATATCGGCAAGACCATGACCCAGCACGCCTGCGCCGCCGGCAAGGCGATTCTTGCCATGCGCCCCGAGAGCTCGCGTCAGCTGTACCTGGAGGCTGCCACACGTATCACGCCCGAACTGGCCGAACGCCGTGACGAGATGGATGCCGAGCTTGAGCGTGCGCAACGCCTCGGGTATGCCGTATCCAGTGGCGATGCCGAGGGACAATTGAGCTGTATCGCCGCGCCTGTACTGAACATGCGCAATGAGCCCATCGCCGCCATCAGCGCCGTCATCAGCCAGGACTGGCTGAATCCGCAGCAGGCACGCGCCTACTCCAAGCATCTGGTCCAGGCGGCGCGCCAGCTGTCCTCGCGCATCATCTGAGGCCGAAAACGTTGCCTGGCGAGCCCGCCATGCTGCACCGCACAAAGTCTTGCCACTATATATAGGTATTTTCAGCGCCCAATATAGGTATTTTTCAGCACCCAGCGATCTGACAGACGCGATGGGCGTTGCTCTGATAGCGAAACGCGGCGGCGACAGCCGACAAGTACCTTGAGGGCGCCTTTTGTCGATGGCGCGAATGGTCGATGGCGCGAATGCAAGATACCCGTGATTCACGGGCCACTCTGGCCTCACGAATCACGGGTATCTTGCGTGGCATCACGGCGGCGCGGCCCGCCTTCTGTCAGGCAATGGCCGGCGCCCCGAGCAGTGCCTTGACCTCGACATATTCCGCCAGGCCTTCGTCACCCCATTCGCGGCCGTTGCCGGAACGCTTGTAACCACCGAAGGGGGCATCGAAGGAGAACTCTGCCCCTTGCAGATAGCATTGTCCTGCCTGCATGCAGCGGGCGATGGGCAATGCTGCCTCGGCGTCACGCGCATAGACCGCAGATGACAGGCCATAGACGCTGTCATTGGCGATGGCGATCCCCTGCTTCACGTCGTCGTAGGGCAGGATGCACAACACCGGCCCGAAGATCTCCTCACGGGCGATCTCCATTTCATTGCTGACATTGGTGAAGATGGTCGGACGCACATAGCAGCCCTTCTCAAGCCCTTCGGGCGGCTCGACGCCACCGAGCGCCAGTTCGACACCGTCATCGATGGCACGCTGCACCAGATGCAGGACACGTTCGCGCTGACGCTCGGAGACCAGCGGCCCCATGGTGGTCGCCGGGTCGTTCGGGTCACCCACCACCTGCTCATTGGCGATCTCGACCGCCAGGCGGGTCGCCTCTTCCAGTCGCGAACGCGGCACCAGCAAGCGAGTGAAGGCGTCGCAGGTCTGGCCGGTGTTGGCCATGATGTTCTCGACATTCAAGCGCACGGCCGCGGCCAGGTCGGCATCTTCGGTCACCAGCAGCGGCGACTTGCCGCCCAGTTCCTGACAGACCCGCTTGACGGTGGGCGCGGCACTCTCGGCGACCTTGCTACCGGCAATGGTCGAGCCAGTGAAGGACACCATATCCACTTGCGGATGGCCGGACATCACCGGACCGATCTCGCTGCCCTCGCCCGTCACCACATTGAAGACCCCTGCAGGCAGACCGACCTTCTCGAAGATCTCGGCCATGATGAAGTCCTGCAGCGGAGTCTGCTCCGCCGGCTTGGCGATCACGGTGCAGCCTGCCGCCAGCGCCGGGGCCAGCTTGCCGATCAACTGATGCAGCGGATAGTTCCACGGATTGATCAGCGAGCAGACGCCGATGGGCTCGCGCATCAGGGTCACATCGCCCTTGCGCTCGTCCTCTTCCATCTGGAAGGCGCGTTCGGCGTAGTACCGCATTCCCTCGATGGGGCCTTCCACGTGCAGCGCGCCGGCCAGTTGTACCGGGCAACCCATGGTGAGCACCTGGACGTCGCGCAGCTCATCGAAGCGACGCTGCATCTCATCCGCTGCCGCCATCAGGATATCGTGGCGTTCCTGCGCGGATGTCGTGGCCCAGGCAGGCAGCGCCTGACGTGCTGCCATGATGGCAGCCTCCACATCCTGCTCACCGGCGCGCGGCACACTGGCGCACAGCTCGCCGGTGGCCGGATTGATGACCTCCATGCGCTCGCGCCCGAAGGGTGTCTGCCAGTGGCCATTGATGTAGAAGTTGTCGTGATGTTGCATGCCAGACCTCTCGTTGCTGGTGGGAGATAACACTCTCCCTGAGGGTGAGTCTCAAACGCAAATGCCCCGGAGGCCATTCGCACGGCACCCCGGGGCAGTCTTCACGGCTCAGCTGCGGCCGGTAACGCCGACCTCGTAGCCGACTTCTTCCGGCTCGTCATCGGTCAGCTCTGCCGGGAAGCCGGTGCCGAGCACACGGACATCGGCGGCTTCCTCGAGACGACGGATGATGTTGGATGACCACTCACGCGGGCCGAAGCGTTCCTGACCATCGCGGAAGATGTCCATCAGCATCGGGGAGATTTCCAGCGGCACGTCCAGGTTCCTGGCCAGGGTGTCGAACAGGCCGACATCCTTGAGCACCAGATCCATGGTGAAGCTGATGTTGCGGCTTCCGTTCAGGATGACCTGGGACTCGGTCTCGTGGACGAAGGAGTTGCCCGAGGAAATCTTGATCGCCTCGTAGGTGGTATTCATGTCCATGCCGGCCTTCTTGCAGACGGTCAGGGCTTCGGCGACGGCGCACAGGTTGGCGGTGGCCAGGTAGTTGGTCATCACCTTGAGCACCGAGGCGGTGCCCAGTTCCCCGGTGTGCAGGACACGGCGACCCAGGTTGGTCAGCACCGGCAGCACCTGCTCGAAGGAATCGCGGTCACCGCCGACGAAGATGGAGATGTTGCCGGTGGCGGCGCGGTGGCAGCCGCCAGAGACCGGGGCTTCCAGTGCCTTGGCACCGGTGGCCAGCACCTTGTCGGCGATGCGACGCAGTTCGCCGTCATCGGTGGTACTCATCTCGAGCCAGATCTTGCCTTTGCACAGACCGGCAATGATGCCGTCATCGCTTTCCATCACGGCGCTGCAGGCAGCCGGAGACGGCAGGCAGGTGATGACCATGTCGTTGGCTTCGGCGAGTTCCTTGGAAGAATCCGCCCACTTGGCACCCTGCGCGAGGAAAGGCTTGGCGGCTTCCGGGTCAAGGTCACGCACGGTGACGTCATGCCCATTGCGCAGCAGGCTACCTGCCAGCTTGCCACCCACGTTACCGAGACCGATGAATCCGACTTTCATGTGCTGCCCTCTCTGCTGTCTGCCTGCTGGCTGTCCGGTGTACTGCACAGGGCCGCTCGGGACGGAGGGAAATCCTGTCCGGTGTGGCCCATGTCATCTTGAGGCTCACCCTACTGGCCGACCTGCCTGCCAACAATTCATAAGAATTTGGCGATTGGTAACAATTTTTGTGAGCCCGCCCAGACCCCGCGCCTCCGCACAGCGATCCGCGATCCGCGATCCGCCCACAAACGTCAGAGCCTCATGCGCCAGAACCCAGAACCAGATGTCGGAAACAAGAACGCCACCCGAAGGTGGCGTTGTCACGTAACCGCTCTCGCTCTGGCGGATCAGGTAGGCACGCTGCGACTCTGCGACGCCAGCCAGCCAAGGAGGGTCGCGACGCGCGGATCCCGCTCCAGCTCGCGGTGACAGACAGCACCCCATTCACCGCGCCCGGTCGTCACCTGCCCGGTCGGGTTGATGAGTCGACCGTTCGCCAGGTCATCGTCGGCAAAGGGCCCGTTGACCAATGCCACGCCCTCCCCCCGCGCCGCCATCTCCAGGGCGACGGCCAGGGTGTCGACCACGATGCAATTGCGGGTAGGACAAGGGCCTAGCGACAATGCCTCGAAGTAACTCTCCCAATTCCAGCCCTCGGTGTAGACCCCGATCAACGGCAGCGTCTTCAAGGCATCCGCGGGGACCGGGCGTGCATCGTCGCCCAGCAGCTGGGGGCTGCAGACCGGAAAGAGGCGTGACTCGAACAACGGCTGCCAGTGGAGGTGATCCGCCAGCGGCGCATCGCGGAACACGATACCGACATCGGCATTGGCCTCATCGAACTCCCAGCCGAGACTGCACGTCATCAGCTTGAGCTCGACTTCAGGATGCATGGCCTGGAAATGCGACAAGCGAGGTGCCAACCAGCGAATCGAGGTCGTCACATAGACCTGAATCGTCAGCGGCTGGGCATGCTGCATCTGGCGCAGGGACTCGGCGCCTTGCACCAGACCCGCCAGCGCTTCACGCACCACCGGATAGAAACGCTCGCCAGCCGCCGTCAGCACCACATGACGGCCTTCACGGGCAAACAGTTTCACCTCCAGACTCTCTTCGAGACGCTGAATCTGGTTGGCGATGGCCGGATGCGTCAGGTTCAGCTCCTCGGCAGCCGCGCGGAGACTCAGCAGACGCGCAGCCGCTTCAAATCCTTTCAGCGAACTCAAGGGCGGCAGTTTCTGCAGTGGCAGAGGGGTTGGCATAGACGACACTCACGAAAGGCGAAAGGCGAGCAGGAAGCAACCGGTACCCATGAACGATAGACCTTCTCGACGCTCTCTCACGTTCACGGCACACGGCCGCCCTCTGGCCCTCTTTCGCCATGAGACAATGGCAAAGCGGGTGACCGTCGCTGACAGCCACCCGCACAATTGACCTCATGTTACCAAAGCCGCCATGCCGCGTAATGCCGATGCGCGTCGGCAAGCTACCTGGGTCCGGCTCAGCCGGCCTGACTCAACCGGCCTGACTCAAACGGCCTGGCTCAAACGGCCTGGCTCAGCAGGCGCTCATCGAAGGGATAGTCCGACAACAGTTCCACCTGACCATCGTCACGAATGTACAGCTGCTCTTCGAGCTTGACGCCTTCGCCGCCGGACTCATGTCCGATATAGCTCTCCACGCATAGCGTCATCCCAGGCTCGAGAATGCCGTCGTAACCCTTGTCCTCGATATCCTCGCGATGAACGATGTAGGGATACTCACCGTTCATTCCGACACCATGTGCCAGGGCAAAGTAGCGACGCGCGCGATAGCCGGGAGGGATGCGCCAGGCACGTTCGGCGTATTCCTTGAAGCTGACCCCCGGCTTGAGATTTTCCATGTTGGTCTGGATCTGGTCATACGCCATGCGATAGAGCGATTTCTGCTCGGCGCTGGCCTCACCCGTGCCACACAGGAAGGTTCTCGAGAAATCCGCGTAGTACCCGTAACGCCCGACCACGTCGGTATCCAGCGCGACCAGTTCTCCCGCCTGGATGATCCGGTCGGAACATTCCTGGAACCAGGGATTGGTGCGCGGCCCGGAATTCATGAGGCGGGTCTCGATGAAGTCGGCGTCTGTCTCGATGATGTGCTGATGCAGCCGGGACCAGACGTGATTCTCGGTGACCCCAGGCCGTATGGAGGCCTCCAGTTTGCGCACTCCCTCCTCGACCGCTCTCAGCGAGGAGCGAATCATCTTTATCTCGTTGGGCACCTTGAAGGCTCGCGCCTGCTCAAGAGGCTCCTGAGCATCCAGCACCTGATAGCCTCGCTGCTCGAGCATGAAAGCGGCTTCCGCGGTTGCGCTTTCGATGGCGATCCGCTCACCTCCGCCGCACTGACGCACCAGATCGATGATTTCATCCGCCCAGGCTCTGGTGACGGCTTGTGTATTCTTCTCGTTGAAGTAATAGGAAATCGCCTTGGCCGGGCGAATCTCGTCCACGGTCGGTAGATGGCTGGCCAGGTGTTCGCACCCCGAGAACTCGAACAACACGACCGGCCCTGCGGCGGGGACGAATACGTAACGAGCGGGATTGCGCGAACTGTACACCTGCATGTTGCGGGACCCGGTGGCATAGCGGACGTGTGCCGGGTCGAACAGGACTGCCGCCGTGATATCGCGTCGGGCCAACTCCTGGCGAACACGCGCGAGTCGGTCACATTGGATCTGCGCAATCTCTTCCGACGTCGGTTCGCAGTCTTCCAGTGCATGGGTCGGAGCGAGGATGCCCATCGCCGTCAGGTCCATTTTCATGTGGGATGCCCTGTGGGGAGTGTTCGATCAAGCGCCCGAAAGGCGCATGCAAGTTGAGAAGGCGTCACGGGTATACCGGACATCGATCAGTCGAGCAGACCGTCGGCGCGCTGGACGTATCGGGCTTCCGCCAGAATGTGCTGCTCCGAGACGCGCCCATACAGCTGGCGCGTGCGTTCCAGTCGCCCCACCACTCCCGGCGTTTCGGAATAGGCGAAGATCGCCGTCAGTCGGGGCACCTCACCTGAGACCCGCGTGACGCGGTGCAGACTGAACCGCCCCTTGAACAACTGCAGATCCCCCGGGTTGAGACTCAGGGTCTTCACCGCTTCACGCGACTCTCCCCGGATCACTTCGCCCACGGCAGCGTAATGCTCATCGTTGGGGGTGCGGATGCCGGGACAATACTCGAACTGACCACCGCTCTCGGGCTGTTGGGTCATCATGGTGACGATGAATTCGTTGGTGTCGTAGTGCCAGGGTTGCTCGGTGCCCTCTGGCAGCACGTTGAGCACGAGCCCGGCAAAGGGGTCGGCATACTCGTACACCCGCTCGCGCCCAAGACAGGCCGACACCAGTTGCTTCATGGCCTGCGAGACGTACAGCCGCTGCATCAGGCTATCGGCAGGAATCATGTCGCGCGTCACGAAGCCACTGGTGCGGGTCATGAACAGGCGACGCGGATCCTGGTGGGGCAAGCGGTCGTCATCGGCCGTGAAATAGGCATTCACCTCGCGAGTGTTGAAGAACGCGCACTCGGCGAGGCGAGCCGTTTCCGCTTGCATCTGCGCCAGGCGCTCCGGACGCAGAAAACCTCTCAATACGGCGCATCCCTCACGCTCGAGATCTTCTCGCGCCTTGGCGATCGTGGCCTCAAGCGCTGGAGATCGGGGGTCATGCAGGGGGTAACGCTCGGTATCGACCAACGCGGAGAGATCGACGGTCTCGGCATCGGCCAATGGCGGGGGCATCGCGGAAGTCAGGTCATTCACGGAGGTATCCTCACGTCATGGGTCTGGGGGGACAAGACAGCTCGTGGGTCAGGCACTATGCTGGCCAGAATCCATGCATTTGAGAAACGAGTCATTCCAATGAAATCCATCGGCAGACCCGATACATCAAGCGTGAACGCGCCTCGCCCCTTGCCCTCGCTGGATACGGATCTGCTGCTGGCATTCGTGACCGTCGCCGACAGCGGGAGCTTCACTCAGGCGTCACGCCATCTGCACCGTACCCAGTCCACCGTCAGTCTGCGCATCAGCACCCTCGAGGAACGACTCGGCTACCGACTGCTGATACGCACCAGTCGGCATATGGAATTGACCGATGCCGGTCGAACCTTTCTGCGCTACGCACGCCGCATCCTGCAATTGCAACGTGAAGCCGTGGCTGCCCTCGGTGAAAACGACCACCCGATCACGTTGCGCCTCGGCTTGCCGGAGGACTACGCCACCACCTGGCTGCCGCAGCTACTGGCACAGATCAGTGAGCGTCATCCCCAGATCCGGCCACACATCCACTGCCGGATGTCCACGGAACTGCTGGAACAGCTCGATGCCGGTCAGCTGGATCTGGTCATCGCGGTCAGTCACAACCAACAACGCCAGGGGGAATTGCTGTCTCGCGAGCCTGTGGTGTGGGCGGCGCATCAACGCTTCGTGCTGGACCCCGGCGCTCCGCTGCCATTGGCACTGTTCCCTGAGCAATGCATCTATCGCGAACGGGCCTTGTCCGCCCTGACGCAGGCCGAACGCAGCTGGCGTATCGATTCCACCAGTCAGAGCCCCAGCGGCTTGAGAGTCATCGTCAATCAGGGCCATGCCATCACGGTGGCAGATCGACGTTCGTTGCCTGAAGACTGGTATGAACTGGGTGAGGACATGGGTCTGCCAACGCTGCCTACCGCGGAGATCGAACTTCATCGTTCCCCCAGCCTGACGCACCCGATATTCGATACCTGTGCGGAGATGATTCGCGACTTGTTGCGAGACGAGGCTCAGACCTGAGGCGGAAGGTGCCGCCCATGCGGTCTTGCTGCTTATGCACGAATTTTCACTATCCCGAATACGCCCTCCACGCATCCATTGACGACAGCCGAGAAGATTTTTCTCTTACCACTGCCCTACGCTGCACGGCAGTTCACTGCATGCCCCTGATCGACTGGCGCCCTCCCCGGCAACATCGCAAGACACGACAACAAGAACGAGGAAACTCACATGTTCGGAGCATCCGTGCGTCCACTGGTCTTCTGGCCACCTTTCATTCTGCTGTTCGCCTCCGTATTGGCGAGCTTGATCGATCTGGACAGCTTTCTGGCTGTCACCACCAATCTCAACAACCAGGTACTCAGCAAGTTAGGCTGGTTGTTTTCCATCACGGCGCTCAGCATGGTGGTGGCCTGCCTCATCGCCTATCTTTCGCCACTGGGCCGTACCCGTATCGGCGGCGAGAACGCGACGCGACTGTTGTCCCCATGGCGTTGGTTCTCCATCACGTTATGCACCACGTTGGCCGTAGGCATCATGTTCTGGTCGACCGCAGAGCCGCTTTATCATCTTCACTCGCCGCCCACTTCGCTGGACATTGCCGCCAATAGCCCGGAAGCCGCGCGGTTCGCGCTCTCGACCATGTTCCTGCACTGGTCGTTCACGCCCTATGCGATCTACACCGTCCCTGCGCTGATCTTTGCCCTGATGCATTACAACCTCGGCAAGCCCTTCTCGCTCGGCACCCTGTTCGTGCCGCTGCTGGGAGACCGACTGATCGGTCGCAAGGGACGTGTGCTCGATGCACTCGCGCTCTTCGCCCTGGTCTGTGGCATGGCGTCGTCCCTCGGCACAGGGGCCATGACCCTGGCAGGCGGCATCGACCGCTTCCTCGGCACTGGCTCGGGTCCGCTGATGCTGGGCATCGTCACCCTCGCGATCGTACTGTGTTTCACCGCTTCAGCGGCCAGTGGTCTGCAGAAGGGCATCGCACGCCTGTCCGCCATCAACGCCAAGGCCTTCTTCGCCTTTCTCATCTTCGTGTTCGCCTTCGGTCCGACGCTGACCATCCTCGGCTACGGCACGGAAGCGGCTGGCGAGTACTTCACCAACTTCATGAGCAAGAATCTGTTCACCGGGGCCTTCGACAATGATCCCTGGCCACAGAGCTGGACCATCTTCTACTGGGCCAACTGGATGGCATGGGCACCGATTTCCGCCCTGTTCCTGGGCAAGATCTCGCGGGGCTATACCGTGCGGCAGTTCATGCTGATCAACATGGTGGCGCCCTCGCTCTTCTCGATCATCTATGTCGCGGTGTTCAGCAGCACCACGATCAAGCTGGATATGGAAAGTGGCGGCGCCCTGTATGGCATCCTCTCGGATTCCGGCGCGGGCTCGGTGATCTACGCACTCTTCGATGAGCTACCGATGAGCTCTCTGGTGGGGGGGATCTTCCTGGTCATCGCCTTCCTGTCCTTCGTGACAGCGGCCGACTCCAATACCGACGCCATCAGCCAACTCTGCAGCTCGGATAGCCAGGAGGCTCTGGCAGGCAACGAAAGCGAAGACCGCAGCAAGGGGCGACTGATGATGAAGATCATCTGGGGCTCGACCATCGGCGCCGTCGCCTGGATCATGACCTCCTTCGTCGGCATCGACGGCATCAAGATGCTCTCCAATCTCGGCGGCGTGCCGGCGCTGTTCATCGTCATCGGCGCGACTGCCTCGTTGATTCGACTGGTCTCCATCGGTACCGCCAAGATCGGCCTCGAGCACACGCCGTCACGCAGTTATTCGGCAGAAGCCCATCAGCGTTGGCAATCTTCCCAGTCCAGCTGAGCCAACTCGAGATGGCGTGATACTGCAGTCCTCAAGAGAAAACCACGACACCCCCGGGCCGAGAGGCGACGGGGGTGTCGTGGTTTTCTCTTGAGCGTCATGGCCCGCGCGGTGGCGTAGACCCTGCGGCCCGCGTGGCGGTCAGAACGCGCGCACCTCTGGAGTAATTTTTGACAGAACTTTCCGCAAATCCTGCCAGCGCATTACATGAACGCGCGCGTATATACGCCGTTGATGAGCGAATCTCAACGCTGACAAAACAGAAATTTATGAGTTAGCATCCGCATCCTCATAAGAAATTATAGGAATGCGCATGTTTGGTTCATCCGTCCGCCCACTCGTCTTCTGGCCACCGTTCATCCTGCTGATGGTTGCGGTGGCCGCGAGCCTCATCAATCTTGAAGGATTCCTCGCGACCACCACCACCCTGAATGACTGGGTGCTCGACAAGTTCGGTTGGCTGTTCTCGATCACGGCGCTTGCCATGGTGGTAACGTGCCTGGTGACATACCTTTCACCATTGGGACGCACGCGAATCGGCGGAGAAAATGCCAGTCGGATTCTGACGCCATGGCGCTGGTTCTCCATCACGCTGTGTACCACCCTGGCCGTTGGCATCATGTTCTGGTCAACCGCAGAACCGCTCTATCATCTGCATACTCCGCCAGGTTCACTGGATGTGGCTGCCAATACGCCTGAGGCTGCCAGATTCGCACTATCGACCATGTTCCTTCACTGGTCATTCACGCCGTATGCCATCTATACCGTCCCCGCCTTGCTGTTTGCCCTGATGCATTACAACCTGGGAAAACCCTTCTCTCTGGGGACGCTTTTCGTGCCATTGATCGGTGACAGGCTGATCGGTCGCAAGGGGCGTGCGCTGGATGCATTGGCGTTGTTTGCGCTGGTCTGCGGCATGGCATCTTCGCTGGGAACCGGTGCCATGACGCTTGCCGGCGGCCTGGATCGCTTCCTGGGCACCGGTACCGGCACCATGATGCTGGGTCTGGTGACTCTGGCCATCGTGGCCTGCTTTACCGCTTCCGCGGCCAGCGGTCTGCAGAAAGGCATCGCGCGTCTGTCCGCCATCAATGCCAAGGCCTTCTTCGTCTTCATGGCCTTTGTCTTCCTGTGTGGCCCGACCCAGACCATTCTCGGCTACGGCACGGAAGCGGCTGGCGAGTATTTCAACAATTTCATGCAGAAAAGCCTGTTCACCGGTGCCTTTGATGGTGATCCGTGGCCGAAGAGCTGGAGCATCTTCTACTGGGCCAACTGGATGGCATGGGCACCGATTTCCGCCCTGTTCCTCGGCAAGATCTCCCGTGGCTATACCGTGCGTCAGTTCATGCTGATCAACCTGGTCGCACCGGCCCTGTTCTCGATTACCTATGTCAGTGTCTTCGCAAGCTCCACCATCGAATTCGATATGCAGAGCGGCGGCGCGCTGTATCAATTGTTGAATGATTCAGGTGCCGGTTCCGTCATCTATGCCCTGTTCGATGAGCTTCCGATGAGCGGCCTGGTCGGCATCGTCTTCCTGATCATCGCCTTCCTGTCCTTCGTGACGGCGGCTGACTCCAATACCGAAGCGATCAGTCAGCTGTGCAGCACCGACAGTCAGGCTGCCATGGCCGGAGACAGCGATGAAAATACCAATGACCGCCTGCTCATGAAGATCATCTGGGGCTGCACCATCGGTGCCGTCGCCTGGATCATGACCGCATTCGTCGGGATCGATGGCATCAAGATGCTCTCCAACCTCGGCGGTGTCCCGGCGCTGTTCATCGTGATTGTCGCGACAGCCTCCCTGCTGCGCCTGGTGTCGATCGGTACCGCCAAGATCGGTCTCGAGCACACGCCTTCCCGCAGTTACTCCCCGGAGGCCCACCAACGCTGGGAGAGCACACGCAAATCGTCGGCAACCTCGCAGTAGACTGCGATTGATGCGTCACAACGAAAACGCCCTGCACATTGTGCAGGGCGTTTTTTGGCCTAGAGAAAGCAACCATCTTGTTGCGTGAAATATAAACAACTCCTTATAGAAATATCTTTGATAACATTACCGCTCAAAAAGCCGAAAGTTATTTTTATAGAAGTCAGTTATCTTCAACTGCTGAAATACCCATAACATATAGCTCACGCCAACAGAGGCTATGAGTGATGCAGCAAAGGCATACCCCCACGGCAATAACTGAACACTCATTACCATCACTGCGCTAAAGGCTACCAGACTCAGCATTCCAAGCTGTGTCGCCGCCAATGTCGCTCTGGCAACCTCGGCTCCATACCGTTGGTGAAGTGTCAAGGCAATGGTCAGCATGCCAATCGGGAAACTCAAGGCAATACCAGAGACAGATGGAGCAATATCGTCCAGTACTACTGTGGCAAGACAGACAATAGTTCCTGCGAGTGCACCACGGACTACGAGATCCCCCCATCGTGGAGGTGATACTGACAGCGCGCGCGCAAGTCCCAACCCACGAGTAAATCTTAAAGCCAGGCAATGGGAAGACAGGAACACGACAAGAGCCAGCCCAAGCCCACCCGGCATCAGTCCGGCCAAGGCTGCTACCGGCAACCATAGAAGCGCTGCAAGTACACCACTCAGGGTGGCACCTCTATGAGCTGCCAGCAGCACATACCCCAGGCAAAAGGCAAGGGTCGCCAACATGGCATGCAGGGTACCGAGCGCAGCATCAGCCACAAACGTAGCCGACTGTTCCTGCAGCATAAAGAAGTAACCCGGCGCCAATACGATAGGCGTTCCCGCCAATACTCCACCAAGTTTGGGGCCCAGTCGCATCACGGCGACTGACACGCCGATCACGATCAGGGCAGTCGACAACCATTTGACCAGCAGAAGCCCTAACATCAACACACTCCCGCGTGATTACATGACATCGCCACTATTGGGACCTAGACACTGCCCGAGGTAGAGATCGCCGTCAGGTGAAGCCGCCAGCATCAGTGCCGTTGGTGCTACCTCTTCCGCTCTACCGAAACGTCCCAAAGGAAGCTCTGCCTCCTTTGCGGCAATCCACTCGGAACTCAGGCCTTCCAGCATAGGCGTCAGAATCGGGCCTGGGGCTATCGCATTGGTCAGAACATTGTAAGGTGCCAGCTCTCGTGCCATCGACTTGGTCAGCCCCAATACACCGGCTTTAGCCGCACAGTAGTGTGATAATCCCACACCTCCCTTGAGTGCCAGCTGTGAGGCGATATTGATGATACGCCCCTGCTTTCGCTCGACCATGTGCGAGGCAACGTAGCGACTGATCAGGAAGACCCCGCGTAAATTGATACCGATCATGCGATCAAAGGTCTCAGAGGTCATTTCCAGGAAGGGAGTTTCATCCAGAATGCCAGCGCTATTGACCAATACATCAATGACCTGATGCTTCGCAATCACGCTATCGATCATGTTCTTGACTGACATTTCATCAGAGGCATCAACGACATGGGTGCTGATGCGAGTCTCGAGCGACTTTGCAGCCTTGCCGCAGGCTTCGACATCACGATCGGCAATTGCAATGGTAGCGCCTTCCGCATGATACAGATTCGCGATGGCCAAACCGATTCCACTCGCACCACCGACGATCAGAGCCACCTTGCCATGAAGTTTCTGTGACATGGAACATCTCTCCAGCAATAGAGAAGGAACGGGGCAGGGACTCTGCCCCGTCATTCAGCGATCAGCTCGGCCAACGAACCGTCAGCCCACCATCAACGATCAACTGCTGACCGGTGACATAGGAAGCATCATCACTGGTCAAGAAGCGTACCGTACGGGCAACTTCATCAGCACGCCCTACTCGCCCTGCCGGAATGACCTTGCCTGCAGCAACCAGACCATCAGGGCCTAGCGAGTTGACCGGATCAAGCGACTGAGGAGTCTCGATCAAGCCCGGTATCAGGGTATTGACTCGAATGCCACGCGGGGCAAGCTCCACTGCAAGTGATTTCACCAGCCCCATCAATCCACTCTTAGCAGCCGCGTAATGGCAGTGATTGTCCCATCCGTAAACGCCACCAGCGATGGAGGAAATTGCCACCATGGCACCCGGCCCCTTCATGACACGCGAGGCGCTGCGAAATACTCGCATGACACCAGTCAGGTCCACCGACAACATGTCATTCCAGGCATCGTCGGATAGCGTTTCCAACGGAGACTGACGCAGAATCCCTGCTCCCGCCACGGCAATATCCAACTGCCCGAAAGCCTCAGTGGCTGCCTGAGCGAGAGAGTCGCATTGGTCTCCATCACGGACATCCACCGCTACGGCAATACACTCGCCACCAGCCTCCCTGACGGCTGACAAGGTATCTTCGATATCATGAGGATCACTGGGGTAATACCCTGCGACTACCTTTACCCCAGCCTTGGCGTAACTGACCGCCAGGGCTTGACCAATTCCGCTGGCAGCCCCGGAGATGATCGCCACCTTGCCAGCCAAACCATCGTCACGTGTCAAGGAACTCATGCGACTGCCTCCTTTAGAACATCCTCTTCAGGGTGATCCACCTTGCGAGTCCCCAACATCAGAAGGCCACTGAGCATCAATGGCAGAGACCCCGCCAGGATAGCGGCCCACGTCATGCTCACCCCTGCCGTCAGTAGCACGGAGACCAAACCGGAACCGACGATAGCTCCCACTGGGGCCATCACGTGGGCGACATTGGCTCCTGTACCACGGACGTGAGCCGGGAAAGACTCCCCCATGTAGAACAGGATGGCGGCGAACGGGCCAAGCAAGAAGAACAGCGTGATGGCATACATCATGTAGACAAAGCCATCACTGGCCGGGCCCAACAGCATCACTACACTAGCGATGCCGCCCAACAGGAAGCCCAACATCACCGTCGTGCGACGGCCAATGCGATCCCCAAGCCAACCATGTGTCAGGTACCCCACGAAGCCCACCGCATTGGCCAGGATCAAGACATACAAAGAGCTTTCAAAACTTACGCTTTTCGCTTCCACCAGGACTGTCGTTCCCAACACGGCAAAGACCTGGATCGCCATCCAGCTGAATAACCAAACCAATGACAGCGAGATGGTATGACGACGCAGTTCTGGCCCGAACACCCCTTTGAGCCCAAGGTTATTGCCTGTATTGACTTCAATATCATGCTCGGCAGCCAATGCGGCAGCCCCGGCAGCATCACCCGATTTACGACGACGCTCAACTTCCTTGATGGCAGCGAACACCGGCGATTCCGGCAGTTTCATGGCCATCACGATGACGATGATCGACGCACAGGCCGCCACAAAGAAACTGCCACGCCAGCCAACGACTGGCAGTAGCATTGCCGTCATCCCGGCCGACAGCAGCGCCCCTACTGGCCAGCCGCTCTGGACAAGACTGAACATGAAGCCGCGACCCTTGGCTTTCTTGTAGATCTCATTGAGGTATACGGCATTGACGACTTCTTCAGAGACAGCAAAGCCTGAGAAAGCTCGAATGATCACCATTGATGCCGCACCAATAGCGATCCCGGACAGGCCGGAACTAAGTGCTCCGCCGATCACCAGTAGAATCAAGGTATTCTTGCGGCCGAAGCGGTCAAGCATGGTGCCGACAACCAGAGAAACGGCAAACACGCCAATCGTCGCCCAGGTATTGACCGCTGTGGCCTTGGCAGTAGTCCACCCGAAATCATCAGCAATCACGGGTAATAGTGTGCCAAATAGGGTGTAGTCATAGACCGAAGCCACCCAGGCAATGAAGCAAACCAGAGAAGCATAGCCGATCTGCTTATTGGTAATTTCAGCATTCCAAGGTTCATCTGCGCTTGCAGCCTGCCCCTTGACTATTACATTCGACGTTCGTTCAGTCATCCTCATTACCCTCTCATTTGATTGTCGTTATATAGGGGTTAAGGGGGGTGCATCATTTGCGTGGATTACGTGCCGCGAAATCATCGGCAATTTCGTCGAAAGTACAGAAACGAACGCCTTCATGACTCTTCATATGCTCGATAAGACGTTCAAGCATCATCAGCACCTGAGGGCGACCTGACACATCCGGATGAATCGTCATGGTGAAGACGGCGTAGTCATTTTCGCGATAGACCCAATCGAACTGGTCCTGCCACATCTCTCCCAAGTGGCGAGGGCTAACGAAGCCATGGCTATTGGGTGCCTTCTTGATAAACATCATTGGCGGCAGGTCGTCGAGATACCAGTTGGCGGGAATTTCGATTAGATCCGTTTCCTCACCACGCACAAGCGGTTTCATCCATTCCTTGGCTGATTTCGAATAATCAATCTTGGTCCAGGAGTCACCAACACGAACGTAGTAGGGATGAAAATCATTATGCATCAGGCTGTGGTCGTACTTGATTCCGCGCTCAAGCAGCAGCTCGTTGGTCACCGGACTGAATTCCCACCACGGCGCGACATAACCCGTCGGGCGCTTGCCTGACAGTTTGGTCACCAAGTCGATGTTGTAATCCAGCACGTCGCGCTCCTGCTCGCGCGTCATGGCGATCGGATTTTCATGGCTATAGCCATGTACGCCAACCTCATGTCCCGCCTCTACCACCGCCTTCATCTGCTCCGGGAATGTCTCGATACTGTGGCCAGGAATGAACCAGGTGGTCTTCAGGTCGTAACGCTCGAACAGCTTGAGCAATCGCGGCGCCCCGACTTCCCCAGCAAATAGACCGCGCGAAATGTCGTCAGGAGAATCTTCACCACCGTAGGAACCCAGCCAACCGGCTACTGCATCAACATCGACCCCAAAAGCACACAGAATCTCTTTCTTCGCCATCTTGACCACCTCGTTAGTGAACTTGTCATGGTGTGCTGTCGTTCTCACCTTGCACGTATGGGCCGAACGACGGCATGGCAGTGATCACACCCGCCCTGAATTGGAGACTGGATACAAAGGTCATTTTTGTCAAGAAGATGTGTAGATCGACATACATCTCGATCAGCGCATAAACACTGACCCAGGAATAGAGGTTTTGCGGCTAACTTATTAACTGAAAAGCGATTTACACGAGAACGATGGAATCGAGAGGAGTGGTGCACTTCATGCCAGCTTTCGACCAAAGGCTAAAGCGTCTAGGATCATTTTCAACAATGATCATTTTTAAGAAGAAACGTATACAGACACCATTTTAGATGGGCGACGTGATGACGCGGAAGCACGCCAGACAGCACGAGGCAGCGAGAGACTACTTGAGGGGGAAGGGAGCGCAATGGCTCAGCGTGCGATACCACGAGGCAGCAGTTCCACTACCTCGTGACACGCATCACCATCAGGGGGAGAACCTATGGCATTCGTCGAAATATCACACCTTAGACGATGCGAAGCAGGTAGGGAGGAAGGTCTGGCTCAGGGAATACTGACAGGACTTTCAAGCGCCGCCGAGTCCGCTCTGCAGCCGCTTGAAGATGGGATTGCAGACTGGAAGCTGCAGCGTCGAATGCCCCATAGATCAGGTGATCAATGACCAGCTTGTGTTCCATCAGCAGCGGCTCGTGCCTCGGCACCCCCAGCATCTGAAAGAACATTCGATTGACGATCATCGGTAGCTGGCTCTGGGCAATCATCTCACTGGCCTTACGGTTGCGATAATGACGCAGACACTGCTGATGCAGGTCATTTTCCAGCCTGGAAATCGTGGCGACACTCTGTTCTTCGGGGTGATCAAGCAGACGCTGTAATCGCGACCGCATGTCCATGAGTTCAGCACGCTCCAACATGGGACCAGAAGCTCTCAGAGCTGCTGGTTCAAGCAGTACTCGAATCTCGAAATCCTCAGCGACGGCCTGTGCAGTCAAGGGCCCCGCCAACCAGTGCGAGTGACGATCCTTCTCGACAAGACGTTTACTGCGCAAGCGCCCCAGGACCTCCCGAGCCACGGTTCGACTTACCCCATAGAACTCGCTTAGCGCCGTCTCGATGATGCGGAAATGCCCAAAGGCCAGACACATCGCCACGGCCTCCTCCACCTCCGCATGAATGCGCTCTGCAGCCGGTCGCGTGTCCACGACCGGCGCTTCCTCATGCCCCAGCCCCAGCAGCTGAGGTGTCAGCGGTTCACGTGATGGTGTCACGGCATCAGGATCCGGGGTCGCCAAGAAGCCGCGACCCTCGAACCGACTGATGAGGCCTTGTTCATGAAGCAGTTCCAGGGCTTTGCGTACCGGCCCACGACTAGTCCCGAACAGTCGCGCGATAGGACCCTCCAATAACACAAGGTTGGTGGGCATGCGCTCGGACAGAATCGCTTCTCGCAGAGAATCTTCAATCATCGCATAGCGCGGGGCACGACTCTCCTGACGCTTGGTAGAACTGTTTGCACTGGCCAGAACCCATTCCTCCATGATGTCGCCGGATCACTCTGGACCCGCGGGATCCTCCCCGACGAAGCCTCTGTCACCAGGGGTCGACGGTCCGGAACATTTTGACACTTCGCTCACGCTCTTTCGAGCATGCGAAAAAATGACTTTTTCTACCGCCTCCAAAGCCGCTTTGCGCTTACTTGCCTTTGATAACCCGATTTTCTCACTGAAAAACCCGACTCAGAAATGGTTATGCACTAGTTGCGCGGCGAGGTACAGGTTTCAAAGGTTGCCAAAAAATGATTTTTGTATCCATACTGCATTTATGCGATCTGGAGACAGCCCTATGCTCTTCGACGCTATCGCACTCCAATAACAACCATCCAACTCTGGAGCGATGCCGTGGAACACACTCAGCATGCCCCCCTACCTGACCGATCAAACGCAGCTTCCGATGATGCTCAACATCTTCTGAAAGCTTCCATTCTGCCGGTATGGTTGAACCAGAGAACCATTGGCTTCCTCGGGTTCATCTGGCTATGGATCGGCATGGCGGTCATCATTGCGACATTCCAGCTCGGTGCAGGCGGAGTTGCCGGGCTCCCCTTGCTGCATGTCGTGGCAATCATCTTCCTCGCCAATCTCGCTCTGGGTATCGTGATGACCCTGACTGCCGATATCGGCACTGAACATGGGCTATCGTTTGCCGTGTATCTACGGGCTCCTTTCGGGCTCAAGGGGACTCACCTGCCTGCCGTATCACGCGGTATCGTGGCGGCGATATGGTTTGGGGTACAAACCTACCTCGGTGCCATAGCGCTCAATGGTATCGTCGAATATCTATGGGGCTTCGATAACTGGGTGGTCTGGTACGTGCTCTTCGCGGCCATTCAGATCATCAATACGGCTCTTGGCATACGCGCCGTGGAGCTCCTGGCCTCCATTGCCGCCCCCTGCATCGTCGCGATCTCCGTGTGGATGTACTTCACACTCGATGTACTGGCCAAGACGCAAGGCATCAATATCTGGACCTTTGTCGGTGATCAGAACGTCGCAGCGCTGGGGCTATTCTTTGCCAACATGGCATTCTGGTCAGCATTGGCCGTCGACATCCCCAACTTGACACGCTTTCTCAAGACCACCGGTGGGCAACGCAACTTCCTTGCGCGAAATCGCAACGTCCTCGTCGCTCAATTTGTTGCGCTACCTGTCACACAAGCATGGATCGCGCTGATCGGCGGTGTGTCATTCATCGCGGCAGGTGACTGGAACCCTGTCACGGTCATTCAGGGTCAAGGTGGAGGACTGACGCTGATTGCCCTGTTGGCAATGGTCATCCTCGCTCAATGGTCGACCAATAACGCCGCCAACTTGATTCCTGCAGCTCTTACCTTCGTGAATGCGGGTGCACCGCGTGTGAGCTACCCGATGGCCCTGGTTATCGCGGGCATCATCGGCACGGCCTCCATGCCCTGGTTGATTCTCGACAACCTGTTTGCCTTCCTGAGCTACTACGGTGCCGTACTATCGGCAGTAGGCGGCATCATGGTGGCGGATTATTACCTGCTTCGTCGCCGCCGACTCAATGTTCCGGCTCTGTATTCTCCCACCGGTCAGTTCCGCTTTTTCAAGGGCTTCAATCCGGCAGCTCTCATTGCCTGGATCACGGGTGGCTCCATGGCCCTGATCTTTCTCGAGTACGCCTACGCCGTTGGTTTCGTGACAGCTCTGGTGGTCTATGTACTGCTGATGAAGGGCTGGATACTGCGACACTACCCTCAAGAAGAGATCGACTCCGGTTTCAATGATCGCTTCTTGGCAACCTCGGTAGGCCGCAACTGGGTCTATACCCAACAAGGACACTTCGAGCGCTTGAAAACTGACGACATTCCGACCAGTGCTCTCAAGCGTGAAGATCGCTGATTTGTCCGATAGCGCCGCCCTCGCGGCGCCTTTCTCTTTTCATGGAGATGTTGATGTCCTCCACTCCCCCTACCGCGCTGGATCTCGGTCAAGCCATTCAGCGCGGTGAACTAGATCCTGTCGCAGTCACCAAGCACTCCTTGGCCATGGCAAGAGAGAGCGAGGCGGTTTTCATCTCTCTCACAGAAGAGCGTGCTCTGGCTGAAGCGCAAGCCTCCGCTGACCGTCAACGCCTCGGGGGGTTGCTGGGCCCTCTCGATGGGGTTCCCATTGCCTGGAAGGATCTGATCGATATTCAAGGCACGCTGACTACCGGAGGCAGCAAGATACTGGCCCAGTCTTGCCCACGCTCGGATGCCGATGCGGTACGACATGCCTCTGGCGCAGGCATGGTTGGCATAGGCAAGACCAATCTTGCGGAGCTTGCCTATTCGGGACTTGGTCTCAACCCGCACTATGGCACTCCTCACCACACCCCGGGCCAGAGTGAACCCCGTGCGCCCGGAGGTTCCAGCTCCGGCTCCGCCATCGCCGTAGCCAAGGGTATCGTTCCGGTCGCCATCGGCACTGATACCGCGGGATCGCTGCGCGTACCGGCGGCTTTCAATGGCCTGGTGGCTTACCGCCCTTCTCAGGGACGTCATACTCGACAGGGCGTCACCCCCTTGGCCAGAAACATGGACACGCTCGGCGCCATGGCAACGACGCTGGAAGATTGTCTGGCCGTCGACGATGCCATGCGCGGCAGGCCTGTGTATCAGCGCCTACCGAGTCCGCCTGAACAGTCCGTCATCATTCTCGACACGACCTGCCTGGAGGATCCCAGGGTGGCCTCCAGCGTACGCCGCAATCTCGAGAACAGCGCTGAACGCCTGGCTCAGGCAGGCTTCCGGGTCGTCCACCGACACGTAGTCAGTATCAATGACACACTGAATTGCATCGCCCAACTTGGCTGGTTAGGCGCAGTAGAGGCCTATACCGAATACCGTCATCTACTGGAAAGCGATGCGGCCAACGCCATGGACCCTCGCGTGCGTCACCGCTTGCAATCCGCCGCTCGGATGACTCCAGACAACGTCGTCACTCTGTATCGTCACCGCCAGAGCCTCAAGGCTCAGCTGCGTGAAGAGCTGAGCGGCGCCATTCTTCTGACCCCGACAGTGGCTCATACGGCCCCACTTCTGGGTCCATTGGAGGCCGATGCCCAGCACTTTGCCGAGGTCAACCTGGCAACCCTTCGAATGAGCATGGTGGCAAGTTTCCTGGATTCCCCTGCCGTGGCACTGCCCAATGGCACGGATGAAACAGACCAGCACACCAGCCTGCAACTCAGCGCACCTTGTGGTGAAGATGAACCCTTGCTCCGCGTGGCACTGTCAGCAAGCCGATACCTGAGCCGATGAAGATCTTCCCTCTAATATAAGGAGTTTCCCATGTGTGGATTGTGTGGCGCCCTCGGTGGCGAGGGACACTGGAGCACCCATATCGAAGATCCGGAGCAGGCACATTCTGAGCGACGCCGTGCCCGTGCGTATCGCATCACATTGATCAATCGCGTACTCAAGCCGCACCGGGTAGTGATAGAGGATTTCCAGGCAGCGAGTTTTGTTCTCGCGACCGCGACCGGTAAACGCGAAATCGTGCAGGAACTTGGTGGCGTCTGGCATCAAGCGGAACAGTTGAGCGGGAGGCTGATAGATCCTCTGGATACTGCTTTCCTGCAATCACTTGGCTGACTCATGGTCGTTTTGAGTCCCAATCACTCATGCAAGGATCCTGTGATGAACGATACGCCCCCTTTACTACCTGTGCATGTGATCTCGGGTTTTCTGGGCAGCGGCAAGACCACCCTGCTGAAGTCGGTTCTGGCCAGCGAGGACTTTGGCGACAGCGCTGTCCTTATCAACGAGTTTGGTGAGGTAGGGCTGGATAACCGACTGCTGGGTAGTATCGCTGAAGATGCGATACTGCTCTCCAATGGCTGTGTCTGCTGTACCATCCGCGGGGAGCTATCTGACGCTCTCAGACGCCTCTTGTCACAGCGGCAGGAGGGGCTTATCCCTGCGTTCAAGCGCATCGTGCTGGAGACCACCGGGCTTGCTGACCCCGGTCCTATCGCCTCGACGATCACGGCCGACCCAGTTCTTCGCCATCACTTGCGTCCGGGGACAAACGTGACGCTGGTTGATGCACTCAATGCCAGCACCAGCCGCGAGCAATTTCCAGTCTGGGAAGCGCAAGTCGCAGTCGCCGATACCCTGGTGATCAGCAAGACGGATCTGATCAACGAGTCAGAACTCTCAGACGTGCAGGACCTGCTCGATACCATCAACCCGGCAGCCCGGCGCCTGGGCGCCGAAGCGCTTGGGCAACCAAGCGACCTGCTCTTTGCCTCTAGCCCCCACCTCCAGAGTTTCACCCCAAGCGAAGCCAAGTCATGGCTTGGCCCGTGGAGGAGAGTCACGACAGCCGACAGTCATGATCACCTAAATGAGGTGAGGTCATTTCGTCTCAACTTTGAGGGCGAGATCGATTGGACATGCCTGGGGATCTGGCTATCGATGCTGCTCAATCGTCATGGCAGCAATATCCTCAGGGTCAAGGGCGTGCTTCATGTCATGGGCGACAACCGGCCCGTGATACTTCATGGTGTACAGCACACTATTCATCCGCCGGAACATGTGGAACATTGGCCTGAGGATGACCGCTGCTCCGAACTCATCTTCATCACTCGCGGCATCAATGCAGATCGCGTGACAGATTCCCTCAATGCATTCATGCGTCAAGTCAGTGACCACCCGAGCCCAAGGATCTTCCATGCCTGACGCCATGACGAAACCCAATGCCCCCTATGTGTCACGCGGCCCTGTCACTCTTCGTGTGCTTGGCACCTCTGTAACGCTATTGGAGAGCATTCGCCAGCAAGCTCACGAAGATCTCGGCATTCGCCTGCAATTCGACATCATGGATGGGGTAGCGGCTCAACGAGCAGGCGTGATGGCACCGGACAGCTTCGATATTTATGACCAGTGGTTTCATAACGTGGATTTCGTCTGGCCGGCCAATGCCATCCAGCCAATCGAGCTGGATCGTATCCCGCACTGGGACCAGATCAACGATTTACCCAAGACCGGCAGGCTGACACCGCATGCCCCACTGGGAGCAGGGGGCAACCCGGTTGATCGCCTCTATGTACAGCCGGATGGAAACTGCGGCTCTCGTCCAAGTGATCGCATCACCATGCTACCGGTCAGCCATAACGTCGACAGCTTCGGCTATCGCATGGACTTGTTGCCCAAAGGACTGAATCGCGACATGGAGAGCTGGGCCTGGCTACTGGACGAACGTTGGCGTGGCATGGTCAGTCTGCAGAACGATAGCGCCATTGGAGCGATCGACGCCGCCTTGGCCGCCAAGGCGGCTGGCCTCGTACAATTCGAAGATCTGGGCAATCTCAGCGTGAACGAGATAGATACCCTGATCGACTGTCTGATCGAGCTCAAACGTCAGCAGCACTTCCGCACTTTCTGGAGCAATCAAGATCAGGCCTCTTCAGACATGGTCCGTGGCCGAGTCGGGATCGAAAGTCTCTGGTCTCCAGCCATGACAATGCTCAAGCAACGTCAAATAAAGGTGCGCATGGCATCGCCCAAAGAAGGCTATCGCGCCTGGTACGGTGGCATGTCCTTATCGCGAAGCGTCAAGGGTCGGACTCTGGATGCGGCCTACGAATATCTCAACTGGTGGATTTCTGGATGGCCCGGCGCCGTCATGGCGCGTCAGGGTTACTACATCTCGACGCCAGAACTGACGCGCCCCTACCTGTCAGAAGCAGAGTGGGATTATTGGTATGCCGGTAAACCCGCATCAGAGGAACTTGCCGACTCCTCTGGCGTATCGGGACTGATACATCTTGGAGAAATACGTGATGGTGGAGACTATCTGACACGCATGAGCCGGATAGCGGTATGGAATACCGTCATGGATGAACACAATTATCTCGTCAGACGCTGGAACGACTTCATGTCAGCATAAGCTGCCAGCCGTCACCTCTACCCAGTAACATGCGCCCCATCACTCGGCCTGAATCACGAAGCCCGCGATCGGTAATGACCGATCGCGGGCTTTGTGTATCGACTCAATGCCAGTTACCACACTTTCATTTCATGTCGACGATCCACTCATGCGCGGGGTCATTCTTGAATTTCCAGACCCGCTTGGGGCCAGCCATGACATTGAGATAATAAAGCTCATAGCCGTGTGGAGCGGCGGCGGGATGATACCCCTCCGGTACCATCACACAGCAACCATCTTCCACCGCCATGGTCTCATCCAGGGATCGGTCATCGGTATAGACGCGCTGGAACGCAAACCCTTGTGACGGATTGAGCTTGTGGTAGTACGTCTCCTCCAGGAAAGACTCTTCCGGCAGATTGTCGGCACAGTGCTTGTGCGGAGGGTAGCTGGACCAGTTGCCAGGGGGCGTATAGACCTCCACCACCAACAGACTATCGGCGGGCTCCGTCTGGGGAAGAATGTCCTGCACGTGACGTGTGTTGGTCCCCTCGCCACGTGTCGAACAGGCCACCTGCTCGGGGCGAATCAGGCGAGCGGCATGATTGCCATGCCCCGGAGCACTGCAGACGGCTATCTCCAGCTCCGTCAGTGCTTCCACTGAATAGGCTATCCCGTCCGGAAGATACACCGAGTACGGCGGCAGGTGTTCAAACACGCTCATGCGTTCACCGATGTTCTCGAACGTCTGGTCACCGGTACGCACGGTTGCGCGTCCCGAGAGCAGCACGAGGCACTGTTCGCGACTCTCGGTGTGGCGCTCGAAACGCTCACCTTGTTTCAGGCGATGTACGCGAAAGCCTACGTGTGTCCAGCCTGCAGATTCCGGAGTGACTTCCAGTAGCGTTCCATCTTCACCAGGGGCATGCGGTCTCACGAGAAGTGTCATGTTCTTGTCCTTTTCAGCAGCAGGGAGAAGTGGGCTCAACGAATCTCACTGAGCAGTACCCGGCGCCCTTCGCGATAGGAAATCGACGCCGCTTCGGCCAGTTCAAGCGCGGCGAGTCCATCCTGCGCGCCGGCCAGCGGGGCACGACCTTCTTGCCAGGCAGTGACGAAATCTCCCACTTCACGCACATAGGCCTGCGCGTAACGCTCGAGGAAGAACCACTGTGGACGCTCTTCCACCACACCTTCCACGCCGGTGAAGCGCAGGCGCGTATCCGTCTCGTTGCGCGCCTCCAGCATGCCCTGGCTGCCAAAGACCTCGATCCGCTGGTCATAGCCGTAACAGGCACGACGCGAGTTGCTGATGGAGACCAACTTGCCGGAAGCACTCTTCAGATTGATGAGTGCGCTATCCAGATCTCCCGCTTCACCGATGGCTGGATCCACGAGGCAGCTGCCACTGACCGTCACCTCCGTGACCGGCTCGCCCAGCAGCCAGACCGCCATGTCCAGATCATGAATGCTCATGTCACGGAAGAGTCCTCCCGAAGCTGCCACATATTCTGCGGGCGGCGGCTCTGGATCACGGCTGGTGATGGTGATCATCTCGAGTTCGCCGATTCGTCCCGCTTCCAGCGCCTGCTTGAGCGCCGAGAACTGAGGGTCATGGCGACGATTGAACCCCAGAGCACAGGTCACGGGGTGCTCCGCCAGCACACCAAGACAGTGACGCGTTCGCGCAAGATCCAGATCGATCGGCTTCTCGCAAAGTACCGCCTTGCCCGCACGGGCCGCACGCTCAAGGAAGTCACAGTGAGTCGGAGTGGAGGAGGCGATCAGAACGCCATCAATCTCCGCTGACGCGAAGATGTCCTCCGCCGTCATCACCGGCACACCATATTCCGCAGCGAGTGAATTGGCAGCCTCCGGGAAGGCATCACTGACACATGCCAGTTGCGCCAGGGGGTGATCAGAGATGGCGCGAGCGTGAACACGGCCGATGCGACCGGCGCCCAGCAGAGCGATTTTCATGTGAAGCGTCCTCCATATCTATGGCGTTTGTTGTTGTTGCGTCTCGAACGAATTGAGAGAGATTGTCGGCGGTCACTACCTCCTGTAGTGCTCGCCTTTGCCGTACTTCAGCCTCGAAGGTTGGCAGCGCCCTCTTCCTGCAATGAGATGTCGTGCGGTGTGGTGCCCTGCACTTCCTCGCTGCCCTGCTGGCGAACGCCCAGTCCGATGGCAAGTGCCTGGGCCAGGCATAGCGTGGACGTCAGGCCGCGGAAGCCTTGAACTTCGGCTTCGTTCACCACCAACACGACATCTGCATGGTGAGTCAGTGGGCTCAGGGAAGAGTCGGTGATGAGTATCGTGGGGGTACCACGCTCACGCGCCACATGGACGGCAGACTGCACCTCTTCTGCGTAGGGCGCGAAGCTGGTGACCAGCAGACAGTCCTGGCGGGAGATCGCTTCTGCCTGCTCGCGATACATCGCCCCCATGCCATCCATCAGGAAGGCGCGTTTGGCGATATGCCGCAATGAGTAGGCCAGGTAGCTTGAGACGACGAAACTTCGCCGTGCTCCCAGAAGGTGAACAGCCTCCGCGGCTTCCAGCAGATCGAGAGCTCGCTCGATATCCTTGGGCGCGACACGTCCTGGCAGTTCGCCAAGTGCCTGCTGATTGGCGGCCGAGAAACTTCTCAACAGCTCGTGAGCGCCAGGACTTTCGCCGGTCACCTCGCGGGCGACCCTGATGCGCTCACTATAACTGGGCTCCGCTTCGACCAGGCGAGCCCGAAACAGCTTCTGCATCTCTGAAAAGCCCGAAAACCCCAGCGCGTTCGCGAATCGAATAAGCGTCGAGGGAGTGACATCAGCCTTCTCGGCAAGCCCCGCCACCGTGCCGAAAGCCACCTCCTGGGGGTGATCTAGCAAAAAGCGCGCGCTTTGCTGAAGACGGCGCGACAGATGCGGATACTGCTGCGTGATATGCGCTTCGAGAGATTCAAATGACTGCAATTGGCGTGCAGTCGTCTGCAAGGGGGTTATCTCAGCCATGGGAACTCCTGTCGCGGCTCACCTGCCAATGCGGCGTCGGAGCGGCCGTACCTCGAGTGAGCGATGATTGGCAGTGTAGGCATATGGAATGAAAATTCCAATACAAAAATAAATCGAATATTCCTGTTGCATTCCCCAATTCTGGAATCTACATTCCATAAGCGGATCAAAACGGAACGCCATGTTCCTGCCTTGTGTCAGGGCGCCCGCTGAGTGACAGGCACCACCGTGACGGCACACCACCTCACACAATGAAATGATCCTGCTTGCGCCCATGGAGGCACTGAAACGGGATGCCGAGACGCCAATCCGGCAGCCCGTACTGACAACGACAATAATCAGAGACGTCAGGAGTCATCGATGAACCACGCCAATTCACACGCTCATCCAGTTCCAGTCCATCCCCGTACCGGAAAGCCCCGCCACGAAACGTCCCGCTTTCGTCGCATCACCGCCGGCATCGTCACGGCTCTGCTGGCAGCCTCAGCCGCCAATGCCGTGTGGGCAGCGGACTCCGAGCGCTATGTCATGATCACCCATGGACAGAACTCCGACCCTTTCTGGTCCATCGTCAAACGCGGTGCGGATGATGCTGCCCAGGCGCTTGGGGTCAAGGTCGAGTATCGCGCTCCCTCCACCTTTGACATGGCCAAGATGGCGCAATTGCTGGATGCCGCAGTGGCCTCTCAGCCCGATGGCCTGATCATTTCATTGACCGATGCCGATGCACTGGGCAAGGGCATCAAGAATGCGGTGGACCAGAAGATCCCCGTCATCACCATCAATTCCGGTGGCGACAAATCCAAGGACGTCGGTGCTCGCCTGCATATCGGTCAGAGCGAGTATGAGGCTGGGCGTGCTGCGGCTGAGCGCATGATGGACAGTGGTGCCAAGCACGGCCTGTGCATCAACCAGGAACAGGGCAACGTGGGGCTGGATGCGCGCTGTGCAGGCTTCATCGAGGGGTTTGACGGCAGTGCAGACGAGCTGGCGACCAGTACCGATCCGACCGAGATCAAGAATTCCCTGGTGGCATATCTCAATCAACACAGCGAGATCGACTCGATTCTGGCTCTGGGGCCCCTCAGCTCTGAACCCATGCTCAAGGCCATGCAGGAAGCCGGTGCCACCCAGAAATTCCAGCTCGGTACCTTCGATCTCTCTCCCGATATTCTCGCTGCCGTCCAGGCCGGGGAAATGAACTTTGCCATTGATCAGCAACAGTACCTGCAGGGCTATCTGCCGGTGGTCTTCATGCATCAGTACCACCTTCACGGTCTGATGCCGGCTGGCGATGTCGCCACAGGGCCGGGATTTGTCACCGCCGAGAATGCCGGTCAGGTCATCGAGCTGTCAGAGCAAGGCATTCGCTGAGCTCTCCCATCAGGCAACACTTTCATTTCCGTGAGATGGCGCCTTCCTCGAGGAGGCGCCAGGAGGGAACATCATGACCGATCACGCCATGAGCGCTGTTTCAGAGACGGATGACGAGCGCCTCCGTCGCGTTCACCCCTTGAAAGCCGCACTGAAACGCCCCGAATTCGGTGCCATTGCCGGCACTATTCTGGTATTTGCCTTCTTCTCTGCCGCGGCCTCAGGGACCGGGATGTTCAGCCTGGCAGGCATACTCAACTTTCTGGAGGTCTCCGCTCAGCTGGGGATCCTGGCCATCGCGGCGTCATTGCTGATGATCGGAGGGGAGTTCGATCTTTCCCTTGGCTCCATGATCGGCTTTGCCGGCATCCTGATCGCCATCCCTGCCGTTCAATACGGTTGGCCACTCTGGTTGGCCATCACCTTCGCCTTTGCCAGCGCCGTGCTGATCGGCTGGATCAACGGCTATCTGGTGATGCGCACCGGCCTGCCCTCCTTCATCGTGACCCTGGGGTTCCTGTTCATTCTTCGTGGCCTGGCCATTGGCCTGACGCGCTGGACGACCGGCCGCACTCAAGTCGGGGGCATTCAGGAACTGGCGGATCACGATTGGCTGGCCCCGCTCTTCTCCGGCGAGGTATTCACCGGCCTCTTCAGCTGGATGGCGGCGCAGGGCTGGATCGCGACCAACTTCGCGGGCAACCCTAGCGTCACGGGTGTACCGATCTCCATCGTCTGGTGGATCGTGCTGGCCATCGCCGCGACCTGGCTGCTGCTCTACACGCGATTCGGCAACTGGATCTTCGCGTGTGGCGGCGACGTGAATGCCGCTCGCAACGTCGGCGTCCCGGTCATGAAGGTCAAGATCGTGCTGTTCATCTTCACGGCTGTCGCCGCCACCATCTTTGCCTGCCTGCAGGTGATGGATACGGGGTCGGCTGACACGACGCGCGGACTGCTCAAGGAACTGGAAGCCATCATTGCCGTGGTCATCGGCGGCGCTCTGCTTACCGGCGGCTATGGGTCTGCCGTAGGGGCCGTCTTCGGTGCGCTTATCTTCGGCACGGTCCAGATGGGCATCTTCTACACCGGGGTCAACACTGACTGGTTCAAGGTCTTTCTCGGCGCCATGCTCCTGATCGCGGTGCTGTTCAACAACTACGTGCGCAAGAAAGCCCTGGAGGCCAAGTGATGACTGCCAATGCCAACCTGCAACAGGCGCCGGAACAGACCACGACCGCCGCAGACCGCGCCAGAGGTAACACCCCGAAAGCCGCTGACACTCGCACGCCATTGATCGAGATGCAGGCCGTCGACAAGCACTTCGGCAATGTGGTCGCTCTCTCCGACATTTCGCTGAAAGTGTACGCAGGCGAAGTCATGTGCCTGCTGGGCGACAATGGCGCCGGCAAGTCCACCCTCATCAAGACCCTGTCAGGGGTACATGCCCCGACCCACGGTGAGCTGCTGCTCGAGGGCACCCCTGCCAACTTCACGACACCAGGTCAGGCGCTTGATGCCGGCATCGCGACGGTCTTTCAGGATCTGGCGATGATTCCCCTGATGTCGATCACCCGCAACTTCTTCATGGGACGTGAGCCCACCAAGGGGGTTGGCCTCTTCAAACGTGTCGACTGGGCATTCGCTGACCGTGTCGCGCGGGAGGAAATGGCCAAGATCGGGATCGATGTCCGCGATCCGTCCCAGCCGGTGGGTACCCTGTCCGGTGGTGAGCGTCAGTGCGTGGCGATCGCAAGGGCCGTCTACTTCGGTGCCAAGGTGCTCATTCTTGACGAGCCGACCTCGGCACTGGGGGTCAAGCAGGCGTCCAAGGTGCTGCGCTATATCGCACAGGCTCGCAATCGAGGGCTCGGGGTCATCTTCATCACGCACAACGTTCATCATGCCTATCCCATCGGCGATGCGTTCACCCTGCTCAAGCGCGGTACCTCTCTGGGTAGCTGGCGCAAGGAAGACATCACGCGGGAGGAAGTGCTCAACATGATGGCCGGCGGCGAGGAAATGGCCAGCCTGGATGCGGAACTGGCGGAATTCCAGCGGATGGACGCCGCCACGGTGGCCTGACACGGCATCATCGCGCCGGTCACGCTGCAGCAGAGACGTCGAGGCTGCTCCAACGCCTCGACGTGCACCGATTACTGTCAATGCCGGTCATCACCGGCCTATATCAAGGGACATGCCAATGACGCGCCACTCACCTCACTCACCTGACCTGGATGTCATCTGCCTCGGCCGCGTCGCCGTCGACCTCTATGCCGAACAGATCGGTGCGCGCCTCGAAGACGCCACCAGCTTCAAGAAATATCTGGGCGGCAGCTCCGGCAACATGGCGTATGGCACGGCACGCCTCGGACTCAACTCCTCGATGCTGGGTCGCGTCGGCAATGAACAGATGGGCGAATTCCTGCGCGAGGAACTCGCCTCGGTCGGCTGCGATGTCAGCCATCTCAAACGTGACCCCGAACGTCTGACCGGACTGGTGCTTCTGGGCATCAAGGACAAGGACCAGTTCCCGCTGCTCTTCGTACGCAACGACTGTGCCGACATGGCCATTGATGAAGATGATGTGGACCCGGCGTTCATCGCTCGAGCCCGCGCCCTGGCGATCACCGGCACCCACCTTTCCACTCCCCGCACCCAACGTGCCGCCCGCAAGGCACTGGATGCCGCACGCGAGGCTGGCGTGAAGCGCGTGCTGGATATCGACTACCGCCCCGTACTCTGGGGGCTGACCAGCATCGGGGATGGCGAGACGCGCTTTGTCGCGGACGAGAGTGTCAGTCAGCACATGGCCCGTTGGCTGGGTGACTTCGACCTGATCGTCGGCACGGAAGAAGAGTTTCATATCGCGGGCAACAGCACCGACACGCTGGACGCGCTGCGCGAGGTTCGCCGTCACAGCGATGCCGTGCTCGTGTGCAAGATAGGGGCACGCGGCTGCGTCATCTTCGAGGGCGACATCCCACGACATCTGGAAGACGGCATTCTGGTCGAGGGTGTCAAGGTCGAGGTCATGAACGTGCTTGGCGCCGGTGATGCCTTCATGAGTGGCTTCCTGCGTGGCTATCTTCGCGATGAAAGCTGGGACACTTGCGGTCATTACGCCAACGCATGTGGCGCATTGGTCGTGTCTCGCCATGGATGTGCACCTGCCATGCCCACGGAAGCGGAACTGTTCGATTACCTGAGCCGCCGCGAGTCCGTGCCACGCCCGGACCTTGATGATCATCTGACCCACCTGCATCGCGTCACCACGCGTCGGGTAGCGCACTGGGAGAGCGTGCTGGGGCTGGCATTCGATCACCGTCGCCAATTCCTGGACATGGCACGCGATGTCGAAGGCGACCCCGAGCGCCTGCCACGCCTCAAGCAGCTACTGGTAGAGGCCACCCGCAGCGCGGCGCAACAGGCCGGTATCCAGCGCCCTGCCATTCTCTGTGATGATGTCCTGGGACAGGATGCGCTCAATGACACGGCAGCACTGGACTGGTGGGTAGGCCGTCCGGTCGAGCTCCCCAGCTCGCGGCCTTTGCGCTTCCAGCATGGAGATGACATCGGTAGCCAGTTGCGACGCTGGCCGCGCCACCACATCGTGAAGTGCCTCGTGTTCTATCACCCGGACGATGAGGCCACGCTGCGCCTCGATCAGGAAGCCCGCCTGCGCCAGCTGTATGACGCCTGCTGCATGTCGGGGCATGAGTTGCTCATCGAAGTCATCCCGCCACGTCAGGCAGATGCCCCCACCTGCGATGAGACCACCGTCCCACGTAGCCTGGAGCGTCTCTACAACCTCGGCATTCGCCCGGACTGGTGGAAACTGCCCGCTCTGACGACGCAAGGTTGGGAACGCGTCAGCCGAATCATCAGCGCTCGCGACGCCTGGTGTCATGGTGTCGTGCTGCTGGGGCTTGATGCGCCGATCGAAGAGGTCAAACGCGGTTTCGAGCAGGCAGCGCGTTTCCCGATCTGCAAGGGGTTCACCGTCGGGCGCACCCTGTTCACTGCCCCCAGCCAGGCCTGGCTGTCAGGCAGCATTGACGATGCGACCCTGATACGTCAGGCCGCTGACAACTATCTCGACTTGATCACCCATTGGCAGCAGCTGCGTGATGCCCATTGCGGCGCAGCGGATGTCAGTCCTGCCACACCGCTCGCAGAAGGAGTCCTGCAATGAGCCCCGTTTTCCACTCGGCGGCGGCGCCGGGTACCGTGCGTCTGACCGTCGCTCAGGCACTGGTGCGCTACCTGAGCCGGCAATACATCGAACAACATGGACAGGAAGTCCCCTTGTTCGGTGGCTGCTTCGCCATCTTCGGCCACGGCAACGTGGCGGGTCTCGGCGAGGCCTTGCACGCTGCGGGCGATGATTTCCCCACCTATCGCGCCCACAACGAACAAGGCATGGCCAATGCGGCCATTGCCTACGCCAAGGCCAACAATCGCCGTCGCATCATGGCGTGTACCTCATCCATCGGGCCTGGTGCCACCAACATGGTGACGTCTGCCGGGCTTGCGCATGTCAATCGGTTACCGGTGCTGTTCCTGCCTGGCGATACCTTCGCCAGCCGCGCGCCGGACCCGGTACTCCAACAGGTCGAGCACTTCAATGACCCGGGACTGAGCGTCAATGACTGCTTCCGTCCCGTGTCACGCTTCTTCGACCGCATCACGCGACCGGAACAATTGCTGACCAGCCTGCCCCAGGCGCTGGCCACGCTGCTGGACCCCGTGGATTGTGGCCCTGCCACCCTGTGTCTGCCACAGGATGTCCAGACGCTTGCCTTCGAATGGCCGGAAGACTTCTTCACCCGTCGGGTGCATCACATCCGTCGCGCTCCCGTCGCTCAGGAAGAGCTGGTGGCAGCCCTGGACACACTGCGCACAGCCAAGCGGCCACTGCTGATTGCCGGGGGTGGCGTGCATTACAGCGAGGCGTGCGAGGCCCTCGCCGCCTTTGCCCAGCAACACGGCATTCCAGTGGTCGAGACACAGGCAGGCAAGGGCGCCCTGCCCTGGGACCACGCTCGCAACATGGGCGCAATCGGTGTCACCGGCGCGGCCAGCGCCAACCAGCTGGCACGTGAAGCCGACGTCATCATGGCCATCGGATCACGGCTTCAGGATTTCACCAGCGGCTCTCGCACGCTCTTTGAAGCCGCCGGCCAGACACTCATCAGCCTCAATGTCGGTCGCTTCGACGCCGTCAAGCATGGCGCACGGCAACTGCAGTGCGATGCCCTGCGGGGGCTTGAGGCCTTGACGGCAGGGCTGGGTGACTGGAGCGCGCCAGACAGCTGGGTGCAACGCCAATCCGGGCTCAAGCAGGAATGGGAAGCGGTCCGCGAGAGCGTGATGGCTGATCAGGGGCTCTCGCTGCCAACCGATGCCCAGGTGCTCGGGGCCGTGAATCGTCAAGCGACAGATGACACCACGGTGGTCTGTGCTGCCGGCGGCTTGCCAGGTGAGCTTCACAAGCTATGGGCGGCCAGTGTCCCCGGCAGTTATCACGTCGAGTACGGGTTCTCATGCATGGGCTATGAACTGGCCGGCGGTATGGGCGTCAAGATGGCACGCCCGGAGCGGGACGTCGTGGTTGTGGTCGGCGATGGCAGCTACCTGATGCTCAACTCTGAGCTTGCCACCTCCGTGATGCTCGGCCACAAGCTGACCGTGGTGGTCCTCGACAACCGTGGCTACGGCTGCATCAATCGCCTGCAACATGCCACCGGCGGCGCCGGCTTCAACAACCTGCTCAAGGACTGTCGCACCGTTCCGGAAGGCGCCCCCAAGGTGGACTTTGCGGCGCACGCTCGTGCACTGGGCTGTCAGGCCGAACAGGTCACGGGGATTGGCGAACTGGACGCCGCGCTCGAGCGTGCTCGGACCTCATCGACGACCTACGTCATCGCGCTGGACACTGATCCATTGCCCTCCACCCAGGAAGGCGGGCACTGGTGGGAGGTTGCCATTCCCGAGGTCAGCGAACGCGAAGCCGTCCGCGACGCCTATCAGGGCTATCTGTCGCACAAACGCCAGCAAGCTCGCTGACGCATTTCAGGGCCGGCCAACCGTCATTGCGACATCCGTTGGCCGGCCTGGACGATACGCCATCTCTCGGAGGCCACAGTGCCTCCCTGCACTCTCGATATCTCAATATCTCGAAGAAGGATACCGCCATGAGCATTCGCCTGGGCATCAACCCGCTGACCTGGACCAACGACGACCTGCCAAGCCTCGGCGCGGATACCCCGCTGGAGGTCTGTCTTGCCGAGGGGCGTCAGGCCGGTTTCGCAGGCTTCGAGCTGGGCAACAAGTTCCCGCGCGAGGCGCAGGCCCTGTCTCGCGCACTCGGCGCGCACGATCTGGCACTCGTTTCCGGCTGGTATTCCAGCCGCCTGCTGGAACGCAGCATTGACGAGGAAATTGCCGCGCTGGATGACCACCTTCAGCTACTGAAAGCCTGCGGCGCGACAGTCATGGTGTACTGCGAGGTCAGTCGTTGCGTGCACGGTGACCAGGACATGCCTGTCTCTCGGCGCCCGGTCATGAACGATGCCGATTGGCAACGACTGACCGCCGGGCTGGATGCCGTGGCACGCCACATGGCAGACCAGGGCGTGGAGATGGCCTATCACCACCATATGGGTACCGTCATCGAGAGCCAGGCCGACATTGAACGGTTGATGGCCTCCACCACACAGGTACGACTGCTGCTGGACGCCGGCCACCTGACCTATGCCGGTGGAGACCCCGTCACCATCGCCGAGCGCCACGCGGACCGCATCAGCCATGTGCACTGCAAGGACATTCGTCTCGCCGTCATGGATAACGCCATCAACCGTGACAAGTCCTTTCTGGATGCCGTACTCGATGGCGTGTTCACCGTGCCGGGGGATGGCGGAATCGACTTCGCCGCGCTGTTCACCGAGCTGAAGCGTCAGGGATATGGTCAGCACGATGATCGCTGGCTGGTTGTAGAGGCAGAGCAAGACCCTGCCGTCGCCGACCCGCTGACCTACGCGACGCTCGGTCACGACAATCTGGCTCATCTCGCACGCGAGGCAGGGCTGATTAACGCCTAATTCACCTGCTGCTGCAAAGTTTTCCGAAAGATTTGAGCCGGGATGATGTGGCAACCGCGCTCAACAAATAGCACGGTTCTTATTCCTCTGCGCACGGAGGGAGCCGGCTCTAGGCCACCAGGCTGCATAGACAGCCCGCACGACTCAAATTACTTCGCTTGAGTCAGCGTCAATACCACTCTCCATGAGGACACGTTCATGCAACAGTTACATCACTTCATCAATGGTCAATCACAACCCGGCGACAGCGGTCGTAATGCCCCAGTCTACAACCCGGCCACTGGCGAGCAATCCGCAAGTGTGTCACTGGCCAGTGCCGATGAAACCCGCTCCGCCATTGCTGCCGCAAGCGCCGCGTTCCCCGGCTGGTCCAACACCTCAGCCCTCAAGCGCTCACGCATCCTGTTCCGTTTCAAGGCGCTGCTGGAAAAGCACAGCGACGAACTCGCCACGCTGATCTCCCGCGAGCACGGCAAGGTGCATTCGGATGCGCTTGGCGAGGTGACTCGCGGCATGGAAGTCGTCGAATTCGCCTGCGGCATGCCTCACCTGCAGAAAGGCGAGCACTCGCTGAACGTGGGCACCGGGGTGGACAGCCACTCTCTGATGCAACCGCTGGGGGTGTGCGCGGGCATAGCTCCCTTCAATTTCCCGGCCATGGTGCCGATGTGGATGTTCCCCATCGCCCTGGCCACCGGGAATACCTTCATCATGAAGCCGTCCGAGAAAGATCCCTCTGCCCCGCTGCGCATGGCGGAACTGCTGACGGAGGCCGGCCTGCCGCCGGGCGTGTTCAACGTCGTCAATGGTGACAAGGAAGCCGTCGATGTCCTGCTGACCGATGAGCGCGTCGAGGCCGTGTCCTTTGTCGGCTCCACCCCGATCGCTGAATACATCTATTCCACAGCTTCAGCACATGGCAAGCGAGTCCAGGCCCTGGGGGGGGCGAAGAATCACATGGTCGTGATGCCGGATGCCGATCTGGATCAGGCAGCGGATGCCCTGATGGGCGCGGCGTACGGCAGTGCCGGTGAGCGCTGCATGGCCATCTCGGTGGCAGTCCCGATCGGCGAGCAGACCGCAGAGCGACTGAGCGACAAGATCCTCGAGCGGATGGCCACTCTGCGGGTGGGGCCGGGTGAGGTCGAAGGCCAGGAGAATGACATGGGGCCACTGATCTCCCGCGTACATGCCGACAAGGTCATCGAGTTCATCGACAGCGGTGTCGCGCAAGGTGCGGAGCTGGTCGTGGATGGCCGTGACATCACGGTGCCCGGACACGAGAACGGCTATTTCGTGGGCGCGACCCTGTTTGATCATGTCCGCCCAGACATGCGCATCTATGCCGAGGAAATCTTCGGACCGGTCCTGTGTCTGGTTCGTCAGGAGTCACTCGATGAGGCGATCGCGCTCATCAATGCCCACGAGTATGGCAATGGCACGGCCATCTTCACTCGCGACGGTGATGCTGCCCGCCAATACACCACTCGCATTCAGGTCGGCATGGTCGGCGTGAACGTGCCGATCCCTGTACCGATGGCATTCCACAGCTTTGGCGGCTGGAAGCGCTCTCTCTTTGGCCCGCTTCACATGCATGGCCCGGATGGCGTGCGCTTCTATACCCGCATGAAAGCCGTCACCACCCGCTGGCCTGACGGTCTGCGCAGTGAAGCCAGCCACTTCACCATGCCGACACTCTGATCCACCACTCTCAGGGTCGGGCATGACAGCGTCATGCCCGACCGCTTTTCATCGCGCCTTGCCAGACCGGCAAGGCACATGACCGCCATGGAGGCACGTCATGACGCACAACATGAAAGTGGGTGTCTGTACCTGGACCTTCGGCCCGCTGCCGATCGAGGATATCTTCGCGCGGACCGCACGCCTGGGATTTGACGGGGTGGAACTGCATGGCGATCTCGACGCCTTCACACCAGACATGATCCGCGCCCTTTGCCAGACGCATGGGCTGGAAGTGTTCTCACTCACGCCGGGAGATTGCGATCCCGCCTCCCCCGACGCGTCGGATCGCGAGGCTGCCGAGACCTACTATCGACAGCTGATCGACTTTGCCCAGGCGATCGGCGGCGCGCGAGTCTCACTGCACGGACTCGTGGGGCGAATCCGTCCCGCGGATGGCAGTGATCAAGACAGCGAATATCGCCACCTCGTCGAAGTGCTCACCCCACTGTGTGACCATGCCGCAAGTCGCGAGGTGCCGCTCGTCTTCGAAGTTCTCAATCGCTACGAATCCCACCTCATCAACACTGCAGCCCAGTGTCGCAGGCTCATCCAGGACATCGGTTCTCCCCAGCTCAAGGTATTGCTGGATGCCTACCACATGAATATCGAAGAGCCTGACCCCGTGCGAGCGCTGGCCGAGACTGGCGATCACCTGGGGCTTTATCACGTCGCCGACTCCAATCGCGGGGGTATCGGTCAGGGGCATAGTCAGCTGGCGGATCAATTCACCCAGCTGCGGGCCATGCACTATGACGGCCCGATCATCGTCGAGGCACCGGCCATGGGTCCTGACCCCTTCACGCCAGTCAAGACGGGCGATTATCTGACAACACTGGAAGATCAGTTGTCACGCAGTGTCTCGGCGCTTCGCCAGCATTTCGCGCTCGACGTACCTGCCTGAGCCTTCAGGCGCCTTACCTCCCATGGAGTGATACCTCATCACCTGCATGGGCATAACAACATCGCGGGCAGCGAGTCACGCCAACCCACTCCTCTGCCTGTTGCCATCTGCGCGGGACGCCTTCACGTCCCAACGCTGGAGATTTCACATGACTGCCAAGCTCTCGCCCGACAGGGCCGGACATTCCCTGTCACGTCAGCAACTCGGCTATCTGATACGTATCACGCTGATCGCCACTCTAGGCGGGTTGCTCTTCGGTTATGACACCGGCGTCATCTCCGGAGCCATCGGCCCTATCGCTGAATATTTCCAACTGACACCCGCTGAAAAAGGCTGGGCGGTGTCCTCCGTCGTCATCGGCTGTATCGCAGGGGCCATCAGCGCCGGCTGGATCTCCATCCGATTCGGCCGACGCAAGGCCTTCCTGATTGCCGCCATCTTGTTCCTGCTCTCCGCCATCGGCTCGGCCACGGCGACTGATTTCCACTATTACACCCTATGGCGCATCATCGGCGGGATGGCGGTGGGGCTGGCCAGTGTGGTCGCGCCGATGTACATCTCTGAAATGTCCCCCGGGCATCTGCGAGGTCGTACCGTCAGCCTGTTCCAGCAGTCGATCGTCTTCGGACAGATGGTGGTGTTCTTCGTGAACTACTTCATCGCCAAGGGCATGGCCGAACACTGGATGATCGACCATGGCTGGCGCTGGATGCTCGGGTCCGAAGCCCTGCCCGCCTTGCTGTTCGGCGCATTGCTGTTCTTCATTCCGGAATCGCCCCGCTGGCTGGTGCTGAGAGGTCGTCCCGAGCAAGCCCGCAGCATACTGAGCCGCTTCACTCCTGCCGAAGACCTTGACCAGACACTCAACAGCATCATCACCTCCTATCGTGACTCCTCGCGGGACAATCTCATCAGTCTGCGTGAGCGCGGCCTGCTGGGGCTGGTGATACTGGGTGTCTTCATCGCCAGTGCCCAGCAACTGACCGGCATCAATGTCGTCATGTATTACGCGCCGGACGTATTGTCCTCGGTGACCGCCAGCAGCGAGGATGCCCTGCTGCAGACCTCGATCATGGGTGTCACCTTCGTGGGCGGCAACCTGCTGGGGATGTTGTTGATCGACAAGGTCGGGCGTCGCCCACTGCTGATTGCCGGCAGTATCGGCAGCATGATCGGCATGTGTGCATTGGGCATCATCATCGGGCGAGATGCGGTGGGCTATGGCGCGCTGTTCGCGCTGATCATCTACGTGGTGTCCTTCGCCATTTCCTGGGGCTGTGTCTGCTGGACACTGTTGTCGGAAATCTTCCCCAACGCGATTCGTGGACGCGCCATGGCGCTGGCCGTGGCTGGCCAATGGTTCGCGGGTTTCATGGTCACGCAGACCTTCCCGATGCTGCGCGAGAGTGACTGGCTCAACCACCTGTTTGGCAGCGGTTTCAGCTTCTGGCTCTATGCCGTGCTGACGCTGATGAGCCTGCTGGTGGTATTGCGCTATGTGCCGGAAACCAAGGGCAAGACCCTGGAAGAGCTTGAGAACATCACAGGCACTCGCCTCAGCAAACGTCGGCGGGCGCTCGCCAGCACAAGCTTGAGCAGCTGACGGCCATTGGTGACGCCCAGCGTCGTCTGGGCATCATGACCCATGTGCCCAATGACACATGAGTTGCATGCCACATGAGCTCCTTGCCGACCACCTGATCACGTGGCCTTGGCAAGGAGCTTTCCTGTAGGGGGCCCGGGTGGGGAAAATTCAGCAGCACAGCACAGGGCACCCTCCTGGCATTGCACATGCGCTCAATACGCCATCTGCCCCACGAATCCGGCCTCATCTCGAATCCCTACTCGATTACCATCCGGGTCATGCAGATGGATCGTCCTCCCCCAGGGCGTCTCTTCGATCTCGGCCTCGATCCCCCATGCCCTGACCTCCGCCAAGGCCTGTTCGATGTCGCTGACATTGAAGCGCAGCTTGGCGCTACCTTGCTCGGGACTCTTGCCTCCCTCAATCGCCCTTCCGCCCTGCTCGATCATCAAATATCCGTCTCCATAGGCCAGGCAGGTCAGCCTGAAACCGCCATCTTCCTTGCTGAAAAGAGGCGGCAGTTCAAAAAGGCCCTGGTAGAACGCGACACACTCATCGAACCGCTCTGTATTCAATATCAGGCCATACCGTGCGACGTTATGCTTCATCCCTGTGTCCTCTGGAGTGTCCTCTGGAAGCAGCTCGGGGTCTCTTGAGCATGCCACCGATGACAAGGCAGGGCGATGTCGCTTTCACAAGAATACGCTCCCGCCGGCGCATGAAGATTGCCAGCGGGAGCGTCGCGCAACAGAGTGATGGCAAGCCTTGAGCGCTGCTGTTTTACTCCGTTGTCAGCGGCAAGCCTTGACGCGCCAACCGGCGACGACGCTTGCTGAGACGAGTCCCGGTGATGCCTTCCAGCTCTTCCAGGGTCTTGCCCTTGGTTTCCGGCACGTACCGCAGCACGATCAGCAGACTGAGGAAGGTCAGCACCGCATAGAGCCAGAAGCTGAAACCGCCACCGACCAACTCATTGAGGAAGTCGCTCTGGCGCATCATCGGGAAGGTCTGGGTGACGATGAAGCCGAGCAGCCACTGTGCGGCGACGGCCAGTGACATGGCGCGTGCGCGGATGGCATTGGGGAATATCTCGGAGACCAGTGTCCAGCAGACACAGCCCCAGGAGATGGCAAACGAGACGACATAGACGATCAGGGCGATCAAGGCGCTGATGCCCGGTTCGCCATTGCCGATCACGACACCCAGGAAGGTCATGCCGACGATGCTGCCAAGGCTGCCGGCGATCAGCAGCGGACGGCGCCCGACCTTGTCGATCAGCAGCATGCCCAGCAGGTTACCGGCGACGAAGGTGACGCCCATGATGGAAGTCTGCAGCAAGGCGTCTTCATTGCTGGATGTCACCGTCGACAGGACATCAGGCGCGTAATACATCACCACATTGATGCCAGTCAGCTGTTGGGCGGCGGCGATGAAGACCCCGATGGCCACCAGCCCCAACATTCCCTTGGTGCGCAGAGACGCGTGGCGTTTGCTCTCGTTGTGCTGGAAGGATTTCTGGATCTCGCCCAGGGTGCGCTCGATGGCATCGGCGTGATAGAAGCGCGCCAGTACCCGCCGCGCATCATCCAGACGTCCTTTCAACACCAGCCAGCGCGGGGATTCCGGTACGAAGGGAATCAGTACCGCGAACAGGATCGAGATGATGGCTTCCGATCCCAGCATCCAGCGCCAGCCATGATTCAGGATCCAGGTCTCGGCCATGCCCTTGGCGATGAAGTAGTTCACGAAGAACACCACCATCTGGCCAAACACCACGGATTGCTGGAACAGGCTGACGGTGCGCCCACGCATGTAGCCCGGTGACATCTCGGAGATGTACATCGGTGCCATGACGCTGGCCATCCCGACCGCCAGTCCCCCCAGAATCCGCCACCAGATATAGGCATCGAAGGAGCCCGCCAGGCCAGAGCCCAACGCGGAAGCCGTGAACATCACGGCTGACAGCATGAACACGGCCTTGCGGCCATAGGCGATGGACAGGCGACCGGCGATGAGGGCGCCACCGATGCAGCCGATGACCACCGAGGAGACCGCCCAGCCCTTCTCTGCGGCGGACAGGTCGAAATATTCTGCGATCGGCCCGATGGCCCCGGAGATGACCCCCGTGTCATAACCGAACAACAGGCCGCCCAGGGCAGCCACCAGAATGATCTTGATCAGAAAGACGAGCTGGGTTGGCGTGAGACGCTCTTGTGCAAGTGATGTGGGTGAGTTGGCTGAAGAGGCAGCGGTTTCGCGGCCAGGGTGTGAAGTGGGCATGACGACCTCTCGTGATCGATTGTTATAGTATTACGAGAACTGCTGAGGCAGATGTGGCTCGTGCATTCATGGCCCGTGACGGACCACGCTGGCGAGACAAGTCATTGCGGTACCTTCCATGCCCTGCCGTCTTCTGGCGTGATGACGGCAGGGCTTATTGCGGATCAGGCTTCGGCCAGCCCTTTCTCCAGTATGCTGCGTTCGATGAATTCGCGGCTTTCGCGGGCGTTTTCCAGCGCGCTGTTGTCCTTGGTCGGGTCCACGTCCTGCTCGACGGTGATCCAGCCTTGATAGCCGATGGAATCCAGGCTCTCGCGGACCGCGTCAAAGTCCACACAGCCCTGTCCCAGCGGGCAGAACACGCCCTGGCCGATGGCGGTATAGAAGTCGATGCCATCCTTAACCACGCTTTCGAGTACTGGCGCCTGAATATCCTTGAAGTGGATATAGGCCACACGCTCACCGTAGGTTCGGATCAGTTCTGCCGGATCGATCCCGGCGTAGGTGCAGTGCCCGGTATCGATGCACAGCTTGACCAGATCAGCATCCAGCTCAGCCATCGCACGGTCCACTTCATCGCGATACTCAATGTAGGTGCCGGCATGCGGATGCAGCACCGGTGTGACCGCATATTCCTGACAGATTTCCGCCACCTGACGGATAGTGACCATCATCTCGCTCCACTGCGCATCATCGAGACGGGTCGCGGTTTCCTGCTGGCCGGCTTCATCGGTACGTGGCGAGCTGACATGGTCGATGATGACCATGTAGTTGCCCTGCTGAGGCTTGAGCACTTCACAGGTCGCGCGGGTGTAATCCAGGATTTCCTGACGGCGTGACGCATCGTGCAGATGCTTGAAGATGGTACCGGCGATCAGCTCGAGCCCTCGACTATCCAACGCGGACGCCAGTGTGGCCTGCTCGGTCGGCAGGTAATTGAGCGGGCCAAGCTCCGTCGCCTTGAAACCGGCGCCGGCGATTTCGTCAAGCACGGTCTGCCAACTGGGATTGGCGGGGTTGTCGGCAAACTCGATACCCCAGGAACACGGTGCATTGGAAAGCTTGATGTGCATGATGATGTCCTTCTTCTTGGCGTTATCGTTGTCGTTGTCTTTTGGTATGACCATCGTCAGTGACGAGGGAAAGAGGCCTCACATCGGGTACCGACCGAGTGGCAACGGTGGAGCTGACATGAGGCGCTCCTGATGTCGCAGTCAGATCAGAACGCGACCCAGCGATTCTCGTTGTCAGAGGATTCCACACAGCACTCCAGCAACCGTACGCCTTCGATGCCTGCATCGATATTCGGGAACCATAGAGACTCCAGCTCCTGCTCCGACAGGCCAAGGTGTTGAGTGCCTGCGCCGTTACGGCGTGCTTCAGCGCCCTGCATGGCGAGGGCATAACGGTGATAGACATTGGCCCAGGATTCGAAGAAGCCTTCCGCGTGGCCGCCGCCGATGCGATTGCTGTTCACGGCGTTGTCGCCCTCGGCCAGATAGCCCATGCCACGTTCCAGAATCCGTACCGGTTCACCCTGGACCTCGTAGCGCAGCTGGTTGGGATATTCATCCCACCATTCGATACTGGCCTTCTCTCCCACTACACGAATCTTCTGCTGATGCATGGATCCCGCATTCACCGCACTGGCCCACAGTGACCCCACCGCGCCGTTCTGGTACTGGAGCAACACCTGGGCGTTGTCTTCCAGCGGCGCCCGCGAGGCCACGAAGCTTTGGCGGTGGCACATCAGGCGTTCGACCTTGAGTCCGGTGATGAACTGGCCGGCATAGAAGATGTGCGTCCCGAGATCCCCCAGCACATAAGTCGGCCCGGAAACGGCAGGACTGGTGCGCCACTTGGCGCCGCTGCTGACCTGTTCGACCGGCTGGCTATGGAAGCCATGGGCAAATTGCATGTTGACCATGCGCACCTGCCCCAGCTCACCGGACTGCACCATGGCACGTGCCTGATGCAACATCTGATAGCCGCTGTAGCCATACATGACACCGAAGACCAGACCGCGCGCCTGTGCTTCAGCCTTGAGCTCCTCAGCCTCGGCAACCGTGAAGGTCACCGGCTTTTCACAGATCACATGCAGGCCAGCCTTGAGCGCCGCCAGGCTGATGGCATGGTGAGTACTGTTGGGTGTGGCGATGCTGACGGCCTGAATGCCATCGTCGCGGGCAGCTTCGGCCTCGAAGAGGCTGGCGTAATCCGGGTAGCAACGCTCTGGATCGAGCCCCAGGTTGGTGCCGAATTCACGACCGCGTTCCGCGTCGAGATCGAAGGCACCGGCGACCAGCTGGAACAAGTTGTCACGATGGGCAGCAGCACGATGGGCGTGGCCGATTTCACTGCCACGGCCACCACCGACCATGGCCCAGCGCAGCGGCGCAAGATTGTGTTCTTCATTGAACATCAGAGATTCTCCTGGCAAATGCATGGGTGCTGATAATTGGCGCTGTCATTGCAGAGGTGTTCATGAGGCCCGTTGCTGCGTGCGCCAGGCCTCACGAATCACGCAGAATCAAAGCCCCGTAGAAACAAAGTCCCACAGAATCAAAGCCCGCGGCGCTGATGGATACGGCCGGCATTCATGGCGGCCACCTGCGCTTCATCCACGTCCTCGCGGACGACTTCCGGTAGCCCCACATCCCACCAGCAGTCACAGGAAGACCACTTGGTGGAATCGATATCCACCACGATGACGTAGGTGCGTGGGCTCTCCTTGGCGCGCTGGTAAGCGGCCCGGAAATCACTGATGTCACTCAGGTGCTCACCGAAGGCACCTTGCGACTGGGCATGCTGGAGGAAGTCGACGCGTACCAGCTCGTCGGCCTGGCTACGACAATCGGCCAGCATGTTGTTGAAGGAGGGGTTGCCGCTGTTGTTCTGCAGCTTGTTGATGACCGCAAACCCGGCGTTGTCACAGACGACAACGATCATCTTGTGGCCTGTCAGTACCGAGCTGTAGATATCGGAATTCATCATCATGTAGGAGCCGTCGCCGACCAGGACCACGACCTCGTTGTCGGGGTTGGCGATCTTGGCACCCCAGCCACCGGCCACTTCGTAGCCCATGCAGGAGAAGCCGAACTCGATGTCGAACTTGCCGAGCTGCTTGCTCTGCCAGTTCATGTTCAGTTCTGCCGGCAGGCCACCGGCGGCCGTCAGCACGGTATCACCGGGCTCCTGCACCGCATTGACGCTGGCAATGACCTGGGCGTAGGACGCCATCTGCCCCGCGACGATCTCCCCGCGGTTGGCGCACAGGGATTTCCACTCGGTGACTTCAGCCTGGCCCTTTTCCAGCCAGCGCTGATCGGCCTGCCATTCACCCAACCCTGAATCAAGACGCACCAGCGTGTGACGAGCATCGCCGATGACCGCCATGGCGCGATGCTTGATGGCATCCATATGCGCCACGTTGACGGATACGATCTTCACCGCCGGATTGCGAAATACCGACCAGGACCCGGTGGTGAAGTCCTGCAGACGTGTGCCGATGGCCACCAGCACATCACATTCCGCTGCCATGGCATTGGCGGAATTCGAGCCAGTCACGCCGATGGGGCCCATATTGCAGGGGTGAGATTGCAGCAGGGAAGAACGCCCTGCGATGGTCTCGACCACCGGGATATTGCGACGCTGAGCAAACTCCGCCAGCAACTGATTGGCTTCGGAATAATGCACACCACCGCCAGCGATGATCAGTGGCTTCTCGGCCTTTTCCAGCAGAGAAATAGCCGCTTCAATCGAGCGTGTGTCAGCTTCCGGGCGACGAATATGGTGAATGCATTCTTCGAAGAGCGCCTCTGGATAGTCATAAGCCACGCCCTGGATATCCTGAGGCAATGAAATCATGACCGGGCCGCAATTGGCGGGATCCGTCAGGGTCGCGATCGCAGTCGGCAAGGACTGCATGAGCTGTGCGGGGTGAGTGATGCGATCCCAAAAACGAGTGACGGGCTTGAAGGCATCATTGACGCTCAGGCTGGGCTGATGGGCATGCTCGACCTGTTGCAGCACCGGGTCTGGCAGGCGCGAGACATGCGCATCGCCGGCAAACATCAGCAACGGCAGTCGGTTGGTATGCGCGATACCTGCCGCCGTGATCATGTTGGTGGCACCCGGCCCGATGGAGGTGCTCGCGATCCCGATCCGCTGACGCTTGTTGGCCTTGGCGTAGGCAACGGCAGCAACCGCCATGGATTGCTCATTCTGGCCGCGCCAGATCGGGATGGTGTCCTGGATGTTGTGAAGCTGTTGCCCCAGGCAGGTCACATTGCCGTGACCGAAGATGGCGAACCCGCAACCGAACAAGGTCTCGACTTTACCGTCGATGTCGATCTTCTGCGCCGCCAGATATCTGGCGATGGCTTCGGAGACGGTCAATTTTATCGTTTTCATTCCTCTCTCCCGACGAGCATATGGCGTTGTTTTATTGTGTGCATTCAGGTCGAAAAATCGGCACCTGAAGCTCAGTGATCATGACGCAGGAAAATGATGGTCAGCGCTGAATTCTTCACCGTTCGAAAAGACACTAGCAGTGCCTGAAAACGTTTTCATCCAAATTTCAAAAAAAAGGCCTCGCCTTGGATCAAAGTTCAATAAGGCCAATCATGCATGATTGAAGTGGCCTATCCGACAGGCAGAAAAGACACGTTTCACCTATCGAGAGGCGTATCAGCAACGTCGCCTTGCCCCGGCCCTCTTCCCCACGACACAGCCCATACAGACCCGTCCCTCTAGACCCGTCCATCTAGACCAGCCCACCATCCACGATATAGGTCTGCGCGGTGATCATCCGGCTATCATCCGCGGCCAGGAACAGCACCATCCGTGCGACGTCCTCCGGCTGCACACGTTGATGCAGACTCTGATTTTCCAGCACCTGGCGCTCAAGCTCCGGGTCCCACCACAAGGCTTTCTGGCGCTCGGTGATGACCCATCCCGGCAAGACCGTATTGACGCGAATTCCGGCGTCTCCCATGTCACGCGACAGCGTCCGCGTCAGGCCGATGGTAGCGGCCTTGGCGCTCGAGTAGCCTGTGATATCACGCGAACGCCGCAAGAAACTGGGAGAGCTGAAGTTGATGATCGACCCGCCGCCCGCTGCCTGCATGCCAGCAAACACCGCCTGGCTTGCGAAGACCACATGTCGCAGATTGGTGGCCTGCAGGTTGTCCCATGTCTCGACATCCAACTCCGACAAAGGCACACGCGTATCCCGAGCCGCATTGTTGATCAGTACTTCAATCGTCCCGAACTCATCAGCGGCAGTACAGATCACAGCACGAAGCTGTGTAATATCGGTCACGTCACAATGCTGATAGCGTACCTTCCCACCTGTGCCTGAGAGCTGCTCCGCCAGCGCTTCGCCTGCCGCATCATCGATATCGACGAAGCTCACACAGGCCTGTTGCTTGCAGAAATGCTCGACCAGCGTGGCGCCAATGCCACTCGCGCCCCCACTGATGAAGACATGTCGCCCCTCAAGACTCGGATAACGTGCAAATTGACTCATGTTGCCTCTCCTCTCCTATCGCGGGTTCGTGACTTGCAGGTAACGCACGCCTCGATCAATACCCTTCGCGGTGATCCGTCTCGCGCTCCATGGCACTCAACAACTCGCGGGCCCCTGCCATCAGCAGACGAGTATCTGACCCGACGGTGACGAGGTCACAGCCACGTGCCAGCATTCGCTTCGCATGCGCAGCCCCCCCATTGTGGATACCGACGATCTTGTCATGCAGACGAGCCCGCTCGATGAGCTGACCGATCAAGTCATCCATCGGGCCATCCCCGTGATCGAACCCCGGAGCATGGCCATGAGAGAGCGCCAGATCCGCGGGACCGATATAGAGGCCATCCAGCCCCTCGACAGCGAGAATTTCTTCGAGGTTCGCCACGCCTTCGCGGGTCTCGATCATGCCCAGCACCAGCATCTCGTCGTTGGCATGCTTCGCATAATCCGCACCGCCATACAGCATGGCGCGATGAGGGCCGAAGCTGCGCATCCCCAGCGGGGGATAACGACAGGCAGCCACCAGTGCCCGGGCGTCTTCCGCGTTGTTGATCAAGGGAGCAATCACTCCATAGGCACCGGCATCCAGCACCTTCATGATCAAACCGGATTCCAGGCTCGGCACTCGCACCAGCGGAACGGTGTCAGTGGTGGAGATAGCCGTCAGCATCGGCAACAGATCGCTGTAATCGATCACCCCGTGCTGCAGGTCGATGGTCAGGCTGTCCCAGCCCTGATGGGCCATGATCTCTGCCGAAAAGGCACACGGCATGGAGAGCCAGCCATTCACGACGCCCTCCTTTCGGGCAATGCGTTGCTTGAGGCGATTGAGGCGCATGGGGTCTCCCTCTGGAGTTCATCAATGGTGGAAGTCACAAGGGACAGGTCACTCGTGAGGCTCACGAATCGTGACCCGGGAGGGTGAGCGTTCCCCACTCGGCATGTCGGGGGATGCTGGAGAGCGAGAGGCAAAGGCGGCGACTGGGACGCCCGGCACCTCAACCTCCAGGGCGAACACGCTGCCGGACAAGGGGGCCGCGGCCAGCGCCTCAGGGCTCATGCCCTTGCGCAAGGTGGTCACGTAAAGCGTTGTCATGTCGGCCCCGCCGAAGCACGGCATGGTCGGGCCGGGACATGGCAGGTGGACCTGGCGCGCCAGACGTCCCTCGGCATCCCAATAATTGAGCACTCCGCCAAAGACGCCTGCACTCCAGTAACCTCCCGCCATATCCATCGCTCCGCCATCGGGGCGGCCGTGCAGTGCAGGCTGGGTCTCGGCGAATACCCGCGGTGTGCCCATGACACCACTTCCCGGGCAGTAGTCCGCAACATGGATGGTGTCGCGTCGCGTATCCGCAAAAAGCATGCGCCGTCCATCAGCGCTCCAGGCCAGGCCATTGGCGACGATGAGACCTGACTGCAGCCGTTGGGTCTGTCCAGTGGGAGCGACATCATAAAAATGCCCCAGCGGCCGTGAACGACTCGCCTCATCCATGGTGCCGATCACGAAGTGTCCATTCGGCGCGACCTTGCCATCATTGAAGCGCGTGCCAGCCAACGGCTCTCCGGGTGGGCAGGCCAGGAACTCCAGTGCACCAGACGCGAAATCGAGCAGATGGATTCCCGAGCGCATGGCAACGATCAGACGCCCATCGGCACAGCGCCCGAAGGCACCCAAGGTCTCTGGCAGCACGCGACGCTCTCGCTTGCCATCGCTCAGGCAGTAGCGCTCGATCGCCGGGGCATAAAGGTCTGCCCAGAACAGGCTGTTGCCACTGGCATCCCAGACCGGGGATTCGCCCAGTTCCGCCCGGGCCTCTATCAGCAGTTCGATTTCCGCCATTTCCTGGACTCCCGTCGACGATGGCCATGGCACCTGCGTGCGCGCACGCCTCCCATACCTCTGCTCCGATACCCTCGACCTCATCTCCCTGCTTCACGCAGCGACGCTCAATAGATATCGGGTTCAGGGGTACTGCCAGGCGCGCCATTGGCAAAGTCGAAGTCACAGCCTTCATCCGCCTGGGTGACATGTGCCTTGTAGAGAGAGGCATAGCCGTGAGGGTGCCGATCCCTGGGCGGCTGCCAATCCGCCAGTCGGCGCTGGATCTCCTCTTCGTCGACCATCAGGTCCAGCCGACGATTGGGGACATCGACCGCGATGATGTCACCGGTCTGAACGATGGCCAGCGGCCCGCCGACGGCGGCTTCCGGCGCCACATGCAGAATGCAGCTGCCATAGCTGGTGCCGCTCATGCGCGAGTCGGAGATCCGCAGCATGTCACGCACGCCTTGTTTCAGCAGCTTGGCCGGAATCGGCATCATGCCCCATTCCGGCATGCCGGGGCCGCCCACCGGCCCGCCATTCTTGAGCACGATGATGCTGTCGGCCGTGACCGGGAGGTCCTCATCATCGATGCGTGCCTTGAGGTCGGCGATGTTCTCGAACACATAGGCAGGCCCTTGATGGACATGCAGGCGAGGGTCCGCCGCGGTCGGCTTGATGATGGCGCCCTTCGGCGCCAGGCTGCCGGTCAGCACGGCAGTCCCTCCCGAGGCATTGACCGGACTGTCCAGCGGGAGAATGACTTCCGGGCGCCAGACCTTGGCACCCTCGATGTTGTCGCCCAGGGTACGGCCGGTCACGGTCATGGCGGAGAGTTTCAGCTCACTGCCGATGTTCGTCATCAAGGCCGGAAGCCCCCCGGCATAGAAGAAGTCTTCCATCAGATATTCGCCGGAAGGCTTGAGGTTCAGCACCAGCGGCACACGACGCGATATCTCGTTGAAGCGCTCCATCGGCAGCGTGATTCCGAGACGCCGCGCCATGGCCACGATGTGGATGATGGCGTTGGTCGAGCCCCCGATCGCCATGTCGACGGCAATCGCGTTATCAAAGGATGCCTCGCTCATGACATCGGTCGGCTTGAGATCTTCCCAGACCATTTCCACCGCTCGCTTGCCGCTGGCGTAGCACATGCGGTTGTGATTGGCGTCCACCGCGGGAATGCTCGAGGCCCCCGGCAAGCTCATGCCCAGCGATTCCCCGATCGACATCAGCGTTGCCGCCGTGCCCATGGTCATGCAGGTGCCCGGAGAGCGGGCAATACCGTTCTCGATCTCGTTCCAGTCACTCTGACTGACGTTGCCGATACGCCGTTCATCCCAGTACTTCCAGACATCCGTACCGCTCCCCAATACCTGACCACGGTAATTGCCACGCAGCATGGCGCCGGCCGGCACATAGATGGTCGGCAGATTCATGGAGATCGCGCCCATGAGTACGCCCGGCGTAGTCTTGTCACACCCGCCCATGACCACGGCACCATCCACGGGGTAGCTGCGCAGCAGTTCCTCGACTTCCATGGCCAGCATGTTGCGATACATCATGGCGCTGGGCTTCATCAATTGCTCACCCAGTGACATGGCAGGCAATTCGACAGCAAAGCCCCCCGCCGCCGTGATGCCACGCTTGATATCCTTGACCCGCTCAGGGAAGTGGGAATGGCAGGTATTGAGGTCATTCCAGGTATTGATGATCGCGATCACCGGCTTGCCGACGAACTCCTCTCCCCAATAGCCCATCTGCTTGACGCGGGAGCGATGCCCGAAAGAGCGCAGATCATCCTGCTTGAACCAGCGATTACTGCGCAGATCGTCGACCCCTTTCCTGTTCATCCCGTACTCCTTGCAACGTGATTGACCGAACAATGGCGTAGCAGAACCCGCACCGGCTGCCGCGAGGGCGACCCGTCATTGCGTCATTCCTGAATGAAGTGGCGTTGGCTATCTCAATGGAACCATCGAATCAGCGCGCCAATTGACTGTCCCGCCGCGAGGGCAGAGACACCCAGTCACCATTGCGCCGACTTGAGTCGAGCGCGGTGGCAGCGAATTCGACACCGCGGACCCCGCTACGGATGTCGGGATACCAGAGGGCAAGGGGATCGACAGGGATGCCCTGCTGGCTGGCCGTGATGTCTTCATGAAGATCGCTGTACAGCGAGGAAAAGGCTTCGCGATACCCCTCGGGATGTCCAAAGGCCACTCGCGAGATACGCGTGGAGGCATCATGCAGGCCGGCCGCCCCCTTGGAGAGCAGTAAAGGGGCGCCATCGAGCCGTCGGAACAGGAGCTGATTGGGGGTTTCCTGGTGCCACTCAAGGCCGCCGAGACTGCCGAAGATCCGGAAGCTCAGGCCATGTTCTGCGCCGGCCGCCGCCTGGGTAATCCACATCAGCCCGCGGGCGCCATTGGCATAGCGCAACAGTACGTTGGCGTTATCGTGCGCTTCGCGTCCGGCCACGCTGGCGGTCACGTCGGCACTCAACTCACTTGTCTCAAGTCCGGAAACATACTCGAGCATATGGAAGGCGTGGGTCGCGATGTCATTGAGAATCATCGATTCTCCCGCGATGGCCGGATCCATGTGCCAGTCATGCCCCGCCTTCTCGGCATCCGTCAGGCTCGCCAGATGCCCCTGGACGTAGTCACATTGCAGCTGACGAATCTCGCCCAGTTCCCCGTTCTCGATCATGGCGCGTGCCTGACGCACCATCGGATAGCCGGTATAGCCATAGGCCATGCAGAAGCGCAGCCCTGCCCGCTCGGCGATCGCTTCAAGCTCTTTCGCCTGAGCCGGATCATTGACCAGCGGCTTTTCACAGACGACATGAAAGCCCAGCTCCAGAGCCAATCTGGCCAGGGCGAAGTGACTGTCGTTGGGCGTGAGAATGGCGATGACCTCAGCCCCATCTTCGCGAGCGGCTTCCTCGCGCAGCAGTGACTCACCATCGCCGTAACCACGTGCGATGTTGAGTTGCTCCGCCTGCTGGCGTGCGCGCTCAGGATTTGAGGACAGTGCCCCTGCCACGACGCGGTACCGCCCATCCATCTGTGCCGCTGCACGATGGACCTGACCGATGAAGGACTGGACACCGCCCCCTATCATCCCCAGACGCAATATCTGTGGAGTCTCGTCATGAGACTGGGTCTGGAGGCGTTCGGCGCAAGCGGTTGTGGTCGGCTGAGTCATGGTGCATCCCGGCTTCAGGCATGAATGGCATTGTTGTTTTCTCGCGCACCACAGTCGTGAACCTCTTGGCGTCGGTGCGCGGCATACCGAGCAGCCTAGCGCAGCCAAACCGGCTTTGAAAATGTTTTCAAAGCCATTTAGACCAAGGGACGAGACGGGAGAAAACCAGGTGATCCGATGGGGTTCAGCGCATGGCGCATGGCACCTGGAAGATGAGCACTTGGAAGATGAACGCCTGGAAGATGTAGCCGCTGTGCAAGCGCTGGAAGACAGGCGCGAAGTCCAGAGAGAATCCTCTGAAGCTTCATCCAGAGTGAGACGTATCCAGAGCAGGTTTCGTCGAGAGTGGGTCTCAGCCGACGTGCTGGGTCGTGCCGCGCTGGGTGATATGACATGGCATGATGATACGGTCTGGCGCTGTATCCCCTTGCTTGATGCGCACGAACAACAACGACACCGTCTTGTTGACCATTTCCGTGAAGGGCTGGCAAATCGTCGTCAGATCATAGGATTTGCTTGAGGCAAAGCGGATGTCATCCACCCCGACGATGCCGATATCCTGCGGAATCCGGTGAGAGAATTCGTGGCGAATCGCATCCATGCCACCACAGGCCATGATGTCATCGAAGTAGAAGATACTGTCAGGAATGACCTCGGCGGCAGCGAGCAACTCACAGGTCGCTTCATATCCTGCGTCGTAGCTGTGACGGTGCCCCTCGCCCACGCCATGCAGCGTGAGTCCGCGCTGCTCCAGGCGCTCGATGAAACCACGCTTTCTGTCCAGCGTGGCCTGTTCCTTGGTCGATGCCCCCACATAGGCCAGGCGACGATAGCCATGATCAATGAGATGATCCGCTGCCATTCGGCCCATCTCGACGTCGTCACAGGTGACGACGCTTGCACCGGAATCTTCGCCATCACGCCCAAAGATCGCGACCGGCGTGTTCTGCCTGGCACAGGCTTCGACCAGCTCAGGAGGGACAGAGGCCGACGTGACGATCAGTGCATCGACGTGATACTCCATCACCAACGAGACGGCTTCCGAAATGCTTTTCTCGGTGTTCACGTTGATCAGCAACGTATGGCAGTTGTGTCGTTGTATGGCCGCCGAAAACTCGCTGAGAATCGCCAGATAGACCGGATTCTCGAAATTCGTCACGAGAATGCCGATCAAGCTGGACTGTGACTTGATGCCTCTCGCCAACCGATTCGGCTTGTATCCCAGGCGCTCTGCTACCGCCAGAATACGACGGCGCATCTCGGGTGAACTGCTCCCTTCCGGATTCATGGCACGCGAGACTGCCGCTATCGAGACATTGGCCTCTCTGGCCACATCCGTGATGGTGACGCGCTTGGTGGCAGGTGCGCTGTCGGTTTTTTTCATGCTCTCTCCCTAACGAGGCTCAATGCCCAATATCTCATCAAGGCATTCCACCCCACATTGGATAATCATTGGCCGACCATATCGCGGATCACGCAAGCATGCAGCAGGCACATGATGAAGGATACAGCCGTATCACGTTGGCTTTGACGTGTGCCACCAGAGAGTCAATATCCTCCTTTCGATAACACGACCCTGGCGACTATCTCTAGCAGCATGAGTGCTCAGGACCACAGTAGAACTGACGCAACAGACGATGCATCGGTTACTGAAGCCTCGTCGTGGTACACCCGGACGATGACCTTGGATACGACTTGGAGGTCGCCGATCACGAAGATATTGCAAAGGGCTTTGGCAGTAGATGTATTGCTATGCCCCTATAGCCCCACTTGGCAATGGGCCAATGAGCACATCAATGGCTTGGCACGGCAGTACTTCTCCAGGGAGCAGTCTCCAAGAATGTCAGTACAGCTGAGCTACGCAAGATGCGTCGAGAAACCGAATGACCATTCCCGACAACGCCTCCGCTGTCGAATAGCCATCCCAGGTATTCTCGAGAAAATATTTTAAAACCCTGCATGCCATGCGTGCTGCTCTTGTTGTTGGAGCTCAGACACAAAAAACCGATGCCTGCAAAATGCAAGCATCGGTAACATAAAATATATATATTAAAAAACTTCACGAATCGGACAGTTTATCCCATTCTTTTTCAGCATCTTCTTTCTTCATGCCATAACGCTCTTGAACTTTCCCGACAAAGTGCTCCTTGCGACCTGCAATTTCGTCGACATCTTCATCAGTAAGCTCTCCCCAACCTTCGCGAACCTTACCTTTGAGTTGCTTCCACTTACCTTCGGCGATATCGCTATTCATGGCAGCCTCCTAAATAAAACAGATAATGCGACAAATAAAAATCAACCAATGACCCGTCACATGCTGTGATTGAGCCTCATGGCAGGCCACGAATATAAGCTAGCACAGATATTAGTGCTCAACAACAGCCCTACCGCTTCAACTCATTGATGGCGCTGCCATTGACTTGAAATGAAATGTAGCGCGAGCCAGCAAATCCGATACAACATCATCGGCAAAAAGTTCCCTAAAACTTTCCGAGACATAACGCTATTCTCTAGCCTTCAAAAACCAACATAAAACCACTATTAAATATATAGGGGAAAATGTTCAACATAATTCATCGACAACTCCCTGTAGGTGCCGGATGATCTATTTTTGCAACGAATCTATCCTTTATTAGCCTCTCGTAAACGCATCAAGTAATTCATACAGAAAAGGCTTCATGGTTATCAAGCTGTATAAGCAAGGGACAACGACACCGAAAATTCATGCCGACTCCTTGGGCAGCTCCTTCCAGCATTACGGAGAAAAGATCTCGCTGGTCAGCTTGGGGATCAGCGTCTCAACCATACAGCGATGGCGTTACAAAAAACCCGCGGCTAACCGCGGGCAAGATCGAAACACTGGCAGGCGATGACTGGCTTGGCATCCTGTTCCTAGAACCATACCTCGCTCTGGACGCCGAAGGCCCATTCACCTCCCGTGAAACCTGCACTCCCGAGCGCATCTTCATCCGAGAAGTCATTGAGCTCCTCATCCCAGTCACTCCAGGACGCGAACAGGCGGATTTCCGGACGTTTCCAGAAGCCACCGACTTCAGGCTTGAAGGTCGGCGCGATGGTGAATTTTCGATAGCTCCCTTCCACGGCAGTGCCTGAGGCACCGGGATCCAGGTCCATCCATTGATAGCTGAGTTCGTATTGCATCTCGAAATTCGCCGTCAGCTCATTGGCCAGACGCGCATTGAACGTCGCCCAGGAGTATTCGTCGCCTTCGGCATAACGGTCTTCACTGACTTCCGCCAGCACGGCCGGTGCCAGACGCCACTTGGGCGCGAGATAGGTCGTGCCATACAGACCGAGTCGAGTCGAGGTCGCATCATCTGTCAGATTCCCGTCACCCCCGATGACCTTCGTCTCCGCGCCAAGCCCTCGGCCATGCAGCACGGCGGCCTTGAAGCTGCCGTCGGCGAGACCAAAGAAGCTGTCGCCATGATAGGCCAGCATGGTATGGAACCCGGAATCCGCGGCTGTGGCGCCCGTGTCCATGGCGCGCTCTTCGTTGTCTGCGGCAGACAATGCACTGACCATCCACTGCCAGTTGCCGACGTAGTTGTTCATCGTGAAGGTCAGGTTGTCGGTATCGCCGCCAGTGTCGGAATCCTCGGTCGGATATTCACTGTAACTGCGTCCGTAGACCGAGAAGTTGGCTTTCCAATCATCGGTGAGCTGGACGTCGTAGATACCCGCGCCGGTGCCGGCAAGGAAGATGAAGTCACTGTCGAGCCAGTGGATGTCGAAGTTGTCCCGATCGAAGCGCTTGCCGGCCCAGATGGCGGAATTCTCGAAGGCGCCAGTGAAGCTCGGCAGATCGCTCAATTCCACGTAGACCTGTCGTACGTTCAGGCTGGACTCGTCCGAGGTCCAGTCGTTGCTGGTCTCCACCCCGTCGGCAATCATGGTGCGGTAGTGCGCCTTTGCCCCGTTGTCGTAGCGCGTCTTGTAGTTGAGCACCGTCTCGACATAGGTATCGGGCTCATTCCCCAGCCGCCCGACCGCTCCCCCCACCGACCCCGCCGGGGTGAGATAGGGGCCGCCGTCAATGCTCTTGCCCCCTTCCCCGATCAGGAGACCTGAGCGGGCATAGGCATTGAAGGAGAAACCTTCCTCGCCACTGGCCTGACGCTCCACGGCGGCCAGACGCTCTTCGAGGTCCTCGGTCTGCGCGGTCACGCGCGCGGGTTGATCAGTCTCATTCGTTCGGCGCTGAACGGCCATCGCCTGCTCTGCCTCGGCGGCGCGACGCTCAGCCGCTCTGGCCCGCTGTTCGGCGTCATTGATGCGCTGCTCCAGCTCTGCGAGCCGCGCCTCGATGTCGCCCGTGCTGTCGGCAATGGCGAGACCACTGGTACTCATGATGGCAATGGCAACAGCCATGGCCAGAGGGGCCTTGAGCGGGCGCTGGGGGGAAGTAGTCATGTTGGAGAGAGCCTTTGTTGTTGTTGACGAATCACTCGCTTGGCGATGATCAGCGAAGTGGCGCCTTCGTCATTGGCGTTGTCGTAGGCGCCATACTCACTTAATCGTTTAAGACCCTAGTGGCAATCTGGCCTCTCAGACACACGACCTATGTCGAAATTCGACCAAAGGGGAGCGATCACCGCGTAAAACTCCCATTTCTGGCGACATATCAGCGACAGCAAGACCAAAGTTCAGGTTGCGGATATCGACGCCAATCGCTTGACTGTGATCACGCCTTAATCGTTTAAGAAGCACCATCGGACAACCTCAGGATTCTCCCCCGCCAGATGGCCGATGAATGCCCAACAACAACAAGTGACGAGGATTTGCCATGCAACGCAAGACACTGATCGCCTCAAGCGTCGCCCTGCTGGGAGTGGCCACCACCGCCCCCGCCATGGCCGCGGACCTGACCATCTCCTGCGGCGCGGTCGGGGCCGAGCTGGAACTCTGTGAACAGGGCGTCGCGGCCTGGGAGGAAAAGACCGGCCATGACGTCGACATCGTTTCCACGCCCAATTCCTCGACGGAACGCCTCTCGCTCTACCAGCAGATTCTGTCGGCCCAGTCCGGGGATATCGACGTCCTGCAGATCGATGTGGTCTGGCCGGGGCTGCTCGCCAATCACCTGCTTGATCTGCACCAGACGCTCGGCGAAAAGGCGGCGCAGGGCCACTTCGCGACCATCGTCGACAACAACACGGTGGATGGCCGCCTGGTGGCCATGCCCTGGTTCACGGATGCCGGGGTGCTCTACTACCGCAAGGACCTGCTAGAGAAGTACGGGTTCGCACCTCCCGAGACATGGCAGGAATTGACAGAGACCGCCACGCAGATCCAGGCGAAGGAGCGTGAGGCCGGCAGCGAGAAGATGTGGGGGTACGTCTTCCAGGGACGTGCCTATGAGGGCCTGACCTGCAACGCCCTGGAGTGGGTCGCCAGCAATGACGGCGGCGCCATTGTCGATGCCGATGGCGAGATCACCATCGACAACCCCAACACGGCCTCGGCACTCGACCTGGCCGCCAGCTGGATCGGCGAGATCACCCCGCAGGGCGCACTCAATTATTCCGAGGAAGAAGCCCGCGGCATCTTCCAGTCCGGCAACGCCGTCTTCATGCGCAACTGGCCCTACGCCTGGTCGCTGACCCAGAGCGATGACAGCAAGGTGGCCGGCAAGGTCGGGGTGGTCAAGCTGCCCCATGGCGCCGAGGGCGAGAGTGCCGCGGCGCTGGGCGGCTGGAACCTGGCGGTCTCGAAGTACAGCGAGAATCCCGAGCTCGCCTCTCAGCTGGTGGCCTTCCTCACCGGTGAACCCGAGCAGAAACGCCGAGCCATCCAGGCCGCCTACAACCCGACCCTCACAGCGCTGTATCAGGACGAGGAGGTGCTCACCGCCGTGCCCTTCTTCGGCACGCTCTACGACACCTTCACCAATGCCGTGGCCCGTCCGTCAGCCGTCACCGGAGACAACTACGGCCAGGTGAGCAATGCCTTCTTCAACGCGACCCATAGCGTGCTGAGCGGCGAGCAGAGCGGTGCCCAGGCGGTTGCCCAGCTCAAGAGCGAACTGTCACGCATCAAACGTCGTCGCTGGTAACCCGGGAGGTTTCGCATGACAACCACGCTCAATGAGTCAGTGCCGACGGGCTCGCCCTCGGCCAGGACTCGCAAACGCGGCACCAAGGTCAGACGCCAGCGGGTACGCGCGGCCTGGACCTATCTCGCCCCGATGCTGGTCGCACTGGCGCTGGTGGCCGGCTGGCCCCTGCTGAGAACCTTCTATCTCAGCCTGACCGATGCCTCGCTCTCGGACACGACCGGTGCCGCCTTCATCGGCTTCGAGAACTATCTCGTGAAGGACGACGGCGTCTGGTACGGCCTGCTGGCTGACCCGGTGTGGTGGAACTCCGTCTGGAACACCGTCTATTTCAGCGTCATCTCGGTATCGCTGGAAGTCGTCTTCGGCATCATCGTGGCGCTGCTCCTGAATGCCGAATTCAAGGGACGCATGCTGGTCCGGGCCGCGGTACTGATTCCCTGGGCCATCCCGACCATCGTCTCCGCCAAGATGTGGGCCTGGATGCTCAATGACCAGTTCGGAATCATCAACCACATGTTGATGGGGCTGGGGCTGATCGATGCGCCCCTGGCCTGGACAGCGGATGCCGATCTGTCGATGTGGGCCGTGATCATGGTCGATGTCTGGAAGACCATCCCCTTCGTGGCACTGCTGGTACTCGCCGCGCTGCAGATGCTGCCCAGGGACTGCTATGAAGCCGCCGAGGTCGATGGCATCCACCCGGTGAAGGTGTTCTTCCGTGTCACCCTGCCATTGATCACCCCGGCTCTACTGGTCGCCGTGATCTTCCGTCTTCTCGATGCACTGCGCGTCTTCGACGTCATCTATGTGCTGACCTCCAACTCGTCGAGCACCATGACCATGTCCATCTACGCCCGCCAGCAACTGGTGGAGTTCCAGGACGTGGGCTACGGCAGTGCCGCCTCCACGATGCTGTTCCTGATCATCGCGCTGGCCGTCGTGGTCTACCTCTACCTTGGCCGCCGCCAACTGGGAGTGGAGAAATGAATCAGACTCCGATGAACCGCTACCAGCTGACCCGACTCGCCAAGCATGTCGGCAAATGGGCCTTGATCGCCATCATCATCGTCTACGCCGTGTTCCCCTTCTATTACGCGGTGATCACCTCACTGAAACCGTCCAGTGAGCTGTTCGAGGTCAACTACTGGCTGACCTCGCTGGACTTCAGCAACTATGCCCAGATCTTTGCGCAGAAGAGCTTCCTGCAGGCGATCGGCAACTCGATCCTGATCGCCTTGAGCGTCGTGTTGATCGCGCTGCTGCTGGGCATCACCGCCTCCTATGCGCTGGGACGCGTGCGCTTTCGCGGCCGCTCCACCGTGATGCTGATCATCCTCGGGGTCTCGATGTTCCCTCAGGTCGCAGTGCTCTCCGGGCTCTTCGAGGTGATTCGCAGCCTGAATCTCTACAACAACCCCGGTGGCCTGATTCTCAGTTACACCATCTTCACGCTGCCCTTCACCGTCTGGGTACTGACGACCTTCATGCGTCAGCTGCCCATGGAACTGGAAGAGGCCGCGATCATGGACGGCGCCACGCCGTGGGAGACCATCACCAAGGTCTTCCTGCCCCTGATGTGGCCGGCCATGGCCACCACCGGGTTGCTCGCCTTCATCGCGGCCTGGAACGAGTTCCTGTTCGCCTTGACCTTCACGCTGACCGACAGCGAACGCACCGTGCCGGTCGCCATCGCCCTGATCTCCGGCGGCAGCCAGCATGAGCTCCCCTGGGGCCCGATCATGGCCGCCTCCGTCACCGTCACCATACCGCTGGTCATCCTGGTGATGATCTTCCAGCGCCGCATCGTCTCCGGCCTGACCGCCGGCGCCGTCAAAGGATAATCGTCATGTCATTGCTCGAAGCCCAAATGCAGACCTCCTCCAGCTGGTGGCGCGGTGGCGTCATCTACCAGATCTACCCGCGCAGCTTCCTGGACAGCAACGGCGATGGCATCGGCGATCTGCCGGGCATCACCGCCAGACTCGATTACGTGGCATCGCTGGACGTGGATGGCATCTGGCTGTCGCCCTTCTTCACCTCCCCGATGCTCGACTTCGGGTATGACATCAGCGACTACCGGGATGTCGACCCGATGTTCGGCACCCTGGAGGACTTCAAGACCCTGCTGGAGCGCGCCCATTCCCTGGGCCTGAAGGTCATGATCGACCAGGTGATCAGCCACACCTCCGACCAGCACCCCTGGTTCCAGCAAAGCCGTCAGGACCGCACCAATGACAAGGCCGACTGGTTCGTGTGGGCAGACCCCAAGCCCGACGGCACGCCGCCCAACAACTGGCTGTCGATCTTCGGCGGCTCGGCCTGGACCTTCGATTCACGTCGCCAGCAGTATTACCTGCACAACTTCCTGACCAGCCAGCCCGACGTGAACTTCCACCACCCAGAAGCCCGACAGGCACAGCTCGACAACATGCGCTTCTGGCTTGAGTTGGGTGTGGATGGCTTCCGCCTGGATACCGTCAACTTCTACTTCCATGATCAGGCCCTGCGCGACAACCCGCCGGTGCCGGCGGGCGAGGCCAAGACACTGGGCGCGCCGGATTCCAACCCCTATACCTGGCAGCGACACGTCTATGACCTGAGTCGTCCGGAAAACCTCGACTTCCTGAAAGCGCTGCGCGCCCTGATGGATGAATACCCGGGCACCACCACGGTGGGCGAAATCGGTGATGACAAGCCGCTGGAGCGCATGGCGGAGTACACCGCCGGGGGCGACAAGCTGCACATGGCCTACGGGTTTGATCTGCTCAATGCGCCGCACTCTGCAGGCTATCTCCGCGAAGTCATCGAGCGCTTCCAGCGTCTGGCCGGCGATGCCTGGCCATGCTGGGCGCTGTCGAACCACGACGTCGTGCGCAGCGCCACACGCTGGGGTGCCGACGAAGACCCGGTGGCCTACCCCAAGGTCGCTCTGGCCATGGTGCTGTCACTGCGCGGCAGCGTCTGCCTCTACCAGGGTGAGGAGCTGGGCCTGCCGGAAGCCGACGTGCCCTTCGAGCGCATTCAGGACCCCTACGGCAAGGTGCTGTGGCCGGAATTCAAGGGCCGCGACGGTTGCCGGACCCCCATGCCCTGGCGTCAGACGGACCAGGGGGACTTCTCGAGTGTCGAGCCCTGGCTGCCGGTCGATGAACGCCACCTCCCCCTGGCCGTGGCCAATCAGGAAGACGACGCCAACTCGGTCTTGCATGCCACCCGCGCCCTGCTGAATTTCCGCCGTCAGCATCCGGTATTGCGTGAGGGGGACATTCAGCTGGTGGACGTGGGGGACGAGCTGCTGGGCTTCCTGCGCGAGCATGACGGCAAGCGCATGCTGTGCCTCTTCAATCTCACGGGCGCTGAACAGGTCACCGCACTGCCGCAAGCCTACGCCGGCAGCGCGCGTCTGCTCGAAGGCGCAGGCTTTACTGCCGAGCTGGACACGGCCCAGTCCCAGGCAGCGCGGCTGGTGCTTCCCGCCTATCAGGCTGCCTTCCTGGCACTCGACTAACCTTCTTTCGAAAGCCGGTGCCGAGCACCGGCTGGGAGTCGCAAGATGACAAGCGTAACCCTCTCCAAGATCAACAAGACCTTCGGCAGCACGCACATCATCAAGGATCTGGATCTCAAGATCGGCAGCGGCGAATTCGTGGTCTTCGTCGGGCCGTCAGGCTGTGGCAAGTCGACCCTGTTGCGCCTGATCGCCGGACTGGAATCGATCACCGACGGTGAGATGCATATCGCCGGCGATCTGGTCAATGACCTTCCCCCGCGTGAGCGTGGCGTGGGCATGGTCTTCCAGTCCTATGCCCTCTACCCGCACATGACGGTGTACGAGAACATGGCCTTCGGCCTCAAGCTTGCCAAGACCGACAAGGAAAGCGTCGAACAACGCGTGATGGAAACGGCGCGCATCCTTCAGCTCGAGGAGTTGCTGCACCGCAAACCCAAGGCGCTTTCCGGCGGCCAGCGACAGCGCGTTGCCATGGGGCGCGCCATGGCGCGTGAGCCGAAGATCCTGTTGTTCGATGAGCCGCTCTCCAACCTGGATGCCTCGCTGCGAGTCCAGATGCGCAATGAGATCGCCCGCCTGCACCACCGCCTGGGCTCCACCATGGTCTACGTCACCCACGACCAGGTCGAAGCCATGACCCTGGCCGACAAGATCGTGGTACTGCGTGATGGGCGCATCGAACAGGTCGGTAGCCCCCAGACGCTCTATCAGGCCCCGGCGACCCGCTTCGTGGCCGGCTTCATCGGCTCCCCGACCATGAACTTCCTGCCGGCAGAGCTGGTGCGGAGCGAGGGCAATGGCTGTCGCATCACGACAGCCGGGATCGGCGAGCTGGAGCTGCCTCGCGACGCCGGCGACGAACGCACCGGCAGCCGTCTGACGCTGGGGATTCGTCCCGAACACCTCTGCCTGGAAGAGGCCTGCGGCGACAACGCCTTCGAGATCGTCAACGTCGAGTACCTGGGCAACGAAGTCTACGTCTATCTCGACCCGAAAGACGGCGTCAGCCTGCTGATCCACCGCAGCGAAGCTCCCAGTCAGTGGAAGATCGGCCAGCGCGTCGCACTGGTGCCGGACCTGGAGCACGTGCATCTGTTCGACAATCAGGATCGCGCGCTGAGCCTGACCCGGCAACGCCAGGCAGCCTGACGTTCAGGCCCTGTTCTGCAGGGCTTTTTCTCGAGGGCCTGGCAGCCAGGACTGAGTATCCAGCGCCTGCTCACGGCGCCTCAGGCCAACCGCTTCATTCTCCGCAAGGACCGCACGGGCGGGAGCCATGGCTCCCGCCCAGGAGACTCGCATGTCCACGATTCGAGACACCCAGGTGTCAGCCCACGACTGGTGGCGCGGCGCCGTCATCTATCAGATCTACCCGCGCAGCTTTCAGGACAGCAATGGCGATGGCATCGGTGATCTGCCGGGCATCCTCGAGCGCCTGGATTACATCGCCTCGCTGAATGTCGATGCGATCTGGCTATCTCCCTTCTTTACCTCCCCCATGAAGGACTTCGGCTATGACATAAGCGACTATCGCGATGTCGACCCGATGTTCGGCACCCTGGAGGACGTCGACCGTCTGGTCGAGGCAGCGCATGCGCGCGGCCTGAAAGTCATCATCGACCAGGTACTCTCACACACCTCCGACGCCCACCCGTGGTTCGAGGAAAGCCGCCAGAGCCGCGATAACCCTCGCGCCGACTGGTATGTCTGGGCAGACCCCAGGCCCGATGGCGCGCCGCCCACCAACTGGCAATCGGTCTTCGGGGGTTCCGCCTGGCAATGGGACACTCGCCGCTGCCAGTACTACCTGCACAACTTCCTGACCGAGCAACCGGATCTCAACTTCCACCACCCTGAGGTCGTGACGGCCATTGTTGAAGAAGTGCGCTTCTGGCTGGAGCGGGGGGTGGATGGTTTCCGACTGGATGCCATCAATTTCTGCACACATGGTGAGCTGAAGGATAACCCGCCACGACGTGAGATCGTCGAAGGCTTCATTGGCGTGCGTCCGGACAACCCCTACGGCTATCAGCAACATCTCCATGACAAGACCCAGCCGGAGAATCTCGCCGTTCTCGAACGGTTACGACGTCTGCTCGATGAATACCCCGGCACCACCAGCGTCGGCGAGATCGGCGACGATGACTCCTTGCGCGTGATGGCCGAGTACACCCAGGGCGACCAGCGGCTGCACATGGCCTATTCCTTCGATCTGCTGACCGAGAACGCCTCGCCTGAGCATCTCCAGGCCACCGTACGCTCGATGGAAGCGCAGATCGGGGACGGCTGGCCGTGCTGGGCACTGGGAAACCACGACGTCACACGCCTGGCAACGCGCTGGGACGCCGATGCCTCCCCGGCGCGCCTGCGCCTCTATCTCGCCTTTCTGCTGACCCAGCGCGGCAGCGTCTGTCTGTATCAGGGCGAAGAACTGGGGTTGAGTGAGGCCCAGCTGCGTCATGACCAGCTGGTGGACCCCGCCGGCATCACCTTCTGGCCACGCTACAAGGGGCGCGATGGCTGTCGGACCCCCATGCCGTGGCAGGCCGGTGAGTCACATGCTGGCTTCTCTCGCGTATCCCCCTGGTTGCCGGTCCCCGACGCCCATCATGCCTTGGCCGTCGACCATCAGGACAACGATCCGGCATCGCTGTTGAATGCCAGCCGAGACCTGCTTGCCTTCCGCCGCCGACACCCCGCCCTGATCCGAGGGGATATCCACTACCACTCGCTGCATGAAGAAGTCATCTGCTTCACGCGTCACTCAGGCGGCGAGTCGTTGCTGATCGCGCTCAACTTCTCTGCTCAGGCCCTGACTCTGGAGACCGCCTGGCGAGCGGAAGCCCTCGAGGATGCCCCCGGCATGATCAATGGTCACTGGCAGGCCGGCCGCCTGATGCTGCCGCCCCACGGCATTGCCATTGCGCGCTGTGTTGGCGAGGCGCACTGAATCTCCCTCTTGCCGATCACACGACTCACACGGAGGTCACGATGACCCTGTCTCAACTCGATCCTAGCGCACGTCTCGACTGGTGGCGTGGTGCCACGATCTATCAGATCTATCCCCGCAGTTTCATGGATGCCAACGGCGACGGCATCGGCGATCTGGCCGGCATCATCGAGCGCCTGCCCCATGTGGCCAGTCTCGGCGTGGATGCCATCTGGCTGTCGCCCTTCTTTACCTCGCCGATGAAGGATTTCGGCTATGACGTCGCGGACTATCGGGATGTCGACCCGATGTTCGGCCACCTGGACGATTTCAAGCGGCTGGTCTCGCAAGCCCATCAGCTGGGAGTGCGCGTGATCATCGACCAGGTGCTGTCTCACAGCTCCGATCAACACGTCTGGTTCCATCAAAGCCGCAAGGACCGTCACAACGCCAAGGCCGACTGGTATGTCTGGGCTGACCCGCTCCCCGATGGCAACCCGCCCAACAACTGGATGGCGGCCTTCAGCGGTCGCGCCTGGACCTTCGATGCCAAGCGCCGCCAGTACTATCTGCACAACTTCCTGGCCAGTCAGCCGGATCTGAATTTCCATCATCCCGAGGTGCGCCAGGCGCAGCTGGACAACCTGCGTTTCTGGCTGGATCTGGGGGTGGATGGCTTCCGGTTCGACGTCGTCAATTACTACTTCCATGACCGCGCCTTGACCGACAATCCCGCAATGCCACGCGAAGGCGTCAACCCGGGCAACCCGCAGAGCTACCAGCGGATGCTGCACAATATCGAGCAACCCGAGAATCTGGCGTATCTGGAGCGCATCCGTAACCTGCTCAATGAGTACCCGGGCACCACCAGTGTCGGCGAGATCGCCGGCAATGACCCTCTCCCGACCATGGCCGCCTATACCGCCGGCCAACGCCGCCTGCACATGGCCTACACCTTTGACCTGCTCAACAGTGATGGCAATGCCCGCGCGCTGTACGACGTGCTGACGCGCTTTGCCGAGCAAGGGGAAGACACCTGGCCTTGCTGGGCGCTGTCCAATCATGACGTGGAACGCAGTGCGACCAGCTGGGGAGAGTCGCGTGCCCTGCTCGCCCTGACGGTGCTGTGTTCGCTGCGTGGCAGCCTGTGCCTGTATCAAGGCGAGGAACTTGGCCTCCCCGAGGCGGAGCTGGCCTTCGAGGATCTGCAGGACCCCTTCGGCATCAACCTGTGGCCCGAGATCAAGGGCCGCGATGGCTGCCGCACGCCGATGGTCTGGGATGACAGCCCGGACGGTGGGTTCAGTCGTCGCGCGACGAAGTCCGGAGTCGAGGCTGAGGCCACCCCCTGGCTACCGGTCTCCCCACGACAGTTGCCATTGTCGGTGGCGCAGCAGGAAAGGCGTGATGACAGCTTCCTGTCACGAGCGCGTCGCCTGCTGCGCTATCGCGGTACGAGCCAGGTGCTGCGCGAGGGCGATCAGACCCTGATTGCGCCCGAGCGGCTGCCTGACGACGTCTTCGCCAGCGTGCGTCAGCAAGGCGCGCAACGCCTGCTGTGTCTGGCTCACCTCGGGGCAGGCGACACGCCGAGCGTGATCGACCCGAGCCAACTCGCGCCAGACATCACCACCTGGACCGCCATCGAGATCGCCGGTGTCACGGCGACACACACCTCTCACCACCCCCTGTCGCTGATGCCAGGCAGCGCCATGTGGCTCGCCCTCAACTGACGCCTGGCGGATTCGATGATTCACGGGATGCTCGTCGGATGACGGTCATCCCGGACGCCGCAACAACAATCACAATAATGGAGTCGCACGCCATGCCTTCTGTTATCAGCACCCCACGCCACCGGATGCTCACGACCCTCAAGGGTAGCGCCGGTGCCCTGCTGTTGAGCGGGGCCTCATTGACGGCACCACTCGCACTGGCCACCGAGGTCACGATTGCCTGTGGCCCCGGTGGAGATTCCGACATGTGCCCGGAACTCGCCCAGCAATGGGCCGAGCAGTCCGGCAATCGCGTCAATGTGATCTCCACTCCCAACGACACCACCGAGAAGCTCTCGCTGTATCAGCAGCTGCTCAGCAGCGGCTCCAGCGACATCGATGTGCTGATCGTCGACATGGCGTGGCCGGGGCTGCTGGACGATCACCTGGTCGACCTTTCCCGCTACCTGCCCGACGACGCCACCGAGGGCTTCTTCCCCGCGCTGATCGACAACGGCACCGTGGAGGGCCGTCTGGTAGCCATGCCCTGGTACACCGACGCAGGCGTGCTCTATTACCGCAAGGACCTGCTGGAGAAATACGACCAGCAAGTGCCGGAGACCTGGCAGCAACTCACCGAGACGGCGCGCACGATCCAGGCGGCCGAACGCGACGCCGGCAATGCCGATTTCTGGGGATACAGCTTCCAGGGACGCGCCTATGAGGGGCTGACCTGCAACGCACTCGAGTGGGTCGCGAGTCAGGGCGGCGGCACCCTGGTGGATGATGCCGGAGAGGTCACCATCGACAACTCGCACGCCGCGCAGGCACTCGATCTTGCCGCCTCCTGGATCGGCAGCATCGCCCCGGAAGGCGCGCTGAATCATACCGAGGAGGAGTCACGCGGGCTGTTCCAGTCGGGCAATGCGCTGTTCCTGCGCAACTGGCCCTATGTCTGGAAGCTCAGCCAGGCCGAGGGCAGTCCGGTGGCCGGCAAGGTCGGCATGGCGCCCCTCCCCCATGGCTCACAGGGCGAATCCCGCGCGACCCTGGGCGGCTGGAATCTTGCAGTATCACGCTACTCGGAGCACCCGCAGGCCGCAGCGGAGCTGGTCGCCTATATCACCGCTGCCCCGCAGCAGAAGGCCCATGCCATGAAGATGGGACGCAACCCCACCATCGAACACCTCTATCAGGATGACGAGGTGCTGGCGAGCAATCCCTCGATGGGTGAGCTCTATGAAGCGCTCCGGACCGGCGTCGCGCGTCCAGCCTCGGTGACGGGTGACGCCTACGCTCGCGTCTCCAATGCCTTCTTCAACCGCACCCACCGTGTGCTTTCCGGCGAGGAGACGGGCACCCAGGCGGTGGAAGCGCTAGGCAAGGAGCTTGAGCGCATCGGCCGCCGGGGCTGGTAACACCACCGTCCCCCGCTCCGCCCAGACAACCCACTCTGACCGCACGCGGGAAGGCCTCTCTCATCCAGGCGAGGCCTTTCACGCCTGCCGGCTTCCCTGTGACTAGCGCCGCATCGACGACAAGGAACGTGCAATGACGCCTACCCAACTTCATCGCCATGCCGCACACGACTGGTGGCGTGGTGCAACGCTCTATCAGATCTATCCGCGTAGCTTCATGGACGCCAATGGCGACGGTGTCGGCGATATCGCCGGCATCATCCAACGCCTGGACTACCTCGCGACCCTGGGGGTGGACGCGATCTGGATCTCCCCCATCTTCACCTCGCCCATGCAAGACTTCGGGTATGACGTCTCGGACTACCGTGACATCGATCCCCTGTTCGGCACTCTGGAGGATTTCACGCGCCTCATCGCCCGCGCACATGAGCTCGGACTGGCCGTCATCATTGATCAGGTGCTGTCACACAGCTCCGATCAGCATGTGTGGTTCCGGGAAAGTCGCCAGTCCCGGGACAATGCCAAGGCTGACTGGTACGTCTGGGCTGACCCACGTCCGGATGGCAGCGCGCCCAACAACTGGCTAGCCGCCTTTGGTGGGCCGGCCTGGACCTTCGATTCGCGGCGTTGCCAGTACTATCTGCACAACTTCCTCGCCAGCCAGCCGGACCTCAACTTCCATCATCCCGAGGTGCGTCAGGCACAGCTCGACAATCTGCGTTTCTGGCTGGAACTGGGCGTCGACGGATTCCGCTTCGACACCGCCAACTTCTACTTTCATGATCGGGCGCTGACAGACAATCCGCCGTCATCGGACGACTATCGTAGCCGCGGGCATCCCCGCAGCTATCAGCTGCTGAAGCACAATGCGGATCAGCCGGAGAATCTCGACTATCTGGAAGAGATTCGTGCCCTGCTGGAGGAGTACCCGGGCGCCACCAGTGTCGGCGAGGTCGGGGGCAGCGACCCGCTCCCCGCCATGGCAGCCTACACCGCGGGTCAGCACCGCCTGCACATGGCCTACACCTTCGACCTGCTCAACAGCACGGGAGATGCCATGGCATTGCACGCCGTTCTGGCACGCTTTGCCGACCATGGCGATGACGCCTGGCCGTGCTGGGCGCTGTCCAATCATGATGTTCCGCGCAGCGCCAGTCGCTGGGGGAGCGCACGCGCCCTGCTGGCACTGACGGTCCTCTGCTCATTGCGTGGCAGCCTCTGTCTCTACCAGGGCGAAGAGCTTGGATTCGAGGAAGCGGAGTTGAGCTACGCCGAGCTGCAGGACCCCTTCGGAATCGCGCTCTGGCCCGAGGTAAAGGGACGCGATGGTTGTCGCACGCCCATGGTGTGGGAGCCTCATCGCCATGGTGGCTTCTGCGCCGACTCCCTGTCGCCCTGGCTCCCCGTCCATGTTCCACATCAGTCACAGGCGGTCTCGTTGCAACAAGAGGCGCCCGAGAGTCTGCTGAATCACGTTCGCCAACTGCTGAGACTGCGTGGCGAAAACACGCTGCTCAAGACGGGGCAACAGACGCTCATCTCCCCGTCCGTGTTGCCCAAGGATGTCTTTGGTGTGATACGTCACGACCGTCATCAGCGGATGATGTGCCTGGCCAACCTGGGACACCAATCAGGCCACAAATCAGGCCACGACAACTCTCCCGTCATGCTCGATCTGACAGCCCTGCTGGGCTCGCGAACGCTGCATGGCCAGTGTCATGACCCGATAGAGATCGTCTCATTGCCCGGTATGGCCACGCCTATCCTTGAGGCAGGGCAATTGAGACTGTCGCCGGGGATGGCAGCCTGGCTGGTCGTGCCAGCCGATGCGTCGAGAGACCAGGATGGGTAAAGGAAAGGGCCAGCAAGGGGTGCTTGCGACCGACTGCATGCCCGGGGGATTGTCCCGGGCACCTGGAGTGGAAAGGCAGCTCAGTCTGGTCGCACCGCCTCCATCACTTTCTGGGCATTTCTGGTACGTGGCGATATGCTATCTCTGCACTTAATCGTTCAAGCTTTTCATCTTCAGGAACCCGACGCCTGTGTCATCGCCTCGCCGTATCACTCTCAAGGAGCTAGCCGCAGAACTGGGCGTCTCCACCGCCAGTGTCTCCAACGCCTTCAACCGCCCCGACCAGCTCTCGCCTGCATTGCGCGAGCGGATTCTCGAGGAGGCCAGACGGCTGGGCTATCGTGGTCCGGACGCCAAGGCGCGAAGCCTGCGTACGGGGCGCTCACGGATCATCGCCGTGGTACTCGCGGAGACATTGACCTACAGCCTCAAGGACGCGGTCGCCAGCGAGCTGTTATCGGGCATCGCCGAAGTGCTGGACGCCCACGGCCATACCCTGCTGCTGCTCTCGGGTCGCCAGGATGCCTCTCAGGTGCCGGGGTCTTCCAGCATTGCCGATGGCTTCATCGTCTACGGGCTGATGGCCAGCATGGCGCTGGTGGAAGAACTCCAGAGCGCGGGTCACAAGCCCATCGTGGCGGTCGACTTCGATCTGGGCGACCACCCCGCCATCCACGTGGATGATGAGCCCGCCTGCTACGCCATCGCGCAACATGCCCTGAAGACACCCGCCAGTCGCATCGGCATCGTCAACCTGCGCCTGACCGAAACAGCCTGCAACGGCCGCATCACCGAGGCCCACGCGCTGCTCCCGGCGGGTCGAACCATCACCCGCTCGCGACTGGCGGGTTTTCATCGTGCGCTGGCTGAGCGGGATATCTCCCCCGATTCTGTGACGATGTGGAACATCGAGGAAAACACCTACGAGATCTGCGCGCCGGTGCTGGCAGAGATTCTGGATCTTCCGCCCAATGAACGGCCAGACCTCCTGCTATGCATGTCCGACCGTATCGCGTTGACCGCCGTGACCCTGGCGGAACAACGTGGCATCCGGATTCCCGAAGACCTGCGTATCACCGGCTTTGATGGTATCGAGGAAGGGCAATATCGCTCACCTCGCCTGACCACGGTCCAGCAGGACAGTACCGAGAAAGGCCGCCTTGCCGCGCGAATGATTCTGGGGCTGGAACCCGCCTCGCCTCGCCTGCTCACGACTCGGCTGATCCAGGGTGAAACCTGTCCGTGAGGAAGGAACCATTGGCAATCCTATGATGTACACCTCACCAGGCAGTCCTCTGATAGTCGCCTATATCAAGACTCCCAGGACAACAACCAATCCGCAAAGCGACTGACTTTGGGGTCATGCTGCCCTGAGGGCACAACTACGTAATAACCACCGCACCTCAAGGGTGAGGTGCTTGCGACCACCAGCCGCCCCTCAGCAAGTTCTGGAGTCACGAAATAGCGCGGCAATATGGCTATCCCAAGCCCATGTAAAGCCGCTTCAAGAACAAACTGGAAGTGCTCCAACCGCTGCCCTGGTAATGCATTGCACTCTCTGATCGATAGCCCCGCTGCTTCCAACCACAACTGAGTGGAAGACTTCATCAAAGGTGAATGCGCCACATGATGGAGAATCGGGTAACGCAGAATATCCTGCCGCTCAATGACAGGACCTTTTTCAGTCAGCAAGTCCGGTGTACACACAGCAAGTAGCTCACTGGACATGAGAAAACGTGCATCAAATCCTGGCCATTCACCCTCTCCAAAAAGGATGCCGACATCATAGCCTTCATGACTGTCATACAGCCGGCGCAGATCATTCATGATCTCGAGCTCAATCTCGGGATTGAGTACTGCATAGGACTTGAGTTTTGGCAATAACCAGCGAGAGGTAAACGAAGGTTCGGCTCCGATACGCAGATGACCAACGTGACTGGTGCGTACATGATGAGTCGCTGTTTCAAGACTCTCCAACAACGGCGATATCTCATGCACATAGGCTTGCCCCAACTCATTGAGCGTCAGCCGCTGTCGAGAACGCGTTACCAGCGGGCAGCCCAGAAACTCCTCCAGATTCTTGATCTGGCGACTCACGGCACTCTGGGTAAGATTCAACTCTTCAGCGGCTCTTGTGACGCTGGAAAAGCGTGCGAAAGCGACGATGCACCGAAGAGATATCATGCTGGGGAGCTGTCGTTGCATGGTAGGTCATGACTTTTTGGAATGAACTTCTGAAGAATAAATCGATATTCGCTCTCTCACAAGCAACCTAGGATGCATGCAAGGCCAGCCTGCCACAGGACGAGCACTCCCTTATCCCGTGTCCTGAGCCGCACCGCTGTCTTATGCCTTCCCGTCCGAGAGTGCGCCACATGCCAAAACCCGCGATTGAAGAGACCTTGAGAGCCGATCTGGCCGCCGCCTATCGCCTGCTTGAGCGAAACGGCTGGAGCGATCAAGTTTTCACTCATATATCTGTACGCCTGCCAGGTGAGACACCGGCTTTCCTGATCAATGCCTATGGCTTGCTGCCAGAAGAGATTACCGCCTCCAATCTGGTCACTATCGGTATTGATGGGCAGAAACTGAATAGTGATGATCCTGAGGTAAATCCTGCGGGCTTCACGATTCACAGTGCCATCCACATGCATCGTCATGATGCCGTATGCGTCATGCATACTCATACTTTGGCTGGCATGGCAGTCGCGGCATTGGAAGAGGGTCTTCTTCCTCTGAATCAAACCAACATGGCCTTCTACAATCGCGTGGCCTATTACGACTACGAAGGCATTCCACTCGATCTTGAAGTCCGTAATCGCATCGTGGCAGCACTCGGTAATCGACAATGCGCCATTCTGCGCAATCACGGACTGCTGACCACCGGCCGCAGTGTCGCTGAGGCTTACTTCAACATGTTCTACCTCAATAAGGCCTGCGAGATTCAGCTTGAGGCGATGAAGATGGGTCGCCCTCTCATCATGCCTTCACAACAAGAGTGTGAATTCACTGCTCAGCAGTTCGAGAACCCTCGCTACCACGCAGAAAGCGTGGCATTGACCTGGGCTGCGGAACTACGGCGTCTGGACAGAGAAGCGCCCGACTTCCGTCTCTAGAACGGCACGCCGTTTCCGGATGAACACGGCAGACATACTCGCGCTGGACACATCCGCCCTGGCACGAGCTGCCTGCACGATGACATTGTAAAAGCACAGATTGATGATTCACGACAACCATCAACTCATCATTACAACTATAAAAAAGGTACGCGTCCCATGACCGACCGCCCGACTCCCGTCGCCTCAGAAGTCCCTCAATCTCGCTACAGCACGAAACAGCTGCTCAAATGCTTGATCCCCACTCTTCTCGGCGTTTTGCTTTTCTTTACGCCCATCAGTGTTGATGGTCGGACGACGATCATGATCGCGTTCGTCATCGACTACATCAATGATGTACTCAAACCCTTCATGGTGACGGCAACAGCCGCGGTCGCCATCATTCCTAGTCTGATCACTCTGGCCGTCACCTTCAGTCCATTACGCCACCGCAAGGGACGCTTGATCACACTATTCAATCCCGGCATGGGCTGGACCATCGTACGCGTCATCGGCGCCTTGTTGATGACGATGGTCTATTTCGAGGTAGGGCCCGAGTGGGTATGGAGCCGCAATACCGGCGGCGTAATGCTCTATGATGTTGGCCCAGTCGTCCTGGCCATCTACTTCCTGTCAGCACTGCTATTACCTCTGCTGACTGACTACGGACTAATGGAGTTCGCCGGCACCTTGTGCAGCCGCATGTTCGAGCGTCTCTTCGGCCTGCCGGGGAGAGCAGCAGTGGACTGCCTCGCCTCTTGGCTGTCAGCCTCCAGCGTGGGCATCATCCTTACGACTCAGCAGTACCGTCAGGGGTTTTACAACAGTCGTGAGGCGTGCACGATCGCAACCAACTTCTCGATCGTCTCGATTGCGTATTCTTACTTGCTGCTCAAGCTGATCGGCCTCGAGGAGATGTTCATTCAATGGTACATCGCCGTTGCCATCACCGGCGTCCTGTGCGCCATCATTGTGCCCAAGCTGCCACCGCTACGTAACAAATTGCCGGTCTACCATCCCGCAGTCGGCAAGCAGCTCAAGACAGACCGTCGTCCTGGAGAAGGTGTACTGGCCCTTGGTCTACGCCGCGCCGTCGAACGTGCCGAGCAAGCCAACTCTCCCACAGAACAGCTCAAGCAAGGGCTTCAGATCAGCGCAGATGTGGCCTTCTCCATCTATCCGGCCATGATGTTGGTGGGATGTGTCGGATTGGCACTGATCGAGTTCACCCAGTTATTCCAGGTGCTATCACTGCCATTGGTGCCCTATCTGGAGTTATTGCGTCTTCCTGAGGCTGCTCAGGCAGCGCCCGCGCTACTCGCCGGCATCGTCGACAGCATCATGCCTTCCATTCTGGGTGCTGGAATCGAAAGCGAAGTGACACGCTTCGTGATGGCGGGGGTCGCCGTCACTCAAATCATCTTCTTTACCGAAGCTGCCATCATCCTGGTCAGAGCTGACATTGGGCTCACATTACGTGATCTGGTCATGATCTATGCCCTGCGAGTGCTGATCTCGCTGCCTATCCTCGCCCTGCTGGGACATTGGATGATCGGCTGATGAACGGGCGTGTATCCCATAGTGATGCACGCTCGTGCCTCGCTCTTCTCTCGTGCTGTGCCTTCTCCTTTAGATTATGAGCTCATGATAATGATTACCTCCAGCACCCTGTCGACACCTTCTTTTATAGCGGCCTCCTCACCGACAGAGACCGCCGATATCGTATTGATCAATGCCAACATCCATACCGTGGACGACAATACTCCCTGGGCGGAAGCCGTCGCGATTCGCAGTGGTCGCTTCATGGCCGTCGGTAATGAAGACGATGTGACACCATTCATTGGAGACCATACCAAGGTCATCGACCTTGAAGGTCGTTTCGTGATGCCCGGTCTTTATGACATGCATACTCACCCCGACCTGGCGCTGGCACCCGGCTATGCCGACTATCTGAATATCGGCCTTGAGGATCCCACCCCGGAGGAGGTCAAGCAGGCAATACTCGACTACGCCGACAGTCATCCGGGCGATGGCTGGATCTACGGCCAATATTTCGTGCGCTATACCTTCAAGCAGGCTGGGTTGGTCGCTGATCGTGACTGGCTGGACAGCTTCATGCCTGATCGCCCCGTGGCCATTCTTGATCGCTCATGGGGCTGCATGATGGTCAACTCGCGCGCGCTGGCGCTGGCAAACATTACCGCTGAGACTCAGGACCCACGTCATGGCTATATCGAGCGAGACTCCATTACCCATGAACCTTCCGGCATTCTGGTCGATGGTGCCTACGCCATCATCCACGCCACCATGCCACCAACACCGCAGCATGCGCTGACACGTGCCTATCGAGAGGGGCTGCATTTCCAGAGTGGACATGGCGTGGTGGGCACCAAGTACGTGCACGTCTGCGAACACCGCCTGAATGCACTTCGCAGTCTCGATCAAGATGGCAAGCTTTCCGTCCGAGTAGAAGCAGCCATCAGCTGGCAGGATGATATCTTCCCGGTCAAACGGCGCTGGGAGCTACTGGCAGGAGAGCGTCATTACTATCGGAGCAATCGCCTGAATGCCAATGCAGTGAAGTTTCACTTCGATGGTACTCATGAATCACGATCGTCCTATCTATCAACTCCCTGGCCAGGCGAGAAGAACTGGAGAGGACACCTGAATCTCACGCCAGAGCATATCGTCGACATGGTGGTCGACATGGATCGCAAAGGGATTCGTGTCATCGCGCACTGCACCGGTGATGGAGCTTCCGATATCTTCCTGGATGCCGTCGCTCAGGCAAGAGCACGCAATGGCAATAATGGCGTGCGTCATCAATGTGCCCATAGCACAACGCTACTGGACACCAACCTTGCACGCTTCAAGGCACTGGATGTCACTGCCGAATTCTCGCCCGTGGGATGGTTCCCCTCCTCCTTCGCGAATGCTCGCGCTGTCTTCGGCGAAGAACGCATGCAGCGTGCCTACAACTTCAAGGGCGTCATTGAGGCCGGCGGCAATGCCGTGATGGGGACAGACTGGCCAGTCTCCAGCCTGAACCCGTGGATCGGGTTCGAGGCCATGATTACCCGTCAAAACCCCTATGGTGAAGAAGAGGGTCACTTCTTTGGCCAGCCCATCTCTCTTGAACAAGCCATTCGTGTCATGACGATCAACGGCGCATGGTGCATGGGTATCGAGCAACACGCCGGATCAATCTCCATCGGCAAGTCTGCCGATCTCATCGTGCTGGACCGTGACCTCTTCGATATCACCATCAAGGGAAATCTGCATGCCACACAAGTGGAGCTGACTCTGCTGGAAGGAGAAGTGACCTGGGATCGTCTGGGAGCCTTCACGGATACCGATATGGCTGCTACCTGGCAGGAACCACTGCCCGCCTTCTGACACCCGACTTCCTGACCACGAGCCAAGCGAAGCGGCTTGGCTCAATAATGAGAAGAAACTCCCATGACACAACAGCACAGCATTCCCGTCACGCTGGTCGCAGGCTTTCTCGGTGCGGGCAAGACGACGCTGCTCAATCATCTACTCAACAGTGACCATGGTCGCCGCATGGCCGTGATGGTGAATGATTTCGGGGCTATCAACATTGATTCACAGTTGATCGTCAGCCAGACCCAGACCACCGTCAGTCTGGCGAATGGATGTATTTGCTGCACGGTGGAGGGCGACCTGATCGCGCAACTTTCCACGCTGTTGGCAGACCCACAGACACGTCCCGAGCATCTGGTCATCGAAGCCAGCGGTGTCTCGAATCCGGTCAAGATCGCCAACACCTTGCGCTATCCTCAGTTTCGTCAGTCGCTCCATATCGATGGCATTCTGACGGTAGTCGATGCTGCTCAATTTGATGATCTGGATAGTAATATGACACGGCTGGCCACCGAACAGCTCGATGCCGCAGATATCATCATACTCAATAAAACCGACCTGCTCACACCGGATCAACGCACTGCACTCAAGTCACGCTGGCTATATCCAAACGCACGCGTGATAGAAAGTGAACATGGGGTGGTTCCGCTGGCGTTATTGCTCGGCGTCGAAAGAAAGACCACTGCTGAACCTGTCAGTCCTGATGGCCATCACGCCCCGGCACCGACGCCATCCACGACGACCTTCGAGACGTTCAAGACAGTACCTCACCAACACGATAGCCTGTTCGACACATGGAGCTGGCAAAGCGACATCCCGCTGAACCTGAAGGCTCTCCGCAACGTGATGGCCAGCCTCCCTGCCGCCATCTATCGTGCCAAGGGAATTTGTCATGTCGCGGAAGCTCGCGACCAGAGGTGCATTCTTCATCTTGTAGGAACGCGTTGCGAGATCACGCCTGCGGGGCCATGGAATGGAGCAACGCCAAGCACTCAATTGATCATGATTGGAAAGCGCGGCGTTATCGACGCCAATACCTTGAGGACGCTCCTTGAGGCATGTCATGACGAGGTAGAGACGAGCAGCCATCCACTGATGCATTCAATAAAATAAAGTCAGAGACTCATCTGACAAGTGAGCCCCAGATAGGCGCCTTGCAGAAAGGTGAGGCGCCTTCCCGGATGCCTATTGCCCTACCGCTGCCGAATCGTGGCAGGTATCATCCCCAGCCCGTTCATCGCAGCCGAGGGAGGTTCCCATGCCGATCCTGCACAGCATCATTCACCGTATCGACAAGGGCAACAGCGAGACGCCGGCCCAGCTGGTGCCTGCCGCCACGACCCTGGCGGCATCCGATGCACTGGAGGATCTGGTGTCCGGGCTCAATGATGCCTACCACGGCAAGGCCAAGAACTGGGGCCGTTTCAATGAAGACGCGCCTGCTGCCTTCCCCACGGAACTGGCGGCCTTCCTCGCAGGTGATAGCGATTTCGCGAGCCTGACCCAGACGCTTGCCAGTCGTCTCATGCCGCTGATCGATGACAACCTCCCGACAGGCGGCCATCTGCTGGTGGTGGATCACCAACAGGGCGAGACGCGTCATCTGTTCATGGCGTTGCTGCACCATCGTGATGGCTTCGCGATCGACGAGACCCTTGCGGTGACGCCTGCCCGCCAGCTCAACCTGACCCAGATGTCATTGGCCGCGCGACTGGATATCAGTCAGTGGCAAGGCAGCTCGACCTCTCACCCCTATCTGTCCTGGGCACGTGATCGCGGACGCACCAAGCTCGCCGAGGCCTTCGCCGAAACGCTGGGCGCGCAGGAGCAGCGGGATGCCGGCCAGGAAACCCGCACCCTGCTCAAGGCGTTCAGCGACTATGTCGAGAAGGAAGACATGGCCGAGGAAGCCAGCCGGCAGAAGACCGACACCCTGGTCGATTACGCCACCGACCAGGCCAAGCTCGGCGAGCCGATCACGCTGGACCAGCTGTCTGAGCTGATCGATGAGGAGCACCCGCAGGCCTTCTACGACCACATTCGCAACAGCGACTATGGGCTGTCACCGGAAATCCCGCCGGACAAGAAGACGCTCAACCAGTTCAAGCGTTTCACCGGGCGCGCCGCGGGCGTCTCGATCAGCTTTGACTCGCACCTGCTGGGTGACTCAGTGGAATACGATGAGGCCAGCGATCGTCTGATCATCAAACAGGTCCCGACCGGCCTGCGCGATCAGCTCAAGCAGCGCTGACGTTCTTCCCCTCCACTTCGCGCCAGACATGACAAGGCCCCACGGAATCCTCCAGTGGGGCCTTGTCGTCAGTGACGGAAGCTATCACGTCCGGGCGGGGCTATATTCGCGCCCATCGTCTCGTTCCTGCCTACAGCGCCGTGCCACTCGGACTCGAACTGACATCAGCTACCCTGTCGCGCTGTCTGGCTCATTTCGCCGTTGCCTTCAGGGATTGCTCGAACCTGTCCAGGAAGAGGTCGGCTTCCGAGCGTTCGATGCACAGTGGCGGGCGAATCTTCAAGGTACTGCCGGACTTGCCGGCCCCGCCGATCAACACGCCATTGCGCTTGAGGTCGTTGATCAACGCCGTGGTGCGCTGGGCGTCGGGCGCTCCGTCACGCGTCGGGTCACAAAGATCCAGCCCCAGGAACAGCCCGGCGCCTCTGACATCGCTCACCTCCTCGAAACGTGCCTGAATATCCTGCAGCTGTCGCTTGAAGTACTCGCCTTGACGTGTGGCATTGGCCATCAGGTCTTCCTCGGCGATCACGTCCAGCACCGCCGTGCCTGCAGCCACTGCCACCGGTGAGCCACCGAAGGTATTGAAGTAGCCCACATCGGCGTTCAGGACCGCCAGCAACTCCTCGCGTGCCGCCAGCCCGGACATCGGGAAGCCGTTGCCCATCGGTTTGCCCATGGTCACCACATCCGGCGTCACGCCGTGGCGCGAGAAGCCCCACATCCCCTGCCCCGTGCGCCCGAAGCCGGGCTGGACCTCATCGGAGATGAACAGGCCGCCCCGGGCCTGCAGGAGTTCGACCGCGGGCTTCAGGAAACCTGCGGGGTCTGCATAGATGCCATCGCTCGAGAAGATGGAGTCGACCAGCAGCGCCGCGCATCCATGGCCCCTCGCCTCCAGCTGTTCGATGCCGTACCGCACCTGCTCGGCGAACCAGGCGGCTGGGTCTGCCTGCTCACTCATCCGGGAGATCGGCAGGATATGTACGTGATCCGGCGGCGTTCCCTGCTTGTAGGAAGACGGTGAAACTTCCGTCACGGCGGCCGTGTTGCCGTGGTAAGCCGCCTCGGTGACGATGATCCCCTGCCGGCCCGTCCAACCACGCGCCAGCCTCAGCGCCATGTCGTTGCTTTCACTGCCGGTACACATCATCACCAGTCGATTGAGCGCGCCCGGCAGGGTGTCCAGCAGGCGCTCGGCATAGCGATGGATGCCTTCGTGCAGATAGCGGTTGTGCACGTTGAGGGTCCCCATCTGTTCGGCGACCGCCTGGACCACGCGAGGATGGCAGTGGCCGATGGACGGCACATTGTTGTAGACATCCAGGTAGCGCTTGCCTTGATCATCGAACAACCAGACCCGTTCCCCTCGTACGATGTGCAGCGGCTCCTCATAGAAGAGCATGGACGTCGGCCCTACCGTTTCCAGCCGCTTGCGCACCAGTGCGCCGATTCGCGCATCTGCCTTGTCGATGTGCGCCATGCTGAAGGCGTTCTGATCCAGAATCCCGCGTACCTTTTCCATCACGCCATCCTCACCTTGTCATTGATTGTCCGATCTGTACCTGTCCGAACAGTACTCGTCCGATCAACATCCGCCTGATCGTCGTGTTCCTGCATGCCCGGTGTCTGCACGCCCGGTGTCTGCACGCCCAGCGTCTGCACGACACCTTGCTGGCCCTCTCGTGACTGGCCCCCTCGTTGCTGAACATAGCGCCGCGCCATGATGGCCGTATCCCGGCTGAAACCATCACTCAATGTCTTGCCTTCCTTGCTTTCCTGATGCGTGGCCAGCCAGGCACACAGCAGAATGCGACGCAGCATGATGAAGGTATCCAGCATTGCCTCATCTGCTGACGAGAACTCGGCCACCGAGCGGTACCCCTTGATCCAGGCATCGCGCAGCTGCGGGACGCACGGATCCGTCTCGTGGAAGCTGATCGCCGCAGCGAAGTCATAGGCATACCAGCAGAAGCCGCAGTCATCGAAGTCGATGATCGCCATGCTGTCCTGTGACACCAGCAGGTTGGTCAAGCGCAGGTCGGCATGGACCAGACCGAAATGCTCTGGTGCCGTGCCATAAAGCGCGATTTCCGACTTGAGATAGGGGATGGCAGCATTGATGGCCTGGGCCTCTTCCACCGTCATGCCCGGCGCATTTCGCCAATCGCCCCACAGCCCACGGGGCGAGATCATGCTTTCCAGGTCCCAACGCTTGCGCACGAAGCCTTCCGGGGGCTGCCAGCGACGGCTGTGTTCGTGCAGCGTGGCATTCATCGCGCCCAGCCGTTCAAACCACTGCGGCAAGTCATCGCCGATATCCGGCTCACTGCCGACCACATGCTCGAAGGCCACCACGTGCAGGGATTGCCCGCCGGCGGAGATGCTCAACACAGGGCTGCCTGTCGTGGTCATGACCGGGGCCGGCGTATTGATCCGTGCCGTCGTGCGCAGATCATCGATCCAGGCCAGCTCGGACTCGATCTCCTCCCGGCAGTGATAGTCCGGGCGGTGAACCCGAATGATGATCCTGCGTCCCGCCTCGTCATCCTCGGCCAGAAAGGTCGCGTTCTCTGACATGGTCAGCAGCGAGATCCGCGATGTTTCCGCCATGTGCCATTTTTCCAGGCAAGTGACCAACTCGTGTCTTGTTTGATTTATCAGAGTTTCCGTATACATCTCACCACCTCGCTGACATGGGGAGACCGGGGATCTTGCGGTCTCGGTGTCACACTTCGTCTGCGGTCAGAAGCCAGTGGCCAATCTCACGACCCACGATCTGGCTCACGGCATGACTCTGTGCGCGAAAGTTGCATGACTCAGACTAACGACAGCGCGAGGTGATGCGTTATCAGCATCCGGCAAAGCTGAAAATACCAACAAGAACAATGAGTTGATTGATCAATGCACGAAGATGTATCACGAACGGACGACAGTGATGCCACCTGGCAGCACGGGATTTTCGAGCATGCACCAGGCAAGTGCACACGGGAGGCATGGGACGTCAATGAACAGGCGCATAACCTGACCGACTGGTCGCAACACTACGATCAGTACGGTCAGGGCGCCTTCTACGGACGTATCGATGAACTCCATCTGCCGGGAATGCAGGTATTCAAGGAATACACCAGCCAGGCATTGGACCAGCAATGTCATGTCTGGCCGGATTCGCTGTGGATCGGTATTCCGGCTGAACGCCAGCCCTGCCGGATCAATGGCTACGCGCTTGAGGCAGGCGATATCATGTGTCAGCCGGGCGGGCATGACTTCGCGCTGACCACGCCGGACGCCTTCGCGATCCATTGTCTCGTGCTGCGGCGTGACTGGCTGCTCACGGTGGTGGGGGAATCGGCGCTGACACTGCTGGAGAGTGACCCGCAACACACGATGCGCCTCGGGGTATCGCAGAAGACTCGCCGAGCGGTCACCTTCCTGATGGAAAGACTGCTCAAGCGGCAGCGTCAAGGGTTCGAAGTTCAGGTGCATCAGGGCATCCTGTCACTGGCCGTGACCGCCATCCTCGAGGAAAGGATACCCCTCACCGACCGCTATCCCAGCTACCACCACCGACGACAGGTCGTAGAGCGGGTGCGAGAGCATGTGAACGGCGCAGCGCCTGCCCCGATCAGCATCGACATGCTCTGCGGCATCGCTCATGTCAGCCAGCGAACGCTGCACAACAGTTTCACCAGCATTCTCGGTATCAGCCCGATGCAGTTCATCCGCCTGAATCGCCTCAACCAGGTGCGGCGACGGCTGTGTGAACCTCAGGCAACGAGTACGATAGGACAGATCGCCAGCGACTGGGGCTTCTATCATCTGGGCCAGTTCGCGCAGGACTATCGCCGCCTGTTTGGCGAGAGCCCCTCGCACACCCTGTCGCGCCATCGACGCAAGAGGTAGGCAGCAACGGGCGATCGCAGCAGAAGACAGCAGCAGAAGACAGCAGCACAAGGTAGCCGAAGAAGGAGGCTGCAAAAGGTGACAGACGCGGGTGGCACAGGGAGACGTGCCCTGCCCATCCCCCAACACCTGCCCATATCAGGGACAGGTTTCCTCGGGGAGGAAAATGCATGACGGATCAGTTGTCACATGAACAGAATCATCTGCTAGCGGGATTGTCCGCCGAGACGACCCAACGCCTGGCAGCGCATCTGGAGCCGATCCATCTGTCGCTTGGCCAGGTGCTGTATACCGCGGGGAGTGCCTTGAGCCACGTGTACTTCCCGATTGATGCCATCGTGTCACTGCTTTACGTGACCAAAAATGGCGCATCCGCCGAGATCGCAGTCGTCGGCAACGAAGGCCTGGTGGGAATTGCGGTGTTCATGGGCGGCGAAAGCACCACCAGCCGTGCCATCGTGCAAAGCGCTGGCAAGGCGCTAAGACTGCCGGTGCATCACCTGAAGGCGGAATTCAACCGACATGGAGAAATGCTCCACCTCCTGCTGCGCTACACGCAATCCCTCATCACCCAGATGTCCCAGACAGCCGTCTGCAACCGACACCATTCGATCGATCAACAGCTGTGTCGCTGGTTATTGCTGTCACTGGACCGCCTGCCAGGCGATCAGCTGGACATGACGCAGGAATTGATCGCCAACATGCTCGGGGTGCGCCGTGAGGGGGTCACGGAAGCCGCAGGAAAACTGCACAGGCAAGGTGTCATCGAATACCACCGAGGGCATATCACGGTACTCGACCGCCCCAGGCTGGAGCAGCTCTGCTGCGAGTGCTACGCGGTGGTAAAGAAGGAAAGTGATCGTCTGATGCCCTATTCCATGACACTGCCGATGACAGACTCTTCAGGAGACGACACCCCTTCCCTGTGAGCACTGCGCTCTCATGCAACGGCTGGCCGAGACCGAGACCGAGACCGGAGCCGGGCCCGGGCCCGGGGTTGTGTGCGCTAGCGAACCGACGAAAGCACAAGGCTATCGCATACTGTCTGGTGATGGATTTCCGCGCGCCCTACCGGGACTCGCGCATCGACCAGGACAGCGCTCGTGACCCTTTTCTCAGGCAGGATATTCCGCGCTTATCCCCCGACATCCCCCTGGCATGACACTGCTCCGGTGCGAGGCGAGCTGTTCAGCATCGAGCGTCTTGAACAGCACGCCTCAAGCCTTGCGCTGGCACAGAACGTGACGGAAACCCCCTCTCGCGTCCTGCCACTGTCGAGACGCCTTGAAGACAACGCCAAGGTACTGTTGAAAGCGTATCGCGCCAGTGCAAAGGAAGTCGCGGAAGACCGCGATATCGTCCCTGCCGCCACCTGGCTACTCGACAATTATCATCTGATCGAGGCCCAGGTACGTGAGATCCGTGATGATCTGCCACCCGGCTATTATCGCCAGCTGCCCAAGCTGGCCGAGGGCCCTTTCACGGGATACCCCCGTGTCTTCGGGATTGCCTGGGCCTTTGTGGTCCACACTGACAGCCATCTCGACCTCGACACGCTTCATGGCTTCATCCAGGCCTACCAGCGCGTTCAACCCCTGACGATCGGTGAGCTATGGGCGGTGGCCATCACGCTGCGCATCGTACTGATCGAGAACCTTCGCCGGCTTGCCGAGCAGATCGTCAATGAACAGACGGCACGCAATGACGCCGACACCCTGGCAAGTCAGTGGTTGATTCCCGAAAGCCAGCATCACACCCTGGACCCCACCACCCTGCCTCAAGGCAAGACACCGCTGACGGCACCTTTCGTCGCCCAGCTGGCCAAGCGCTTGCGCGGTATCGATACGCGCACTCATCCCATGATGAGCTGGCTGGAGCGTCGAGTCCGTCTGCAGGGCTCCTCCATCGATGAGCTGGTACAACGGGCTCAGCAGCGTCAGGGCGCCGCCAACGTCACCGTCCGCAATATCATTACCAGCATGCACTTCGTCTCGAGCATTGACTGGGCCGATGTCTTTGAAAGCCTCAGCCTGGTCAATGCTCGCCTCATGGACGCTCCGCGTTTCTCCACGCTCGACTTCCCGACCCGCAACAGCTATCGAAGTGCCATCGAGCAATTGGCACGTGGCTCTGAGCACAGTGAACTTCACATCACGCAATGCGCGCTGGTGGCGGCTCGCGAGGCGGCAAGTGCCACCGAGGATGCCAATGAGTCAGCGCGACGAGGTGACCCGGGGTATGTGCTGATCGCGGCGGGACGCAAGGCATTTGAAGACACCCTCGGATATCGACGTACAGGGCGCCAACACCTTCGCCACTGGTGCATCGCAGGAGGCATCAGTGGCTATGTCGGCCTGATCGTCCTGACCACCACGGCGCTGCTGTGGATGGCCTTGCAGGGCATCGCGTCACTGTCCTCGGAGGCATTCAGCGCTGGATGGATGTGGCTGCTCGGCCTGCTGGGGCTGCTGCCTGCCACTGAGCTTGCGACCTTGCTGGTCAGTCGTCTCATCATCTTCTGTGTCGGGCCGCAGCCATTGCCCAGTCTCGACCTGTCCGAGGGCGTACCACCTGACTTGCGCACCCTGATCGCCGTGCCGACCCTGCTGACCCGCGAGGCAGATCTCCAGGAGCAGATAGAGCGTCTGGAAGTGCACTATCTGGCCAGCGGTGGAGGCTCGATCTTCTATGCCCTGTTGACCGATGGCGTGGATGCGGCGCATGACGTCATGCCAGAAGACGCTCGACTGCTATCGTTCGCCAACGCGGCCATTGCGGACCTGAATCTGCGCCATGGCGACAATGAGGGATTTCCCCGCTTCCTCGTCTTGCACCGTCGCCGAGTCTTCAATGACAGCGAACACTGCTGGATGGGGTGGGAGCGCAAGCGCGGCAAGCTACATGAGCTCAATCGCCTGCTGCGCGGTGCAGACGACACCACCTTCCTGCCCACTGAACGCATACCGGCCGGGGTACGCTATGTGATCACGCTGGATGCGGACACTCGCCTCCCTCGCGGGGCCGCAAGCAAGCTGATCGCCAAGATGGCGCATCCTCTGAATCATCCCCGGTTCGACAAGCACCGCCAATGCATCGTGGAGGGGTATGGCATCCTTCAGCCCCGTGTCACGCCATCCCTGCCGATGGGCAGGCAGGGCTCCCTCTTCCAGCGCCTGTTCTCGGCACCCGGCGGGGTAGACCCGTATGCGGCCGCCACCTCGGATCTTTATCAGGATCTGTTGGGCGAGGGGTCCTTCGCCGGCAAGGGTATCTATCAGATCGATGCGTTCGAGGCAGCCCTCAAGGGGCGCGTCCCGGACAACCGCGTGCTCAGTCATGATCTGTTCGAAGGGGTCTTCGCGCGCGCCGGTCTTGCGTCAGACATCGAGGTCATCGAGGACTTCCCGTGCCGCTATGAGGTCTCGGCCAAGCGCACCCACCGCTGGACCCGTGGTGACTGGCAGCTGCTGCCATGGATCGTGTCACGCAAGATGCCATGGACCGGACGACTGAAGCTCATGGACAACCTGCGGCGCTCACTGCTGGCGCCGCTACTGCTGTCGTTTCTGGTCGTCAGTTGGGGATTGCCTCTCTCCGCCGCTCTGCTGGGCACGCTGTGTGTGATGATCGTGATTGCCGCCCCGCCGCTGATCCCTCTCGTGCTGTCGCTTGTGCCAATGCGCTCCGGCATCAATCTGCGGCACTATTTCCAGCAATGGGGCAATGACCTGACGCTTGCCGCCTCCCAGACACTGCTGTGGATTGCCTTCCTGCCAGACCAGGCCTGGCGAATGCTGGATGCCATCGGGCGCACCTTGCTGCGTCTGACGATCACTCGCCGCCACCTTCTCGAGTGGACCACCGCAGCTCAGACTTCCGGGCAGCCGCGACTGTCACTGGGTGGCGCGTATCGCAGCATGGCACCTGGGACATTGCTTGCGCTGTGCGCCGCTGCCGGTGTGCTCAGCCAGTCCCCAGAGACCTGGCCGGTGGTGGTGATGTTCGCCGCCTTGTGGCTCGCCGCCCCGGCGATAGCGCAATGGGTCAGCGGCTCAAGAAGTCTTGCCCCGCAGGCCGCCTTGTCCTTTGAGGAAAACCGCGAGCTACGCTTGATCGCTCGCCGGACCTGGCGCTTCTTTGAAACCTTCGTCACCGCGCGCGACAACTGGCTTCCGCCGGACAATTTCCAGGAAACGCCTCAGCCCGTCATCGCGCACCGCACCTCACCTACCAACATGGGCCTGTATCTCATCTCCATTCTGGCCGCCCGGGATTTCGGCTGGCTGGGGGCCAACAAGAGTGCGGAACGCCTGGAAACCTCGTTGAAGGTGATGCAGTCGCTGGCAAAGCATCGCGGACACCTCTTCAACTGGTATGACACTCGAGATCTCAGGCCGCTGGACCCGAAATATGTCTCATCGGTCGATAGCGGCAATCTGGCCGGACATCTGCTGGTCGTCGCCAATGCCTGCGACGTCTGGGCGAAGACCTTGCCATCGGAGAATCTTCACCAGGGCATCATGGACCACTTGAGTCTGGTACATGAATGCCTCGCGCAGGCCCCCTCGGCCCATGCTCAGCAGATGACGCGCCTGCGCCCCGGCATCGCCGCGATGGAAGCCCACTTGCAGGCGACCTCCTCCGAAGGATTCATGGAACAGCTGCCCGCCTTGCATCCTCTTGCGGATCACGCCACCCACCTGGCTCATGAGGTGCTGCGACACGTCCACGCCCCCTGGGCCGAGGACCTGCTGTACTGGATCGGTGCCATGCGCACCTCGATTGCCGAACATTGCCATGATGCAAGAATGATCCACCACCCCGACCCTCGTGAACGCCTGATGGCACGTTTCCACGAGATTGCCTCCACTGCCAGACACATGGCGCTGGAGATGGATTTCACGTTCCTGCTCGCACCGGAACGTCAGTTGCTGTCAATCGGATACTCGGTAGAGGGCAACATCCTCGACAGCAGCTGCTATGACCTGCTCGCGTCTGAAGCCCGCCTCGCCAGTCTGTTCGTGATCGCCAAGGGGGATGCCCCGACACGTCACTGGTTCCGCCTCGGGCGCACGGCCACTCCGCTGGAAAATGGCTCGGCGCTGATCTCCTGGTCGGGTTCGATGTTCGAATATCTGATGCCGTCGCTGGTGATGCGCGCGCCGGCAGGCAGCCTTCTGGAACAGAGCAACCGTCTGGCCGTCGCCAGACAGGTCGCCTATGCCAGCGCATTGAAGGTGCCATGGGGGATTTCCGAATCGGCGTACAACGTACGCGATGGCCACTTCACCTATCAGTACACCAACTTCGGCGTCCCGGGCCTGGGGCTGAAACGGGGGCTGTCCGCCAATCTGGTCATCGCGCCCTATGCCACTGCCCTCGCCACGATGGTGGACGCTGTCGGGGCATACCGGAACTTCCTGTCGCTGCAGGAAATGGGCGCCCAGGGACGACACGGGTTCTATGAGGCGCTCGATTTCACTCTCACCCACGTCTCCGCAGGCGAGCGCTTCGCGATCATTCGCAGTTACATGGCCCACCATCAAGGCATGACGATCGTCGCCATTGCCAACGCGCTTCACGACGGGAACATGCGCGAACGCTTCCATCGAGAACCGATCATCCAGGCCTGCGAATTGCTGCTGCAGGAACGTGTCCCGCGCGACATGTCGATCACCCACCCTCGCGCCGAGGAGGTCGCGTCGGCCCCGAACGAGACGCTGGGTGAAAGCCGTGCCATCCGTCATGTCACACAACGTCTGGTGGGCGCGCATCTCACCCACCTCCTCTCCAATGGGCGCTATTGCATCATGCTGACGGCCAGCGGAGCGGGCTATAGCCGCTGGCAGCATATCGCCATCAGTCGCTGGCTGGAGGATGCCACCTGCGATCATCTGGGCAGTTTCGTCTTCCTGCGCGACCGCAAGACGAAAGCCCTCTGGACGGCTAGTGACTCACTGCCGGACAAGGCAGATGAGGAGGCGCTCGCCCCGGCAGATCACGAAGCCACCTTTGCCGAGGATTACGTTCGCTATACTCATCGCCAGGACAGCCTGACCACGCATCTGGATATCCTCGTCTCTGGCGAGGATGACAGCGAAGTCCGGCGCATCTCGCTCATCAACAGCGGGCGAACGGCCCGCGAGATTGACGTGACCTCCTATGCGGAGCTGGTCCTGACGGCGCCCGCGACCGAGAATGCCCATCCGGCGTTTGCCAAGTTGTTCGTGGTCACCGAGTACCTGGAAGAATACGAGGCGCTGGTCGCGACACGTCGCCGTCGCAGTCCGGATGATGATGAAATCTGGGCGGCGCACTTCGCGGTCGTGGAAGGCGAGACCCTCAGCGACCTCCAGTACGAGACGGACCGGGCGCATTTCATCGGCAGGGGTCGCACGGTACGCACAGCGACCGCTCTGCAGGCCGAGCACCCCCTGACCAACACCACGGGCACCGTGCTGGACCCGGTATTCTCCCTGCGACATTGTCTGAAGGTCCCGCCGGGCAAGATCACCCGGATCGCGTTCTGGACGGTGGTCGCGGACACCCGTGAGGCCTTGCTGGATCTCGTCGACAAGCACCATGACCGCAGTGCCTATGAACGAGCCAAGACACTGGCCTGGACCCAGGCTCAGGTTCAGCTCCATCACCTGGGCATCACGCCGGAAGAAGCGACGGACTTCCAGCGCCTGACCGCGCCGATCCTGTATGCCGACGCGCGCTTCAGGGCCTCACGAGACACCATGGCCCGCGGAGCAGGGCCACAATCCGCACTCTGGCCATTGGCCATTTCCGGAGACCTGCCAATCGTGCTGGTGCGCATCGATGCCATCGACGACATGGCACAGGTGCGTCAGCTGCTGCGCGCTCATGAGTACTGGCGAATGAAGCGTCTCGGGGTCGACCTGGTGATCGTCAATGAGCGTGCCTCTTCCTACGTCCAGGATCTCCAGCAAGCGATCGAGGCGGCCGTCAACAGTAGCCAGACACGCCCGCGCATCCATGAAGGGCACGATCAAGGCTCCGTCATCGTCCTGCGTGCGGACCTGATGAACCTTGCCTCCCGCCTGTTGCTGCAGTCCGTGGCCAGAGTGATGCTGCTGGCTCAGCGTGGGCCGCTCGCCGATCAACTGGCCTTGATACCGCCGATACAGCTCCCCGCGCCCGTCCCGGCATCCCCCGAGGTGGCCACGCCTCCCACCGCGCAGCACACCGCCACCCGACAGGACGAGTCCGCAGCGCTTGAGTACTTCAATGGCCTGGGCGGCTTCGACAAGCACGGCAAGGAATACGTGACGATTCTGGAGCAGGGATGCACCACACCCGCTCCGTGGCTCAACGTCATCGCCAATGAAGGCTTCGGTTTTCAGGTATCGGCAGAAGGGGCGGGCTACACATGGGCGGACAACAGCCGCGAGAACCCCCTCACGCCCTGGTCCAATGACCCCGTGATGAATCCTTGCGGTGATGCCATCTATCTACGCGATGAAGACAGCCTGGCGGTGTGGACGGCAACGGCCTCGCCGATCAACGACAACGGACGTTACGTCGCGCGCCACGGATTTGGTCATAGCCGTTTCGAACACGAAGCACAGGGTATTGCCCTGGACCTGATACATTTCGTCCCGCTGAACGACCCCGTCCGCATCTCGCGCATGACCCTGGAGAATCGCTCTGATCGGTCGCGCAGACTCTCTGTCACCGCCTATGCCGAATGGGCACTGGGACTCGCCCGCGGCACATCCGCTCCCTTCGTCGTCTCGTGCAAGGATGATGACACTGGCGCACTGCTGACCAGCAATCCCTGGAGCATGAACTTTGCCGGGCGCATCGCCTTCGCTGATCTCTGTGGCCTGCAGACGTCATTCACGACAGACCGCTGCGAGTTCCTGGGGCATGGGGGGCACCACGCCGCTCCCGCCGCTCTCACCGGGAACACTCCCCTGTCCGGTGCCATCGGGGCTGGCTGGGATCCCTGTGCGGCACTCCAGTGCCTGATCGAACTGGCCCCCGGAGAAAGTGTCGAGATCGTCTCGTTGCTGGGGCAGAGTCATTCACGTGAAGACGCCAGGCACCTCATACATCAGTATCGACAGGCTGATCTTGATGCCGAGCTCGCCGCCGTCACCGCGTATTGGCAGGATCGACTGGAGGCCGTGCAGGTCTCCACCCCGGATCGCGCCATGGACATCATGCTCAACGGCTGGTTGCTCTATCAGACCCTGGCCTGCCGGATCATGGCTCGCTCTGCCTTCTATCAGGCCAGTGGCGCCTATGGGTTCCGTGATCAGCTGCAGGATGGCATGGCGCTGTCCTTCGCCAGTCCAGACACCACACGCCATCACCTGCTGCGGGCCGCATCACGCCAGTTCGTGCAGGGCGATGTGCAGCACTGGTGGTTGCCGCATTCAGGCCAGGGCGTCCGCACCCGCATATCCGACGACCGCGTATGGCTGGCGCATGCCTGCGCCCAGTATGTCCTGACATCAGGGGATATCGAGGTGCTGGATGAGTCCGTCAATTTCCTGGAAGGCCCCCTGCTGGGCAGTGATGAACACGACGCCTTCTTCCAGCCCATGATCGCGGATACGACGGCGACGCTGTATGAACACTGTGCGCGTGGCCTTGATCAATGCCTGACACTGACGGGAGAGCACGGCCTGCCATTGATCGGCGGCGGGGACTGGAACGATGGCATGAATCGAGTGGGAGAAGCCGGCAAGGGAGAAAGCGTCTGGCTGGGATGGTTGCTGATTCGCACCCTGGACCTCTTCGCCCCTCATGCGGAACGCCGTGAGGGGGAAGAGAGTCGAGCGGCACGCTGGCGTGCCCATGCCGTCTCGGTGCGTGAGGCCATCGAACAGCATGCCTGGGACGGAGCATGGTACCGGCGCGCGACCTACGACGACGGAAGCTGGCTTGGCACTCGGGAGAGTGAGGAGTGTCGTATCGACTCGATAGCCCAGTCCTGGGCAGTCCTGTCCGGGGCCGCTGACCCACGCCATGCCCTGCAGGCCATGCAATCGCTGGATGAGGAGCTGATTCGCCACGACCCCGGGTTGGCACTGCTGTTTTGGCCGCCCTTCGATCATCCCGAGCGAGATCCGGGATACATCAGCGGATACCCCCCTGGACTGCGGGAAAACGGCAGCCAGTACAGCCACGCCTCGATGTGGGCCATTCTGGCCTATGCACAGCTGGGACAGGGCGACAACGCCGTTCGGTTGTTCTCGCTGCTCAACCCCATCAATCATGCGCTGTCTCGACAGGACACGGCGCGCTACAAGGTAGAACCCTACGTCGTGGCTGCCGATGTGTATTCCATCGCCCCCCATGAGGGTCGTGGCGGCTGGACCTGGTATACGGGATCCGCTGGCTGGATGTATCGGGCGGGACTGGAAGGCATCCTGGGCATCCGTCGCGAAGGGGACGTGCTGATCATTGCCCCGAACCTGCCTGCCAGCTGGCCGGGATTCACGGCCACCATCAGCATGCTATCGACTCACTACACCGTGGAAATCAAGCACTCCACCCTGGAAGACCTCACCCTGACAGAGGCACACCTCAATGGGGACACCACCCTGTGTGAAGCAGGCGAAGTCCACTTGCCTCTGGATGGCGGACATCACCACCTGAAGCTGATGATACCGGCCCGCCCTTCCCCCGACATGCTAAAGGAACCAGTGTCATGAGCCTTCATCACCTCGAATCGATGCACATCTCCCGGGAGGGACACCATGAAGTACTTTCTTGATTTCCTGTTATCGGGCGGCACTGTCTATCAGAACCTCATGAAGTATGTTCCCGAAGGCAGCCCCCCCTACTCACACTGGTTCCCCATCGCGAGCACGCAGGATATCCCTCACGATGGCGCGACCCTCCGACTGCCCATCTCGCTTCTGCTTGAGGGAGAACTCAAGCAAGTCATCATTGAAGGTGCCATGAAGAAAAGCATAAGGAGTTACGTCGATGCCGAAAGTGGGGTCTGCGAAGTGAGCTGCCACGTCAGCGTCGACCGATTGCTGCACAAGGATGGCCGTGAAATCGCCGCACTCTCGAAAGACTTCGGCACCATTCCCCTGTCAGCGACAAGCTGAGCCTCACCTTATGTGCGGGTGCAATCCGGCCATCTCGAAATCTGCTTGAGCGGGATGACGCCCAGCATCCACTGGATCGCGCCGTGACACGGTATCCGTCACGGATCATGACAGGCGTCTTCCGCCTGGCGACTTCCCCCTGATGGGTGATGTACGGTTCACGGTGTGCTGTCCGGCATGCTCCGGAAAGAGCGCGACAAGGAAGAGAAGGAGCTGTCAGCGGTCAAGCGAGAATCAGCGCTCGGTCTAGCATTGAGGTACGCCAGCAGCAGTCTATGGCGTGGCGGCCCCGGAGGCAGGTGACGGCAAGCGGGGGCCACAATCGTGCTATCGCGAGATCACAACGCCTGAGTGACACGACATTGGGGGAAGGTCGAGCAACCCAGAAACTGCTGGCCCTGCTTCGGGCCAGACTTGACCACGCGAACCACCATTGCACTGCCGCATTTCGGGCACTGACGTGTCGCCGGGGACTCATTGCGCTGCTTGAGATGCTTCACATGAGCGCGATGCGTCGCCAAGGTCGGTGCCAGGCGCCCCGTCAACAATGCCTCGTGCATGGCCTCGACCTGTGACTCGCTGAAGACGGGCGTCGCGAAAGAGCGGATATACAACACGAAGCCAGTGCCACGCGTCACATTGGGCGGCATCTCGGTCTTCAGGACCGCGCTACCCACGAAGATGATCACCGAATGCAGGTACTCGGAAGGCACGCCGAGCGTCGCCTCCAGCGCCTTGAGGTGCTTGTAGTTCTGGCGCAACGGGTTCTGGAAACTGAAGGAACGGCGATGAAGCTTCTGTGTCCAGCGCGCCTGCTTCTCGCTGCCGAAGATCCACCCTTTCATGTGCTTGGTTTCCAGCACGAAGCACCCATACGGCGAGAGCAGGACGTGATCGATCTGAGTGGTGCCGTCCGGCGTCTTGAGGGTGACATTGTGCACGGCACGATAGACATGCTTATCCAGACGGCGACGTGCCACCCAACGCACCAGCCACTCGCCCAGAATCCCCTTGAACCATGAAGACTTGAAGATCCCGACAATCAGGACAAGGGGCAATATCCAGGCAAACATACTCCATACTTGCGTAATGACGGGTGTGAAATCCATTTCACGAACTCCAGATACTATTATCGTGGCCGAGCACCCTGTCATGCTGGCTCGCCTGGCCATCATGACAGGGTGCTGGGGAATGACATGACGATGTGATGCGCTTGCAACTGGTCATGAGGTGTAGCGCCAATGACAGACGAGAGACCGATATCTCGCAGCAAGCGCAGCCTGTCTATCAAGCCCGCTCAAGGGACTAGCGACATCGTGTCACTGCCTGCCGTAGAGCGAAGACACGAATTCATTGACGGGCTTCGACAGCAGATCCTGGGGCCGGTCCCCACCCAGGGTCGCCAACCCACTCTGGCCCTTCGCTATCGCGGAGGCTTCGACGGTATTGGTCGCGACGTCTATCACCTGGACCTTGACCTCGATTTGATCAGGCTTGCCGGACCATTCTGTCGCCCTGTCCTCCCAGTGCACAATAGTAGGGAATACCAGATATATAGCGCCTGCCTGCATGGCAGCGTCCCACGCCTCACTTCTTGATTGAGTGGAATTGCCATAACTCACGTTATCTGCGTACTTGAGAAAGGCGCCCTGAAGTATCTGAGCCGTGGTCATCCCAGACCCGTTATACCGCTGCGAACCATAGACGCCATCACGTGGCACCGAGACGTACAGGGGCTCGTCGGGGGCCATCGAAAAGCCGGATGTGCCGTTCGACTTCATGAGTTGGTGACTATCCGCACATGCCGCCAACAAAAACATTGCCGACAATAATGACAGCGCTCTTATCATTCTTCGCATCTTGTCATCTCCGTCCGAGTTGGAGTTATCCAGCTATAGCTCATGTCCAACATGCGGTGATTTGGATCAGCGGGTCAAGCCAAGGCTGTCAGCCTTCAGCTCTGAGTGGTATCACTCCACCTGCAACGTGACCTTGTCGCCATCAAACGCCAGCCGCCCGGCGATCGCCTGCATCTCCTCGATGGGGTGATCGTAGCTCCAGGCGATGTCGGAAAGATCCGGCAGCGAGTAATAGGTACTGTCGCCCTTGAAGGGGCAATGGGTGACGGTGTGAGAGACCGAGAGCTTCGCCATCGCCACATCGCCGCGCGGCAGGTAGCGCCGCGGCGGATAGCCCTTCTCGCGCAATTCCAGTGCGTTGCCGGTGTCGGCGATCACGCTATCGTCGACAAGAACACGCACACGCCTGGAAAGCGGGTGCAAGGTAATACGCGGTTCAGAGTGATCAGCCATCGGCATTCCTTTGCTGGTTGGCGGAGATATCAGGTTATCGACACATCATGAACCGGCACGGCGGCCAGGATCATCCCTCCCTGGCGAGACGGAAGCCGGAGAATGCCCAGCGCGCCTCGGGCGGAAAGAAGTTGCGATAGGTCGCGCGGATGTGGTCTGCCGGCGTGGCACAACAGCCTCCGCGCAACACCATCTGACCGGACATGAACTTGCCGTTGTACTCCCCCAGGCTGCCCGGCAGCTTGCGAAAGCCCGGATACGGACGATAGGCGCTGCCCGTCCACTCCCAGACATCGCCGAACATCTGACCCGGCATGCCGTCGGCTTTCGCGGCGGCGACTGGTTGCAGATGATCCTGATCGACGAAGTTACCCGTCAGGGGGACATCCTGAGCCACGGTCTCCCACTCGGCTTCGGTCGGTAGGCGAGCCCCCGCCCACTGCGCATAGGCATCGGCCTCGAAGAAGCTGACATGGCAGACCGGCGCGCTCAGATCCACCGGCACCAGGCCGCCCAGGGTGTAGTGATGCCAGACGCCATCGCGTTCGACCCAATAAAGCGGCGCCCGCCAACCTTCCGCCTTGACCGTCGCCCAGCCATCCGCCAGCCAGTGCTCGGGGTTGGCATAGCCGCCTGCCTGCATGAACGCAAGAAACTCGCCGTTGGTCACCGGTCGATCCGCCATCTGGAACGCTTCAACGAACTGACGGTGACGGCCCATCTCGTTGTCGTAGGCGAAGCCGCCTCTAGAGGCATCATGGCCGATCTCGCGAATCCCGGCAGGATAATCCAGCCAGCCCAGCGGCGGCACCTCCTGCTCAGGTGTCGGTGCCAAGCCTGGCGCCAAATCATCCCGATAGGCCGGGCACAGCGGGTTCTGCGCCAGGATGTGCTTGATATCCATCAACAGCAGCTCCTGATGCTGCTGCTCATGCGGCAGACCCAGCTCCAGACGGCGCAGAATCTCCGGCAGATGTTCCTCAGGCGGATTCTCCAGCAAGGCCTGCATGGCCTTATCGACGTGTGCGCGATAGCAATAGACATCGTCGACGGTCGGGCGCGAGATTGCGCCACGCTCGGCGCGCGGGAACGGCACGCCATGGGTCTCGTAGTAGGAGTTGAAGAGGTGATCGTAGGCGGGATCGAGCGTCTGATAGCCGGGCTGAAACGGCTTCAGGATGAAGGCCTCGAAGAACCAGCTGACATGGGCGATGTGCCACTTGGGCGGGCTGACATCCGCCATGCTCTGCACCATGTAGTCTTCCTTGTGCAGCGGCGCACAGATCGCCTCGGTAGCAGCTCGCACTCGCTGGTAGGTACGTAGCCACGCCTTCGTCTGCTCGAGGTCGTGAGTGTCGCTCAAGGGTTGCGGTGCATATGACATCGAGACGTCCTTTTGGGTGTTACAGATCCATTGCCGAGATACTGATGTCGGGAGGTCGTGACCGACTTTCAAGGGGCTGCCCTGTGCAGAGAGTTGCCCTACACGCTGGCCAGTCGCGACATGCCCCTGCAGGCACACCTGCCTTCACTCGTATTTCTTCTGCCAGCTCTTCACGGCGATGCGCTCCTTGAGCAACTCCAGCATGTCGATCAGCACCTGCTCGGTGATCTGCTCAGTCCTCGGGTCAGTGCGCGCCCAGGCATCGAAACCACTCTCTGCCAGATGCCCCACCAGCGCCGAGAACTCCTTGGAGCGCAGGCCGACCAGCGCCTCATCGACAAGGTGACAGGCCAGATCCGACAGCGAGCTTTCCAGCCCTTTCGTCAGCTGGGTGCCCATGGGCAGGCGCGAGACACGCTGGAGCTCCGGGCTCTCGGCAAGGGTGCGACTGACCAGCCCCCGCACATAGCGCAGGGTATCGTCGCGATTGTGGGTATAGATATCCCCTGCCATGGTCTCGAGTCGCAGGCTGATCTCCTGGATCAAGGCCTGCTTACGAGGCTCCACGACACGCTCGATCACAGAGGACGAGAGGTCATCGCTGTCGCGCAACTGCTGCTGCACGTTATCGAGCATGCGCAGGGAGATACGGTCCGTCAGCTCCTCCAGCAGGATGTCGAGATACTTGGCCGCCACTCCGTAGAGGTACCAGCGGCGAACATCGATCATGCCGAGGCGTTGCAGACGGAACAGCAGCGAGATCACACGCAACACACGCAACAGACGGAAGCCGCTCAGCGGGATACACCCCAGCACGTCATACCAGTGCATGAAGGGATAGAAGAACCAGCGGTGGTAGCGCCGCTCCGCGATAGCCACTGCCCACCCCGCCAGCACATCCAGCAGGAAGACGGCGACGAACGCCAGGTCGATGGAGAGGAAGTTGGCATGGATGTTCTGCTCATAGGCCGCATGCAACCCGGGTGTCACGGCCGCGAAGGCCGTGTTCAGCGGTGGAATCAGGAAGAGGCTGTCGAACAGCAGCAATGCCAGATTGGCGATGACGAGCACGATGATGAACAGATCCCACCACAGATGTATCCGCTCCCTGGCGGACGAGGTCGTGCGAGTGGCTGGCATGACAACTCCTGACGTATTTTCGTCCTGGGGTTTCGAGCACGACACCTTGAATGCGGTGCTCCTGGGGTACGGCGCGCCTGATAGCGGGTGCACCGAGAGCAGCGGCCTGGGCCGGGCCAGCGACCAGGGCCGCCGAGAGGCGACTCACGATGCAGCGCCTGTGTGATCAGGATACTGATGGAGTCCCGTGGTGACCACGTGAGGCTTAAGGAAACAGGCGATCCACTCTTCTTGCCACTCTTCTTGCCACTTTTCGTCCCGCTTTCTCCGAAAGATGGCGTCCTGCGCTGAGCAGAATGTGTGTCCAGGACACGCGGTCAATGGCGAGAGACATGCGATGACAAGGCATGCTCCTCGCGTCAGAACGCTCTATCATCGCAAGCACACTTCGTTGCCAATGGCCTTGCGGAATGATCACCTTCAAACAACTCGATGCAATTTACTGGGTGAGCGAACTCGGGGGCTTTGAAGCGGCCGCCAACAAGCTCCATACGACGCAGTCTGCAATATCCAAGCGGATTCAGGAGCTGGAAGAAACCTTTGGTGTGCCGCTATTTGATCGCAGCCGACGCTCGGCCCGCCTGACGGACAAGGGACTCGAGGTGCTGGCACTGGGCAAGGACCTGCTGGAGCGCCGCGATCATCTCGTCGAGCGCATCAGTGACGAGTCCGTCATCCAGAGTCAGTTTCGGATCGGCGTGACCGAATTGACCGGCATCACCTGGTTGCCACAGTTGATCGCGCGGATTCGAGAGCGCTTTCCCCGCCTCAAGATCGAGCCCTCGATCGAGCTCAGCAGTGAGCTTTACAGCAAGCTGGAGCACGACCAACTGGACATGATCATCGTGCCCGATGTGTTTTCAGACGCGCGCTTCATCTCTCAGCCACTGAAAAGCGTGGAAAACGTCTGGATGGCAGCGCATGGCACTGTGCCGGAGGGCCGTACGCTGACCCTTCAGGAGCTGACCGAACTCACGGTGCTGTCTCAAGGAAGTCACTCGGGCACGGGGTTGATCTGCGAGCGGTGGCTGTTGCAACACGGGGCGCGAATGCGAAATACGCTGGTCAGCAATTACCTGCTGGCGCAGGTCGGCCTGACCCTGTCGGGAGCGGGTATCAGTTACCTCCCCCGTCACTGCATGCAATTTCTGGTCGACCGCAAGATGCTGCAGATCTTGCCCACCACCGAAAGCCTCCCGCTGGTGCAATACAGTGCATTCTATCGCGCCGACCGTCAGGCCGGATTGACGGCGACCATCGCGGAACTGGCTGAAAGTACCTGCAATTTCAATCAACTGTATTTTGATCGCCTGCCGACGACAGAATGACGAGGGGTCGGTGTCCATGTCTGCCTGAGCACAACCGCTGCGGCATTCCTTCCGATACAGAAAGCCCCCGACACGAGGTGTCGGGGGCCTGGATGACAGTGAAGCCAGCCGCGTGAGAGACAAGGACACACGGATTGTCAGGAGACTGATGCTGTCAGGGCGATGAACTGACCATCACATGCCTCAATCCACACTCACTGCCGGTGTGGATGATGTGGGCGGTGTGGCAGGCGTCGTGGTGGGAGAAGCGACCTTTGCCGTCGAGAGCAGGTTTTCACTCTTGGCCACCAGCAATGCACCCACCACATCACCGGAAACATTGAGTGTGGTGTGCCCCATATCCACGATGCGATAAATGCCGGCGATCAGCCCGACCAGCTCGAACGGCAGATTCATCAATTGCAGGATCAGGGTGCCCATGACGATCCCGCCGCCGGGAATGCCCGGAGCTGCCATCGACAGGATGGTGCCGATGAAGATCACGTTGACCATCTGCGAGAAACTCAGCGAAAGGTCATAGAAGTCTGCTGCGAACACGACCAGCACGGACAGATACGCAGCGGCCCCCATCAGGTTGATCGTCGCGCCCAGCGGCAGCATGAACGAGCACAGCCATTCCGGCACACCGAGATCACGATGGGTGACCTTCATCGTCACAGGCAATGTGGCATTGCTGCTGGTGGTCGACAGCGTCATGAGCCAGATAGGCACCATCTTGCGTATCAAGCGCGGATAGGAAATTCGCGTGAACAGTACCAGCAAAATGGAGACCACTGCCCATATCACCAGCAGAGCGGCATAGTCCGCGAGGATGAACTTGCCGATCTGTCCAAAGATATCAATGCCGTAGTTGGCGACGGCATACGCCATCAGGGCAAAGATACCGATAGGCGACGTCGCCATGACCATGTCCAGAATACGAAATGACACCGCAGCCCCCTCATCGAACAAGGCACGCAGTCGGGCGACACGCTCTCCCAGCATGACCATGGCCACCCCGACCAGAATGGTGAAGACGATCAATTGGATCACGTTGCCACTGGCCATCGCTGCCACGGGGTTGCTGGGAATCATCTGCAACAGGAATTGACCGATGTCCAGGCCGCTCGAGACCGCCTCTACCGGGGCACTCATCTGGACATCAAGCCCTTTGCCCGGCTGGATGATGGAGGCGACGACCAGTCCGATGATGCCCGCGATGAGGGTCATGCCGACATACACCAGCAATGTCTTGCCGCCCACACGCTTCAGCTGCTGCACGTCCCCCATGTTGGCGATACCACCCGCCACGGAGAAGAAGATGATCGGTACGATGAGCATCTTGATGGCATTGATGAACGCGTCGCCCAGTGGCTTGATCGCCATTGAGAAATCCTGAAACAGCAAGCCGCAGCTGATACCCAGCATGAAGCCGATGAAAATACGCACGGGTAACCCCCGTGAACCTCGCAAGGTAAGTGTCATGAGAACCTCATTATTGTCATTGTGAATTACGGGAGGTGAGTCTTGTTCGTTGCGACAAGTTTCACGTCAATGCCAGGCAGGCCTCGCGTAGACGCCGACAGCCTTCCTGGATGGCCTCATCCCCGATGGCAAAGGACAGCCGGACGTAGGGTGACAAGCCATAGGCTTCACCACTGACTGCCGCAACACCGGCATCGAGCCAGTACAGCACCACGTCACCATCACGCATGAGACGCTGGCCCCCTGGTGTCGTCTTCCCCAATAGCCCGCTGACATCGAGATAGACATAGAAGGCGCCATCGGGGGCAGTGCAATTGACGCCTGCTATCGATTGCAGGCCCTCGAGCATCAACTGACGACGCTGCGTGTAGCGTTCCGCCATGGCGCGCACAGGGGCCTGATCACCGATGAAGGCTGCAACTGCGCCGGCCTGACTGATCGAGCTGGGGCAAGTCGTGGTCTGGGAGATCAGTTTCACGATGGCCTGGATCAAGTCTCGAGGACCGGCACCGAAGCCGATCCGCCAGCCCGTCATGGCATACCCCTTGGAGGCGCCATTGACGATCAAGGTGCGCGACTTGAGGTCTGGCGCCACATTGATCAGCGAGAGATGGCGCGCCGGGGCGTAGACGAAATGCTCGTATATCTCGTCGGAGATGATGCCGACATGAGGATAATCACGCAGCACCTGAGCGAGCGCGAGCAGCTCCGATTCAGAGTACACGGCACCGGTCGGGTTGGACGGCGTATTGAGCACCAACCAGCGTGTCTTGTCGGTGATCGCCTCGATCAGCGCCTGAGGTGTCAACTTGAAGCCACAGGAGGCGTCGCAAGTGACGACACGCGGCACTCCCTCATTGAGCAACGCGATATCGGGATAGGACACCCAATACGGCGCTGGCACGATGACCTCATCGCCAGGATTCAGCGTCGCTGCCATCACGTGATAGAGGATGTGCTTGCCGCCGGCCCCCACGACAATCTCGTCGAAGTGATACTCCAATGCATTGTCCCGAGCGAGCTTCTCGACAATCGCCTGACGCAATGCAGGGGTTCCCTCTGACGGCGTGTAATGCGTATCGCCCTGCCTCAGCGCGGTGACAGCGGCATCGATGATGTGGGCCGGCGTGTCGAAGTCAGGCTCACCGATGGTGAAGTTGATGATGTCCTTGCCCTCGGCACGCAGCGCTGCCACGCGATCATTGGCCTGGACACTGGGGGAAGGTTGAATGCGCTTGAGGCGGTCGGCCAACAGGATCGCTGTCATGCGTGTGCCTCCCCGTATTCAAGGCCTTTGGAGATGAGTACCGCATCCAGCCAGTGCTGGTAATGCTGGCCGCTCGAGATTTCCTCCATGATGCCGGCCTCTTTCCGGAAACTGGCCTTGGCAGCCTCGATCAACGCGGGCGCCTCGGACTGAGCGAAGGTGACCAGTCCATCTTCATCTCCTACCACGATGTCGCCCGGACTCACGACCTGCCCGCCGACACAGACGGGAACATTGAGCGCACCCGGCCCATTCTTGTAAGGGCCACGATGAATGCTGCCGCGGCCATAACAAGGGAAGCTATCTTCCGCGAATGCCTTGATGTCGCGAATAGCGCCGTCCACCACCAATCCCACGCAACCGCGCTGCTGGGCGTAACACTTGATGAGCTCACCCACCAGCGCGTTGTCCAGATGGCCACTGCCGTCGATCACCAGCACATGTCCCGGACGCAACATCGTCAGTGCCTGGTAGATATACAGGTTGTCACCAGCGCGGCATTTGACGGTGAATGCGGTGCCGACCAATTTGGTGCCGTCGTGATAAGGCGTCAGGCCGCGAATACCACTCAGGCGATCCAGGTTATCGCTCAGGTGCGGCGTCACGATGTTGCGCAGGGCCTCGATATGAGCGGGATCTGCCAGGGCGGGAATGCCGGAATCTACCGAAGACGCAATCATGATCTACTCCAATCTATGGGCTCCATTCGAGTATGCATCGAGAAAAAATCCAAAAAAGCGATTAATATTTATCTTGATAGATCACTTTTAGGCATCAGATGTCTGCCTGCTTTTTCAGGAACCCATGAACAGGGCTGCGCGCTCGCCGCTCACTGACAGGCACCACCGATAGCGCCCAAGTCATCACCGAGAGCCTCTACCTCACAACGATCAACGTGATAGCGTACTGTCTGACCCATGACATTGGAGGGAGACACCCGGATGAAACCGACTCAAGGGATGACATACGCCGCCGTGATGAGTGCAGCACTCACTCTGGGCGGCTGCGCAGGCGCTCAATCCTCTGACGACAATCACGCGGTCGATGAGCCGCTGGAGAACACTTACTGGAAGCTGGTGACACTAGATGAGCAGCCCACCCCCGTGGTGGATGGCAAGCGTGAAGCCCATTTCGTCCTGCACTCCCAGGACTCTCAGACCCAATCCTCGCGAATGGCCGGCTCCACCGGCTGCAATCGCCTGATGGGGGAATACCACCACGACGAGCACGAACTCAGCTTCGATCGTCTGGCCATCACGCGCATGGCATGCCCCGGTGAGGCTGGAGCACTCGAACGCACTTTCCTCGCGACACTCAATGATGTGTCGGGCTGGCAGATAGACGGCAAGACATTGACGCTGCTGGATGAACAAGGGGTATCGCGTGCCCGCCTGGAAGCCGTTCACCTTTACTGACTCCTATCGCCGGCCGCTTAGTGCAGGGTGAAGTTGGGCTGAATACTCTGCGCAACAGACACCACAACGCCGCCTCCCATTTCTGAGAGGCGGCGTTGTGTGATGCCATCAACTCTTGCCGTCAGCCACTGAGCTCAACCTTGCTCTCTGTACTGACTCATTGCTGTCTCACAGCGTGAAGCCACCATCGACGGCGATGGCCTGCCCTGTCACGTGTTCGGCCTGGGCGAGGTAGACCACCAGCTGCCCCATGTCCTCCGGTGTCTGGGCGACTCCCTGGGGTAACAGGCTCTTCTGCAGGCGCTCCCATGCAGCGGGCTCGCTTTCGCCTTCTTCGCTCCAGCGCGCGGAGAGTCCGCTCTCGCCCCGCCACATGCCGGTGCCCACCACGCCAGGGCAGAGCGCATTGACGGTGATGCCTTCCGCTGCCACTTCCTTGGCGACGGCGTTGGTAAAGCCGATGACCGCGAACTTCGAGGCACAGTAGTGCGACAGATCAGGAAAGCCGACCTTGCCGGCCATCGAGGCCACGTTGATGATCCGCCCGACGCGGCGTGAGCGCATCACGGCGACCTCGGCCTGAGTGCACAGGAAGGTACCGCGGGCGTTGACGTTCATGACGCGGTCCCACTCCTCCACTGTCAGCGCATCGATGGAATGGATGCCGATGATGCCAGCATTGTTGACGGCGATATCAAGTGGGCCAAGTCCGGCTTCGGCCTCCTCGATCAAGCGCCGCACGGATGCCACATCCGAGACATCGACTTGTAGCGCCAGACACCGTCTACCCAGTGCCTCCACTTTTGCCGCCGTATCGCGGGCGATGGCGAGATCCAGATCCGCCACCACGACATCCGCGCCCGCCTTGGCCAATGCCAGCGCAATCCCCTGACCAATACCGCGCCCACCCCCTGTCACCAGTGCAATCCTGTCGTTCAGTTGCATGAGTCGTCTCCTGAATCTCTCACTGAAATCTGCAAATGCCGCGCTGCTGCCATGACGCTGGCACACGGTCCAGCGCCACTGGCGTCAGCTCAGGTGGTGGACTTCCTGAAGGCCGTAGACCGGCGTCGGGATACCCTCGAGCCGCGCCTTGAGCTGCAATGCCAGATACTGGGAATAGTGGCGGGACTGGTGCAGGTTGCCGCCGTGGAACCATAACGCCTGCTGCTGGGTCGGCTTCCACATATTGCGCAGCTCGCCCTCCCAGGGGCCGGGGTCCTTGAGCGTATCGGAGCCCATGCCCCAGCATTTACCGACCTTGTCAGCGACCTCCTGCGAGATGATTCTTGCCGCCCAGCCATTCATCGAGCCGTAGCCGGTGGCATAGACGATCAGATCGGCGGGCAATTCCGAGCCGTCGGTCAGAGTGACCGAGCGCGGATTGATGCACTCGATGCCGACGCCACTGCGCAGCTTGATATCGCCATTGGCGACCAGATCACAGGCGCCCACATCGATGTAGTAGCCGGAGCCGCGCCGCAGGTATTTCAGGAACAGACCCGAATCGTCATCACCGAAATCGAGCAGGAAGCCCGCCGCCTCCAGCCGACGGTAGTAGTCGGCGTCGCGCTTGCGGATCGCCTCGAAGATCGGGCGCTGGAAATCGGGCAGTATCCGGTAGGGAATCGAGGCAAAGATCAGGTCCGCCTTGTGGTGATCGATGCCGTTTTGCACCGCCTGCTCGGAATAGAGCGGCCCCAGCGCCTCTTCCATCAAAGAGTTGGACTTCACCACATGCGTGGAGGAGCGCTGCAGCATGGTCACGTCTGCATCGTGCTCCCACAGCGCGGCGCAGATATCGTGAGCGGAATTGTTGGCCCCCACCACGACCACTTTCTTGCCACGGTAGGCGTCCGGTCCCGGGTGCTGACTGGAGTGTTGCTGCTCGCCTTCGAAGGACTCGGCCCCCGGGAAGTGCGGTACGTTGGGCATGCCCGACATGCCCGTGGCCAGCACCAACTGTTTGGGCCGCAAAGTCACGGGCTTGCCGTCGCGCACCACCTCGACCACCCACTCGCCGCTCGCCTCATCGAATTGCGCACTCTCGCAGGCCGTGGAGTTCCAGTAATTGAGCTCCATGATCCTGGTGTACATCTCCAGCCAGTCCGCGACCTTGTCCTTGGGCGCGAACACCGGCCAGTTTGCCGGGAATGGGATGTAAGGCATGTGGTCGTACCACACCGGATCATGCAGACATAGGGACTTGTAGCGATTGCGCCAGGCATCGCCCGCACGCGGATTCTTGTCGATCACGATGGTCGGCACATCCATCTGTCGAAGCCTTGCCGCCAGCCCGATGCCGCCCTGACCACCACCGATGATCACGCAATACGGCTGGCGCTCGTAGCCCAGTTCAGCCTCTTCGCGCTGACGCGACTCAAGCCAGGTCTCACGCTGCTTGTTGGCTCCATGCTCGGCGCCCTTGGGGCGTTGCATGCCCAGCGGCTCAGGGAATTCCTTGAGTTCGCGCATGGCGGTCAACAGCGTCCAGCAGCGCCCCTCTTTCAGCCGCAACAAGCCCTTGCCGCGTGCATCGGCGGTCTCGAAGGCGAACCAGGCTTCGACGATGCCGCCGGCCTCACTGGCCTCACCATCCAGTTGCCAGCGAGAGGGAGCGACATGCTCGAGGGTCGCCGCGAGCATCGACTGGATCTCGTCCTTACCCTCTGAGGTCTTGATATTCCAAGTGAAGGCGATCAAATCGCGCCAGAAGCATTCCTCGCCAAACAACGAGAGAACCCGGGCGATATCGCGCTGAGTCAGGGAGGACTCGAAATCATCGAGCCATTGCTGAGCGATCTGAGTTGGCGTGCGTGCGGTCATGGCGTCTCTCCGCGTGTTGTTGGATGTTGTAGTCACGCCTTCCATCCAAGGCATCAAGCATGCCAGCTTCGTCATGCACGACTGACAAAGCTCGTAACCACTTGTCATCAATGACAAATATTCGCCACTACCGCACCATCACCCTCCTCGTCTCGCGGGGCATTCCCCCTTCCTCGTGACAACTGTACGCCGTACGCCTGACACGGGGCGTTACACCTGTAACGCCCCGACCAAGGATGCAGGACAGGGTGATTGACGCTCCCGCCACACCGCATACGCTTTAAGGAGCACACGCCGCTTTTGCTATGGACGCTGTTGTGACAAGCGCGATTGCCATCGCCACCTGCACAAGAGTCATCGCCACTTTCACAAGCGCCATAGCCACTATCAAAAGAGCCGTCCTGAGACGGCCAGCGCCGAGGCAGCCATGATCCGCCAACTCGATACGATGCCGCCCGACAAGCGGCAGCATATTCAGACCCTGATGCAACTGGGCGAAGGCCGCGACGCCTTCCCTGAGACTCAGCGCGATGTCATCCGCCGTTCCTGGCAGCGCTGTCTGGAGGAATACCAGCTCGACCCCAGCCGCCCTCGCCCCGTCCGCGTTCTCACTCAGCAGGCGCTGCGCGATCACCAAGAATCGGCGGATGAGCTGCTGCACGTGGCGCGTGCCGGTGTGGAGCGGCTCTATAGTCAGATCGCACAACATGGCTACGCGCTGATCCTCACCGATCAACGCGGTATCGCGGTGGATTTTCGGGGTCAACGTGATCAGTTGAGTGAGCTGCGGCGGGCCGGGCTCTACCTCGGCTCGGACTGGAACGAGCGCTATGCCGGCACCTCGGCGGCAGGCACCTGTCTGCACGATGGCGCAGCCGTCACCTGCCATCAGCGTGAGCACTTCGATGCTACCCACATCGACCTGACCTGTACGGCGGCCCCCATCACCGATCCCCAGGGCCGTGTGATCGCCGCCCTCGACATCTCGGCACTGAAATCGCCACGCCCGCAGGAGAGCCAGACCTTTGCCCTCTCCCTGGTCACCCTGCATGCCCGCATGATCGAGGACGCCTACTTCCTGCATCGCTATCGGGATTGCCTGATCCTGCGCTTCGACACGGCGCGGGAATTCGTGCACCTGAATGGTCGTGGCCTGTTTGCCATTCAGGAAGATGGCAAGGTGGTCGCCGCCAATCACGAAGGCCGACGCCTGATCGATGCACATCTGGCGCGCTGGCCACCGTGGACGGTCTCTACCCTGCCCGCGGTCACGCAGCTGTTTGATGGGGAGCTCAATGAGCTGCTGAGCATTCCGCACGCCAGCTTGGATCAGATTCGCGCCTTCCGTCTGCGGGCGGATGACGCCACCGTCTTCGTGACCCTGATCGAGCCACGCGGCTATCCGGTGCGGGCCCTCCCCACCGTCAGTCAGCAGGATGACCCGGTGCCCGAGCTGGACCAGCTCGCGGGAGATGACCCATCCATGCACCGGCTACTCAAGCTGGCGCGCCGCATGCGCCACGAGAACGTGAGCATCCTGATTCGTGGCGAGACGGGTACTGGCAAGGAAGTGTTGGCGCGGGCGCTGCATGACAGCGGGCCACGCGCCAAGGCGCCCTTCGTGGCGGTGAACTGCGCGGCCATTCCGGAATCGCTGATTGAAAGTGAGCTCTTCGGCTATCTGCCGGGTGCCTTCACGGGAGGAAGGCCCAAGGGCATGCGCGGTCTGATCCAACAAGCCGACGGTGGCACGCTGTTCCTGGATGAGATCGGCGATATGCCATTGCCGCTCCAGCCACGCCTGCTGCGCGTACTTGCCGAGCGGGAGGTGTCACCCCTGGGGGCCGAGACGCCCATCAAGGTGGATATTCGCGTCATCACTGCCACGCATCGTGATGTCATGGAGCTGATCGCCAGCGGGCAATTCCGCGAAGACCTCTACTACCGACTCAACGGCGCCGAACTCCTGCTGCCCGCGCTACGTGAGCGCGCCGACCGCCACTACCTCATTCGCAAGCTGCATGCGGAGCTGCAAGCTGAACGTGACCAAGCACTCCATCTCCGCGCCGATGCCATCAGTGCGCTGCTGAGTCATCACTGGCCGGGCAACATACGCCAACTGCGCAATGCGATTGCCTTCGCGATGGCCACCGCGGAAGGTGATGAAATCACTCTGCATGATCTGCCAGAGACCTGCCAGACCCACACCGACAGCACTCGCGAGGCTGCCAGTCCGCTTGCCGCCTTCTCCCCCATTGCATCCAGCGCTTCCTCGAGCACTACCTCTCCAGCGTTCGCGTCTGCAGGGGCTGATGCGGACGCCAGCGAATTACTCGAGCTGTTGCGTCACACAGACTGGAACGTCAGTCAGGTCGCCCGCCAACTCGGCGTCTCGCGGCCCACCATCTACCGCCGCATGCGCCGTCATGGCCTGGTCGCGCCTAATCATCAGCCGCTCGCCTCATGAACCAGCTGCATCTTCATGGCCGAGCGTGAAGAGCATGAAGAGTGCATGAGGATGTTGTGCTCTGAAGCGTCAGGTACCTGCCACACCAGCTGGCCCGAGCGGAAGTTTGGGCTAGCTTGTGATTTCCATTCTTTCCCCTCTTACCCCTCTTACCCCTCTTACCCTTCTTACCCACTCCTCACGTCAACGTCTCTGCGGCTCACATTGCGCACTTGCTGAGCCCGCCTCCTCCGCTCGTTTCGCCTGCTTTCTCAGCGGCAAACATGACGCTCGCCACCATCATGAATTTCACTCAACTTGAACATTAAAAAATCCAGTTTGTCTCATGGAGCTGAGGAATGGATACTCACCTGCATCAGATCGTTGATGAAGACTTCCCATGGCGCTGCACTTCACCGCCGCCAGAGCCTTCACACGGAACGTGATGGCGAGCAGCGTGCCTCTCCCGGCATGGATGCATTCTCACAGAGAGCAACCCGCTCACGAGACGCCTGAAAGATCACGGGAAGATGTCGACGACACAGTGAATTATCTCTCTCAGGATCAAGGTGAACGCCATGAGCAACGAATTCGGTTTCAGCATCAAGAGTCTGCGCTTCGACGAGAACTACACGCCGGCGGAAAACACCCGCCTGACCACCAACTTCGCCAACCTGGCGCGTGGTGAGAGCCGTCAGCAGAACCTGCGCAGCACGCTGAACATGATCAACAACCGATTCAATGCGCTGGCCAACTGGGACAACCCCAAGGGCGATCGTTACTCCGTCGAGCTGGACATCATCTCCGTCGAGCTGAACATCGATGCGGCACGTTCCGACAATGCCCTGCCGATCATCGAGATCCTGCAGACCACCATCGTCGACCACCAGACGAATCAGCGCATTGACGGCGTGACCGGCAACAACTTCTCGTCATACGTACGCGATTATGACTTCAGCGTGCGTCTGCTGGAGCACAACAAGGGCAAGGACTCCTTCAGCGTACCGGAGCAGTTCGGCGAGCTGCACGGCAATCTGTTCCAGGCCTTCGTGGGTTCCCCCGCCTACAAGGAATGCTTCAAGAAGCCGCCGGTCATCTGCATCAGCGTCTCGACCACCAAGACCTATCAACAGACCGAGAACGTGCACCCGATCCTCGGGGTGGAATATCGCCAGGACGACGATTCCCTGACCGATGCCTACTTCAGCAAGATGGGCCTGAAGGTACGTTACTTCATGCCGCCGGGCAGCGTTGCGCCGCTGGCCTTCTATCACACCGGCGACCTGCTCAACGATTACAGCAATCTGGAACTGATCAGCACCATCAGCACCATGGATACCTTCCAGAAGATCTATCGTCCCGAGGTCTACAACGCCAATTCCGTGGCCGGCAAATCCTATCAGGCGAGCCTGAAGCAGCAGGACCACTCACTGACGCGCATCGTGTACGACCGCGAAGAGCGCAGCCAGCTCGCCATCGAGCAGGGCAAATTCGTGGAAGAGAGCTTCATCAAGCCTTACCAGAACCTGCTCGAGCAGTGGTCCGCCAAATGGTCCGCCAACCGATAAATCCATTATTGGTCAGCTCACTGAGCCGCAAACAGCGCGCGCTGATCGACGAACGACTTCCGCTATCTGAACCATTCCAAGGACAAGGTTATTCATCATGACGAGATTACTCCCGACCTCCACCGCTGGCAGCCTGCCGAAACCGTCCTGGCTCGCCGAACCGGAGGTCCTCTGGTCCCCCTGGAAGCTCGAAGGTGAGGCACTGATCGCGGGCAAGCAAGATGCCCTGCGCGTCTCCCTGCAGGAGCAGCAACACGCCGGGATCGACATCGTCAGCGATGGCGAGCAATCGCGTCAGCACTTCGTCACCACCTTCATCGAGCACCTGAATGGTGTGGATTTCGAGAAGCGCGAAACCGTCAAGATCCGGGATCGCTACGAAGCCAGCGTGCCGTCCGTGGTCGGCCCGGTCTCCCGCCAGAAGCCGGTGTTCGTCGAGGATGCCAAGTTCCTGCGCTCGCAGACCGATCAACCGATCAAGTGGGCACTGCCGGGACCGATGACCATGGTCGACACCCTCTTCGATGGTCATTACAAGAGCCGCGAGAAGCTGGCATGGGAATTCGCCAAGATCCTCAACGAGGAAGCCAAGGAACTCGAAGCGGCAGGCGTCGACATCATTCAGTTCGATGAACCGGCCTTCAACGTGTTCTTCGATGAAGTGAATGAATGGGGTATTGCCACGCTGGAGCGCGCGATCGAAGGCCTCAAGTGCGAGACCGCCATCCACATCTGTTACGGCTACGGCATCAAGGCCAACACCGATTGGAAGAACACCCTGGGCTCCGAATGGCGCCAGTACGAAGAAGCCTTCCCCAAGCTTCAGCAATCCAACATTGATATCGTCTCGCTGGAGTGCCACAACTCCCACGTGCCGATGGAGCTAATCGAGCTGATTCGTGGCAAGAAGGTCATGGTTGGCGCCATCGATGTCGCCAGCAACACCATCGAGACGCCGAAAGAGGTCGCCGAGACCCTGCGCAAGGCGTTGCAGTTCGTGGATGCCGACAAGCTCTACCCCTGCACCAACTGCGGCATGGCCCCGCTCTCCCGTGAAGTCGCCCGCGGCAAGCTGCAGGCACTCAGCGCCGGCGCCGCCATCGTGCGCAAGGAACTCGAAGCACAGCGCTGATCGCTTGCCGAGACACTGAACTGGCCAATGCATAGAGCGGGCCCGGACACAGCACTGACAGATAGCGCCAGGCTAGTACCGACCCGAGTTGGCCCGACGATAGTGCTCAAGAGTGGAAGCAGCTGCGGCTGATACCGCCGCAAACAAAAATGGCCATCGTGAAGGATTCACGACGGCCATTTTTTCATCACTTGCCCCCTTGTCACTCAAACTCTCAGTCCCGCGCTATCGCTGCAGCCCCTCCCCCACGGCTGCTCGTTACCACCTCCCCAATTCTCAGGACCTGTCATGTCGCTCTCCAACACTCACTCAGCCCCCACCATCGAACCTGCCAGTTTCCGTGAAGCCCTCGGTCACTTCGCCTCCGGCATCACGATCATCACTACCCAGGTCGACGACGAACCGATTGGCTTCACCTGCCAGTCGTTCTACAGCGTCTCGATGAACCCGCCGCTGGTCTCCTTCAGCGTCAAGGCAAGCTCCTTCAGCTACCCGAAGATCCGCCAGGCAGAGCGCTTTGCCGTCAACATCCTCTCCAGTGAGCAAAGCCATGTCTCCAACCAGTTCGCCATGCGCGGCGCGGATAAATGGCAAGGCATCGACTGGCAGCTCTCCCCTCTCGGCAACCCGGTCATCAATGACAGCCTGCACTGGCTCGACTGCAAGATTCACGCTGAGCACCCCGCAGGTGATCACCTGATCGTGATCGGGGAAGTGAAGGGACTAAATCTGGATGTTGCAGCGACCTCACGGCCGCTACTTTATTTCAAGGGGAAGTATGGAGACTTGGCTTGGGAAGAATGATATTTCATAGAGATTACTAAATTACACAATACCTAGCTTATTATGCTACTCAATTTTCGAGAAAAGTAGGCTTCTACCAAGAATAGAAGTCTAGAGAGTTAACTTTTGGACACATACTCTGAATGCAGCACTTTACCACTTTGCATCGGTGTTGCATTCAGAAGTAGCGCCCGAAAAATCAATTTAGCTGTTCTTGTATCAACTGCCAGTTATCCTCATAGACCTCAAGATTTGAAATATAATATCTGTTATCGTAGGATCGGAAGTTTTTGGGCCTCCTCCAATTATGCTTATCCATAAATTCTCTATAATTTTCAGAGCAGATTGTTTGAATATCTTGCTTTGTCAGAATGAAAAAACGATCGACTGCATCGTCCTCAGGAGCCGCCAAGGCTACACATACATATATAAGCTTTGGGTTAGTAATATCTAAGTTTCCATGATCTATTTGAATTCCCTTTTTTTCATCAAGCTCAATATCGATCCATCGATTCGCAGAAGTTGGCCAGCTATGGCCTCTGGAGGTTTTGACTTGAATAGGTAAAGTCTGAAGAGAATCGTTAGCAACAATAAGATCAAATTCGGGTACATTCCCGGTAAACGATGTTGCTATTAATCCACGTCGACCTAGCTCGGCACACACCAAGTACTCACCAACCTGTCCAGCCAACTTACTTTTGAGTCCTTTCTTCATTCCTCAATCCCCTACAAGGTGCGACCATTATAGAATTTCACACCATACTAATAATACATGAATATCAATTTAAAAATAAATAGAATATTCACTAGCTTCAGGTAAGCCCTCACCAACGTCTGTTGCACTCAGGTCAACAAACACGACGCTCTCTGGTCTCCCTCCGTGCTTCCTCCTTGTTCTAGCGTAGTCAAGCAGCTCCTAAACTAGAACAAGGACAATTGATGTTTACCAACAGTCAGTTAGAGACAGCCAGATCGCTCAGACACCACTTCCATCAGCACCCCGAGCTGAAGTTCGAGGAGACCCAGACAGCGAAGGTGGTCGCCGAGAGATTGCGCGAGCTGGGATACAAGGTCACAGAGGGTATTGCAGAGACAGGTGTCTTGGCGGAACTGGACACTGGTCGCCCGGGGCCCGTGATCGCCTTTCGCGCGGACATGGATGCGCTGCCGATTGATGAGGCCAACACCTTTTCACACTGTTCCACCAAGCGTGGGCTGATGCATGCCTGCGGACATGATGGCCATACCGCCACACTCCTCTTGGCAGCTGAAGCCATCATGGAGCAGCGCGGTACCCTGTCAGGGCATCTGAAGCTTATCTTCCAGCCAGCGGAGGAAGGTGGTAACGGCGCGGCACGGATGATCGAAGAAGGTGTGCTGGAGAATCCGAAAGTCTCCGCGATATTCGGCTACCACAATCGTCCGAACTTCCCGGCCGGCCAGGTATTCGTCAAACCCGGTCCAGCCATGGGGGGTAACGACACCTTCCGTGTCACTGTCGAAGGGAAAACCGGGCATGCCGCCATGCCGCACCTGGCAGTGGATGCGATCTATGTGGGTACCTCGATCATCCAGCAGCTTCAAGGACTGGTCGCGCGTCACAAATCGCCGCTGGAAGCAGGTGTCATCACGATTGCCGCCTTCCATGCCGGTGATGCGGCCAACATCATCCCCGGCGAAGCCGAGATCCTGATCAACATACGCAGTGACCGCACTTCGTCACGAGATGCTCTGGCCGGCCAGCTTGAGCAGGTCATTTCGGGCGTGTGCAGCGCGCATGGCGCTAGCTACCGAATGACGCATGAGCTCGAGATCCCGCCTCTCCTCAATGACGCCGAATGGTCTGACAAGGTTCTCGAGATCGCTCGTCAGCACCAGGTCAGTGATGACATTAAGAAGCTGGATTACATGCCCACCATGGGCGCTGAGGACTTCGCCTTCTACCTAAGAGAAATCCCCGGGTGCTTCTTCTTCGTCGGTAACGGCGACAGCGCCTATCTCCATAACGAGCATTACGACTTCAACGACTCCATCCTGCCGATCGCGGGCGGTGTCTTCCTGTCATTGGCCAAGGACTTGCTGGCACGCGATTGAACAAGTCGGTCAGATCAACATAACAAGGACAACAACAATGCAAGCCGTTCTCGCATCCATCGAACGTACAGGGAACAAGCTCCCTCACCCCTTCATTCTGTTCACGATTCTGGCAGGACTGATCATCCTTGCCTCGGCGGTGCTGGACCTACTCGGTGTGTCTGCCGTCAATCCGCAAAGCGATGCCGTGGTACATGTGCGTAGCCTGGTATCACCTGAGGGGCTGGAGTTCATGTTGACCAGCGTGGTCAGCAACTTCATCAACTTCCCGCCCCTGGGGCTCATCCTGGTCGTCATGTTCGGGATAGGCCTGGCTGACAAGGTCGGTCTCATGTCCACGCTCATGCAGGTCAGCGTCGCGAAAGCGCCTCCGGTCCTGCTGACGTTCTGCGTCTTCATGGCGGGTATCTGCGGCAGTATCGCCTCGGATGCCAACTACCTGATCCTGATACCGCTCGCGGCGATGGTGTACCACTCTGTGGGCCGTCATCCCATCGCCGGAGCCGCAGCAGCCTATGCAGCTGCCGGCGCCGGCTACGATGCCAGTCTGTTCGTGACCGTGGGCGACGCACTGTTCTCCGGCATCACCACGGATGCTGCCAGGCTCGTGGATCCTGATGCCTATATATCACCGGTCGACAACTACTACTTCGTCGCCTGTTCGGTGTTCGTGCTGGCCATCGTCGGGACTCTCATCATCGACAAGGTGGTGGAGCCGCGTCTGCAGCGCGTCCTGCCCATGGGTAAGGACTTCACGGCACAGGGTGAAAAGCCTGAGTTGAAGCCTGAAGAATGGACCGGCATCAAGCGCGTCGGCCTAGCCACACTGGCCTATGTGATACTTGTCTTGATCGCGGTACTGCCTGAGGCTTCACCGCTGCGCAATGCCGATGGCGGCTTGATCCCCTCTCCCTTCCTCAAGTCTCTCGTGCCGCTGATGTTCCTGTACTTCGTACTGATAGGCCTTGTCTACGGCGCGACTGTCGGCAAGATCACCAGCAGTCGCGATGTCCCACAGAAGATGGCGGAATCTGCCAGCGAGCTGGCCCCGACGCTGGTGCTGTTCTTCGCGATCTCGCAGTTCATCGCCTACTTCAAGTGGTCCGAGCTGGGCCAGTTCATTGCCATTGAAGGCTCTGATATCTTACAGAGCACAGGCTTTACCGGCCTGCCGCTGGTCGGTGCCTTCATCGTGATGACGGCAGTGCTCAACATCTTCATGACGAGCGGCTCCGCCCAATGGGCACTGATGGCACCGGTCTTCGTGCCCATGCTGATGATGATCGATTTCGACCCTGCCTTCGTGCAGGCGATGTTCCGTATCGGGGATTCCAGTACCAATATCATCTCGCCGATGAGCCCCTACTTCTCGGTGGCGTTGGTCTACATGCAGCGCTATCAACCGGAAATGGGCCTCGGTACTCTCGTGGCTACCATGCTGCCGCTGGCGCTTGGCTTCCTGATCGCCTGGTCGGCCTTCCTGATGCTATGGCTCTCACTGGGCTGGGCCATCGGGCCGGGGGTCTACATGATGGCGAGCTGAGTCAGTGCATCCCCATCATCACCTTCCATAGATAGTCGGCAGCCGGCGTCAGCCGTCTGCCGACTCTGCGTACCAGATTGCCTTGGGTCGCCTCTGCCAAAGGATGCTCGATGGGGATGGCAGACAGGAGGCCCGCCGAGACCTCTTCATGTGCAGCGGCTGCCGTCATGAAGGCGACACCGATACCCGCACAAGCCATCCGGCGAGAAATGGAGTGCAGATTGCAGCGATAGGAAGGTGTCGCGACCTGACCCGCTGTACGGAAGATGTCATTGACCAGACGCTGCGACCCCGAAACCTCCGGCAAAAAGATCAACTTGTGACGCGCCAACTCGGCCACGGAGACGCTTTCATGATCTGCCAAGGGATGGTCCCTCGCCACGAGAGCACATAGAGGCCCGCGGGCAAAGGAATGCACGACCAGACGTGGGTCTACCACCGGTCCGTAAGTCACCGCGATATCCACCTCATCATGCAAGACCATCTCATGAGGCTCGCGCGGCACATAGATGCCGGTGCGCATATCGATCATCACATCCGGATAACGCTTTGCGACGGTACTCAGCACCGACTTGATGAAGCTATCCACGAAACCATCACCGACAGAGACAGTGACCTGCCCTGTCTGCAGATTCTTCCAGCGTGACAGCGTATCGCGAAGCTCGGAGTTGAGTTGCCGCTGTGCCAGATAACTCTCCAGCACCAGTCTCCCCGCCTCCGTTGGCAGTACATGGCGGCCATTTCTCTCGAGCAACGCCACGCCCAGCGCATTCTCCAGACTCCGGATCTGACGCGTTACGACAGAAGGATTCACATCCAGATGCTCTGCAGCCGCCCGAACCCCACCACAACTACTGACTTCCTGCAGATAAAGCGCGCGCTTGTCCAGACACTCCATTTGTCACTACGCCTCTGATAATCAGTGCTACATGCTGGTAGTCATACAGATACCACAGATTCCATCTGCACATCGCATGTCGCTAACTGCCTGAATATGCGACGCACCTCGCCATACCCTGATTTAGTCATGATGCATGACGCGCTATCATGCCCCTACAGCCTTATCTGCAATTCCTGAAGCAGTTCCATACGCGGGAGCATCATCGTGAACACGGAAAGTCATTCCCAGCTGGCGAGTTACATCTGGTCCATCGCGGACCTGCTGCGCGGCGACTTCAAGCAGTCTCAATACGGGCGCATCATCCTGCCCTTCACCCTGCTGCGCCGCCTGGAGTGCGTACTGCAAGACACCAAGGCCAAGACACTGGCCGTGGCAGAGGAGAACGCCGACAAGCCGGATACCCTGCGCGAGAAACTGTTGATGCGTGCCACCGGGCGCGAGTTCTTCAATGCGTCACCGCTTAGCCTGGGCACGCTCTCCGCGACCCAGACATCTGAAGACTTGATGAGCTACGTGCAGGCCTTCAGCCCCAGCGCGCGGGAGATCTTCGAGCACTTCGAGTTCGAGAACTTCGTCCTGCAGCTGAGCAACAACAACCTGCTCTACAAGGTGGTCGAGCGCGTCGCCGAGATCGACCTCAGCCCCGAGGCTGTCAGCAACTACGAAATGGGTATCATCTTCGAGGAGCTGATCCGCAAGTTTGCCGAGAGCTCCAACGAGACCGCCGGTGAGCACTTCACTCCGCGCGATATCGTTCACCTCACCACTTCACTGCTGATGACCGGTGAAGAAGAACACATCGCGCCCGGTGGTATCGTCACCCTGTATGACCCCACAGCGGGTACCGGTGGCTTCCTCTCCGAGGGCGATGCCTACATTCAGGACATCAGCCACAACGTCAGCGTCTCGCTGCACGGGCAGGAGCTCAATCCCGAGTCCTACGCCATCTGCAAGGGCGACATGCTGATCAAGGGCCAGGGCATTAATCAAATCAAGCTCGGCAATACCCTCTCCGATGACCAGCTGGCCGGTGAGCGCTTCGCCTACATGCTCTCCAACCCGCCCTTCGGTGTTGACTGGAAGAAGGTGCAGAAGCAGATCACCGATGAGCACACCTTCAAGGGCCACGATGGTCGCTTTGGCCCCGGCCTGCCGCGTGTCTCCGATGGCTCGCTGCTGTTCCTCATGCACCTGGTCGCCAAGATGCGCGCGCCCAGCGATGGCGGCTCGCGTATCGGCATCATCCTCAATGGTTCGCCGTTGTTTACCGGCGGTGCCGGCAGTGGTGAGTCCGAGATTCGCCGCTACCTACTCACCCGCGACATGGTGGAAGCCATCATCGCGCTGCCGACGGACATGTTCTACAACACCGGCATTGCCACCTATGTGTGGATTCTCTCCAACCGCAAGCCGAAGGCACGCAAGGGCAAGGTGCAGCTGATCAATGCCGGTGACATGGGCAGCAAGATGCGCAAGTCGCTCGGCAGCAAGCGCAAGTACCTGGAAGACGGCCAGATTGAAGAGCTGGTGCGCCTCTACGGCAGCTTTGCTGGAGAAGACGAGAGCCTCACGGAAGACGGCGCGCCGCGCAGCAAGATCTTCGCCAATGAGGACTTCGGCTACCGCCGTATCACTGTCGAGCGTCCGCTACGCCTCGACTTCCAGGCCAGTGAAGAACGCCTCGCCCGCCTGAGTGACGAGAAGGCCATCCAGAAGCTCAAGGAAGAAGAACGCAGCGCTCTGCTCGCCGCCTGCACCACCCTGCCGGATACCCTATTCACCAACCGTGACGCCTTCACCAAGATGCTCAAGGCCACCTTCAAGGCGGAGCTTCCCGCCAGCATGAAAGTCGGTGCCCCGCTGCTCAAGGCCGTCATGAATGCTTTGAGCGAGCGCAGTGACACAGCCGATATCTGTTGTGACAAGTACGGCAATCCGGAAGCCGACAGCGGCCTGCGCGACTACGAGAATGTGCCGATGAATGAATCGGTGTTGGAGTACTTCGAGCGTGAAGTGAAGCCCCACGTGCCCGATGCCTGGATCGATGACACCAAACGTGACCCGCTCTCTGGCCGTCTCGGCATCGAAGGCTATGAAATCCCCTTCAACCGCCACTTCTACCAGTTCGTGCCGCCGCGCCCGCTGGAGGCCATCGATGCCGACCTCAAGGCCTGTACCGACCGTATCAAGCAGATGATCGAGGAGATGTCGGCATGAGCTTCAAGGCCTATGACGAATATAAGGACTCCGGCGTCGAGTGGCTGGGGAAAGTGCCTAGCCACTGGAAAATAAGCCGTATTAAGCTTCTTGCTGAATTGGTTACTGGTATCACTCCACCCAGCGATGACTTATCAAATTATGCTGATTCTGGCTGGCCTTGGCTTAGACCTGATGACTTAGATGAATCAGGAGCCTCATCGCATGGAACAAAATTTTTAACGACTAAAGGCTGGAACTTCTGTAGGCCTATCCCACCACACTCTACTTTAGTGTGCTGCATTGGCAGTATTGGGAAAATAGGTTTCAACAAAAGCCTATCGTGCACAAACCAACAAATTACCAGCTTAATCCCTAAGCAAAGCCCCAAATTCTTGTTTTATCTTTTGAAAGCCTGTAAGAATGAGCTCGAATTATATGCCACAGGGAATGTACTTCGCATATTGAACGCGGAGCGTTTAGGGAACATTTCAATAATAATCCCGACATTACCAGAGAGTAGAAAAATAGCTATTTTCCTCGATCACGAAACCGCACGTATCGATGCGCTGATCGAGGAGCAACAACGCCTGATCACCCTCCTCAAGGAGAAGCGTCAGGCGGTGATCTCGCACGCCGTCACCAAGGGACTGGACCCGAATGTGCCGATGAAGGACTCCGGCGTGGAGTGGCTGGGAGACGTGCCGGCGCATTGGGTAAAAAAGCGCCTAAAGAACATATCCCCCTTTATAACTGTAGGAATTGTTGTAAATCCCAGCAGCTATATTTCTGAAGATGGCTTGCCATTCATATATGGCGGAGAGGTAAAAGAAGGTTTCATAGAATTAACAAAAGTCAGAAAAATCAGCAGAAAAGACAGTCTTTCAAACAAGAAAACTATGCTTCAAAAAGATGATCTTATCACTATGCGAGTAGGCTACCCAGGAATTACAGCTGTAGTGCCTGCCGCATGTGAAGGTGGCAATTGCGCATCCGTAATGTTACTAAAGAGAGGGAGCTTCAACTCTTCTTGGTTATGCTATGTGATGAATAATCGCTTGATAAGACATCAGGTCGAAATCGTCCAATATGGTGCAGCGCAAAAACAATTTAACATTGCTGATGCTATTGAATTTTGGCTTTATACACCTCCAGCTAACGAGCAAAATTTAATCGCAGAATACTTAAGCGAAGAAGAAGAATTATTCAGGGAGTTAACAAATAATAATTTTGAAGCAATAAAATTACTTAAGGAACGTCGCTCTGCCCTGATCTCCGCCGCTGTCACCGGCAAGATCGATGTGCGTGACTGGCAGCCGCCAAAGGCTAACCAGACAGCAGCCGAACCAGCGGAGGCCAGCGCATGAGCCAGGGGCGCAGTATCCGGTTATTTCTGGTCGATGGCACACCGAGTGGCCTGATGACTGCCGAAATCATGAACTGGACCGGGCATGTCATCACCGGCCCGCGGGGTAAATTGAGCCAGCTGGTGCAGCGCCCTGAGTGCTGTCGTACCGGTATCTACTTCCTGATCGGCCCTCCCGCCGAGGATAGCTCTCTGCCGTCGGTGTATATCGGCGAGAGCGATGACGTAGCCACCCGCCTCAAACAGCACAACCGCCCGGAGGACAAAGGCGGCAAGGACTTCTGGGAGCGGGTGTGCCTGGTGACAAGCAAGGACCAGAACCTGACCAAGGCCCACGCCAAACACCTCGAAAGCCTGTTGATGCAGGCCGCGCGTGAGGCCGGCCAATGCCATCTGCTCAATGGCACCGCCCACGAGTACGGCGGCCTGCCGGAATCGGACCGTGCCGACATGGCCTTCTTCATGGAGCAGATTCGCACCGTACTCCCGGTGCTCAGCTTCGACTTTCTCCGTGAGCGCCCCACCCCGTCAGCTTCCAGTACCACTGTCGAACCGGCTGACACCAGTGCTCAAGCATCACCACTCTTTGTGGCAGAGGTGCCGCGCTTCGGTATCAAGGCGCTGGGCAAGGAAATCGAAGGCGAGTTTTATGTCTTGAAGGGGTCGCTGGCCAAGGGCAGCTGGACAGGCAAAGGCGGGGGCTATCAGAACCTTTACCAGCAACTCTGTGACAACGGGGTACTGATCGAGGCGGAAAAAGGATTACGCTGCTTTTCTACCGATCAGGCTTTCTCGAGTCCCAGCGCCGCCGCCGCGGTGGTGTCCGGCCGTGCAGCCAATGGGCGCGAGCACTGGAAGACAGAAAGCACCGGCCAGACCTACGCGGACTGGCAAGACAGCGTGGTAATGACGACCCCCAGCGCCACCGATGAAGGCTACGCCCAATAACGTACCAGTGAGTCAGGCCAGCATGCCGACTCCTCACGAACAAGCAGGAATGCCTCATGGCTGATAGCAAGGAAGCGCAGTTTCAGCAGGACATCGTCGATAGCCTCGTCGCCAGTGGCTGGCAGCTGGGCAAGGCGAGTCAGTACGATCGCGCCACGGCGCTTTACCCCGAAGATGTGATTGCCTACCAGAAGGCCGCCTGGCCGGAGCGCTGGAACAAGCTCTGCGGCAACCAACAGAAGCCTGAGCAGGTGCTGATTCAGCAAACGGAGCGTCACCTCAAGAAGGTGGGCACGCTGGCCGTGTTGCGCCACGGTTTCAAGATACCGGGCAATACGTTGGTGATGTGCAGCTTCATGCCGGACCACGCCATGAATCCGGAGTCGGTGCAGCGCTATCAGGCCAATATCCTGCGCGTGGTACCGGAGGTGTCCTACTCCCTGCATGCCAAGGACAGCAGCAATGGCAAGGCCAGCTACAACCCACGGCTGGACCTCGTGCTGTTCGTCAATGGCCTGCCGGTGGCCACGCTGGAACTGAAGAGCGCCTTCAAGCAATCGCTGGAAGCCGCCAAGCGTCAGTACCGCAAGGACCGCCCGCTGAAAGACCCCATCACCCGCAAGGAAGAGCCGCTGCTGTCCTTCAAGCGTGGGGCACTGGTGCACTTCGTGGCACGTCAGGATGAAATAGCGATGACCACCCGTCTGGCGGGCGACAAGACCTTCTTCCTGCCCTTCAACCGAGGCAGCGAGGAAGGCGGAGCCGGCAACCCGCCTGCGGAGGACGCCAACAGCTATGCCACCGACTATCTGTGGAAGCAGGTACTGCAGCCGGATGCCTGGCTGAAGATCATCGGCCGCTTCCTCCACCTGGAGGAGAAGACCAGCGAGGACTTCGCAGGCAACCGCATCACCAAGGAAACGATGATCTTCCCGCGTTTCCATCAGTGGCAGGTCGTCAATCAACTGCTTGAGGCCACACGCAATGAGGGGGCGGGCAACCGCTACCTGATCCAACACAGTGCGGGGTCAGGCAAGTCAAATTCCATCGCTTGGACGGCGCATCAGCTGGCCAACCTGTATGCCGAGGATGGCAGCCGCATGTTCAACTCCGTCATCGTGGTGACGGACCGCACCGTGCTGGACAGTCAGCTGCAGAACACCATTTATCAGTTTGAGCATGCCCACGGCGTGGTGTGCCCCATCAGCCGTGAAGGCGCGAGTGCCAGTAAGTCAGTCCAGCTCGCGGATGCCCTGGCGGCCAACACCCGCATCATCATCGTGACCCTACAGACCTTCCCCGCCCTCTTCGATGCGCTGGAGAAGCGCCCCAAGCTGGCGGAAGGCCACTATGCCGTCATCGCGGATGAGGCCCACTCCTCTCAGACGGGCTCGTCTGCAGGCAAGCTCAAAGCTCTGCTCAATAGCGCCGGGCAGACCAATGATCCAGAAGCTGAGCTGAGCAGCGAAGAGGTTATGGAAGCGGCCGTGGCGGCGCGCAGTGCCAGTCAGCGCATCAGCTACTACGCCTTCACCGCCACGCCCAAGGGCCGCACCTTGGAATTGTTCGGGGTACGCCCGGAGCCGGATCTGCCAGCCAGCGATAGCAACAAGCCTCGCCCCTTCCACCTCTACTCCATGCGTCAGGCCATCGAGGAAGGCTTCATTCTCGATGTACTACGTCGCTATACCACCTACAAGACGGCATGGAAGCTCTCGCATCCGGATGGCGAAGAGATAGAGGTGGACTCAAAGAAGGCCAGCCGCACCCTGGCGCGCTGGGTACGCTTGCACCCGCACAACATCAATCAGCGGGTCGAAGTCATCGTCGAACACTTCCGCCATAACGTGCGCCACCTGCTCAACGGTCAGGCCAAGGCGATGGTGGTCACCAGCAGTCGGCAAGAGGCTGTGCGCTATCAGCTGGCGATGCTCGCCTATGTGAAAGACAAGGGCTATGACGACGTGCACCCGCTGGTGGCCTTCTCGGGAAGCGTGCCGGCCGATGATGTCATCCCCGAGGAAGTCACCGAGGCCAGCGCCCTGCTCAATGCAGGAGTAAAAGGCCGCGACCTTGCCACGGCACTCGATAGCGACGACTTCAATGTGATGATCGCCGCCAACAAGTACCAGACCGGCTTCGACCAGCCCAAGCTATGCGCCATGTACGTGGACAAGAAGCTACAAGGCGTGGAGTGCGTGCAGACTCTCTCGCGCCTCAATCGTCTCTTCCCCGGCAAGGAAACCTTCATCCTCGACTTCTTCAATGACACTCAGGACATTCTGGATGCTTTCGCGCCCTACTACCGGGAAAGCGAGCTGGCCACGGTGTCAGACCCGCAAGTCATCTATGACATGCAGCAAAGTCTGGATGACACCGGCATCTACCACGGACAGGAAGTCACCCAGTTTGCCGAAGCCTTCTTTGACCCCAAGGCACCCTCATCGCAGCTGTCGTTTTACTGTGACCCGGCGCGTGATCGCTTCAACAAGCGTTATGTCGCGCTGACCGAACACATACGCGTGTGGCGTGACGCGCGTGACATTGCCGAGAAGAACGGCGATGAGATGGGCCTTAAGCGCGCCGAGCAAGAGCTCAAGGATGCAGGCACCTCTCGTGATGAGCTCGACCTGTTCCGCAAGAACCTCAAAAGCTTCGTGCGCGCCTACGAGTTTCTCTCACAGATCATCTCCTACGAGGATACAGAGCTGGAGCAGCTTTGCGTGTTCGCCAAGCACCTGAGTCCACTACTGCGGGAAGACCGTCTCAAGGACCCGGAGCTGGACGTCAGCGAGCTAGAGCTGACGCACTACCGCCAGACCAAGCATCAGGAGCAGGAGCTGCGACTGGAAGAGCAGGAAGGCGAATTTGGGCTGGACTCCATCACCGAGGTCGGCTCCGGCACCCCGAAAGATCCGGAGAAGAAGAAGCTGGATGAGATCATCGACACCCTGAATGACCTCTACGGTGCCGAGATCCAGGACGACGACAAGCTCCACTTCGCCAATGGTCTCGCCACCCGCCTTGAGCGAGATGAAGACCTCATGGGGCAGGTCAACAGCTACAGCCTCGAAGACGCCATGAAGGGCCTGCTACCCAAGCGCCTAAACGACGTACTGCTCGATGCACTGGCTGACCAAGAGAAGATGTCCATGCCGATACTGGAAGACGGCGGGATAGAGAAACGCTTCGCTCACCTGATGTATCAGCTGCTCCGGCAGCGGAGTGAAGGCGGCAAGGGGGTGCAGGGGTAAGAGCTAGGAAACGGCGGAGGTAGGGGCATGAGAATGCCCCTACCTCCAATAATCGGACCATCAAGATATCGTCTTAGCGAACCTACGCCTAGTCGTCATCGTCATAGTCCTCCATATCCTCTCTTGCCAATTGGCATGAATAGCACAGTTCACCATTCACTACGGATGTCATACTTTCATTTTCCTCACGTCTATCCATACGAAGTGTGCAATAACAACCTGCACATTGATAATGATAAACCATAGAAATCTCCTGGTAGATGATGAGTCTCAGACATCATAAATCATATGAGCAGTTACGCGACTATATATACTTTACTTCAGGAACAAAGCCTCCATTACGAGCGAGCTCTGACTTCAAAGATGAAAGACCTATATCTTTAGCGCCCAGCCATTCAGACAGTTTCTTTACAGTTTCTACTACCTGGTCACTTGGTAAATCTCTAATCACAAACCTACGTGTGCAAATGCAGTCAAACTCACTATCAGGTAGCAACCTTAGGGACTCGTTTTCTCTCAGAAAGTATCCTAGATTATAAAATGCCCTATACAAATTCAGCTCAACGGCCAAATGATACTCAAGATTTTGGTTGATAATCAGCTTAACTGATACTTTATTGAATCTCTCTGGAAATACGTCAAGTAACTCGTCAAATTTCTTGTAGCTAGCTTTGTGTCTGACAGACGCATCACCCAGCTCATTGAAAAACTGTGGACTTTCGTGAGATATCTCTGAATCTAACCAGCTAGAGCTATGCCATACTTCCTCGCCGACAATGACGCATTCAATCTCTTTTGCGCGATCAGATATCTCGTCACTGACAACACTATCTACATTCAGGTCTAGTCCTTTTTCTTCAAAAAGTACTCTGTCACTTGAATATAGAGACAACTCACATATTAACAACAAGAAAATCCATACGTCGGTATGTCGCATTTCATGCTGGAAGGCAGGGAACACCAACCCATGCCTAGAAAGAATGGCATCAAAAATCTCTCTACCTGGAAGCTCTTGCTTACTATTGCGTGTAAAAAGACCATCCTCCTCTACACCATAGTGATCAATATCGCCATAATCTCTAACTTCTTCTACAGATCTATTTTCAGCGTACCACTGCTGAAATTCAGCGTCGTGGATAATATGGTAAAGACGCTCGGCTACATTTGAATCCACCTTATAGCTAGAATCATTTATATAGCTATTTACTTCTATAGGCAGAAGGCACTTCTTGAGAATATCCATCGCCTGTTGAGACTGTAATGCCTTCTTGGCACGCAGCCATTGCCTTGCCAATAGAACCTGCTCTGTTGTCTCGATCACTTCTTGGAGAGATGTCCATACCTCGCTCACCAGATAAATACCAGGGGCAGCTTGAGGACGGCCGTAGTTTTGATAAAGCTTCTCTGCTGAGTCCTTGGGTAATTGCCACTCGCCTTTCTTGCCTTCAGAGATTCTCGCTGGAGCCACTCCAATGAGTTTCGCAATATTTTGTGCCTGATCATGGGCAGTCACATACCGCAAGAGAAGCTTCGTGTCGCTCTTGGATAACTTCGGGTTCTGGTCGATCATGGATATTCTCCCTGTGATGATGGAACGAACATCAGCATAGAGAATAGCGAAGTACGGAAATAGCGTAATTTTTCTGAATTTATTACAGATCAGTGTCGAAACATCAAGAAATACGAATAAAATCAGACACTTAAAACAATACCCGTTTGGAGAGATCGGGGTTCAAACCTAGACTTAAAAATACTTCCAGCAATTGGGGCCCAGGGTAGAGGCAGGAGGGCCAGCGTCGGTACCCTTCTCGGCTCACCGACCAAAGTGAAGCAGAGCATGGGGTATCGACAGAAGACCGTACCCAATGATCCCAATTCCACGCCCGCTATAACTTGAACATGAACTACCGGTAGATCGGCAGTGAGCCGAGACTCCACAGTAGCCGATCAGCCGTAAGATTCGCCGCACTGCCACCAAGTGGACAAAGCGCCTTCCAAGCATGATGGCCGCTGTTGCCGGTCCGCTACGTGAGGAGTGGAGCCCACAGCAAATCAGTGGCTTCATGGCGCCCTTGGCCGGCGTTAGTGCCAGTCATCAAGGAATCGACTCCTTGATCTGGGACGACCAGGTACGGAGTGGTGACCTTTGGCGAGATCGCCCAGAAGACAGGCACGGCGATCTACTTCACTGACCCACATAACCCATGGCAGCGAGGTTCGAACGAGAGCAGCAGCGGGCTGTTGCGACAGTATCTGCCAAAAGCCACGTATCTCTCCGTCTACAGCTAGGAAGAGCTCGGTGAGATCGCCGACTCAATGAACACACGGCCTCACCAGACACTGAACTGGCGAACCCCGGTGGAAATCTACGCAGAGGTGCTTATAAAATCCGCGGCGATCCGAGCACCCTTCAATAGCGTTGCGCTTGGGACCTGAGATTGCCCTCTTTCTCTAACTAACAAGAAAAAGATCATCGAAAGTGAAAATCCGTCCGAAGAACATACCCCAGCTCCACAACAGTATCGTACAGAGGTCGTAACAATGAGGCCAGCAGGTGTTGAACAATCAATATATATGCGCTACCTGACATCATGAAAGCGATAAACCCGCCCATTCTCGTTCATCTCCGCTACCTTTCTCAGAGCTTCCGCAGGGGACAAATCGAACTTACGGATTAACACCACGAATAGATGATAGAACTCGGATTTTAAATCTGCTGCAAAGATCCCCGGATCATCAGAGCCCAGACAAATAGACATCATAACATCACCTTCAATCATCTCACTCGGTAAGCCCAACCAGCGAAAGATATGGTGTTCGCTGACATCTCGATACTGACTGATGCGAGTATTGCTGGTCGGAGGACACTCTATCGCAAGGTTTTGGTCTGCCATTTTTACCATCACAGACTGTTGCAATGCAATAACCGCCTCATCCGGCAAATCTTCCAGGGCAACTTCAACGTACTCAGCGCGTTGCTTTCGCACATTCTCAGAAGTAAGCCATTGCTTATACAACATCAATGGCCTGGTCATGCCAGCAGTTTCAGCCAACACTCTTGCATACTCGTACTCCTCTAGCCAGGGGGATTCGGGCTTCAATGGCCTATCTAGCTCATCCAGCAGGCCTTCCGACTGTGCCAATATACCCCGTATTTCAAATACCCTATCAAGGGTGGTAATCGAGATTTCTTCTTCCATCGAAAATATCTCATAGGCCAAATTGACCGCTTCGATCGCTGCATCGCTAGCATAACGCAGCAGCTCCGGATGACTACGAAGCTCTCGCCAGATAAAAACCAAATCGAGCAATCGTGTTTCTTTGGTCATGGACAAAGACAATGGCAAAGAACGTTTCCAGATATTAGGTGTGATACCAATAGCCGTGCAGTGACCAAGACGATCGCCATTACGTAGTGGCAAAAACCTCAAGGCATCATCAATGGATCGAATACCACTAATCAAATGCGGAAAATCCTCGCCAACATGATAGGTAATATGAGCAATACCCGATTTGGCTAGAACTCTGAACAAAGGCGCGAATAATTCTGGTGGCGCGTGCATCTCATTAGCAGCCGCATCTACACCTCGAATCCAGCGTGTTAAGCGCGGCTCATACTCCAGCATGTCAATCAAGATAGCGGCCTGGCTCTTCAGGTCATTGAATAGCAATGCGAAAGGATAGACTTCATTCTTTTTTTGCTTTCTTTTGATAAAGTGCGGCACTAGCGCCAGCTCTGCACACTTGCCATCTGGTTCAACTTGCTCGAGATTATCGAGCACTTGCGACATAGTCAACGGCTTATCATGCATCCATTCTATAGATATATGATCACTCAAGTATTCCCAATATCCTCTTAACACGCTAAAGACCAGTTTTTGCATTTTCTTAGGGTCGCTCTTCGGTGCAAAACGCCCTTCCAAATAACGCACCTGAGAGTACACACCAGCACCATGGGCATTTTTAAAACGAGACAAAAAAGATTTCTCGGTTTCTTCTCTAAGCTCTGTCATGGTGTATTTTTGAAATTGATCAAAACCGAAAAAATCATCTCGCTGAACTAATAGAGTCAGATATTGATTCTGAATCAGCAGATAAATCCATAGCAGTCTCTCCAATCCTTCGGGCGCACCATACCGCCATTTTTGCAACAACCGGGCTAGCCAACAAAATTCAGACTCCTGACTGTATTTGTCATCCGTTGGCCAAACTGTCTCAAATCCATATTCCTTGTACTGATGCATTATTGTGCTATTTGCCAACTGCTGTGGATGCTGTAATGACGCTATCCATCCTGGCAACTCCACGCCCTGCGCTACCCGACAAAGGATTTCGCGAATATTAAAGGCGACCTGCAAACGATCTCTGAAAATATCCGGTGTCAAGGAGGGGTCAATTTGGGCACAAAGTTGTTTCATCTCTTGAGAGGCCCACCCCTTTTCGAAATCTCTGACACATATTTCTGGATTCTTGAGTGCATCTAGCCAACACTCTTCCGCACAGGTGCTGCCGTTCAAATGTTGGTGAGTTTCATGCAGCCTTTCTCGAGTAATGTAGTCCTCAACCGTCGGGTGATAAGGGTATAAAGGCCAGCGGAAGCTATACTCCTGACTGGCAGATCCCGGGTTAAATACCTGATGACACGCCATGATTGGTAGGCACGATACTCGGCTCATCAGAGTTTGCCATTCCGAAAACAAAGATAGGTCGGTTCTTGGGCCATCTTTCTCGTTCTTGACAAATTTTTCAGTGATCTGACGTAAGGCTACAACTGGGCCGAGCTTCATATTCCTATGCTTTACTTTTTGCACTAACGATGACCAAGCCGATTTGGCTATATGATCAGGTAAACTACGTGTTTGTTCGTATTGAGCGAGAAATACGGATGACTCTATTATTTCATCAAGTAATTCTTCATCCAACGAGACGGTACTAAGTCTCTGCAGCAATACTGTAGAGTTAAGAAGATAGCTTTCCATATTAAACCCTTAGATGGCTGTAATTATCCTTAATTGGCATCATCTTTAGGCAAGCTTTTTTCTTCCCTCTTATCTTGGCTTGAAGAACTATATTTTGCACGTGCAATTGTAGCCGAACTCAGTGATTTAATATTTTTATCGAGCACTCTGGTATCATCAGGATCGCATTTAATCAAACAATCCCAATTATCTAGGGGAAACAAATCACTACCTACTATTCTAGAAATAAGATCACGAAACGTTTCCTCTTTCCCAAGTGATTTCTGCGAACTATTAATACCACCAAACGGAAAAATAAATGGATGTAGAATAGGGCAGCTAATTAACAAAAGAAATAATGGATTCGTTTGATGCCACTGCTTATCTGATTCACTCAAAACAGAATGCATATGTGCGAGCTTTTTCTCAAACTCCTCAACTGATGTGATAGGATTAAGCCGCAAACCACCCCCAATATAATCTTTATCCTCAATCGCATGATATAAACTTTCCTCAACCAAAACCGCATGAAGAAGAGCCAAAACATTAAACCTCATTATCTTTGCAGCATTAGAGTGTATAGCTTTAGTACCTCTCCAAGCCTCCGGATCATTCAACCTTTTTTTATGCGAGTCTGCTACATTACTAATATTAAAATAGAATCTTGTCCATATTTTTCCTATCAATAGTGCAGAAGGTCGAATTTTCGGCTCCAAATCTTTAACAAGCTCAAGCCAAGTATTAATAGCATCAAAGGCGTCTATAAATTCGTTGTTAACTCCTTGGTAATCTCTGCCTGATTCGTGATCATCTTCGTGGTCAATTTCATCGGCTACCTGACTGGAATTCTCGTCTTCATCATCAGTTTTACCAGTCTTCACCTCTGCGCGCGCAGAGGCATTACTCCATGGGGGTGCAATACAAGTCGGTTGAGATATAATCTTATTGAAAACTTTAGGAGCTGCAGGAATATCACTAGAGCATGCAGCGATATCAGATATGGCGCCAATCAAGTTGAAAATACTGCTAAAATCCATCAAATTATTTGATACGACTGTACTCAAAGATGCAGCCATTGCAGCTTTGGCTAAACCACTTTCATTATCAAGCTTAAACTGACTATAGTTATCTTGTTTTACCTTCCGTGAACCACGATTCAATTGCACTTGGCCGATGAAAACTCCAACTTTCCCATCATTACTTGCATCGGCTATGACTGCAGAACAACGACTAGCCCAATGAGAGGCACTTTCATTCCTGCCAACTGACATATAAGCAATATACTCACTGACAAGCTGCTCAAACTTTTCTCTATCGTCTTTCGACTGAACTGTTCTAGAAACAAACTGATTAAATATACTTACCGATCCACAACCAACTAGAAGCATCTGAAACACTTTAGAAAAACTACCCTGACAGTTTTTGCTTACTTGGGATGCCAAATAAATCGAACAATTCCTTAACGCCTCACTTTCAGACTGAGGCCGCAAATAAAACCCAGTGTTAAAATCACGATCTTGCTTCACATATGTAAATATATCCTTGCAGAGTGAGTCCATGCCAAACCGATGTTGTTCATAATTTAATCCTGCACGATAAATACTACTGAGCATCGAACCATACAAGGCACTTCGTAGTAAATTTGGAACTAATAACTCCTCAGAGCTCTCATCATTACCTTGACCACATTTATTATTTACTGATAAAGCATCATACTTTTTAGTATAGAAATCCTGAAGCACCTGCATCAACAATCGCACCGGCTGCTTCAGTAGTTCATTTACATACATGTCTGCATCGGAGCCGCCCCTCAGATTTAGTCCTTCCCTAACAGCATCGTCAATCGCGTCCCGGACTCCTATGGCATTGACATCTTGCATGCTAGGCATGGTTTTGACCTTGATCCTTTCGGGGCCTTCTTCTCCCTTTTCGCCTACAAGTTGCAGCATGGTTGTCAGCTGAACACGTTTCTGCACAGGAAACAGCTTCAATAAATACTGCTGTTCAAGATGCTCTACCATGTACCCACGCTCAGCTAAGCGGGCGTTCTCTTTTTCCTGATCGAGCAAGGTCTTGCTATAATTTTCGTATTGCTTGCCGCGAATTAACTGAGAATAAAGGCGCAAATCACCTGTCGCTACTACCACCAACTTTTGACTATTAAAAAATTTTCGAATGGATTCAAGTACATCCCAACCCGCATCAAACTGAGTATCGATATCATCGAACGAAATCATGATAGCCTTGCAACCTAGAATGTCACAGGCACTATCGACCATCCTGTCAAAAATTTCCGACAAATCCTGGCCACCGATAGAGTAATCAAGTTGAGCATCCAACTTCATAGCATCACTGAAATACTCTGGCTTGTATTCCTTATCGGTCAGCAGATGCAATCCACGCTTAAGTTGCCCTAGGTGATTCTGCCAACGTTCTTTATGCCTTTTATGATCATTAGATGACCAGCTCTCTTTTAATTTCTCTGACACCATCTTATTCAAGCGAGCTGTCACAGTGACCAGAATAGGTTCATGACGAGGCAGCTTGGTAGGATCTATGGTCGGAAGACACTTGATGATAGCGCCTGCGTCACTTCCGCCTTTTTCTAAGTGTTCAACCACATTGTTAATAAAGGTAGTCTTACCCGCACCGCGAGTACCATCCACAAAAAACACATTACGACCTGATTCATCAACAAATCGGGCAACTCCTGATGAGTTATTGGATTTGGAGAGAATAATCGAGCTTTGAATGTTTTCAACTAATTGATCACGCAATGCCTTCTGGATTAAATCACTTTCCTTGATGCTACCCGGAAGATTAGGTGCGAATAAGTCGATGATGATTTCGTTTTTCTCTTTGTATTTTCTCTTCGTGCTATCAGACATGTCGGTGTCTATCCAGTCATTTAGTTTCTTTAGCCAGCCTATGTATCAGTACTGGCGCTTTAAATTTAAATAGCATTGATAAATGCAATGCTTGATGTTAGGAGCCTCATTAGTTCGTTGGATAGTGCCTTCGCTACAACCCAACCCTATACAGCTACTTGAAGTGCGGGTAAACCGATCATCTCATTCACTGCCCCCATCCTCGCGACTGAGCGATTAGTTATTTTGGGCTGGTATTAACATACGGAGCGCGAGACGGAGGTAACGGTCACCAGTCCTTGGCCGCAGGTTCTGAGCCCCAAGAATAGCTGCACTTCTACTTTTGCACGGCTACCGCACGGCGCTTACCGCTGGGGCGAGCTCCGTCTCATGGTCTCGCGCCATGGCGTCCTGCCTTGGCGAGAAATGCATATTTGAATATAGGAAATTTCAAGAAACCTAATAATAGCCGAGTCGAGGCAAGCGCGAGAAGGAATTCGTTAGTTCACTGCGACACCTTGCGTCGCATTTACGAGACACTAAGCTCGATATACATCGCGTCTCGCCGCGCTCTCACCTCTATCGCGGCCCAGCCTCACGCCGGAAATTTCCGCACCACTCGCCAACGCTTACGTGCCCTGTCCGACGGAGCTGATACCGAGCTTCATAAAATTCCTACGCCTACGTAAGACATTGCCAACAAACCCCCAAAATCCACTTTCCCCAGCCCCACGGGAAATTTCCGCCCCGGCACGGAAAATTCCGGTTTTTCTGACCCACTCTATCGCTAACTCACTGATTTATATATAAAGTGGTGATAATCGAGGCTCTGCTTTACGCTCACATTCAGGGATATAAAAAACTAATGTTGCACTGCAGCATCAACAGGCGTAAGACTGTCATGAGGTTCCTTTACGTGGAGAGCACAATGACTCAACAACCTGCCTGGTCTGAGTTGGTCCCGACGACACCTGCCGCGATGTTCGATGTCTGGAAGCTGGGGACGACGTCGGTGGAGATGTGGTCGACGGCGATGTCCACCATCATGTCGCGCACGCAGCTGTGGGGAACGCAGTCGCCGCTGGATCCGAAGATGATCGCGGAGAACCAGAAGATGGTGTCGGAGAAGATCGCCGCCAGCTGGGAGATGTGGTTCGTGATGCAGAAGGCGTGGATGAACGCGATGTCGGGTGGCAAGGTCGTGCCGTGGTGGACGACGGGTACGCAGTTCATCAAGCCGCTGCACAAGCGCACGACGGCCAATTCACGGCGCCTATCGTAAGTCTGCGATACCCTTGCGCGAGCCTGGCGAGATGATGGATGAGAGCGAAGACCAGTGGCGGTGGGCGGAAGACGCTCACCGCCACTGGCGTTATGGGCGAGAGGTCACCCTTGAGTGGCGGAGGTGGCTGTGCGGCTGGCTTGCATGTCCAGGCAGGCTTGCCAGATGCGCTCCGCGACCTGTTGTTCGTGCTCGGCATGCCGAAACAGGCAGATATCCAGAGGAGCGGTGTGGCGGTCATCCCCGACGATGCGCAGGCGACCGGCGTTGAGTTCATCCCGTACGGCGCGCTCCGGCACCCAGGCGATACCGCTGCCGGCCAGGGCCCCGCGCTTGAGCACGTCTGACATCGAGCATTCGTAGCAGAAGTTGAGGCGTGTCGAGAGGGATTCCCGATTGAGGATCAGCGCGGTGAGTCGCCCGAGATAGCTGTCACTGGAGTAGCAGAGGTACGGTTGCGCCGTGTCGCTTTCCAGCGAGAACAACGCCTGCCCTGCCCCATCCACTGCACTCACCGGCACCAGACGCTCGGATTCCAGCACGATGGAGGGATAGCGCACCATGTCGGTGAGCGTCGGCAGCAGTGGGCTGTTGTAGGCGAGCATCAGATCACAGTTGCCGCTGATCAGCGCATCGACACAGCCGGCGACGTGGTCCGGCACGATACGCGCCTTGAGCTTGCCCAGCCGGGTCTGGAGCTGTTCATGCCAGTCGACGAAGAAGCTGACCGCCAGCGTATGGGAGGCGGAAATCGACACCACCTCTTCGATCTTGGGCACGAAGCCCAGTGCTTCTTCCCGCCCGACCCGCAAGACTGAGAGCGCATCCTGCGCCGTCCGCTGGAAGGACTCGCCGGCCGGTGTCAGCCCTACCGGAAACAGGCTGCGATCAATCAGGGTCGCGCCCACCCAGTATTCCAGATTGCGTATCCGGCGGCTGAAGGCCGGCTGAGTCACGTTGCGCAACTCAGCCGCGCGCGAGAAATTGCGCGTGACGGCCAGCGTGAGGAAGTCTTCCAGCCAGTTCATTTCCACAGCGATTTCCTGGAGTGAGGCATGTAGCGCCGCAGTATAGCGTGGCTGGTCTTCCTGTCCTCTTGCATGCCTTCCTTCCTTCCTTCCTTCCTTCCTTCCTTCCTTCCTTCCTTCCTTCCTTCCTTCCTTCCGCGTAGTCAGTGCTGTCTGTTTCCCTCGCTGTTTTTACAGCGCCACATTCTCCACCTCGACGTCTTTAGCACGAGGTCTTCGGCACGAGGCCTTCGGGCTATTGCGCCATGGCGATGCAGCGGCGAGCCAGTATCTCCGAGGGGTCCAGCAAGGCCACGCGCTCACGCAACGCGATCGGCAACTCGATCAGCGGCAGCTCCGTACAGCCCAGAATGACCACCTCTGCCCCCTGGGCCAGCAGGTGCTCGATGGCGGCTTCCAACTTCAGACTGCATTCGCCTGAGGTGTGGCCCGCCTTGACGCCCTGCTGCCCGTAGATGGCGTCCATCACGCAAGCCTGATGGGAGGCGTCCGGCACCAGCGTCTCACGCCCCGAGGCTTCGAGGATGTCGTGGTAGACCCGACTGGCCACGGTGCCACTGGTCGCGAGCAGCCCGACCCGCGCCACCGGCGTCTCCCGCGCGGCGATATGATCAACCACCGCCGTCAGCATGTTGATGATCGGGATGCCGATATAGGGCTGGATACGCGCCACGAAGGCATGCGCGGTATTGCAGGGAATCGCGATGGCATTGGCACCGTCCGCTTCCAGTCGCTGACAGGTGGCGAGCATCGGGATGCTCGGGTCTTCCCCGTTGCCGATCAGATTGGCGGTGCGATCGGGAATCTGCGGATTCTGCTCCACCACCATCTTGAGGTGATCCTGATCGCGCTCAGCACGTGTCAGTCCCACCACCTTGCGCATGAAGTCCACCGTCGCAGCGGGCCCGACGCCGCCCAGCACGCCCAGCTTGAACTGCCGCCCTTCCTGCTCGCGATCATGTCCCAGCGCGTACTCGGCGTAGATTCGATTGGAATCCAGCAACGGCACCGGAATCAGGGGCTGCAGCGAGGCCATCATCACCGGGATCTCGCTCAGGCCCGGCACGATGATCTCGGCTCCCTGACGAATGAGATCATCGCAGGCTTCCATCAGCTGCTGCAGACATTCACCGCCATGATGGCCGCTCTTGATGCCGGTCGGGCCATAGATGGCCTCCATCAATGCCTCACGCTGTACGCGCGCCTCCGGGTAGAGCACCTCGAGCTCCGCGCCGGGCTCGGCACCTCCCGGTCGGGTCATGGGCTCGGATACGGGCCCGGACAGACGACGCGTGAAGATGCCAGAGGCGCGCACGTAGCTTGAGGTCAGCACGCCGATCTTGCGAACGTCAGGGTACTCGCGGCGAATGCGGTCCTGCAGTGCCTCGAAGATATCCACCACGTTCACGCTGATTTCCGGGGTGATCTCGGCCAGGAAGGTATGCGAGAGAAAGCATGGCACCAGCGCATTCTCGACCTTGCCCTGCATGTCCTTGAGCACGTTGTAGACATAGAACTTGCGGCGCAGCGGGTCATAGCCCTCTTCCGCGATGCCGGGGCCATCCTCGAAGTGACGTTGTTCGAAGGCGATGTCCACTCGGCGCGGGGGCTTGCAGTACTGGGCCGCTCGCACGGTCTTGAGCAATACATCCGCGCTGCCCAGCGCTCCGAGCCCGCCGACCACACCGTAGCGGGTGACGGTGTCCGGCGCGTTGCGGGGCCCGCCAGCAGCGAGTCCAGCCGCAGAAAGCCGATTGACAGAAAGCCGTGTGGCAGACGCTTCCATGGCGCGATTCTCCTGACCATCTTTGACATGCCTGTCGGCCTGAGGGCGACAGGTTCCTGGGGAAGGACGACCGGCAGCGCCTCCTGGCTGCCGGTCGGTGGGAAGTGAAGGCCACTTCCCTCCATCAGCGCGACGCTCAGCTCAAGGTCGAACGCATCACGTGCGGGGTGTTGAACACCTCTTCATCGAGTGCCTTCTCGCTCTTGGCGACCAGACAGCTGACCGCGCAGTCACCGGCCACGTTCAGCCCGGTGCGCGCCATGTCGAGTACGCGGTCGATCCCGGCGATGATGGCGACCCCTTCCAGCGGCAGACCGACGGAGGTCAGCACCAGCGACAGCATGATCAGCCCCGCCCCCGGCACGCCCGCCGTGCCGATGGAGCCCAGAGTGGCGGTCATGATGATGGTGACGTACTCGGTCATGCCCAGATCGACACCGTAGGCCTGGGCGATGAACAGCGCGCAGACACCCTGATACAGCGCGGTGCCATCCATGTTGATGGTCGCGCCCAGCGGCAGCACGAAGCTCGAGACGCTGCGCTTGACGCCCAGATTCTGCTCGGCGGCCATCATGGTCACCGGCAGGGTGCCGGAGCTTGAGGTGCTGGTGAAGGCGAGCATGATCGGCTCGACACTGCCCTGGAAATACCGCACGGGATTGAGGCGCGCGACGAAGCGCAGCAGGCCGCCATACACCACCACGGCGTGCACGATGCAGCCCAGATAGACGATGGCGATCACCTTGGCCAGCGGCGCGAGCATCGCCAGCCCGTAGGTTCCGGCGACCCAGGCCATCAGCGCGAAGACACCGTAGGGCGTGAAGGCGATGACGATGCTGGTCATGCGGTAGATGATTTCCGCCGCGGATTCGAAGAATACCCGTACCGGACGCGCCTTCTCCCCGACCAGCGTGATGGAGAGGCCGAACAGGATCGCGAAGACGATGATCTGCAGCACATTGCCCTCGGCGAAGGCCTCGACGGCATTGGTCGGCACTAGGCCAAGCAATGTCTCGACGGCGGTCGGCGCTTCCCGCACCTCGACACCGGCGGCGCTGCCCAGGTCGATGCCCACGCCCGGCTGGAAGAGAGCCGCCAGCCCCAGGCCGATGGTGATCGCCACCGCCGTCATGCCCAGATACAGCCCCAGTGTCTTGAGACTCAGTCGCCCCAGGCGGGCAAGGTTGTCGAGCGATGCCACGCCGGTGACCAGCGAGACGAAGACCAGCGGCACGATCAGCATCTTGATCGCGCGGATGAACAGATCCCCCAGCGGCTTGATGTCGGCGGCGATATCGGCGCGGCCGGTCTGGTTGAGCAGGATGCCCAACCCAAGGCCCAGCACCAGTGCAATGAAGATCTGTTTCCAGAGCGGCAAGCCTGTCCACGGGGACAGCAAGCGCGCGACGGGACCGGGGGTGCGCGAATCGCGCTCGGCGAACGAATCAGTATCAGCCATGAGGTAAACCCTGCTTGTCATTGTTGTTTGCTGCGCGTTGAGGCGACGCAGAATGCGGGGTCATGGTGATACAGCGCGAACAGATCCGACCAATTCTTTATTTTGATTTTCCATGCAAGATTTGCATGACGATGCCGCGATGGGGCTCGACGGGCAGTGAGAAGGTGCCAGAAACGCGAGAACCCCGCTCCAGGAGCGGGGTTCTGATCAGACATTGCCGGCGACAACAGGCACGCAGGCTGTGTCATCCAGTGTCGCTGAGTTTCAAGACCGAGTTTAAAGACCGAGTTTCAAGACCGAGTGTTCAGCCGTGCAGACGGAAGTGACAGGCTCGGGATCGACACGTCAGGCGTCCGGCAGGCCAAGCGCCTTCTGCACGGCAGGCCAGGCGGGCTCGCCATCTCGAGTGGTCACCCCTTCCAGCCAGCCCTTTACCTTGGCAGGATTGGCCTTCATCCAGGTGCCAGCCACCTCTTCCTGCGGGCGCTCTTCCTTGCCAAAGCCATAGATCAGCTCGCTCTGCTCCTCGGAGGTGAAGGCGATCTGGTCCAGGAAGACGGTGGCGTTGGGATGCGCTTGCGACCATGCCTTGTTGGCCAGGGTCTTCACGTCACTGGCGCCGCCACCCGGGCCCCACAGGTCCTTGGGGTCCTCCAGGAAGACCATGTCGTATTCGACCCCCATCCAGTGCGGGGTCCAGCCGACGAACATGACCCACTCATCGCGCTTGATGGCATTGGCCACCGTCCCCAGCATGCCGGCGGTGGAGGATTCCTTGAGGTCCCAGTCACCCAGCCCGTAGATGTCTTCGTCGACGGCACGGTTGGCGATCTCGCTGGAGCCCGAGCCGATCTCGATGGAGTAGATGGTCTTGTCGAACTTGTCGGCGAATTCCGGCTTGTCGACATCGTTCAGTGAGGTGACGCCGGCTTCGGCCACATAACGCGGTACGGCGAAATTGGCTCGCGCGCCGTTCACGTTGTTGCCCAGATCGACCATGGCGCCTTTTTCCATCGCCGCGTTGTACATGGTGCTCTGCCCCGGCAGCCAGGCGGCCAGATAGACATCCACTTCCCCGAGCGAGATGCCTTCATAGGTGATCTGCGCGCCCAGCTGACGCGTGGTGGGGGAATAACCCAGCGCCTCGAAGATCTCGGAGGCGATTTCGGTCTTCATGGTCACGCCAGGCCACGGCGGCGCCGCGAATACCACACTGGCATCTTCCGCGGCGCTTGCCGGTGCCGAGAGGGTCGCCAGCAGCAGGCCACTGCCCGCCAGCGCCATGCGCAGCGGAAGGGGTTTCATCAGGTGGGACTTGGTGAAGGGGGACGACATAGTGGATTTTCCTCGTTGTTGTTATGGAGACGCCATTGTCATGAAAATACTGGAAACAAGCGTTTGATTGAAGACGATCTCAGTATAAATTTCACTTCTGCAAAACGCGCTTCCTGCAAAGAATTCACAATACGAGCAGACAACGCTTACCTTAAGCGCGATCGTTGGATCGATACAAGGCTCGGCGGCCAACGACGCGCATGAAAAAGCCCCCGCCACTGAAGAAAAATGACGGGGGCTTTTCATGACGATATGGCGCTGATGGTCAGAAGCTAACAATCAGACGCTGACAATCAGACGCTGACAATCAGAAGCTGGCGATCTCTTCCGGACGCAGGAAGCGACATTCGCCGGGTTCCAGCTCCGGGTCCAGCTCCACGTCGCCGATGGCTTCGCGGTGCAGGGCTTCGACATGATTGCCGATGGCCGCGAACATGCGCTTGACCTGATGATAGCGGCCTTCGGTGATCCACAGCAGACCCACGGTGGCCGTTTCCATCTCCAGGCGTGCCGGACGCGTCGGCTTCTCTTCGCCGTCCAGCATCAGGCCGTGTTCGAAATCTTCCACGGCACGCGCCAGCTCATCCCCTTCCAGCGGGCGCGCCAGGGTCACGCGATAACGCTTGGCACAGGCTTTCTTGGGTGAGGTGACGCGGTGGTTCCACTGGCCGTCATCCGTCATCAACACCAGACCGGTGGTGTCGACATCGAGACGCCCGACGATGCTCAGGCGCTCGACATTGGGCAGCTCGATCAGGTCGTGCGCGCGCTCATACAGGCCCGGCTTGGTGGTGCATTCGACATTGGCCGGCTTGTGGAGCATCAGATAGCGCAGGCCCATCAGTTCCAGGTGCTCGCCGTTCCATTCGACGCGCATGCCATCCTTGACGGCACGCGCGGTGTTCTTGACTACCTCACCATCCACGGTGACATCGCCGCGATGCACGACCTTCTTGGCATCGCTGCGGCTGAGATCCGTGGTTTCGGTAAGGAATTTGTCCAGGCGCATCAGGCCTCCAGAGTGAAATGATCGGCGTCCATCCACGCCGGAAACTTGGTTCGAAACTCGTCGAGGGCGCCGCGTTCAAGCGTCACCGTCTCGATGAAGGGTTGGTCTGGCGAGGGGTCGAGGATGGGCTCGCCCTTGTAATCGCAGACCATGGAATCGCCGGTATAGTGCAGCCCGTTGGCATCGTCACCCACTCGGTTGACGCCCACCACATAGGCCAGATTCTCAATGGCGCGCGCCTGAAGCAGGGTGCGCCACGGATGCCGCCGTACGCCCGGCCAATTGGCCACGCACAGCAGCAGGTCATATTCGAAGGCGCTGCCGGTGGCACACTCCGCCGCGCTCATGCCGCCAATCACGGGGCGTTGACGCAGCCAGGTCGGGAAGCGCAGGTCATAGCAGACGGACAGCTGGATCCGGAAGCCGTTGAGCTCGACGATCACCCGCTCATTGCCCATGCCATAACGCTCATGCTCGCCTGCCATGCGAAACAGATGGCGCTTGTCGTAATGCCTCAGCTCACCACTCGGCGTGGCCCACAGCATGCGGTTGTAGCACTCGTCTCCCTCGAGTACCGCAATGCTGCCCGTCATCACGCAACCGCGCGCGACCGCCTGCGCCTTGAGCCAGGCGACACTCTCGCTGGTCTCCATCGGCTCGGCCATCTCACGGGAATTCATGGTGAAGCCGGTGGCGAACATCTCGGGCAGCACGATGAGGTCGGTCAGGGCATTGTGGCCGTCAGGGTCGGCCGTCAGGCCAGCGGCGTCCAGCTGCTCGCCCAGCAGGCGACAGTTCTCTGCCGGGTCTTCCCAGCGCAGATCGGCCTGCACCAGGCTGACGCGCAACTTGCCTGCGTCTTCCCACGTTGCTGATGGATTCGTCACTGTCATGCCGTCTCCCTGATCCTCGGTCATCTTGCCCTCATGCCGCCCTCCCGGGACACGCCTTGCGGGTGATGGAGGGCGTGAGGCCTGCATGCCATCGCGAGCATGAATGCGCCCATTCTACCGTCTGTGGCGCTCAGATGTGAGAGGCAATGCGGGAACTGGCCGACAACTCCGCGCGGCTCAGCCAGCGGATGTGTGCATGAGTCGCCGATGATATATTGACCATCTACATGCTGCCGCGGCCTGAAGGCGCGACGCAGGCCATCGCTTCCCCTTATGCTGATGTTGCGCGGGGCTTGATGCCGGCTCCGTCAGCATCGGCTGATGAAGCTCGGCGCATGGACCTCGGTCCGCTTGTCGCCCACGCGCGCTGTCACCCCCACTCATTCGTGCTCCAGGAGCCCTGCATGCCTCAGCTTCGCTTCCATGGCGTTACCCCCGCCCGTCTCGCCCCCGTCTCGCGCACGCTTGTCGACCAGCTCAGTGAGGCCACGGCGACGCCGCGCGATGAGTTCACGCTGGAGTGCATCAGCACGCAATATGTCTTCGACGGCCAGACGGTGGATGCCTTTCCCTTCGTCGAGGTGCTGTGGTTCGAACGCGGCCAGCAGGTCCGTGACGTCTGTGGCGAGGCCATCCACCAGGCAATGCGCGAAGCCGGCTACCCCGAGGCCGAGACCTTCTTCCTCGCGCTGAGCCCCTCGGGCTACTACATCGCGGGCAAGCCACTGGCTCAGGATGGCGAGAGTGGCTCGCGATGAGCCAGGCGCAGAGCTCGCCCGAGAGCGATGAAGCGGCAGCCCTGGCCCGTCGCGAAGGCCTCAAGGGGGTCGGCTACGGCCTGACGGCCTATGCCATGTGGGGCTGCTTTCCGCTGTACTTCGCGCTGTTTTCCGGCATCCCCGCCTGGGAGGTGTTGCTGCACCGCATCCTGTGGAGCTGCGTGTTTCTCATCCTCCTGATCAGCCTGCTGAAGCGCTGGTCACCGATTCGCAGCGCATTGTCCAGGCCACGGCAACTATGGCCGGGGCTGGCGTGCGCCTTGTTGATCGCGGCCAACTGGGGGATCTACATCTTCGCGGTGGAGCAGCATGAAGTGCTGCAGGCAAGCCTCGGCTACTTTCTGACGCCATTGGTCAACGTGGCACTGGGCATGCTGGTACTCAAGGAACGCCTGACTCGCCTGCAGGGCGTGGCGCTGGGGCTGGCGGCGCTGGGCCTGAGTCTGCAGTTTCTCAATCTCTCCGAGCTGCCCTGGATCACCCTCTCGCTGGCGCTGTCCTTCGGCACCTACGGGCTGCTGCGCAAGCGTGTCGCGCTGGATGGCCTATCGGGGCTGTTCGTCGAGACGCTGATGCTGGCGCCCCTCGCCCTGCTGTTGATCGCGGGTCTGTGGCAAGCAGGCGAGTCACGCTTTCTGGCCACGGGCATCGGCCCGCTGGAGCTGCCCGCCAGCGTGCTGCTGATGTCCAGCGGTATCCTGACGGCGCTCCCGCTGCTGGCCTTTGCCGGCGCGGCACGCCGCCTGCGCCTCGCCACCGTCGGCTTTCTGATGTACATCAACCCGAGCATGCAGTTCGCCATCGCGTTGCTGGTATTCCACGAGACCTTGCAGCCCTCGATGCTGCTCACCTTCGTGTTGATATGGTCAGGCCTGGCGCTCTATTCGACCTCGACCCTGCTGGCACATCGCGCCGAAAGCCGCAGCCGACGGGCACTCAAGGGCGGCACCTCGTGACGCCTTGCCAGTCCACCGACTCTCCAGGAGGCCATTGATGCCGGACACGGCTGACGATACCTGGCGCGCGCGACTACTGCGCTTTCTCCCCCGCCTGATCGCCTTCGCCTGGCGGGTACTGGGCCAGTTCATCGCCAATCGTGGCGTACTGCTGGCGGGGGGAGTGGGCTACAACATCCTGCTCTCCAGCGTGCCGTTGTTCGCCCTGAGCTGCGTATTGCTGACGCATCTGGTCGATGAGTCACGTCTGATGAGCATCATCGCCATCCAGGTCCAGCATCTGGGACCCGGGCAGGAAGACGTGCTGCTGGATGCCGTGCGCAAGCTGCTGGACAACCGTGACGTGATCAGCTGGATCGGGATGGGGGGCTTGCTGTTCTTCGCCGGGCTGGCCTTTCGCATGCTGGAGGATGCCATCGCGCTGATCTTTCATCAGCACCCGGTGATTCGCAAACGCAGTGCCTGGATCTCGGCCCTGCTGCCCTATGCCTTCGTGATGGTACTGGGGGCTGGCCTGCTGGCACTGACCCTGCTGGTGGCACTGGCCTCGGCGATGAATGATGCCCTGACCCTGCTGACGGGTATCGAGGTCACTCTTGGCGAAGCGGGCAGTGAAGTGATCTACCTGATCAGCATCGTCGGCATGTTCGGGCTGTTCAGCGCCATCTACAAGATCCTGCCCCAGACACGCGTCTCCACTCGCCGTGCACTGGTCGGCGGGCTGGTCGCGGCGACCCTGTGGGAGCTGACACGTCTGGCGCTGAGCTGGTACTTCACTCACCTGTCCTTCGTGGGCGCCATCTATGGCTCGCTGGCCACCTTGATCGTGTTGCTGCTGGGCCTGGAGGTTGGCGCCATCATCCTGCTGCTTGGCGCTCAGGTGATCGCGGAACTCGAGCAATGCTCACGCGAGAACATCCGCTGGTACCGCACGCCCAGCCGTACCCCTCTGACGCGTCTGCAATCCCGCCGCAACGCCATGCAACATGCCGGGGCGATCAGCGAAGAGGAACTGCCACCCGATGAGCCAGATGATGCGAAAAGGCCCGACGAACGCTGACCGGAATGGAAGCGGATGGAGATAGGGCTAGAGAGAAATGGAAAGAGAGATACCACGCAAAAAACCGCCCCTCAGGGCGGTTTTTTCATTGGCGCAACCTCCTGCTGAGGTGATGCGCCTTCACGCCATAGCTGCCTCACCCAAAAGAGCCGAGGGTAGCTGGCAAGCGTCTCAGCTGTCGAGAGACGCCTCAAGGGTGATCTCGGCAGTGAACAGCTTGGAGATCGGGCAGCCGGCCTTGGCCTTCTCGGCGGTCGCCTGGAAGTCCGCGTCACTGATGCCCGGCACCTTGGCCTTGGTCACCAGCGCGATCCTGGTGACGCTGAAACCGCTGTCATCCTTGTCCAGATGCACGGTCGCGCGGGTATCGATGGCGCTCGGCTCATGGCCTGCCTCTCCCAGCATCATCGACAGCGCCATGGAGAAGCAGCTGGCATGCGCTGCGCCGATCAGCTCTTCAGGATTGGTACCCGCGCCGTCTTCGAAACGCGTATTGAAACCATAGGGCTGATCCTTGAGGGCACCGCTTTCACTGCTGACGGTACCTTTACCCTGCTTGACGCTACCTTCCCAATGCGCGGAACCGGTTTTCTTGATCGTCATGCGTGTCTCCTTGACTGGGTGAACTCTCAGGGGGCCGTTGCCCTCTCCCCATCACATTGTCATGCCAGGCGACGACTTCAAGGGCCCGACACCAGATAACCGCCCTGACCACCGGATACGCAAGCCACCTCACCTGCCAGCGATGCAGGAACGTCAGCGAGAGTTGATTTCTCGTCATCTGCCCCGATCTCTGTTCCATCAGCGTCCAGTACAGCGCAACGGCTGGATGTCTCTTGCACAACGAGCAAGCACTCATTGACTTGCTCACGGAATGGCCTGGCCCATGCTCCACGCCGTTTCCCCAAAGGAGCACTCGACATGTCATTCACGACCCCCTCGCCCTTCCGAGCAGGCGCTTCACGCAAGACGCGCTACGGTGTCGGCATCGCCGCCGTGATGCTGGGCTGCCTGAGCCTGTCACCGGCCTATGCCTTCGACGAAATGAATACCGAGACGGGAGTCAGTGGTGCCGCTGCCTCCCAGCACTCCTCGAACGGCGAGCCGACCACCAGCCACTCCACGCGTACCGCTGAGGATTCCCGCGACAATGGGGCGAACTACCAGCAGCACCAGCAGCCCGAGGCCAGCCAGCAATCCAAGGATGAGGCCAAGCGTCAGGTACAGAAAAGCCTCGATGGTGGGGATATCGGAAGCCAGGGGGGACGACATGCCAATACTGGCCAGGCCAAGCCGACCGAGAACTGGTTCGGCTGCCCACCTTCCGGCGGCAAGCAGACTGCCCAATGTGACGGCAAGTGATCGCCCGGGCTGAGCCCTCGCGCTAGACACGATTCCCGCGGATGAAACAGGCCCCGCAACCCTTGGTTGCGGGGCCTGTTTCGTTGCATGCACATGCGTGGGTGCAGGGCATGTGCATGGAAAGCAGTACACCGTTGCCACAATATGCAGCAACCGTGAAGTGATTACGAAAATCCCTTGATATTCAGGCAATTACGCAATCAAGTTGTCGAAACGACAACACTCTCCTTCCAGTGATCCCGCTTGTGACACCCCACCTCGGCAGGCACGATATATCGCATACAGATGATCCGTCGATCATCCCTCAAGGCCACTGCACGGCGTCTGCATGACGCCAGCACTGCATCGATTTCCGTCTTGTTCAGTACGCAGTCAGTGCAGGTCCCACGACCGGATACGACAGCGGAGTCATCTCCGCAGGAGAGTTACGCATGACAGACACCAAGACACTGTTCACCGCTCACACGCTTGGCGAGCTTGAGCTTCGCAATCGCCTGGTGCTCGCGCCGATGACCCGTACCAGCGCCCAGGAGGATGGCCTGGTCCACTTCGACATGGTCGATTACTACCGCGATTTCGCGCGCGGCGATTTCTCGTTGTTGGTCACCGAGGGCCTGTACACCGATGAGGCCTTCAGCCAGGGCTACGCCAATCAGCCGGGACTGGCCACTCAGGCCCAGCAGGACAGCTGGCGCCCGGTGGTCGAGGCCGTGCATCAACAAGGCGGCCGACTCATCGCCCAGTTGATGCATGCCGGCGCCCAGACTCAGCACAACCGCTTCAAGGATGAGGTGGTCGCGCCCTCAGAGAGCCGGGCCAGTGGCGAGATGCTCAGCTTCTACGGCGGCTCCGGCCCCTTCCCGCTGGCTCGCGAGATCAGCGAATCGGAGATTCACGAGGCCATCACCGGCTTTGCCACCAGCGCTCGCCTGGCCAAGGAAGCTGGCTTTGACGGGGTCGAGCTGCACGGTGCCAACGGCTACCTGATCCACCAGTTCATCAGTGAGCGCTTCAACCAGCGCGACGATGCCTGGGGCGGCGATGCCACTGCCCGGCTGGCCTTCCCGCTCGCGGTGATCCGCAGTGTGCGTGAGGCCGTCGGCGACGACTTCCCACTCGGCATGCGGCTGTCACAGGGCACCGTGACCGAGCCGGATCTCCGCTGGGCCGGTGGACCTGACGCGGCTCGTGCGCGCTTCTCGCACCTGATCGAGGCTGGCCTGGACTTCCTGCACCTGACGGGTGGCGATGTCGCCGCGCCCGCCTTCCCCGAGGCAGCGAATGCTGACGAGCGCTCGCTGAGCCTGACGGCGCTTGCCGACCAATCGCGCAAGGCACTGGAGTCAGACATCACGCTGATCACCAATGGCGGCGTGGACAGCCCCGAGAAGGCAGTGGCAGCGCTTGAGCACGCCGACCTGGTCGCGATCGGGCGTTCGGCACTGGCCAATCACGACTGGCCCAAGCGCGTGAAACGCGACACCTGCCTGACGCCCTTCGACTTCGCGATGCTGTCTCCATTGGCCACCCTGGCCAACGAGGAAGACTGGCGCATCGCCAACGACAAGCCGGCCAACTGCGAAGGTCGCTGCTGATGTCGGCAGACTGAAGCAGGACGCAGCGGGCCCCGCCACTCAGTGGCGGGGCCCGCTGCGTTGGAAACCCGTCAAGCCTTGAAGGGCGCTTCTGCACTGAAGGCCAGCCCCGCCGATGCCGGCGGTCTGATGCTCGTCATGCCGCGCAAGGTGCTCAAGTGCTGCGCCGTCAGTCCCCTCGCGGCTTCCGACGCCTCGTGCTCTCGCTCATCCTGCGTCTCGCTCAGCAGCGACGGATAGTGCCGCGCCCACTCGGCCAGCTCCTCAAGCCCCGTGGCAAGACTGACCGTGGGCCGAAAGCCGGTCAGCGCCTGGAGTGCCGAGGTGTCAGCCCAGGTGCGCTCGACATCGCCCGGCTGCATCGGCAGCAGACGTCTGCGGGCCGTGATGCACAGCGCCGCTTCCAGTCCGTTGATGAAATCTCCCAGCGCGATGGGCTCGCCACGGCCGAGATTGAGCACCCGTGACGGTGCCGCGCTGGACACCTGAGCGGGTGGCAGCGGCATGAGACGGAAGATGCCCTCCACGATGTCACTGACATGAGTGAAGTCACGTGCCATCTGCCCCCGGTTGTAGACATCGATCACCTCACCGGCCAGCAGCTTGCGCGCGAATCGCAGCGGCGCCATGTCCGGTCGGCCACGCGCGCCATAGACGGTGAAGAAACGCAGCCCCGTCACCGGCATGCCATAGAGGTGCGAGTAACTGTAGGCCATCAGCTCATTGGCTCGCTTGGTGGCGGCATACAGCGACAGCGGCCGCTCCCCCACCTGGGCTTCCTGCAGAGGCTGAGCGGCGTCATCCCCGTAGACGGAGCTGCTGGAGGCGTAGAGCAGATGACTCGGACGCGCGGCACGGCACGCCTCGAGAAGATTGACGAAGCCGACCAGATTGCTGTCGACGTAATCGAAGGGCTGGCTGATGGAATGCCGCACCCCGGCCTGGGCGGCCAGGTTGACGACCACCTCGAAGCCCTCGTCCTTGATCAAGGCGAGCAACGCCTCGCGCTCGACCAGATCCAGCGGCACGAAGCGGAAACTGCCCGGCCGGCGGCCATCGCCGCACTCTCCCGCACACTGGCTGGCCAGCGTCTCGAGGCGCGCCAGACGATGCCTCTTCAGCGCCAGCGGATAATAGGGATTGAGGTTGTCGAGTCCGACGACCTGCATGCCTTCCTGCAAAAGGCGCTCGCACAGCGCGGCGCCGATGAAGCCTGCGGCTCCCGTGACCAGAATCTTCATGCTCGTTGTCTCTCCTGCGCGGACATGTCCCGCTTTGATGACGCGGACGGCAAGCCGCCCAACGCCGCTGCGGGAATCGTCATCACTCGATGGCGTCCCTGATGGAAGATCCGTGAGGTATCCGCCTTGCCATCCGCTGCCGCCTGACACCAGTCGCGCATGCCGGCCAGCGGGCCTTGCGTGCCTGGCAGACGCAGACACTTCTCCGCCTCGATCACCAGCCAGCCATCCGGATGCGCCGCCTGCCAGGCGCTAAGCGACCCCGCATCCCGCGTGAGCGTCTCCAGTGGCCGGGTCAGACGGCCGGTGAATTGCCAGGTCGCTTGATAGTCCCAGCCGACGACAGCCACCTGCTGGCCAGCCTGCTGTCGGCCATTGATCCATTGCGCGATGGCGGTCTGATCCAGATGCGGCCACAGCGGGCGCAATGTCAGGCTCAACAGACAGGTCACCAGCAACACGCTGCCCAGCACCAGACGGCGCTGCGCATTCAGGACGCCGTCGTAACGGGCCTGCACACCCGACACCTGACGCGCACTGATTGGCCCTGACATCGCGCTGGACGGCCACAGGCCTGACATCAATGCCAGCAAGCCTGCGCCAGCCAGGAAACTCGACAGGCTGGCACTGCTTGAGGCCACCAGTGCAGAGTCCGCCGACCATCGTGCAAGGCCTGTCGGCGCCAGTGACGGCATCACGATGACCGCCAGTGCCAGACTGGCAACGCCCAGTCCACCGCTTGTCATCGCCAGCAGCCGCAGCGCCCCATGAGCCGGTGGCTGACGAAGCGCCGCCCAGGCCAGCAACAGGCTCAGCGGCACCAGCAGCGGCATCAGGTAATGCACCTGCTTGCCGGAGATGAGCGAGAAGATCAGCAGGCCACTCAGCGCCCAGACGCGTCCCAGCCTCAGCAATGGCTGCTCGGCCGTCGGCCGCTGGGCAATCGAGGCCAGAAACCCTTCCAGCAGCAGACGCGGACGCAGGCTGAACGGGAAGATCAACACCACAAGCCATGGCAGATACCACCACAGCGGCCGCGCATGATCCTGCGCGGCGACGACCCGATGCGCCGTCTGCCCCCACAGCAGGTCCTCCACGTAGCTGGCCGGCCCGGTGATGACGGCGGGCAGCAACCACACGCACAGCACCACGAGCCCCAGCAGCAGACTCATTCCCCAGCCGCGCCACTCGCCGGCCCAGACCTGGCGGGCCTTCGCCTGAGTCCACCAGGGGCGCGAGCCGACCACCACAGCAAACCACAACAGCGCCACCGGCCCCTTGGCCAGCAGGGCAAGTCCCAGCCACAGCCCACTCTCCGCCACCGCCTTCCAAGGCAAGGGCTGAGCCCCCAGCGGCGAACACCAGGGCCGCAGCGCCCCCAGCAGACAGGTGGTCAGCAGTACATCGAACATCAAGGCCTGGCTGTAGAGCATCCACATCAGGCAACCGGCGAGCGTCCAGCGGGTCAGAGAGACCCACTGCTCACGCACCTGCCATTCATCGCCCTCCCCCGCGGCCACCGGCCACAGGGTGCGAGCGACACGTCCCAGCTGCCAGATCCCCAGCAGACTGACCAGCGGCATCAGCACTTTCGGCCAGACTTCATTGACCCCTAAGACCGCCCAGCCAGCGTGGATCAACCAGAACAACAGCACCGGCTTGTCCGCGTAGGGAGCGCCATTCATGCTCGAGACGAACCAGTGACCGGAATGCCACATCTCCCACGCCACCGAGACATAGCGGGTTTCATCGATGGGCAGATAGGGTCGCGCCAGCGCTCCTGCCATCAGCAAAGTCAGCCACAGTGCCCAGCACAGCCGCTCGCTGGCACACAGGTTGGCCCCTGAGCTGACGGCGCTTCCGGCCAGCGCCATCGCCTTGCGCCAGCGGCCAGCCCGGGTGGCGGGCTCCGTCTCGCTGCGCTTGATCACACGTGAGCGGGGTGTCTGACGTTTCATGGGCGGGCCTCCGTCATCACGTCATGGCGCCCGGGGAGACCGATCAACCGCGCCGCCTCCTCGGAGACCGAGGTCGGCGCCAGATACATCGGCGCGGCATCGGCATCGCCACGACACGCCAGCGCCGCTCCTCCGGGCAGCAGGGCCCAATGTTCATCCGGTTCACTCAGCGTGATGGCCTGCGTCGCCTCCAGGCAGGCATGCCGCTTGAGCATCCCGGGAGTCATCAGGGCCCAGCGATGCTGCGGCGCCGCTTGCAGCCAGGCATACAGCCGCGAGAACTGGTCCGCCTCCGACGTCTTGTAGCCGAAGTGCCATAGCGGCTGGCGCGCCTGCAGGAGGTACTGCTCCCGGAAGTCAGGGATCGCCAGCGCCTGGTGATCACTTTGCTCGGCGACCTGAGCCATCAGTGCCGCCGGATTGCGCACCGGGTCCATCAGTCGCGCACCCCAGGTCCCCCACAGGACCCAGAAGACCACCAGCCAGCTGCCCAGCGCGAGCAGGCCACCGCGCGGTTTCCACCATGCGCACAGCGCCACGCCAGCCCCTCCCAGAAGCCCCCACCATCCCCAGGGCACCAGGCCTTCCTGCTCGGCAAGCCTCGTCAATGCCGGAAGTCCAGCGGCCCCCAGCAGTGCCGCGCCCAGAAAGATGCCGGCAAGTCCCGCGCACAGCACGAAGGCCAGCCAGGCGACATGCCGCTTTCTGGACAGGCCGGGCAACAAGGGCGCCAGACCGACCACCAGCAGCGGCAGCGCCGGCAGGAGGTAGACGCCCCGCTTGCCGGGAGACAGCGAGAAGAACACCACGATCAAGACCGCACCGCTCAACGGCAGCCAGACGCGCAGATCACGACGCCACAAGCGGGTGGCGAGTGCCTTCGGCCACCAGGGCAGCGTCAACAGCAGCGGCATCCACGCCCAGGGAATCACCTGGGTCAGGAAGTAGTGCCAGGGCTTGAGGTGGTGCCAGCTGTCGGCGTAGCGCTCGGCGGTCTGCTTGAGCAGGATATTGTCGCGATAGGCTGCCAGCTCCGGGTCGGCAGAGAGCAGCGACATCACCAGCATCGGCCCGACCCAGGCCAGTGGTGCTGCCAGCAACCAGCAGAGCCCGATCAACAGCTCACGCCAGGACAGCTGACCGGCACGCTGGCCACCACTGCGCCAGCGCGACGCTCGGCGCATGGCCAGCAGCCAGAACGGCAACATCAGGAGCGGCAGGAAGCCGACTCCCTTGGTGATGATGCCCAGCCCCATCGCGAAACAGCCAAGATGGAAGTAGCGCACACCATCATCGAGCAGTGCATGGCGCAGCATCCCCCAGCAGCCAAGCATGATGAAGGCGGTGACCAGCATGTCGATCTGCGCGGTACGTGCCTGCAGCACGAACTGCAGCGTGGCGATCAGCCACAGGCCGGCGATGAAGGCGACGCGCTTCCCGTGCAGGCGACGGATCAGGTCCACGCTCAGCGCCAGCGTCACCACCCCGGCGCCCAGCGACGGCAAGGCGAAGCCGATGCGAATGTCGCCACTCACGCCGGTGGCCAGGCCACTGAGCCACATGAAGATCGGCGGCTTGTCGGGATAAAGCTCTCCCCCGCGATGCGGCAGCCACCAGTGGCCGGTGACCCACATCTCGAGACCGTTGAGCGCGAAGCGTGGCTCATCCGCCGGCCAGGGCATGCGCATGCCGAGCCCGATGGCCGACACCAGCAGATACAGCAGCGCAAGGCTCCACCAGGGGTGACGGGCGAGGCGTTGATAGAGACGGGCTTGAAACATCGTCGTCATGCGCACGATGCCTTGTGCCGAGCACTTCGTGCCTCGAGTCGCGCCACCTCATGGGTGAGTCGGGCATTCTCCTCCGCGAGTCGAGCGTGCTCGGCCCGCAGCCGACTATCGCCTGCCGCGAGGAGTGAGCCCTCCGGCTCGCGGGCCTTTGAGGAAGCGGTGGGCTTCTCGACGCTCGATACATCCACACTGGCCGCCTGCTGGCGTGAGGCGCGGTCCCGCTTGATCAGGCTCAGGTTGCGCAGATAGATGAGGAGTCCGGCCCCCTGGCCGGCGATGAACACCGGGTCCTGGCGGTGGATGGCATACGCCAGCAAGGTCATGCCACCTGCCAGCGAGAACCACCAGAAGGCGCGCGGCACGATGGAACGACGCGCCTTCTCGCTGGCCAGCCACTGGATGATGAAGCGCGCCGAGAACAGCGCCTGACCACCGAAGCCGAGGGCCACCCACCACGGATTGACATCCATCAGTGTGCTCCCCGCGCCACGCCGGCGTGAGGTGTGGCGATGCCAGAGAGATCGACCGCCCCAGTCGCCCTGCCGGTATCGATCCCCGACATGTCTCTGACGGCATGTTCGCCGACTTCCGATACATCACGGCTTCTGCATGCGGGATGGAGCGCGACCTCCAGCGGCGACAACGTCTCACTGACGGCATTGCCGGAGAGATTCTGCAGCGGCGAGGGCAGGCGCGAGCGACGCACCAGCCACATCACGCCGATGATGTCGCTGATGCCGACCCACAATCGATCGAAGAAGCCGTACTTGGAAACCCCGGCGACACGCTCACGATGGCGTACCGGCAAGGACTGCACCTTGCCGCCCTGGGCCCGCACCAGCGCAGGCAGGAAACGGTGCATGTGATCGAAATACGGCAGACGCAGGAAGACGTCACGACGTGTGACCTTGATGCCGCAGCCGGTATCCGGCGTATCGTCATGCAGCAGCGCCTGGCGGATGGCATTGGCCAGTCGGGAGGACACGCGCTTGACGGCGTCATCGCGGCGTTCGGTGCGATGCCCCGCCACCATGTCCAGTCCCTCGAGACTGGCCAGTGACAGCATGTCCGGCAGGTCTGCCGGGTCGTTCTGGCCATCACCATCCAGGGTCGCCAGCCATTCGCCACGCGCCAGACGTGCGGCCTGCCACAAAGAGGTGCTCTGCCCGAAACTGGTGTCATGGTGATAGGGACGCAGCCGCGAATCTTCCAGGGCTGCCTGCGTGAGCCAGCGCCAGCTGTCATCGCTGGAGCCATCATCGACCACGATGATCTCGTAACGCCGACCGGCGAGTGCCGCATGCACCTCGGCGATCAGCTTCGGCAGGTTGTCTCGCTCATCACGCCCGGGTATCAGCACCGAAATCCCCTCGCTCGAGGAATCCTCCTGCGCTGACACCTGCGGTGAGCTGGGGGTGGGCATTGCGGTTGAGGACGGCATGGAACGGCTCCTGGCGAGGATGGGGCGGAGAACATGACGGCCAGTTGCCGATGCCCCTGTTGATCTGGGCAGGCCGGCCGCGCGTTGCAGCAGAGACTGCGCGCGAACCATTAAGACAGCATTAAGTGAGGCTCAGATGACACCCGCCAATGCAGAAAGCCCCCGTCGCGCGGGGCGACGAGGGCTTCCTCAAGGGTCCATGATGCTGCCGAAGACTGTGCTGCAAAGGCCTCGGCGAGAGCCGGCGTCAAGGTCAGTCGTGATTCTGCCAGTGGTCCCGCCCCCACTGCCGGCGCTCGGCCGGCGTCAAGAATGACCAGACCACACAGCGACTGATCTTCTGTCCCTGGGACATCTCGATCACCCGCACCTCGCTGGCACCGCTTGCCGCCAGTGCCTGCTTGATCCCCGGCAGACTGCTGGCATGCGCCACCAGCGAGCTGAACCACAGACAGCGCGACGCCACGTCACGACTCTCGCTGACCATGCGCGTCACGAAGGCTTCCTCTCCTCCCGGACACCAGAGTTCGGCCGCCTGACCTGCGAAATTCAGCGCGGGTGCCGACTGGGCGCTGTGTCGGCGAGACCTGTCGACCCTGGACCTGTCGTCACCAGCCCGCTCCTGGCGAGTCCTGCCCTTGCGCGAGGCATTGCCGCGCTGCTGGCGCGACTTGTCCAGCCCCCGCCATTTGCGCTGCGCTTCACGCGCCATGTCAGCTTCGCTGGCATGGAATGGTGGATTGCACAGCACCAGATCGAAGCGTTCCGCCTGCCCCCAGAGCCCGGCGAAGAGCGCACGCCGATCCCGTTGCAGACGCAGCTCGATCTGACCACGCAGCACCACATTGGCCATCACGTTGCGGTGGGCCGATTCCAGCGCCGTGGCGCTGATGTCACTGCCGACCATCTGCCAGCCGAAGCTGCGATTGGCCAGCAACGGATAGATGACATTCGCACCGACACCGACATCCAGCGCCCTGACTCGCTCCCCCGGGGGCAACTGCCCCCGCCCGTTGGCCTCGACCAGCAGGTCCGCCAGATAGTGCAGATAGTCGGCCCGGCCGGGAATCGGCGGACATAGATAGCCCGCGGGAATGTCCCAGTCGCTCACCCCGTAGTGATGACGGAGCAAGGCGCGATTGAGGGCCTTGACGGCCATCGGGTCCGAGAAATCGATCGAGGCGTTGCCGCCCGGTGTCGTGATGAGAAAGGCCGCCAGTTCCGGGCTGACCCGAGTCAGCGCCGACATGTCATAACGCCCCCGATGGGGATTGCGCGGGTGCAGCTCTCCCTTGCGGGCCGGCATCACCTTGACGGGCGCCGCGTTGGAGGTGGCGGGCTTCCCTCGGGAGGCCGGCTGCCGCCTGGCGGGCGAATCGTGTCGGGAAGAGGCATCGGACTTGGACGGGGAAGCACCGCGTGGGCGGCGCGAAGAGGACGACATGACGACATACCAGGCAATGACGGGGCCCGCCATCTTACCAGAGGGCGCAGTGACAGGCGGCTACCCTCGGGCAACTTTGCCCACCGCAGACGTCCTGTGCTTGGAAAACGCCCATGGGAGGACGTTCACGGTGAGAATTCACCACCATCCGGCGGGAGCCGCGAGAGCTGCGAGAGCCACAAGTGCGATAAGCGAGGGCCCGCCAGACGAGACGCGGCTCAGCCAGGGGCTTTGCTCAACCAAGGTCACTGCTCAATCAAGGTCACGGCTCAACCAGAGTCACCGCTCAACCAAGGTCACTGCCGGTCAGTGCCCCACGCGCGTTGGCACGCTGGTCGACTCGGCGCGCCTGGGCACGGCGTGCCGTGGGACGCTCGATGGCCAGCGGGCAATTGCTGCAATAGCCAAGGCATTCGATACGGTAACGCACGCAGCATACCTTGCGGGGCACATGCCGTTCGCCATGGCGGTCCATCACCTCGCTGACCGGCTGATACAGCGGATTGCGCCGCCCGTCCGCCAGCACCCTGGTCGCCATCAGCTGGCGTGCCGGCGCGGCCTGCGCGACCCACCCCTGCTCCTCCAGCATGCCGACGATGTACACGAAGTAATGTGCCGCGTTGCTCCAGAAGACCTTGGGACCCAGCGGGGTATGCGGCACGAGGCGCTCAATGACGGCCTCGAGATGTGCCAGATAGCCCTGGAAGCGCACCTGCAGCCGCGCCTCCTCCTCTGCCGCCGCGATATCCGCCGTGAGGCTGACGCCCTGACCTGCCGCGTCATCGAGTATCAGCTGGGTGACCACACCATGCTCGCCAAGGCGCAGCGAGAGATGGCGCAGCTCCAGCGGCAGTTGATGATCGAGCAGCAGATTGGCCGCCAGCGGCAGCGATACCATCGAGGACAACAGGTACTTGGACCACTGGGAAAGCAGTGCCCGCTCATCCGGTGCCTCCGCGCCCGACTGCCCCTCGTACTGCATGCCATGTGCGGCGATGCAGGCCGAAAGCCAGCCGGGGCTGAGCACATCACGTGCCGGCACGACACGGTCCAGCGATGACTCGCCACCTGCCTGCGCCTGAGCGCTGGTAGTGATCAGGTCCCGATAAGCAACCATCGGACCGGCAAAGAGCGGGGAAAGCGCGTCGATCATCGGTAGGCTCGCAGACATGAGGAGACGGACGGTGCCTCACATACTAACGAAAACTATTAGCATTTGCATATCAAAAAAGCGTGATGGACCACAGACGTATCTTCCCTCTCTCGCCAAGCCTGCCGCCCGTCAGAGCCTGCCATCCCGGCATAGCCGACGCCTGACCCAGGCATCATAGAGACGGGTCAAGGTCGGCTCGATCAGCGGACGAGTGATCAACCACCCCAGCCAGGCAAGGCCGGGGAGACGGGCCAGCAGCAGACGGTACGCCGGCATGCCATCGCAGATCCGCTCATCGGCCGTCTCGACATGCAATGACAGCAGCGCGCGCTGCAGGGGAATGCCCCGCGCGGCGAGACGCTCGGCATACTCCGTCGCATCCCACCACTCGACGCCAGCATCGTGGCGCGACAGTCGCTCATAGCGTGCACGCTCACGCCGACATACGGGACAGCGTGCATCGTAGTAGACCTTGAGGGCCGCCCGAGACGGCGGCCGGGCGGAATCCGACATGCTCTGACTCTCCGGGGGATGAATGTCAGCGTCTGGCCATCAGGGCTGCTGATCAGAGCTGGCGATCAGGGCTGGTGATCGGGGCCGGTGATCGGGGCTGGCGCAGGGCCACGGCTCAGGAAGCCGCGCCGATCCGCTCGGAATACTGCTTGTCTTCATAGCGATGCAGCGGCGCATCCTCGCCACAGTCCGGCGTGGTCTGGAAGGTCTTGCGCACGTCGAGCACGCCCAGGCTCTGGATGGTGCGACGCCCCAGCAGTACCGGGTAATTCATGCCATCACGATCCCGCAGACTGAACTGCTCCTCGTAACGTTCGCCCCCCATGCACAGGGTCATCAGGACCACCGGGCGCGTATCACGTCCGCCGGCACCGGAGACGGTCAGGTCACGATAGAGCGGGCGCTCGAAGGAATTCTCGACCATGTCGCCGCTGGCCTCATCCTCGACCTCCACGTCAAAGCGCACCCATTCCTCGTCGTCACGCGTGAACGTCTCGATGTTCTCGGCGTGCATCGAGGATGTCAGCGCGCCGCTGTCCAGCTTGGCCTTGACCAGCACGCCCCAGGGCTCGATGGTCGCCTTCTCCACCCAGCCGAAGACCTTGTCCTCCTCGGCCTGAGCCGCCGTTGGCAATGCCAGCGAGGCGATCAGCCCGAGCCCGGCAGCCCCGGCAAATTGACGGGTGACGCGCGAAAGAGAGCGTGAAAGAGAACGTGAAAGAAAGGTAGCAGCGTGTCTCGACATCGTGACTCCTGATAAAGGTGGCGACATTGCCAGCGCAACGTCCAACATCTTTCACCATGGAGGTTTGCACCAAGGTTAACAAGCCATGAGAGCACCACATGACATGTCATCGCGCCGCTACGTTGCGTTTGTGCTCCCTTGATCTCGCGCGCCTTGTCCATCAGGTATCACTGAGTGCCCGGGCATTGCCTCGCTGAGATCGCCTCGCTGAGATCGCCTTGCTGAGATCAGCGCCATGTCATCACTGCAGGAACACCGGCGCCGGGCCATCCGTGCCATCCCATCAGAATGCCCGATACGACAGGAGGTCCCATGCAATCCGCGCTACGTGATCTACTTTCCGACTGGAGCCTGTTTCTCGGCTGGTTACTGCTCATGCTGCCGTCACTGGTCTGGGTCCTGCGTGACCTGACGACCAGCAATGCCCATCTGGCGCCGATGATGAAGTGGGTCTGGGGGCTGACCACGCTGTACTCCGGAATAGTGGGCCTTCTCGTCTATCGCTTTGCCGGGCGCCGCCAGATCGCGGACAACCGTGATGCACGCAAGGGACTGAGAAGCGTCGCGCACTGCTATTCGGGCTGTGGACTCGGGGAGTTCGTGGGGGTTGTGCTGGCGGTGGGTCTGCTGGCACTGGGCAACTTCGCGACGGCGATCATCACCTTCCTCTTCGCCTACCTGTTCGGCTTCCTGCTGACCGTCGGCCCGATGCTTCAGGCCGGCAGCGATGACAAGCGCAAGGTCATCCAGGATGCGTTCAGAAGCGAGACCGCCTCGATCTTTGTCATGGAGCTGGTGGCCATCTCGGTCGACCTGTGGCTGGGAGGCAGATCAGGCATGCATGACGCCCTGTTCTGGAATTCGATGGTCATCTCGCTGAGCCTTGGCCTGCTCGCCGCCTGGCCCGTCAATGTCTGGCTGGTGAAGCGTGGCATCAAGGGAGGCATGGCCGACCCACGCGAGACGGACCCGCATGCCCAGCATCACGCTCACTGCTGAGCCAGTCGCCGTGATGGTGGCTTGGTCTGCACTGCCCTCACGCTTTCCTCGTGCTGCTCTTGCGACGATCTCGCCTCGCTTTCTTGAACGTACCGCTTCCTTGAACGTACCGCCTTCTTGAAAGAGCAGACAGGAAAAGGCCCCGCCGGGGAAACCGGCGGGGCCTTGCGGGCTATCGTCTCAATGGCTCATGCCACGGGACCTGCCTTGATGCACAGCTCGGTCAGACGAACTCGCCATTGTGATGGACCTGCTGCACGTCTTCGCAGTCATCGAGCATCTCGAGCATCTTGTTGAGCAGCTCGGCGTCGTCACCGCTGACCTCGGTGTGGATCTGCGGGATGAAGCTGATCTCGTCGACTTCGAAATCAAGGTCTTCCCCGAAGAGGTCGGTCAGTGCGCCCTTGGCCTTGAAGTGCTCGGTGGTCGGCGTCAACACGGTGATGATGCCGTCATCCAGCTCGATGTCGCTGACATCGACGTCAGCTTCCATCAGTGCCTCGAGCACCTTCTCCTCGTCGTCTTCTGCCCCCTTGAAGGACAGGATGGCGCGGTGATCGAACATGTGCGAGACCGAACCCTGGGCGCCCAGCTTGCCCTTGCCCTTGTTGAAGCAGGTACGCACTTCACCGAAGGTACGGTTGTTGTTGTCGGTCAGGCAATCGACGATGACCATGACATTGCCCGGACCGAAACCTTCATAGCGGGCCAGCGCGAAATCTTCACCGCCGGCGCCCTTGGCCTTGTCGATGGCCTTGTCGATGACGTGAGTCGGCACCTGATCCTTCTTGGCCTTCTCGATCAGACGACGCAGGCTCAGGTTACCGTTGGGGTCGACACCACCGCTCTTGGCCGAGACGTAGATCTCGCGTCCGTAGCGTGAATATACGCGCGCCTTGTTGAGTGAAGTACGCGCCATTGACTCTTTACGGTTCTGGAATGCTCTTCCCATGCAAGTCGACTCTTGTCCGCCTGAATTCAAATGCCCTTGCGATCGTGTCGCGGGACCTGATGCACCGCCGCCAGCTGGCCGCGATGCATTGCTGCAGGGAATAGTAACGCAGACCGCGCTCTGCGTCGCCATCGCGCCGCCCTGCTCGGCGCGGACTTGAGGGTTGTGTGCATGTGCCCGGCGCGATTGTCGGCGCGGCAAGGCACTGCCTCACAGGCAGTTGGTCGGCTTGGGCAGTCCTGCCAGGCGCGCGCCCACCTTGGGGGGACTGTCAGGAAACAGGCGCATCAGATGCAGCGAGCGCCCCTTTTCCGGCCCGAAGCGCTGGGTCATCGCCTTGGTCAGCGGCCGCATGGCCGGGGAAAGCGAGAAACGCTGATAGAAATCCCGCAATACCTCGATGACCTCCCAGTGTTCAGGGGTCAACTCACGGCCTTCTTCCGCCGCCAGCCGCTCGGCCAGCGCAGGGCTCCAGTCCTCGAGATCCACCAGATACCCCTCGGCATCCAGACCGATCTCACGTCCGTCGAGAGAAAGCGTACGTACCGTTTCACTGCTGGCCATTGCTCATCCTGATGTTTCGTTCCACTCAAGAAATGACATGCGACATGCCTGTCCGGCTGGTGTGACACCTCGCGCCGCGCCGCTCAGAACCAGGAGATCGTCTTGTCCGCGGCCTCGGTCAGCGCGACGAAGCCATCCACGTCCACCACGATCACGCTCGCGCTACAACGGCCCGACAGGCCACGTGACTCGAGATCCTCACGCAAGGCGAACAGACGCCCCTCCAGGCCGACGAAATAGTGCTCCGCGCCAGCCAATGCGCCGTTGACACCATCCTCGATCAGCAGCAGCTGGTCCTCGGGTCCCATGGCATTGAGCGCATCATCCAGAATGCGACTGGAAAATGGCGAGCGATTGAGAAGATGAAGATTCATGCAATTATCCAGTCAAGGGAGGCAGGAGTGCGCGGGACAGAGACGCGCCCGCGAAAGACGTGAGCCGCACGCCCGCCAGTGCGATCTTGCGCCCGAAGCGAGAGCGCGAGGGTGATGATGGCGGAGCATACCAGCCGCACGCCCGGGCGTCAGGCAGGCCTCAGAAGCTCAAGACCCGCGAGAAGGCGCCGGTCAGCACCACGATATCGTCGTGCTCCATCAGGGTCACCGGCAACAAGGCGATATCCTCGACGCTCAGGCCCCGTGCGCGCAGGGCGGCGGCATCCACATAACAGCGCTGGACATCGTACATGTCCAGCGCTGCCAGGAGATTGTCACTGCCCTTCTGCCCCAGCGCGCCCGGTTGCTGGCCTTCCAGCAGGGCCAATACGCCATCCCCACTGAACAGCAACCCGACCTCGCGCCCGAAGGCCGCCGCGACCATCGCCGCCTCCAGCCCCTCGCGCAGCCAGCTGCTGCCATGCGGCGCGTGACGCAACAGGATCAACAGATCGCCCGGCGCGAGGTCATCGCTCACCTGCCCATGGTCGGCAGCGTGCGTCGCTGTCTGTGACATCGCATCACTCATGGTGCTCTCCTCAGGCGAAGGTGATCAGGTGGTCATTCTCGAGCGTGGCTTCCACCAGCTGCCCGAGTCCGGTCAACTCGAAGGGCGCCTCGAGGGTCGCCCCCTGCTTGCCGTGTCGCGCGGCTTCACGCTCATCGAGCATGCCACGCCTGAGCCCGGCTGCCACGCACACCTGCAGACGGGTCTCGCCCTGCTCCGCCAGCGCGATCCAGCGGTCCCGCAGATGTGGCTCATCCTGAGGAGGTGCCATCATCGTCGCCGCGTTGTAGACGCCGTCGTGATAGAAGAACACCGTGCTCAGACGATGCCCGCGGGCCAGCAACGCCTCGGCGAAGCGCAGGGCCGAATGACTGGCCTGCTGACTGTAGGGACCGCCGTAGACGGCCAGAGCGTAACGCATGTGAACCTCGAGTCGGCTGCGCATTGAGGGCGACATTCTAGCGCGAGTGGTGGCATCTGTCAGAGCCCCGCATCGCCACCACCGCCGCCGCGACGTACCGCCGATCCCTGCCGCCGCGCCGTGCCCATGCCCCACAACGCAACGACCCCGCCGAGGCGGGGTCGTTGATGCAAGGCTTGCGGGGTAGCGTCTGACGATCAATCGTCGGATGCAAAGCCCAGCAGCGCCAGCAGGCTGACGAACATGTTGTAGATGGAGACGTACAGGCTGACCGTCGCCAGCAGATAGTTGGTCTGCCCGCCATGGATGATCTGGCTGGTCTCGAACAGGATCGCCGCGGAGGCGAACAGCACGAAGCCGGCCGATACTGCCAGCGCCAGACCACTGATGTTGAAGATCATCGCCGCCAGCATCGCCAGAATCAGCACGATGGCACCCGCGAACAGGAAGTTGCCAAGGAACGAGAAGTCCTTGCGCGTCACCAGTGCGACCGCGGACAGACCGGCGAAGGTGATGCCTGTCATGCCGAGTGCCGTCATCACCAGCTGAGCGCCGTTGGGCATGCTCAGGTAGGCATTGAGCACCGGGCCGAGCGTGAAGCCCATGAAGCCGGTGAAGGCGAAGGTGGCGAAGATGCCAGCGGTGGAATTCGCGGTCTTGTGGACCAGGAACATCAGACCGTAGGCACCGATCAGCAGCACGAAGATGTTCATGCGGCCCACGCCCATGCTCATCGCCACGCCAGCGGTGAGCGCAGAGAACAGCAGCGTCATCGCCAGCATCATGTAAGTGTTGCGCAGTACCCGGTGGGTACTGAGTGAGCGGCTCGCGGTATCCTGCGAGACCTGCCAGGAGCTGTTAGCCATGGTGTCTATCCTCAGGTTGCTACGATGGATGCATCGAATTGACCCCAGCATGCCCGTCGGGGTTTCCCTAATCAAGAGACAGGACGATGAAAAGCCCGTTTCATGCAACTATCCAGCGCGCAAAAGGCAACCTCATCCCCACTCTCCCCGCACAGTGTAGCACTCGCTACCTTTCAAGCATCTGAACGGAAAGGAAATTTACCCCAAGTCCTTGACGCGGCCAGAGAAATCCGTAGTATTTCATCCCGTGAGTCGGAGGGATGGCAGAGCGGTTGAATGCACCGGTCTTGAAAACCGGCGTAGGTTAATAGCCTACCCAGGGTTCGAATCCCTGTCCCTCCACCACCTTGATTCCAAAAGCCCCGTCTACTTCAGGTAGACGGGGCTTTTTCGTGCTCACCCTGTCGCCTGGCAGCCGGCAGCGCTCAAGGGCGTTTGATGATCACCGCAAGTGATTGTCCGCGATGGCTTTTCCGAAGATTTTTCTTCGCCCACCTCTTGCTATTCTCATCAGTTTCGGTAGTATTTCGCTCCGTGAGTCGGAGGGATGGCAGAGCGGTTGAATGCACCGGTCTTGAAAACCGGCGTAGGTTAATAGCCTACCCAGGGTTCGAATCCCTGTCCCTCCACCACCTTGAATTCCGAAAGCCCCGTCTACTTCAGGTAGACGGGGCTTTTTCATTGCACACCTGCCTGCAGTGGCCATTCCTCATGGCATCCTCCCGGGGAGGTACAATGGATCACTCAACGCCTTGCGACACCCCGTGGTCGTACAATCCCTCCTCCCCTTGAAAAATCGAGACACCATGCCATTTTCCGCCCTTGGATTGAGCGACCCCATCGTCAAGGCTGTTACCGAGCAGGGTTATCAGACCCCGACCCCGATTCAGGCGCAGGCGATTCCCGTCGTGCTGGCCGGCGACAACCTGATCGCCGCCGCGCAGACCGGCACCGGCAAGACGGCAAGCTTCGTGCTGCCCCTGCTGCAACAACTGATAGACGCCCCCGAGGTCCGCGCCAAGCGAGTGCATGCCGTCATCCTGACGCCGACGCGTGAGCTGGCCATCCAGGTGGAAGACAACATCCGCCAATATGCCGCACATCTCACGCTCAGCTCCATGGCGATGTATGGCGGCGTGGACATCGCCCCGCAGCAACAGCGCCTGATCGAAGGCGTGGACATTCTGGTCGCGACGCCAGGGCGTCTTCTCGACATGTTGACCCGACGCGCGATCCATCTCGACGAGACACGCACCCTCGTCATCGATGAAGCTGACCGCATGCTCGACATGGGCTTCATCGCCGACATCAACAAGATCGTCGAGAAACTGCCCAGCCAACGTCAGAATCTGCTGTTCTCCGCCACTCTGTCGACCCAGGTACGCATGCTGGCCAGAACGGCGGTGACGGACGCCGTGGAGATTTCCATCGCGCCGGAAAACACCAGCGCTCCCGAGATCACCCAGAGCCTGATCACGGTCGACAAGGAATTCAAATCCGCGTTGCTCAGCCACCTGATCCAGAGTGGCGACTGGCAGCAGGCGCTGATCTTCATCGAGACCAAGCGCGGTGCGGCCAAGCTGGTCAGCCAGCTGGAGAAGCGCGGCATTGGCGCCGAATCCTTCCACAGCGGACGCAGCCAGGCGGTCCGCGAGCAGCTGCTGGCAGACTTCAAGGCAGGCAAGGTGCCATTTCTGGTGGCGACGGGCGTCGCGGCGCGCGGCATCGACATCGATGACCTGCAGCGGGTGGTCAACTATGACCTGCCGGATGAGGCAGAGAACTATGTGCACCGTATCGGACGCACCGGACGCGCCGGAGCAAGCGGTGAAGCCATCTCACTGGTATCGCGTGATGATTTCCGCAACCTGTGCGCCATCGAGCAGCATCTGGGCAACTTCATCGAGCGTGTGGTGATCGAAGGGTTCGAGCCCGGACTCGCCGTGCCCGCCTCGACGATGGACCCGCTGCCACGCAAGCCGGCCCGCGCTCGCCGCCGACCTGCCGGCAAGCGCTGAGCCATTCGCGCACCGTACGCGACACCGCGACAGTGGAACCTCCTCCACTGTCGCTCTCACTGCTGATCACCGCCTCACGACCTGCTGCCGTGAGATTCGCTGCTGCGCGATACCGGCCCCAGCTGGTTGTCGCTGACGAAACGATTGCAGCCTTCGCGCTTGGCGCGGAACAGGTTGACGTCCGCCTTGGCGATCAGGCTTTCCAGATCCTTGTCCCCGGACTGGCGTTGGGCGACGCCGATCGAGAGACTGACATCGAGACTGTTGATGCCGTCATTGATGACGAAGGGCAATGCCGAGGCCCCCTTGCACAGACGCTCCGCCACCTGGTCGGCGCGCTCACCATGCAGCCGCGGACTCAGCAGCACGAACTCCTCCCCGCCATAGCGACCGATCAGATCCTCTCCGCGCAGGATACTGCGCATGCGCTTCACCAGCTCCTTGAGCACCTGGTCGCCCGCCGCGCGTCCCCAGGTCTCGTTGATCAGCCCCAGGTGGTCGACATCCACCATCATCACGCTGATGGGCTGTGTTCCCATCAACATCTCACGCCCCTTGTCGATCAGTTCCGCGCGACTCAGCGCCCCGGTCAACTCATCGAACCGCTCGCGTGACTCGAAACGCTGGCGCAAGCGATCCGCCGACCACCCCATCTGTACCAGCACGAGGGTGAAGAACACGGTCAGAACGCAGAGATTGATCAGTCGGAACGCGAATGCCCACCCGGGCGGTAGCGGATTGGCCACCCCCTGGAACATCAGCACGACATAGGCCAGCAGCGGCATGCTCAGGCAGATGAGACACAGCAGCAGACGTCGCGTGAAGGGCATGCGAATGCAGTAGATGCACAGCAGCGCACCGAAATAGAAATAATCGAAACCGGGGGCTGGACCGAAATAGCCCAGAGACAGACTTATCTGGGCACAGGTACCCAATGCCAGCAGGTTGGCGGCCAGCACCTCTCGGCGCGCGCGATGCAGCTGCAGACAGACAAGGTCCACCACCAGCATGCCCAGATCCAGCGCCAGAATGCCCATCTCTCCCAGCCAGAGCATCAGACCGGCATACAGCAGGTGACTCGCTATCGCGAGCACATACACCACATTGAAGGTGGCGTGGAAGGTCTTCTCGTCCTCGGTGAGGCCTGGTGGGAAATCCTCGAATCGCAACAGCCAGCGCGCAAGGTGTGGATGTGGACTGCCCATGAGACTATCTCCTTGGCTGCTGACCACCATTCGTGGCCAGCCAGACCAGGCGGGTAAAGGCCTGACGAGCCAAGGGTACGTCATCCCTCAGTCGAAAGGAGATCAGCACATTACACGCAATGCATAAACCCGCCACCAAGCGCCGTGCCAGCCTGGCGTCACGACAGGCAGAACCGGGTCACGACGGAAAGATCCGCGTCAATGCAGGCGCAGCCCCACCTTGGTGATGCGATTGCCCTCGACCTCATTCACCACCCAGTGAATGCCATGCCAGTCGACATCATCCCCGACCACCGGCACCCCGCCGACTCTGCGGGTGATGAACTCGGCGATGGTCAGGTGCTGCTCGCCCTGAGAGAGCGTCAGTCCGTAGACATCGGCGATATCCTGCATGTTGGCATCCCCTTCCAGGGTGAAGGTGCCGAAGAAGGCGCGCTGTTCATGCTGCAGACTCTCGCCATTGAACATGCGATTGAGGCTTGGCACATCACAGGAGCGCCCGACGACGCACAGCACGTCCTTCTGATGCAGACAGGTGCTGCCCTTGGGATGGATCAGCACCTTGTTGCGGAACAGTGCCCCGACCTTGGCCCCGGAGGGGAAGCGCAGCATGCGCAATGCCACGCCTTCCAGCGCCGTGTTGTCGACCCGGTAGACCAGCATCTCGTAATCGTTGACGGGCATGATGCCCAGCAGATTGCGGCGGCTGGGCTGTGCACCCGGCGGCACCACCACCCTGAGCTTGCGCGCCATGGGAGCCAGCGACGAGCCCTGCACCAGCAGCGAGATGATCACCACGAAGAAGGCGACATTGAAGTAGACACCGGCATTCTCGACCCCGGTGATCACCGGGAAGATCGCCAGCACGATCGGCACCGCCCCCCTCAACCCGACCCAGCTGATGAACCACAGCTCTCGCCAGCGGAAGCGGAAGAAAGGCTTGAGACACAGGATCACGGCCAGGGGGCGCACGAACAGGATCAGCGCCACACTCAGAATGGCGGCCGGCAGCGCGAACTGCAGCATCGTGGAGGGTGAGACCAGCAGACCCAGCATCAGGAACAGCACGATCTGGGACAAGTGGGCCAGTCCGTCATGCACCGGCAGGATGTGTTCGAGGTGGCGCCCCGGATGATTGCCGATCATCAGGCCACACAGATAGATGGCCAGGAAGCCACTGCCACCGAGCTCATTGGTCGTCGCGAACAGACTCAGGCCCAGCGCCAGCGCCAGCAGGGAATAGAGGCCGGGCGCCAGATCCAGATAGCGCATCAGACGGGCGATCAACCAGCCACCGGCGATCCCCATGCCCGCGCCGACCCCGAACTGCAGCGCGAAGCTCATGAGTCCGGCGGCGACCCCCGACAGCTGTCCGGTCAGTATCTCGGCCAGAGTGATGGTGAGGAAGATGGCCATCGGGTCGTTGGTACCGGACTCGATCTCCAGCGTCGCCCCGACCCGCTCGTTGAGGTGCACCCCCTGCCCGCCCAGCAGCGAGAACACGGCGGCGGCATCGGTGGAGCCGACGATGGCACCGACCAGCAGGCCTTCGATCAGGGTGAGGTCAAACAGCCACATGGCCAGCAGCCCCACCAGCCCGCTGGTCATGAAGACCCCGACGGTCGCCAGCACCAATGCCGGCTTGAGACCCGCGCGGAAGGTCGAGAGACGGGTGCGCAGACCGCCATCGAGCAGAATGAGTGCCAACGCCAGATTGCCGATCAGATACGCGGTAGAGGCATCATCGAACTGGATGCCGAGCACGCCATCCTCCCCCGCCAGCATGCCGAGTCCCAGGAACAGCAACAGCAGGGGCATGCCGAGACGAGCCGAGACCCGACTTGCCAGCACGCTCAAGGCGATGAGCATGCCCGCCAGCAAGAAGTAATAGTTCAGATTCTCTACCACGTGTGCTCCCCCGCCATTCCCGGCACCAAGTCTCGAATCACGTCTGCGACGGCCCAGAGACAGTATTCCATGTCAGCGACGAGGCTGCAGAGAAATTTCTCAAATATTCATGGACTTGCGATCAACATGTCAGGCTTCTCGGCGACACCCAGGCCGGGGCTGCCGCCAGCTCGGCGTAGCGGGTCGGACCGAAGGCTTCCATCGCCCACAACAGGGCTCGGCACAGCTCACGCTGACCGTCGATATCGACCATGCGCCCATGACGCGAATAACCGGCGAGGAAGGCCTCACGCTGACTCGGCGTCTCCAGCAACAACTCGATCAGTGCCCAGTCGAACTCGATCGGGGCCCACACCAGAGCCTCCCAGTCGCTCCATACCCAGCCGGTGGCGGCGCACAGATATTGGTCCGCGCGCAGGTCCGGCAGACTCCAGACGGCGCGAGCGGGATGCGAGAAGGTGCGTGATGGCAGGTCCCCCAGCTCGTGGGACAGGGGATGGCGCGCGAGAAAACGCGTCACGCGGGCATTCCAATGCAGCAACGGCATGGGCTGGGCAAGGGGCTGACCAAAGCCGGACACGGTGTCCTGATGCAGCCGCCCGACCTGATCTCCCAGCAACTCACAGAAGGTGTCACTGAGATCACTGGGCTGACCGCTGGACCACGGCAGGTGCCAGACGGGCGCGCCATCGAGACGTCCCAGATAGGTCAGCGGCAGCGGAGGGATGGGCAACCGCGCCGGCAACGCGCCCGCCAGCCGTGTCAGGGCCTCAGGTTGCGCCCAGCGATCGGCGCCGAAGACACCGCGCATCGCTCGCCAGAAGGGGTCGTGATCCGGGCCGGTTCGCGCCAGCTTGATCAGGCCGGGGGTGCCGCCACGCTGCCGCCACAACCAGTTGGCACTATCCGGCCAGGCAAGTGCCAGCGGCTCCAGCGCATGCCCCAGATAGGTGGAAAGACGGCGAGTCAGCGCATCCTCCGGCCAGCCATTGGGCACGGATGTCGCGTCTGGCATCACGGGTCGCCGCGGTGGCACGGGATAACCGCTGGAGCAGGTCGAGAGATCCGGGGTATCAGGCATGTTGATCTCCTTGAGGCTGCGATACCTCGATAGCATACCCAACACCGGGCCATGCAGCATAGCCACACGACAGCCACCCCGACGATGGCAGGGATGCAACCGGCGGGCAGGTGACGGTACACTGTCGGCCTGGATGGGGGTGCCCGAAAGTGGGCTGAGAGCCGATGCGTCACGTCGCATGGCAACCCCTGGAACCTGATCCGGTTGATACCGGCGGAGGGAATTCCGGTCACCTGCCCAAGCGTCAGGCGCCCTGCGTGCTTCCTCCCCTCGGCATGCCGCCTGACCACGGATGACACTGTGTCGCTGGGACTCTCCCTCAACAACGCTCGCATCGATTACGCCAGCCATACGCTGTTTCGTGATCTGTCGGCGCGTCTGGATGCCGGAAGCTGGACGGCCCTGCTGGGCCGCTCGGGCTGTGGCAAGAGCTCACTGCTGCGCCTGCTGGCCGGCCTCGAGATGCCCGACCATCACACGCTGGAACTCACCACCGATGACGGCAAGCCACTGGCGGGTCGCGTCGCCTGGATGGCGCAGCAGGACCTGCTGCTGCCCTGGCGCCGGGTGCTGGACAATCTGTGTCTGGGAGATGACCTCCATCGTCGCCCTCGCGATACCGAGCGGGCCCGCGAACTGCTGGCAGCGGTGGGTCTGGAGGGGCGCGAGCAGGCCTGGCCAGACGCCCTCTCCGGCGGGCAACGCCAACGCGTTGCATTGGCGCGAACGCTCTATCAGCAGGCTCCGGTGGTGATGATGGATGAACCCTTCTCCGCAGTGGACGCCATCACGCGACTCGAACTGCATGATCTCGCCAGCCGGCTGCTGGACGGACGCACCGTGCTGATGGTCACGCATGACCCGCTCGAGGCGTTGCGCCTGGCCGACCAACTGCTGGTGCTGCGTCCGGGCCGCGACAGCCAGCAGGGGGCAGTGCTCGACTGCCTGCCCGGGCTCTCGCCGCCTCGCCCGGTGCCGCTGGACCTGCCCGCCCTGCAGCAGGCCCAGTCCGAATTGATCACACGCCTGCGCGACGGCGAGGAGACGCCATGAAACGCCTGCATGCCCTGCGTCATCTCGCCATCAGCGCCGCCGTCCTGCTGGGACTCTGGCAACTGGTGATCATCACCACGGCCGTGCCGCCCTACATCCTGCCAGCGCCACTGGCAGTCGCGGAGGTGCTGGTCCGTCAGGCCCCGATGCTGGCACACCACGCCGGCATCACCTTCGCCGAGATTCTTGGCGGGCTGGTACTGGGGGTCCTTCTCGGGCTGAGCACCGCGCTGGCACTGGCGTTCATCCCTCGTCTGCGGCGCACCCTGCTGCCATTGCTGCTGATCAGCCAGGTGATCCCGCTGTTCGCGATCGCTCCACTGCTGGTGCTGTGGCTGGGCTATGACATGCTCTCCAAGGTCGTGATGGCCACGCTGATCATCTATTTCCCCGTGGCCTCCACCGGCTACGACGGCTTGCGCCAGACTCCTCAGGGCTGGCTGGATCTCGCCCATACCCTGGGTGCCAGCCCGTGGCGACTGCTGCTGCATGTCCAATTGCCCGCCGCGCTGCCGGCATTGGCCTCCGGCGTGCGCATGGCAGCGACAGCCGCCCCCATCGGGGCCGTCATCGGTGAGTGGGCCGGCGCAAGCCAGGGCCTCGGCTATCTGATGCTCAATGCCAATGCCCGCATGGAAATCGACCTGATGTTCGCCGCCCTGCTGGTGCTGGTCGCCTTTTCGCTGCTGCTGTATTTCACGCTGGATGCCCTGCTGCGTCGCCTGATGCCCTGGCATCGAGATCGCCTGACCCGTTTGAACTGAGCGCTTCCGGCTGTCAGGCGATGCCCTGACGGCCTCACATTCTCGACACCACAAGGAATACCGCCATGCCATTCTCGCCATCGGCGATCCGCCGTTCCGGCAAGCTGTCCTGCCTCTTCGCGACGCTGCTGACAACCCTCAGCTTGAGCACCTTCGCCCTGTCAGCCGAGACTGGCGCCAGCGCCGAGCCCCAGGCCCCGACCGCCAGTGACAGTGCAGCGGCAGCGGTCACCCAGGCCGGGCAGGACGGTGCCACCCTCGAGCCAGACGCTTCTGCCAAGCAGACTGCCGAGACCGAGCAACAGACCCGCCCCGCCGCTGGCGATGTGCAGGACCCGCAAGCGGCCGCCACCGATGCCAAGCCCCTCACGCACCTCAAGGTCATGCTCGACTGGTACACCAATCCCGGCCACGGGCCGCTGGTGCTGGCTCAGGAACTGGGCCTGTTCAAGCAACATGGTCTGGACGTCGAGCTGATCGCTCCGGCAGACCCCAGCGTCCCCCCCAAGCTTGCCGCAGCGGAGCGCGTCGACATCGCCATCAGCTATCAGCCCCAGCTGCACCTGCAGGTGGATCAAGGGCTGCCGCTGGTGCGCATCGGCACGCTGGTGGCCACCCCGCTCAACGTGGTGGTCGTGCGCGCGGACAGTGACATCCAGTCGATGGCCGACCTCAAGGGCAAGCGTGTCGGCTATTCCGTCGGTGGCGTGGAGGAAGTCCTGCTGTCCACCATGCTCCAGAACAGCGGCCTGACACTGGATGACATCACCCTGACCAACGTCAACTTCTCGCTGACGCCGTCACTGCTGACCCGCAAGGTCGACGCCGTCACCGGGGCATTCCGCAACTTCGAACTCGCCCAGATGGCACAGGAAGGCGTCAAGGGCCGCGCCTTCTACATCGAGGAAGAAGGCGTGCCGACCTATGACGAACTGATCTTCGTCGCCAACAGCGACAGCTATTCTCGCAAGCACGAGCAGTACGCCGCCTTCCTGTCCGCCGTCGGTGAAGCCACCGCCTGGATGATCAACCACCCTGACAAGGGCTGGAAGCTGTTCCGCGAGTCCGACCCGGCACTCGATACCGCGCTCAACAAGAAAGCCTGGTATGCCACCTTGCCGCGCTTCGCCCTGCGTCCGGCCGCACTGGATGCCGGCCGCTACCGTGACTTCGAGAACTTCCTGTACGAGCGCGGCATGATCAAGCAGCGCCAGTCACTCGACCACCTGGCCATCGACGTCAACGCGCCCTGAATAGACGGCCGATGACAGACACGACGACGCCCTGCCGGTTTCCCGACAGGGCGTCGTTTGCTTTCTGCCAGATGACGCGAGGATGCCCTGCCCCAAGCTTCCGGAGACCTTCCTGTCAGCGCCTGCCATCCACCGGACTGCCGGCTGACGCCCGCCTGGCCAGACGCCGCGCCAGCCACGCCATCAGCACAGGCTGGATCACCAGCGCGACCACCAGCACCGCCACGAGCAGTGGCATGCCCTCAAGGGCGCCACCCGGCGAGCTGACCAGCAGCGCCGCCCCGAGATAACTGCCCGCGGCAGAACTCAGGTGCTGAACGGCGCTCTGGGTGCTGGTGAAGGCGGCCCGCTCGTGCTCGGCAGGAATGAAGCTGTTGAGCGTGTTCTGTGCCACCCGCCGCGCCGAGGAGAACAGCATGTAGGCACCAAACCCCACCCACACCAGCGACGGCCCCGGCGAATGAAGCAGGAAGGCCCAGCCCACCAGCGCCGTCAGCAGACAGGTAATGGTGCCGGGCCAGACACTGCCGAAGCGATCACACAGCCGCCCGGTCAGCTGCATGCCCACCAGCGACAGTCCCCCTCCGATCATGTAGAGCCCGCCGAGATCCTCGCGAGGCAGATCGAGATTGAACAGCAGATAGCTGGAGAGATTGGGGATCACCAGGAAGTTGCTGAACATCGCGGTGGCGATCAGCGCCAGCCCGAGCCGGTGATTCGGCTGCGCGAGAATGGTGGCGATGGAGGTACCGGCGCGACTGCGAGGATTGTCCAGATGCCCCCGGATCGGCGGCAGCACCCAGGCCAGCAACCCGCAGACCAGCAACGCCAGCAGCGCAACGGCCCGGAACGGCGCCTGCCAGCCAAAGCCTTCGGACAACCACAGCGCGAAGGGCAGCCCCAGCACCGAGGCCACCGAGAAGGCCCCCATCACCATCCCCATGGCGCGCCCACGCCGGATTCCCGGCACGACATCGATCACGATGGCCAGTGCCGTGGCCGCCGCCGGCCCACCGAACAGCCCGCCCAGCATGCGCGCGGCCAGCAGCGTCTCGAATCCGGTGGCGAAGCTCGCGATCAGATGACACAGCGCAGCACCGAACAGAAAACCCAGCACGGCCCAGCGACGATCGAAACGATCCGCATGCCGCGTCCACAGCAAGGTGCCCACCGCCGCCGCCAGCGGATAGCTGCCGACGATGTAGCCCAGGTGGTCCAGCGGAATGCCCAGCGACTGCGCGAAATCCGGCCCCAATGCCATCACCATGGTGAAGCCCATGATGACGGCGAACTGCAGCAGCGTGACCAGCGCGATCACCAGACGCTCGTGACGCGTCACCGGTATCGTGCCGTCTTCGTCAGGCACGCGAGGCGCCGCCAACGGCGCAGGCGTATGACGTGAGCCGCTCAAGCGCGTGCGACGCGTTCAAGAAACGTCTCGACGGCTTGCTGGAACTCGCTTGCTCGCTCGGCATGCAGCCAGTGGCCGGCATCCAGCGAGGCATCTTCTAGCCGCGGGAAGCGCTCACGCATTGCCTGGAGCCCGTCGGCCTGCACGTAACTGGAACGTTCGCCCCACAGCAGCAGGGCCGGCAGTTCCACCTCGCCGTGTGCCTGAGGCGCCTCGACGATCTGGGGGTAACCCGCCGCGATGTGATCGAGCCCGACTCGCCAGCCCATGCTGCCGTCCTCATCGCGCACCAGGTTGGTGGCGAGGAACTGACGGATAGCCGGCGTTTCCACATGGCGTGCCATCACGTTGTCAGCGTCCTTGCGCGAGGCAGGACGCGCCTCACGCACGGCCTCGAAGGCCGCGAATATCTCATCGTGCCCGTGTCCGTAGGCGATGGGCGCGATATCCGCCACCACGAGACTGCGCAGTCGTTCAGGTGCCTGCAGTGCGACCTGCATGGCCACCTTGCCCCCCATGGAGTGCCCCATGAGATCACAGGTGGGGATATCGAGCTGATCGAGCAGAGCGATCACGTCAGCGGCCTGCTCCGCGTAGCTCATGCCCGCCACATGCGGGCTGCGACCATGATTGCGCAGATCCACCGCGATGACGCGACGCGACTGCGACCAGAACTTGATATGCGAGCGCCAGTTGTCCGCGCTCCCGAACAGACCATGCAGAATCACCAGCGGCGTCGCATCCTGCTCACCCGCCTCATTGCCCTGTGCGGCTTCACGGGCATCACTCTCGTTGTAGAAAAGCTCGACCGTCGTGCTTGTCGCAGTGCTCATCATCATCTCCATGGACGCTAGACAGACCCTCAGACGCTCCCGACCCTCACGCATCGCCCGCGATGGCACGCGCCAGTGCCAAGCGGCAACCTCGTGGCCGAGTGTCAGAAAACGCTCATGTTAGCAGACTATCAAGCCGCCGCGCGGCTCACCGCGGACTGGCTTCCAGATAGACCTTGACCGCCTGCCACAGGGGGCTTCGATAGCGCTCCGGATGCCAGAGCATGGAAAAATGCCGCTTGAGGTTGAGCTGGGGCGTCTCCAGCACGACCAGCTCCCCACGTGACAGCTCCGCATCCACAGACAGGCGTGAAAGGCAGCCCAACCCGAGGCCGGCAAACACAGCCTGCTTGATGGCCTCATGCTGCCCCAGCTCCATGCGCACCTTGAGACGCTCGATTCGCCCATGCAGTGCACGTTCGAAGACCGCACGCGTGCCCGACCCTCCCTCGCGCAGAATCCAGTCGGCATTGGCCAGATCCTCGTCATCGAGTGCCGTTGCGCGTATCGCCAGCGGGTGGGACGGCGGCGCCACCACCACCAGCTCATCCTCGCGCCAGGTCTGGCTCATCAGGCGTGGCGCGTGACAATCCCCTTCGATCAGCCCCAGCTCGGCATCGTAGTTGAGCACCGCCTCCACCACCTGATGGGTATTGCGCAGGCGCAGGTTGAGCTCGGTCCCGGGGTTCTCACGCATGAAGGCCCCTGCCAGGCCGGGCAACAGCCAGGTCCCGATGGTCGCGCTGGCGGCGATTTCCAGCTCGCCTCGCAGGAACCCCTCCTCCAGCCCGGGCTCACGGGCCTCCAGCTCCAGTGCATGGGTCTGTTCCAGCAGCTGTTCGGCACGCGCCAGCAGACGACGCCCATTGGCATTGAGGGCCAACCGGCGCCCGAGCCGCTCGAACAGCGCGACGTCAAGGTGGCGTTCCAGCTCTGAGAGCGCCTGACTCGCTGCCGATTGCGAAAGCCCTATCTCTCGGGCGGCACCACTGACCGAGCCCTGGCGAGTCACGGCGACGAAGACCTGTAATTGGCGCAGGGTGATATGGATCTGCATATCGGTTTTTCCGGTAAGTGGTAAAGGGATAATCGACTAACTATCCAATGATATTCCTGCATAAACTATTCATCAAACCAGAAGCACTAAGCATGCAACGTCCTCACAAGCACTCAAGATCTTCACGCGACAAGACCTGACCCGACACGCCTACCAAGGAGAAAGCCAATGGACGCACAGACGCTGACTGCCCCCCCTGTCACGGAACGGCTGCGCCGAATGGTGCCGGGACTCGCGCTGTGCGGCGGGCTGACACTGGCGGGGCTGGGGCTGCACGCCATTCCGACCCTCGCCGCGACCGGCGTCAGTCCGCTGGTCTTCGCGCTGCTGTGCGGCATCGTGGTCGGCAACCTGCCCGTCACCAGCCGCCATGCCCGGGCACTGGCACCAGGGCTGCATGTCGCGACCAAGAAGCTGCTGCGACTCGGCATCATCCTGTTCGGACTGTCGATCACCTTGCAGCAGATTCTCGGCCTGGGGTGGAGCGTGGTCGTGCTGGATGTCATCGTCATCGCCGCCGTGTTGAGCTGCGGCTATTTCCTGGGCACGCGCTGGCTGGGTCTGGATCGCGATACCGCCTTGCTGACCAGTGCCGGCTCTGCCATCTGCGGCGCCGCGGCCGTGCTGGCGACGGAATCCATGATCAAGGCACGCCCGGCAGCCACCGCCATGGCCGTGGCCACGGTGGTACTGTTCGGCTCGCTGGCCATGCTGGCCTACCCCTTGCTCTACCCGCTGACCGGCATGCATGAAGGGCTGTTCGGCATCTACATCGGCTCGACCATTCACGAGGTCGCGCAGGTCGTGGCGGCAGGTGAGGCGGTAGGCCCGGACGCCCTGGCCAATGCCCTGATCGTCAAGTTGATGCGTGTGATGATGCTGGTCCCCTTCCTGCTCCTGCTGCCCAAGCTGTGGGCCATGCGCAGCCGCAGCGAGGGGGATGACCGCGATGCCGGCGGCAGCATGACCATTCCCTGGTTCGCCCTCGGTTTCATCGCCATGGCCGGGATCAACAGCACCGGCGAGATTCCTGCCGCCCTGCACGCCAACCTGTCCGTGCTGGGGAGCGTCGCCCTGACCATGGCGATGGCGGGACTCGGGGTCGAGACACGCATGGATCGTCTGCGCTCACTGGGCATGAAGCCCTTCCTGCTGGCACTGATCCTGTTCGTGCTGCTCATGGTCGGCGGCTTCGGGGCCAACCTGCTGTTGATGGGGTGATACACGCCGGCAATGATTGAGTGTCGCAATCACCCAATTAGTGCCGCTCAATTGGCAAACCCGGTGAGGCTCAAGCACAATGGCATCCATCCATTGACTCACCGGTTCTGCCGGAAGCCCACGAACATCACGTCACGGTGGGCTTGACGAGTATCACGTACCCTCCAAGGAGAATCTCATGCTGGCAGTCATCTTCGGTCGTCCGGGTTGCCCGTTCTGCGTCCGCGCCAAGGAACTCGCGGAAGAACTTACCGCCAAGCGCGATGATTTCGATTTCCGTTACATCGACATCCACGCCGAGGGCATCACCAAGGCCGACATGGAAAAGACCATCGGCAAGCCGGTGGAAACCGTGCCGCAGATCTTCGTCGATCAGACCCACATCGGTGGCTTCACCGAGTTCAACCAGTACGTGCAGGACGAGGCACTGATGCCGCAGGCCTGATCAACGCCTCGACTTCTGTCTGATCCTGAAAAGCCCTCGCCCATGGCGGGGGCTTTTTTTTTGCAGCCGGCATGCCAGTTGCGCTGCTGATGCCCCTACCACTCGCGCCGTCAATCAAGGGCCAACTTCCTACCTCTCGTCAGTGCCTCGACTCGTGCCTCCCTCAGGGCAGCCACTCACGGCAACGGGAAAGTGCGCAGCGGAGCGCTTGCGGCGCTTGCAAGCTGCGGTGACAATTCGCCTTTCTCCGCACGTAGCTGGACAAGGAAGCAAACATGAACATGTTGATGGAAGGCGCCGTGCTGCTGGGCTGCGCCGTGGTTGCCGTGCCGCTCTTTCAGCGCCTGGGGCTGGGGTCCATCCTGGGGTATCTGGCGATCGGGGTGCTGCTGGGGCCGTCATTGATCGGCTTCATCTCGGAACCGACCGAGGTGCTGCACTTCGCGGAGTTCGGCGTGGTCATGCTGCTGTTCATGATCGGACTGGAACTCGAACCCAAGCGCCTGTGGGACATGCGCCTCAAGCTTGCCGGGCTTGGCAGCGCACAGATGCTGCTATGCGGAGCGCTGCTGACGCCCGTCGGGTTATGGCTGGGCCTTGAACTGCCGGCCGCCGCCTTGCTGGGCCTGATTCTGGCGCTGTCCTCTACCGCCTTTGCGCTGCAGGTGCTCAGCGAGAATCAACAACTGGCGACACCCCATGGCCAGTCAACCTTCGCCATCCTGCTGTTCCAGGACCTGGCCGTAATTCCATTGCTGGCGCTGCTGCCGCTGTTCGCCGACAACTTCGACGCTTCCACCGGCTCCGGCTGGGCCGGTGTCGTCAAGGGCATCGGCATGGTGGCGGCGGTCATCATCGTTGGCCGCTTCGTCGTTCCGCGCCTGTTGAAGATGGTGGCACGCAGCGAGATCCACGAGATCTTCACTGCCGCGGCACTGTTCGTGGTGATCAGTACCGCTCTGCTGATGGAATGGGTCGGGCTTTCCATGGCACTGGGGGCCTTCCTCGCCGGGGTGCTGCTGGCGGATACCGTCTATCGCCACGAACTCGAAGCCAACATCGACCCCTTCAAGGGCCTGCTGCTGGGGCTGTTCTTCATGGCGGTCGGGATGTCGGTGGACGTCTCGCTGGTCATGGAGCGCCCGCTGACGGTGCTGGGCCTGACACTGGCGCTGATGGTCGGCAAGGTGCTGGTCATCACGCTGGTGGGCCGCGTCGCACGCCTGAAGCTTGCCGAGGCACTGCCACTGGCCGCCGTACTGGCTCAGGGCGGAGAATTCGACTTCGTGTTGCTGACCGCCGGCATGGCCGCCGGCATCTTCGATCAGACGCTTACCAGTCTGGTCATCAGCGCCGTGACGCTGTCCATGGCCGCCACGCCCTTCCTGTATCGCTATGCGCGCAAGTTCGGTGCCGCGCGCGAAGCCAAGCGCCCCTACGATGAAGACTTCGGTCAGGAAGCCCCGCCGGTACTGATTGCCGGTTTCGGACGTTTCGGTCAGATGAGCGCGCGCATTCTCAAGACCCAGGGCATCAACTTCACCGCCCTCGACCCCAACATCACCCAGGTCGAGTTCGTGCGTCAGTTCGGCTCGCGCATCTTCTACGCCGACGCCAGCCGATCGGAGCTGCTGCGAGCGGCTGGCGCCGAGCACGCACAGATCATGCTGGTGGCGGTCGATGACGCCAGGATGACCACCCAGATCGTGCGTACCGTTCGACAACAGTTCCCGCATCTCAAGCTGTTCGTGCGGGCCCGCAATCGCCACCATGCCTGGGAGCTGATGGAGCTGGGCGTGGAACACGTGATCCGCGAGACCTACGCCAGCAGCCTGGAAATGGGCAACGAACTGCTGGTTGCCATGGGCTATCCAAGCGCACGTGCCGCCGAAGTGGTCCGCGCCTTCCGCGAGATGGATGACACCATGCTCAAGAGCGATTTCGAGAACCGCCATGACCCCGAGGCGCTGGTCACCAGCGCCAAGAGCGCCATGGAAGAGCTCAAGCGCCTGTTCCAGACCAAGGGCTGATGTCCACTCTCGCCAGCTGCTGTCGCTCCAGAACCGAAAACGCCGCCCTCTAGGGGCGGCGTTTTCGGTTCTGGCATCCACTGGCGTGCCATTCAGCTGCGAGTCACGGCTCCCCCGCGCAGGCGAGCGCGCCACTGCGGCCCGAAGAGATAGGCACACAGGCCCACGACGATGAAGAGCGCCCCCGCCAGCACGCGGCTGGAGACTATCTCGCCATTCAGGGCAGCGCCGAGACTCATGGCGAATATCGGCGTGATCAGGGTGGCCAATGCCACGGTACTGGCGGACAGGCGTGCCAGCACGAAGTAATAGCACAGATACCCGATCAACGAGCCGAAGATACCCAGGTAGACGATCGCCCCCAGCGGGCGCTGTGTCGGCCATGCCTGCGGCACACCATCGACCAGCAGGGCCGCGAGAAGATAGAGCGGAAGCGAGACGAGCAGCGCGCCCTCGGTCTGCACCAGCGGATGAAGCCCTGCTCGCTCTCGCTGGACCAGTACGCCGGAAGCGGCAAAGCAGTTGACCGCCAGCAACATGGTCACCACCCCCTTCCAGCTGCCCGGCGGTAGCGCCAGCGAGTCCGAGACGGCGATGGCCAGTCCGCCCAATGCCAATGCGAAACCTAACCATTGCAGCTTGTCAAGAGGCGCACTTTTCAACCACCAGCGCGCGTAAAGTCCTGATAGCAGAGGAGCTAAGCCGAAAAGTAACGACATGATACCGCTTGGTAACCAACCGGCAGCAATATAGGCGAAGTACATCCCACCCCATATCCCCAGTGCAGCCGCCACGTAGCTGCGAATTGCCACGCGACCGAAATCCATTTTCAGCCCGAGCAAGCGTAACAATGGGTAACCGATACATGCGGCAATTAACATTCTCCCCATGGCAGACCAGGCCGGCAGCCATCCGGAAGCACTCCATGAAATCGCCAGCGGTGTGGTTGACCACACCATGAGAACCACGCAATACGCCACCAGCACTGGCATTTTCACACTCCGAACAGTCGGTCAGAAAAAAAGGACAATGTCGTTGAATGGCCTTATCTGGCAGGTACCTATAATCGCTCCAGCACAGGGTGCCGATATCCCGTCAAGGAGGCTTCATGCAACGCGAGGAATTTCTACAACAGCTATGGCTGGACTTCGTTCACCGCCATCCGGATATCGGAGCGCTGGACATCTGGCCGGATGGCATCAGGCCCGAATATCTGATGTTCGTGACACTGGATCAGGGGCCATTTCGCAGCGAGAAACTGCGTCCCAGCCTCTATCATCAGGGCTATCGACGCGTGAAGCAGTACGCCATGGCCGACCGTGGCCTACTGGTGGATCTGCTGCTGCCGCCGGATGGCGGCTCGGCTGTCATGCTGGCCGAACTTCAGGCCAATAGCCTGCCTCCCCTTCACCGAGACCTGCTGAAGACGCTCATCAGCCAGAGTCACCGTGACGACTGCAAGGGACAGAACCTGCTGGCGCCGTGCCGCCCATGGGACATGCCGGACTGGCCCACCTTCGAGCGTCTGCTGGAAGCCAACCCGCTGGCGGCATGGCTATCGGTGATGGGCCCGCGCCTGCATCACGTGGGCTTCAACGCCGACGAGCTGGGAGAAACGCTTGAAGCTGTCTGCGAAGGCATGCTGATGCACGGCATGTCGCCGCAGAGCGGGCGCCACCATGCCGTACTCCCCATCAACCCCAAGCTGCAATACCACTACTATCCCGCGCACGCACAACGCATGGTATTCGCCGAAGGTGATGAGCACATGGTGGTGCTGGGAGGGCTGGCCCTGCTGGCGACGGCCGACAGTGGCCAGCATCAGCGCGCCGCCGAGCAACTGCTGCCAGAGCACACGCTCTGCCAGCTGAGTGCCTGACGGACAAGATTCACGAGCCAGATTCGCAAGCAGTAGTGCCGCAACGCCCCTGACGCCTCCGGCGCCAGGGGCGTTTTCATTGGCAAGCCATGTCATGACTCACCGCCATGGGCTCCCCTCGCGAGCCACTGGCTGTCGTGCGCCATGCTCGGGTGCCCCATGAGGTCTGCTGGTGGCTCAGAGCCGTAATACGTTGGTCGCAAGCAGGTTATCAACAGAAGCTGTGGAAAAAGCTGTGAAGAATCTCTGTACATCCACTCATCGGCTTCGCGATCTGGCGACCAATGTCAGATTGATCAAAAATTCACCACTTCACCGCTGAGCGCCTGACTGTCACGAAAAAAGCCTCCGAAACCACCTCGCCTAGCGCAGCAATGAGCCCAGTGACGTGAGCGCCACTCCCAGGTCCATCGGCGTGTCGGTGACCTGGCCCCCCAGCCAGTAGGCGCCGACGTATCCGACGCTGTACGCCAGCAGCAGCGCCGGGAAGAAGCGCAGGTAGCTCATGAAGGTCACCTCGCGCACCTTGGAGAGCGCAATCACTCCAGCGGCCGACCCGATGATCAGCAGTGATCCGCCCACGCCAGCGGCGTAGGTCAGCGCCAACCACTCAGCATCGTTCATGCCGACATCCGCCTTGAGCACCGCAGCCGTCAACGGCACGTTGTCGACCAATGCCGACAACAGGCCGATCAGATAATTGGCCTGCATGGCAGGCATCACGTCATAGAGCTGTGCCAGCCCTTCCAGCAGGCGGGCTTCCTTGAGCGCTCCCACCATCAGCAGGATGCCGAGGAAGAATAGCAGAGTGTCGAATTCAATTATCCTGATGTAATCAAGAATTCTGCGCTCCTCGCTGTCACTGCGTCGCTCGGCCACATGCCCGAGCAGGAACATGATCGACATCCCGAACAGGAAGGTCAGCAAGGGGGGATACCGAACAGCACGTTCAGGCCCAGCGTGGAGAGGATGGTGGCGAGAAACAGCCAGGCCACGAAGCGGTCCAGACGCCGGGTGGGACGGCGTTCACGCGACAGATGGACTTCTCCCCCAAGCCCGGGCAGCAGCAGCGTCGCCAGCAGCATCACGCTGACGAAGGCCGGGATGGCCAGCAGCATCAGCTCACTGATACGCACCTTGTCGGCGAGGAAGATCATCAGTGTGGTCACATCACCGGTGATCAACGCCACCCCGCCGGAATTGACGGCAAACACCGCCAGCACCGCGAAACGCAGCGTCTTCTTCGGCGGCAATCCCAGAGACAGCACCAGCGTCAACGACACCAGCGTAGCGGTGATGTTGTCGGCCAGAGAGGAGAAGGCAAAGGCGAAGGTGCCGGTCAGATACAGCAGGCCTCGCTCACCGATGCGGCCCGGCAGCAATCGATAGATGAGATTGGCGATCAGTCCCTTGGCATTGAGAAACGCCACGAAGGTCATCGCCGCCATCAGAAACAGCCACAAGGTGGCGATTTCCAGCAGATTCTCGTTGAGCGACTCACCGACGTCATCGACTCCCAACGCACCGGGGCCGAAGATGAACAGCAGCAACCAGCTGAACGTCCCCAGCAACAAGGTCGTCTTGGCCTTGTTGAGATGAATCACGTCCTCGATGGCGATCAACACGAAGGCCCCGATCGCCAGCCCCACCAACACTCCCTGCAACCACATGTCGCTCTGCTCCCTGAAAGGGCGTCCATCTCGTGAGAGGACGTCGAGTGGCGGTGCATGCTCACGACGATGGCCGAGTGCCATGTCAGGCCTTCCCTTGCACCGGCCGACAGGAAAGTCGGCGCGCGAATGACACCACAGCTCACGAACCGCCACCATTCGACATCAGATGCGTACGGTTTGCGCAACGTCGAGTTGCTGTCCTCCACGCAAGCGGGGTGGGTTTCCTGTCACGGGTGAATTAGGATGGCGCGATCTGCTGAAGGAGTCGTTCATGTCGAGTATCAGAGGCGTCATCAGCCTGTTGTTTCTGATCACCAATACCCTGTTCTGGTCGGTACCGCTGTACCTGCTGGCATTGCTCAAGCTGCTCAGCCCGTCCCGTCGTCTGCAGCTTCATCTTCTCGAAGGGCTGAACCGTCTCGCCATGGGGTGGATCGGCACCAACAATCTGTGGATTCGCGCCTGGATACGCCCCCATTGGCAGGTCAACGTGCCGGACGCCCTGAAGGATGGCTCCGCCAGGCGACGCTGGTGGCTGGTGATCTCCAACCACCGCAGCTGGACGGATATCTTCGTGCTGCAGTATGCATTGCATCATCGCACGCCCATGCCCAAGTTCTTTCTCAAGCGCGAGTTGATCTGGGTCCCCGTCATCGGCCTGGCCTGGTGGGCGCTGGAGTTCCCCTTCATGCGCCGCTACAGCCGGGAACGGCTGGCCAATGACCCGCGCCTGGCGGAACGCGACCGTGCCGCGACACGCCGCATCTGTGAGCGAGCGGGCCAGTCGCCCATGTCAATCTTCAACTTCGTGGAAGGCACGCGCTTCACGTCAGGCAAGCATGATCAACAGCAAAGCCCGTACACTCATCTGCTCAGGCCGCGCGCCGGCGGCAGCGCTCAGGTGATCAGCATTCTCGGCGACCGCCTGTCAGGCATACTCGACGCCACGCTGGACTATCGTCACGCCAGCGCGAGCTTCTGGGAGTTTCTGTGTGGCAAGGGGGGAGATATCCATCTGGATATCGTGCAACGCCCGGTGGAACCCTGGATGCTGAACGGGGATTATCACGCGGACGCTGCCTACCGCGAACGGTTTCAGCAATGGCTCAATCAGGTCTGGAAGGACAAGGATGCCCGACTGTCACGTGCAGGACACGACATTGAACAACTCTGACATGCCCCACGAGCCGCTGGGCGCTGTGCGCCTGACCGTGGGCGCCATCTCGACATTTCTCCACAGGACATCTCGCGCGCCGCTGCGGCGACTGGCGTGGCTGAGCCTGGCACTGTGGCTGACAGGCTGCGCCACCGGCAGCTACTCCGGCTCACCGGCAGGCCAATGGATCACGATCCAGAAGGGCGACACCCTGGGGCAGATCGCACGCGACGCTGACATTCCCCTGTTGCGCCTCACCCGCTTCAACCCCGGCGTCAAGATCCGTGACCTCAAGGTCGGGCAGCGCATCCTGGTGCCCACCGCGCGTGAGCGTGCCCCCTCCGGTGGCCCCTATCGCTATCAGCTGCGCCCCGGGGACACCTACTCGAAGATAGGCCGTTACTTCGGAGCCAATCCTCAGCGCATCCAGACCGCCAATCCGGGGCTTCCCCCCAATGACCTGAAAGTCGGCACCCTGATCTCGGTTCCCCTCAATGGTGGCCCCAGCCGAAGCGCTTCCAATGCGCGTGCCAGCGTCGGCAGTCTCGTGGCACGCCCGGATCCGGGTCCGCTGAAGAAGCCGCGTCAATCGTGGCGCTGGCCTGCCGCCGGCGAAGTCATCAGCGAATTCGGCACCAACCGCAATGGCCAACTGGCCCCGATGCGGATTCGCACGGCCAGCAATGGGGTCGCCAGCGCGCCGGCCAGCGGGGAAGTCCGCTTTGCCGACAACATGCGGCAATTGGGCAATGTGGTCATCCTCCACCATTCAGGCAATCTGCAGAGCGTATTGGCGCAGTGCGGAGAGATACTGGTCAAGGTCGGTCAGCAGGTCACGCCGGGCACCCCGCTGTGTCGCGTGGCACGTCGCAATGACGGCCAGCCTGAGCTGCTCTTCGACGTGCGCCATGGCGGCAAGCCGATCAATCCACGCGAGCTGCTCGAGAAACGCTGAAACTGGGGCTGCCGGCCTCACTGGCGAGCCCTTCAGGGGCTCGCCTTGCCAAACGAGCGTCGGGCATGCCTCGCCCACGGCGTCCTTCATGCCGCGCCTGTCGCCCCCGTGTCAGTTTCGGCCAGCGTGATTGGTCTTTGAGCTGCGAACTGTGACCTGTGACCGCCTTGAATCCGCTGCCTCCTGGCAGCATTGCCTGCTGGAGATTGCCCGCGGGAGATTGCCCGCTGGAGTGACCGCGGCTGCAACGACACCTGCGTGGGGTGTCATCACTTCGTCACCTCGCTGTTATGCAGGCGTCACTCCCATGGCCAATACTTCGTTCAAAGGTCATCAGGAGCCGTCATGGAGCGTATCGCCTTTGTCAGTGAAACCTGGCACCCGGAAATCAATGGCGTGGCTCACACGCTGAGCCATCTGTGCGATCAACTCATCACGCGTGGCTGCGAGCTGCAGCTCGTGCGGCCCGCACCCCGCGACGGCAGCCATGAACCACGAGTCGCGCAGGAGCTACAGGTACGCGGCTTCCGTCTTCCGGGCTATGACACCGTTCAGATCGGCGCCCCTGCCCTGAGACGGCTGACGGCGCTGTGGCGCCAGCATCCGCCCTCCGTCATTTACATCGCCACCGAAGGACCGCTGGGGGTCAGTGCCCTGATGGTCGCGCGTCGCCTCGGCGTGCCCGTGGTGGCAGGCTTTCATACCAATTTCGACCAGTACAGCACCCACTATCATCTCAGGGCATTACGCCCCCTGGTACGTCAGGGGCTGAAGCACTTCCACAATGCCGCCAACCTGACACTGGTCCCGACACGCACCCAGGCCGCCACTCTCGCGCAACAGGGTTTCAAGCATGTCCGGGTCGTGGGACGCGGGCTGGATTGTCAGCGCTTCTCGCCCGTTCATCGCAGTGAAGCGCTGCGTCGCCAGTGGGGCGTCGGCCCTCAGCAGCCCGTCGCGCTGCATGTCGGCCGCCTGGCGGCGGAAAAGAACATCGAGCTGTTGATTCGCAGCTACGAGGCCATGCAGGCCGTGCAGCCGGATATCGCGCTGGTACTGGTGGGCGATGGCCCGCTGCGCGAACGCCTTGAGCAACGCCTGCCGGAGGCGATCTTCGCCGGCTTCCAGACCGGCGAGGCGCTGGCTGCCCATTACGCCAGTGCCGACCTGTTCCTGTTCCCCTCGCTGTCGGAGACCTTCGGCAACGTGGTGCTGGAAGCCATGGCCAGTGGATTGGCCGTAGTGGCCTTCGACTACGCGGCCGCTGCGGAAGTGATCCGCGATGACCACCAGGGGTTGCTGGCCCCCTGCACCCAGCCGGACAGATTCATCGAACAGGCAGTGGAAGTCTGCCAGCGACCAGCGCGTATCGCACGCCTCGGAAGAGCGGCCCGTGTACGCGTCGAGCCCATGGCCTGGAGCCAGGTCGCCGAGCATTTTCTTGCCTGTCTACGCCTCGCCGAGGAGAAGCCCGATGCACGATCGCAGCCTTCCCGTCTTTGAGCGACTCGACCTGCTGGAGTGGCGGCTGTGTCGCCAGGTGGCACGTCTGGCGCTGTATCGGCCGATCCTGACCCTCTTTCGCGTGGTCTCGCGCCTCGGCGACTGGCCCGTCTGGTTGCTGCTGACACTCAGCCTGCCCTTCCATCACGTGCAAGGTGGCTGGTTGATGCTGGAATTCGGACTGGCGGCGGGGGCCGGCGCCCTTTTGTATCGCGCCCTCAAGACCCGGCTGTGCCGTGAGCGCCCCTTCATCACCTTCACGACCATCCAATGCACCATGCCACCGCTGGATCGCTACAGCTTTCCAAGTGGCCATACACTGCATGCGGTGCTGTTTGCCAGCCTGACGGCTCAGCAGCTACCGGAACTGGCCATTCTCGTCACGCCGCTTGCCATGTTGATCGCGCTTTCCCGCGTGATCCTGGGACTGCACTACGTCAGTGACGTGCTGGCGGGGGCGCTGCTGGGACTCGGGCTGGCTGAAGTGGCCATCCTGAGTCTTGAGTCCCTGACAGGACTCTGAGCCCAGTGCACGCTCTGTCGGCGGCAGGCCACCTTCGACTTGCCGACAGTCAATTCGCTCTGGCAAGCTCGCCTCATGACGATATCCTCCGAGGCCGGCGACCTGTTCGCCACGCATCCTCAACACGCCCCTTCCCGCACCCCGCCAAGCGGACAGCGACCGGCCGGCCTGCCGGACGACTGGCAGACACTGGCCCATGGCTGGTATCGCCATCCGCTGCACCCGCTCTATCTCAAGCCAACCGCTCTGACTCCCCTGCAGGCCGACCAGGCACTGGTCACGCTGGATACCACGCTCGACTGGCAGCGGCCGAGCTTGAGCGTGCATGGCAAGACGCATCCCATCCCTCGCCGTCAGGTATGGATGGGGGACGCCGGGGCTCGCTATCGCTATTCCGGCAGCCTGTTCGAGCCAGCACCCTGGCGTCCGATGGCCTGGCATCTGGGGGAGCTTGCCCGTCACGCCATCAACCGCGAGCTGAGCGCGCAGCCGGGGCAGGAACGCCATATCGACCAGCACTTCAACAGCCTGCTGGCCAATCGCTACGCCGATGGCAATGACCGCATGGGCTGGCATAGTGACAATGAACCGGAGCTTGGCGACCGCCCCATCGTGCTGGCCCTGTCACTGGGACGAGAGCGGCCACTGCGCTTCAAGGGACACCCCCGCAGCCCCTACGCACAGGACCCTGCCTTCAACCTGTGGCTGCCCCATGGCTCATTGCTGGTGATGGGGCGCGGCTGTCAGGACCGGCTGCATCACGCCCTGCCGCCGCGCAAGCTCGAGGGCGTGCGCATCAGCCTGACCTACCGACAGCTATTGACGGCGTCACGCTAGATCCTCATCAGGCACGGGCGGCGGCGAGACGGGATAACGGGCCCGCAGGGTGTCCAGCATCGCCTGGACCGCGACCGACAGCTCATGACGGCCGCGGCGAATCACGCCGACCCGTTGCTCGATGACCGGCCCTTCCAGCTCCAGGCACCGACATCCCAGCGCTGACATCTGATCGGCGCTCATCGCCGGCACCGCGCTGACGCCAAGTCCCTCTGCCACCATGCGTCCGCAGGTCACCAGCTGGTGAGTCTCGAAGGCGACGGTGAGCTTGAGCCCCGCCTCTGCCAGGCGCCGCTCCAGCATGTGTCGCACGCCCGAGGGACGTTGCAGGGTGATGAAATCCTCTTCCAGCAGCTGATCCCAATGGATGGTCTCGGGAGCGCCCTGCAACAGGGCGTGCCCCTCGGGAATGATCGCGATGTAGCGATCCTCGAAGAGTGATTCGAAGACAAGGTCCTCGCGTACCCCGGGATCAAAACAGATCCCCAGTTCCACGCGCCCATCGGTGACACGCTCCACGACTTCCTCGGCGATCACGTCATTGACCTCGATGGTGATCTCCGGGAACTGCCGTCGAAAATCCGCCAGTACTCCTGGCAGCAGATTCCCGGCGAAAGTCGGCATGGCAGCCAGTGCCACACGCCCGCGTCCGAGACTGAATCGCTGGCGCATCTCGTCCTCAGCATGCTCCCAATCCGACAGTATCCTGCGAGCCAGCGGGAAGAAGGCCCGTCCTTCCGGCGTCAGGCTGACCTGTCGAGTGGAACGCTGGAACAGACGCCCACCCAACGACTCCTCCAGATTCTTGACGGCCAGCGACAATGCCGGCTGGGAAAGATGCACCAACGTGCCCGCTTCCACGAAGGACAGGGTTCTGGCCACTGCGACAAAGGCTTTCAACTGTTTCAAGGTCATGCGGCATCCTTCCTGTGGGGTCCCTGGGGGACGCGCCTTGAGATGACATTCGGGGAAACAGGCTCAACCCGTCGCCGGGAGACCCGTCGGCCTCTACACCATTGGTCCAAGGTGACCAGAGCCGCTTGCGCAGCCTTGCACCGCGAGTCGTCCAGTCCTGTCGTGCATATCCGCCGCTGACCCGCACCACAGGCGGATCTGTGCAGGAAACGAGCGGGCAAAGCGATATCGTACTGCCCCAAGACTCTTCATGAAAACTTATCAATGGATAGAAAAAACAAACTTATCAAATATATACAGCCACCAGATTGTCGGCAATGATGCACTCAAGCCTTTGCCAGACGCCTGCCCCAGGCGCCGGCCACGGAAGATGAGCAGCGACTCATCACCGTCAAAACGACAACACAAGATGCTCAAGGAGAACTTCATGGCAGGATTCAACAAGGTAGTGACCCGCTACGCCGATGCCATGGCGGGCCTGGAAGACGGCATGACGGTGATCGCCGGCGGATTCGGACTCTGCGGTATTCCCGAGAACCTGATCCAGGAGATCAAGCGTCGTGGCGTGAAGGACCTGACCGTCGTCTCCAACAACTGCGGCGTGGACGGCTTCGGGTTGGGCATCTTGCTGGAAGATCGCCAGATCAAGACCATGATCGCCTCCTACGTCGGCGAGAACGCCCTGTTCGAGCGCCAGCTGCTGGACGGAGAGCTCGAGGTCATCCTGACCCCCCAGGGCACGCTGGCCGAGAAGATGCGCGCCGCCGGGGCCGGCATCCCCGCCTTCTTCACCGCGACCGGCTACGGGACGCCCATCGGAGAAGGCAAGGAAGTCCGCGAATTCGACGGTCGCCCTTATATTCTCGAGGAAGCCATCAAGGGTGACTTCGCGATCGTCAAGGCGTGGAAGGCCGACCGCTACGGCAATGTCGTCTACCGTCACACGGCACGCAACTTCAACCCGCTGGCCGCAACCGCAGGCAAGATCACCGTGGTCGAAGTCGAAGAGCTGGTGGAACCCGGCGAGCTGGACCCGGCCGAGATCCACACTCCGGGCATCTATGTCGACCGCGTCATCAAGGGCAGCTTCGAGAAGCGCATCGAGAAACGGACCGTTCGCTCGCGTTGAGCCTAGGCTCCGCCTGCATCCGTTTTCTCGCGACGACACTCCCCGACACGGCAAGGCGTCACCTCGATGGCGCTTCAGACAAGGAATACATCATGGCTTTGACACGCGAACAGATGGCCCAGCGAGTGGCACAGGAAATCCAGGACGGCTCCTACGTCAATCTGGGCATCGGCATTCCGACCCTGGTCGCCAACTACATCCCGGATGGCATCGACGTGATGCTGCAGTCCGAGAACGGCCTGCTTGGCATGGGACGCTATCCCTATGACGACGAGGTCGACGCCGACATGATCAATGCCGGCAAGGAAACCGTGACCGCCATCGATGGCGCCGCCATCTTCGACTCCGCCGAATCCTTCGCGATGATTCGCGGCGGGCACGTCGATCTGACGGTACTCGGCGCCTTCGAGGTGGACGTGAACGGCAACATCGCCAGCTGGATGATCCCCGGCAAGCTGGTGAAAGGCATGGGCGGCGCCATGGACCTGGTGGCGGGTGCCGAGAACATCATCTGCACCATGACCCACGCCTCCAAGCATGGTGAGTCCAAGCTGCTCAGCCAGTGTGAGCTGCCACTGACCGGTGCCGGCTGCATTCGCCGTGTCCTGACCGACCTGGCCTTCCTCGAGATCAAGGACGGTGCCTTCCACCTGCTGGAACGCGCGCCAGGCGTCAGTGTCGAGGAGATACAGCGCCTGACCGCAGGCAAGCTCATCGTGCCCGACAACGTCCCCGAGATGCAGCTGGACGCCTGAGACGGCCCAGATGCATCGCTTGACACTCCATCTCTCCGGCGATGATGGGCGCATCATCGCCGCTCTCCGAGAGTCTTGATGGTTGCAAGACCATCCACCGGCAGCGCTGCCATCGCTGCCGGTTTTTTTATCTCTTCCCCTCACCAAGCAAGACGACCTGGCGGATCATCCGCGAAGCTGTCCACTGCCTTGAAAGCCCGTACGCACGCCCCATCCCCACGACGATGCCTCACCTTGGCAACCTCTCAAGCGGGGCGATATACGGCGAGGTTCCATACCGACCAGAAACCAGGATAACGGGATAAAAGCAAGTCACCGTCAATCCTTGCGAAATCTGGAAAACTGACTGGCGCAATGCCGCCCATTCGAGAAGAATCTGCTCACGAGACACCCGACCAAAGGCGAAGTTTTTGATATTTCATTTGACCTTGGAGGCGCGGCAGCGCAGTATTGATCTCGTTGGTTAGCAAGTCGTATATCGTCAGTCGTGATCGAAACACTTCGGTACCTGGTGCATATCCTCCTTGTTTTACCCACGTATATCGGGTAACTCCCGGCAATATCATCAGTAAGGAATTACGATCATGGCAACTGGTACAGTCAAGTGGTTCAACGACACCAAAGGTTTCGGCTTCATTTCTCCGGACGACAACGGTGACGACCTGTTCGCACACTTCTCCGAAATCCAGGCTGAAGGCTTCAAGTCTCTGCAAGACGGTCAGAAGGTTTCCTTCGACGTCACCCAGGGCAAGAAAGGCCTCCAGGCCGCTAACATCAAGATCATCGACTGATCATGAGTTAGCTGAAAGAGACTAACCTCTCTTTCCACGGAAAAGCCCGCTTCGGCGGGCTTTTCTGCGTCTGGAGATTGCCTCGAAAGCCGTGACGGCCCCTCCCCTGCCAGCCAGTTCCGTCGTGCCTCAGCGCCACTTGCCTGCAGCGCACGACACGACCCAGATCTCCCGGACCAGAGCCGAGCCTGACGCCTGACGCCTGTCACAGGCAACGAAAAAGGGACCGCCGAAGCAGCCCCTTCCCCGTCCAGCCTTGCCTGTCTTCAGCCCATCATCAGCCGCGGTAATAGCGCTGCTCGACGAAGGGCATCTTCGTCACGGTCATCGGCAGTCGCTTGCCGCGTACGTCCGCGAAGACCTGAGTGTCCAGCACGCTGTGTGCGATCGCCACATAGCCCATGGCGACCGGCTTGCCGTAGCTCGGGCCGAAGCTGCCTGAAGTCACGACACCGATGCGGTTGCCCTCGCCGTCGAAGAGCTCGGCACCTTCGCGAATCGGAGCACGCCCTTCAGCCACCAGACCGACTCGCTTGCGGGTGTGATCCTTGTTGGCGATCTGGGTCAGGATGACGTCCGCCCCCGGGAAGCCGCCTTCACGTGCACCGCCCTGACGACGCACCTTGCCCAGCGCCCAGATCAGGCTGGCTTCCACTGGCGTGGTCGTGGTGTCCAGATCATGACCATACAGGCACAGGCCCGCCTCGAGACGCAGTGAATCCCGCGCCCCGAGACCGATGAACTCCACCTCTTCCGCCGCCAGCAGCAGACGCGCGAAGCGCTCCGCCTCAGCATCGGGGACGGAGATCTCGAAACCATCTTCACCGGTATACCCGCTGCGACTGACCCAACACTCGATGCCATCGATGGTGACATGGGCATGATGCATGAAGGTCAGCTCGCAGGCCTCGGGCGACAGACGCTGCATGACCGCGTGAGCCAGCGGCCCCTGCAGGGCGAGCAGCGCCCGATCCTCCAGCACCTCAAGCTCGATCTCCATCGGCAGCCCCACACGCAGATGCGCGACGTCCTGATCCTTGCAGGCAGCATTCACCACCACATAGAGGTGATCGCCACCATTGACGATCATCAGGTCATCGAGGATACCGCCGGTATCACTGGTAAAGAGTCCGTAACGCTGCATGCCCACCGGAAGATCGACGATGTCCGTCGGTACCAGCGTCTCCAGCGCCGCCTGCACGTTCTCTCCGCGCAGGATCAGCTGCCCCATGTGCGAGACATCGAACAGCCCCGCCTTGGCACGCGTATGCTCGTGCTCCTTCTTGACGCCCAGCGGATACTGGACGGGCATGGAATAGCCTGCAAACTCGACCATCTTCGCTCCCTGCTCGACGTGCAGGTCATGAAGCGCGGTCTGCTTGAGACCGGTGACAGCGGCGGAATCGGACATCATCATTCTCCAGAGTGGCATGCAACATCTCTCCGACAGCCAGGTGAATCTGGCCCTGTGCTGCCGGAGGCTAGTGATCGAGATAGGACAATCTGAGGGGGCTCACCCCGCCGCGCCTGCCAGCGACGGGGGGCTCCTGATGCGATCAGCGGTCTTCGCCCGCCAGCACTTCCTTGCCGTCAAAGTAGTCGCGGGTCAGCTTGAAGACCACCGGCGACAGCAGCGCCAGACCAATCAGGTTCGGAATCGCCATCAAGGCATTGAAGGTATCCGCCATCAGCCAGATGAGATCCAGCTTGGCCATCGCGCCCACCGGAATCGCGATCACGAACACGATGCGATACAGCATGATGGCGCGCGTACCGAACAGGTACTGGAAGCACTTCTCGCCATAGAAGGACCAGCCAAGGATGGTGGTGAAGGCAAACACGGCCAGCGCGATCGCGACCAGATGGTTGCCGACACCCGGCAAGGCCTGATCAAAGGACATGGAGGTCAGCGCCGCCCCCGTCTCACCAGAAGACCACAGGCCGGAGGTGATGATGGCCAGCGCGGTGATGGTGCAGATGACGATGGTATCGATGAAGGTGCCCAGCATGGCGACCAGCCCCTGACGTACCGGGTTCTTGGTCTGCGCGGCAGCGTGGGCGATGGGCGCACTGCCCAGGCCGGCTTCATTGGAGAAGATACCGCGCGCCACACCGAAACGGATGGCCGCCATCACCGCCGCACCGGCAAAGCCGCCAGTCGCCGCGACTGGATTGAAGGCGTAGGTGAAGATGAGGCCGAAGGCGTGACCGATCTGGTCAGCATTGATCACCAGAATGACGATGCCCGACAGGAAGTAGGCAATCGCCATGAACGGCACCAGCTTGCCCGCCACGCTGGAGATGCGCTTGATGCCACCCAGAATGACCGCACCTGCCAGCACCATCATCACGACACCGGAGGCCCAGTGCGGAATGGCAAACGAGGTTTCCAGGGCATCCGCCACGGAGTTGGACTGCACGGTATTGCCGATGCCAAAGGCCGCGAAGCAGCCGAAGAAGGCAAAGGCGCCCCCCAGCCAACCCCACTTGGCCCCCAGTCCGTTGCGGATGTAGTACATCGGACCACCGACGTGGTTGCCGTTGTCATCCACTTCGCGATAACGCACCGCACAGACGGCCTCGGCGTACTTGGTCGCCATGCCGACCAGCGCCGTGATCCACATCCAGAAGATCGCCCCCGGTCCACCCAGCGCGATCGCCGTCGCCACACCCGCGATGTTGCCGGTACCGATGGTAGCGGAGAGTGATGTCATGAGGGCATTGAACGGCGACATTTCACCATCGCCATCCTTGCCGGGCGCGCGCCCGCTCCACAGCAGCTTGAAGCCGGTACCCAACTTGCGGATCGGCATGCCCTTGAGGCCCGCCTGAAGATAGAAGCCGACCCCGAGCAGCAGGATCAACATCACCGGGCCCCACACCACGCCATTGATGGCGGTAAAGAGAGAACTGATCATTTCCACGCAGATTTCCTCCGCTGAATTGTTGTTATGACTCGATGCGAGGAGAGACACATCGGAAATCCCGTCTGGCCAGCAGGCCAACCGGCCAGCACGCCAAACGGACAGCTCACATTAGCGGAAGCTTCCAGTCTTCACTACCCCAACAGGGCTTTACGCTGGAATGTGAGCAAAACGTCACGCAAAAATCATGAAAATGTGTCAATCGCCTGAGGGATTCAGCCCGTTGATGGGCGTCACTCAGTGGATATCTCTTTCCCTTGTGCCGGCAACCTGAGCCTCTCCCGGGTCTTCCCCCACACCTCTCGCGGGCAGTCCCGTGACGACAGGCAGGCTCCGCCGGCGCTAGGGGATGCCTGCCACCAGGACACGCCTGATGATCAAAAACGTGAAGGAGCTTCCCTCAGCGAATATGGGTGTCGCTGCCTGCGACACCATTGACAGCACGCGAATCTGGACACAACATGGGAAACAAGTTTCCAATACGAAACAGGCGACACTCTACCTCGACTCAACAGGGCTCGCAAGCGCAGGAAAGTGGCATCAGATTCTCGCTGGAAACCCACCTCCCGTCAGAGGATGAGGACCTGGAGAACTGACTTCCAGCGGTGAAAAAACGGTCTGCCCCCTGCACTCATGGGCCTTGTGCGCTGATACCTTCGCGCCATGGCATAGATAGACCGGGCGTGGCAAGGCGAGACACTGGACGCCCGGAGCACGACGGACCACGATTAAGAGGGCAACTCGCTTGCCACTCGCCAAAAGTCGTAGAGGCACGACGCGCTCAGCTACTGCCACGTGTCGAGACCTTCGTGCATAATGGCGCAACGATTCCCTGAATCAGAAAATCTTTTCACATAGGAAAACACTCATGAGCAACATTCCTGCCACGCTTAAGTACACCGAGAGTCACGAGTGGGTTCAGGACAACGGTGACGGTACCGTGACCATCGGCATCACCGACCACGCTCAGGAAGCGCTGGGCGACGTCGTCTTCGTCGAATTGCCGGAAATCGGTCGCGAACTGGCGCTGGAAGAAGAGTTCGGTGTCATCGAGTCCGTCAAGGCGGCCTCTGATCTGTACGCGCCGCTGGCCGGCGAAGTCATCGCCGTCAACGAGAGCCTCGAAGACGCGCCGGAATCCGTCAACGAAAGCCCCTATGACGATGCCTGGATTCTGAAGATGAAGGTCGCTGACAGCGCCGAGCTGGAAAAGCTGCTCGACGCGGACGCCTACACCCAGCTGGTGGAAAGCGAAGCCTGATCACGGTTGGCCTCCAGCCGCTGTCCGAGACAGCGCTGTCACATGGCTGGAGGCCGCTTGCCCGTCTCACCCGGTAGTACGCTGGCTCGGCGCCCCCAGCCGAGGCTTCACGATTCCCGACGCCCTGCCCGCCCTCCTGCGCCGGCAAGGCGATGTTCCTCCCGCGGACTGTCACTTGCAGTTCCCGTTGCAGCACAGGATTCCTTGCATGGCTCACGAGACGCTTACCCTGGCCCAGCTGGCCGGGCACGATGATTTCATTTCCCGTCACAATGGCCCGACTGCCGCCAATGTCACGCGCATGCTGGCGACACTGGGTGAAGACAGCATCGAGACGCTGATTGACCGCACCGTGCCGGCGGCCATTCGTCTGGGACGCGAGCTGGACCTCGAAGGGCCGCGCACGGAATCCGAGGCACTGGACTATCTCAAGCGCCTGGCGCGTCAGAACAAGGTATTCAAGACCTATATCGGCCAGGGATATCACAACACCCACCTGCCGGCGGTCATCCAGCGCAACGTGCTGGAGAATCCGGGCTGGTATACCGCGTATACGCCGTACCAGCCGGAAATCGCCCAGGGCCGTCTCGAGGGGCTGCTCAACTTCCAGCAGGCGGTGATGGACCTGACCGGCATGGAACTGGCCAATGCCAGCCTGCTGGATGAGGCCACCGCCGCGGCCGAAGCCATGGCGCTGTGTCAGCGTGGCAACAAGAAGAACAAGAGCAATCGCTTCTTCATCGCCGACGATGTCCTGCCCCAGACGCTGGACGTCATGCGCACGCGTGCCGATTACTTCGGCTTCGAGCTGGTCATCGATGCTGCCGAGAAGGTCGGTGAGCACGACATCTTCGGCGCCCTGTTCCAGTATCCGGGCAATACCGGTCAGGTACGCGATCTCGCACCGCTGCTGGACGCGGCACGCGCCAATGGCGCGATGACCGTGGTGGCCGCCGACCTGCTGAGCCTGGTGCTGCTCAAGTCGCCGGGCAGCCTCGGCGCCGATATCGTCGTCGGCACCTCCCAGCGCTTCGGCGTGCCGATGGGCTTCGGCGGCCCGCACGCCGCCTTCTTCGCCACCACCGACAAGCTCAAGCGCTCGATTCCGGGCCGCATCATCGGGGTCTCCAAGGACTCGCGCGGCAATCCGGCGCTGCGCATGGCGATGCAGACCCGCGAGCAGCACATCCGCCGCGAGAAGGCGACCTCCAACATCTGCACCGCCCAGGCGCTGCTGGCCAACATCGCCGGCTTCTACGCCGTCTATCACGGCGCCGAAGGCCTCAAGCGCATCGCCACCCGGGTGCATCGCCTGACCAGCATTCTCGCCGAGGGCGTCACGCGCTGCGGCATGACACTGGCCCACGACAGCTGGTTCGATGCCATCACCGTCACCGGCGTGGATGCCGGCAAGATCCATGGTCGCGAGCTGACCCACGAGATCAACCTGCGCCACCACGGCGACGGCCGCATCACCATCAATCTCGACGAGACCACTACCGCCGCTGACGTCGGCGTGCTGTTCGACGTGCTGCTCGGCGAGGAGCACGGCCTGTCCGTCGCCGCGCTGGACCAGGACCTGCTGGCCAAGGGCGCAAGCGCGATCCCGGCGGCCTGTCAGCGTGACAGCGACTTCCTGACCCACCCGACCTTCAGCCGCTATCACTCAGAAACCGAGATGCTGCGCTACCTGAAGCGCCTGGAGAACAAGGACCTGTCGCTGACCCACGCGATGATTCCGCTGGGCAGCTGCACCATGAAACTCAACGCCACCACCGAGATGATTCCGGTCACCTGGCCCGAATTCGCCAACGTCCACCCGTTTGCGCCCTCGGATCAGGTGGTCGGCTACAAGCAGATGATCGACGAGCTGTCGGCCTTCCTGGTCGAGATCACCGGCTACGACGCCATCTCCATGCAGCCGAACTCCGGCGCTCAGGGGGAATATGCGGGACTGGTCGCGATCCGTCGCTACCAGGCCTCCATCGGTGAAGGGGCGCGCGACATCTGCCTGATCCCCAGCTCCGCCCACGGCACCAATCCGGCCTCCGCCGCGATGGCCGCCATGAAGGTGGTGGTGGTCGAGTGTGATGCCAGCGGCAACATCGACATCAATGACCTGCGCGCCAAGGCCGAGCAGCACAGCGACAAGCTGTCCGCGATCATGATCACCTACCCGTCCACCCACGGCGTGTTCGAGGAAACCGTGCGCGAGGCCTGTCAGGTCGTTCACGATCACGGCGGTCAGGTCTACATCGACGGCGCCAACATGAACGCCCAGGTCGGCATCTGCCGTCCGGGAGACTTCGGCGGTGATGTCTCGCACCTCAACCTGCACAAGACCTTCTGCATTCCCCACGGTGGCGGCGGTCCGGGCATGGGCCCCATCGGCGTCAAGTCACACCTGGCACCCTTCGTCTCCAACCACGTGGTCACCCCGCTGGAAGGCGTGAAGCCGGAATGCACCGCCGTCTCGGCCGCCGCCTTCGGTTCCGCGGCGATCCTGCCGATCTCCTGGGCCTACATCAAGATGATGGGCGCGCAGGGGCTGCGTGAGGCCACCGAGCTTGCAATCCTCAACGCCAACTACATCGCCACGCGTCTCGATGGGCACTATCCGGTGCTCTATCGCGGCAAGAACGGCACCGTGGCGCATGAGTGCATCATCGATATCCGCCCGCTGAAGGCCGCTTCCGGCATCAGCGAGGAAGACATCGCCAAGCGCCTGATCGACTACGGCTTCCACGCCCCAACCATGTCGTTCCCGGTGGCGGGCACGCTGATGGTCGAGCCCACCGAGTCCGAGTCGCTCTACGAGATCGACCGTTTCTGTGAGGCGATGATCGCGATTCGCGCCGAGATCGCCCGTGTCGAGCAAGGCGAATGGACCCTGGAAGACAACCCGCTGGTGCACGCGCCGCACACCCAGGCGGACCTGATGGACGCCGAATGGAACCGTGGTTATTCCCGCGAGATCGGTGCCTTCCCCAGCGAGCACGTCAAGGCGGCCAAGCAGTGGCCGGCCGTCAACCGGGTCGACAACGTGCATGGCGATCGCCAGTTGATCTGCTCCTGCCCAAGCATCGACCTCTACCGTGATTGAGAGTCTCGATTGAGAGCCAGCAATGAGGCAGTGATGAAACGCTGTCGCTGATCGCTCTGGCAAAAAAACGCCCCTGCCGGGTAACCGGCAGGGGCGTTGTCGTTGCAGCGGTCATTCAGGAGCCTGCTCAGTGGCGCAATGACGCGCCAGCCGAGATCACTCCTTCCAGCTCTTGAGCAGCTCGTCGTAGGCGATGGTCTCGCCCTTGGGCTTCTCGTTGTCCAGCTTGGCCTTCGGCGCACCCGGCTGGGCGAACCAGTACTCCGCATCACGTTCCTCGTTGAGCTTCGGCCCACAGTTGTCCATCACCTTGGCGCGCTCGAGACGCTCGAGAATGCGGTCCTGCGCCTTGGCCAGGCCATCAAGCGCTTCCTGCGGCGTGGCTTCACCACTGGCGGCCTGGGAGATGTACTGCCACCACAGCTGGGCCAGTTTCGGATAATCCGGCACGTTGGTGCCGGTCGGCGACCACTGCACCCGCGCCGGGCTGCGATAGAACTCGACCAGACCGCCCAGCTTCGGCGCGGCATCGGTCATCGCCTGGGACTGGATATCCGACTCGCGGATCGGCGTCAGACCTTCCAGGGTCTTCTTGAGCGAGACGGTCTTGGCGGTCACGAACTGCGCATACAGCCAGGCGGCGTGACGATTCTTCTCCGGCGTGGAGTCGAAGAAGGTCCAGGCACCCACGTCCTGATAGCCAAGCTTCATGCCCTCTTCCCAGTACGGGCCATGCGGTGACGGCGCCATGCGCCACTTGGGCGTGCCGTCGTCGTTGACCACCGGCAGACCATCTCTTGTCATGTCAGCCGTGAAGGCGGTGTACCAGAAGATCTGCTGGGCGATGTTGCCCTGGGACGGCACCGGGCCGGACTCGGAGAAGGTCATGCCCTGAGCTTCCGGCGGTGCGTACTTGCCCAGCCAGTCGACGTACTTGGTGGTGGCATAGACGGCCGCCGGGCCATTGGCCGCGCCGCCACGCGTCACCGAGGAACCCACCGGCTGACATTCCTCGACACGAATGCCCCACTCATCTACCGGCAGGCCGTTGGGCAGGCCCTTGTCGCCGGCACCCGCCATGGAGAACCAGGCATCGGTGAAGCGCCAGCCGAGTGACGGGTCCTTCTTGCCGTAATCCATGTGGCCATAGACCCGCTTGCCGTCGATTTCCTTGACGTCATTAGTGAAGAAATCGGCGATGTCTTCATAGGCTGACCAGTTGACCGGTACGCCCAGCTCGTAGCCGTACTTGTCCTTGAACTGCTTCTTCAAGTCTTCACGCTCGAACCAGTCGGCGCGGAACCAGTACAGGTTGGCAAACTGCTGGTCCGGCAGCTGATAGAGCTTGTCATCCGGGCCGGTGGTGAAATCCAGCCCGATGAAGTCATCCAGATCCAGGGTCGGCGAGGTGAAGGCCTTGCCGTCGCCTTCCATCATGTCGCTGATCGGCACGACCTTGCCATAGCGGAAGTGCGTGCCGATCAGGTCGGAGTCATTGACGTAGCCATCGTAGATGTTGCGCCCGGACTGCATCTGGGTCTGCAGTTTCTCGATGACGTCGCCTTCCTGGATCAAGTCGTGGGTCAACTTGATGCCGGTGATCTCGCTGAAGGCCTTGGCCAGCACCTTGGACTCGTATTCATGGGTGGTCAGGGTTTCCGAGGCCACCTTGATTTCCATGCCGCGCAGCGGCTCGGCGGCCTTGATGAACCACTCGAGCTCGGACATCTGCTCGTCCTTGCTCAGCGTGGAGGGTGAGAATTCCTGGTCGATCCACTTCCTTGCCGCATCCTGATACTGATCGGCCATGGCCTGACTGGAAAGACCCGCGAGCCCCGCCGCCGTGGCGAAGGCGATGGCGTAACGCAGGCGTGCGGGTCGAATGATGTGCTGACTCATGGGATGTCCCTTCATTGGCGTTATTGTTGTGTCGCGTCGTCCAACAACCACTTCCGTCAATCACGTATCACGCGGCGCGAGATGCCGCGCGCGTCTCCTGCCGGTACTGCTTGTCCTCCTGTCGTTCCGGGTACGCTGTCTTGCCTTTGCTGCGTTGCTGCTCGGCTGGCCGGGCATCTGACTGTCAGTCCGTCTGCCAGATACCCGACGGATTCAAGCTTTCCGGGTCACGGGTGCGTCTCGCGAAGCAGCTCGCGTTGTGCCCGGTAGAGCGAAGCCGGCTTGACAGCCTCGCCGGGGGATTCCACTCGCGCCTGCAGCTTGTCCAGCGCCTCAAGCTGCGGGTAGTCCGTCACGCCCTTGGCGTTCATCACCCGCTCGTAATCATGACGACTGGCGATGCCCAGCGCGCGGCCGGTGGCGCCCACTACCGTCGGCATGATCACCTTGCCGAAGTGTGAGTCGGCGCGCATGAAGGGCCAGGCATCGTGCGGCTTGCCGGTATTGACCGGATTCCACAACACCAGCCCGCGGAGATGATTGGGCTGATGGCCGACACTGGCGCCCCAGCGGTCGCGTACATGGCCGCCTCGCTTGCGGTCGAAGAGATTGTCCCGCGGCTGCTGACCATGCAGTTCGATCCCACTGTCACCGCCATGCTCCAGTTCAAGGTAGACGTTATGGGTCGCGTAGCGGGCCACGCCGGGCGCATGCCAGGCATGACTTTGGTCGACCACCTGCCTTGCCAGCACCTGATTGCTGTCACTGATCGTCATCGCGATATGTCCCGGCTTGCCGGTCATCCTCACGTCCTCGAGCGTCACCTGGGAGCTGTGGCGCACCTTCACTCCCTGATTGAAACTGTCGAGCCGAACATCACGCACCCAGCCATCGGTGATGCCATCGAGATCCAGCAGGCCGAAGCCGCTGTCGTCCTCGGCGCTGCGATGATGCTTGAAGCGCCCTCGCCAGTTGCCCTTGAGCGTGATGCCTTCGACCCCGACCTCATGCGCCGGATGGATGCGCGCGATACGCCACTGCTCACCGGGGAAGCGCTCGTGCACCACGGGCAACGACAGCGTCAGCCGATTGCCTTCTCGTGCCAGCACACGGTAGCGAGCGCGCTTGACCACCCCATCCCGCTCGATCAGCCAGCGCGACTTGCCGGTTCTGGCCTCCTTTTCCATCTGATAGGGTGCCAGAGCACGTGCTACCGCTTGCGGGCGCTTGTCGATGCTCTCCAGCAATACCTCATCCCCCGCCTTGAGCGATGACGCCTGTGCCACGCCCGCCAGTGTCACCGTGTCCTGCGTATCGGCAGGCTGCACGCGAGCCGTCGCGGCGATCGGCTGCCAGGCTTCCTGACTCCCGCCCTCGGCCAGCGTCCTGCCTTCCTCCAGATTGCCAAGATGCAGCAACCAGGGCGTGCTCCAGTACCAGCTGGCGTGCAACGGCAGCATCGGTCGGGTCTGCTTGAGACGGGTTCTGTCGCTTCCATCTCCCGCCAGTGTCCAATGACTGCCGGCCAGGCTCAGCCCCTGCATCTTGAGCAATGCCTCGCGCAGTGACTGCTGACGCGCCTTGTCCGAGACTGCCGCCTTGAGCGCGATCATCCGTGCATAGAACCAGTCGCGCTCCGCGGGGCCGAACAATACATAGTCACCGGCGGGGAAATAGAGCACCCCATGGCGCTGAGGACTGTCCGCATCATGCTCGCCCTGCTGCTGCCAACGACGCATCGCGGCATGGGCGCGCAGTACCGCCTCTCGGTCACTCACGTCGTCCGTGCCATCAGCGCCATAATCCGTGACATCGAAGCGCCTGACGCTGCGAGACTCTGATTCCCGCTTCCGCGCCTCTTGTGCATTGGCTCCCGTCGCCAACGCCGCCGGGAGTTCTCCTCCCTGGTGATAGCCAGCTTGCGAGAAGTCCGGCAAGGGCAGCGGCTCGCGCTTGTCTGCCGGCAGCGCCTGATTGGCCTGCCACACTCGCTGATACGCCTGCCACAAGGGGGGTTGCCCTTTGTCCTGCTGCCCGCCACTTGCAGTATGGCCCTCTGAAGAATGGCCCTCGCCAGCTCCGCCCTGCTGATCCTCCACCGACACGGGAGTCGTGACCCACCAGCCGATGGCGACGACACAGACAAGGCTCAACCCTGTCAGCCCGGCACGAATGACACGACGGCTTTTCCTGCCGGAAGAAACAGAGGCAGTGGTGGACGAATGACGCGAGGATTCGGTAGACGACATGCAACAGGGTTCCAGAGCGATGACAGATGACACTGGCTTGGCCAGTCAGAACCGCTTGGGACTCCTGTCAGCACCTCGGGTTCCCTGTTGCCACCGGGCGACGCTGCCCGTCGTCAACGCTCACACCCCATTCCCGACATCTCACTTCTCGTTTCTTCACCTCTCGTTTCTTCTCATCCCCCCTCACTTCACCCTCACCTCATCCCCACTTCATCAACACCAGCATCCAGACGACACAGACGATGCTGATCATCCACAGCACCTGATCAGTGAAGCCCAGCCACAGCAGATGCAGCCAGCCGCTGGAGAGCAGGCCGATGAACAGTCTGTCGCCACGCGTGGTCGCGATGGGCAGAAAGCCCTGGCGACTCAGCGTCGGGGTCACGAACTGCCAGGCGGTCATGCCCAGCAGCAAGGTGCCGATACCGGCAAAGAAGAGTGACGTGGGCAGTGTCCAGGCCATCCATTCCATCATCATGTCCTCTTGTAGGCCGCCAGCAGCGACTCGCTGGCGGCAATGACAGCGGCGCTCGTCTGGCCGCCGCTCACACCCGACCCAGGGCGAAGCCCTTGGCGACGTGATTGCGCACGAAGTAGATCACCAGAATGCCGGGAATCAGCGTCAGGGCGCCGGCGGCGGCCAGCACGCCCCAGTCGATGCCCGAGGCCGAGACCGTTCGCGTCATCACCGCCGCGATCGGCTTCGCCTCCGTCGAGGTCAGGGTTCGCGCCAGCAACAGCTCCACCCACGAGAACATGAAGCAGAAGAAGGCGGTCACCCCGATGCCCGGGCGAATCATCGGAATGAACAGCGTCAGGAAGAAGCGCGGAAAACTGTAGCCATCGATATAGGCCGTCTCATCGATCTCCTTGGGCACGCCGGACATGAAGCCTTCCAGAATCCAGACCGCCAGCGGCACGTTGAACAGACAGTGCGCGAGTGCCACCGCCAGCGGAGTATCGAACAGTCCCACCGAGGAGTAGAGCTGGAAGAACGGCAGCAGGAAGACCGCCGGCGGTGCCATTCGATTGGTCAAGAGCCAGAAGAACAGATGCTTGTCACCCAGGAAGCGATAGCGCGAGAAGGCATAGGCCGCCGGCAGTGCCACCGTCAGCGAGATGGCCATGTTGAGCACCACATAGCTCATCGAGTTCACATAGCCCATGTACCAGCTGGGGTCGGTGAAGATCACCCGGTAGTTGTCGAAGGTGAAGTTCTGTGGCCACAGGGTCAGGCCGCCGAGAATCTCCTGATTCGACTTGAACGACATGATCAGCAGCCAGTAGATCGGCACCAGCAGGAACAGCAGGTAGATCGTCATTACCAGACGCTTGCGTGTTTTCATCACTCGTCTCCTCAGGCGTCGTCACTGTCCTGGTGGGTCATGGCGGTATAGAACAGCCACGAGACCAGCAGGATGATGAGGAAGTAGATCAGCGAGAAGGCAGCGGCGCGTCCGAGATCGAACTGGCCGATCGCCATCTGGGTCAAGGTCTGGGACAGGAAGGTCGTGGTGGTACCCGGCCCGCCACCGGTGAGAACGAAGGGCTCGGTGTAGATCATGAAACTGTCCATGAAGCGCAGCATGATGCCGATCAGCAGCACGCTCTTGAGCTTGGGCAGCTGGATGTAGCGGAACACGGCCCAGGGTGAGGCACGGTCGATGCGCGCGGCCTGATAGTAGACATCGGGAATGGCGCGCAGCCCCGAGTAGCACAGCAGTGCCACCAGCGACGTCCAGTGCCAGACATCCATCACCAGCACCGTCACCCAGGCGTCGGCCGGATTGGAGGCGTAGTTGTAATCGATGCCCAGTTGCCCCAGCGCCCAGCCGTAGAGCCCGATGTCCTCACGCCCGATGATCTGCCAGATGGTGCCGACCACGTTCCAGGGAATCAGCAGCGGCAGGGCCAGCAGGATCATGCACAACGAGACCATGAAGCCCTTGCGCGGCATCGAGAGCGCCACGGCGATCCCCAGCGGAATCTCGATGGCGAGTACCGCGAAGGAATAGACGAACTGGCGAACCAGCGAGTCGTGCAGGCGCTCGTCGCGCAGGATCTCGCGATACCATTCGGTTCCCACGAAGAAGCGTGTGGAGGGATCGAAGATGTCCTGCACCGAGTAGTTGACCACCGTCATCATCGGGATGATGGCCGAGAACGCCACCACGATGACCACCGGCAGCACCAGCCACCAGGCGCGATTGTTGTGTGTGCGTTGCATCAGGCGTTTCCTCCCGGCTGCTCTCCACTTTCCCCTCTGGCAAAGCTGTCCGCCTCGCCGCTGTCGGGCGCGCCGGCCTGTGACAGATCCAGCAGATGCTCATCGAGATAGAAGCGCTGCCAGCGGGCCGGTAGCCGCAGCCGCACACCCCCGACAGGGATAGGCGCATCTTCCTCGATACGTGCCTTGAAGATGCAGCCACCGCCGATGTCGAGATCCACTACCTTGTAGGTGCCAAGATCCTGCACCAGCGTGACCTGACCACTGAGCCAATGCTCGCGGGTGTCGGAAACCGCCGCAGCGGGTGAGCTGTCGCTGGCCTCGAGCTCGACGAATTCCGGACGGATGCCCAGCTTCAACTCGCCCTTGCGCTCCTCAAGCGTCGCCAGCAGCGCCCGTGGAAGGTGCAGCAAGGGCGCGTCCTCCCCCGTCCCGAGCCGCACGCCCTCTGATTCCAGCGTGATGCTGGCCAGATTCATGCCCGGCGAGCCGATGAAGTAGCCCACGAAGGTGTGAGCGGGGTCCTCGAACAGCTCGCGCGGGGTACCGAACTGCACGATGCGGCCTTCATACATCACCGCGATCTTGTCGGCGAAGGTCGAGGCCTCCAGCTGGTCATGGGTGACGTAGACCATGGTGATGTTGAACTGCTCATGGATCTGCTTGAGCTTGCGCCGCAGCTTCCACTTGAGGTGGGGGTCGATGACGGTCAGCGGTTCATCGAACAGGATGGCGGCCACGTCATCACGCACCAGCCCGCGGCCCATCGAGACCTTCTGCTTCTCGTCGGCCGTCAGGTTGCTGGCACGCCGCGTCAGCAGGTCTTCCAGCTCCAGCACCTGGGCGATCTCACGTACCCGAGACTGCACCTTGTGCTCCGGCTGGCGCTGATTGCGCAGCGGGAAGGCCAGATTGTCGAAGACGGTCATGGTGTCGTAGACCACCGGGAACTGGAACACCTGAGCGATGTTGCGCTCTTCCGGCGGCAGCCGATTGACCACGCGATCATCGAAGCGCACCTCGCCCTCGGAGGGGGCCAGCAGCCCGGAGATGATGTTGAGCAGCGTACTCTTGCCACAGCCCGACGGGCCGAGCAGCGCATAGGCACCGCCCTGCTGCCAGACATGGTTCATGCGCCGGATGGCGTAGTCACTGTCAGCCGTAGGCGTCGCCAGGTAGCTGTGCGCCAGATCATTGAGGTGTATTTCCGCCATCAGGCCAGCCCTCCGCCAGTCGTGGTGGGTCGCTCGGGCGAGCGGATCAGTGCCCCGTCGCCGCCCGGGCCTGCCACTTCACCGCCAGCGCGGCCCTTGTCATCCGCGAAGACGAACAACTTGTGCGCGGGGGCATAGACCCGGATGGCATCATCCACGGCGAAGTCGTGGATACCGGACAGGTGCAGCACCAGGGAGTGATCGTCATTGCTGACATGCAGGAAGGTCTCGGAGCCGGAGATCTCGGCGATATCCACCGTGACGGCGAACTCGAGATCATCGTCGGCCAGCGGCGCCAACCCCAGATGACTGGGACGGATACCGAAGCGATAGGCCCCGCTCTCGAGCCCCACCAGTGGTGTGGGCAGCACGAACCGGCTGCCCTGCTCGCCGGCACTGGCGGCACCGGAGAACGCCAGTTCACGCCCACGCACCTCGGCCTCGAACAGATTGATCTGCGGCTCGGAGTAGAGCTTCGCCGCCTCGACACTCACCGGATGATGGTAGACGGCCTCGGTAGGCCCGGACTGCAACACCCGCCCTTCATGCATCAGGGTGGTGGTGCCACCGAGCGCCAGCGCCTCACCGGGTTCGGTGGTGGCGTAGACGGCGATGGTGTTGCGGGTCGCGAACAGGCTGCGCATCTCGTGGCGCAGCTCTTCGCGCAGCTTGTAATCAAGATTGACCAGCGGCTCATCGAACAGCACCAGGTCAGCATCCTTGACCAGCGCCCGCGCCATGGCCGTACGCTGCTGCTGACCGCCGGAGAGCTCCGCCGGCTGACGCGCGAGGAACTGCTCGATATGCAGCATCTCGGCGATCTCGTGCACGCGGCGACGGATTTCCTCCGGCGCCATGCGCGCCAGCTTCAGCGGCGAGGCGATGTTGTCGTAGACGCTCAGACTCGGGTAGTTGATGAACTGCTGATAGACCATCGAGATGTTGCGCTCGCGCACCGGGCGGCCGGTCACGTCCTCGCCGTTCATCACGATTCGCCCATCACTGGGCACATCGAGGCCTGCCATCAGGCGCATCAGTGAGGTCTTGCCGGACAAGGTGCGTCCCAGCAGCACATTGAAGGAGCCGGGCTCGAAGGTCAGGTCCACCCTGTCGATATGGGTCTCGCGGCCAACCCGGCGGGTGACCGCCTCAAGGCTCAAGGACATGGCGCTGTCTCGTCTGGTGAAAGTCATCGGGGCAGGGACACGGCCAACCACTGCCGAGTGTTCATACCCACCTGGTGGCTCTCATCTAGCGAACCCTGTGCCAGCCGCGCGCAACCCCGTGCCCCCCGACACCCTCTGCCAGCCCTCGCATACCGCCAGATCGCCCTCTTTCGTTGATCATTCAGTCACTTGCCAGATGCGACCAAGGCAGGGGCAGACCATGGTCTAGCCCGTCAACCACCCCGTCTCCCGCTACTCTGATGAACAGTGTCTGAACACTGGAGTCCTCGGAACTGAACACTCGCCACGCACAAGTGAACATTGCCGTGAACACTCCCCAAGACCGAAAACAGCATCGATGACAGCACCGATAACAGCATCAATAACAACAGAGGCCTGAAAGGCCCGCCGCACAAGGGATGTCTCATGACAGCACGCCATCATTCCGCCAGCCACGTCGATAACCACGTCGATAACCACACCGCCGCCCCCCCAGCTCACTCCACGCCCCATCCCGCCGCTGCTCCCGTGGCACTTCAGCATTCCTCACTGGTGTGTCCGCCGGAAGAGCTCGTCTGGCGTCAGCGTCAGGCCGCCAGCCTGATGGCGACGGTGGCGTCAGCGGTGGCCGGTCATACCCTTAACCTGCTCGATCACTGGCAGGCGTGTCTGGTACTGACCGACCGCGACGGCGTGGTGCTGGCAAGCTACGGCCATCAACAGCTGCTGGGCAATGACGCCACCCTGCTGCGCCCCGGCGCGCGCTGGCGCGAGGAATCGCTGGGGCATAACGCCATCGCCGAGACGCTGAATGCGCCGCGCGCCAATCGCCTGGCACGCATCGCGCTCGACGCGCATGACGCCGAGTGCCTCAAGGGGCTGGCCAGTGCCAGTGCCGCCCTGCTGGCGCCCGCGAGCTGGAACAGTCGCCGCGGGCTGACCCCCTGTGCCTGCGAGGGCTGCCTGGGACTGATATGCGATCCCTATCGCGTCCGCCAGTACAGTCTCGGCATGCTCGGCGTACTGGCGGATGACATCGAGCAACGCCGTCTCGATGAGGCGCTCGGGCATGATCATCATCTGTTGCGCCTGCATCTCAACCGTTCTCAGCTGGACTCGCCCAGCGCCGCCCTGCTGGCTGTCACGCCGCAGGGCCAGGTCGCGGCCGCCAGTCGCAGAGGGCTGCAGCTGCTGGCAGCGCACCTTGAGCTCTCGCCATCGCCAGATTGCGCGGAACACCCGGCGGACAACGACAGCTGCGCCACGCGCGATGACCTCCATCTGTTGCTGGGCCAGCCCCTGGCTCGCTGGCAGCTGGACTGGGCACCGCTGGCCCAGCTTGACGACGCGGAATGCCTGACGCTCACGCAACACCCGCATTTCACGGGCTACACCTTGTGCGGTGTCCTGCCCAGGCCACGCATTCAGGCACGCGCACCAGCCACTCACCCCACCGATGAGCGAACTGGCCCGCTGGCCACTCAGGCCGCTGCCTGCCATCCAAGCCTTGCGCGCCTGCATCATGGCGATGCCGGCTGGGCCCGAGTCTGCGAGCTGCTGGCACGGCTGGTGAACGCTCGCCTGCCACTGCTGCTGCAGGGCGAGACAGGTGTCGGCAAGGAAGAGGTGGTCAAGGCGCTGCATCAGGCCAGTCATCGCGCCCATCAGCCGCTGGTCGCCATCAATTGCGCGGCATTGCCCGATGAGCTGGTCGAGGCTGAGCTGTTCGGGTATCGGCGCGGCGCCTTTACCGGTGCCGACCCTGCGGGGCGCGAGGGCCGACTGATCGAGGCCAATGGCGGACGCCTGTTTCTGGATGAGATCGGCGACATGCCACTGCATGTGCAGGCGCGTCTGCTGCGCGTGCTGCAGGAGCGTGAAGTCACCCCGCTGGGCGGCGGCAAGCCGCAGCGGGTCGATTTCGAACTGGTGGCCGCCACCCATCAGCCTCTCAGCGAGCTGGTCAAGGCAGGTCACTTCCGGGCGGACCTCTACTACCGACTGTGTGGCGCCAGCATCGCCCTGCCGCCACTGCGCGATCGCCAGGACATGGCTGGATTGAGCCATGCCCTGCTGACACGGCTGTGCCGGGAGCAGCAACGCGAGCTGCCACGCATCACCCCTGATTTCCTGAACCGTCTCATGCAGCATGATTGGCCGGGCAACGTGCGTGAGCTGGACAATGTGTTGCGTCTGGCACTGGCGCTGTGCGATGGGCCGTCTCTTGAAGCGTGCCACGTGATGCTGTCGGGCGAATTCAGCAGCGCATCGCATGCACAACATTGCGCCATGCTGCCGCCCGAGAAGCCTCCCCTGCCCCCGCTGCATGACCTCTCCAGTGCCGAGGAGCTGCAGAGCGCGCTGGACGCGCTGGGCGGCAACGTCTCGCGTCTCGCTCGGGAGCTGGGCATCAGTCGCACCACGCTCTACAAGCGACTCGGCGCGGCCTGACGCAGCAGGCTTCTCCTCAAGCCCCGGCCCTGAAACGCCCGTGCCCCCGCAGACAGACTCTGCGGGGGCACGGGCGTTTCACACGACTCACATTTCTTACCGCTACCAAGCACCTAACACTCAGCACTCAAGGACAGGGAGTCAGCTCGGCGTCAGGCCGCGCAGGCGCTCATTGCGACGGCGAATCAGCTCCAGTGTCGTCAGCAGCAGGATCGAGACCAGCACCAGCAGCGTGGCCACCGCCAGAATCGTCGGACTGATCTCCTCGCGGATACCGGACCACATCTGGATCGGGATGGTGGTCTGCGCCGGCCCGGCGATGAACAGCACCACCACGACTTCATCGAACGAGGTGATGAAGGCGAACAGCGCACCGGACACCACGCCCGGCGTCACCAGCGGCAGGATGATGCGGAAGAAGGTGCGACTCGGGCTGGCCCCCAGCGAGTGCGCCGCACGCGTCAGAGAGTGATCGAATCCGGACAGCGTCGCCGTCACCGTGATCACCACGAAGGGAATGCCTAGCGCGGTGTGCGCCAGAATCACGCCCAGATAGGTCTGCGTCAGCCCCAGCTTCGAGAAGAAGAAGAACATCGCCGCGGCACTGATGATCAATGGCACGATCATCGGCGAGATCAGGATCGCCATGATGGTGTTGCGAAACGGCATGAAGCGACTCGAAAGCCCAAGCGCGGCAAGCGTGCCCAGTACCGTGGCCAGCACCGTCGCACATACCGCGACGAAGATGCTGTTCTTGATCGAGCGCATCCACTCATCCGACGTGAAGAACTCCTGATACCAGCGCAGCGAGTAACCCTCCGGGTCCAGCGACAGCATCTTCTCCGAGAAGGTGAAGTAGGGTTCGGCATTGAACGAGAGCGGAATGATCACCAGGATCGGCCCGATCAGGAACAGGAAGATCAGCGCACAGAGTGCGCAGAACACCCAATGCCAGATCCGCTCACCACGTGTTGCATAGGAAGGTATGGCCATCTGTCACCCCAGTTTGACCTTGTCGACACCGATCAGGCGGTTGTAGACGAGATAGAAGAGGATCACCACGACCAGCAGGATCGAGCCAATGGCCGCTGCCAGTCCCCAGTTGAGCGAGGTCTGCATGTGATAGGCGATGAAGTTGGTGATGAAGCGGCCCGACTGCCCGCCCACCAGTGCCGGCGTGATGTAGTAGCCGATGGAGAGGATGAAGACCAGAATCGAGCCTGCTCCGATACCCGGCAGGGTCTGCGGGAAGTAGACGCGTCGGAAGGCGGTGATCGGCCCGGCACCCAGCGAGCGCGCCGCGTGCATGTAGCTGGGCGGAATGGTCTTCATGACCGAGTACAGCGGCAGGATCATGAAGGGCAGCAGGATATGGGTCATCGCGATGATGGTGCCGGTCTTGTTGTAGATCATCTGGATGCGCGCCTCCTCGGCGAGTATCCCGACGCCTACCAGCATGTCGTTGAGCACCCCCTGCTGCTGCAGGATCGCGATCCATGTCGTGGTGCGTACCAGAAGCGAAGTCCAGAACGGCAGCAACACCAGAATCATCAGCAGATTGCCGCGCCCGGCAGGCAGGGTCGCCAGCAGCCAGGCCACCGGATAGGCCAGCAACAGACATAGCCCGGTGATCGCGGCGCTCATCCAGAAGGTGCGGATGAACAGCGAGACATGGATCTGCAGATATTCCGGCTTCTCGACGATCTCGCCAGTGGGAGAGAACTGACGATCCACCGCCGCCAGATAGTAGGAAGCCGTGTAAGGCGTGGACTCGCGCTTGATCAAGCGCCAGATGTCCGGGTCCTGCCAGTCCTCATCGGCCTCGATCAATGCCGCCTTGTAAGGGGCCTCCATGCGAGCGGCCTTGCGTGCACTCTTCATGAACAGTGAGCGCATGCCCGACATTTCATAGTTGAGACGTGAGGCGACACGCCCGAGATTGCGCGCCTTGAGGCCCGCGGCAAGGTCGTCTGCCAGCGCGGCGTAGGTAGCCTCATCCGGCAATCCCTCGCCGTCCCAGTCAACCAGCGCCTGACTGGTGCGCGGCAGATAGGTGGAGACTTCCGGGTTGTCGACACTGCGCGACAGCATGTCGAAGATGGGCATGACGAAGGCCAGCCCGATGAAGATCAACAGCGGTGCCACCAGCAGCAACGCCTTGAGACGGCTGCGGCGGATGGCACGATTGAGACTCTGTTTCAGGGGCACGCCGTCGGCGGTGGTCAGTGCCGCGCCGGGTGCTCCATTGGGGTCATGTTCTGCGCTTCCGGACGTGGCCGGGGCGGAGGAATCGCTCATCCTGCACTCCTTGATCGGCTATCCGAGGATGCCTGAGCCGTCAGCCGCTTCCCGCACGTGAAGGCGGGGACGAGCACGAACTGCCGGGCGATCAGGCATGATCAAAAAGGCCCCGGCGCGCGGTCGTGCGCCACCGGGGCCATCGGGTCAGTGCGGGATCAGCGTGCCAGCCAGGCGTTGAAGCGCTGGCTCAGCTCATCGAGGTTGTCGGCCCAGAACTCGTCATCCTTGGGAATGGCGGTCTCGAAGTTGGGGCCGTAGGTCGGCATGTGCGGCTTCATGTCGATGCCCGTATCGGCGTGGGTCGAGACCAGCGCCGCAGACGAGGTACGTGCCGGACCGTAGGAGATGTACTTGGCCTGGTCCGCCAGACGCTGGGTGTCGGTGGCAAACATCAGGTAATCCTTGACCTTGTCGAGCTTGCCGGTCGGGACGACCCATCCGTCCAGCTCGAACACCTGAGCATCCCAGACGATGGCGAAGGGCTGCTTCTCGTTGACCTCGGCATTGAAGATACGGCCGTTGTAGGCAGAGGCGAAGGCCACTTCCTTGTCCGCCAGCAGCTGCGGCGGCTGGGCACCCTCCTCCCACCAGATGACGCTGTCCTTGATGGTATCGAGCTTGGCGAAGGCACGCTCGATGCCTTCATCGGTCTCCAGCATGTCGTAGACCTCTTCCGGTGCCACACCATCAGCGACCAGTGCCCATTCCATGTTGTTGATCGGCTTCTTCTGCAACGCACGCTTGCCGGGGAACTCCTCGAGATTGAAGACATCATCGATGGAATCCGGCTGCTTGTCCTCGGGGAACATCTCGGTATTGAAGGCCACGATGTTGGAATAGACGATCTGCGGCACGAAGCACTCACTGAGCGAGCCTTCGATGAAATCCTCACTGGCCGGTGTTCCATCCGGCGCTGCCGCGAACAGGGTGTCCGGGTCCAGCGGCTCGATCAGCCCTTCGGAGCAGGCGATCAGCGCGTCGCTGGGCAACATGTCGACCAGATCCCAGGTGACGTTGCCTGCCTGTACCTGGGCACGCAGCCCCGAGAGCGCATTGGACGACTTGTCGATATTGACGACGGTATCGCCGCTCTTCTCTTCCCATGGCTCGTGATAGGCCTTGAGCTGGCTTTCACTGTACGCCCCGCCCCACGACACGATATTGAGTGTCTCGGCCTGAGCTGCGGTGGCGCCAAGGCTTGCCGTGGCGACCGCCACGACCAGAGCGGCACGCAGTGGCATGCTGGCCCCTGCGCAGGAACGCGACACCTGGGCGATGCGACGTGAAGAGATGAATCGATTGATCACTGACATGGGTGAATCTCCCTGAATTCTTGTTGTTGTACTGCACTCTTGTCGCGAATCGTGCTGTTGCTCTCTCGGGTAAGGCCTGCGTTCGTCTCCTGTGCTGTCGTCAGGCATCCAGTGCTCGGCAATCGCAGGCATCCCACCCGACCTGCAATGTCTGTCCGGGCCGCAAGGGTGGATAGCCTTCGGCATTGGGTGTCTTGATGATGAATTCGTCACTGCCACATACCGCCACTCGCGTGCGCAGATGATCTCCAAGATAGATCACCTCAAGCACCTCGGCGGTAAAGACATTGTCGGGAGGGGATGAAACACCTGCCTCTTCGCTGGACAGCAGACGCACCCGCTCCGGGCGGAGCGACAGTTGGGTACGCTCGCCAATCTCATTGACGGCGACCTTGAGTGCCCGCACCTGCTCGCCACTGTCGAGGGTCACGGTGCAATGCGCGTCTTGTGCTTCCAGCTGTGTGACCTGCCCGTTGAGGCGGTTGTTCTCGCCGATGAAATAGGCGACGAAGGCATTCTCCGGCGCCTCATACAGCGCCTCGGGGGTCGCCAGCTGCTGGACGATGCCATCATTGAAGACCGCGATGCGGTCCGACATGGTCAGCGCTTCCGTCTGGTCGTGAGTCACGTAGAGCATGGTGACGCCGAGACGCTGGTGGATGCGCTTGATCTCGAACTGCATCTCTTCACGCAGATTCTTGTCAAGCGCCCCCAGCGGCTCATCCATCAGCACCAGTTCCGGCTCGAAGACCAGCGCGCGCGCCAGGGCGACCCGCTGTTGCTGTCCGCCGGAGAGTTGCCCCGGGCGGCGATCCCCGAATTCGCCGAGCCGCACCATGTCCAGGGCATTGGCCACCTTGGTGGAAATCTCTTCCTTGCTCATGCCGCGCACTTCCAGCGGAAATGCCAGGTTCTCGGCCACGCTCATGTGCGGAAACAGGGCGTAATTCTGGAAGACCATGCCGATGCCGCGCTTGTGCGGTGGCAAGTCGTTGATGGGGGTACCGTCGAGAAGGATGTCGCCATGAGTCGGCGTTTCGAAGCCCGCCATCATCATCAGGCAGGTAGTCTTGCCGGAACCGGACGGCCCCAGCAGGGTGACGAACTCGCCGCGCCGAACTTCAAGATTGAAGCCCTTGACCACCAGCGTTTCGCCGTCATAGCTCTTTTGCACATCATTGAAGATCGCGAAGCAGGAGCTGGTCTCCTGCGGCGCGTCGGGCTCTGCAGTCATGACCATGCGTGGTATCCATCATGTTGTTGTTATCGCGAAGCCCGCGATCGACCGGGCTTCACCCGCCCCGTGATCACTGCTCTCACTCCCATTTGACCCTACGGTGGCAGACCAAAGGCGACAAGCGGCACTCCCGCTGAATAGCGTTGAAAGCAGGCTATGCGAAAGTCTGAACATTGGACTAAGGGCACGTTGCTTCCCGCCGCGAACCTCTCTCGCGGGACTCACGGGGCAAGGGCCGTGCCCGGCGAGCGCCCACTAGAAAGCCCCGCCTGCACGAATGTCAGACGGGGCTTCAGGTCTTTCAACTTTCCAGGCCAGGTGGCGGCACCGATCATGTCAGCCGGTCGAGTTCGAAATGCCTCACGGGATGCGAACCCGCCATACGGGGCCCGGACCGGGTCGCCCGGACCGGGTCAGAACTTGGTGATGACCCACACGGCGTGGATGATCCCCGGCAGGAAGCCGAAACAGGTCAGGATGATGTTGATCCAGAAATGCTTGTTGGCGACCCCCACCTGCATCAGTACGCCCAGCGGCGGAAGGATGATGGCCAGAATGATGCGAATGATATCCATAGTTTGCTCCTTGCGGGTGGAATTGGGTGACCTGATCCTCTCGTCCAACGTCTACCTGCAGCGTGACACACGAATGACGCACTCATGGCTTCCGTGGCGGTTCGTCCTCATCTGTCGAGTCCTGCGACTTGACCCGGGAGTCACGATTGACCTTCTGTGCAAGCGACTCGGACTCCGCTGCCAGTTGCTCGTGATAGCGCTCCCAGTCCTCCCAGTCATGTGGCGTGCCACTGCGGGGGCGGTGACTGCCCGACTCACGTGCACGTGCCCAGGCGTGTTCTTCCAGACTCTGAGGCTTGTCCTCTTCCTTGTCCTTGTCGCCATCCAGGCCGTGCTTTGCCATGTACTCTCTTGCGTTCATCTGCTGCCTCGCTTGTCAGGCGCGAAACCTGACGATGCTGTGACTTACCCACTACCTGCGGCTGACACCGAGCAATATCAAGCCTGCACACCGCTTTCGAACAAAAAACTCCGCAAACGTTCAGTCGCCCAGGCTCACGTCATCAAGAAAAGCTATCGCATCGCTTGATGCAATCAAATTCACCCGCCCCCGGCATCTGCATAGACTGGCTCCAGTTTCGCAAGGCACTGATTCTTCGAGGTCCTGCTTTCCTTTTCGAAGTCTTCATCGCCTGCCAACCCATTCAACATTCTCTTGTCGAGATCGGAGCCAATTTCATGCAACTCGAGTCACACGAAGGCCAGCAAGTCCCCAACGTCAGCTTCAAGATTCGCCGCGACGGCCGTCTGGTCGAACGCACCAGCGAGGAGATCTTCTCAGGCCGCAACGTGGTGGTCTTCGCCCTGCCGGGTGCCTTCACCCCGACCTGCTCTTCCACCCACCTGCCGCGTTACAACGAACTGGCCGATCGTTTCTATGCGGTCGGGATCGACGAGATCGTCTGCCTGTCGGTCAACGACGCCTTCGTCATGGAATCCTGGGGCGAGCATCAGGAAGCCGAGAACCTGAGCCTGATCGCCGATGGCAACGGTGACTTCGCACAGGGCATGGGCATGCTGGTCGACAAGAGCGATATCGGCTTCGGCAAGCGCAGCTGGCGCTACTCCATGCTGGTGCGCAACGGCGTGGTCGAGAAGCAGTTCATCGAGCCGCAGAAACCGGGCGACCCCTTTGAAGTCTCCGACGCCGACACCATGCTGGATTATCTGGACCCGGAAGCCGGCCGTCCCAGCTTCGCCACCTTGTTCAGCAAGCCGGGCTGCCCGTACTGCGCACGTGCCAAGCAGATGCTTGATGAAGCCCGCATCAGCTACGAAGTCATCGAAGTCGGCACCCGTGGCGTGACCTCTCGCACCCTGCGCGCCATGACCGGCCAGGCCACCGTGCCTCAAGTCTGGATCGACGGTGAGCACGTCGGCGGCAGCGATGAAGTCGCCCGCTACTTCGGCAGCCTGACCAGCGCCTGAGCGCTTCACGCTGACGTAACCCCATCGCCATCTCGTTTCATCATGCGCGGGTCACCCCGCGCCTGAGACCCCATTCAGTCAGGTGCGCCGCTGGCGCACCTTGAGGAGTACGACGTGAACGAACGCCAGGTTGAAGTCGCCATCATCGGCGCAGGCAGTGCAGGACTCGGCGCCTATCGCGCCGCCAAGGCCCACACCGATTCCGTGGTCATGATCGAGGGCGGCCCCTACGGCACCACCTGTGCCCGTGTCGGCTGCATGCCCTCCAAGCTCTTGATCAGTGCGGCGGAAGCCGCGCATCACGCCCGTGATACCGCACCGTTCGGCATCAATATCGAAGGCGAGGTCAAGGTGGATGGCCGCGCCGTGATGGACCGCGTCAAGCGAGAGCGCGACCGCTTCGTCGGTTTCGTGGTCGAGTCCGTGGAAGGCATCCCGCCGCAGGACAAGCTGCGCGGCAATGCACGCTTCGAGACCGCCAACAGCCTGATCATCGGCGACAACGAGACCCGCGTGACCTTCGAGCGTGTCGTGATCGCCACCGGCTCGCGCCCCAGCTACCCGGGCTTCTTCGAGAATGCCGGTGACCGCCTGATCATCAATGACAACGTCTTCGAGTGGGACGACCTGCCGGAATCCGTCGCCGTCTTCGGCCCGGGCGTCATCGGGCTGGAGCTGGGCCAGGCGCTCACGCGTCTCGGCGTGCGCATCCGCATGTTCGGCGTCGGCGGCGCCATCGGCCCGCTGCGTGACGAGAAGCTGCGTGCCAATGCCGATCGCGTCTTCAACGAGGAGTTCTATCTGGACCCGGACGCCAAGGTCGAGAAGATCGAACGTGTCGAGGACGAGAACGGTGCCGGTGTCGAGATCACCTTCATCGAGCGTGGCAGCGAAGCTCGCCTGACCGAACGTTTCGACTATCTGCTCGCGGCCACCGGTCGTCGCCCGAATGTCGATCGCCTAAATATCGACGCCCTCGGGCTGAAGCTGGACGAGCGCGGCGTGCCGATCTTCAATCGCCACACCCTGCAGACTCGCCTGAGCGATGACACCCCGAGCCATGTCTTCATCGCCGGCGACGCCAACAACGACCTGCCGCTGCTGCACGAGGCCTCCGACGAGGGCCGTATCGCCGGTGACAACGCCGGTCGCTTCCCCGAGGTGCGTGCCGGTCACCGCAAGAGCACCATCGCCGTCGTCTTCAGCGATCCGCAGATGGCGACCATCGGCCTCTCCACCGCCGAGATCGAACAGCGCTACGGTGCCTGCGACTGCTACGCGGTCGGCGAAGTCGACTTCACCGGCCAGGGCCGCTCCCGCGTGATGCGCATGAACAAGGGCATGCTGCGCGTCTATGGCGAGCAAGGCACTGGCCTGCTGCTGGGTGCCGAGATCTTCGGTCCCCGTGCCGAGCACCTCGCCCACCTGCTGGCCTGGTCCCATCAGCAGCGCATGACCATCGAGCAGATGCTGGAAATGCCCTTCTATCACCCGGTGATCGAGGAAGGTCTGCGCACCGCGCTGCGGGATCTCAATGCCAACCTGCAGCTGGGGCCGGCCGTGGTCGAACGCTGCATGGAGTGCGGCCCGGGCGACTGATCTCGCCGCACGACGCTCGGGGAGTCTGATGGCCACTGGCGATCGGACTCCCCGAGACAAGGCGACAAGCGGCGTCGGGCAGCTCACGATGGGATGCTCTATGCTCTGAACGAGACGTCGACATGCCGTCGGCTACCGCCTGGCGGGTAGCCGACATCCATCGAACGATTCCCTGCCCGGGCGTCGTCAGCGGCGAAGCAGGAGACCTGCCCATGAAAGCCACACAACTGAAGGTCCCTTCGACCCTTCGCGACATCATGTCCCGCGACTGTTATCGGGTGAAGGCTCGCACCAGCATCCTGGAATTCGCCCACGGCCTGACCCATCACCGTCTGCCGGGTGCGCCTGTGGTCGATGACCTGGATCGTCTGGTCGGTTTCATCTCGGAGCAGGACATCCTCGGCAAGCTGCTCGACAGCGCCTATCACTGCGGCCAACACGCACAGGTCGGTGACCTCATGCGTCACGAGGTCCTGAGTGTCGGCCCCAATGACAGCATCACCGACCTTGCACAGCGCATGAATGGGCATCAGCCCAAGGTCTATCCCGTGGTGGAACAGGGACGCCTGATCGGTGTGGTGACACGTCGTGATGTCCTGAGTGCCCTGCTCACCATGCAGGCGGGTTGCTGAACTGACATCCGGCGCGTGATTGATTGCCTGACGACGCTGGCCAGACATGGCGCCGCGTGAAGAAGCATGCAGCGCCCATGAAAAAGCCCGCGCAGACATCCTGTCTGCGCGGGCTTTTTCATGTCTCTTTGACCATCCGATGTGCGAGGCCTTGCCTCACATGATTACCTGCCAGCTAACCCATTCATGTCCGGGTCATGATTTCTGGAGCGTCACGCCAGGACGGAAAAGCGCTTGCGAACGCAAGTCATGACGTTCTCTCGGGCAATGACGCCGTAGCATTGACTGGATGACCACGCACTCGTGACCAAAAAAAACCGCCAGGCAGTGCATGGCGGTGGATAAGAACAGTTAAAGCCAGACATAACATCGCGATAACATCATGTCCTTGCCAACTATGACTGCAGCTTTGGCATTTCTATCCCGAGGGTGGCCAAAAAAATCGGCCTTTTTTGTCACAGACCTTTACCAGATGTGAAAGCTGGGCTACGTGCGTTGCCTGATGAAGACGCATGAGTCGGCTCGCATCATGTGCAGGGCCGAATGTGCAGGCCCGATTGATCACGAGACATGTCGGGCAAGGACGCGCTAGCCTGAGGCCTGTTCCCCATTGCTGCGCAATCGAGCCCCCCATCACAAGGACATCGCATGTCTGCCACGCCCCATGATCTGAGTGCCCTCACCCTGCATCATCCGGAAATTGCCACTCTGAGGGCTCGCCGGGAAATCAGCTGGCTGAACCCCGGACGACTCGACATCACGCAAGCGCAGGCCTCGCCGGCATTGCAGGCAAGTGGCGTGGGCGAACAGGATATCGAGGCTGCCGAGGCGCGCCTGGCACGTTTCGCGCCCTGGATTGCCGAGGCCTTTCCTGAGACGGCCGCCGCGTCAGGGCGCATCGAATCACCGCTGGTGGCAGCGCCCAGCTTGCAGCAGGCGCTGGGCGAGTCCCTTGCCACGCCTGATACCTCCCATGCCTCCGGGCAGACACTCCCCGGCCGCCTGATGATCAAGTGTGACCATCAACTGCCGATCTCAGGGTCCATCAAGGCACGTGGTGGCATCCACGAGGTGCTCAAGCATGCCGAGCGTCTCGCCATTGACGCAGGGCTTGTGCGTCTTGATGACGACTATCGCACCTTCGAACACCCCGCGATTCAGGCACTGCTGGCCAACCAGCGGATACTGGTGGGCTCCACCGGCAACCTTGGACTCAGCATCGGGATCATGAGTGCCCGACTCGGCTTTCGCGTCACCGTCCACATGTCGGCGGATGCCAAGCAGTGGAAGAAGGACCTGCTGCGCTCGCGTGGCGCAGAGGTCGTGGAGCACAGCGGCGATTACAGCAAGGCGGTCGAGGCTGGACGCCGGGAGGCGCAGCAGCCAGACGCCCACTTCATCGATGATGAAAGCTCGCGGGATCTGTTCATGGGCTACGCCACGGCAGCCAGCCGCCTCGCGCGGCAGCTCGAGGATCAGGGGATTGCCGTGGATGCCCGCCATCCGCTGTGCGTCTACCTGCCGTGTGGCGTCGGCGGCGGCCCGGGCGGCGTGGCCTACGGCCTCAAGCAGGTCTTCGGTGACGCCGTGCACTGCTTCTTCGCCGAGCCGGTCAATTCCCCCTGCATGCTGCTGGGCATGTTGACCGGGAAGCATGACGGCATCGCGGTGGAGGATATCGGACTGGACAATCGCACCTGTGCCGATGGCCTGGCGGTGGGGCGCGCCTCGGCCTTCGTCGGACAGGTGATGGCACCGCTGCTCAGTGGCATCTACACCCTGTCGGATGACAGCATGCTCGAATGGCTGGCGCTGGCGCATGACAGCGAAGGGCTCAAGCTTGAGCCGTCGGCGCTGGCCGGGGTGCCCGGCATCATCCGCGTGCTGCGCAATGACGCCCCCGAGTGGCACGCCTGGCGAGCGGCTGTCGGGCTGGATGACGGCGAAGTGCAGGCCAGCACCACCCATGTCATATGGGCCACCGGCGGCAGCATGGTGCCCGATGAGATCTGGCAGGCCGACTATCAGCGTGGCAAGGCGTTGCTGGCGACTGCCGGCAGATCAGGCGATGAACGCCTGCCATAACCACACGCCCGTCAGGGTCAGCCCGATCACGCCCAGCGGGCGTGAATAGCGTTGCCAGAGGGCCATCGCCTGATCCTCGACCAGTGCCACCAGGGCCGCCAGTCCGAAATAGCGCACTCCGCGCCCGACCAGTGCCGCCAGCAGGAACAGCCCGACCGGATACCCGCTGGCACCGGCGACCAGCATGGCGCTCTGGAAGGGAATCGGCACGATGCCGATCAGCATGATGGCGAGGAAGCCCTGCTCGCTGAAGCGCTGCTGGAAGGCTTCGAAGGCCTGCTGACCGCCGAAGAAGCTGATCAACCCATCGCCCCACGCCGCCAGTGCATAGGCCCCGAGATAGAACCCCAGCAGCGCCGCGGTGAGGTTGCCGGCCAATGCCACCGCGGCCACTCGCCAGCGGCGCTCGGGATGGCGCAGCATCCACGGGATCAGGATGACCTCGATGGGAATCGGGATCAAAAGGGTTTCCAGCATCGAGGCGATGAACAGCCACAGCATGGCGTGGCGGGATTGATTGAGGCGGTCGAGCCAATCACTCGCGGAAGAGAGTTTCCACATGAAGGCAGCACGTTGTCCTGAATGATGAGCTGACCACTTTGCCTTGAGTCCGCCCCGCTTGCCAGCCTGGCCACACGCCTGACCTCGAAGCCTGTTCTCAAGGCCAGCTCTCAAGATCAGCTCTCAAGGCCAGCTCTCAAACCCTGCGCGCTACTCGAAGCCTTCCAGACGCATGGCAGAGCGGATGAGCCGCTCATCTTCCGCTTCCAGCTCACGCAGACTGTCGCGAATGCCGTGCAGGTGGTCCAGCGCCGCTCTTTCGGCAGCGTCCGGCTGCTGGTCCATCACCGCACGATAGATGGCCGTGTGCTGAGCATTGATCTGGCCGCGGGGAATCGGCCGATGGTAGAGATTGCGCAGCGAGGCGAACACCGAGCTGAGCAGCAGGTCATTGATGCCCTTGAGCGTATGCACCAGCACCGGATTGTGGGATGCCTCACAGATGGCGTGGTGAAAGGCGTGGTCGTGACGCGCCAGCTGCTGGGCATCCGGCAGCGCCTCATCGCCCTGCGCTGAGGACGGAAAGTCCGGCGAATACTCGCGCACGCAGGCCGCCATTGCCTCGTAATGACGCCGGATCAGTACTCTATCCGCCGGCGTACCCCGCTGGGCGGCCAGTCGCGCCGACTGCCCCTCCAGCAGCGCGCGCACCTCGAGCAGGTCATACAAGGTGCGCGGCTGGTCCCGAAACAGGTGCATCAACGGACTGATATCGCCGCTCGGCAACAGCTGAGCGACGCTTGAGCCCTTGCCGTGGCGAGTCTCGATGATGCCCTTGCCACGCAACAGCCTCAGCCCCTCGCGCAGCGAGGCGCGTGAGATACCCAGTCGCTCACAGAGCCTGCGTTCCGAAGGAATCATCTGCCCCGGCTTGAGCACACCATCCAGTATCAACTGCTCGAGGCGCGCCGCCGCATGCTCCGGCGCACGCTGCTCACCGCACGCCATTCTCTCTGACACCTGCATCCCTGCCCCTCCCCTGATGAACCGGCCGAGCCAGCCCGGCTGGCCTCTCCCGGGGTGCTCGTCTCTCGTCTGCCGCTCGCCTGCCCACATGCGGCAAGGAGACTGCCGCCTTTCTCACTGGTCAGACCACGCTCTCTACCCTAGCGAGCTCTCCTGTCGCCAGCGACACCCGATGACATGAACTAGACGAATGTCTGGTCAGACCACTGTGGCTTCGCATGGACAAGGCGCAGCCCTCACTGCCAGATTGGAGACACACCCGCGCGTCGTGACCTGCACACCCGACACGCCTCATGCATCACCGGCGCAATGGACACCCGACACGGCATCGCGAGTACCGGACTCTCCTGGAGGCATGGCATGAATATCCTGTATGACCCGACGCTGGATGGCCCTCTCCCCCAGCACGAAAAGTCCCGGGTACTGGCGCACCTCACCACGCTGCTGCCCGACCTCACCCTGCTGCATCGCGAAGAGGATCTGCATCCCTTCGAATGTGATGGACTGGCGGCCTATCGCGTCATGCCGATGCTGGTCGCGCTGCCCGAGCGTGTCGAACAGGTCGCCGCCCTGCTGCGCGAATGCCACTCGCTGGGGGTTCCGGTGGTCACGCGCGGTGCTGGCACTGGCCTTTCCGGCGGCGCCTTGCCGCTGGAACAAGGCGTGCTGCTGGTGATGTCGCGCATGGCGCGCATTCTCGAGCTCGACCCCGATGCGCGTACCGCGCGCCTGCAACCCGGGGTGCGCAACCTGGCCATTTCAGAAGCTGCCGCCCCATACGGGCTCTACTACGCGCCGGACCCCTCCTCGCAGATCGCCTGCTCCATCGGCGGCAACGTGGCCGAGAATGCCGGCGGCGTGCACTGTCTCAAGTACGGCCTCACCGTGCACAACCTGCTCAAGCTCGAGGTGCTGACCATCGAGGGCGAGGCGATGACGATCGGCGCCGACAGCCTCGACTCCCCCGGACTGGACCTGCTGGCGCTGATGACAGGCTCCGAAGGCATGCTGGGCGTGGTCACGGAAGTCACGGTGCGTCTGCTGCCCCGCCCCGAGACGGCCAAGGTGCTGATGGCAAGCTTCGCCGATATCGACAAGGCCGGCCGTGCGGTGGGCGACATCATCGCCTGCGGCATCATCCCCGGCGGGCTCGAGATGATGGACAACCTCGCCATCCGCGCCGCCGAGGACTTCATCCACGCGGGCTATCCGGTGGAGGCCGCGGCCATCCTGCTCTGCGAGCTGGATGGTGCCGAGGCCGATGTCGTTGATGATTGCGCACGGGTTCGCGAGGTGCTGGAACGCGCCGGTGCCACCGAGATCCGGCTCGCCCGTGATGAGGCCGAGCGCGCGCGCTTCTGGGCCGGACGCAAGAATGCCTTCCCTGCCGTGGGCCGCATGTCGCCCGATTATTACTGCATGGATGGCACCATCCCGCGCCGCGAACTGCCCGCTGTGCTCAACGGTATCGCCGAACTCTCGCGCCAATCGGGGCTCGCGGTGGCCAATGTCTTCCATGCCGGTGACGGCAACATGCACCCGCTGATCCTGTTCGATGCCAACAAGCCCGGGGAGCTTGAGCTGGCCGAGGAGGTCGGCGGCAGGATTCTGGAACTGTGCGTGGCCGCCGGCGGCAGCATCACCGGCGAACATGGCGTGGGCCGCGAGAAGATCAACCAGATGTGCGCGCAGTTCAATCACGAGGAGATCAGCGTCTTCCATGCCGTGAAGGCCGCCTTCGACCCCACCGGGCTGCTCAATCCCGGCAAGAACATCCCGACGCTGGCGCGCTGTGCCGAATTCGGTGCCATGCATGTGCATCACAACCAGCTGCCACATCCGGAGCTTCCGCGCTTCTAGACAGCTGCCGCATTTCTGGACAGCTTGCGCGCGTCTGGACGGTTTTTCTCGGTTCTGGACAGCTCGCACATTTGCCGCCACCAGACCTTCTGCCACCTGATTTTCGCCACTTCATAGCCACTTCATCGCCACTTCATAGAGATATGCCATGCCAGAGCCAGATGATTCGCTCCAGGATCAGGTGCCAAGCCATGCCGAGTGCGCCACACCTGCCGCCAGCCAGCACACGCAGGAACACGATGCCAGTGAGGCACTTTGCGAGCAGGTCCGCGCCGCCCATGAGGCGAGACGCCCGCTGCGCATCGCCGGCAGTGGCAGCAAGACCTTTCTCGGCCGTGAAGTGGCTGCCGAGGAAGTACTCGACATGCGCACGCACCACGGCATCACCCACTATGACCCCGTGGAGCTGATGGTCTCGGTACGTGCCGGCACACCACTGGCGACGTTGGAGGCCGTGCTCGCCGAACAAGGCCAGCATCTGAGCTGCGAGCCGCCCCACTTCGGCCCCGCAGCGACCGTCGGCGGCACCCTTGCCTCTGGACTCAGCGGCCCACGCCGCCCCTGGAGCGGCAGCCTGCGCGACCTGGTACTGGGCACGCGCATCATCAGTGCCGACGGCAAGGCGCTGCGCTTCGGCGGCGAAGTGATGAAGAACGTGGCGGGCTACGACCTCTCGCGCCTGATGTGCGGTGCCCAGGGCACGCTGGGCGTGATCAGCGAAGTCTCGCTCAAGGTGATGCCGCGCCCGGTGGCGAGCGAATCGCTGTGCCTGGAGCTAAGTCTCGCCGAGGCGCTGACTCGCCTGGATGCCTGGGGGCGCACGCCGCTGCCGGTCACGGCGACCAGCTGGCATGACGGTCGCCTCACCCTGCGCCTGGAAGGGGGCGAGCGTTCGGTCCAGGCCGGGCGCGAGCAATTGGGCGGCGAGGTGTTGATGCCTGACCAGGCATCGGCGCACTGGACCGAGTTGCGTGAGCACCGCCTGCCCTTCTTCACCGCGCGTGCGCCACATCAGGCCCTGTGGCGACTGTCCTTGCCGCTGGCACTGGATCACGTCGAATGGCAAGCCGCCGTCAGCGAGCTGCTGGGTCATCTTGAGGACGCCGACCTGCTGTGTGACTGGGCAGGCGCCCAGCGCTGGCTTTACAGCGACGCCCCCGCTGACAGGGTTCGTTCGCTGGCCAGCCGGCTGGGTGGCCATGCCATCTGCTACAGCCCGGGAGCCGTCGCTGCCGAGGACAGTCCATTGATGCCACTGGCCGCCATCAATGCACGTTATCACCTCCAGCTCAAGCAGCAGCTGGATCCTCACGGCATCCTCAATCCCGGTCGTCTATATGCCGAGATGTGATTCACTTCATGACGGGAGACGCACCTGAATGCAGACCCACTTCAGTGACGCCGCACTTGCCAGGCCGCACATCCAGCGAGCCGACAAGGTTCTGCGCAGCTGTGTACATTGCGGCTTCTGCAATGCCACCTGCCCGACCTATCAGCTGCTGGGCGATGAGCGCGATGGACCGCGTGGACGCATCTATCTGATCAAGCAGCTGCTGGAAAGCGATCCCGAAAGTCCCGACGAGGCAGTTCGCGAGCAGGCAACGCAGATCACCCGCGAGACCCAGCAGCATCTGGATCGCTGCCTGAGCTGTCGCAGCTGCGAGACCACCTGCCCGTCAGGCGTGCAATATCACACCCTGCTGGATATCGGCCGTCAGGAACTGGAACGGCGTGTCGGACGCCCCTGGCGTGAGCGCCTGCTGCGCGCCGGGCTGCGCCATGCGCTGGTCGAACCTGCTCGCTTCAAGGCCTTGCTGGCACTCGGGGTGCGCTTCCGCCCGCTTGCGCCGGGCGCGCTGGCCGACAAGATCCCGCTGGCCCGCGAGCACGACCGTCACGCTGAGCACCCGGCCGGCCCCGTCACCGCGACGCCTTCTGATCAGGCGCTTTCGCGCCAGGTGCTGATGCTGGAGGGCTGCGTGCAACCGGGTCTGGCTCCCAACATCAACGCCGCCACCGCCCGCGTGCTGGCGCGCTTCGACATCGGCGTCACGCCGATCCGCGAGGCCGGCTGCTGCGGCGCCATCGACTATCATCTCAACGCCCAGCAGGCCGGTCGCGCGCGCATGCGTGCCAACATCGATGCCTGGTGGCCGGCCATCGAGGCGGGAGCGGAGGCGATCGTGCAGACCGCCAGTGGCTGCGGCGCCTTCGTCAAGGAATATGGCGAGATGCTGGCCGATGACCCGGACTATGCTGAGCGCGCCGCGCGCGTCAGTGCCCTGGCGCGTGACATCGTCGAGGTGCTCGGTGAGGAGATCGCCCGCGATGACCGACCGACACTTTCCGCCGCCTCCCCCGACCCGCAGCCGCTGGCCTTCCACTGCCCGTGCACCCTGCAACATGCCCAGGGTCTGGGCGGTGAAGTGGAGAAGATATTGCGCGCGCTGGGCTTCACCCTGACCCCGGTCGCCGAGGGGCATCTGTGCTGCGGTTCCGCCGGCACCTACTCGATCACGCAACCGGAGTTGTCACGCCAGCTGCGAGACCGCAAGCTTGAGGCGCTGGAGGCCAACGGGCCTGCGCGCATCGCCACTGCCAACATCGGCTGTCAGACGCATCTCTCGAGCGCCGGACGCACGCCGGTAAGTCACTGGATCGAACTGGTGGATGACGCCCTGCCCGAGACGCTGCCGCAGGCATGACGATTCACCATTATTGTTACTCTTGCTGTCACTTTCACTCACTCGCACCACTTGCCAAGGAAGCCCGATGATCACTCGCCACGTACTGACCCTCGCTGACGTCAATCAGATGCTGGACGCCGCCCAGAAGGAAGCCGAGACCAACGGCTGGGCCGTTTCCATCGCCGTTGCCGACGATGGCGGCCACCCGCTGGGCCTGCGTCGCCTGGACGACACGCCGGCGATGACCGGCTACTTCGCCCAGCAAAAGGCCAAGAGCGCTGCCCTGGGGCGCCGCGAGACCCAGCTGTTCGAGGACTCCATCAACGGCGGACGCACCGCCTTCCTGTCAGCGCCGGAGCTGGAAGGCATGCTGGGCGGCGGCGTGCCGGTGATGGTCGAGGGCCAGATCGCCGGCAGCATCGGCGTGTCCGGCGTCAAGCCGGAGCAGGATGCCCAGATCGCCAAGGCTGGGGTCGCCGCACTGGGTCTCTGAGACCCAGCCAGCCCGAATAAACAGCCTTTGCCAGCCTGAAGAAAAAGACCGCCGCGCCAGTCATGGTGCGGCGGTCTCTTGTTTTATACCCGATCTGCGCCTGGGCCTTTCATTCACGCACTGCAAGGCGGCATGGCGGCTTCCACCGCCGCCATGAAGGCGCGCAGCTTGCCCGACTGCGGCAGGCGCTGGGGATAGAGCATGTAGATGCTGTTGGGCTCGCCCTCCTCGTGCGCCAGCAGACGCACCAGACGCCCCTCGGCCAGCTCACGATCCACCAGGTAATGAGCGACCCGGATGATGCCGGCGTGATCCAGCGCCTGCTGCTTGAGCAGACGATGATCATTGATCGCCAGTCCGCCAGCGGGGCTTACCTCACCACTGGCCAGCGGCCAGCCGGATTGCCCGGCCCAGCGGTGGCAACGGTGGTCGGCAAGTGCTGCGGCCGTGTGAGGGGTGCCCTGCGCCGCAAGGTACTCGGGCGAGGCACAGCAACAGTGGACGTAATCCAGCAGGCGCCGCGCGATCAGGTTGTCCGGTGGCGTGCGCGTGGCGCGAAACGCCACGTCAAACGGTTCGCGCGTCAGATCATGACTCTCGTAACTGACGTCCAGGCGCAGCTCGACCGCCGGGTGGCGGGCCTGGAAGTCATTGCAGACCCCGATCAGATAACGCTCGGCAAACAGCACCGGCGCCGTGATGCGCAATACGCCGCTGAACCCCTGTCGCGGGTGCTCCCTCCCATGCTCGAGGTCGTGCTCGAGGTCACGCTCCAGTGCCAGCAGCTCGCTGCGCACGCCTTGCATGCGCTGGCGGATACGCTCGCCCTCCTCGGTCAGGCGCACCGCCCGCGTGGTGCGAATCAGCAAGGGCGCCCCGATATCGTGCTCAAGCCGCCGCACCTGCTCGGAGAGATGGGCGCGCGAGATGCCCAGCACCCTGGCCGCCTGCGTGAAGCTGAGCGATTCCGCCACCTGAGCGAACAACATCAGGCGCTCTACCTGCTTGTGATGCTGCATCCAGCCTGCTCCTCATGCCAGCTACTAGGGATTGGAGGGATCGAGCCTGCCACAGCATTGTACGTTCTGGCGAACAATCTATTCGTTCGCATGTGCTTATCAGACCGACAGACGCGACCTAGACTGAAGGTGTCATCCGAGGTCATTTCCTCCCTGAGACATCCCCGCCTTCACTCGCGAAAGGACTCCGCCATGCGCTATACCCCGGCTGAAGATCGCTACGAACGCATGCAATACCAGCGCTGCGGCAAGAGCGGCCTCAAACTGCCCCGCCTGTCACTGGGGCTTTGGCACAACTTCGGCAACAACGCCCATGAAGACAATGCGCGCGCCATCTGCCACACCGCCTTCGATCTGGGCATCACCCACTTTGATCTGGCCAACAACTACGGGCCGCCCCCGGGCAGCGCCGAGGAAATGTTCGGCCGCATGCTCAAGCGCGACTTCGCCGGCTATCGCGATGAGATGGTGATCTCCACCAAGGCGGGCTATTACATGTGGCCTGGCCCCTACGGCGAATGGGGCAGCCGCAAGTACCTGCTCTCGAGTCTGGATCAGAGCCTCAAGCGCATGGATCTCGATTATGTCGACATCTTCTACTCGCACCGCTTCGACCCCGACACGCCGCTGGAGGAGACGATGGGGGCGCTGGACAGCGCCGTGCGTTCCGGCAAGGCGCTCTATGCGGGCATCTCCTCCTACAATGCCCAGCGCACCCGTGAAGCGGCCGCCATCCTGCGCGAGCTGGGCACGCCGTGCATCATCCATCAGCCCAGCTACTCGATGATCAATCGCTGGATCGAGGAAGACGGCCTGCTCGACACCCTCGATGACGAGGGCATCGGCTCCATCGTGTTCTCGCCGCTGGCCCAGGGCGTGCTGACCGACAAGTATCTGGGCGGCGTGCCAAAGGACAGCCGCCTGGCACGTGGCGGGGCGATCAAGGAAGACCACCTCACCGAGGACAACCTGGAGCGGGTGCGCGCCCTCAATGCCATCGCCGAGCGGCGTGGCCAGTCGCTGGCGCAGATGGCGCTCGCCTGGGCACTGCGCGGCAACCGCGTCACCACCGCACTGATCGGCGCCAGCCGTCCACAGCAGGTCAGTGATTGCGTCAAGGCGCTGGATCACCTCGACTTCACCCAGGCGGAGCTTGATGAGATCGACCGCTACGCCGTCGATGGTGGCGTCAATCTGTGGGCGCGCTCGTCCAATGCATAAGCTCGCACGCATAAGCTCGCATCCAAGTTCTCGCTCAAGCACTCAATTTAGAGCCTGATAGCGTACGTATGAGCTAAGACTGATGCAGTGAAGTGCCTGAAACACATCGCCCCCGCCGAGTGAGTCTCGACGGGGGCGATGTTGTCTGGCTTGAAGCGCTGATGGCAGGAATTCAGCCGCCGGTGGGAATGCCGTGCTCGCTGGCCAGCAGCGCGCGGTAATCGGCATAGCCCTTGCGGTAGGCGGCCACTCCCTCGGGCTGGGGCTGGGTGTGGGTCGTCAGGTCCAGCGCCACCAGCCGATCACACAGCGCCTTCAGCGTCTCGCTGCGTGGCCCCTCTCCCTGCGCGTCCCGCTGGCGCAGACACCAGCCGGCCTGAATGGCGGCGCCCAATGCGGCGGCCTCGGTCACCTGCGGGCAGACCACCTCGAGGTCGAGAATGTCCGCCAGCATCTGACGCCACAGCGGGCTCTTGGCACCTCCCCCCACCAGCCGAATCTGGCGCGCCGCACTGCCCAGCGGCCCCATGCACTCAAGCGCGTAGCGCAGGCCGTAGCTTGCGCCTTCCATGGTCGCGCGGCACAGGTTGGCCGGGGTGGTGTTGCGGCTGTCCAGCCCATGGAAACTGGCCTGGGCACGCGGCAGCATCGGCACGCGCTCGCCATTGAAGAACGGCAGGATCTGCACGCCCTCGGCCCCGGGAGGCGCGCTTGCCACCTGCGCGGAGAAGGTATCGATGTCGAAGCCGAACATCTCGCGCACCCGCGTGGTGGCAGAGGTGACATTCATGGTGCACACCAGTGGCAACCAGCCGCCATCGCTGGCGCTGAAGGCAGCCACCTGAGGGTCACAGCCCTCGGGATACTGAGCTGACCACGCGCATACCGTGCCGGAGGTGCCCATGCTCAGCGTGACGCGCCCCGGCGCGATGTTGCCGGTACCGATGGCGCTCATCATGTTGTCCCCACCACCACTGGAGACGGCGACATCCGGGCGCAGCCCGAAGCGCGCGGCGATCTCAGGCCGGATATACCCGGCGGGCTCATGGGATTCGATGAGTCTGGGCAACACGCGCTGCGCGTCCAGTTCCGGGGCGATCTGCGCGAAGACATCCTGATGCCAGCAGCGGCGCCGGGTATCGAAATAGCCGGTGCCCGAGGCGTCGCCGTATTCGGCGACATGCTCCCCGGTCAGCCAGAAATTGAGATAGTCATGCGGCAGCAGGATGCTGGCGATGCGCTGATAGCGCTCGGGATGCTGCTCACGCAGCCAGGCGAGCTTGGAGGCGGTGTAACCGGTCTGCAGCACCAGTCCCAATGCCTCCAGACAGCCCGCCTCTCCGCCCAGCGCCTCGACCAACGCGGCGTTATGCTCGCGGGTCTCGGTATCACACCACAGCTTGGCCGGATAAAGGGGCACGCCCGCCTCATCCAGCACCACCATGCCATGCTGCTGACCGGACACGCCGATCGCCTCGATGCGCAGCGGCTCCAGCCGCGAGGTGGTCAGTGCCTCATCGAAGGCACCTTCCAGCGCGGCGACCCAGTCGAGCGGGTCCTGCTCACGGCGCCCGTTGGCCCCTTCCTGCAGCGCATGACTGCGCTGGCCCTGGGCCACGATCCGCCCGGAGTCCGGGTCGAGAATCACCACCTTGGTGCTCTGGGTACCACAGTCAACGCCGACCCACATGCGGCTCTCCTTGCCATCCATCATTCAGCTGTCATCCGCGTCGGGGCCGATGGGGTCGTTCGCCAGACGCCAGCGCCAGTCGGCGTTGAGCGAGTCCTGCTTGATCAGATGCGCATTGAGCATGTCCTTGTGATGGGTACGCTCATGGGCACCCCGCGCATCCTGGCCCATCTCGCGCCAGCGATGCAGCAGGCGCGGCACCAGGACCTCATCCTCGATGTCCAGGAAGATGCGGATGTCGAACAATTCCAGCAACGCATCCCAGGGCGCGTGGCGCAGCAGCAGATAGTTGCCCTCGACCAGCACGATGCGATGACGGGGCTCGACCACGCGGCCTCCGGCACGCGCCAGATCCAGCGGGCGGTCGAACACCGGCACGGCCACCGGGCCATCATCGGCGCGCACCCTGACGAGGTCGTGATAGAGCCCGCGCGCATCGAAGGTCTCCGGAGCGCCCTTGACGTAGAGCAGCCCCAGAGGGGCCAGCACGGCGTTGTCGTAGTGATAGCCATCCATCGGCACCACCACGGCGATGCCGGGTTCCAGCGCGTTGAGGGTCTCGCACAGGGATTCCGACAGCGTCGACTTGCCCGCCGCCGGCGGACCGGCGAGGGCCACGATGGTACGTGTGCGCTGACTGGAGGCATGTTCCGCCAGCACACGGCTGGCCATGTCGTCCAGTGAGGGCGACATGTGGGCCAGGCGAGAATCGGGTAAAGATGTCACGTGACTACCTCATTCATGGATGCACACCGCTTGCAGCAGGACGGAAGGTGTCTTTCATCCTTAGCTCATCCAGTTGCCACCGTCGACATTGAGTGTCTGGGCGACGACGAAATCGCTGTCTTCACAGGCCAGGAATACCGCGGCGCCGGCATGGTCATCCGGCAGCCCCATGCGCCCATAGGGCACAGCCTCCCCGACCAGCCGCTTCTTCTCTCCCAGCGGGCGCTGTTCGTGATGGGCAAACAGCGCATCGACCTGATCCCACATCGGCGTATCCACCACACCCGGCGCGATGCCATTGACATTGATGCCATGGCGGATGAGATCAAGCCCGCAGGACTGGGTGAGACTGATCACCGCCGCCTTGGAGGCGCAATAGGCGCTGACCAGCGCCTCACCTCGCCGCCCTGCCTGCGAGGCCATGTTGATGATCTTGCCGCCCTGCCCGCGCTCGACCATCGTCCTGGCCACCGCCTGCAGGGTGAAGAACAGCCCTTCGACATTGACCGCCAGCTGGTGGCGCAACATGCCTTCGCTGACCTCAAGCACCGGCGCCATGGCGAAGACGGCCGCATTGTTGACCAGAATGTCGATCGGGCCCAGCTGGGCCTGCACGCACTCCAGCATGCTCTGACGCGAGACGCTGGAGGTCACGTCCAGCGTCACCGCCAGCACCCGCGCCTGCGGCCCGGCCCGTGCACGCAGTCGCTTCGCGGCACGCTCGGCCGCCTCGCCATTGATGTCCGCCAATGCCACATAGGCACCTTCCGCGACATACCGGGTGGCGATGGCCAGACCGATGCCTCCCGCACCGCCCGTGACCACGGCCACCTTGCCCTTGAGCCTTGCACTGCGGGACACCGGCGACGTCACGGAGTCACTGTCAGCGCGTCCAGAAGCCATGTGCATGTGTCACCCCCTGACGGTGCTCATGTGGCGCTCAGGTCGCTGGCCTGTCCAGCATGCAGCTGGCGAATCAGACCGTTGACCTCTTCCATGGTCGCACAGCTCTGCCAGGCACCCGCCTCCTGCTGACGCTGCGCATGCCCCGGCGGAATATGTCCGGCACCGGTAAAGCCGATCACGCGCAGACCGGCCGCGACCGCCGCGCTGACACCGGCCAGGCTGTCCTCGACCACCACGCATTCCTCGACATCACGCCCCAGCTGACGCAGTGCCAACTGATAGACATCCGGCGCAGGTTTCGGCCGTGCGACCTGCTCGGCCGTGAACAGCGGCACCTTTCCCAACCAGCGATCCAGACCCGTGGCGGCCAGCGAGGCACGCACTCGTCGCTCGGCGCTGTTGGAGACGATCGCCACCGCCAGACCCCGGGTCATCAGCTCGCCCAGCAGTTCCGCCATGCCCTGGATGGGCGCAAGCTCACTGGCCAGACGCGACTCGATGGCGTGATCGATGCGCTCCATCGCCTGCGGCGGCAGCGTGTGTGCGCTCATGGCCTCCAGATGCCCCAGAATGGCATCAGTGGTCATGCCCAGCGCCGCACGCAGCTCCGCCTCGGTATCCAGGTCCGGCAGCCATTCCCCCAGCTGACGTGACAGCACCTCCTCCGCCAGTATCTCGCTGTCCACCAGCACGCCATCACAATCGAAGATCACCTGCTGCAAGGGTGTACTCATGTCGGCCTCCTCCTCGGGCTTCCCGTTCATGCGCGGGCTGCCTGTGCGGCACCGGCACTGGACAGTGAATTGTCCTGGCGCGTCAGGCTGGTCAGCGGGTGACGGTTGAGATTCTGCAATGCCAGGCCCGCGGCGGTGAACAGGTGCGCACGCTCGGTCTCGAAGCCGTAGCGGATGCGGTCTCCCACACGGCTGTCGACGTCGCCATCCGCCATCAGAATCCAGCCGCTGTCGGACTGCTCGTCAGACTTGAGGCCGCCGATCGGCGCATCGCCGGAGCCGTCCGGGGTCGCCAGATAGAGCGACGTCACCCCGCCCAGACGCTCGATGACCTGAATCTGACCCGTGAACGGGCCATTCTCATCGAGCACCAGATGCTCCGGCCGCACGCCCAGCGTAAGAGTATCGCCGACACACACCGAGGCACCGTCTTCCGTCTGACTCACGACCGGAATCAGGTGCTCACTGCCATCCGGCAGACGCACCGTGACCCCTTCGACCGCCACGGAGGTGACGGTGAGGTCGAGGAAGTTCATCTTCGGTGAGCCGATGAAACCGGCCACGAAGCGATTGCGCGGGTGATGGTAAAGCTCCATCGGCGAGCCGACCTGCTCGACCACACCGCCCTGCAGCACGACGATCTTGTCAGCCATGGTCATGGCCTCGACCTGATCGTGGGTCACGTAGATCATGGTCGCCTTGAGCTCGGCATGCAGGCGCGCCAGTTCGATGCGCATCTGCACGCGCAGCGCGGCGTCCAGGTTGGAGAGCGGCTCATCGAACAGGAAGATGCTCGGGTTGCGCACGATGGCACGCCCGATGGCGACACGCTGACGCTGGCCACCGGACAGTGCCTTGGGCTTGCGATCCAGCAGCGGACCCAGTTGCAGCACCTCGGCGGCCGCGTTGACCTTCTCGGCACGCTCTTCCTTGGAGACGCCGGCGAGCTTGAGGCTGAAGCCCATGTTCTCGCCCACCGTCATGTGCGGGTAGAGCGCATAGCTCTGGAAGACCATCGCCAGGCCGCGCTCGGCCGGGCCGACATCGTTCATGCGATTGCCGTCGATCAGGATGTCACCGGACGTCGCGTTCTCGAGACCGGCGATCATGCGCATCAGCGTGGACTTGCCGCAGCCGGACGGGCCGACGAAGACCACGAATTCCTGGTCCTTCACTTCCAGATCGACCCCCTTGATGACCTGGGTCGTCGTGGCGCTGGCGCCGCTGCCGGAGGTGAATTCCTTGACGATGTTCTTGAGCGTGAGTGTGGACATGGGAGGTTTCCTTATCCGCACCTGCCCTCGGGCAGGTGATGGCAAATTTGGGTGGCATGGCATCGAGGCGACATGCGTATGGCGCGCCGTTACTTGACGGCACCGAAGGTCAGGCCGCGAACCATCTGCTTCTGGGTCATCCATCCGAAGATCAGAATCGGCGCGATGGCGAGCGTGGAAGCCGCGGAGAGCTTGGCCCAGAACAACCCTTCAGGACTGGAGAAGGAGGCGATGTAGGCAGTCAGCGGTGCGGCGTTGGAGGTGGTCAGGTTCAGGCTCCAGAACGCCTCGTTCCAGCTCAGGATCACGCACAGCAGGCCGGTGGAGGCGATGCCCGGCAGGGTCAGCGGCAGCAGCAGATGGAAGATCTCCTGCAGCGTGCTGGCGCCGTCCATGCGTCCGGCCTCCAGAATGTCCTTGGGAATGTCCTTGAAGAAGGTGTAGAGCATCCAGACCACGATCGGCAGGTTCATCAGCATGTAGATGATGATCAGGCCGGTACGGCTATCCAGCAGCCCCAGATCGCGGAAGATCAGGTAGACCGGCAGCAGCACGCCCACGGACGGCAGCATCTTGGTGGAGAGCATCCACAGCAGCGTGCCCTGGGTGCGCTTGGTGGGCAGGAAGGCCATCGAGTAGGCGGACGGAATCGCGATCAGCAACGCCAGCAGCGTGGCACCCAGCGAGATCACCACGCTGTTGAGGGCATACTTGAAGTAGTCCGCACGCGCCTGGATCTCGATATAGCCCTCGATGCTGGGCGTGAAGAACAGGCTCGGCGGCGTGGCGATCGCCTCGGCCTCGGTCTTGAAGCTGGTGAGGATCATCCAGAAGATCGGGAAGAACATCACCAGCGCGATGGTCCAGGCCACCAGGGTCAGGACAAGTTTCTTGTTGATCACGCTGCGGCGCGCACGACTGGCGCTCACTGCTGCGCTGGCGGCGGCCACGGAATTGGAAGTTGAAGTCGACATCATTGAGTCTCCCTGTGGTGAGCGCTTGTCATCAGTTCTCGAGATTCTTGGCGACGGTACGCACCAGGAAGAAGGCCACGATATTGGCCAGGATGATGGCGATCACGCCACCGGCGGAGGCACCCCCTACATCGAAGTCCAGCAGGGCGCGGATGTAGATCAGGTACGCCAGGTTGGTCGAGGCCAGCCCCGGACCACCGGAGGTGGTGACGAAGATCTCGGCGAAGATGGTCAGCAGGAAGATCATCTCGATCATCACCACCACGCTGATGGCACGCTTCAAGTGCGGCAAGGTGATGTAGAAGAAGATCGCTACCGGCCCTGCCCCGTCCATGCGTGCCGCCTCGACCTGGTCGTCATCCAGTGACTGGATGGCGGTCAGCAGGATCAACACCGCGAACGGCAGCCACTGCCAGGTGACGATGATCACGATGGAGGTCAGCGGCAGGCTGGCGAACCAGTCGATGGCCGGCAGGCCGAACAGCCCGGCGACCCAGGCCAGAATGCCGTTGACCGGGTGCATCATCATGTTCTTCCACACCAGCGCACTCACGGTGGGCATGATGAAGAACGGCGCGATCACGAACAGACGCGCGACGCCACGCCCGAAGAATTCCTGCTGCAGCAATACCGCCAGCAGCGTACCGCCGACCACGGTGGCCACCAGCACCCAGCCCACCAGCAGCAGGGTATTGCCCATGGCCGTCCACAGGGACGGGTCGGTCAGCAGATAGTAATAGTTGTCGACGCCGGCAAAACCGGACACCGACGGCATCATCAGGTTGTAACGCTGGAAGGAGAACCACAGGGTCATGACCAGTGGTACCAGCATCCACATCAACAACAGGCTTACGGCTGGGGCTTGCAGCGACAGGGTTCGCAATCCCCCGACGGTGCGTCCGGATGCTCTCGTGCGCATGGTGAGTCCTTCGATACGGTGAGGAAGTCCGGCAATGCGGTGGGCTTCAGGCCGAGGCTCCCCGTGCCACGCCGCGAGGGCGTTGCAGAAGTCTCGAGAGGAAGAGGTTGCCGCGGGTGCCGGACGGGCTCCCGCCGTGCTTCGAGTCAATTCGAGTTGAGGCTCAAGGCAAGGCGGGAGGCCGTTGGAACATTCAGGTCAGATCAGACCAGATCCTTTGAGATCACAGCCGTTGAGATCACAGCCGTTGAGATCACAGCCGTTGAGATCAGATCAATAGCCCGACTGGCGCATGGTGCGCTCGGTGGAACGCTGGGCGGAGGACAGCGCCTGCTCGACCGACATCTGGCCCGCCAGCGCCGCGGCGATCATCTGACCCACCTGGGTACCGATGGACTGGAATTCCGGAATGGTCACCATCTGCACGCCGACATACGGCACCGGCTCAAGCGTCGGATCGGTCGGATCAGCACTGGTGATGGCGTCCATCACGAAGCCGGCGAAGGGTGCGGCGTCCTTGTAGGACTGATTCTCGTAGGTGGAGACACGGGTGCCCGGCGGAATGCTGGCCCAGCCTTCACGCTCGCCGACCAGATTCACGTATTCCTGGGATGTGGCCCAGGTGATGAAGGTCTGGGCGGCATCCTTGGACTTGGAAGACTCAGGAATGGCCAGTGCCCAGGACCACAGCCAATGCGAGCCCTTCTCCGTCTTGGCGATCGGCGCCGGCGCGAAGCCCAGCTTGTCAGCCACGGAAGATTCCTTCGGGTTGTAGAGCTTGCCGGCTGCGGACGTGGCATCGACCCACATGCCGCACTTGCCGCTGGAGAACAGCGCCAGGTTCTCGTTGAAGCCGTTGGAGGTCGCCCCCGGCGGGCCGTACTTGCCCATCATGTCGACGTAGAAGTTGATGGCCTCGCTCCAGGCCGGCGAGTCCAGCTGCGGCTCCCACTCCTCATTGAACCAGCGGCCACCGAAGCTGTTGACCATCGTGCCCAGCACCGCCATGTTCTCGCCCCAGCCCGGCTTGCCACGCAGGCAGATACCGTAGACGCCTTCATCCGCGGAGTTGAGCTTGGCGGCCCAGTCGTTGACCTGTGTCCAGGTCGGCTGCTCCGGCATCTCGATACCGGCCTTCTCGAAGAGGTCCTTGCGGTAGTAGAGCATGGAGCTCTCGCCATAGAACGGCAGCGCGTAGAGGCCCTGGTTCTCGCCTTCGGTCAGGCTCAGACCATCACGCACCGGCTTGATCAGGTCATCGACCTGATAGTCGTCCGGCAGATTGTCGAGCTTGGTCAGCCAGCCGTGCTTGGCCCAGATAGGCACTTCATAGGTACCGATGGTCATGACATCGAACTGGCCACCCTGGGTCGCGACATCGGTGGTCAGGCGCTGACGCAACACGTTCTCTTCCAGCACCACCCAGTCGAGAGTGATATCCGGATGCGCCTTCTCGAATTCGCTGGTCAGGCTCTGCATGACCACCATGTCGGCGTTGTTGACGGTCGCCACGGTGATGGTCTCGGCACTCACCTGTGCGCTGAGCGGCGCGATGGCGGCGACGCTGGCGAGCGTGAGCAGATGACGGCGGGGCTTGGTGATGTGAGGTAGGCGCATGAGGGCACTCCATCGGGCGTTATTGGCATTGTTCTTTTCGAGGGTAGCGGCACCTGAGGCACCGATACCTTCCCATCTACCGGTCTGGTGCTCGAATGTCCTGGCGAGACATCTCGGCACAAATACGTTCGATCAAAACGTCATTCAGTGAACAAATGATCGGATCAGACCTTTGAAAAAGCAAACTCTGAAGCGCTATACCTTGGGCTATACCACCTTGGGATCTGATCCTTTGGGTGTAGACCGATAGCCGGCATGACCTCTGAGCTTGCGACCCGATCAGCCTATACAGATATTAGCGTTAAACGAAACAACGTAGCCCTTGATCGAGGCGGAATCCGCCGCCATTGAGTCGAACAATCCTGCCGGAATGTCTGACAAGAGATGGCAGGTTTCGCAGCAAAAGCCGTGGGCCAGACGAAGGAAGGAGAGAAAGAAAGAGAAAGAGAAAAGAAGGTGAGAAATAAGAGGGAGAAAAAGAACAGAAATGGCGGCGTGAGGGTTGTGTGCATCCCCCAGGCATCGCGCCAGCAAGACAACGCCAGACACTGCCCCCGCCCTGCTCCCGACGACTCGCTCGGCGCCTTGTACGGCGTCTATTCACGAGAGCCTGTCATCGGGAGCCTGTCGTCGAGCGCAAGCCGTCAGCAGAACGCCATCAGAATGCCCCCATCACTCTGAAGCCATTCGAAGGCAGCCGTCCCCTGCTCAGTCCTTGAGTGCCGCGCAGACCCGCTGGGCGGCCACCTCATCGATGATCAGCCCCTGCAGCCAGCCACCGCGCAATGCACTCAGAATGGCCGGCACCTTGTCGTGCCCGCCCGCCAGCCCGATCAGCGGCTGTGCCTTGAGCGAGGTCAGCGGCACGCTGGTGATTCGCTGCGCCAGCGGGCAATCGATCAGCTGCCCATTCATGTCCAGCGGCCAGCCCATCAACTCGCCCACGGCACCGACTTCCATCAACTCATCGCGCTCGGCGGCGCTAATGAACTGATCCTGGAACAAGGTCGCCTGGGCATCGAGTCGCCCGATGCCGATCATGCCCACATCGGCCTCGCAGGCGACGCTGAACACCGCCTTGACCAGACTCTGACTGAGCAGTGACTCCTTCTCCTCGACACTGGCCGCCACCACCGGCGCGGGCAGCAGAAAGCGGTCCGCGCCGATCTTGTCCGCCAGCAGCATCACGCCGTCATAGCGGTTCGAGGAGCCATTCAGAGCGACATTGCCAACCAGCGACACGATACGATGCTGGGGCCGCTCACTGCGGCTCAGGGCTTCCACCGCCGCACGCACCGCGCGTCCGGTACTCAACGAGATGGTCTGTGGCTGCTGTCGACCGAGATAGAACGACAGGCGCTCGGCACCGGCCACCGCGAGATACTCCGCAATGCTTTCCGGCGACTGGGTGTCCGAGGGCACCACATCGCAGAAGCTCAGACCGAATCGCTCCACCAGCGCATCCGACAGCGCCATGCTGCTGGCCACGGGGTGATCGATGGAGATCTTGACCAGGCGTTCCTGACGCGCCAGCGACAGCAGGCGCTGTATTCCCGGGCGAGAGACCCCAAGCTGGGTGGCAATCTCATCCTGGGTTCGCCCTCCCACATAGGACAACCATGCGGCACGCGCAGCCTGCTCCAGTCTCAGCTCAAACTTGTCCATGCGCTTTCTTCCACACTGTCTATTGAGTCCAACACTTTCCACGCCGCTGCCGCCGAGCACAAGAGTCACGGACCAACACGGTCACGAAACGGCGACGCCCCGCCGGTGAAGGCGAGGCGTCGAAGGTGTGTTTTCTCGAGCAGTTGGCATCACGTCACTGACATCGGGGTCGTTGCCTCACGGGCTACATGAACCAGCGTGCGCCGTACCCCCACAGCAGCACGGTCACCGCCAGCAGTCCTTCCAGCACCAGCACCCCGATCCCGAGCGTGGAGCCGGTGACCAGAAAGCCTTCCTTGTTGGAGATGTCCAGCAGTGGCGGGATGCCCAGATACAGCAGATAGGCGCTGTAACACAGGCCGATGGTACCGGCGAGAATGCACAGCCAGATGATGGGATACAGCGCCACCAGACCTGCCAGGAACATCGGCGTGGCCACATAGCCTGCGAAGATGATGCAGCGACGACGACTGGGATGGCCCGAGAAGCGCTGCGACAGCAGGTGTATGACGGTGCCCATGAAGGCGATCGCCGTCAGGATGGCGATGTAGAAGGCGATACCGGCATAGAAGGCATCGAGGGGTTCCAGCAGGATGGCGTGGCCTTCCGTCAGGCTCCAGCCGACCTGGGTGGTACCGATGTAAGCGCAGATGACAGGCACCAGCGCCATGAGCAGCACATGATGTGCGTAGAGGTGGGTGATGGATTCGTGTTCCTTGCGGATGGTCTGCCATTCCCGTTGCGGATGTGCCATCAAGCCCCATACGTGGGTCAGCATGTGGTCTACCTCCCGTTGACAGTCGTCGACAATCCGGTCATGCGGTCCCGGCGCGGAATTCGTGTCAGGGCAGTTGCACGGCCTTGTTCTGAGCGTAGACCACATTGCGTCAACTGGCAGTTCAACGCCCGTTGCGCCGCCCTGAACCCTGCGTTGGTGCAGGGGAAAGGAGAGCGGCGGCTTGCGTTGACCGAAACACCAACGGCAAGGGAGGCGCGAATGAGAGATACTGGATGTATCAGACACAACGGATGGATGACGACACATGCCAACTGGACAGCGCTCAAGCATGAAGAGAGTGCTCGGAGTGATCCTTGCCCTGGGTCTGGCGCCAATGGGCGCGGACGCCCGGGCTGACTCGGTCGAGCTGACCATGAGCCGGGAGTATGGCCCCCAGACCATGATGGGGCAGCGTGCCCAGGCATTCGTCGAGAAGGTGGCCTCGCTCAGCGAGGGAGAACTGGTGATCCATTTCGGTGAAGGCCCGCTGACTCGCCTGCGGTCAGTGAATCATCTTGAAGCCATCAACGCCGATATCATTCAACTGGCGGACTCCCACAGCGGCGCCCTCGCCACCAGCATGCCGCTGTTCAGCATCAGCTCACTGCCCACGCTGGTCGACAATCCGCGCCAGGCCCGAGAGCTCTATCGCCTGGCTCGCCCGAGTTACGAGGCACTGCTGGCGCGCCATGATCAGATTCTGCTCTACGCCCTGCCCTGGCCTCCCAGCGGACTCTGGTCGCGCAAGCCGATCGCCGAGCGCCAGGACCTCCAGGGGCTGACCGTGCGTGCCTATGACCGCAATACCCAGCGCGTGCTGCTGAACCTCGGCGCCATCGCCAGCGTGCTGAGCTGGGAGCCGATGCAACAGCAACTGGCCGAAGGCCGCATCGAGGCCGTGATGACCTCGGCATTGGGCGGTCTGACAGCCGAGCTCAACCGCACGCTGGATCACTACACCGCCCTGCAATACGCCATGCCGCTCAATATCGTGCACATGAGCCAGGCGAGATTCGAGGCCCTCGACGCCCCCCAGCGCGAGGCGCTGCTCACCGCCGCGGCAGAGATTGAAGATACCAGCTGGGACGCCATCGCCGGCATCCTGGAAGAGACGCACGCCCAGCTTGAACACGCGGGCGTGACTGTCCGCAATCCCCTCACGCCTGATCTCAAGCAGTCACTTTCCCGCGCCAGCATCAGCGTGATCGAAAGCTGGCGCAGCAAGGTAGGCCCGAAGGAAAACGAATTGCTGGATCACTATCTTGACGTGCGCTCCACGCTCTAACGCCGCCACGCTCTCCAGTCCGCCCAGGTGTCTCGCGGCACCCGGGCATGAAGCGCGAGCCATTCGGTCTGGCGGATCAGCCCCGAGCCGAGGGCCGTGGGAGCGCCCTCGAGTGTCCCGATGCCGGACACCCGGAATGACAACAACGAGAAAGGCCCCCTCCATGACGCCATCCTCTCCTCTGCGCCGATTCCGTTCGCTCATGGCGCTCACCGCGCTGTTGACGACCCCCCTTGCCCAGGCCCAGACGACGCTCAGCATGAGCAGCGACTACGAGCCCGATACCCTGATGGGCCAACGCGCAGCAGAATTCAGCCAGGAAGTCACCAGGCAGTCCGATGGTGATCTGGCCCTGACGCTGCGCTCGGACATTCGCTCGGCCAGTCACCTGCAGGCCACTTCCGCCGGCGTCATCGACATTGCCGCGACGCTGAGCGGTGCCCTCGCCGAGGAGATTCCCTTCTTCGGCATCTCGTCGTTGCCGGCCATCGCCTACAACCTCAAGGAAGCGAACCGTCTCTATCAGCTCGCCAAGCCCCGCTATCGCGAGCTGCTCGAGGACCACCACCAGATACTGCTGTTCGCGCTGCCATGGCCCCCAAGCGGCCTGTGGAGCACTCGACCCATCGCCGATGGTGATGACCTCAAGGACATGCCGATTCGCACCTATGACCGCAACACGCAGCGCATCCTGCTCAATCTGGGGGCCGACCCGCGAGTCATGAGCTGGGGGGAACTCAAGCCCCTGCTCGAAGCTGGCAGCATCCACGGCGCCCTCACCTCCGCCATGGGGGGTGTCAGCGCGGAGCTCTACCGGTACATGCCCAATTTCACGACGCTCAACTACGCCATGCCGCTCAATATCGTTCACATGAATCGTGACAGCTTCGATCGTCTCGACAAGCGCCAGCAGACGGCACTGCTCGCTGCTGCGAAGGCAACGGAAGAAAACGCCTGGGCATCTGCTGAAGCCGTGCTCGCCGAGGCCTATACCACCTTGCAAGCCAATGGCGCCCGCCTGATCACCCCTGCACCGCCGGCACTCCACCGTGACCTGGAAGCCGCCAGCCAGCATGTCTTCGATAGCTGGAAGCAGAAGGTGTCACGTCAGGACGGCAACCTGCTCGAAGAGTATCTGGAATCACGCCCTGAACGCTGAGCCTTAAAGCACTGATGATCAACAGGCTCCAGACACGACAACGGCACCCTCGGGTGCCGTTGTCGTCTTCGTGCGCTTCATGTCTTGTGCAATGGCAGCCAAGGCTCGGCTCACCGATGCGACGCCGCCAGCCCCGCGCCGGCCACGACGAACAGACTGCCCGTGGTGCGATTGAACAGCCGCACGCGCCGGTGGCTATCAAACCAGCGACTGATGCTGGAACCCGCATGGGCGTAGGTGCTCATCGTCAGCAGGTCCACCACCAGCCAGGTCAGCGCCAGCACCACGAACTGGGGCAGCTGCGGCTGAGCCATGTCGATGAAGTTGGGGAACAGCGCGCCGAAGAACAGCAAGTCCTTCGGGTTGCTGATCCCGATACCGAAGCCCTTGCGGCACAGTTGCCAACGCGTGGCTCTGGCGCGGGTCTGCCCGTCTTCCCCCACGGCGCCGAACACCACCGGCTGGGATGGCGCCCGCCAGGCCTGGATGCCCAGATAGATGAGATAGAGCGCCCCGACGATCTTCAGCACTAGAAACCCCGTCTCCGACGCCGCCAAGGCCGCACCGAGGCCCAGCGACGACAAGGCCATCAACACCAGTGACGCCGCCGCCCCGCCCACCACCGTCGCGAAGGATCGGCGTCGACCGTGCCGCAGGCCATGATCCATGCACAGCAACGCAACCGGTCCGGGAAAGGTGATCAAGGCGATGATGACGCTGACATATGCCAACCAGACGGTGAGTTCCACTGGGGGTTCCTTGTCGTTCAACGAGTGACGAACTGCTGAAAGGTGACCTGCCAATATCGCGGCTCTCCGACACGTCAGCAACACTTTTCGCGTCGATCGGCTCGGCAAGACAGTCACGTGGCACTTCATCGAGCAGGCTGCTGCCGTTACCCCTTCTGCGGGAACTGCCAAGCATTGACAACCAGGCCCCATCACACTTCACTCATACAAGGAGACTGCCAAGTTCTCTTTACAAGGGCTCTGTTCACAAGGGCTCTGATCACTGTGACACAGAATCAGGACGAATCTGGCGACACTTAACTACCAGGGAAGGATCATGAGTGACTGCGTATTTTGTCAGATCGTTACTGGCCAGAGTCAAAGCCATGTCGTGGCCGAAGATGAGCACTTCCTGGCCTTCCTCTCTATCTTCCCCTCTACCCCGGGCAACACGGTCGTCATCCCAAAACGCCACCTGGGCAGCTGCGTGTATGAACAAGACGACGAGGTGATTCTCGGCCTGATGCGCTTCACGCGCGGCGTGGCGCGCAAGCTAGACGCCTACTTCGGGACAGCACGCACCGCCATCATCTTCGAAGGTTATGGCGTCAACCACCTGCACGCCAAACTCATCCCGCTGCATGGCACCCAACCAGACGAATGGCAGGCCAAAAACTCGAAGATGAAGTACTACATGACCGAATACGATGGCTACGTCGTCAGCGCTGATGGCCCGCGTGAGGATGATGCGCAACTAGCGGCACTGGCGGAAGAGATACGTTATAAGAGAAACTCATAAATATTTTTCCTAGGCATCGATATGACCAACATACACTAAAAAGAAGATTGCGTTAAAGTTAACTTCGACAACATTTTGACTAATCCAGATAGCGTAGAAACATTTAAGCCACTACTATACATCAAACTATATGCAAAATGAAAAAACTGTGCTTAAACCATATATAAGGAAGACAATCTCATGGAACGATTTTTTCAGTCGATCGAAAGAGCTATAGTATGTCATGATTGGTATGGGGCTCTCTCGACTGCCTTAACTATTCCAGACATCGCAGGTAAATTTGAAAACCCTCAACTTAAAGTTGTTCAACGATATAAACAGTGGTACAGAGAGTGGCTCCAAGAAACCTATACTGGAAAGGGAGCTGCACTTGACGGCCACATATTCTTGTGTGATGAGGACTGCTATGGTTTAAGGTGCAGTTATTTACATGCAGGTGGTGCCGAGCTCGAGAAAAAAGCCAAACATACACTCGAAAAGTTTCATTTTATAGAACCGCCTAATTGGGGGTCAGCTCATAGAAATATGGTAAATGGAAATATTTTACAATTACAAGTAGATAAGTTCTGTGAAGATATAGTTCTGGCTGGTAGGGAATGGGTTACTTGGGCTAACTCAGAACGTCAGGATATTATTGAAAGAATGGATAGTTTGCTCTTTATCCATAATGCTAACAACGGGATACCAGGGCTGATAGAGATTCACAGAGATTAAAGGAGGGAATCGTAAAAAAGCCTCCCGAGTGGGAGGCTTTTTGAAGAATCTGGAGCGGGTGAAGGGAATCGAACCCTCGTCTTAAGCTTGGGAAGCTTCTGCTCTACCATTGAGCTACACCCGCAGGGCGGTGCATTGCGCACGCCAGAACTGCATTGTACTCAACGACTTAGCACGGTCAAGCAACATCTGATGGAGCGCTTGCCGCAAGGCGCGTCCTGCTGGCGATGTTGGTGGCCAAGCCGTTGATTACATTCAGTATTCAAGCGTCAGTGTTAATTGCGTCACGCCACGCAGCTATCGAGTTGCGCCAGCAGCACATCACGGCGGGTGTCACTCATGCCGAGGCCTTCGGCGCGCTGCGGGAAGGCGGCGTCGATGGCATTGCGGCACAGGGTAAGCCACTGCGTCTCGCTGAGATCCAGCGCCTGCTGCACGGCGATGAAGTTGTCGAGCATGCCGCCACCGAAATAGGCCGGGTCATCCGAGTTGAGGGTGATATTGAGCCCGGCCTCGATCAGCTTGGGCAGCGGGTGGTCGTCCATGCGCTCCACCACCTTGAGCGCGACATTGGAGAGCGGACACACCGTCAGCGGGATACGCCGCTCGGCGAGTTCCGCGACCAACGCCGGGTCTTCCAGGCAGCGCACCCCGTGGTCGATACGCTCCACCCCCAGCACCTCAAGCGCGGTGCGAATGTACGCAGCCGGCCCCTCTTCGCCGGCGTGAGCGACACGGTGCCAGCCGCGCTCCCCCGCCAGCTGGAAGACCTCGGTGAACTTCTCCGGCGGGTTGCCGATCTCGGCGCTGTCCAGCCCGACCCCCACGAAGCGTGACTCGAAGGGAATCAGCGCCTCGAACAGTTCGCGTGCAGATTCCGCGGAGTGGCAACGCAGGAAACTCGGCACCAGTGCCGAGGTGATATCGAATTCCTTCACTGCCTCACGACAGGCGCGCTCCAGCCCCGCGAACTGGGTGGCCAGGCTCACGCCACGTGACAGATGCGCCTGGGGGTCGAAGAACAGCTCCAGATGCTTGACGCCATCGGCACTCGCGCGGCGGAAATAGTCCTGCGCCAGTCGGTAGAAATGCGACTCGTCATTCAGCACGCCCATGCCCTGATAGTAGAGCGCGAGGAAGGCGGGAAGATCCGCGAAGTCATAGGCCGTCTCGACTTCCTCCAGAGTGGCATAGGGCAAGGCGATGCCCTGCTCCGCCGCCAGCTCGAACATCAGCGCAGGGGTCAGCGAGCCCTCGATATGCAGGTGCAACTCCACCTTGGGCAGGCGGGCGAGAAAGTCATGCATGCGCGGGGTAAGGGTCATGGCCCGTCTCCTCAATGAAAGGCGGCGGCTGGGAGATCGCGGAACGTTCATCACAGCCTGATGGCGCAATTCTAGCAATCCCGGGACCACATTGAGGAGAGAGGCTTGGGGAAATGCCGATTCCTGCCAGGACGCCTCAGCCCTGCGCCTTTCCGCTGCGCGCCGAAATAGGCTATTTTCGTTCATTCGTACTCTCGCAATGACTCACCATGCCAGAACCCGCGAGTACGCAAGCCAGCCGCAGAAGACACGCCGCCCTGGCTGACATAACCATAACGATCGACGCTGAACACCCAAGGACACCCTGCCATGTACGCCACCTTGCCTGCCCGCCGCACCTTGCTGCGCCGCCTGCATTCTCGCCTTGCTGCGCCTCATCGTGCCGGCGCCCTGCCCGCTGCCCTGCTGCTGAGTCTTGGCCTGATGACACCATTGAGCGCCTCCGCCGAGGAAAGCGCGGCCGATGACGTTGCCCCCAGGGGCAAGACTGAATGTATCGCCCCCGCCAAGCCCGGTGGCGGCTGGGACTTCACCTGTCGCAGCGTGGCACGCCTTCTCGATGAGCAGAATCTGATTCCCGCCGGCATGCAGACACTGAATGTGCCCGGTGCCAGCGGGGGTGTTGCCTTCGCGCACGTGAAGTCAAAACGCCATGACGATGAGCAGGTCATCGTGGCGGCCTCCAGCGCCACCACCACTCGCCTGGGGCAGCACGCCTATCAGGACGGCAAGGTGGACGACGTGCGCTGGCTGGTGACGCTGGGCGCGGATTACGGCGTGATCGCGGTGGCCGCGGATTCCCCCTACCAGACCCTCGGCGACCTGATGAGCGCCATGCAGGAAGACCCCAAATCAATCCGCTTTGCCGGGGGAGATGTCGCGGGCGGCTTTGACCACCTCAAGGTGCTGATGGCCGCACGCGAGGCGGGAATCGAGAATCTGCGCGCCCTGCCCTATCTGGCCTATGACTCCGGCTCCGTGGCCATCACCCAGGTCATGGGCGGCCACCTGGAGGCCTTCACCGGCGACATGACCGAGGCCCGCGGCTTCGTCGAGTCAGGCCATCTGCGCCTGCTGGCCGTGTTCAGCGAAGAGCGCCTGCCCGGCCAGTACGGCGACATTCCCACCGCACGCGAACAGGGCATCGACGTGGTGGCCCCCAACTGGCGGGGCTTCTATCTGCCGGGTGGCGTCTCCGATGCCGCCTTTGCCTGGTGGGAGCAGACCCTCAACCGCATGGCGGATACGCCCGAGTGGCAACAGGTGATGCAGGACAACGGCCTGATGCCCTTCCACAAGTCCGGCAAGGCGCTGGAGACCTTCATCACCCGCCAGGTGAGCGATGTGGAGCAACTGTCGCGTGAGCTGGGCCTGCTGTGACGGCCTGTCGTCGCAGATAAGCGTGAGACGCGCCCCTCACTGAGCGGACCTCAAGGCGTGGAGGGCGGCCACTGGGCCTTGAGCGCGTCGTGAGACGTAGATGTCTGCCACGCCGGCTCGTCTGATCCCCCCGCTGCGGCGGAGTCTGTCCTATCTGACTTCGCTGCGGCGGGGGGTTTTCTGCCGTCTCTCTGATCAATAATGCTCTGCTCAATACCGCTCTGATCAATAGTGCTCTGCTCAATAACGCTCTGATCAATGGCGCTCTGATCAGCAGCGCCCTGAATGTCCACTGGCGTCTCATTGGCCGCAAAGGCCTCATCGAGAGCCTCTTCCAGCGCCTCCTCGAAGGTTTCCTCCAGTTCATGTTCGAAGGCCTCTTCCTGTGCGGCCGCTTCAGCTGCCGCCAGCGCTTCCTGCTCGTCCTCGGCATGTTCATGCGCCCACTCCACCGCCACTTCCACCGCCATCGGTGACGCCGTCGGCAGGATATTCAGATAGCTGTCGGTGTCCTCCAGCGGCACCCTCGCCTTCTGGGTGACCTGATAGAGCGCATACAGCGAGATGGCCACGAAGGTGACGGCCAGCACCAGCCAGAAGGCATGGGGGTCGAGCATCTCCATCGCGCCCCCTGCCGCCAGCGGCCCGAGGATGGCACCGAGTCCGAAGGAAAAGACCAGCCCGCCCGAGGCGCCCGGCATCTCCTCGGCAGACAGCGAGTCATTGGTGAAGGCCAGCAGCAGGGCATACAGCGGCGTGGTCACCCCACCGGCGAGGAACGCGGCGGCGATCAACGGCCACAGGGCATCTCCCGCCATCCAGCCCAGTGCGCAGGACGCTGCACCGGCGGCGGCCAGAATCCCGATCAGCACTCGGCGATCCATGCGGTCCGATAACCAGCCGATGGGGGTCTGCAGAACCAGCGCGCCGGCGAACAGCGTGGCGATGAACAGCGCGATCTGAGCCCCCGAGAGGCCGATCTGGGTGCCGAATACCGCGCCCATCCCCGACTGGGTGGCGTAGACGCTACCGAGCAGAAAGATGCCGATGGCCCCCAGCGGCGAGGCCCGGAACAGCTGACCGAATGACATGGCCCGCGAGACTTCCACCACGGGCGCCACGACCGCCGACAACAGGATGGGGCCGAAGGAGACCGACACGAGAATGGAGGCGCAGATGAACAGCACGGAAGTCGCGGCATCCCCCAGCGTCAGCAGGCCCTGGGCCCCGATGATGCCCAGGGTCTGCGCCATCATGTAGGCCGAGAGCACCTTGCCACGGGTCTCGTTGCTGGCCGCCGCGTTCAGCCAGCTTTCCGCCGTCACATAGATGCCGGACATGCAGAAGCCGATCAACATGCGCAGCAGGGTCCAGGCCCAGGGCTCGGTGAGCAGTGGCAAGGCGATCAGTGCCGCCGAGATGAAACTGCCCAGCGCGGCGAACACCCGCACATGTCCGACCCGCTGGATCAGCACCGGGGTATAACGTGCCCCGGAGAGAAACCCCACGAAGTATCCCGAGGTGACGATCGCCAGCTCCGCCGAGGAGAAGCCCTCGATGGCGCCACGCAGGCCGATCAGCGTGAAGTGCATGCCGTTGCCGAGCATGATCAGCACGATCCCCAGCAACAACGCCCACACTCCCCCCAGTACCTTGACCATGACGCCTCCTGTTCCTTGCCCCTCGCTCGTCGTCAGGCGATGGCGGGCTTCGGCTACACGCTAGCCCTCGCCAGCCGGCGCTGCAGTTGCTGCAACGCCGCATGAGGTCTCATTCACGACATGCCATGCCGTCATGACCGATAGCAGGACACCGTCGAAGTCCCTTCAATGCACCGCCCTGGTGCAGGGAGGCGTCTTTCGACCAAGGTCGGTGCGACGAATGGTGATCTTGCGAGGCAGGGCCGAGGGGACTAATTTCACCATACAGAATAAAGTTCTGCCTTACAGAACTGTAAGGTTGCTGACAGGAAACCGGGAGACGAAGCCCGCCACTGTCCTGCCAGCGCAAAGAGTGCATACCAATAACAAGCTCAACGACATCAGAGGTCGCCATGACACGCCATCTGTCTCTCAAACTCCTGACCGCCGCGGTGGTCACCGCCATGTCCGCCCAGGCCCTCGCCTTCGAGCCCAAGGGCAAGGTCGACTGCATCGCACCGGCAGACCCGGGCGGCGGCTGGGATTTCACCTGCCGCAGCGTCGGCAAGCTGCTGTCTGATCTCGAATACGTGCCGGGCAACGTCCAGACCATCAACATGGCCGGTGCCGGTGGTGGCGTCGCCTTCGCCCATACCGTCTCCAAGCGCGCCGGTGATGAGCAGCTGCTGGTGGCCGCGTCCACCGCGACCACCACGCGTCTGGCCCAGGGTCAGTTCCCGGGCATGAATCAGGATCAGGTCAACTGGATCGGCGCACTGGGCGCGGATTACGGCGCCATCGCCGTCTCCAAGGACTCGCCCTACAACACCTTGAGCGAGGTGATGGAGGCGCTGAAGAAAGACCCGAAATCCGTCAAGTTCGCCGGCGGCAGTGCGGCAGGCGGCTGGGATCACCTCAAGGTACTGATCGCCGCCCAGGCAGCCGGTGTCGAGAACCTGCCCAAGGTCTCCTACCTGTCCTACAACAACGGCGGTGAGGCGATTACCCAGGTCGTCGGCGGCCACGTGCAGGCCTTCACCGGTGACATCTCCGAGATCCAGGGCTTCATGGAGTCCGGTGATCTGAAGGTACTGGCCGTGCTCTCCGAAGAGCGCCTGCCGGGCAAGCTGGCTGACGTCCCCACCGCACGCGAGCAGGGGATCGATGCTGTCGCGCCCAACTGGCGTGGCTTCTACATGCCGGCCGACATCAGCGATGACGCCGAGCAGTACTGGACCACGACATTGGACAACGTCTACACCAGCGATGAATGGAAGGACGTGATGACCAAGAGCGGCCTTATGCCGTTCCACAAATCGGGTGCCGAGTTTGATGCCTTCGTGAAGGCGCAGATCAAGGACATCCAGACGCTCTCCAAGGACATTGGGCTGATTCGCTGATGAATGACCGCATCTTTGGTCTGCTGATGCTCACCCTGGCCGTCGCGTACGGCTGGGGTGCCCAGCAGTTCCCCGAACCCTTCGGTGGGGCCGAGTCCATCGGTCCTGAAACCTTCCCTACCGTGCTGTCCATCGTGCTGGGCCTGAGCAGTCTGTACCTGATCCTGCGGCCTGACCCTGACCAGCACTGGCCGTGGAGCCGCACCGGCGCCGAGATGGTGCTGGCGATCGTGATCCTGTGCCTCTACACCGCGCTGCTGGAGCCGCTGGGCTTCATCGTCACGACCACCGCTGCGGTCGGCACCCTGTGCTGGCGCATGGGGGCCACGCCGCTCAAGGCCTATGCCACGGGGCTGGTCGGCGGCATCGTCGTCTTCGCCCTGTTCAATTTCGTGCTTGAGCTACCACTGCCGCTGGGCATTCTGGAGGTGGCGTAATGGAAAGTCTTGGCTTCTTGATGCAGGGCTTCGGCATCGCCCTGCAGCCAGAAAATCTGATGTTTGCCGTGCTGGGTGCCTTCCTCGGTACCTTGATCGGCGCCCTGCCGGGTCTGGGCCCGGCCAATGGCGTGGCCATCCTGATTCCGCTGGCCTTCACCCTGGGCCTGAGCCCGGAGACGTCGCTGATCCTGCTGACCTCGGTCTACGCCGGTGCCATGTACGGCGGGCGCATCTCCTCGATCCTGCTCAACATCCCGGGCGATGAGCCGGCGATGATGACCTGTCTCGATGGCTATCCGATGGCCCAGAAGGGCAAGGCCGCCGAAGCGATGGCCATCTCGGCGATCGCCTCCTTCATCGGCAGCCTGATCGCCACCATCGGCCTGATCGTGATGGCACCGTGGCTGGCCAGCTTCGCGCTGACCTTCGGCCCGGCGGAGTACTTCGCGCTGTTCGTGCTGGCCTTCGCCACCCTGGGTGGCATCACCGGCAAGAACCCGGTCAAGACCCTGATGGCGGCGGCCATCGGCCTGATGATCGCCACCGTCGGCATCGATGCCTCCACCGGCACCCAGCGCTACACCTACGACATTCTCGAGCTGTATGAAGGCATCGACTTCATCATCGCCATCGTCGGTCTGTTCGCCATCTCGGAACTGCTGTTCTTCATCGAGCAGCACGCCGGGGAAGGCAAGGCGATGATCGCGATGAACAAGATGACCCTGAAGCTCAAGGACATCGTGGCCATCCTGCCGACCGCCTTCCGTGGCGGGGTGCTGGGCTTCATTTCCGGCGTGCTGCCGGGCGCCGGGGCCTCGCTGGGCAGCTTCATCAGCTACACCCTGGAAAAGAAGATCATCGGCAAGAAAGGTCACTTCGGTGAAGGGGACCCGCGTGGGGTCGCCGCGCCGGAAGCCGGCAACAACGGGGCGGCCTCCGGTGCCCTGGTGCCGATGCTGACACTGGGCGTGCCCGGTTCCGGTACCACTGCGGTACTGCTGGCGATGCTGATCTCGCTCAACATCACCCCGGGACCGCTGATGTTCTCCCAGCACGGTGACATCGTGTGGGGCGTGATCGCGGCACTGCTGATCGGCAACGTCATCCTGCTGCTGATGAACATTCCGATGGTCGGCATCTTCGTCAAGCTGCTGTCCGTGCCGCCCAAGTACCTGCTGCCGGTGGTGACGATGGTCGCCTTCGTCGGCATCTACTCCATCAGCCACTCCGCCTTCGACCTGTACTTCATGGTCGCCTTCGGGGTCGCCGGCTACTTCCTGCGCAAGCTGGACATCCCGCTGGTACCGGTCATCCTGGGCATGCTGCTGGGCCCGGAGATGGAGAAGAACCTGCGTCACGCCATGCAGCTGTCCGACGGCGACTGGACCATCCTGATCGGCAGCCCGCTGGCCGTGACCCTGTGGTGCATCGCCATCGCCGGCCTGCTGCTGCCGGTGATCGTCGGCCCCATCCTGCGTCGCCGCATGGGGGCCGCCAAGGCCGCCACCGACGCCTGAGGCAAGCGCTTCCTGCAAAGGGAAGACGGCCAACCACACGACGCCCCCGCCGGTTACCCGGCGGGGGCGTCGTGTCATTCAGCCCTCCTCTTCACCTGGCGCTCTGCTGCCACTCCTGCATCAGCTGCCGTGCCTGGCCGGGCGTCAGGCGAGCCGATGGGCCGCTGAGCATGATGACTTCCGCCGGGCCCAAGCCTTCATCGTGATGCGGGGCGACGCTCACGGCCAGGGCTGCCACCGTCAGTCCTGCGGCCTCACCGACCTCGATCTCGCCACTGTCGATGCAGTGATGCAGCAAGGCGGATAGCGCCTCCTCGATCCATTCCCCCTCCTCCAGCTGATGGCGCAGCGGCGCCTCACTGACGCGAACATAGCGACAGATCGCCTGACGGGGGCGGGTCAGTCCCTCGACGGGACGCGCCTGCGCAGCCGGGCCATGCTCGACCAGCAGCAGGCTGGCCGTCTCACCACTGGCCGCATGCAGGCGTGCCAGCCAGCCACGCTGCAGGGTCTCGCGGGCATCGAGTCCGGGTGCCAGCTCGGCGAAGCGCCCAAGCGCCGCGCCGATGGCATAGATTCCATGGCTGTCACGCGTCACGTAGCCGAAATGCTCGAGCGAGCCCATCAGACGCAGAATCGTGCTCTTGTAGAAACCGCTGGCCTGGGCCAGCTCGTTGAGCGTCAGACGAGGCGTCTCGGGGGTGAAGGCTTCCAGCAGGGTCAAGGCACGCTCGACCGCTTCCACGCGTTGATTGGCCATGATTCGGCATTCCCCTTGGATGGACGGGTCACTCATGACCCTGCGGATGTCGCGAGAATCATGCCATATCGTTCTGCCAGACAGAACATCACCCGACACGCCGGACTGACGATGGCGCCGGACAGGCGTGGTAGAATGCCCCATCATTCCCTCGGCTCTGCCCGCACAAGGTTCGCTCATGACCATCTTCATCATTACCTTCGTGGTCTGCCTGATCGTCAGCGTCGGCACTGTCGCTCTGCTCATGATGTCGCGCACACCGCGATTTCGTACCGATTTCAGTGATATCGCCCGCGTGCTGGATCAGGCGGTCAGCGGCGAGATCAACGAGAACGAGTGGCATAGCGTGATCGGCTACCCGATTCGTCATGATGAATATCTGGAAAGCCTGCGCCGCCGCTGTCAGGGCATCTTCGACAAGCACGCCAGACCCTGGCAACTGGCGCAGGGCGGCGCGCTGTTCTCCCGCGAGGGCCGTGAGGAACTCAACGTCCTGCTGGGACACCTGCGCGCCCGCACGGGCGTGGCGGAGACCCGCGCCTGATGGTCAACAGCGAGATGCGCCTGATCCCGCTTTCCAACCTGCGGGAACACCATGATCACAGCTACCACCAGCTGGTGATCGGGCTGGATGGGCTGGCCGAATTCGAGATCGAAGGCCAGGGCGGCGAGATTCGCCCCCTGACCGGCTGTATCGTGCCAGCAGACCACGTGCACTATTACGCGGGCATCGGCGAGAATCGCCAGTTGATTCTGGACCTGCCGGATGACGCGCCCTATCTGACCGGTCAGCATCGTGACCTGAAGCGTCTGTTCGAGCGCCCGCGCTTCTTCACGCTGGATACCCGGCTGCGCGGCTATCTGGAATTCATGCTCGCCGAGGTCAATGATTATCAGCAGGCCCCCGGCGACCTGCTGGCTGCCACCTTCCTCGCCTGCCTCAACTCGCGTATCGCCGAGCCGATGAGCGCCCTGAACGGCACCGGCCGCCAGCTGGATCTGGTCGCCCTGAACCGCTTCATCGATGCCAACCTGCATCGCCGACTGAGCGTGGCGGATCTGGCACGTCAGTCCCACCTGTCCGAACAGCATTTCAGTGAGCGCTTTCGCGTGTTGACGGGGCTTTCGCCCTATCAGTACCTGCTGCGCCGCCGCCTGGACGAAGCGCGCCATCTGCTGGACAGCAGCGACCTCTCCCTGTCGCAGATTGCCGAGCGCTGCGGATTCGCGAATCAGAGCGCACTCTCGCACGCCTTCCGCAAGCACCTCGGTTTCCCGCCTTCCGCACTGCGCAAGTCCTGAACGCCCCCACCCAGCGTCTCCCGATCGCAAGCTCTGACCACAAGCGCTGAGCGCCAGCGCTGATCACAAGCCCTGAACGCAAGCCCCGGCCAGGGGCGCTGTCCTTAGAGCGTGACCGGCAGGGATCTGACACAGGACACTCCGACCTTGGTCTAACAAGTTCACAGCAATTGACGTCATGCTTTTCGACGAAGGTCGCAGATGGCGGCAGGTTTCACGCCACGCCCGTGGATTTGACACGCGCAGCCGAGAAATTGGAAAGACCCGCCCCCCTGCACCACCCTACATTCACCGGTATCCAACAAGACGTGCCGATGTCCCGCCCGGATGCGCCTCGCATCACCTTCGCGCATCGTGCCCGGCAATCCTATCTGGCGTAATGCCACCCAGCAGCAGGGGGTTTGCTCAATGACCACCGTCACTCCGGCCGTTCCGGCCACTACCCAGCCGTCCGATTCCCTCAAGGAAACGCCGCGTACCGCTTGCCCGCTGGGCGAGACGGTGCTGCGTGCCGACGAGATTCTGGCGCCGAATACCTGGCAACGCGATCCGAGCAAGCTGTTCTCACGGGTCAGCGACCACTATCTGGTCGACGAAGATGGTTTCGTGGCTGAGCTGGTCAAGCTGCTGGACGTCAACGATGCCGACATCAAGCGTGTCGGTGACAAGGCCGCGGAGCTTGTCCGCGAGATTCGCACCATGGACACCGCCGTCGATTCCATCGACGAGCTGCTGCAGCAATACAGCCTCGACACCCAGGAAGGCGTGCTGCTGATGTGCCTGGCCGAGGCGCTGCTGCGCATTCCGGACAAGGACACCGCCGATGCGCTGATCGAGGACAAGCTGGGCGTGGCCGACTGGAAATCCCACCTCGGCCAGAGCGAGTCCTGGTTCGTCAATGCCTCCACCTGGGGCCTTCTGATGACCGGCAACGTCATCAAGATGGATCTGCCCAAGAATGACGGCAAGCCGGCGACCTTCATCAATCGCATGGTCAACCGCATGGGCGAGCCGGTCATCCGTCGCGCCATGTATCAGGCCATGAAGATCATGGGCAAGCAGTTCGTGCTGGGCCGTGACATCAAGGAAGCGCTCAAGCGCTCCCAGCCGCAGTTCGAGAAGGGCTACACCTACTCCTACGACATGCTCGGCGAAGCCGCCTGCACGCGTGCCGATGCCAAGGGCTACTTCGATGACTACGCGCGCGCCATTCGCACCGTGGGCGAGACCTCTCGCAAGCTGAAGGCCGCGACGCCGTCACCGTCGGTCTCCATCAAGCTGTCCGCCCTGCACCCGCGTTATGAATTCGGCCGTCGCGAGCAGATTCTGGAAGAGCTGGTCGCCAGCGTGCGCGAACTGGTCAGCATCGCGCGCGAACTGGAAGTCGCCATCACCATCGATGCCGAAGAGGTCGATCGCCTCGAGCTGTCGCTGGAAGTCTTCCGCGCCGTCTACGAGAGCGACACCTGCCGCGGCTGGGGCAAGTTCGGTCTGGTGGTGCAGGCCTACTCCACCCGCGCTCTGCCGACGCTTCAGTATCTGAACCGCATCGCCGACCTGCAGGGTGACGAGATCCCGCTGCGCCTGGTCAAGGGCGCCTACTGGGACAGCGAGATCAAGGAATCCCAGGAGCTGGGGGTCGACGGCTATCCGGTCTTCACTCGCAAGGCCTCCACCGATGTCAGCTATCTGGCCTGCGTGCGCTTCCTGCTGTCCGAGAACACCCGTGGCCGCATCTATCCGCAGTTCGCGACCCACAACGCTCACACCATCAGCACCATTCTGGACGTGGCCAACTCAGGCGAGACGCGTCAGTTCGAATTCCAGCGTCTGCACGGCATGGGCGAGGCGCTGTACGACGCCGCCCTCAAGCGCGCTCCCGAAGGGACCTGGTGCCGTATCTATGCGCCGGTCGGTGCCCACAAGGACCTGCTCCCCTACCTGGTGCGTCGCCTGCTGGAGAACGGCGCCAACTCCTCGTTCGTCCACCAGCTGGTCGACCCGCGCGTGCCGGTCGAGAGCCTGTGCGTTCACCCGGTCACCACGCTCTCCCAGTTCAAGAGCTACCACAATCCGCGTATCGCTCTACCGCCGCATATCTATGGCGAGGGCCGTCGCAACTCACGCGGCATCAATCTGAACATCAACAGCCAGTACCAGCCGCTGATGGACGAGATGGCCAGGTTCATGGACAGCACCTACGACGTGCGTCCGCAGCTGGCCTTCGATGTCGACGCCAATGCCGAACGACGTCAAGCCGTGACCTGCCCGTTCGATCGCCGCGTCACCGTGGGCCACGTGCAGTGGACCAGCGCCGATGAAGCCTCCCGCGCCATCGACGCCGCCTGGGCCGCCTTCCCGCGCTGGGAGATGACCCCGGTCGAGGAGCGTGCTGCCATCCTCGAGCGCTTTGGCGATCTGATGGAAGCCCATACCGCGGAGCTGATGACCCTGTGCTCCCGAGAGGGCGGCAAGCTTCTGACCGATGGCATCGCCGAGATTCGCGAAGCCGTCGACTTCTGCCGCTACTACGCCAACCGTGCGCGTGCCGACTTCGGTGCCCCCACCGTCCTGCGTGGCCCGACCGGCGAGCACAACGAGATCGTGCTGGGCGGCAAGGGCGTGTTCGCCTGCATCAGCCCCTGGAACTTCCCGGTCGCGATCTTCTGCGGTCAGATGGTCGCCGCGGCCGTCACCGGTAACACCGTGGTCGCCAAACCGGCCGAGCAGACCTCGCTGGTCGCGCACCGTGTCGTCGAGCTACTGCGTGAAGCCGGCATGCCGCGGGATGTCGTGCAGCTGCTGCCGGGCGATGGCCCGACCGTGGGCAGCGTGCTCTCCAGCGACCCGCGCATCACCGGCGTCTGCTTCACCGGCTCCACCCAGACCGCCCAGATCATCAACCGCTCTCTGGCGGCACGTGAAAATGCCCCGCTGCCGAGTCTGATCGCCGAGACCGGTGGCCTCAACGCCATGATCGTCGACTCCACCGCCCTGCCGGAGCAGGTCGTCAATGACGTGGTGCAGTCCGCCTTCCAGAGCGCCGGGCAGCGCTGTTCCGCCCTGCGTGTGCTCTACGTCCAGGAAGATGTCGCCGAGCGCGTCATCAGCCTGCTCAAGGGCGCAATGGATGAGCTGAAGATCGGCGATCCGCGCGATCTGGGCACTGATGTCGGCCCGGTCATCGATGAAGAGGCACGCGCCGGTCTGCTCAAGCACATCGAGGAATATCGTGCCCAGGGCCGCGTGGTGGCGGAAGCCCGCATGGACCCGGCGCACACCGCCGAAGGCACCTTCGTCGCGCCGATCGCGCTGCGCATCGACGGCATCGACAGCCTGGAAAGCGAGCAGTTCGGGCCGATCCTGCACATCGCCACCTGGAAAGGCGGCGATATCGACAAGGTCATCGATACCATCAATGGCCTGGGCTATGGCCTGACCTTCGGTGTGCATTCCCGAAACGAAAGTTTTGCTAATGCAGTTGCACAGAAAATTCGTGTTGGTAATGTCTACGTCAACAGGAATATCATCGGCGCAGTGGTGGGTGTACAGCCGTTTGGTGGTCAGGGCTTCTCCGGTACCGGTCCGAAAGCCGGCGGCCCCCACTACCTGCACCGTTTCGCCACCGAGAAGACCCGTACCATCAACACCACGGCACTCGGCGGCAACGCGTCTCTTCTGGCCATGGGCGACGAATGATCGGCGCTATCGCCGGTGACGGGCTCGGCATGACGGGCCTGCACGACGAGTAGCATCGGTCCCGCCTGACAGAGGACTGCATGCCGGACGTGCATGAAGTAGTCAGGCAATGGGCATCAGGACGATGCCTGGCACACCCTCTCTGCAGCACGGGGGGTGTGCTTCGGACACCGACAGGGATGCCACTTGGCAGACAGGCCGATTGACTGGCCTGCCCGCCAGGTGCCCTGCGGTGTCCGTTGCCGTTCTCCTGCTTGATTCGACGGCGACATGCGGGGACGGAGAGGCTTCAGATGATTCGTTTATGCGCTAGTCTGAACATATACAGAATGGCACCAGCCCTTGCAGGACGGTGACATTCGGTAGGTGCTCAGGGCCATGGCGGTGATGCACCAGGCGGTGCCATCTCCTCCGGGATTATCGGAACGCTCGACGTCCGACAACAATAAATGCAAAGGATTTACTCCACGATGGTCGAAAATAGCCCCACAATTCTCATCACGTTTGCCGTCTATCTGGCGGTGATGCTTGGCATCGGCCTGCTGGCCTACAAGCGCACCTCCAACATGTCGGACTACATCCTGGGCGGCCGCTCACTGGGCCCCTGGACCTCCGCGATTTCCGCCGGCGCCTCTGACATGTCCGGCTGGCTGCTGCTGGGCCTGCCGGGCGCGGCCTACCTCAGTGGTCTGTCCGCTGCCTGGATCGGCATCGGCCTGCTGGCCGGTACCTGGCTCAACTGGCTGATCGTCGCCAAGCGCCTGCGTATCTACAGCTTCGTCGCCAGCGACTCCCTGACGCTGCCGGATTACTTCGAGAAGCGCTTCCGCGACAACTCCAAGATGCTGCGTGTCATCTCGGCCGTCTTCATCCTGCTGTTCTTCCTCTTCTACACCAGCTCCGGTCTGGTGGCGGGCGGCAAGCTGTTCGAGACCGTCTTCGGCCTCGACTACACCATCGCCGTGACCGTCGGCACCATCGCCATCGTGTCCTACACCTTCTTCGGCGGCTTCCTCGCCGTGTCGTGGACCGACCTCATCCAGGGCCTGATGATGGCCGCCGCGCTGATCGTGGTGCCCATCGTCGCGCTCACCGACATGGGTGGCGTGGCAGAAGCGAGCTCGCGCATCACCGCCGAGAACCCGCTGCTGCTGGAATGGTTCCGTGACGCCTCCACCGGTGAAGCCCTGACGCTGGTCGGCATCATCTCGTCACTGGCCTGGGGTCTGGGCTACTTCGGTCAGCCGCACATCCTGGCGCGCTTCGCGGCCATCCGCAGCGAGAAGGATGTCGGCACCGCACGCACCATCGCCGTCATCTGGTCAGCCCTGGGGCTGTTCGCCGCCATCTGCATCGGCCTGCTGGGTCTCGTCTATGTGCCGAAGGATCTGGCCGACAGCGAGAAGATCTTCATGGTCATGGTGAACTTCATCTTCCACCCGGCGGTCGCCGGCGTGCTGCTGGCCGCCATCCTGGCTGCCGTGATGTCCACCGCCGACTCCCAGCTGCTGGTGTCTTCCTCTGCGCTGGCCGATGACTTCTACAAGGCACTGTTCAAGAAGGACGCGACCCAGTCCGAGCTGGTGTGGGTCGGCCGCTTCGCCGTGATCGGCATCGCCATCATCGCGTGGGTGCTGGCACTGGACCCGAACTCCAGCGTACTGGGCCTGGTGTCCTACGCCTGGGCCGGCTTCGGCGCGGCCTTCGGTCCGGCGCTGATCATGTCGCTGTACTGGCGTCGCATGAACCGCTTCGGCGCTCTGGCCGGCATCATCGTCGGTGGCGTGACCGTGGTGGTCTGGAAGCAGCTGTCCGGTGGCATCTTCGACCTCTACGAGATCGTGCCGGGCGTCATCTTCGCCTACATCGCCATCTACGTGGTCAGCATCATGACCGCAGCGCCGAGCGATGAGATCACCGACGAATTCGAACAGGTCGAGAACCACGCCTGATCGAACTCGGCAGCATGATCTGCCGTGAGACACGACAACGCCGCCCCTCGGGGCGGCGTTGTCGTGTCTGGATAAGCGTCTGGGCAAGCGCCTGGGCAAGCGCCTGGGCAAGCGTCTGGACGCACGTCAGGGTCTCACGTCTGCTCGGCGACAGTTCTCGGCGGTGCGAAAGTCGATCACCCAGACACCCTCCTGCAAGGTCTGGGTGAAGATTCTCGGCGATCCCCCCTCATCTCCCGGGGCATCCACTGACGCGCGCTCGTCACAGACAGGCGGCTCCTTGATACTGGCCTTGCGCTCATCATCGCGCAGCAGGGTCGCCGCACTGGCACCGGCCATGCGCAATCTCACCACAGCCCAATAGTTGTCAGGCGTGAAGGCGGCGATCAGGTTCTGGCGCACGGCGGGCACCTGACGCTCAGCGACCCGCGCCAGCGGTGCCAGCGGCGCCTTCCCCAGCACCTGCACCGCCAGCTCGTCATCGGGCCGATAGGTGTCGCGGTCACGTGGTGAGGTGATCGGCAGTCCCAGCTCACGTGCCTGGGTGACGATCTCACGCGCCAGCTGGGTCTCATGGGCCTGCTGGGCGGCCAGCGCATTGCTCCAGGCCGCGAAGATCAACCAGTGACGCAGCAACAGCAGTGCCGCCACCGCCAGCAGACAGCGCCGCAGCGTGAAGCGCTCGGAGGCTCTCGCCTGCCGGCCCGCCAGGCTCAGCATCAGGGCACCGCCCAGCAGTGCCCCCCAGCCCACCAGGGTGCGCGAGTGAAAGACCGGCTCCGCCAGCATCAGCATCGGCCCCCACAGTGCAGGTATCAGCAGCAGCGCCCACAGCAGACGACTCAGACGCTCCAGCGTCAGCTGGCGCGAGGACACCTGGCGTGCGCCATGCCGCCGGCCTGCTGTCATCAGCGCCGCCCCCAGCGCTACCACCAGCAGGCTGCCACTCAGTACCCCGCTGACGAGATCCAGTCCGCCACGCAGGGCGGCAAGTGCCTCTACGAGATGCTGCTCCAAGGCGGCCAGCAGCGCCGGGAGATCCCCCAGCGACAGCATCTCGCCGTGCTGCTGGCTGTAGTCGCCCGCCACCAGCAGTCGTGACAGCGGCAGGTAGAGCAGCAAGGCAGCCAGCACCAGTCCGCCGCGCTGCAGCAGCGCAAGCCAGGCGCGCCATACCGATTCACTCTGTTCGGTCTTTCCCTCTTCGAACTTCCTCTCTTCGGTATTTCTCTCATCAGCCTCTCTCCTTTCGACCCCGCGCGGGCGCGACCCCATCAGGGCGTCCAGCAGGCTCAGTACCAGAAAGGCGTTCAGCGCCGGCTGGTAGCAGCACAGGGCCAGCAGCAGCAATCCCAGCGCCATCAATGAAGGTTGCCAGCGGCGCTGCGAACGTTGCACCGGCCCGTGGACACCCGGGCGCAGGATCAGGCTGGCCAGCATCGCGCTGGCAAGCCCGAGACTCATCGGCAGACTGTCGTAGGCATAGCTGAAGTTCTGCAGCGTGAAGGGTGTCAGCCAGATGAGCGCATTGCCCAGCACGCAGACGCCCGGCGAGAGTCCCGGCACCCGACGCCACCAGACCAGCGCCATACCGGCCGCGATGCCCCAGGCCGCCAGCTGCGGCAAGGGCGCGACATTGACAAGCTCTCCCCCGAAGCCCAGCAGGCGCATCACGCCTTCCGCGGCCGGGCGGGCATTCAGCCCCCATCCGAAGTAGCCATCCAGGGTACGACTCATGTCATCCAGATAGAGGGCCTGCTGGCTTAACAGCGGCACGAGCCCGATGCCGAGCACGGCCAGGCTGGCAAGCAGAAGGTGCCACGCCTGGCGACGTTGGCGACGAGTCAGATCCATGATCATGTACAAGAGACGACACTCCCGGTCCTGGAGGATGAACCACTGCCACACTCGAGAGTAGCTGACTCGCGCCACAAAAAAACGCCACCCGAAGGTGGCGTTCTTTTGTGTCATATCACGGCATGTCATGGCATGGCATGCCATCACGCGAGGACAGGTGGCTTACTCGGCCGCCCTGCCCGGCTGATGGATATGCACATCGCGCTGCGGATAGGGGATGCTGATGCCGCGCTCATCGAAGGTCAGCTTGATACGCTCGGTCATGTCCCACTTCAGTGCCCAGTAGTCAGAGGCCTGGCACCACATGCGGAAGTTGAAGTTGACCGAGCTGTCGGCCAGTTCCGCCACGGCGATCAGGTAGGACGGCTCCTTCATGATGCGCTCGTCGCTGTTGACCAGCTCCTCGAGCACCGCCTTGACCTGACGGATGTCGTCGTCATAGCTGACCCCGACCACCAGATCCAGACGACGTGTCGGCAGTGCCGAATAATTGGTGATGGTCTGGGACATCACGCTGGAGTTGGGCACGGTGACCTTGCGATTGTCCGGCGTCACCAGACGAGTCTGCAGCATGGTGATCTGGTCGACGCTGCCGGACGTCCCGGCGGCCTCGATGTAATCGCCCTTCTTGAACGGACGCAACGTCACCAGCAGGAAGCCCGAGGCCAGATTGGACAGTGAGCTCTGCAGTGCCAGGCCGATGGCCAGACCCGCCGCACCCAGCGCCGCGATCATCGACGTGGTATCGACCCCCACCTGATCCAGCGCGGTCAGCAGCACCATGACCACCAGAATCGCGTAGGCGATCTGACCGACGAAGCCTGCCGCCGCCTCGTCCATGCTCTTGCGCTGCAACAGCGAGGTGACCCAGCGGGTCAGACGCTTGGCCACCCACATCCCGAACACCAGCACGGCCAGTGCTGACAACAGGGTTCCGCCCCACCACAACGCCAGCTCGAACAACTGGTCGGTTTCCATGGGAATGGCATTCAGAAAATCCACACTAACTCCTTGTAAGCCCCTTGCGATGACAGTCACTGACTACCGGGCGCTTTCTCTTGATAGGACGCGAGCCGTTCACCATCAGGCGAACTGCCGCTCGGTCGGACGGATCATTCACGTTGCCGCGCGCACAATTTACCTGACTATCGTCGCCGCGTCAGTGCCATCGCGCGCCGCCGGTCAGGGTCATGGAGCACTGTCGGGCGGCGTCAGCCCCAGGGTCGAGCGCAACATCACGCTATCCAGGCGCAGGCCAACGGGAAACTTGTTGCCATCGATCCCGACATCCCGCGGGGCAATGGGCGGCGGCCCCTTGAGCGTCAGATGCAGGCTGCCGTCCGGCTGGATCAACCGCTCCGGCACCTCCACCTCGTGGCTGGCCTGACGACCGCCCACCGGCCAGCGGGCCAACAGCTCGCCTTCCCCCCACACCTCCACCGGGCGGGGTTCGGCGTCATCGGGATAGCGTGACAGCGCGAGTGCCACCACGACCGGCTGCCTGAGGCCCGGCGTGACCTTCAGACGCAGACCCACCTGCGCCTGGCGTGCACTGACCGGCCGATCCTCCTTGGGCGAATAGAACCCTTCCCACAGCACGCCGCAGTTGCCAAGCGGCTCCCCCTTGCGCACGGGATAGCGCTCGCCCAAGGCGAGAACCGGCACCTCACCCATCGGGCGATAGCAGGTGGTGGCGTGTTCGATGAAGTAGCGTCGGTAGTGGTCATCCACCTGAGGGGTGCGTGCCAGCCACAGCATGCAGAGTTCGAAGGCCAGCACGGCGGCCGTCGCCAGCAATAGCCAGAGACGCCGCCGGCTCAAGCGGGTCGGCACGCCGTAACGCGCGTCGGCGCGCCCTCCCGAAGTGGCGGAGAGGTCCGCACTCACATCAGACGAGCCAGAATGCGGCGTCATACCAGTTCTCCACCAGCCAGAGGTTGAAAAGCGCGCCCAGGGCGACCAGCCCCCAGGCAAGTCGGCTCGGGAGGCGCGTGAGCAGATCCAGCAGCGCCAGCACGAACACCGGCATGCCGATCAGGTAGCGCGGGATGGCGTCCAGCCCCGTGGCCAGCGGAATGAACAGGGTGAACGCCGCCAGGCCCATCTCCAGCCAGCGCCGCTGCAGGCCCAGCCAGCCGATCAACGCGATGCCGATCAGCGCCATGCTGGCCTGCCAGGCGGGCCGGAGCGTTTCCGGCGCCGTGAACCAGTACCCCAGCCCCTGCACCAGATTGACGATGGGATTGCCCATCTCGCGGCCCCAGGAGATCTGCACGTGACTGAAGGCCAGCGCATCGCCCGTCTGGTGGTAGAGCACCGCCATGAACAGAAACAGCCCCAGCGGCCCCATCACGCCGATCAACAGCCAGTCGGGGCGGCGCCACAGCTCGGCGAAGGCCGCCAGACGCAGGCGCGCCAGCAGCTCGATGCCCATGGCGATGACCCAGAACACCCCGGTGGCCCGTGTCATCGACAGCAGCAATGTCCACAGCATCACGCGTCCGGTGCGCTGACAGCGCCAGTCGATCAGGGACGCGAGACACAACAGCCAGAACAGCGATTCCGAGTACAGTGCGCTGAAATAGAAGCTGTACGGCATGCTGGCGACCAGCCACACGAACAGCAGCGGCGAGGCATCAGGGCGCGTGATGGCAAGATAGCGACACCCCAGCCCCAGGGCCGCCGCCAGCAGCACATTGCTCAGCAGTACGCCCATCAGCTCCGGGTCGAGCTGGCCGCCCAGCGTCACCAGCCACAACAGGGCAGGATAGAGCGGGAAGAAGGCCCAGTTGGCGGCATCACCGTCGCTCATGCCCCGGGCTTCGACATCGTAGCCACGAGTCATGATGCCCTTGAACCAGCTGCCATCGAACTGGGCCATGGCATGCAGGTAGCTTTGATCGCCATGGGCGGCGATGGCCAGCCACGCAAGCCGCGTGATCACCAGTGCCAGCAGGATATGTGCCCAGGGAATGCTGGCGGTGCGTGCGCGCACCAGCGCCTCGCTCGGCGATGGCATCTCGGCGATCAACGCGGCCCCCAGGGCCGCCAGCCGCCCCTTGCCCATCCGCTCGGCCTTCACGGCAGTGCTGTCGTTCATGAGGCTCATTCCTTGAAGGCCCAGAGTCGTGATGCCAGATAGGTCACGACGGGGACCGAGAGCGTCGCGATCGCGATGGCCACGAAGCCGCTCATGCCGAGCCCCTGGATCAGCACGGCCAGCAGCCCGTTGTTGAGCGCGAAGCCGCTGGCCGCCACCAGCGCGAACCGCCAGGCGCTGCCCTGTCGCTTGAAGGTCAGTCGTCGATGCCCCACCAGCGAGACCTGGAAGGCCACACAGAAGGCCACGATATTGGCGATGAATTCATTGAGCGGTGGCCAGAGAAACAGCATCAACGCGGCGACCGCGAGGTGCACCCCCGTGGCGGCCAGCCCCACCAGACCGAAACGGGTGGCGGTGCCGGCTTCCTGTCGTGCCCGCTCTGCGGTGCTGGACGTCTGGCGTGACGTGGCATCATCCCTCACGCGAGTCTCCTCGCGTCATGTCAGGCTCGGCACTCTGACAGGATTCACGGCGGCGACTGGCCTCACGGTCACGCTGTCCGCGCAAGACCCGCGCCGTGCTGAGGCCGCTGTCCAGCCCGCTGTCCGGCGAGGTAGCGCCACCGGGGCCATCCTGCAGGCTGTCGTGATCGATCAGATACAGCGGACGCTGCTTGGTCTCCATGAACAGGCGCCCGAGATATTCGCCCAGCACGCCGATGGAAATCAGCTGCATGCCGCCGAAGAACAGCACCGCGATCATCAGGGACGCATACCCCGGGGCATCAATGCCGAACAGCACCGTCTTGCTGATGATGACGAGGATGTAGAGGAAGGACAGCCCCGCGATGCACGCGCCGAGGTAGGTCCAGACCCGCAGCGGCCAGGTCGAGAAGCTCACCACGCCGTCCAGGGCGAAGTTCCACAGCTTCCAGTAGTTGAACTTGGTCGTGCCGGCGGTCCGCGCCGGGCGCTGATAGGTGACGCCAACCGAGCGATAACCGGGCCAGGAGAACAGTCCCTTCATGAAACGGTTGCGCTCCGGCATGCGGCGCAACGCCTCGACGACCCGACGATCCAGCAGTCGGAAATCCCCGGCGTCCCGTGGAATCTCGGTAAAGGTCAGGCGATTGAAGATGCGATAGAACCATCCTGCCGTCTTGCGCTTGGTGGCGGTGTCTTCATCACGCGCGGCGCGGACGCCATAGACCATGTCGTAGCCGGCCTGCCACTGGGTGATGAATTCGAGTATCACCTCGGGCGGGTCCTGGAGATCGACATCCATCGGCACGATGGCGTCGCCTCGCGCCTGCTCGATGCCGGCGCTCATGGCCGCTTCCTTGCCGAAGTTGCGTGTCAGGCTCAGATAACGAATACGTGAATCATCGGCCGCGGCAGCTTCCAGGCGCGCCAGGGTGGCATCGCTGGAGCCATCGTCGACGAACAGGATTTCCAGGTGCGGTACCTGCGCTGCCAAGGTGGCATCGATGGCGGCAAGAAACGGCGCGATCGTCTCCTCTTCATTCATCACCGGCACCACCAGCGACAGCACCCAGTCGCCTGATTGGCGCCGTGTCATGTCGCGCGGGATATAACCTGCAGACGCCGTGGACGGCCTGCTTCCCTCGGGGCCGCGGGCCGAACCGCGGGCAGAGTCAACGGATGATCGCATGCCTTCCTCCTCGAAGAGCGGTCTGGATATCGCTCGTGAACCATTGTTGTTGATATCGGTCGCCCAGCCATACCCCCACGACAGCACGCTCGGGCGCACAGGGGGTCTCTTGTGTTAGGTGGGGCTCGCAGGAGGGATTGCAATGACGCCTGGCCCACCACGCCCGGATGCACAAGCCAAGGGCATGGGCCAAGGGCATGAACGAATCGCAGTGACCTCCAGGCCCCCTCTCACGCGGTTGCACTGGCGTTATAGGGCGCGGACTGGCGGGATGTAAAGCGATATCGCATGTCGCTGCCGCTCAAGAAGGGCTCGCTTGCCTCCTCGGTGACACTTCTCGCGCCGGCCCCCCCCCCAACGCAAGAGGGGCCACTCATGGAGTGACCCCTCTCGGGACTTTAAGGCATCGCAGTGGCTAGCTCATGCTCAGGGCGATCAGGGTGATCAGCAGCAGACACCAGCTCAGCGGTGCGCCCAGCAGCCAGGCGCGCGTGGCATGACGCGGCACCAGACCGACCCCATGCGTGAAGCCGGCCCCCAGCCCCCACAGCGCGATCAGCAGCATCAGATAGCGCGGCCCGGTGGCCATCGAGGCGATGGCATCCGGCCCCAGCAGCATCCAGATGGCCACCATGGCAGACAGCAGCAGCGAGGCCAGATGGGCAGGGCGAGTTCGGCACCAGGCCGGTGGTCGTGAGGCGTACCAGGGTCGTGACATCGAGCTCTCCTTGATCAGAACGGTCGGCGGCGCAGAAGCATCGTTGAGGCCGCCTGCCTCAATCATCGTCAAAGGTGTGAGTCTGCTCAAGCCACAATGCATTGATGATGCCCGCGAAGCAGGCCAGCAGTACACCGAGAATCCAGGCGAAATACCACATGAAGTCGTCTCCCGGCGAGGGCGGCGCCCTCGCCCAATGATGCAATTATGAAGCGTACGGGAAAAGCGGTTGCAGCGTCGGCTGCCTGCCTCAGTACAGACTGTGTCCGTCCTGCTCGACGTGACTCACCGTGACACGCCGCCACATCTTCACGTAGCACCAGGTGGTGTAGAGGATGATGGTCGGCACCATCACCAGCCCCGCCACGGTGACGATGGACAGTGTCAGCTCGCTGGAGACCGAATCCCACAGCGTCAGGCTGGCCTCGCCCATGCGCGAGGACGGCACGATGAACGGGAACATGCTGATGCCTGCGGTGGCGACCACACCCCCTACCCCAATTGAGCTTGCCGTGAAGGCTGCCCCGCCCTGACGTCTGGCCGAGAGCCACATCGCGGTGACGATACCCGCCACGGCGCTCAAGGGCGCGAGCAACGTCAGTGGCTCACGCGCGTAGACATCCATCCAGCTGCCGGGTCCGACCTGCTTGTCCAGCAGCTTTAGCGCCGTGCCGGTATCGCCCATCTGATCGATGCTGTAGCCCATGCCGGACAACCACACCCACAGTCCGCCCAGGCCAAACAGCCCGAGCGAAAGCAGTCCCAGCGGCTGCACCAGACGCGCACTGCGCGCCGCCACGGCGTCATCGGCACGCGCCACCAGCCAGGTACCGCCATGCAGCATCACCATCACGACGGACAGCGCCGCACACAGCAACGCGAAGGGATTGAACAGCCCGAGATAGCTGCCGTCGTAGCTGGCACGCATGTACTGATCGACTTCCAGCGGCACGCCCTGCAGCAGGTTGCCGAAGATGAGGCCGAAGAAGGCAGTGGGAATCAGGCTGCCGGCGACGATGCCGCGGTCCCACCAGCCCCGCCATTGGGGGCTCTCGAGCTTGGAGCGATAGTCAAAGCCCAGCGGACGGAAGAACAGCGAGAACAGGATGGTCAGCATCGCGAAATAGAAGCTGGAGAACGCCGCGCCATAGACCACCGGCCACACCGCGAAGACGGCACCGATGGCGGTGACCAGCCATACCTGATTGCCATCCCAGTGCGGCGCCAGCGTGTTGATCACCACGCGCCGTTCGCTGTCACTGCGACTGACCAGCGGCATCAGCATCGCCGCGCCCATGTCCATGCCATCGGTGATGACGAAGCCGATCAGCAGCAGACCCACCGCCACCCACCAGAACAGCTTGAGGATCTCGTAATCCCACATGATCCATTACTCCTTGAATGACAGCGAAGGATTGAGCGACATGCCCTCGTCGTCTCGCAGGGCGCCGCGCTCGAAGTGATAGCGGCCGGTATGCAGGGAAGAGGGTCCCTTGCGCGCGAAGTGGAACATCAGCCACATCTCGATCACGAAGAACAGGCTGTAGAAGGCCAGGAAACCGCCGATGGACCACCACAGATCCGACTCATCCAGGCTCGAGGCCGCCATGAAGGTCGGCAGGATCTCCCCCACCGCCCAGGGCTGACGCCCGAATTCGGCCACGAACCAGCCGGTTTCCACCGCGATGAACGGCAGCGGGATCGACAGCAGGCAGATCCACAGGAAGGGGCGCACATCGAAGCGATGCTTGGCACTCATCCATACCGCGACGATGAAGATCGCGAGCATCGCCATGCCACAGGCGACCATGATGCGGAACGAGAAGAACATCGGCGCCACCGGGGGGATCGAGTCGGCCGCGGCCTTGTCGATCATCTCCGGCGTGGCATCGGAGGGCGTCTCGACATAGCGCTTGAGCAGCATGCCGTAACCGAGATCCTGCTTGACGGCATCGAAGGCCTTGCGGGTCGCGATATCGTCCTGACCCTCCCGCAGCTGCTGGAGCAGATCATAGGCCTGCATGCCATTGACAATGCGTCCGCGGTGCTCCTCGGTCAGCTCCTTGATGCCCGGAATCTCGGTATCCAGCGAGCGCGTACCGATCAGTCCCATCACATAGGGAATGTGGATGCCGTAATCGGTGTGCTGGGTCTCCTCGTTGGGCAGACCGATCAGCGTGAAGGACGCTGGCGCCGGCTCGGTCTCCCACATCGCCTCGATGGCGGCCATCTTGGCCTTCTGCACGTCGCCCACCTCATAACCGGACTCATCGCCCAGCACGATGACCGAGGCCACCGAGAACAGTCCGAAGGCCGCGGCGATGGCGAAGCTGCGCTTGGCGAAGCCCAGATCCCGCCCCTTGAGCAGGTAGAAGGCGCTGATACCGAGCACGAACATGGCGCCGGTCACGTAGCCTGCCGACACGGTATGCACGAACTTGGCCTGGGCGACCGGATTGAAGATGACATCCGCGAAGCTGGTCAGCTCCATGCGCATGGTCTCGAAGTTGAAGGCCGCCCCGACCGGATTCTGCATCCAGCCATTGGCGATCAGGATCCACAGCGCCGAGAAGTTGGAGCCGAAGGCGACAAGCCAGGTCACCATCAGGTGCTGACGCTTGCTCAGGCGGTCCCAGCCGAAGAAGAACAGCCCGACGAAGGTGGATTCGAGGAAGAAGGCCACCAGGCCCTCGATGGCCAGCGGCGCACCGAAGATGTCGCCGACGTAATGCGAGTAATAGGCCCAGTTGGTGCCGAACTGGAACTCCATCGTCAGGCCGGTGGCGACACCGAGCGCGAAGTTGATGCCGAACAGCTTGCCCCAGAACTTGGTCATGTCCTGGTAGACCTGCTTGCCGGTCATCACATACAGGGATTCCATGATGGCCAGCAGGAAGGCCATGCCGATGGTCAACGGGACGAACAGGAAGTGATAGAGCGCGGTCATGCCAAACTGGAACCGCGACAGCTCCACTACGGTATCGGAGATCATGTCTAACCCCTTTGCGATAAGACGAACGGCCAGACTGCCGTCTCTACATGCGCTTGCCACCGACGTCGGGGGCAGTCTCCCCCGACTCCCGCCGGCAAGCGCACAGGCAATGGCACCGTGGTACCAAGACCTTGGTCGGACATTCTCTGCCCTCTCGCGACAGGCTCCAGATGACAGGTTGTCGCAGCCGTACTCCGGCAAGCGCCGCCTGCGGGGATCGCAAGCCCATGAGCTGACAGCGAAAACGTCCATGGCCCGCATCATTGCTGGGCTGGCGCGCAGTGGACCGCCAGCGGCCTCTCAACGCTCTCCTCGCGCACCTGCGCGACACCTGCGACCTTCCACCACACGCCACAGCGCACAGACCTGCACGACAGAGGTCATGCACGGCTCGGACAATCCTGCGACGCGTGCTGAATGCGCAGACACAGGAGTTGCCGATCAGCGACTATCACTTCACCAGCAGGCTAACTATCATAGGGCGATCCATCGCTGGGTCCTGCGGCAGGGATTGCCCGTGACTCACCTCCCCTCTTTCGCTCGTGAACTTGCCATGACCTCCTTTTCCCGCCACTCCCTGTCCAGCGCCTCTCGGGGCCCACGTGCCACGGCGCCCCGTGGCCATGCCGACTACTGTGACCCCGCCCTGGGGAATCTGCTGGATTACCACGGCCTGAACCGGTTCGAGGCCCTGTGGCACGTGGCCGCCCAGGACGTTGATGCCCCTAACCGTGAGCGCGGAGGCACCTCGACGGTCTCGCTGCTCACTCTCGAGGACGAGCAGGGCCAGACACATCGCCTCTACCTCAAGCGCCAGACCAACCATCTGGGCCGCAGCCTGTCACGCCCACTGGGCGAGCCGACCTTCTCGCGCGAGTGGCGTGCCATCCGCCACTATCACGCGCTGGGCATTCCTTCGGTGGATGCCGGCTGGTATGGCGAGCGCCGCACCGGCAAGGAGTGGCGCGCCATCCTGATCACCTTCGATCTCGACGGCCGCGATGATCTGGACCACTGGCATGCACGCTGGCCGGCGCTGGACGATACCCGACGCACGCAAGTCATCACTGCCAGCGCACGTCTCGTGCGACAGATTCATCAGGCCGGCATGATGCACGGCTGCCTGTTCCCCAAGCATCTGTTCCTCAGCCGCCCACAGCCCGCCGCCGGCGGTACCAGCGCCATGCAGGAACAGATGGATGCCGTCATCATCGATCTGGAGAAGACCCGACGCTTCGTGCTGCGCCGTCACGAGTGCCAGCGCGACCTCTACGTGTTGTGGCGCCGCCTCAAGGCCTGGCAGGCAGCGGAGTGGCGAGAGTTTCTGGCCGTCTACCTCGACTGTCCCGCGCAGAGTGACGAGGTCAGTCGATGGCTCAACGAGCTTGAAGCACGTGCCCAGCGCAAGCGTCGCTGAATTCCCACACTGGTGGGCGCATCACGCATTGCGTAGCATGCGCTCACCTCACGAGCCGCCTACGACCAACGTCTCATGAATCTGTCGTGAAAATGAACGGCCCTGTCGCTGTCCTGCGCCACCTCCAGTCTCATCCTCGAGACATGCACCTTTTCTGAAATAATCGGTAACATCCGCTAACAAGACGTCAAATATGTTTTCAAACATTGTTCTAAAAAAATGCTTGCCAAAAAGAACAGTGTTTTTTATAGTTCATCTCGTCCCCTGAACAAGGCAGCCTTGCCACACTCGGTACATCCCCCGAGTTCGCCAGGCACCGCCGACAGGAAGCCCCCGAGGCCACAAGCTTCAAGGAGAACATCACATGAAAACCATCAAGATCCTGACTGCTACCGTCATCGCCGGCACCATGGCAATGGGTGCACAATCTGCACTGGCCTACGGCAAGGGCGACATCTTCCTGCGCGGCGGCGTTGCCAAGGTCGACGGCAAGAGCAACAACGGCAATGGCCTGATCGCCAAGGATGAATCCGGTTTCGCCGGCTCCGTGGGCTACATGTTCCACGACAACCTGGCAGTTGCTCTGCAGTCCACTGAAGCATTCAGCACCGACTGGAAAAACAGCGACGGTGGCTTCGATCAGATGCCGATCAACCTGATGCTGCAGTACTACCCGCTGGGCGGTACCGAAGCTCGCGTTCAGCCTTACGCTGGCGTCGGCCTGAACTACACCCACTTCTCCGGTGAGTCTGCCGGTGGCCAGAGCATGGACATCGACGACAGCTACGGCGCTGCTGCCGAGCTGGGTGTTGACCTCAACATCAACGAATCCTGGGCCGTCAATGGCTTCGCTCGTTACGCTGACGTCAAGGCCGACACCAAGATCAACGGCCAGGACGTGAACGACACCGAGCTGGACCCGGTCACCGTCGGTGCCGGTGTCACCTACCGCTTCTAAGTGCTGAAACACGCACTGACGAGCCGCGCCGAGCCATGACGCATCAGGGGTGATCCCCTTGCCTCATTGACGACGCACAAGAACGCCGCAGGCCTCAGGGCCTGCGGCGTTCTTGCATGCGCGGACGGTCGGCGAGACAGACGGAACTTGATTTGAATCAAGTGTGACGGACCCTTGTCGGACATGACGGCAAACCCTTGTCATGGATCAATTTTTCGTCGACATGAGCTCCTAGACTGACATCTCCTTTCTCACCCCCTGTCACTTCGGGAGCGAACATGTCAGCCGCACAGTCCTTCTTGCCCTTCTCCTTCTGCCGGTCCTCTTCACGCCCGCTGCGCATGGCGGCGATCACGGCCGCACTCACGCTGACTGCCACGTCGGCTGTCGCTGCGCCGTTCTCGTCGACTGACTCAGGCCTCGAGAACCTCGATTATGGTGCCGGCCAGTTCTGGACGCGTGCGGGTGTCGCCAAGGTCTCGCCTAAGAGCGACAACGGTCGCATCGATGCCATCGGTGCCGACGTGGACGTCGATGATGACAGCGCCTTCGCCTTCACTCTGGGGTATCGCTTCACCGATACCCTGGGGATCGAGCTGCTGGCCGCGCAGAATTTCGAGCATGACATCTCGCTGAATGGCCAGAAGGCCGGCTCCGTCGATCATCTGCCACCGACCCTGACACTGCAGTACTACCCCCTCGGTGGACGCGACTCCCGCATCCAGCCGTATATCGGTGCAGGCGTCAATTACACCCACTTCTCCGATGAAACCCTCGATGACGGCACCAAGCTCGAGATGGATGACAGCTGGGGCGCGGCCGCACAGATCGGTGTCGACCTGGTCATCAATGAGCATTGGGCGGCCAACGTCGCTGCCTGGTATCTGGATATCGATTCCGATGTCACCGTGGCGGGCAGCGTCAACGACAAGGTCGAGATCGACCCGATCGTGACCATGGCCGGTATCAGCTATCGCTTCTGAGTCGCGCATCTGACTGGCCACAGACGACAACGCCCCGCCAGCCCATCACGGGCCGGCGGGGCGTTGTGCTTTCAGGGTGAATCAGCGCGAGGCGGCCTGCCCGCTGCTCGGTGCCGACGTCTCGGGCGCTGACGGCGACGTGTCGTCAGCCGGCGCCCTGGCTACCTTGCCCGGACGGGGGCGATCCAGCACCAGTCCCAGCACGACCAGCGCCGCTCCCATCACCATCAAGGCGGTCCACTGCTCATCGAACAGCCACCAGGCCATCAGCGCGGCACACGGTGGCACCAGGAAGAAGGTACGTGCGACCTGGTGGGCCTCGCCACGTTCGAGCATCAGCATCAGCAACCAGATGGCACCCACCGAGATGGCGATCACCAGCCAGGCGAGGGTCAGCAGCAGACGAGGCGTCGGGTCGAAGGCGAAGCTACCTACGCTGCTGGCTGCGATGAGGAAGACACAGCCCGCTCCCAGATACTGGAATACCAGCCCCTCCACCAGCCCCATCCGACCACCGACACGCTTCTGCCACAGCGTCGAGCTGGACACGCCGATGAGCGCCACCAGACACCACAGCAGGCCGATCATCGGCCACTCGAGCGTGGCGCTTGCGGCGCCTGCCCCCTGAAGCACGCCCGCCCCCAGCACCAGACTGACGCCAATCGCGCCACACCCCAGCCCCAGCCACTGCCTGGCGCCCAGACGGATACCGAACAGCGGCAGTGACAGCGCAGCCGTCACCAGAGGGTGCAGGCTGACCAGCAAGGCCGTCAGCCCCGCAGGCAGCCCGGCCTTGACCGCCGCGAACACGCCACCCAGATAGGCGCCGTGCAACAGCATGCCGATGCCCATCTGAGCCAGCTTGTCATAGCGCTGCCCCCACTGGCGCGGCTTGCGGCGTATCCACAGGATCAGCCCCAGCACCGGCAGTACCAGCAGGCTGCGCACCAGCAGCAGCGTGAAAGGCTCAGCATCCAGGGTGCCGAAACGTGCGGCGATGAACCCGGTGGCGAACAGGAAGACGAAGGTCAGCGGCATCCACATCAGATTGACTCCAGAGCACGAGAGACGGGACCTCACTGTCCCGAGGAGCGCTCACACCGAGCGCGTCATGCATCGCCGGCGTGATGTGACATGAGCTTGCCGCGAAGGCACCAGGGGATACAAGATACAGAGAATGGCTTTTTCAGGGGATACAGCCTGCATGAGTGGCACTCAAGACCTCCCATCAGCGCCGCGCTACCAACAGCTGGCGACGCGCTTGAAAGCCGAGATGGCCACGGGGCAACTCGTCCCCGGACAACGGCTGCCCTCATTGCGCCGCCAGGCGGCCCTGTCAGGGCTGGGACTCAACAGCGTGATCCGCGCCTATGGCGAGCTGGAATCCGCCGGCTTCCTCGTGGCTGTCCCGCGCCGGGGATTTCAGGTCGCGGCCGCAGCGGCACCTCCCTCTTCCGCCAGCCGCGATCACGACGCCGCCCCGTCACGCTGCACCCCTCTTGCCACTCCGTCACTGGCCATCGATGACCCGGCCTGGCAGGCCATGGCACATGCCAGCGACCCGGCGCTGGCTCCGCTGGGCGCGGCGCATCCCGAGCTGGATGCGCCCGCCGTGCGGCGCCTCTATCGGCTGGTGCGCCAGAAGCTCAAGCATCACGCCGAATCCCCCAGCGCCTACGCGCTGCCCCCGGGCTCCCCCGCCCTGCGCGAGGCCATTGCCTCTCACCTCAGCCACCATGGCCATCACTGTCACGGTGACACCCTGTTGCTGTGTCAGGGGGCTCAGCAAGGCATGTCGCTGATTCTCCGAAAATGGCGCGCAAGCCGGGGACGCTGTCGCATCGGCATCGAGGCCCCCGGCTATTTCGGTGTACTTGCGGCGGTGGAAGCCAATGGTCACGAAGCCATTGCCCTGCCGACACATGCCGGAAGCGGACTGGATATCGAGGCATTGGCCAGACTGCTGGAGGAAGGAGAGGCAAGGCAGATGGACAGGCGGCAGACGTGTGCAGGCAAGACGCGGCCAGAGATGCCGCCCACGGCCGGGCACCGACACGGCAAGGCCGCCCTCGACGCGCTGATCGTCTCACCGGATTGCCACAACCCGCTGGGTGGCCAGCTGAGCCTGACGGATCGAGATCGCCTGCTCAAGCTAGCCCAACGCCACGGGGTACAGATCATCGAGAATGCCACCTTCGCGGAACTGAGCTTCGACACCCGTCTGCCCTGGCTGATGGACCTCCATCAGCGCCAGGCACCGTCACCGGCGCAGACAACGCCACTGGGACAGACAATATCACCGGAACAGGCACCCGGCGTGATCACGGTGGGCTCGCTGTCCAAGACGCTCGACCCGCGAGCACGCTGTGGCTGGGTGTGGCTCCCACGGTCCGAAAGCGTGGCACCTGACGCCGAGCTGGCCATGCAGGGGCTGATTCGCGCACGCTGGGCCGATGGCATGGGCGACATGCCATGGATGCACGCCGCCCTCGCGGAGCTGATCGCCAGCGGCGATTACGGGCGCCATGTCCACCGCATGCGCCGCTGCTACGCGAAGCGCCTGCAACTGCTGCGCGAGACGCTTGCCTCTGCTCTCGGCGATGGCGTCTGGCTGCCCGGTGTCAGTGGTGGCTATCTGCAGTGGTGCGGCCTGCCGGGACTGGATGGCGCGGCCCTTTCCCGCCTGCACCGCGAGCTGCTCGAGGCTGGCATCGCCACTCTGCCCGGCTACCTGTTCAAGGCGGTCAGCCCCGGCCTGCGCCTCAATGCGGCCCAACTGCAGGACGATGAGACTCTCGCACGATTGACCAAGACCCTGCGCAACGCGCTGCACGGAGCCGATGCCTAGCGAACGCTCTGCGCCTCACGCGCGCGCTGCTCACGCTGGCGCGCCCAGAACTGATTGATCAACAGCGCCAGCACGATGACCGCCCCGCCCAGCGCGAGACGCGGCAGGTCCGCGTCGCGATTCCAGATCAGCAGATTGACCAGCAGTCCCGCCGGTACCAGCGCATTGTTCATGATCGCCAGGGTACCGGCATCGACGCGCGTCGCTCCCTTGTTCCACAGGAAGTAGCCCATCCCGGACGCCACGATGCCCAACCAGCCCAGCACCACGAAGTGCACCGGCTGCGAAGGCAGCTTGTCGGTATTGCCGAACAGCAGGAACATCACGACCACCAGCGCCAGGGCGCCAAGATAGAACCAGCCGAACACATGACGGTGCGCGACACCTTCAGGCAGCTGGGGCGAGAGATGACGATAGGCGACCTGGCCGATGGCAAAGCACAGATTGGCCCCCTGAACGACGGCAAAGCCGAGCCAGAAGCCCTCGGTGACCCCGTCGTAGCGAATGATCGCCGCACCGATGACCGCCACCATCGCCGTGAGCAGGTAGAATGGCGACAGCCGACGTTTCATCATGTCATCCAGGAGGGTGATGTAGATGGGCGTGAAGATCGTGAACAGCAGCACTTCCGGGACGGGCAACAGCAGGAAGGAGCGGTAGAAGAAGATGTACATCAGCCCCAGCTGCACCGCGCCGATGGCCATCAGCTGCCAGCGGATGCGTCCACTGATCGCCCGTGGGCGCAGAAAGGGAGCAAAGATCAGGCTGGCCAGCACGATGCGTGTCAGCACGGCCAGATAGCTATCGACCTGACCGGACAGGTAGACGCCGATCAGGGAAAACGAGAAGGCCCACAGGGCTGTGACACCGATCAGGTAGGACATGACGAGTAAACCCGTTAGGCAGAGAAAGTTGACAGGCATTGTAACCCTCCACGCGCTGCTTGAGCAGATACGCCACCTGGAATTTTCGTCACGCTCAGGGCCTGCCTCACGCAACGCCTGGTCCGGCCATGGCAGCGGTGAGGTGCGCCTCGAGAAGGAGATGCCTGATGGGGCCGGCAGGACTGGGGCGGAAGACTCGTGGGACATCCTCTTCAATGAACAGGGACAGTTCCGACTGGAGGGCCAGGCCAGCAGTGTCACGTTCCGCAATCGCTATCGCTGGCGACTGAGCCCCGACGGCACTGCCCTGTCACTGAGCCATGAGCGCCGCGGCCGCGATGCGGCGGTCTTCCTGTTCGACCTGATCGAGGCTCCCGCAGGCGATGGTGACCACTTCATCAGCCGCGAGGCACACCTGTGCATCGATGACCTCTATTCCGCCACCCTCGTCATCATGCGCGATGCGGATGACAAGCCCTGCGGCTTCGACCTCGACTGGCGCATCACCGGCCCGCGCAAGGATGAACATCTCGCCTATCGCTATCGCTGCTGAACGTAACCCGCGCTGCCGGCACATGAAAACGCCGCTGACGAACCACTCCGTCAGCGGCGTTGTGGGACTGGCGGCCGATCAGGCCAGCAGGCGTGCCGTGAACCATTCGCCGATCGCCTCGATCTCCTCGAGACACACGGCGTGCGCCATCGGCCAGGTCTGCCATTCAAGCGGATGCCCGAGGGCGCGAGCACTCTCGGCGCCAGCCTCCCCCAGTGCCAGCGGCACGATGTCATCCTGGGTGCCGTGATGGACACTGATGGCCAGCCCCTGATTGGCGGCTGACGGCGTGATGGTCGCGCTGGTGGCGAAATAGGTGGAGAGCGCCAGCAACCCACCCAACGGCCGCTCACAGCTCAACGCCGCCTCGTAGACCACGGCACCGCCCTGAGAAAAGCCTGCCAGCAGGATGCGCTCACTGGCGATCCCCTGCGCGACCTGCTCCTCGATCAAGGCATGCACGTAAGCCGCGGACTCGCGCAGCTGCACTTCATCGACACGCCGCCCAAGATTCATCTCGAGAATGTCGTACCAGGCCGGCATGCGCATGCCGCCATTGACGGTCACGGCCAGCTCACGCGCGTGCGGGAAGACGAAACGTACGCCGTGATCCGCCGGCAATCCCAGCGCCGGCACCACGGGCACGAAATCACTGCCGTCCGCCCCCAGCCCATGCAACCAGATGACACAGGCATCTGCCTGGCCCTGAGGCTCGATGATCTGCGGACTACGGTGGCCATGCTGGGGTGATGCGTCGTTCATCTCTGCGCTCCTGTCTGGAAAAGGGGGATGCCGCCCAGCCTACCATTGACATTGCCTTCTGCCACCTGCGCTCCCCTCATTCAGAGCCCGACCGCGCGATGCAGCACGCCTGCTCGGCCTGCGCTCCCCCTCTTCTGGCGCGCCCTCACCATGGCACCGCCCCTGGACGCGAGACATAAAAAAACCCGCCAATCGGGCGGGCAATGAATGTCGGGACAGCGACACCCAGGACAGGAAAGCGCTTGAGAAACCGTGCCTGCGGGGGGCTTTCTCAAGCACTCTGGGTCTTTCTGAGAAGCCTCCTTCTCGAGATCGCCTGAGGACTGTCACGCCATCTCGATGCGACCTGCCAGCGCGCTATTCCATCATCACGCACCATCGATCAACATCAACCAAACACAGCACATGACAGCGAACCACCATCACGAAATCTCGACAATATCGCCAGAATACTTGCGGAGTATTCACGATGAATCTGCCAGGCGATGGGACCGGCAGTCTCCCGATTGACAGGATATGATTTCTGTCAAAGGAGACTCGCCAGCCCCACCGATACCGCGGACTTCAGGGTGACAGGATCTCGATAGACCCGCCAATCAAGGAAATCACTCCAGGATGTCGGCCAGTTCGTTCACATCCTGCACGACATGATCCGGCGCCTTTGACAGCGGGAAGAGTGCCTTGCCCGGGCGGGCGATGAAGGTGGTCTGCAAGCCCGCTTCCTTGGCACCCGCGACATCCCAACCATGTGCAGCGACCATCATGGCCTCTTCAGGTTCGACATCGAGCTTGTCCAGCACCCACTCATAGGAACGCAGGTCCGGCTTGTAGATCTGGATATCTTCAATGCTGTAGCGAGCATCGAAATACGGCAGCAGTCCCGCGTTCTCGAACTGGGCCTTGACGCCCTTGTTGGACGAGTTGGTCAGACTGACGATCTTGTAGCCTTCAGCCTTGAGCCTGGCCAGACCTTCCTTGACGTCAGGGTGAGGCGGGAGTGTCAGCAACGGTGTGATGATGGCCTTCTTCGCCTGCTCATCCGTCAGTTCGACACCGTTGTTCTGCGCGACCACCAGCAACGAGGCGACACCGATCTGCCCGAAGTCGTGATAGTCCCGGGTCACGGTAGACACCAGGGAGTAATGCAGCATGGTCGAGAACCACAGGGGCAGCAGGTCTTCTCTTCCCCCCAGTGCCTCACCGACCGAACTGCGCATCGAGGTCAGGTCCAACAGCGTTTCATTGACATCGAAGATGAGCACCTTGGGCTTATCGACGACATCATCCGCCATCGCATTCCCCGACATCAGGCCGATACCCAACAACACTGAACCTGCCACCTTCTTGAGTTTTCCGCGCACCATCATGGGTCTCCACTTGATCGATATCATGGCATCCGGCCTCGACATTTCCGGCATGCCGCTCGGCAATCAACAACGTTTAATCACCGTGACCCACCATGACACCTTTACCATGAACTGGCGATGAATCTTCACGAAAAACGCGGGAAATATCTGCAATGATCCAGATGAATCATCCTTCCTTGCGAGGACTGACTGGCTTGTCATTCTCGAGCGACTATCACGCCTTGCGCCTCAGAAATCGTCTCAAGTCTTATCAATGACACATCGCAGATATCAACATCCAATCGACGTAATATGGGGCAAGAATGCCTCACGAAGACTCAAGGAAATTCTCCAGTACCTTGTCGACATCCAGCACATACCATGCGCAGAGACGGCCCACCAGATGGCGGCAGCCAAGACCATCCACCGCTGCGATCCCCTGTCCTCAGACGCTTTCGCTCAGGGCATGCTGGACGCGGGTGGCGGAAACGCTCTTGCCGGCATCATTGACGTACTGGCGGGAATCACGAGTGATCTGCGCCTGCTGACCATTGACGCTCTGGTTGTTCAGCGCCTGCTCGACACGACTGGCCGCAACACTCTTGCCGGCATCGTTGAGATGCAGCGGCTGAGCCGCTACCTGCTGGGCCTGACCGTGGATCACGGATTCGCTGATGGTGGCGCGAACCTGCTGGTCGGCAACGCTATCAGCGTTGGCAACGCCTGCGGTGGTGACGGAGAGAACGGCGGCGGCGATGAGGGCATTGAAGGTCTTCATGATGTGACTCCTGGAAATGACACTGACGAAAGAGGTAGGGAAAGACAGAGTGCTTGAGAGCGACGCGCCGAGAGGCCGTGTCTTGCGACCCGTTGACGACTCAGCGTTGCGTCGGCTCAGGCGTTGTCGCTGATGCTCTGCTGGACTCGGCTGGCTGCGACACTCTTGCCCTGCTCGGAAACGGTGTCATTGGCCCGGGATACGGCAGCGGTCTGCTGGCCACGAATGTGCTCGGCATTGAGTGATTGCTCGACACGTCCGGCGGCAACGCTCATTCCAGTCTCCGCGAAGCTCTGCTGGCTGGTGGCTGCCGGCTGGGACTGGCCGATGATCTGCTGGCTGTTCAGCGCATTCTGGACGCGCAGAGCGGCAGGGCTGTCATCAGCGGCAAGGGCGGACGTGCTGGCAGTGGCGATGACGGCAGCGGCGATCAATGTCTTCAGTGTGGTGTTCTTCATGGTCTATCTCCTGGTCCTGGGTAGCGGATGATTCCGCGTGAAGTCGTTGTCAGCGAGTGAAGGATCTGGCGAGTAGCCCCTGCCCGGGCTCCGTCCTCCATTGGCTGTGGGTCGTGCTTCGCTTCGATAATTAACAGACTAATCTTTATTCCGCTTTCTAACTAGCCGTACCATTGGAAGCTCACTGTTTCGCCTTGAGCAACAAATTCGCGGTGGGCTGTCGATTCCGGGGCCAGCATCTTCCGCGCGCCCCTCGAGATCGAGAACTCTTGCCAGAGTCACGGACAACTCTTGTATAACCATAATGGCGCAGAAACTTCCTGATTCCGTGCCGAGTCAGCCATCTGACTGACGCCTTGCCCTGGCAGAATCTCGGTGTTCGAGAGAAATCCCTGTCTCGAGACTCCCCTTGGGAAAACATGTCGCCAGCGGCGAAGTGTGTCGTCATGTTCTGATGAGACATACGCCAAGGCCTTGAGACTGGATGCAGCAGAAAGAGAAATAATGCGTTTATTTTTCTGTCGGCCAGCGACAGGAAGCCGGATAACTCCCTTGCAGAGCAGAGGATTGTTCACCCCGGCCGACCGAATTGTTCCTCACCCACCGGGTACGCCGAAGGTCGCTTCCACCATCGCCGGGGGCCCTGGCTCAAGCACGCTGCCTGGGCGCGCTCGTCAGATGACGGCTCCGTCCTGGTCAGGTGACAAGGGGGCATTCAGACCTCAAGAGACACGCGCACATTGCCTGCATCTTGTCTGCATGTTGCGTACATTCTTTGTTGAACACGCCGAGAGACGTGCAGCGCGTGGAGTACCGGCCTGACCATCACGGGTTGGTTCTCATGAGGAATCAATCCTCAAAGACGATGCCCTCGCCAACACCGTCAGCAGAGGTCGGGGTCCCTCTGGCACGAATGGCCGCGTGGGTGAGTGAGCGTTACACTGGCGACATGTCCAACCCGCCACCGATTCCTGACAATGATGCGCCTTTGCAGGCCCCTCCCACCCGCTGGCCGAAGACTGCCGGGCAGACCCTGCGTGGCGAATGCGAGCGCTATACGCATCCGCGCGTCAGGGATATCGCCTGGCTGTTGAGTGCCCCGGACCTGCTGACACTGCTCCCTTATCAGCGCCCGACTCTCGAGGCGTTGGGACTGGGCGACGACATCACTCGCCATCGCTGGCTGAGCGAGCTTGAGCAGGCCCCCGAGGCACTGGAATCCGCGGTGGATGAGCGTCGCCACCATCGGCTCGGTCTCTATCACGAGCTGCTGTGGCGGTTCGTGCTGGCCCACGCCCCAGGCAGCCGACTGTTGGCCCACAATCTCAGGATCATGGAAGGCAAGATCACGCTGGGCGAGCTGGACATGCTGTATCTGGCGGCAGGCGATACGACCCCCACCCACCTGGAAGTCGCGATCAAGTTCTATCTGGGATTGCCACAAGGTCCGGGGCCGGCGGATGGCCTGGAGCGCTGGATCGGCCCGGGTGGCGCCGACAGTCTCGCCATCAAGACGCGACGCAGTCTTGCGCACCAGCTGCCACTGGCGCTCAGCGAGCGGGGACAACAGACGATTCGTCAGGCGCTTGGCCTACCCGTGAGCGACGCCGCCGAGGCGACGGGAGACTCGGCCCCCGGGTGGCTCGCGGGCCAATGCCTGGCCATGCCCGGCGGTCTGTTTCGCCCCTGGCAGCCGGAGACACCTGCCGATGAGCAGCTGCCGCCACCGCGTCACTGCCATCCTTCAAGCGCGGCGCAGGCTGGCTGGTGGGTCCCCGTGAGCCAGTTTGCCGCCTTCTGCCAGCGCCTCGACAGTACCGCGATGGATACCGCGCCGCTGCTGGGCTGTCTCAGGGAAAAGCCCGCCTGGCTGGCCCCTCCCCCTGCGCAATCACTGACCGGGTGGCGCGAGCTGCAACTCTGGCTCGAGGACTATTTCGCGCCCTCTGACGGGGAAGCGAACCCACCAACGGGCACTCCCCGGCAGGCGCCGCCTCAGCATCCGCGTCAGCTATGGCTGGAACGCGCGCCGCACCGGCCCTTGGACTCGCGACACGACACCCCCTCTCAATGGCGGGTATTCGTGGTGCCGGATGGATGGCCTCACTTCATCCCGCTGCCCCCGGCTTCCCCCACCTGACGACTCACGTCGCGATCAGGCCGGCAAGCGGACTGCTCGGGAGGGAGTACTCACTTTGTCTTGATGCGTGAAATCAACGATAATGCGCCGCGTCAGATTCAGGCGACTCACAGGTTGGCCTGTTTCTCGCCATGAGACGCGGGCTTCGCACTACCCAGCGAGCCCGAGTCTGCTGGTGACCTCACCCCTGTCGCTGGCCAACGGCTTCCCGGCAGCGTGTCGACTCCGACATCCTGCTGCCGCAACGCATCCGCTGAATCCGTAGGACGTCATCTTGAAAACACGACTTTCCAGCCTCGATATCGTGGCGCTGGGCTTCATGACATTTGCGCTCTTCCTTGGCGCTGGCAACATCATCTTCCCGCCTCAGGTAGGTCAGGGCGCAGGGGCCGAGTTCTGGCCAGCCGCACTCGGCTTTCTGACCACCGGTGTCGGCATGCCGCTGGCCGGAATCGTTGCGGTCGCCGTGATCGGCGGCGGGCTCGACAAGATCACCTCCCCGCTGCCCAAGTGGGCGGCAGCGGCCTTCGGCGTCGCCATCTATCTGTCCATCGGGCCGATGTTCGCCATCCCGCGTACCGGCACCGTCGCCTTCGAGATGGGCATGCGTCCGTTCATCGACATGACGCCCGAGTCAGGCCTGGCATTGCACTCGGTGGTGTTCTTCGGCATTGCCACCCTGATCGCCCTGAGCCCCGGCAAGCTGATGGACGTGGTCGGCAAGTGGCTGACTCCGCTGTTGATCGCGCTGCTGGCACTGATCGCGCTGTTCACCATCATCGACCCGCAGGGGCCGCTGGGCCCGGTGAGCCCCGAGTGGGCCGAAGCGCCCTTCATGACCGGCTTCCAGCAGGGCTACCTGACCATGGATGCGCTGGCCTCGATGGTGTTCGGCATCCTGATCGTCTCCGCGATCAAGGCGCGTGGCATCACCGCCACCGCTGACGTGACGCGCTACACCCTGTGGGCCGGCGCCATCGCCGCGATCTGTCTGGCCGCCGTCTATCTGCCGCTGACCTACATGGGCGCCACCAGCCATGCTCTGGTGACGGAAGCCGCCAAGGGCGAACTGATTCCGGTCTACGTCGAGGCCTTGTTCGGCGATGCCGGCAAGCTGATTCTGGCGCTGGTCATCACTCTGGCGTGTCTGACCACCGCGGTGGGCCTGCTGACCTCCTGCGGCGAGTTCTTCCATCGCCTGCTGCCGAGCGTGCCCTACCGTCTGCTTGTGATCGTGATGGCCGTGGCCTCGGCGTTGATCGCCAACCTGGGCCTCTCGACCCTGATCAGCGTCTCGATTCCGGTACTGGTCACGCTCTATCCGCTGGTGCTGGTGCTGACGCTGCTCTCCTACCTGCGCCCGCGCCTGCATGATGCACCGCGCGTGTTCGCCTGGAGCCTGGGCCTGACCCTGCTGGTCAGCCTGCTCGATGGCTTCGAAGCCAGTGGCATCGATTCCCTGATGGCCATCTCGCACCGCATCGAGCCGCTGCTGCCGCTGGCCTCCATGAATCTGGGCTGGCTGGCACCTGCACTGGCGGGCCTGATCATCGGCATGCTGGCCAGCCGTCGTGACCAGACGAATCTGGACCCGGTACTGACCGAGCAACGCTGAGCGCCCCTCGGCCATCCCCTGGTGGCATGATGTTGCCACGGCGTTGCCATGAAAAAGCCCGCCCCTCGTGATGAGGGGCGGGCTTTTTTTCGTCACGGCTGTCGTCTCTGGCGCCTCAGCGCGGCGTGCTGCGTGACAGCCCCAGCCGTGCGAGCGTGTCATCATCCAGCGAGTGCACCGCTTCCACGTCTGCCAATGCCGTGAAATAGTCCGGGGTCAGGAAGTCACGTCCGCCCAGCAGGTGCTCGAGATACTCACGGGCCGGCTTGAGTCCCTGACTAGTGCGCTCCGGCAAGGCGATGTACACCCAGGCCTCGATGACACCGTCACGTGTCACGATGGCATGACGAAAGCGCTCATATTCATGTGGGCGCCCCTCGTAGGGGTCCATCAGGGTGATCTGCTCAGGGTCGCGCAGCTCGTAGAGCACCCCTTCGACACGCTCACCCCGCGCCGGTTGCACATTGGCATGTGCGATCCCCGGAACACGCGACGCCTTGTCGAAACTCAGCCGATGCTCCTCCAGCCAGCCATGCAGGGCACGACGCGTGTCACCGATGCGTGCCGCGACACGCGCCGGATTCATGTTGCTTCCGTAGGCGAAGTAGTACGGCATACCCATCTCCCGTGTGAACCGCGACGACTCAGTTGTCGGTGATCAGCGTATCGATCTCGCGCACGACTTCCGTCATCGCCACGCGGCGCTCCGGACGCGCATCCTTCAACCAGGCCTCGATGGCAGGCGCCACGTCACACTTCACCGGGAAGCTGCCACGCGCGTCACACAGTGCCTCGAGACGCGCGATGAACACGAAACGCAGCCACTGGCCCATGTCCATGCGGTCCACGCAGAAGGGCTCCACGCTCATGAAGGCCTCTGGGGTCGGTGTCTCCATGCGCCACAGATCCGCCGCCTTCATCGTCGCTTCCAGGCGTGCCAGCAGGTCACGCAATTCGTCATGCGCGTTGCCGGCGAGTTCGCCGTCCTGGGGTATTTCGGTCGGGTTCATGACACCTCCGTCAATTCATGCATGATGCGTTCACGGTATTATCCCGTTCATACGCTTGGAAGGCCAGGAGGGCCAGATGGCAGATAGCCTGTTCAATGACGTGATGATCCTGCTGGGGGCCTCGGTAGTCGCGGCGGCGCTGTTCCGACGCCTGCACCTGCCACCGGTACTGGCCTATCTGGCGGTGGGCTTTCTGGTCGGCCCGCATCTGGCAGGCTGGATAGGCCGTCCGGAAGAGCTGGCCTTTCTGTCGGAGTTCGGCCTGGTCTTTCTGTTGTTCTCGCTGGGATTGGAATTCTCGATGCCCCGCATGCGAGCCCTCAAGACCACCGTCTTCGGACTGGGAGCCTCCCAGGTGGTGGTCTGCAGCGGACTCTTCTGGGCGCTGGGCTGCGCACTGGGGCTGACCCCTGCCGCGGCGCTGGTCGCGGCCGGCGCACTGGGACTTTCTTCCACGGCCATCGTGACGCGGGAGCTGGCGCGCTGGAACGAGCTGGACAGCCCCCACGGCCATGCCGCGGTGGGAGTGTTGCTGTTTCAGGACCTTGCCGCCCTGCTGTTCCTGATCCTGATTCCGGCCATGGCGGGAGATGGCAGCCAGCTGCTCAGCGATCTGGGCGTGATGCTGGCCAAGGGCATCGGCCTGGTGGTGGTGATGATGGCCATCGGCAAATGGGTGCTGCCACTGGTCTTTCAGGAAGTCGCGCGCTCACGCTCGGAAGAGCTGTTCGTGCTCACCGTATTGCTGGTGGCCCTGTTCTCGGCCTGGCTGACCCACAGCCTGCACCTTTCGATGGCGCTCGGCGCCTTCCTGGCGGGCATGATGCTCGGTGAAAGCCATTACCGGCATCAGATAGAGGCGGACATCCGCCCGTTCCGGGACATCCTGCTGGGCCTGTTCTTCGTCTCGGTCGGCATGCTGCTCGACCCGCATGTCCTGCTGGCACAGTGGTACTGGGTGGTGATCGGCGTGATCTGTCTGCTGACCACCAAGGCACTGTTGATCACGGGGCTTGCCAGACTCTCCGGACGACCACTGGATTCGGCCATGCGCACCGGCCTGGTGCTGTCACAGGGCGGAGAGTTCGGGTTTGCCCTGCTGGCACTGGCCAGTCAACAGCAGCTGATGGACACCGATACCGTGGGACTGGTGGTGGCGATCATCATCGGCTCGCTGGTCGTCACGCCCTCGCTCATTCGTCACAACCAGCATCTGTCGCAACGTGCCTGCCGCTCACATACCCCCACCCAGGAAAATCCGCACACCACGGCGCAGTTGAGCGAGGCCACGGCCCCGCTGCACGACCACGTCATCGTGTGCGGCTTCGGGCGTGTCGGTCAGACGGTCGGGCGCTTCCTGACCCAGGAGAAGCTCCAGTGGATCGCCATCGATGCCGACCCCATCCGCGTGCATGAAGCCGCCAGCGCGGGTGAACCGGTGGTCTTCGGTGATGCCCAGCGTCAGGACATTCTGCGCGCACTGGGCATCGAGCGCGCCCGCCAGGTGGTGATCACCGTCAACCAGCTGCCGCATGCACTGGCCATCCTGCATGCCATCCAGCCGTTGCAGCTCCCCGAGCTCAAGGTGCTGGTGCGCACCCAGGATGATGCCGACCTGGACACCTACAAGGCCGCCGGCGCGACCGAGGTGATCCCGGAGGTACTGGAAGGCTCATTGATGCTGGTCTCGCATGTGCTGGTCAATCTCGAGGTGCCATTTCGCCGTGTGGCGCGCTCGATCCAGAAGGCCCGCGAGGCCCGCTACAGTCTGCTGCATGGCTACTTCCACGGCCAGCAGTCACAGCTGACCGACAAGCGTGGCAACCCGCTGCTGAGACGCCATCCCGTGACCCTGACCGAGAGCACCTGGGCCTGTGAGCGCCGACTGGACGAGATCTCCCTGCCGGAGCGCAGCGGTATCCTGATCTCCCGCATCGTGCGCGCCAACGGGGACTGCATCGAGGAGCCCACGGGTGATCTTCGTCTCGCGTGTGGCGATACGCTGGTATTGTCCGGGCTGGCTGATCATATTGAAGAGGCAGAAGCGCGTCTGTTGTCGGGCTGAGGCTCTGTCCGTCGGACGGGCACAGGAGACCGGCCTTTCGACAGCAGGCAATGACCGCCTTCGTCACGTCACAAGGGAGACTCATCATGCACGGACAGCACGCAACGTCTTGCTCGACCCAGGGGAGCCCACAGTCGATGGGCGTCCACAATTACATGGAGCAACTGGTGTTCGATGGCATACGCCTGCATGCCACGGCCAGCGGCATGGATGGCGACAGCCGCGAGGATGTCGCCTGCATCGCGCTCAATCAGCTGGCACCGCGCTACATCCGTCATGATGTGGACATGGCCTTCTACATGACCCCTGCCGAACAGGAGCTGCTGGAAGAGCGTGTGGCCCTGGCTCTCGATGATGCGGTGGCCAGGGTGCACAGCATGCCGCGACGCAGCTAGTCGCCGCCCTCTCCTGCCCCGGGCGCATCGCGGGGATGCGTCCGGGCAATCACGATGCTCGCCATCAATCACGACGAGCCTCACCAACCACGACGGCCCACCTGCGCAGGCAGGTGGGCCGTCGTGATGAGGGTTGCCCTTGAGATGGCAGCCGCTCAGATACCTGCCGCTCCCTGCGGCGGGACTTCATCGAGCACCTTGCGCAGGAAGGCGCGGGTGCGGTCATCCTTCGGCGCGCTGAACAGCTGACTCGGTGGCCCCTGCTCGACGATACGCCCGCCTTCCATGAAGATGACGCGGTCAGCGACTTCCCGCGCAAACTGCATCTCGTGGGTGACCACGATCATGGTCTGACGCTCCACCGCCAGCTGCTTCATCAGCTCCAGCACTTCGTCGACCCATTCCGGGTCGAGCGCCGAGGTCGGCTCATCGAACAGGATGACCTCGGCCTGGGCCGCCATGGCACGCCCGATGCCGATCCGCTGCTGCTGTCCACCGGAAAGCGCCGCCGGGAAGGCATCCGTCTTCTCGCTCATGCCGATGCGCTCGAGAATCTCGCGGGCGCGTTGATGCGCCTTGGCCTTGGGCCAGCCATTGACGACGATCAGGCCCTCGGCAATGTTCTCAAGCGCCGTCTTGTTGGCGAACAGCGCATAGTTCTGGAACACGAAGGCACTGTTGCGACGCAGGGCAAGAATGTCATGGCGACTGGCGCGTGTGGCCGCGACCTTGTGCTCGCCGATCTGGATTTCCCCGTCATCGGGTTGTTCCAGGAAGTTGATGCAACGCAGCAAGGTGGACTTGCCGGTACCCGACGGGCCGATGACGACGATGATCTCGCCCTGTTTCACTTCCAGCGTGATGCCATCGAGCACGGCCTGCCCGCCGAATTTCTTGATCAGATTTCTGACTGCAATCATCGCTGATAGGCCTTGTTGAGACGTTTCTCCATCCAGCGCTGCACGAAGGACAGCCCTTCCACCATCACCCAGTAGACGATGGCCACCATGATGAAGGATTCAAAGTACAGGAAGCTGCTGGCCGCTTCCTTCTGGGTCGCGCCCATCAGTTCGGTCACCCCCAGCGTGAAGGCCAGCGACGTGGACTTGATCATGTCCACGAAGTAGTTCATCAGCGTGGGAGCCGCCACACGGGCTGCCTGTGGCAGCACGATGCGACGCATCAACTGGACATTGGTCATGCCGATGGACAGCGCCGCCTCGGTCTGGCTGCGATCGACGCCGACGATGGCCGCACGGATCGACTCGGCCATGTAGGCAGAGAAGTGCAGCGTCAGGCCCAGAATCGTCGCGGTCACGCCATCGATCTGGGTGAGGAACGACATCACCTGCGGCAGGCCGTAGTAGAACAGGAACAGCTGCACCAGCAGCGGCGTACCGCGGAAGAAGGAGATGAACACCACGGTCAGCGCGTTGAGCACCGGCACCTTCAGCACCCGCACTACCGCCAACAGCGAGGCCAGTACCAGCGCGGCCACCATGCCGATACAGGCCATCTTGAGTGTTAGTGGCAGGTATTTGAGCATGACCGGCAGCAGGCCAAGCATGTAATCGATATTGAGAGTATCCATTCGTTATCCGGACAGGCTGAGGGCTTGGCTGAGAGTCTCACGGAAGACGCCCATCGACGTGATGACGGCAATATCCCGGCGACACGCGGAGCATCATCACGGCAACGGGGTGACGGTTGTGCCGTCACCCCGTTTGCTCACGACATCGATTGACGCGCCTGCACGTGACACACCGTCATGCGTCAGGCTCGTCCACGGGTGCCCCCTGTATCAGGGCGCGCCCGTCAATGTTCAAGGCGTGGTGATGTCATTGCCGAACCACTTGTTGGAAATCTCGGCCAGACGACCATTTTCCTTGAGCTCGGTCAGCGCGGCATCCACCGCGTCACGCTTGGCTTCACCCTCGGCATCCTTGCGGAACGGCAGCGCGTTCTCGAGACGTGAGAACGGCGTGCCTGCCAGCTCCAGCGGCAACGGTGTCTTCTGGATCACCTGGCTTGCGCTGACGCGGTCCATCACGAAGGCATCGACACGGCCCAGGGCGGTGTCCTGCTCGATGTTGGATTCATAGGTCTTGATATCGATCTGGTCGGCGTACGGCAGCTCCTTCATCAGCGCTTCGTAGTTGGACCCCAGATTGACCGCCACGCTGTGCCCCTTGAGGGACTCGACGCCGGTGATCTCGTCATTGCCACGACGCTTGACCACCTGCGCCCCGTCATAGACGTACGGCTGGGTGAAGGCGAACTTGGCCTTGCGCGCATCGGTGATGGTGATCTGGTTGGCCACGGTATCGATACGACCCGCTTCCAGTGCACCGATCAGACCGGAGAAGCTCATGGTGACGAATTCGACATCGTCGCCGGTGATCTCGCCCACGGCATTCAGGACATCCACCTCAAAGCCCTGCAGCTTGTCCTGCTTGACGAAGGTGAACGGGAAGTAGCCCCCGGACATGCCGACCTTCAGGGTGTCGGCGTGAGCGGCCAGGCTGCCCATGGCAGCAGCCCCCAATGCCGCCGCCATCACGGTGCCCTTGAGAGCAGTGGCAGAGAAGACGGCAGCAAGTGAACGTGAATGGCGCATCGGAAATCCTCGATGGTGGCAGACTTATGCGGGCAGGGCATGTGTCGAAGTGCAGACGTCATCCACCGTCCCACACGCAGCGAGCACATGACAGCAACGAATCAGGCATAAGCGCCAGCATTTATATGTGATTTAGTTTTATAGAATAACGAGCCTGTCGCGCATTCCCAAACATTTCCTCCACTTTGGTAAGAACGAAAAGGAATAACGCTACATGCGCGAGCAATGATGAGATTCTAGCATGCCTGCCCCTGCTGACCAGCCATGCGCCGAGGCGTCCCGGCGGGCGCAACGGCCGCTGCCACTCGGATTGAGTGTGCCCTCTCAAGAGCACGCCACCGGGTAGCGGCTAACGATGACAGGCTGAGGTCATCAGGATGACAGTTATTCACGTCTTCCGTGGACGATACTGTGGATAACCTTGTGCTTCCTCGCTGCAAGCCGCGCCAGACCTGGGCAGGAGAAAATTGATCAAATTTTCATCAGCGAGTCACCAGGACGTCTCCCAAAGGCCCCATAGCCGGCAATCCTTCTGCAATCAAGGTGTTGCGACAATGCGCGACAGCCTTCGCGGGTGGCATGCAAAGAGGCGAATCGCTAAAGTCTCAGCCATTCTTGGCGTATCCTTGCCGATATCACGCCCAATCTCAGGTCGTCCCGGACGCGTACTGCGTCCGGGGAGCCCAACCGCAGCGGTGAGCCTCATGACTCCACTCTCCTCCCTGAGCAACTTCTTCCAGCGCACCGGTGCTGACGTGCACCTTTATCATCTGGGGCGCATCCTGTCCCCCTTGAGCCTTGAAGAGCTGGAAGCCTTCGAGACCCAGCAACAGCCGTGGTCGCAACCTTTCAAGGGACAGGCCCGGCTGGCGTGCGTCTTCCGACCCGCCGGCATCGACGATCCACTGGTGTGGTTTCTGGCCCTGCCGCTGGATGAAGAAGGCCGGCTTTCTCCGCCGCAACGAGATGCATTCCTCGAACGCCTGCTGACCACACTCGGCCAGACGGCACTGAACGTCGGTCGTTCTGACCTGTTGCAGGCCGAGGCAGGCAAGATCGACAACCTGATGCAGGACAATCCCCTGGCCTTCACTCCAGATGACAGCCTGCGCGCCATGCTGCATGCCCGCGCCAGCATCGACTGTGATCGCCCTGCCAGCCAGTACTATGAACAGGCGGAACGCTATCTCGCCGCGCAACTGCCCCTTGATGACTGGCCCAGCGTTGGCCTGCAGGGCATCGCCGATGGGCTGACGCGTCGCGGTGAGTTCACCAATGAACTTGCCGAGGCGATGATCGAACGGATCGGCTATCTTCCCGACACGCCGCTGCGCGCGCTCGCCCTGTGCCTGGAGCAGGCTCCCCCGGCCCATCCGCAGCTGGCCAGTCCGCTGACGGACAGTCTGGAGGCGGAGCTGCTCGACAGTCTGATTCGCCGCGGTCAGACGGCACGGGAGCTGGGAGACCTGGAAACCCTGTGCGCCTGCCTGCGTGCAGCGGCTGCCAGCCCCCTGCCAGCGGCCGCCGAATGGCTGGATACGCTATTGGCGGACGAGAGCGCCGCCAGCGTGGATGTGCTGGTCGCGATCGCCGCACGCGGTTATGCCCATCTGGAAGATGCCGAGCGCCTGCCGACCTTCCTCGTGCGACTGGCCAACTGCCCGCAGGCCAGCTTCCAGGCTCTCGCCCGTGATCTGGCGCTGATTCCGCGTCTGCGTCTGCCGGTACTGGTGACGCTGCGTAACGCCGAACCCGACAGCGCCCTGGGGCTCGCCCTGGCGTCGCTCACCGGCCGGACGGTGGCGCCGACGCAACGCCACTGAAGCCTCTGAGCCTCTGAATTACTGAGCCACTGAGCCAGCCCTGCCATCAGGACCCGCCGCCCTCGCCGGTCCTGATGGCCAATCCCCTGCCGGCCCGTCCTGGCCAATCTCTCCTCTCGGCTCGTGCCCGGCACTGAGCCACGTACCTCGTTCGGCCCCAGGCCCAGCCCTATGCCTAGCTCTAGGCCCAGCACCTTGCCCGGTGGTCGCCAGCGCAAGCGACAGGTGAGCATCACAGTCCTTGAGATCATGCGCATAACCCACGACACTTGGGAGAGGCCTGATCATCGTGCGCGAGAACTGCCCGGTGAAAGCGCTCTGCAAGGCGCCAGGCACGGGAGCGGCGCTGCTCGCAGCCAAAGATATGCCAACAAGGATTGCTGCTGATACGGTAAGTGACTATGCTGCGCGCCCGTCTGGTCGCAATCCCGCTGTCTGCCACGCGCCATTGCGATCACCACGGTGCCTTTCATGCCGTGACCCGACCTCCAGGCCAGGTCATGCCCTCTGATTCAGGATGAAACATGCCGCATTCCAAGACCCCTGCTCGTCATCACGCTCACAAGGCACCGCCTCTGGATCTCAGATCCCTGAACCACGATCTGCTCGGCTTTCGGCCGCGAGCCGTCGTCGGGCGGCGTGAACTGATCGAGCTGCCGGAGCTGCATCTGCACCTCAACGCCAAGATCGACACTGGCGCGCACTCGAGCGCACTGCACGCAGAGAACATCGAGGTCTTCGAGAAGGATGAAGACCTGTGGGTACGCTTCATCACGCGCAGTGGCGGCAGTGATTCTCCGCCCCATGATGTCGAGACACGGGTCCACGACCGGCGTCGGGTCAGGTCTTCCAACGGTCAGGCACAGTGGCGCTACGTGATTCGCTCCCGCATGCAGCTCGCCGGGCTCGACTACGACATCGACATGACACTGGTCGATCGCTCCCAGATGCGCCACCCCATCCTGCTGGGGCGCCGTGCACTGCGTCGCCTGCTGGTGGCACCGGGTGCCGCCTATCTGCATGGCGAGCCCTGACGACCTTCATATTGCGCAAGACTCGCCCCCGGCATGACTCGAACGGGCACGCCGCCTTCGCGGCGCTCGCGCAAGACGCCTCCTGACGCACCTCTTTCATCCTTTCGCCACCTTCTCATTCCTGACGGCCCTTTCGGCTCTGGAGGATTTCATGCATATCGGTATCCTGTCGCGCAATTCCCGCCTCTACTCCACTCGCCGCCTGATCGAGGCAGCCGAAGCCCGCGGGCATACCGCACGCGTCGTGGACACGCTGCGCTGCTACATGAACATCGCCTCGCACCGCCCCTCCATCCATTACAAGGGTGCCGAGATCGAGCATTTCGACGCCGTGGTGCCACGCATCGGCGCCTCCGTCACCTTCTATGGCTGTGCGGTACTGCGCCAGTTCGAGATGATGGGTACCTACGTGGTCAACGACTCCGTGGCCATCTCCCGCTCACGCGACAAGCTGCGCTCGCTGCAGCTGCTGTCGCGCAAGGGGCTGGGCCTGCCGGTCACCGGCTTCGCGCATTCGCCGGATGACATCCCCGACCTGATCACCATGGTCAAGGGCGCGCCGCTGGTCATCAAGCTGCTGGAAGGCACCCAGGGCATCGGGGTGGTACTCGCCGAGACCAATCAGGCCGCCGAGAGCGTGATCCAGGCCTTCATGGGCATGAAAGCCAACATCATGGTGCAGGAATACATCAAGGAAGCGCGTGGCGCCGACATCCGCTGCCTGGTGGTGGGAGACAAGGTGGTCGCCTCCATGAAGCGCCAGGCCGCCGATGGCGAGTTTCGCTCCAACCTGCACCGTGGCGGCACGGCCAGCGAGATTCGCATCACGCCGGAAGAGCGCTCCACCGCCATCCGCGCCGCCAAGGCCATGGGCCTGGCCGTCGCCGGTGTCGACCTGCTGCGCGCCAACCATGGCCCGGTGATCATGGAAGTGAACTCCTCACCGGGTCTGCAGGGCATTGAAACGGCAACCGGCAAGGACATCGCAGGGATGATCATCGACCACATCGCCAAGTCCGCCGCACCCGCTAGGAAGATCCCGCCCAAGCCCAAGGGGTGAGATGCCGCCGGCCTGCCTGAGCATTCTGGGAGACATGACGCTGATCACGGACAGCCGTGACACTGTCGGACGTCACGATAACGTCATCGAACTGTCGTAAAATGAGTGGATTGACGCTACGGGAAGAAATATCAGGACTTTCTGCACATCAGGGGTAGAAAAACACTGTTTTCACCCGCACAATCTCTCCTGACGGAGGAGGTGACCGCCCATGTTTCTCGACAATCGCCAAGTGGCGATGGATAGCGTCCAGGAAGCCCTGGCAGACAGTCTTGATTATTTCGAGGACAACGCCGAACGGCTGCGTCCCGGGCTGCTGAAGGCCTTTGAACCCTTCTATGCCCGGCGCGTGGAGCTCAAGCAGGCGCTGGAAGTCGAGACGCGCAAGCATCTGAGCCTGATGCCGCGAGACGCTGATGTCGAGCGTGATGACTACATGTGGCTGTGGAGTCGCCTGAAGAGCATCGTCAGCAATGACAATCAGGTTCTGATCAACGAACTGCTCGAACAGGAGCGCGTGCTGATGCAGGCCTGCTCGACGGCCTTCACGCATCCTCTCCCGGACAGCATGGAGAAGGTGCTGGAAGCGTGCTTCCACAACTGCCGCCAATTGATTCGCGAGCTCTATCGTCACCAGACCGGCATCGCGGCACGCCGCCGCGCCGGCTGACCTCGGGCCCGCTCAGCGGAAAAAGCCTCGAGCAGACACGAAAAGCCCCCGTCTTCCTATCGGAAGACGGGGGCTTTTCGTGTCTGCCGGCCGGTACGCTGAGCCGCTGTCGTCAACTGCCTGACACGGCCGGTACGGCGGGCAATACCGGTGTCGGCAGTCGCTCCGCCGGCCCCAGGAAACGCGGCTTGCGGCCCCACAGGTAAAGATCCCCCACCGTGGCGGCACGCGCCAGCCATTCGCGCAGCATCAGCCGCAGCCCCGCAGGCCGACGCTCGGAAACCGCCGGACAGCCGACGGCATCCAACCCCAGCACGTCAGCGATGAACAGTGCCCGTGGCAGATGCCAGGGCTGAGTGACCAGCACCGCCTGATCGACACCGAAGACCTTGTGCGCACGCACCAGCGTATCGAAGGTCGAGAATCCGGCGTAATCCAGCGTCATGAACTGCTGTGGCACATTGCGATCACGCAGGTCACGCCACATGGTCATCGGCTCATTGTAATAACGCGTACGATTGTCCCCTGACAGCAGCAGGTTGCTCACTCGATGCAGCCGGTAGAGCTGGGCTGCGGTGTCGAGACGAGCCTGATAGTGCGGGTTGCGTCCTCCGCCCACCAGGCCATGGGAGGTCCCGAAGACGATTCCCACTTCACGGCTTTCGCAGGTCAGCGGGGAAGACGCGATGCGATCACGGGTCGACATCACGACCCACAGATTGAGCCCGACCACTATCATCAGGCTCACGACCAACAGGCCAATCATGGCCATCACGGCCCGCTTGATCACTCGTCGCATCTGCTCCCCGCACCCATCCTTGCCTGTCACTACCGAATATCGCCATTCACTGCATCATGCAAGCATGAGCGCCCAGCCTACCCAAGCCATGCACACGACACCAGCGGGATGACGCCTGCAGGCTCGAGGGCCACGGGGTCAGGGCAGACGCCTGTCGGCTCACTCTTCCTGCGTCATGATCGCCTTGACGCTGACCGGCACCTGGGTCGCGATGTTGCCCAGTCCCGCCAGGTCACGCAGGGTACGGATGCCATCCACCAGCGAGAACTGGCTGGCATCGACCATCACCGGCGCATCCGTCTGCACCAGCCAGCGCTCTCCCTGCAGACGTGTCACCTGCAGGCTCACCGGCAGGGTCTGGGTGCTGTCATGCAGCGTCAGCTGCCCTTCCAGGCTGACATGCTGGGTATCGCCCGGCTCCATGACCTTGAGCGTCGGCATGTCCAGTGACGCGGTCAGCACGGCCAGGGGATAGTCTCCGGCCTCAAAGAGTTTCTCGCTGACACGCTGATCACGGATCTCGATACCGGTATCGGCGGAGTCTAGGTCAATCTCGACCGACAACTGGCCCGCATCATTGACGCGAGCACGCCAGGAATCGAAGGCGTGCTGCTCGACGGTGCTGGCACCGTTCTTGCTCATCTTGGTGGACTGGAAATTCAGTTGCGAGGCATCGCTGTCCAGTGTCCATGACGCCTGTGCACTGACGGCAGTACTCATGATCAGGCTGGCGGTCAGGACACGTAAGGCTGTCGGGTAGCGCATTGGGATATTCCTTGCTGGCAGAGAATCACGATCTTCGACGCCACATGACGCAACGACGGCGCCATGGTGCAGTCCTTGGCACGGCTTGGAAAGCGATTGGCGCGAGAGGTTCCGTCAAGACGGCCGTGCCGCCCGTTGCGCGATTGCGCCCGAGCGGCACGCAGCGTCAGAACATGCCAAGTTCCAGGCGCGCCTCTTCACTCATCATCTCCCGCGACCAGGGGGGCGAGAACACGATCTCGACGTGAACCTTGGAGACATCCTCCGCGCCCAGGATCTTGCGCTTGGCATCCTCGGCGATCACGTTGCCCATGCCGCAGCCCGGTGCCGTCAACGTCATCTTCAGATTGACCATCTTCTCGCCGCTGATCAGGGTGTCGATACGACAGCCATAGACCAGCCCGAGCTCGACGATGTCCACCGGGATCTCGGGGTCGAAACAGGTGCGCAGCTGCGCCCAGACGAAGGCCTCTATCTCGGCGTCGCTCTGCCCGGCCGGCAGATGCGGGCGCGGCACGGCGTCCAGTCCCAGTGCATCGAGGCTGAAGCTCTCGATCAGGTACATGCGGCCTTCGTACGCCACGCTGACGGTGCCGCCCTTGGCCTGCATGACTTCGACCACCGCGTCCTCATGCAGGGTCACCGACTTGCCGAAGGGTACCGAGATACCTTCCACGTCACGCTGCAACGGCATCTTCTGGCCCTTGCCGAGGCTGGCCAGCTGGTCTTCAGTGTGGCTCATGCCCTCTCCTTGCCGAACCGCATGACAGCCATGCGGATCAAGAATACTGTGGGTTCACTCAGGATGTGCGGGTCACAACATCCCCTGGCAAGCGCCGATAGCAATGAGGCCCGCCATGCGCGAGCCTCATTGATCAGCGCCCGTCAGGGCCACCGCAGGGGATGCTCAGCGCACCATGGTCAGCACGCGCTGCAGAGCCTCGACGAACAGGTCGATCTCCTCCGGCGTGTTGTAGGCCGCGAAGGAGGCGCGACAGGTGGCATCGACACCGAAACGTCGCAGCACCGGCTGAGCGCAGTGATGACCGGTCCGGATGGCCACCCCCAGCTGATCGATCAGCAGACCGATGTCCTGGGCGTGGGCACCGTCGACCACGAAGGAGATCGCGCCGGCCTTGTCGGGCGAGTTGCCGATGATGCGCAGCCCGTCCACTTCGCGCATGCGCTCGGTGGCATGGCGCATCAGCTGCTGCTCCCAGCGCGTGATCAGCGCCATGTGGGTGCAGTCCAGCCAGTCGATGGCCTTGCCCAGCCCGATGACCTCGGCGATGGGCGGCGTGCCAGCCTCGAACTTGTGCGGCAGATCCGCGAACAGGGTGCCGTTCTCGAACGAGACCGTGCGGATCATCTCGCCGCCGCCCTGCCACGGTGGCATGGCATCGAGCAGCGCTTCCTTGCCGTAGAGCACGCCGATGCCGGTCGGGCCATACATCTTGTGGCCCGAGAAGACATAGAAGTCGGCGTCGGTCTCGCGTACATCGACCTGCTGATGCGGCACCGCCTGGGCGCCATCGACCAGAATCAGCGCGTCGTGAGCATGCGCCAACCTGGCCATCTCGGCCACCGGGTTGATGCTGCCCAGGGCGTTGGAGACCTGATTGACGCAGACCAGGCGCGTCTTCTCGCCCAGCAGGTCACGGTAGGCCGCCATGTCGAGCACGCCATCGTCGTCGCACGGTATCACCTTGATGACGATATCCAGGCGTTCCGCCAGCATCTGCCAGGGCACGATGTTGGCGTGATGCTCCATCACCGAGATCAGCACTTCATCACCGGCATTCAGCCAGTTGGCCCCCCAGCTGTTGGCGACCAGGTTGATCGCCTCGGTGGTGCCGCGCGTGAAGATGACTTCACGCGTCAGGCGCGCATTGATGAAGGCACGTACCTTCTCGCGCGTCCCTTCGTAAGCGGCCGTCGCCTCGTCCGCCAGGCTGTGCAGGCCACGGTGGATATTGGCATTGGTGTTGCGGTAATAATCGCTCATCGCGTCGATGACGGCAGTCGGCGTCTGGCTGGTGGCGGCGCTGTCGAGATAGATCAGCGGCACGTCACCATGCACGCGACGCTCGAGGATCGGAAAATCCTCGCGGACCCGCACGACATCGAGCATCAGATTGTCGAGTGCGCTCATGCGAAGTCCTCATCACGCGCCACTGCCACGGCCCCGCCGCCCAGCTCGACACTCAGATCCACCAGCTCATCGAGGTGGAAGCGTGACGGCAGGCGACCCGCGACGCTGCGCTCGATACGCTCGGCGATGGCGTCGATGCCCAGACCGGACATGACCTCATTGGCGAAGGCCAGGGTCAGCAGGCCGCGGGCCGTCTGCTCATCGATGCCACGCGCGCGCAGTGCGAAGACAGCCGTCTCGTCGAGCTGGCCGGTCGTGGTGCCGTGGGAGCACTTGACGTCGTCGGCATAGATCTCGAGTTCCGGCTTGGTATTGATCTCGGCGCGGTCCGACAGCAGCAGGTTGGCGTTGTTCTGATGCGCCTCGATCTTCTGACTGTCACGCTTGACCAGCACGCGGCCATTGAAGACGCCACGTGCGCGGTCGGCCAGGATGCCCTTGTAGTTCTCATCCGAGAAGGTCAGAGCCTCGTTGTGATTGACCAGCGAGTGGGTATCCACGTGCTGACGATCACGACCGAAGAACAGGCCATCGAGGCGTGCATGGGCGTTGTTGCCGTTCAGGTCGCAGACGATATCGTTGCGCACCAGACCACCACCGGTGTTCAGGTTGATGGAGCGATACTGGCTGTCACGCGGCTGCTCGACCTGCAGCGAGGCGATATGCGTCTCGCCGGTGGCGGCTTCGCCCAGCTTGTAATGATTGAGCACGGCGCCGCGCTCCAGCATCACTTCGCTGACCATGTTGGTGAAGTTGGTCGCGCCACTCTCACCGATGTGATGCTCGATCACGCTGGCTTCGGCGCGGCTGCCCAGCTGCACCAGCAGACGCGGATGGCTCATGGTCACGGGCTGGCCTTCGACGGCGGCACGCGACAGGAACAGCACGTAGACCGGCTTGTCGAGCACCGTCCGCGGGCCGACCTGAATCACCGCACCCTCTTCGGTGAAGGCGGAGTTCAGCGCCACGAAGGGCGTGAAGTCGATACCGGTCAGGCGGTTCAGCGAGCCGCCGATCACTTCCGGCTGATTGACGATGGCGTCAGACAGCGGCACGACACGCACGGTGTCGGGCAGACCTGCCACATCGGAAAGCTCGGCGTTGTAGAGACCATCGACGAACACCAGGCGGTAAGCATCGACGGCGAGCGCCAGCTCGTCCTTCACCGCCGCCGAGAGATGGGCATCGTCGGCGAGACGGTATTGCTGGCGACCCAGCGCCTGGGTGTCGGTGTACTTCCAGGCCTCGACCTTGCGAGTCGGCAGACCCAGCGCTTCAAAGCGGGCGATGCCGGCCTGACGGCGCGCCGCCATCCAGCTCGGGTCAGCCGCGAAGCGAGCCTTGCGCGCGGCGAATTCGCTGGCGAAGGCTTCGCTGCCGGGGACGGACGCGGTAGCAAGTGCTGTCATTACGCGGTTTCCTCCTGCAGCCAGTCATAGCCCTGGGCTTCGAGTTCGAGGGCCAGCGACTTGTCGCCGGACTTGACGATGCGGCCATCCATCAGCACGTGGATGTGGTCCGGCACGATGTGCTCGAGCAGACGCTGGTAGTGCGTGACCATCAGTACGGCACGGTTCTCGTTGCGCAGGGAATTGACGCCCTTGGCGACGATCTTCAACGCATCGATGTCGAGACCGGAGTCGATCTCGTCGAGCATGGCGAGCTTCGGTTCCAGCACCAGCATCTGCAGGATCTCGTTGCGCTTCTTCTCGCCACCGGAGAAGCCTTCGTTGACGGCGCGCTGCAGGAAGCTGGCATCCATCTGCATGAAGGCAAGTTTCTCGCGGATCAGCTTCATGAATTCCGGGGCCGGAATCTCGCCCAGGCCTTCGGCTTCACGCTTGGCGTTCAGCGCCGCCTTGAGCAGGTAGACATTCTTGACCCCCGGGATCTCCACCGGGTACTGGAAGCCCAGCAGCAGGCCGGCACGCGCGCGCTCCTCGACTTCCATCTCCAGCACGTCCTCGCCTTCATAGGTGATGGTGCCCGAGGTCACTTCATAACCGTCCTTGCCGGCGATCACGGAAGACAGCGTGGACTTGCCCGCACCGTTCGGCCCCATGATGGCGTGGACTTCACCCTTGTTGATGGTCAGGTCGAGCCCCTTGAGGATTTCCTTGCCTTCCACCGAGACGTGCAGATCTTTGACTACGAGCATGATGATACCTTTGGCTGACAGGCCGCCCGCAAGCGGCCCTCAAGAATGGGGATGAATGCGAAACAGGCTGTGGCGTTAGCCTACGGCGCCTTCGAGGGTGACATTGAGCAGCGCCTCGGCCTCGACGGCGAACTCCATCGGCAGCTCCTGGAAGACGTCCTTGCAGAAACCGTTGACGATCATGTTGACCGCATCTTCCTCGCTGATGCCGCGCTGACGGCAGTAGAACAGCTGATCCTCGCCGATCTTGGACGTCGTCGCCTCGTGCTCGACGGTAGCGGTGGCGTTGCCGATCTCCTGATACGGGAAGGTGTGCGCACCACAGCGATCGCCGATCAACAGCGAGTCACACTGGGTGAAATTGCGCGCGCCCTTGGCCCGTGGACCGATCTTGACCAGGCCACGATAGGACTGCTCGGAGTTGCCGGCCGAGATGCCCTTGGAGACGATGGTGGACTTGGTGCCCTCACCGATGTGGATCATCTTGGTACCGGTGTCCGCCTGCTGGCGACCATTGGTGACGGCAACGGAGTAGAACTCCCCGACACTGTCCTTGCCACGCAGGATGCATGACGGGTACTTCCAGGTGATCGCGGAGCCGGTCTCGACCTGGGTCCAGGACACCTTGGAACGATCACCGCGGCAATCGGCACGCTTGGTGACGAAGTTGTAGATGCCACCCTTGCCGTCTTCATCGCCCGGATACCAGTTCTGGACGGTGGAGTACTTGATGTAGGCATCTTCCAGCGCGACCAGCTCGACCACGGCGGCGTGCAGCTGGTTCTCATCACGCTGCGGTGCGGTGCAGCCTTCCAGATACGAGACCTGAGCCTGCTTCTCGCAGATGATCAGGGTGCGCTCGAACTGGCCGGTGTTGGCGGCGTTGATGCGGAAGTAGGTGGAAAGCTCCATCGGGCAAGTCACGCCTTCCGGCACGAACACGAAGGAGCCATCGGTGAAGACGGCCGCGTTCAGCGCGGTGAAGTAGTTGTCTGCCTTGGGCACGACGGTCCCCAGATACTGCTTGATCAGCTCCGGGTAGTCCTGGATGGCTTCCGAGATGGAGCAGAAGATCACGCCCGCCTCGGACAGTTCCTTCTTGAAGGTAGTGGTCACCGATACGGAGTCGAATACCGCATCCACCGCCACGCCAGCCAGCGCGGCGCGCTCGTGCAGCGGGATGCCCAGCTTCTCGTAGGTCTCCAGCAGCTTGGGGTCCACCTCATCCAGACTCTGCGGACGATCTTCCGGCTTCTTCGGGGCGCTGAAATAGGAAATCGCCTGGTAGTCGATCTCGGGGTAATCCAGGTGTGCCCAGGACGGCGCCTTCATCTTCAGCCACTGATGATAGGCATCCAGACGCCACTCCAGCATCCACTCCGGCTCACCCTTCTTGGCCGAGATGAAGCGAATCACGCTCTCATCAAGTCCCGGCGGAATGGTGTCGCTCTCGATGTCGGTCACGAAGCCCTGCTTGTACTCTCGCTGTACAAGCTGCTCCATCTCCTGGCTCGCCATGCTGGTCTCCTCTCCCGGAGAAGCTCCGGGTCTGTTCAGATTCCTGATCACCCCGCCTCAACTGCGGCGAAGCTCGAATATTCGAATGTTTCTGAAGCCTGGCCCGCTACCGTGGGGCTGAGCATTCAGCGCCCGGACATGCCGTTGACGACGCTTCCTGCACTGCTGTCCTTGTCAGGGGCTCCCCCGTCAGCCTCTTCATCGCTGTAGAGACTGACGGCCTGAATGGGCAACTGGATCGGCATCCGCAGCGGTGCGGTGGATGCCAGATGTGCCAACGTCACGCTGCCCAGCAGTTCACCGATGGCGCGTGAGACTCTCTGCCAGTTGTCGGCCACGCCACAGGTGTTGACCAACTCGCAATCGCCATCGGCGTGGCTGCATTCCGTGACGGCCACTGGACCTTCGATGGCGCTGATGATGTCACTGGCCGTGATGTCACTGGCGGGTCGCGCCAGACGGTAGCCCCCCTGCGCCCCACGACGTGACTCCAGCAATCCGGCGCGTACCAGCGCCTTCAGGGTCTTGCTGACGGTGGGGTGCGGCAACTGAACGCTTTCCGCGAGATCGATCGCTGCATGGGCCGACTCCGGCTCGCGAGCGATGCGCGCCATCACCACGGCGGCATAATCGGTCATTCTGGAAAGCTTCAGCATCTTGCCTCCACTGCGGGGTTATCAATTGGGGACCATTTTAGTCCTGTATCAGAACGATGTGAAGCCAAGCACCCAGCGAAAACGCCAAATTGCGGCCTGGGCAACCAGTTTGCCGACAAGATAGCCGCCGATCACAACAAAAATAACAATCATTCCCATTTAAATTTCCTACTGACCACCCCACCCTGCCACTCTCAAGACTGTACAAGACCTTCTGCTGCCAGCCTTGGAACGCAAGACACCCCGCCGGGAAATCCCGACGGGGTGTCTTGGTCTTGCATCATCTCGACATCACGCGCCACTCAGGAGAGCGACGTGGTCATGATCAGTCGTGGAACGGATTGCGCAGCACGATAGTCTCGTTGCGATCCGGGCCGGTGGAGATGATGTCGATCGGCACGCCGACCTGCTCTTCCAGGAAGCTGATGTAGGCACGGGCATTGGCCGGCAGCTTCTCGACTTCACGCACGCCGATGGTGGAGTCGCTCCAGCCCGGCAGGTCCTGATAGAGCGGCTCGATGGCTTCATAGCCTTCGGAATCCACCGGGTTGTCCAGCACGTCGCCATCCTTGCTGCGATAGCCGATGCAGACCCGGATGTTCTCGAGACCATCCAGCACGTCCAGCTTGGTCAGGCAGATGCCGCTGACCGAGTTGATCTGCACGGCGTGACGCAGGGCGACGGCATCGAACCAGCCACAACGACGCGCACGACCGGTGGTAGCACCGAATTCGTGGCCACGCTCGGCCAGGTGACGGCCGAACTCATCGAACAGCTCGGTCGGGAACGGGCCGGAACCGACACGGGTGGTGTAGGCCTTGGTGATGCCCAGCACGTAGTCGAGATACAGCGGGCCGACGCCGGAACCGGTGGCGGTGCCGCCGGCAGTGGTGTTGGAGCTGGTGACGTACGGGTAGGTACCGTGGTCGATGTCGAGCAGTGAGCCCTGAGCACCCTCGAAGAGGATGTTCTCGTTGGCCTTGCGCACGGAGTGGACCAGGTCCACGGTGTCGCAGACCATCGGACGCAGCTCTTCGGCCATTTCCATGGCTTCGTCCAGCACCTGCTGGAAGTCGACCGGCGCTTCACCGTGATAGTGCTGCAGCACGAAGTTGTGGTAGTCCAGCACTTCGCCCAGCTTGGAGGCGAAACGCTCACGGTGGAGCATGTCACCCAGACGCAGACCACGACGCGCGACCTTGTCTTCGTAGGCCGGCCCGATGCCACGACCCGTGGTGCCGATCTTGGCGACACCACGCGCCTTCTCGCGCGCCTGATCCAGGCGCACGTGATAGGACAGGATCAGCGGGCAAGCCGGCGACAGACGCAGACGGTCACGTACCGGCACGTCATTGGCTTCCAGCTCACGGATCTCCTTGATCAGCGCTTCCGGAGACAGCACGACGCCATTGCCGATGACGCAGGTCTTGCCCGGGTGCAGGATACCGGACGGGATCAGGTGAAGAACGGTCTTCTTGCCATCCAGCACCAGTGTATGGCCGGCGTTGTGGCCACCCTGGAAGCGCACGACGGCGCTGGCGGATTCGGTCAGCAGGTCAACGACCTTGCCCTTGCCTTCATCACCCCATTGGGTGCCGAGCACGACTACATTCTTGCCCATGATTCCTAGTCTCTTTCGGTGAATAACCGTCGGTGAAAACCCACTCACAAGTGCAGCCACCTCAAGGGCAGCTGCACCTCGGGACCTGGTGGCCCCTGCTGTTCTGCTGGCTGGCACGCATGGCCGTCAGCGGATCACGACTGCAGCGTCACGACCTGCCAGGCGCCATCGACCTGGACAAGCTCGCGGTTGCAACGGTGCGCATCGGCACCGGTGGTCTGGCCCGGTAGCGCGGCGATGACACGCTCGCCGTCGGCGCGCAGTTGATCGACACACTCGCGCAGCGCGCTGTCATTGAGCGCCGGTGCCCAGATGCCATCGCAGGCCGGAGGCTGCACGGCGAGCGACGCCAGCTGCTTCAGGTCCATCGAGAAGCCGGTGGCCGGACGCGCACGTCCGAAGGCACGCCCAGTATCGTCGTAGCGCCCGCCCTTGGCCAGCGCCTGACCGTAGCCCGGCACATAGGCCGCGAACACCATGCCGGTGTGATATTCATAACCGCGCAGTTCGGCGAGATCGAAGTACAACGTGACCTGCGGATGACGCTCACGCACGACCTGACTGAGGGCGGCAAGCTGATCCAGTGCGCCGGCGACGGCAGCGGGCGCGCCGGCAAAGGCGGTCCGGGCCTGGGCAAGAATCTCTTCATCCCCGTGCAGGTGCGGCAGGGTCTTGAGCATGCCCGCCACCACCTTGTCACCCACCACCCGATCGATCAATGCATCGAGAGCGGAATACTGCTTGCGCTCGATGGCGGCGAACAGCTCGCGCTCATGCTCGTCGCTCATGCCGGCTTCGGCGATCAAGGCACGATAGATGCCGATGTGCCCCAGCGCCAGGTGCAGCTCGCCAGCACCGGCCTGCTCGAGGCTGGTCAGTGCCAGGTGCAGGATCTCGTGGTCGGCCTCAAGGCCAGCATGACCGAACAGCTCGGCACCGACCTGCACCGGGCTGCGTCCGCCCTGATGCTTGTCCGCCTTGGTACGCAGCACGTTGGCGCAGTAGCACAGACGCACCGGCCCTTCACGATGCAGGGAGTGGGCATCCATGCGTGCCACCTGCGGGGTGACATCGGCACTGGCTCCCATCATGCGCCCGGTCATCTGATCTGTCAGCTTGAAGGTCTGAAGGTCAAGCTCGGTACCGGTGCCGGTCAGCAGGGAATCAAGGAATTCGACGGGAGGCGGCAGCACCAGGTCATAGCCGAAGCGATGATAGAGGTCGAGCAGCGCGCGGCGCAGCGCCTCCATACGGGTTGCCTGAGGCGGCAGTACCTCATCCATGCCATCCGGGAGGAGCCAGCGATCTGCGATGGTCATTGCGCTATCCTGCGAGAAATTTTTGACAAGGAGTGGCGCGTATCGCGCGTGCCGTCAGTGCAGGGACATGCCGCTGCAACTCAGTGACGAAACACCCGCGCAACACGCTGGACACTCGACGGCAACGCCCTTGAAACACGGCGTGAGACAGGCTCGAGCCGCGCCTTGAGGCGGCTTCGCGAGCAAGGACTGCCACGCTGACAGCGCCTGTCCGGGGCCCATCGGGACTTCGTGGGAACGTCGTCGATAGAGGAAAAACGGCCACAAAAAAACCGGGCGGTGCCCGGTTGCAGGAGTCTAGCATGAATCCTTTCGGGATGAACCCCACACGAGACCTCGTGCGGGGTTCATCCGCGGCATCGTCATCTGTTCGCCTGATGACGATGCGGACGGTCAGCCGCTACTGAGAGCCGCCCTGCGAATCCTTGAAGAAGCGGAAGAATTCGCTATCCGGCTGGATGACCATCATGTTGCCATCACCCTTGAAGCTGTCGCGATAGGCCTGCAGCGAGCGATAGAAGCGGAAGAACTCCAGATCCGCCCCGTAGGCCGAAGCGTAGATGGCGGCCGCTGATGCGTCCCCCTCACCACGCAGGGTCTGCGCCTGCTCTTCAGCCTGTGCAAGCAATACCGAACGACGGCGGTCCGCATTGGCCTGGATCTTCTCGGCCTGCTCCTGACCCTGGGCACGATATTCACGTGCCTCACGCTGACGCTCGGTCTTCATGCGCTCATAGACCGCCTGAGAGACTTCGTCCGGCAGGTCGATGCGCTTGACGCGGATATCGAGAATCGACACCCCCAGTTCCTTGCGCATCACCGCGTCGAGCTCTTCGGTGGGCTTCTTCATCAGCGCATCACGCTGTTCGGAGATGATCTGTACCAACTCGAGCTTGCCGAACTCGTTACGCAGACTCTCGTCGACACGCGGCGCGATCAGACGCTCTGCCATCTGCTCATCACCGGACGTCGCCTCGTAGTAGCGCTTCGGGTCGATGATCTTCCACTTGACGAAGGAGTCGACGATGACCGCCTTCTTCTCGCGGGTCAGATAACGGCTCGCCTGGGCATCCAGTGTCAACACGCGCGTATCGAAGGTACGAATCGTGTTGTAGACCGGCAACTTGAAATGCAGGCCCGGCTGGATGTTGTCTTCCACCACCTCACCAAACTTGAGCTTGATGGCGCGCTGGGTCTCATCGATCGTGTAGAGGCTGTTGCTGGCGAACCAGGCAACGACGGCCAGACCCGCCACGGCCATCAGTGAGCGATTGTTGATCATTGACGACCCTCCCGACGAATGCTGTTGCTGCTGTCATTGCTGCTCTGGCTGCTGCGGCCGAGAGCGTCGCTCGCCTGTCGGGACACGCGATCCAACTCACTGCGACTCATGCCACTGGCATCCTCGGACGTGGCATTGGACTTGCCAGCCAGCTTGTCCAACGGCAGGTACATGAGGGAGTTGCCGTTCTCGACATCCACCAGCACCTTGTTGGTCTTGCCGAGCACTTCCCCCATGGTCTCGAGGTACATGCGCTCGCGGATGATCTCCGGTGCCTTCTGGTACTCGGTCAGCAGGGAAGTGAAGCGATTGGCCTCACCCTGGGACTTGGCCACCACCGACTCCTTGTACCCTTCGGCTTCCTCGATGATGCGCTGCGCCTGACCTTGAGCCGCCGGGAGAATCGAGTTCTCGTAGGCCAATGCCTGGTTGATCGTGCGCTGACGATCCTCACGAGCCTTGATGACGTCATCGAAGGAATCCTGGACCGCTGCCGGCGCCGACGTGGACTCGACGTTGATGGTCTGCAATGTCAGACCCACGCCATAGTTGTCCAGGTAGGACTGCAGACGCGACTTGACGTTGCTGGCCAGCAGCTCACGCCCGGAGGTCAGGATGTCATTCATGTCGGCGCTGCCGACTTCATGACGCAATGCAGAGTCCATGGCGTTCTCGAGGCTGACCTCAGGAGCACGCACATTGAGCAGGAAGTCACGCGGGTTGGATACCTGATACTGGACGGACATCTGCACTTCGACGATGTTCTCGTCCTGCGTCAGCATCGACTTGGTCTGGGAGAGCGAGCGCACCTTGGTGACGTTGATCTCGCGAACGTCATCGATGATCGGCGGATTCCAGTGCAGACCCGGGCCGACGATGTCGTTGTACTTGCCGAAGCGAAGCACCACGCCACGTTCGGACTGATCGACCAGATAGAAACCGGAAGCCGCCCAGATGGCGACCAGCACCACCCCGATGATGCCCGGCAGGGCAAAGGCATTGGTGCTGCCACCACTGCCGCCGTTGCCGCCCCCGCTGCCGCCACGACGCTTGCGGCCGTTGCCCAGCATGCCGTTGAGCTTGTCCTGGAACTTCTTCAGCGCTTCGTCGAGGTCGGGCGGTCCACCGTTGCCACCGCCGTTGCCTCCACCCCCTTTCTTGTCCCCGTTGCGGCCACCGCCACTCCAGGGGTCATGCTGGTTGCCGCCACCCGGCTCATTCCAAGCCATACGTCGTCTCCACTCAGTCGATGTTCCGCTCGTCGTTATGATGACGCCGCCCATGCCGGCTTTCGTTGCCGGGAATCGTCCCCGGCAATTGATGACCGGTTCTTTGCTATGACACGGCGGCGCGCCCCTTGCGGGAGAAGGCCATGGCCCTGCCTGACAACCATCCTCTGCCAGGCGGCATCCGACAATCCCTTCACGTCGAATGCCTGTTGCTCGCTGCACGTCACTATCCGTGCAAGGGCATCTGCATCAGGTACCTGCAGACGCCAGATGACGCAATCACTGCGTCAGGACTTGTGCGTCACCGAGAGGCGATGCTTCTCGGCGCGCTCGGCAGACAGCTCACGCTGCCAGGCCTCACGATCATCATGCTCGCCCCCGAGGTAGGCCTCGGGAGATTCCCCAAGATGCGACAACAGCTGGAGAAAGTCGCGCTTCTCGAGACGAATGTCCATCAACGCATTGCCCTGCTCGTCATACGCTTCACTCTTGACGGCATCCAGCTCATGCAGACCGGCACGCAGGCGTGACTTCTCCGGCCCCAGCGTCAGACGGGTCGAGATGACATTGTCTGACAGCAGCTCGGAGAAGGCCTGCATCAGCAGATCCAGCCCCTTGCCGTCACGCGCCGACAACCATACGACCAGCGGACGCCCGAAGCCGTCGCGCTCGATGCGCGGCGCCATGTCGAGGCGATCGACCTTGTTCATGACCAGCAGGCGTGGCACGTCACCGGCCTCAATCTCGTTGAGCACCTCGTTGACCTGCTCGGTATTGCGATCATTTTCCGGGTCAGCCGCATCGATGACGTGCACCAGCAGGTCCGCCTCGGCGGCTTCCTGCAGGGTGGCCTGGAACGCTTCCACCAGCTTGTGCGGCAGGTGCCGAATGAAGCCGACGGTATCCGCAAGCACCGCAGGGCCCACGTCTTCCAGCTCCAGACGGCGCAGCGTCGGGTCGAGCGTGGCGAACAGCTGATCCGCCGCATAGACCTCAGAGGTGGTCAGCGCATTGAACAGCGTCGACTTGCCGGCGTTGGTATAGCCGACCAGTGACAGGCTGGGGATCTCGGCACGTGCCCGAGCACGGCGGTTCTGATCGCGCTGCTTGTGCACCTTCTCGAGCCGCTTGTGGATCGACTTGATCCGGGCACGCAGCAGACGACGGTCAGTCTCGAGCTGGGTTTCCCCCGGGCCACGCAGACCGATACCGCCCTTCTGACGCTCAAGGTGGGTCCAGCCACGCACCAGGCGGGTGGACATGTACTCGAGCTGAGCGAGCTCCACCTGCAGCTTGCCCTCGTGGGTACGCGCGCGCTGGGCAAAGATGTCGAGGATCAGACCGGTACGGTCGATCACGCGACACTGGAGCGAACCTTCAAGGTTGCGCTGCTGGGAAGGGCTCAATGAATGGTTGAAGATCACAAGCTCGGCTTGGTGCTCGGCCAGGGCCTCACGCACTTCCTCAAGCTTGCCTTCTCCGATGAACGTACGGGAGTCAGGGCGGGGCCGGCTACCCTCGATGAGGGTGGCCGGCACGGCGCCTGCCGAACGTACGAGTTCGAGGAGCTCACCGGCATCCTCGCGTTCTTTTTCGTCCCGGAAATTGACATGGACCAGGACGGCCGTTTCACCGGCTTCGGGTCGTTCGAAGAACAATCAGCGCCTCGGATTTCAGCTTTCTGTGGAGGGCACGGTCGCATCCTGGGCCGGCAGGCGCACATTGCGCGAGGGCACCACGGTTGAGATAGCGTGCTTGTAAACCATCTGGGAGACGGTATTGCGCAGCAGGATGACGAATTGATCGAAGGATTCGATCTGGCCCTGCAGCTTGATGCCGTTGACCAGGAAGATCGAGACCGGAATACGTTCCTTGCGCAGGATGTTCAGGTACGGGTCCTGGAGTGATTGACCTTTGGACATGTGACTCTCCGTAAAAAATGTCTCGTTCGAGGCAAGTATGGTTATGTTCGCCAGCGCTCCGGGTTGCCCTCTTTGGGGGGCTTCACGGGCGCGGGTCGTGACAGCTCATGTTACGCTAAGTGCTGGTCTGGCGCACGATTTTCAAGGTTTCACTGTAAGGATTTACACCCATGGAATCCACGTGGTGAATCCCCTTCCAGCTACGCAGCCAGGTCAATTGACGCTTGGCGAGCTGGCGGGTGGCAATGATGCCACGCTCACGCATCTCGTCACGCGTCAGATGCCCCTCCAGATAATCCCACACCTGACGATAGCCGACACAGCGTATCGAGGGCAGCCCGGGGTGCAGCTCCGGGCGAGCCTTCAGCGCTTCGACCTCGCCAATCAGGCCCTGTTCCAGCATCTGGTCAAAACGCGTCTCGATACGTTCATGTAACACGGCTCTGTCATGGGGCGCCAGTGCGATCGGGATCGGCCGGAACGGAAGCTCGGCTTCCGGCTGCTCCGCGAGCAGCTCCGTCATCGAGCGCCCGCTCAACAGACAGACTTCCAGCGCACGTGTCAGACGCTGCGGGTCCGAGGGCCGGATCCTCTCGGCGCTCGCCGGATCCAGCCTGGCAAGCTGCGCATGCAGCGCCGGCAGCCCTTCGTCTCTGGCGCGTGCTTCCAGCTGTTCACGCAGCGCGGGATCCGCCGCCGGCAGCTCCGCCACACCTTCCAGCAGCCGCTTGAAGTACATCATGGTGCCGCCGACCAGCAGCGGCATCTTGCCGCGGGACTGGATCTCGGCGATATGCGCCAGTGCATCGCGACGAAACTCCGCTGCCGAATAGCTCTCCAGCGGGTCCAGGAAGTCAATCAACCGGTGCGGCGCCCGCGCCAGCTCTTCGGCGCTGGGCTTGGCGGTCCCGATGTCCATGCCACGATAGATCAGCGCGGAATCGACGCTCACCAGCTCCGCCCCCTGCTCCTCGTGCCAGCGGATGGCCAGGTCCGTCTTGCCGGAGGCTGTCGGCCCCATCAACAGCATGACGGGCGGTTTGTCAGCCATCTCATGCGCGGCACGGGGGGAAATGTCGGGGGATTGCGTCTGGGTCATGACCTATTGTCTGGGCTAGGAGGTGAATCAAGGGTGAACCACTGTCGATACCGGGCAGACTTACTGCCCGCGCAGGAACAGCTTGTCGAGTTCATTCATGGAAAGTTCGGTCCAGGTAGGACGGCCATGATTGCACTGACCGGAGCGCTCGGTGCGCTCCATGTCTCGCAGCAGGGCATTCATCTCGGGGACCGTCAGACGACGATTGGCCCGCACGCTGCCCCGACAGGCCATGTCCGCGAGCAGCTCATTCATGTGAGCTTCCATGCGATCGCTGCGGCCGTAACGCTCGAGATCCTCCAGCATGCCGCGCACCAGTGGCTCGACATCGGCATTGCCGAGCACCACCGGCACCTGTCGCACCAGCAGGGTTTCCGGTCCGGCGGCGTCCAGCTCGACACCCAGACGCGTGAATGCCTCGGATTCGCGCTCGAAGGTACCCATCTCGCGCGAACTGACGGCAAGTGACACCGGCACCAGCAGCGGCTGGGCCTCCAGATGACCGCCGCCATGCACATGGCGCTTCATGCGCTCGTAGGTGATGCGCTCATGGGCGGCGTGCATGTCGACCATCACCAGTCCACGCGAGGTCTGCGACAGGATGTAGACCCCGTGCAGCTGCGCGATGGCGTAGCCCAGCGGTGGCGTATCATCCTCGGCGCTCTGGGCTGGCAGGCCACGCATCACGATGTCAGAGGCGACAGGCGTGGGGCCGTCAGCGGACACATTCTCTGCCGGGACTCCCGACGATGGCTCCGCTGACGGTGCCGAGACCTGCCAACCGGCGGAAGATTCGCTGATACCGGCCGGTGCGTCATCCTCACCTTGGCGCATCCCTTCGCCCAGGGTGACACGCGGGGCGCGTCGCGCCTCGCGCTCGGCACTGGCGATGGCGGCAAGGTCGCGAGCAGCGCCATGCTCAAGCGTCGTGCCCGCTGGCCCGCCACCCGGCGTCAGCAGATGGTCTTCGCTGGGATGCAACGCACGATAGCCGGCCATGAACTGACGCACCCGCTCAGCACTCAGGCGCTCGCTGGAGCGGCCATCTCCGGCCGGCGGCAGCTGTGACGATGGCTTCCAGGACGCGGCAGCGCCTGACGGCTCACCTGCAGCGGCTGACTGATCCTTCCCGGCCGACGCACCACCACCAGGGGATGACTGCGCTGACGCACCATGCTCCTGCGCATCCTGCTCCTGACGCCCGAGACGCATGCCCTGCTGCTGCCAGCCGGGATCCTCCTCCTTCTCCTGGCCCTCGATACCGGTGGGCGCGGCGCTGTTGTCACCGGGGCGCACCTCGGCCAGTGCCTTGTGCAGGCTGGAGAACAGGAAGTCGTGCACCAGGCGTCCGTCGCGGAAGCGCACTTCGTGCTTGGTGGGGTGAACGTTGACATCCACCACCGTGGGGTCCAGCTCCAGATAGAGCACGAACACCGGATGCCGGCCGTGGAACAGCACGTCGCGATAGGCCTGACGCACGGCATGCGCGACCAGACGGTCACGCACCACGCGGCCATTGACGAAGAAATACTGCTGGTCCGCCTGGGCACGCGAATGCGTCGGCAAGCCGACCCAGCCGGAGAGACGCAAGCCGGAGGCCTCGATATCCAGATGCAGCGCATGCTCGAGGAAGTTGCGGCCCAGCAGTGCGCCGATCCGTCGCTCCACCGTCAGCGTGTCCTCGCCGGCACGCAGCTGATGCACCACCTTCTGGTTGTGGCGCAACGTCCAGCCGATGTCGTGACGCGACAGCGCGAGACGCCGGAAGCTTTCCTCGACATGGCCGAATTCGGTCTTCTCGGTACGCATGAACTTGCGACGCGCCGGCGTATTGAAGAACAGGTCACGCACGGCCACGCTGGTGCCACGCGGATGGGGCGCCGGCGAGACACGCGGCGACATCTCACGGCCTTCCGCCACCACCCGCCAGCCATTGGCGGGCTCATCTGAGACGTTCGAGAACAGCTCCAAGCGCGAGACCGAGCTGATCGAGGCCAATGCCTCCCCTCGAAAGCCGAGACTCGCCACTCCTTCCAGGTCATCAAGGCTCTCGATCTTGCTGGTCGCGTGACGTGACAGGGCCAGCGGCAGATCCTCCTCGGTGATGCCGCAGCCGTTGTCACGCACGCGAATCAGCCGCGCACCGCCGCCTTCCAGTTCCAACTCGATGCGCGTACTGCCGGCATCGATGGCGTTCTCGACCAGCTCCTTGACCACGGAGGCCGGTCGCTCCACCACCTCGCCCGCCGCGATCTGGTTGGCAAGACGCGGATTGAGGATGCGGATACGCCGCTCACGTGTTTCAGCGACATCCGTATCAGATGGCTCGACGGACATGGAAGAACTCCTGATTATGCATGCGTAGAGGGCGTCTCTCTGAAAACGACACTGCCCGCCGACCCGGCCTCTCCGTGCGGCGAGCACGCAAGAGCCGGGGCTGCGGACAGTCGACGGGCTTCATGCCCGGTGGATAGCGTGCTCGGGCCGCCACGCCCGCCTGCCGCCACATCGAAGGAACAGGCGGCCTGACACTCAGCCGCGCGGAATCTTGAGCACCTGACCGACGCGGACCGTGTCCCCGCTCATGCCATTGGCCTGCTTCAGCGCGGCCATGCTCACGTTGTGACGCTGTGCGACTTCCGACAGCGTATCGCCACTCTTGACGCGATACTCGCCACCGTTGCCGCCTCGTGCCTGGCTGCGTCGCCATGCCAGCAGGCTGGCAGGCGGCGGATTGCGCTCGAAGTGACTCTGGATACCCGAGAAGATCGAGCGCGCCAGCTTTTCCTGATAGGCGCCACTGTTGAGGTTGCGCTCTTCCTGGGGATTGGAGATGAAGCCCGTCTCCACCAGCAGAGACGGGATGTCCGGCGACTTGAGCACCACGAACCCGGCCTGCTCCACCTGACGCTTGTGCAGCGAGTTGATGCGGCCCAGATTGGCCAGCACGCCGCTGCCTGCCGCCAATGAATCATTGAGCGTGGCGGTCATGGTCAGATCCAGCAGCACGCCGCGCAGCATCTCATCCTTGTCATTCAGGCTGAGGTTGCCATCCACGCCGCCGATCAGGTCAGCACGGTTCTCGGTGGCCGCCAGCCAGCGGGCGGTCTCTGAGGTGGCGCCTCGGCTGGAAAGCGCAAAGACCGAGCTGCCATGCGGCCGCGGACTGTTGAAGGCGTCGGCGTGCACCGAGACGAAGAAGTCTGCCTTCTGCTCACGCGCGATCTCGGTACGCTTGCGCAGCGGGATGTAGTAATCGCTGTTGCGGGTCAGGATGGCCTTGAAGCCGGGCTGCTCGTCGAACATGCGCTTGAGACGCTTGCCGATCTTGAGCACCACATCCTTCTCCTTGGTGCCGCTCGGGCCGCTGGCGCCCGGGTCCTCACCGCCGTGACCGGGGTCAATGGCGATGATGATATCGCGCTTGGGATGCGTCGCCGCCTTGCTGCTCGGCAGCGGCGCGGCAGGCTCGCCCTTCAGCTTGCGCTTGGCTGCCGCCTGCTCCTGCTCGCGGATACGGGCTTCGATCGGGTCAATGGGATTCTCGACCGCAGACTCGCCCGGGAACTCGAGATCCACCACCAGACGGTTGCCGTACTTGTCGTTCGGCGCCAGCGTGAAGTCCTTGGGATTGACCTGGCGCGTCAGATCCAGCACGACCCGCAGGGCATCGTCCTGTCGTCCGGTACGGATCGCCTTGATGGCACTGCCTTCCAGATCCAGCGCATCGAGCTTGCGCTTCACCGCGTTGCTGGCCACCTCGCTTGCCGCGAGGTCGATCACCAGACGCCGAGGATTGTCGAGGCTGAAGATGTTGGCACTGGCTGCGCTATCGAGATCGAACACCAGCCGCGTGTGGTCCGGCGCGGTCCACAACCGCAGATTCTCGACCTTGGCGGCCAGCGCCTGGGGAGCGAGCGCGAGACTTGCCAGCGAGCACATCACCCCCCCGCCAGGCAGCGACGTAGACCGCGCATCATGCGCAGGCGAGAGGATTGGGGCGCAGTTTCAGGCATCGGAAAGGGTGACTCGAACAGAAGGAACATGGATGAATATAGCGAAGGATGACCAGACGCAGCCACGAAGATGATACGGCACGTCAGGCGCCATCATGCCTGAGAGGCGCGTCGCTCGGCCAGTGCCTCAAGCCAACCCTCTCCTCGCGGTGTGAGGGCATGCAACTCGGCCTCGCGGCCCTGCTCGGCGACGGACAACGTCACGCGCAGGTCCGGCACCGGCAGGAAGCCCTGACCACAGCTTGGCCACTCGATCAGCGCCAGGCTGCCATCGGCAAGCAGGTCTCGCCCGCCGATGAACTCAAGCTCCTCCGGGTCAGCCAGCCGGTAGAGATCGAAATGATTGATGTGCCATTCGCCGCCCTCGGGACGTGGCAACACATAGGGCTCCACCAGGGTATAGGTCGGACTCTTCACCGCCCCCTCATGCCCGTAGGCACGAAGCACGCCACGCGTGAGAGTCGTCTTGCCGGCCCCCAGCTCACCTTCCAGGAACACCAGCCCGCGGCCGGCAAGGACGTCGCCCAGCTGGCTGCCAAAGGCAACCTGGGCATTTTCATCAGACAGGAGTATGCGCATTTCGGGCCCGTGGATTGAGCAATAAATGCATATAGGATGCCAGATCACCCGCGAGCAGGCCACGCTCGCCGCGCTCCTGCACCGCACGGTCGGCGGCCAAGGCGTGCACCAGCACGCCGACCCGTGCCGCCTGCGCCATGCAACGCGTGACATGCGCCGCCTGTGCCGTGCCCTGCTCATGGGTGCGTGACTGGCGTGCATCGAAGCCACCATTGAGCGCCTGGGCCGCCAGCCCCGCGATGATGCCGCCCAGCACGTCCCCCATGCCGCCACTGGCCATGCCGGGATTGCCATAGGGACACAGCGCCACGTCTGGCCCTTCCAGTACGCCGGCGGGACTGGCAATCAGACTGCCGGCCCCCTTGAGCACTACACTGCCGCCATATCTTTGCTGCAGGGCGCGCACGGCGCCGGGCCGGTCCTGCTCGACCTGTGCCACGGAGCAGCCCAGCAGGCGCGCCGCCTCTCCAGGATGTGGCGTCAACACCCAATCGTCACGACGGATCACCTCACCTTCACCGGCTCGCCAGGCCAGCAGGCTCAGGGCGTCGGCATCCACCACCAGCGGCTGATCGGCCGCGAGCACGCGAGACAGTCCTCCCCAGCCCCACAACAGGCTCTCCAGCGGCTCCGTCCCCATGCCGGGGCCGACCAGTGTCACGCTGGCCTGTGCCATCTGGGCTTCCAGTACGGCAAACCCGTCGTGACTGCTGCCCTCCGGCCCGCTCTTGAGACCACGCACCATGACTTCCGGGCAGCGTGTCAGGCTGGCGCTGACATGCGCCGGCGCGGTAAGCAGCGCCACCTTGCCGGCACCGGCACGCGCGGCGGCTTCACTGGCCAGCAGAACGGAGCCGCCAAGCCCCGGCCCGCCGCCAAAGACCAGCACGCTGCCGGCATCCCCCTTGTGCGCCAGCGGAGAGCGCGGCACCAGCTCGGTCTCCAGCCAGCGCGGCGTGAGGCGCTGCACGGACTCGCACGCCAGCAACGCTGCCGTTCGGGTCTGCTTGACCACCTCCGGCAGCACCCGAGCCGCACCAAGCCGCGCCAGACTGACGTGTCCGGCATGCAGCTCGGCGCGCCCGGTGTGCAGACCCGGCTTGTCGACCAGAAATGTCAGCGTGACATCCGCCTCCACGGCGACACCGGCCACCGCCCCCGTGGCGGCATCAAGCCCCGAGGGCACATCCAGCGCCATGACATGCGCGCCCTCCCGGTGACGTTGGTTGATCAGCTCGATGGCGTGGGCGACCGCGCCGCGGGGCGCCTCGCGCAGACCGATACCGGTCAGGGCGTCCAGCAGCAATGGCCAGCCCTTCACCAATGATTCTGCCGTGGCGGTATCTTGTGGCCAGGGGTGACGCTCGACCCCGGCTTCCCGCGCGGCAATCGCGGCCAGCTGGGCATCGCCCGTCAATTGCGCCTCATCCTTCAAAGCGATGATGCGCACCTCGAACCCCGCCAGCTGAGCGAGACGCGCCACCAGATAGCCGTCGCCCGCATTGTTGCCGCCACCACACAGGACACACAATCTGCGCGTCTCGGGCCATCGCTGCCGCAGCAGGTCGAAGGCTGACTGCGCCGCCCGCCCCATCAGACGCTTGTCCACCGACGCTTCAGGCAAGCCGTTGGTCATCGAGACGGTCTCTTCCGCCAGCAGCCAATGCTCGAGGTCACGCAGCGCCGCGATGGGCCACAGGCAATTGACCGAACGCCACAAGGCTTGAGTGGCGGATGAGACCGGCGTCACATCGCAGGGGTTAGAGGAATCGCTCACGGCCATGCCCACACTCCATGTCTGATAAACTGAGTCGTGCCCGCGCCTGGAAAAGCGACGCTGCACGCCTTGAAATACTGGGTAGCGCACACCCCATATGCCGCTTGGGCTGATCGGCAAGTTACGCTAAGGTGGCGCCCTTTCGTACGCACCGCCGACTCCACCGTGAGACGCCAGCGTGCACCATGCTCCTGAACAACCTGTCCAGCTGGAATGCCCATGCCTGCTTCATCCGCCACCATGTCCCTGCCCGCCGACGCAGCCGCAAGCTCTCCCGCCGAGACATCCGGTGATGACTCGCGCGTCGCCGACCCTCAGGCCATGGCGGAACTGGCAGCCCGCATCAAGACATGGGGGCGCGAACTGGGGTTTCAGCAGGTCGGGATCACCGATGTCGACCTCTCGGAACACGAGGCCTACCTGGAACGTTGGCTGGCCAATGGTCATCACGGCGAGATGAACTTCATGGCCAAGCACGGCACCAGGCGCACGCGCCCGGAGGAGCTAGTGCCCGGCACGCTGCGCGTCATCAGCGTGCGCCTCGACTACCTGCCGCCCGAGGTCGAGACCACCCAGGTACTCAGTCAGCCCGAGCGCGCCTACGTCTCACGCTACGCGCTGGGACGCGATTACCACAAGCTGATGCGCAAGCGGCTGGCCAACCTGGCCAAGCAGATAGAGAAGGAAGTCGGCACGTTCGGCTACCGCGCCTTCGTCGACTCCGCTCCGGTCATGGAGCGCGCGCTGGCCCAGAAGGCCGGTATCGGCTGGTTCGGCAAGAACGCCATGCTGATGAACCAGCAGGCTGGCTGCCTGTTCTTCCTGGGCGAACTCTACACCGACCTGCCTCTGCCGGTGGATGCCCCCTTCGAGAAGGAACACTGTGGCAGCTGCAACGCCTGCAAGGTCGCCTGCCCGACGGATGCCATCGTCGAGGACAAGGTCATCGATGCACGCCGCTGCATCTCCTACCTGACCATCGAGCTGGATGGCGCCATCCCCGAAGAATTCCGCCGTGCCATGGGCAACCGCATCTATGGCTGCGACGACTGCCAGCTGTTCTGCCCCTTCACGCGCTTTGCCAAGGCGACCCAGGAGGCGGATTTCTCGCCACGCCATGATCTGGATCGCATCGAGCTGATCCGGCTGTTCTGCTGGGGGGAGCAGGAGTTCCTCGACAAGACGCAAGGCAGCCCCATCCGGCGTATCGGCTATGAGAAGTGGCTCTCCAACATCGCCATCGGGCTGGGCAATGCGCCCTGGTCGGAGCAGGTCGAGCATGTCCTGCGTGCCCGCCTGCCCTATCCCAGCGAGCCACTGCGCGAGCACGTGCGCTGGGCACTGAAGGAGCAAGCCATCAAGCGCGGCGCCCGTCTGGCCACCGCGCTCTGAGACTCTCACGCTGCGTCGTTCAGACGATGCCCTGCTGGGTCAGCTTGAGGAAGGTTTTGCGGTAATGCGCAAGCTCCGCCAGTGACTCGCGGATATCATCCATCGCCTGGTGAGTCGCCCGCTTCTTGAAACCGTCCAGCGCGGCCGGATTCCAGCGCTTGGCGAGTTCCTTGAGGGTCGAGACATCGATGTTGCGGTAGTGGAAGAACGCTTCCAGCAACGGCATCTCATGCTGCAGGAAACGGCGGTCCTGATGCACGCTGTTGCCGCACATCGGCGAGGCGCCTGCCGCCACGTGGCGGGCCAGGAACTCGAGAGTCTGACGTTCGGCTTCGGCGGTATCGATTTGACTTTCCTTGACGCGCGTCACCAGTCCGGACTCACCGTGGGTGCGCGTGTTCCACTCATCCATCGCCTCCAGCAGGCTGTCCGGCTGATGCACGGCCAGCACCGGCCCTTCGGCAATCAGGTTGAGATCTCCGTCGGTGACCAGCGTGGCCACCTCGATGATGCGCTCACGCGCGGGGTCCAGCCCGGTCATTTCCAGGTCGATCCAGATGAGTCGATCGGCCTGCGCGGTGGGATTTGCCATGGGTCACTCCTTGCTGAACGGGGAATGGGAAGACGCTGAGGATCCGCCTGTGACGGCAGTATCACACGCCATCCCGGGGTGCCGCACGACACCCGAGGGCGCAAAGGGTACAATCGCGCCGCAGAGGGGGGAAGACGCTCCCATCCCTGGCGAACGAACGGCGACCGGAGTCACCAGCCAAGCATGAGCAAACGCAAGCTAAGCCGCCAGCAACAATGGCGCATCGAGAAGGTCCAGGCCGAGCGTACCAAGCGCGCAGAAAAGCGCGAGACGCAGGACCGCGACAAGCTCGACGCCGGCGAATACGGCCCGGAACAGCACGGCCGTGTCATTGCCCACTACGGGCGCAGCCTGGAAGTCGAAAGTGAATCCGGCAGCCTGCATCGCTGCCACCTGCGCGCCAACCTGGAGACGCTGGTCACCGGTGACCGCGTGATCTGGCGTGAAGCCAGCGACGCCACGGGTGTGGTGGTGGCACGCGGTGCCCGCACTACCGAGCTTGAACGCCCGGACATGCGGGGGGTGCTCAAGCCGGTGGCCGCCAACATCGACCAGATCATGATCGTGTTCGCCGCCGAACCCGCGCCACAACCCAACCTGATCGACCGCTACCTGATCGCTGCGGAAGCCACCGGCATCACGCCGGTGCTGGTGCTCAACAAGGTTGACCTCCTGCCCGAGAGCGGTGGTGTGCTGCGTGACCTGCTGGCACGCTACGAGGCACTCGGCTACGACGTCGTCGCCTGTACCACGCGCGGCGAGGCAGGCCTGGACGCCCTGAAGGCACAGCTGAGCGATCGCACCTCGGTGTTCGTCGGTCAGAGTGGCGTCGGCAAGTCGTCACTGGTCGGCATGCTGCTGCCCCGAGAAGAGATACGTGTCGGCCCGCTCTCCACCGAATCACGCCAGGGCATGCACACCACCACCACGGCCTGGCTCTATCACATGCCGGACGGCGGTGATCTGATCGACTCACCCGGTATCCGTGAATTCGGCCTGGTGCACCTGACGCCGGAGCAGGTCACCGATGGTTTCCGTGAATTCCACGACTACCTGGGGCTATGCCGCTTCCGTGACTGCAAGCACGAGAAGGAGCCGGGCTGCGCCCTGCTCCAGGCGGTCGACAGCGGCGAGATAGGCCGCGTGCGCTTTGACAGCTACAAGAAGATCCTGCTGTCACTGACCGAGAGCTGAACGTGCGCGACTGACGCCTTTCTTCAAGGTCTGGTTCGCAAGCACCATGAAAAACCCCCACCCGTCACAGACGGGTGGGGGGTTTTCATGTCAGTCGAACTGACGGGGCGAGGACGTGATCCGGCGGATCAGGCCAGCGCCTTCTCCACGACCTCGTAGAGATTGCGCGACAGCTTCTCGCCACGGATACGCTCGAGCTCAGCCTTCATCAGCGCCTGACGCTTGGCATCGAAACGCTTGTAGCGCGTCAGCGGCGTGATGATGCGCGCCGCGATTTCCGGATTCAGGCGATTGAGTTCGATGACCACATCCGCCAGCAGGCGATAGCCTTCGCCATCGAGGCGATGGAAGTTGACACGGTTCTGGCCGGCGAAGGCACCGATCAAGGCGCGCACCTTGTTGGGGTTGGTCAGCGAGAACGCCGGGTGCTCCATCAGGAAGCGCACGCGATCCAGCACGTCAGCCTGCGGGCGCGTGACCTGGATCGAGAACCACTGATCCATCACCAGCGGATCATGCGACCAGCGCTCGGCGAAGGCCTTGAGGGCCGGATCGCCCAACTCGGTGCGCGAGGAGTGCACCAGCAACGTCAATGCCGCGCGTACGTCGGTCATGTTGTGCGCCGCGGCCAGCTGAGCCTGGGCCAGACGCACGCCCTCCTCGTCCTCGATGCTCATCAGATAGCTGAGCGCGGCATTCTTGAGGCTGCGGCGCGCCATCTGCTCGAAGGTCGGCGCGTAGTCGCCCTGCTGCTCATTGGCGTGATAGAGCGCGACGAAATCATCGCGCAGTGCCGTGGCCAGTTGCGCCTTGGCGGTCTTGCGCGCCCAGTGGATGGCATCGACATCGACGACAGTCTGCTGCTCGGCGATATAGGCCTCCGACGGCAGGGTCAGCATCTCGGCCAGCACGGCACGATCGGACGGCTCGCTCTGGAGCAGGAAGCGATAGGCGGCCAGCAGACGCGCATCGAGTGATGCCTGGGTGTCGCCCTGCTGCCAGGCGGCCATCAGATCCTCGAGCGCTGCCAGCGCCAGACGCTGACCGGCATCCCAGCGGTTGAAGCCATCGCTGTCATGCTGCATCAGGAAGGCCAGCTGCTCACGGCTGTAGGCGAAGGACAGCTTGACCGGCGCCGAGAAGCCGCGCAGCAGCGACGGCACGGGGTCGGCACCGGCCTCGAGGCCAGTGAAGACGAAGGTCTGCTCGGCCTCGGTCAGCTCCAGCACCGTTTCCGTGCCCAGCGCCTCGCCATCCAGCGTGAGCGACAGATCACTGCCATCCGCACCCACCAGGCCCATGCGCACCGGGATCACCAGCGGCAGCTTCTCAGCCTGCCCCGGTGTCGCCGGGGTGGACTGCTGCAGCGTCAGGGAATAGCGGCCCGTCTCGGCATCGAAGTTGCCACGGGCGCTGATTTCCGGCGTCCCCGCCTGAGAGTACCAGCGCATGAACTGGGTGAAGTCACGCCCGGAGGCTTCGCTCATCGCACTGATGAAATCCTCGATGGTGGCGGCGCTGCCATCGTTGCGCGCGAAGTAGAGGTCACTGCCGCGGCGGAAGGCCTCTTCGCCCAGCAGGTTGGCGACCATGCGCACCACTTCGGACCCCTTCTCGTAGATGGTCAGGGTGTAGAAGTTGGAAATCTCGATATAGGACGCCGGGCGCACCGGGTGCGCGGTGGGACCGGCATCTTCCGCGAACTGCGCGGTGCGCAGCATGGCGACGTCTTCGATGCGCTTGACCGGCGCCGAATTCATGTCGGCGGAGAAGGTCTGGTCACGATAGACGGTGAAGCCTTCCTTCAGGGACAGCTGGAACCAGTCACGGCAGGTGACGCGATTGCCGGACCAGTTGTGGAAGTACTCGTGTGCCACCACCCCTTCGACGCGCTGGAAGGCAGCGTCGGTGGTGGTGTCGGGATTTGCCAGCACACAGGCGCTGTTGAAGATGTTGAGACCCTTGTTCTCCATCGCGCCCATGTTGAAGTCATTGACCGCGACGATCATGAAGATATCGAGGTCATACTCGCGCCCATAGACCTCCTCATCCCACTTCATGGAGGCCTTGAGAGAGTTCATGGCGTGCTGGGTCTTGTCGAGATTCTCCGGCTCGACCCAGATCTCCAGGGCGACATCACGCCCGCTCATGGTGGTGAAGCTGTCGGCATGCTTGACCAGATCCCCCGCCACCAGCGCGAACAGGTAGCACGGCTTGAGGTGCGGGTCCTGCCAGGTGACGAAGTGACGGCCGCCGTCCAACTCGCCACGCTCGACGGGATTGCCGTTGGAGAGCAGGATCGGGTAGTTCGCCTTGTCCGCGATGACGGTCGTCGTGAATACCGACATCACGTCCGGACGATCCGGGTAATAGGTGATACGGCGGAAGCCCTCGGCCTCGCACTGGGTGCAGAACATGCCGGAGGACACATAGAGCCCTTCCAGTGCCGTGTTGGCCGCCGGGTCGATCAGCACGACCGTCTCGAGCTCACAGCTGGCCGGCAGCGCCGCGAGGGTGAGATGCGTCTCGTCGACCTTGTATTCATCACTGGCGAGCGCTCGCCCATCGACACGCACGGATTCCAGCGTCAGGTGCTCGCCATTGAGCACCAGCGGCGGCGTCGCGTCACTGCCCACGGCGGCATCGGGATTGGCCTCGAGGGTCAGCACGGCCGTCACGCGGGTCGCGGACGGCGCCAGATCGAACGTCAACCGAGTGCTGAGAATGCGCCAGGCCGGCGCTTGATAATCATCAAGATGAATGGCGGCAGGTTGTGACATGAAGGACTCCACGATCAACGCCGCGCGGACGATGCCACACGGCAGGAAAACATCGGGCAGCGATGGCAGCCTGCCACCGCGCCCGCGATGAATGGCCCCTCACGGGAGGGGCAGGACACGCGAAAGACTAGTCGTTCTGCAGGCGTTCGCCGCTGACGGGTCGGGAAGGCTCATCGTAGGGCTCGGCCGGGGAAGGCGCAGGCGCGAGTTCCTCGTATCCCCCGCGCGGCTCGGGGCGCGTGCCCAGCCAGATGGCCAACAGGGAAAGGAAGACCAGCAGCGAGACCTTGACCGCCATCACGGAGACGGTGAAGAGGATAATCAGCATCGAGACCATCAGCATGCCGACCGCCAGGATGCGTGCACGCAGCGGGATGGCACGCTCGCGCTCCCAGGAGATCAGGGGAGGCCCGATCTGGGGGTGTTCGCGAATGTAGCGCGCGAAGCGAGGGGAGCCGCGACTGGCACAGGCCAGCGCCAGCAGCATGAAGACGGTCGTCGGCAACAGGGGCAGGAACATGCCGGCAAACCCGATCGCGAAGAACAGCCAGGCCAGCCCCAGCCAGCAGATCCGCTTCATGCGCCGAAAAATCATCATCTCAAGGTCCCCTCAACCATCGGGCGCACACCGCGTGCCACCTGCTACCAGTCAAGCGCCAGATGCCTCCCGAGGGAAGTGCATTCTGGCTATCTTTCCCATAGCTGCTGCGTGCATGGTAACGGGCTTGCCCGTGACACGAAAGGCGAACGGGGTTGCGGTGCAGGCGACATTCAGTCGCTGTGCGCCACCTGCCAGAGGCGCATGATGGCTTCACAGCGGTCCGCCAGCAGTTCAGCGGTGCGCGTCAGGGCCTGCTCCAGCGGCATGGCAGCGTCACACAGGGTGAAGACGGCGCTGACGCCTTCGTCATGCGCAGCCTGCCAGCCATCCGCGAGACGCCCTGCCAGCACGATGGCCGGCACTCCGGCCGCTCGGGCGGCACGCGCCGCGCCGATGGGCGTCTTGCCTCCCAGACTCTGCCCATCCAGCCCGCCCTCGCCGGTGATCAGCAGGTCACACCCTTCCAGGCGCTGGGCCACGTTCAGTCGTTCCATCACAAGCTCGATGCCCGGGCGCAGCTCCCCCGTGAGCCAGGCCGCCACTGCGTAGCCCATGCCGCCTGCGGCACCGGTGCCCGGCAGCTGCTGGTGGTCCTCCCCCAGCACCTCGGCACTCATCCGCGCGAAACGCCCCAGCGCGACGTCCAGTTCCTCGACCACCGCCTCATCCGCGCCCTTCTGGGGCCCGAACACGGCCGTCGCGCCACGCGGACCACACAGCGGGTTGTCGACGTCCACCGCCGCGGACACCTTGAGAGTCGCCAGCCGCGGGTCCAGGCCACTGGCATCCAGCCGCGCCAGTCGTGCCATTGCCGCCCCTCCGTCCGGCAGTTCGTCACCCGCCTCATCCAGCAGGCGCAGACCGAGTGCACGCAACATGCCGCTGCCGCCATCGTTGGTCGCGCTGCCGCCCAGCGTGACGATTAGGCGCTCGGCACCGGCCTCCAGCGCAGCAAGCACCAGCTGTCCGACGCCGAAGGTACTGGCGATGCGCGCATCACGCTCATCGGGGCTGAGCAGGTGCAGACCACTGGCCTCGGCGAGCTCGACGATGGCCGTGCGGCTACCCGCTTGCCAGCCCCATTGCGCAGTGACCTCGCGCCCCAGCGGATCACGTACCTGAGCGCTGCGCGCCTCGATGGGATCTGCCTCGCTTGCAGCGGCCAACAGTGCCGCCAGGGTGCCCTCTCCGCCATCTCCCAACGGGCACAGGTCGAGCTCGGCCTCGGGCAATACGCGCCGGATGCCGCTCGCCATTGCCTCGGCAGCCTCCAGCGCAGGCAGCGCCTCCTTGTAGCTGTCAGGGGCCAGCAGGATACGCAACGCCGAACGAGAGGAGGAAGTGGTAACGGGAGACATGGGCTGACGATCCTTGTTGTCAATGGTGGGGATGATCTCAGGTGCTCCTGCGTGATCAGGCATGCGCTGGATGACGCCACGGCACGCTCGGCGCGTCATGGACACGCAGGGCGACTCATGGTCCGCAGGGTCCTGACGCTCATTGGTGCCATGCGCTGCCCACAAACGCAACTGCCACCCACCGGAGAACCGACGAGTGGCAGCGAAATTGCCGACGGGAAGCTTGTGATGCTGGCGCGGCAGAAGCCGCTCGGGCGATGCGCGACGCATCACCGGCGCCTCACTTGACCAGGCGCGTCTCGGTGGGGGCCAGTGTCACCTTGCCCTCGCGCTTCAGGTGGCCGATGGCACGCTTGAAGTTGGCCTTGCTGGCGCCGAAGGCGTCGCTGATGGCCTGGGGGTCGCTCTTGTCACCCAGCGGCAGCACCCCGGCGTTGGCTTCCAGACGTGCAAGGATGCGGTCCGCCAGCTGTTGATGGCCTGCAGGGCCCGGTGCCTGCGGGGTCAGGTCGATGTTGCCGTTGCCATCATTCTTGAGCACCCACAGACGCAGACGATTGCCGATATGCAGGCGGGTGAAGATGCGATCGTGGTGCACCAGCCCCCAATGGGCATTGTCGATGATGATCTTCATGCCCAATTCGGTCTTCGCCGCCACCAGGCCGGAGATTTCCTGACCGACGGTGTACTCGGCCGGTGTCTTGTCCAGCCAGCGATCCAGGCGCATCGACGCGACCATGCGATCGCTGTGCTTGTCGAGCCCCACGTGCACCATGGCGAATTGGCCCGCCTTGAGCTCACGCTTGCGCTCGCCGTAGGGCAGCAGCAGGTCCTTGCCCAGGCCATTGTCGAGGAAGGTGCCGATGTCGTTGACCTCGACCACCTTGAGGGCGGCGAACTCACCGACCATGGCGCGCGGATAGCGCGTGGTGGCCAGCAGGCGGTCTTCATCATCAAGACTCACGAAGACTTCCACCGCGTCACCGATATCGGCACCGGCAGGAATGAAGGGAGTCGGCAGCAGGATTTCACCGCGGTCACCGCCGTCGAGGAAGACGCCGAAGCCGACCCGCTTGGTGATGGTCAGGGTATTGCGCTGGCCGATAGCGAGCGGAGCAGACATGTAACCTCTCTTTGCGCAGCCCGACCCACCCGGGGCGAGCGTCACGCGAATATGACGAACGAAGATGGTGAAACGCTTTGAGAGCGCAGCGCCTGAAACGGGTACGTGACGCTTTCAAAGCGATTCAAACGAACACAGCACCGCTCGCCGAGAGCGAACGGTGCTGAGAGTGGCGCCCCTGACACTTGTCGACGACATTTGCCGCTGACAGCGGTCAGCCGTGACATGAGCGCCAGGCGCGCGAGGAAGATCAGTCGCGGAAGTTGTTGAACTGCAGCGGCAGCTCGATGCTCTCGTCACCTTTCAGCAAGGCCATGGCCCCCTGGAGATCATCACGCTTCTTGCCGGTGACGCGCACCTTCTCACCCTGGATCTGGGCCTGGACCTTGAGCTTGGCATCCTTGAGCGCCTTGACGATCTTCTTGGCGGTCGGCTGGTCCAGCCCCTGACGCAGCACCAGCTGCTGGCGGGCACGCACACCGCCGGTGTCGGCGTCCTTCTCTTCCAGGCAACGCACGTCGATGCCACGCGCGATCAGGCGACCCTTGAGCAGCTCGATCATCTGACGCAGCTGGAAATCGGCGTCGGCTTCCAGATTGACGGTCTCTTCCTTCTCGAGTTCGAAGCCGGCAGTCACGCCCTTGAAATCAAAGCGTGTCGCAAGTTCGCGATTGGCCTGATCGACGGCGTTCTGAACTTCGTGCTTGTCGAGTTCGGAGACAATATCGAATGACGGCATGGGAGCGATTCCTTTGAAGCCATGAAGAATAAACAGCGCATCCTAGCCCATGGGGGCGACGCGCGCCATGCCCGGCCGTCAGGCAGCGCCCGCATCTCCCCACGTCGAGATCCCCTCAGCCCTGATGTCGCTGCTGCTGGCGGGCGGGTTTGATGAGGGAATCACCAGTGACTTGCGCATCTTCCAGGCCGCCGCGCCGTCGGCGTAGTAATCGCGCAGGCGACCATTCCTGGCAAAGCCGTGGCGCTCATAGAGGGTGATCGCTGCACCGTTGCCGGTATGCACTTCCAGATCGAACTGCTCACAGCCCTGCTCGATGGCCAGCTGCTCGAGCGCGATGAGCAGACGCTGGGCGAGACCGCGTCCGCGCGCCTCGGGATGCAGACAGAAGGAATAGAGTCGTGCCCGGCGTGAATTGCGTCGGAACAGCACGGTGCCATAGCCCAACACGCTGCGCAGCGGGGTGGCGTCATCCTGCGCCACGCTGCCCGCCGGCCACAGTGCGGCCATCGCATTGCCTGCCGCCGGCAGGGCGTCCGGGCCATCGCCTTCTGGCTGGATGATGACGAGGGTGCGTGCATTGGCACGCAGAATCAGATGGGACAGCTGACGACGACTGAACCAGTCGCTATCGAAACTGACTTCCTCGAGCTCTACCAGAGCATCGAGATCGGCCCGGATCGCCGGACGCAGAATGGGGGTCATGATGCAGGCTCTCCCGCCTGTCAGCGCCCTGAGGCAGCCCTGAAATCAAGGTGTCGTGGGGCGGTAGCAATCCGCTGCATTCTGGGCATGCAGGCACGTCTTGTCTCGACCTATTTGCATGAAATTATTTCATCTTGTTGTCTATTGCGATGACGGAGATTGTTTTTCATGATGCGCTGCATTCGGCACCGCTTCGGTGCCCGCCCTTCGAGGCTACTCAATGTCCCGCCTGCGTATCGTGGTTGACCGTGTCAGTGACTGGCGCGCCTTCTATCCCAGTGATGATGTCATCAGCGCCCACGACTTTCTGTCCGAGCTCTCCCACGACAGCTCCGTGCCCACGGACCGGGCAGACCAGGACGCTCCGCAGCCCGCGACCCACGTCATCAATCTCTGCGGCGGGCTCGATTACCTCGGGATCGGCTATTACGTCTCGCTGCTGGCACAGGCGCGCGGACAGAAAGCCCTGCCGTCGGTGGAAACGCTCAACCAGCTGTCGCGCAAGTCACTGATCGACATGGAACTGGGCAGCATCCGTGTGCTGCTTGAGGAGCTGACGCGCAAGAGCGCCCTGCCCGCCCCGCAGACAGTCCCCCACGAGACCGGCAAGCATGCGCATCTCGACCTGCTGCTGACCTTCGGTGAGAGCGATGACCCCGCACTGGCACGTCTCGGTCGCAAGCTGTTCGAGCGACTGCCCTGCCCGTTGCTCGAGGTGCGACTCGAGGCGCGTGGCGAGCGCTGGACCCTCAGGCGAGTGCGCCCGCAATCCTTGAACCATCTGGCGGAAACGGACGAGGATCGCTTTGCCCAGGCGCTCAACCGCCATTCCCGCAAGGTCTGGCGCACCCCGAAGGCTCGCCGCCACTATCGTTTCGACCTGGCGATGCTGGTGGACCCGAATGAGGCACTGCCACCGTCCAATCGTACGGCGCTCAAGCACTTCATCCGCGAGGGACGCCGCCTGGGCATCGATGTCAGTCTGATCACCAAGCGTGACGAGGGACGTCTGGCCGAATTCGATGGGCTGTTCATCCGCGAGACCACAAGCCTGGACCACCATACCTACCGCATGGCCAAGCGAGCCGAACACGAAGGGCTGGTGGTGATCGACGACAGTCAGTCGATTCTGCGCTGTACCAACAAGGTCTTCCTGCATGAGCTCCTGAAGGCTCGCGGCCTCAGCGCCCCACAGGGGCGCCTGATTCATCGCGGCGAACTGCGCCAGCTGGCCGAACGCGGACAGCACATGCGCTATCCGCTGGTGATGAAGGTGCCGGATGGTGCCTTCTCGCGCGGCATCGTCAAGATTGACGGGCCGGAGACACTGGTGCGTGAAGCCGAGCGACTGTTCCATGACTCCGCTCTGCTGCTGCTGCAGGAATGGCTCCCAACCGAGTTCGACTGGCGTATCGGCGTGCTCGACGGCAAGGTGCTGTTCGCCAGCCGTTACTACATGGCGCGTGGCCATTGGCAGATCTATGACCACAGCGGCGCCCGCACCCGCTCCGGCGGCTTTGCCACCGTTGACCCGAGTGATGTGCCCCCCGCCGTGATCAAGGCGGCTCTCAAGGCGACACGTCTGATCGGTGATGGGCTCTATGGAGTTGACCTCAAACAGCTCGAGGATCGCGTGGTGGTCATCGAGGTCAATGACAACCCCAATCTGGATGCGGGGGTCGAGGATGTCGTGCTGGGACGCGAGCTCTACCACCGAGTGATGCAGGTCTTCCTGGAGCGCATGCAGGCGCGCCGCCAGCCCGTGCTCGGCTGAATCCCCCGGCTGAATCCCCCGGCTGAATCCGCTGGCTGAACCGCTCGGGCCGGCATCTTTCTTCGATATCCCCAGGCCATACGACAACGCCCGCACTCCTTGAAGGGAGCGCGGGCGTTGTCATCGTCATTAGCCTTGAGCTTATTTCGCAACACGGGACGATGTCATTCGCCGAGCTGGACCTCGACCTCATACCCCGTGAACTTGCGCAGATTGATCACCCCGCTGTCGAGGATCAGATACTGACCCTTGAGCCCTTCGAGAACGCCTTCCACCACGGGTGTCTTGTCGAAGTTGAACGAGGTGACCTTGGTCGGCGCGGTACGCACCGGAAACTCGAAGGCCAATGCCGTGGTATCCAGTACCCGGATGGCGTCTTCCCCGCAATGCGCCTGCAGCGCCGCCAGACCCTCGGCCATCTGCTCGAGCAGTGCATCACGCTCGGCTTCCAGATCCAGCTCGGCCACATCGCCCTTGAGCATCGCGCGCCAGTTGGTGCGGTCATTGAGTGCCTGCTTGAACAGCACCTCGACCAGCCCAGACTGCAGACGATTGGAGACCTCGACGATGGGCAAGGCCTGGATGGCACCCTGATCGAACCAGCGCGTCGGCATCTGGGTCTTGCGGGTGATACCGACCTTGAGGCCGGAGGAGTTGGCCAGGTAGACGATATGCGGCTGGAAGCAATGCTCCTCACCCCACTGAGGATCACGACAGGTTCCTTCCGCGAAGTGACAGGTCTCCGGCTTCATGATGCAGCCATCACACTGTGGCAGCTTGCGAAAGCAGGGATAGCAATGCCCCTGCGCGAAGCTCTTCTTGGTCTTGCGCCCGCAATGGCTGCAGTGGATCTGACCGGTGAAGTCCAGGCGTACCTTGTGGCCAATATAGGCGTTCAGCGGCTGGGTGATCTCGCCCAGTCGCAGGCCATAGCTGGCCGCCAGCGGCTCACGCGAGACTGACTGCGCATCCGCCGAGGTATCGATCGCAAGCGCCTCACCGGCAGGCACGATGGACATCTTGCGGATGTCCCCTTTCAGGGTCACCGACTCCACGGCGGGCTGAGGTGCGCCATCGACGTCCAGTGCATCATCCAGTGTCAGTTGACCCACTTGATCTGCTCCGGCTCATCGCGTGAAGCAGTGTCGTCACCGTCACGTGGACCGCAGGTACCGTTGTCGATGAAGCCGACACGTGACTCGGCAGGCACGTTGTTGTGGACCTCGTACTTGATGACGGCCTCCATGCACAGCTCGACCTGCTCCGAGGTCAGCACCCGGCCGTCCGGCCATTTGCGCAGCTGCATGGACTGCTTGAGGCTCTCGTAGATGGTCGGGGTCATCTGTTCGACCATCCCGTCGAAAGTCATGTCACTCATGGGGGTTCTCCTGATGCTGGAGCACGGCGCGGGGGCAGCGCCACGCGGGCAAAGTGACGCCACGCCGTGCAAAATGCGACCATTCTATCATTGTCATCCGCCTGGCTGTCATGACGTGGCGCCCGGCGCGCGGCGCGGCAGCACGAATCCCAGCACCAGCCCTGCCAGCAGCCCACCGAGATGCGCCTCATTGGCGATGGCCCCAAGGCCGATGGCACTCGATAACGGTGTCATGCACAGCACCAGATAGATCAACATGAAGATCATCAGCGAGCGCTGCATCTGATAGCCCAGCATCGGCCGTCGACGAGCCGCGATGAAGACATAGCCGATCACGGCGAAATCGATTCCCGAGAGCCCGCCAAACAGCACACTGCCGGTGGCGTACTGCGCCAGGTTGGCAGCCACCCCGCTCACCAGCACCACCAGCGCGAAGCGCCAGGCGCCATCGATGGCCTCGATCTGGCGCCCGAACACCCATAGCCACAGCAGATTGAAGACCAGATGCAGAATGCCGAAATGCATCAAGGAGGGTGACCACAGCCGCCACCACTCCCCCGCCAGTGTCGTGGACAACGGCGCCGGTGCAATGTGCTGACTGCCCACCAGCTCAAAGGGCACGATGGCCAGCCATTCGAACACCGCCGCCTGACCCAGCACGTACTGACAGAGTACGGTGAGGCAACAGGCGAGCCCGACCAGCCATGTCAGCGGAGTCTGTCTGACGAGCTGCCAGAGACCGCCCGATGCACCGCTTGAGAAACCCGACGCCTCCGTAGCCTCATCGCGCAGCGGCTCTCCGCGTGAGTGGCGCTCCAGCATCGCGATCACGCGGGGGAGCTGCTCGGGGTCCGCCAGCCACAGCATCTGACGCACCGCCTCCCCGTCAGGGGTCGAGACGCGCTCGGAGGTGATCTGGTGGCCGATCTTCTCCGCCCACAGCGCCTGACGCAGTGCGAGCGTATCGAAGGAGTCGTCTAAGGTCAGAACCTGGAACATGCAGTGTCCTTGCAGTGACAAGTCAGCGTGATGGCATCTCTCGACAGTAGCCCGACGTCGAGAGCGCCGATGGGCGGTCGGTGGCAGATCCAGCTGATGCCACTCTGGATAGGGACTTGTCTGGAGAGCCGCGGTGGGGGCGATGACAAACTGACAGGCATAAAAAAAGTCCGGTGGGGGGCACCGGACTGAGCAAGGGATCATTCAAGGGAACACTTACTCTGAGTCCGGGATGGCGCTTTGGTTCACTGGCTGCTTATTGAAAAAAACAATGGCGATGAGAAAAGGCCGGCAGGTATGACTATGACCCCGCACGCTATCCCCTCATCTCACCGCGCCCCGACAACTCCTCGGCCGGCAACTCTTCCGGCAGTGGACGACTCGAGGGTTCGCGCGGCACCGGCACCCAGACGAAATTGGCGGCATCCAGCGTCGCTTCGCCACTGAAGCGATAGGCGACCAGGCGACCGCACTTGACGGCGCTGTAATCGAGACAGGCGATATTGGTCGCCGGGAGCGCAGGCACGCCTTCACACCAGTAATGCCCCAGGAACAATGGCAATTGCTCTGGTCCGTAATACGGCAATTTCTCGAGCTCGCCCTCGCTCAACCAGCGCGACTCCAGCTCTCCCGGCAGATTGTCGGGCTGGAACACCACATCGCCATAGGTGCGAGGCTCGCGCGCCCAGAAATGCGCCCGGAAACTGCGGCGCGTGAAGCCATCCCCCGAGTGGATCTCGACGCCCTCCGGCAAGCGCAGACTGGTCCCCCGAGTCAGGCGATCCAGCACCCGATAGGCAAAGCTCGAGGGGTCGACGGAGTCCTGCAGGAAGGCTTCATCGATGCAGCCATCCGGAAAGCGCGCCAGAAACGGACGCACCAGCGCTTCATCCCAACAGGCGTGGACCACGCGCAGACCACTCTTGCCCTCTCCCAGCGACGGCAGTTCAAGACACAGTGGCATGCGCATGAACCAGCTCAATGCGTCATCCCACTCATCGGGATGATGCTGATACTGATCGAGCGTCTCGCGAATGATGCGATTGTGCCGCGAGGTATGCGGGCGCAGAAAATCACGGTGATCGCCACTCTCCCGCAGGCGTGCACGCCGACAATAGGCCAGCGCGTTGTATTCATGGTTGCCCATCACGATCAACGCCTCACCGGCTTCCACCATCCGGCTGGCCAACTGGACGGCCAGTCGGATACGAGGCCCACGATCGATGATGTCACCAAGAAAGATCACCTTGCGCGAGGCATGACGATACACGCCATCCTTCAGGTGATAGCCGAGCTTCTCCAGCAGCGCCGCCAGCGTGGCGCCACAGCCGTGCACATCACCGATCAGATCATAGCCATCCCGTGGCGCCACGAATGCGTTCATGCTGCTTGCCTTGATGTCATTCGCCGAGGCGGTTGCTCCAGCCGAGCTTGGTGCGACAGATCTCGAAATAGTTGTGCTCCAGCGGATGGATCAGCGTCAGACGTTCGCGCTTGCGACGAATCTTGAGCACATCGCCGGGCTTGGCCACGACCTGAGTCTGGCCATCGCAGCTGATGTGGGGATAGGTCGTGTTGCTGGCGCTGATGTGCAGGAGTATCTCGCTGGCCGCGTCGATCACGATCGGACGACTGGACAGCGTATGCGGGAACATCGGCACCAGCGTGATGGCCTCCAGGCGCGGGTGGACGATCGGCCCGCCGCCAGAGAGCGCATAGGCGGTCGAGCCGGTCGGAGTGGCCACGATCAAGCCATCGGAGCGCTGGGAATAGACGAACTGGCCATCGATGAACAGCTCGAACTCGATCATCCGCGCCGCCTTGCCAGGATGCAGCACGACATCGTTGAGGCCGTCCGCCGCACCTATCTTCTCGCCGTCCCGAAAGACTTCCGCCTCCAGCAGGAACCGCTGCTCACTGAGGTAGTCACCCTCGAGCACCTCGGCGACCTTTTCCTCCAGCTCATCTGGACGGATGTCGGTGAGAAAGCCCAGCCGGCCGCGATTGACGCCCAGTACCGGCGTGCCACTGCGACACAATGCACGCGCCGCGCCCAGCAGACTTCCATCACCGCCCACCACGATCACCAGATCACAGCGCTCGCCCATCTGACGACGGCTCGCCACCTCAAGGCCATGGTCAAGCAACAGCGTCGCCGTGCGCTCCTCGATGATCATCGCCAGCTGGCGAGCCTCAAGAAAGCGAATCAAGCGCTTGAGCGTGTCCACTACCTGAGCACTGCCCAGTCGACCAATCACGCCGATCGTATTGAATTGCTGCTTCATCACGCCTCCCGGGCTGTCATGCAGAACATTATGCGGACTCCCTTGACCAGCGGCAATGCACCTGCATTTTCCGTTGCTGCATCAAGCCACTACCCACCCTTGGCGATATCAGCACATCCAATTGCCTGAATGGCGCGTTAGTTCAGGCATATCGCAAGACATTGTCCCGGTCCACGCCCGCGTGTGACAGACAGCGACTCAACGGGACCGGACCAGCACGCCATGCTCTGCATGTCTCGCCATCAAATCACCTTCATGCCTCCTCGACGTGCACCATCAATGTCACAGCCGAGGGGTTCACACGACTCTGGAGCTCTCTCCATGTCACTTGCCAACCTCTCATGGGGCGACTACCGTCAGCTGAACGATGGATTCCCAGCCAATGGAGTCGGGCCCCCGATGCCAGCACACACGACACCCGTCAGTTCGCAAGACCCGGACGACTTTGACCACGCCAGTGCCATAGAGGCCTGTGCGCTCGGTGATGAAACCGCCTTTCGTCGCCTCTATGACCTTGAGTCCGGCCGCATGCTGGCACTTGCCATGCGCCTGCTCGGCAGCCGGGATCAGGCCGAGGACGCCGTCCACGATGCCTTCATCAAGCTGTGGTCCAATGCCGGCCAATATCGCCGTGAACTCGGCAATGGCCGCGCCTGGCTGTTCACCATCCTGCGCTATCGTGCACTGGATCAGCTGCGGGCCCAGGGACGGACGCCCCGCGGTGACAGCGAGGCGCTCGACAGCCTCGCCGACTTGCTCGCCAACCCGGAAGCGGCAGCACACGACAGTCAGACAGCCCATCAGCTGAGCGATTGTCTGGGTGAGCTGGAAGCCCCACGACGCGAACCCATTCTGCTGGCATTCTTCAAGGGCCTGACCCACGAGCAGATCGCCGAAAAACTCAGCGCCCCGCTCGGCACCATCAAGGGTCGCATCCGTGCCGGACTCAAGCGACTGCAGGAGTGCCTGTCACGATGAACCATTCCCCGATCCCCGAATCTCCACAAGAGCAGAATCTGTTGCTGGGTGAACACACCCTGGGCCTGCTGGACCCCGAACGTGAAGCCGAGGTGCGCGCCTGGATAGAACGTGACGATGAGGCCGCCCGCATGGCACTTCGCTGGCAGCAGCACTGGCTGAGCGTCAGTGATCGCCTGCCGCCGGAACCGGCCTCCGATTCGCTGTGGAAACGCATCGATGCCAGTCTGACGCGCCTCAAGCAGACTCCGACGCCAGCCAATGACACGGGTGGCGCTCCTGCTCCGCAAGCCCCCTGGCTGTGGCGCTGGCTGGGAGGCGGACTGGGTCTGGGGCTGGGCGCCGGACTCGCCCTTGCTCTGGCGATGCAGGTGGGGCCCTTCGCGCCTCAATCACCACAAGATGGCACCCCGCCGGTGGCGAACGAGGTGCCCGAGTCATCCGCGCAGCGCATGGTCGCGGTGCTGCAGACTCTCGAGGACCCTGCCACGCCGACCTGGGTCGCCAGTGTCACGGCCGGTGGCGGACTTCAGCTGACACCCAATGTCACTATCGAGCGTCCGACGGATCGCGCCATCGAACTCTGGACCCTGACCGATCCAGCGGAGGGCCCGCGTTCGCTGGGTCTGGTGGACCCGGTGGCAGGTATCGAGTTGAGCGCCGAACAGATCGGCCGCATGAGTCCGGGCCAGTTGCTCGAGATGACACTGGAGCCCAGCGGTGGTTCGCCGACCGGCAAACCGACCGGCAAGGTGCTGGCCATCGGCCGCCTGGTCAACCTGGGACAGATCGACAGCTGACGGGAGCACTCTCTGCCCAGGCTCGCCCGCCCTGCCACGGCATGCCTTCTCATCAGAGGCTCGCCGTGCAGGGCGGGAGGCGCCATGCTCTCGGAGGCCTCCCCAGGCCATGGGGAGCAAGGTCAGCGAAATGGCAACATCAGCGCCAGACACGAACGCCAGACACGAAGAAGCCCCGCCATGGCGGGGCTTCTTCGTGTCTGGTCAACCGTCTCTTCAGCAGATGCTCAAGGAAAGTGTCAACTCAGCTCTCGGTACGCTCGAGCCAGGATTCGACGGTTTCGGCACCGTGCTCTTCCTTCCACTCTTTCAGCTGCTTGTGATTGCCACCACGGGTCTCGATCACTTCACCGGTATTCGGGTTCTTGTAGACCTTCAGCTTGCGCTTGCGACGAACGCCGCCAGCCTTGGTTTCCGCGCTCGCGGCAGCTGCCGGCGTCTGGCTGGCTTTCGGATCCAGCAGGCCAATCACGTCGCGAGTAGACTTGCCGTATTCACTCATCAGGGAATCAAGCTTGTCCTTGAATTCCAGCTCATTCTTCAGGCGATCATCGTTGCGCAGGCTTTCCAGTTGCTCTTGAAGTTTCTTGAGCTCTTGTTCTTTCTGCATGAAATCAGTCAACAGGGACATGGGGTTCTCCAAGGGTATCGGGACAGTCAGGAATTCACTTCCGGAAACAGGTGTTGCGAAAGAATTCGCCGATCAACAAATAACAGCTGCTTCCTGGATTTGGCTCACGCAGGGACTTGGGACAGTAAGACCCTACAGAAGCTGAAGGGATTATAGACCAAGCATGTCCACGCCGTGAAGCACTAATCAACTAACGACAAGTTAATCAAGCGCTCTCTGGAATGCAATAGCTGGCACTCGAAAAGATATGTGAATTCAAAATAGTCTCTGCCTGCAAATATCGTTAATTAGAATCGACATGAGCCTAGAGTCCCTATATGGCGGGCGTCAGCGGCCATCAGGCGGTATTGTAGAATCACATCGACATCACAGGCAGGTAAATTCTCTCGCTGGCAAGCCGCAGCTTTCATGAAGTATTCATATTGTGACTTTTTCAGTAGCTCTTTCATCACACATCATCACTCCGAGTCCCTCTTGTTCTTGAGCGTATCCTCAAAAGCATGCAGACACAGAGGAAAGTAAACCTTCGCTTCGGCTCCACCAATCCCCCAGCACTATTTCCGACGGCAATATTAGAGACATCACCCCCTCCAGAAAGTGACACTTCACAAATCATGTCAACCTGATAAAGTGGTCAAGGTTAACAAAGAGGCTCAATTGCCGTCAGCGTCGATGGAGAACATCATGTCCTACCCCCAGACCGCCTCACATGCCGATCAGCCACAAGCGCTTTGGCATCCGTATACGCAGATGCACGCGATGCCTGCCCCGCTTGAGGTCGTGGGCGGAGTCGGGCCGCGCATGACACTGAGTGACGGCGAGACCCTGCTGGACGCAACCTGCTCCTGGTGGTGCATGATCCATGGCTACGGCCATCCTCGACTCGTCTCCGCGATTCAGCAGCAAGCGGCTCAATTGTGTCATGTGATGCTCGGGGGCATTCGGCACCAACCGGCGGTGGCGCTGGCCGAGGCACTGGTGCGCATCACCCCGGAGGGGCTGAACCACGTGTTCTTCTCGGACAGTGGCTCCGTCGGCATGGAAGTCGCCATGAAGATGGCAGTGCAATACCAGCAACAGCGTCAGGATCGTGATGACACTCGCGGGCGGACGCGAATGCTGTCGTTGATGAAGGCCTACCACGGGGACACGGCAGGCTGCATGGCGGTCTGCGACCCGGAAGAGGGCATGCACTCACTGTTTGCCGACTTCCTGCCCAGACATCATTTCGCGCCGGCACCGACGGCGGGATTCACGGCGCCATATGAAGAGGTCCTCGGTGACATCGCAGCGCTGCGCAGAGAGCTCGAGACGCATGATGACATCGCCGCCCTGCTGATGGAGCCGCTGCTCCAGGCTGCCGGCGGTCTCAACATGTACTCGCCTCACTACCTGAAAGCGGCACGTGATTTATGTGACGAGTTCGGCGTGGTGTTGATCTTCGATGAGGTCGCGACAGGATTCGGACGTACTGGAAAACTGTTTGCCTGTGAGCATGCAGATGTGACGCCCGATATCATGGTGCTGTCAAAAGGACTGACGGGAGGGTATCTGGGACATGCTGCCACCCTCGCCCAGAGCCATATCTTTCATGCCTTCGATGGCAAGGATGCCAATACTGCCTTCATGCATGGCCCGACGTTCATGGGCAACCCATTGGCTTGCCGAGTGGCACTGGAAAGCCTCAAGGTTTTCGAGGAAGACGATTATCTCGGCAAGATCGCCAGCCTCAATCAGGTACTACGAGAGGAACTCGCGGATTTCTCACATCCCGCCATTGGCGACATACGCGTATTGGGAGCCACTGCCGTGATAGAGGTTCACGATGCAGCAAGTCTTGAAGGGGCTCAGGCTCACGCTCGTCAGCAAGGGGTCTGGTTGCGACCCTTCGGCCGCTGGCTCTATACCATGCCGGCTTATATCACCTCACACGACGACTTGCGCAAGATCACGCATGCCATGAAGAGCCACTTTACCGACAATCTCTGAGGCAAGGCGTCAGGACAGGGATCTGCTCGGCTGCCTGTCGGCTGCCTGCCGGCTGACGGGGAGTGACTGATAGTGACGATCACCCTCATCACTCCCCTCTTCTTCCCTCTCTCTTCTCTCAACTCCTATCTTCTCTCAACGACGAGATTCGAGGCCCATCTCTCGGCAGGGGAATGCGGTCGGAAGCGCTCAATCTCCCCAGAGACGCCGCTCGAGGCGCGCATGTGCATCTGCCGTCAGCATCCCGCCCTTCATCAGCTTCTTGAGAAAATGACGATAGCGGCGGGCGATCTTGCGGCGCGCCAACCAGGCGATACCGGTGGCGAGGGGGATGAAGTCCGGATTGGAGATACCATCGATCAACCACAGGCGCGGGGATTGATGCTCGCGAAACTGGACCACGATGTTGCGATCATTGAGGTCGGACGGTATCAGCCAACGCTTGTCGAGATAGCGATAGAGGTTGGCCAGCTCATCCATCAATGCCTCCTCCCCCACCCGCTCGGGAGTTTCATGACAGACCTCTCGCAGACGGCGCGAGGTCGTGCCGTCATCGTCGAGTATCAGATCGAAGACCAGCCCGAGGCCCTCTCGGGTCGCCACGCTGCCATGATAGGCAGGCACGTAGGACCAGTCGTGCACACCTCGCCTCACGAGCCCTTCGAAGTAGCGCTGCTCGCGCTGATTCTGGCGGCTTCCTTTGTCGGGATAGCGCGGTACCTTGATGCAGCGCCGAGGATCACGGGGGTCCTGATAGACACGGCGATCATTGCCCATGCCGATGACACGGGCATTTTCAAGCTCCAGCATGCGCTCTCCTGTTGAATAACGCCTGCGACTGCAGCCGCCGGGCAGCGTGGCATTCTACAAAAAGCCCTTCCCTTGCGCCAACCGTGCCGCCGGCGGCCGCGTTCCATGAGGTCATTCATCGGCCATTCAGCTTGGGACCTCGCTCTGGTATGATAACGCGCCGTTTTCTGGCAGTTTCAGGACGAAACCGCCTGACGTAAGCGATCAGCACGACTTGCGAGGTATTGCCCGGGATCGGGTGGCCGCGCACACCTGCAACCCCCCGCTCCATTGGCACATCTCCCTTAATGAGGTACTCGCATGAATGCGGTAATACTGGCCGTTCTGGTCATGGTCGGCCTGTCACTGGCCCGAGTCTCGGTCGTCTTCGCTCTGGTGGCCGGCGCCTTGGTCGGCGGCCTGTTCAGTGGCCTGTCTCTGACTGACACTCTCGGCGCCTTCAACGACGGCGTCGGCGGTGGTGCCAAGGTCGCCCTGGCCTATGCCACGCTCGGTGCCTTTGCCGTGGCCCTGTCTCGCTCCGGCCTGCCGGATCTCCTTGCGGCACGCCTGATCGGCATGCTCAATGGAGAGAGCACCCCTCGCCGTCAGACCGCCATCAAGTACGGCTTGCTGGGCAGCGTGACATTGGTGGCGATCTCGTCCCAGAACCTGATTCCTGTCCACATCGCCTTCATTCCGATCCTGATTCCGCCACTGCTGGTGGCCATGAACCGCCTGCGCCTGGATCGCCGCGCCGTCGCCTGTGCCCTGACCTTTGGTCTGACGGCTCCCTACATGCTGCTGCCGGTGGGCTTCGGTTCCATCTTCCTCAATGACATCCTGCTGGCCAACATCAATGAAGCGGGCCAGGCAATGGGGCTGGAAGTCACCCGCGGCATGGTGCCGATGGCAATGGCCATTCCGGTAGGCGGCATGTTCCTGGGACTGCTGACTGCGGTCTTCGTCTCCTATCGCAAGCCGCGTGACTACGCCAATCGCGAGATCAAGTCGACCAATGTCCCGCACCATACTCCAGTGCACGCACCATCCCGCAGCGGCCTGATCATGGCTGGGGTCGCCATCATCGCCGCCCTGGGCATCCAGCTCTATTCCGGTTCGATGATCCTGGGCGGCCTGGTCGGCTTCGCCATTCTTTCCCTGGGTGGCCTGTTCAAGTGGAACGAAGCCGACGACCTGTTCACCTCCGGCATGCGCATGATGGCACTGATCGGCTTCATCATGATCTCGGCAGCCGGCTTCGCCTCCGTCATGAAAGCCACGGGTGATATCCAGACCCTGGTGGATGCCTCCTTCCACATCATCGGAGACAACAAGCCGTTGGCCGCGCTCGTCATGCTGATGGTCGGACTCTTCATCACGCTGGGCATCGGCTCCAGCTTTTCCACCATCCCGATCATCGCGGCGATCTATGTCCCGCTGGCCCTGCAGTTCGGCTTTTCCCCCCTGGCGACCGTCGCCCTGATCGGCACCGCGGCCGCACTGGGCGATGCTGGCTCCCCCGCCTCCGACTCCACGCTCGGCCCGACGGCAGGCCTGAATGTCGATCAACAGCATGATCATATCTGGGACAGCGTGGTGCCGACCTTCATCCACTACAACATCCCGCTGATCGTCTTCGGCTGGGTAGCGGCGATGACGCTGTAATCCGCCGGCCAGGGTAGCCTGGCAACGGCAACAGGAAATACGACAACGCCCGGCAGGCATCACGTCTGCCGGGCGTTGTCGTCTCTGGGCGAAGAATGAGGCGACACGCCGCCTGATACTGGACAGCCATCCAGTCTTTTAGGATGATGCGCGAATGCGCAAGATCCTTCATGCTGACTGCGATTGTTTCTACGCCGCCGTCGAGATGCTTCGTCACCCAGAGTGGCGCGAGGTGCCCATCGCCATCGGTGGCCGCACCGAGCAACGTGGCGTGATCGCCACCTGCAATTATCCGGCTCGCGCCTTCGGCGTCCGCTCTGCGATGTCCACAGCGCGCGCCCTGCGCCTGTGTCCGCAACTGATACTCGTCCCCCCCGACTTCGAGCGCTACCGTGCCGTCTCGCAGGAGATCCAGGCACTGTTTCACGAACTGACACCACTGGTGGAACCTCTATCGCTGGACGAAGCCTACCTGGACGTCAGCGACATCGAGGAATTTCAGGGAAGCGCGACCTGGATGGCGCGCTGGCTGAAGGAAGAAGCCCTGAAGCGCACCGGGATCACGCTGTCGATCGGCGTGGCCGCCAACAAGTTCCTGGCCAAGATCGCAAGTGATTGGGAGAAACCCGATGGCCTGACGGTGATCACGCCAGAGTCCAGCGACGCCTTCATTCGTAAGCTGCCCGTCGGCAAGCTGCATGGCGTCGGCCCGGCCACGCTGGCCCGCCTCAATCGGCTGGAGATTACCACCTGCGATGACATCCGCACGACACCACTGACCACACTGGTCGAACACTTCGGCAAATTCGGACATCGCCTGCATGAACTCTCTCATGGCATTGATGACCGCCCCGTCAAGGTCGAGAGAGAGCGGAAGTCCATCAGTGTCGAACGCACTTTCGATCAGGATCTTCCGGATCTCTCCGCCTGCCTCGCCAAGCTTCCCATGCTGATGGAGCGCCTCGGGGAGCGTCACGCACGCCAGGAACAGCCGGTGCTGGCCAAGCAGTTCGTCAAGGTACGCTTCAACGACTTCACCAGCACCACGCTGGAAAGCCTCCTCCCCGCCTCCACCCTCTCATTGCCGGACGCCAGGAGTTTCGCACTGCTGATGGAGCAAGCCTGGCAACGTGGCCATCGACCGGTGCGCCTGCTGGGAGTCGGTGTTCGACTCAAGGCCCACGAAGAGACGCAACAGCTGGGGCTGTTCTGAGAGGGTGCCGCGCCTGACTGGCAAACTTGACGGACGGATGACAGGCATAAAAAAAGCCAGTCACAAGGACTGGCTTGTCCGGTCATCGATACCCCAAGGGTATCGCCGGAAGGGTCGTGAAACCCGCTCAAGGAACCATCGCAACCTGCAATGCAGGCAGGAAGCGAGAGTGGGCGAACAGCTCTGCGCATTGAACGACGCAGCCACTCTCGGCAAACGCCTGCGGGGAGCATGAGATGCTCGACCCGCAGGTGTCAGGAAGGAATGCCCAGATTCATCGATGATGATGACAGTCCATCCGCTTCAACTGTCAGCATCATATCTTTTAGCCCGCAAACTAAAAAGCCGATCCACAGCAACAGTCCCATGCCACAACGGCACCGGATCAACGCTGACTCAATGGCAACCGTTGGATGCACTGGTTGGATCACTGGACGGGCGATGGGCGCCAGGATGAGGCGGGTTGTTGCCCCCGGACAGCAGCCGCTGGATATCCGCCGCCGCCATGGGCTTGTAGAAGTAGTATCCCTGAATGAGATCACAGCGCATTTCACGCAACAGCTCGAGTTGCTGGATATTCTCCACCCCCTCGGCCACCACCTCCAGCCCCAGTCGATGCCCGAGGAAGACCGTCGCTTCCATGATGGCGCGATCCTTGGGTTCCTGAGCACATTCGATCACGAAGGAGCGATCGATCTTGAGCGCCGTCACCGGCAGCATCTTGAGGTAGCTCATCGAGGAGTAGCCGGTCCCGAAATCATCGATCGCGATCTTGTAGCCTCTGTCGTGCAGGGCACGCAGGCTATCGCGCACCTTGACGTCAGCATCGATCAACACGTTCTCGGTCAGCTCGATGCCGATGTCCCGTGGCGTCAGGCCATATTCCGCCACGCATGCCTCAAGACGCTGGAAGACGTCGCTGTTGATCGCCTGACGCCCGGAGATATTGATATCGATCCGATAGCCCTTGATCCCCATGGCATGCCACTCGGCCTGCTGGCGACATGCCTGGCGAATCACCCAGTCACCCAGGCGCTCGATCAGATTGGTGCGCTCTGCCACCTTGATGAAGTCAGTCGGGGGAATGGGCCCCTCGGGCGCATGCCAGCGCATCAGCGCCTCTACCGACTCGATACGCTCACTGCGCGCCGCGACCTGAGGCTGGAAGTGGAGGAACAGCTCGCCACCCCCATCCTCGCTCAGCAGCGTCTGAAGGCGCCCCGCCAGATGATGCTGATGCAGCATGGCATCGCGCACTTCCTGGTTGAAGAACTGATATCCATCACGCCCGGCCTGCTTCGCTCGGTGCTTGGCGACGTCCGCATTGCGCACCAGTTCCGGCGCATCATTGCCATTCTCGGGATAGAGGCTGACGCCGATGCTCAGACGCAGCAACAACTCACGCCCTTCTATCTGGAAGGGGCGCTGGAAATCTTCGCGGATCCGCTCCACGACCGACAAGGCATCACTTTCATAATCCAGGCGCGGCATCGCCATGACGAATTCATCGCCGCCGAAGCGTGACAGTAGATCCTGACTCCGCTGGAACCCCTGCAAGCGCGACGCGACGCTGCGAATCACGAGGTCCCCCATCTCATAGCCCTGGGTATCGTTGATCTCGGTGAAGTGGTCGATATCCAGGAACAGCACCATCAAGGTATCGCCGTGACGCTGACACTCCCCGAGCATGTTCTCGAGCTCAGTCTCGAACGTCTGCCGATTGGGCAGTTCGGTCAACGGATCGAATCGCGTCATGTAGTCCAGCTCACGCTGCACCTTGCGCTCGCCCGCCAGATCGATGTCGATGCAGAACATCAATGGATTGTCCGACCGCTCACCTAACATGACGTGGTGAGAGAACACCGGCACCGGTGCGCCTGACTTGTGCTTCAGCTCAAGCTCGCTCGCCGGGATCTGGGTGCCGTGATTGACCCACGCGTGGTGGGCATCCACCACGATGTCCGCCATTTCATCCGGTATCAGCAAGGCTTCAAGACAACGCCCTCGAGCTTCCTGCTCGCTGAAACCATACAGTCGCTCGCTGGCCTCATTCCAATAGATCACTCGGCGCTGGCTGTCGTACCCCTGCACTGCCACACGTGGCAGGCTTTCCAGCAATTCGCGAAAGCGCTGGTCACTGGCGGGGAGTCCCATGCTGGCCGAGGGGCCAACAACACTAGTCTGCATGACCGCCTCCTGCGTGTGCTGTTGATATGCCATCTGACGATGACGAATCAGCATGATGCCCGCAGTTGCGCCAATAATCACCATCAGCAGCGCTGAAGGCCAGCGGCCGATGATGTCCTGCACTGCCACGACCCCCACCAGCAGGCCGATCGCGATGGCAGCGACCACTGTTCCAAAGAGCGCAATTCCAGTCGCTCTTCCGGTCTGACGAGACCCATCTGCCATGATCCAGGATACCTCCCCTACCATCTTGTCTACCGACCGGTGCTCGGCGGGGACACGCACGTTGCCTGAATCCGCTGAGTTATCGCGATATACATCACTGGAGCCAATAGCAGTCTAAGTGTCTGCCTCGCATAAACACAGTGCCAAACCCGCCGTGACACACGCCTCCTCTCAACGCTACCAGCACATGTGTCACGCATTGCCCATGCCGTTTTTCGCCGAAAGGCGACAAAGAATACCGCTCATGACTGACATGATGCCAGGAGATCAGACCTCTAATACCCCTCCATCGCCCAGACGCCCATATTGATGATACTTACGCAAGATTAACGCTCTAAGCCGCGCGCTTGGTTTGACTCTCTCTCATGCATCTTCCCATTCTCCTCGACGTTGCGAACGCAACACCTTCCAACAGGCGCTAAATGCCGAAACATCGAGGAATTCTTGCATGAACATCGTAAACCGTGGTGTACGTCAGCTGGCCGATGCTTCCCGTAAACTCACTCTGGACCAGAGCGCTCTCAACGATCGCTACCCGGCAACGTCATCAGAGGATAGCGCTCTCTCGCTGCCCAGGATCTCTGAGTACTGGCCGACAAGCGTGCATGAGGAGCTGGCTCGTCAGCACTGGAGCAAGGCAACGATCACTCCACACATTGACTTGAACGCCTGGCAGGGTTTCCTGGACAACCTTCCCCGTGACCCTTACGTCAACACACGATGGAAGCGCATGTCCTGGCTGCACCTGAATGACCAGATGGAAGTCGAAACCCTTGGCGAGTGCCCGATGGCGCAGGGTGGACGCTTCAATGATGCTGCCAGCATGGCGGACCGCCTGAGATACTACGATCCGCTGGAAGCGGCGTTCACCGAGCGCGACGACGTGCGCGCCTTCGTCAAGGCCTGGGCCGACATGTGGGGCATCGGGCCGCGTGAGCCGATCCTGATGCAGATCACGGGTGTCCGCGGCGACGGCACCATTGACCCTCTCCAGGGACAAGGCATTCACGCCGATGGCTGCAAGTACTTGAGCATTCTGGTACTCAATCGCGAGAACGTCAGTGGTGCCATCAATACCCTCTACCGCGACAAGGCCGGCAGCGAGTTGCTGGCGACCACCGAGCTGGCACCGGGAGAGGTTCTGCACATCCATGATGACCAGCTGTTCCACAGCGTCAGCTCCATCACTCAGGATAACGCGGGCCAGCACTTCGAGCGCTTCATCATCATCATCAACTGCTCATTCATCGATGAGTTCCAGAACCGCATGCTGCGTCGTCACTTCCCGGGGGCAGTCCTGAACGACTGCGAGTGAAGCCATTCGAATCCACTGAGCAGACTGGCAACCCGGTGTCCGGGCATCGCCCGCACAACTGCCTCGACGACAGCTTTCCTCATCTCATCCTGGGGGATCGGTAGCTTCCGAGGCCTCCCCACCTGACCTGCACTCAAGCGTCGCAGCACGCTACCTGAGCACGACACGAGGAACCAGCCGGGCAACCGGCTGGCCTGGCGTGCCACTCCTGACTGGCCCGAAGGCCTCAGCCTGATCGCGACCGACCCCCTCCTGCAACAGCCCCACCAACGGCTTCCGCCTGCATGCCAAGCGCATCGGTTTCATTGTCCGCGCGCCATGTACAGGCGATATACTCGACTCATGACAGAGGCGTTGCCCACGATGCGCCTTCCACGACAGGAAATCCTCATGACGCTTGAATCAGGACTGACCTTCTTCCTTGCCATCTTCCTCTTCGGGATCACTCCCGGCCCCGGAATCCTCGCCCTGATGGCGCGTGGCATGAGCCAGGGAGGCAATGCCTGTGTCCCGATGGCCGTCGGCATGAGCCTCAGTGACGTCTGCTACATGCTGGCGGCCGTCTTCGGGCTCTCGGCACTGGCGACCCATTGGAGCGAGCTCTTTCTGGTCATCCGCCTGCTGGGGGCCGCCTATCTGATCTACCTGGGGTACAAGCTCTGGACCTGCCGACCCAGCCTGGAAGACACGGAAATTCCCGACATACGCGGAAGCTGGTGGCGTGGCTTCCTGCAAGGCTTCCTGATCTCGGCCTCCAACCCCAAGGTCATCCTGTTCTACATCGCCTTTCTGCCGACCTTCATGGACATCACCCGCCTGAGTGGTGGCGATATCGTGATCGCGGCCGCTCTCAATCTCAGTGCCTTGCTGATCGGGGTCGTCCCTGTCGGTTACGCCGCAGGCCGCATTCGTCGCCATCTGCGCTCGACGCGAGCCGTCAGACGCCTCAACCGCAGTGCTGCCAGCCTGATGATCGGTGCCGGCAGCTACCTCGCACTGCGTGGTTGAGCACCGACCTCCTGCGCCAGTCTGGCCGCCGATACGAGAACGCCCCTGTCAATCACATGACAGGGGCGTTCTCTTCGATCACTGAGGCAATTCGCTCAGGTCATGCAACGGATGGCACCGTTACTGACGGATACCTTCCACCACCAGGTACATGTCGACCGTCGCGGCCGCTGGCCCAAGCTTGGAGGTGTCGATGCCATAGTCGGCGAGCTTGAGCGTGGTGGTGCCCTCGAAGCCCTGACGATAGCCGCCCCAGGGGTCTTCGCCACCGCCGATGTGATCGACATCGATGGTGATCGGCTGCGTCTCGCCATGCAGTGTCAGATCCCCCGTCAGCTTGCCGGCACCATCACCGGAAGAGGTGAACCCGGTGGAGACGAAAGACGCCGTCGGGTACTCGGAAGCATCCAGGAAATCAGCGGACTTGATGTGCTTGTCTCGCTCGGCGTGGGCGCTGTCCAGGCTGTCGACATCGACTTCGACCTTGACGCTTGACGCCTCGGGCTGACCCTCGTCATAGCGGAAGGTCCCCGTGAAGTCCTTGAACTCACCCAGGACGTAGGAGTAGCCGAGATGGCTGATCTTGAACTGGATGAAGGCGTGCTGGCCCTTGGTGTCAATGACATAGTCCGAGGCCTGAGCCTGGCCCGCCATCAAGGGGAGTGCCGCTGCCAGAAGGCCGCCAGCGAACGTCTTGCCGAGCGAGAAGGCCTTGGGTGTCAGGGATGTGTCGTTCATGTCCTAGCTCCTTGAGGATTCGTCATGCATGGTGCCGCCGTGGTGGCCGGCAATTCCTTTCAGCGCAGCGGCCAGAGCATACGTCGCAACGTGTCCTGGCCCTCCATCAGATGATGCTTGAAGGCGGCAGCGGCGTGACCAAGCGACAGGATGACAAGCGCCCAGGCCGCGTACCAGTGAACGTCTCCTGCCAACGTCGCCTGATCCTTCATCCCGCTGAGCAAGGCAGGCACGTCAAACAGCCCGAATACGCTGATGGCTCGTCCATCCGCCGTCGAGATCAGATACCCCGAGATCATCACCAGCAACAGCAATGCATACAGCAAGGCATGCCCGATGCGCGCCGCCCGCTGCTCGATGCGGGAGCCATGCGCCTGTGGCGTCGGCTGCATGGCTCGCCAGACAAGGCGCAGCAACGTGATCACGAACAGCACCACGCCCACGGAGCGATGCCACCAGGGACCCAGCTGATACCAGCGATCATAATAGCCCAGTGATGTCATCCACCACCCGAGGGCGAAGAGGCCGATGATGGCCAGCGCCGACAGCCAGTGCATCACGATGACGGGCCAGCCCCACCCCCGACGACTATTGCGCCACATGCTTGTCTCCCTGTCCTGTCATCCAACGCGCCGAGCGTGAGCCCACCTGCCGTGATCGACGCTCTGAACCGCGATACGACACCGTAGCGTGATGATGTCTTCCCATGGCTGCCAGCTTACCCACTGGCCTGCCACGCGCCAAGCGATAGTCCCACCCCTTTCTCATCATGCCGCGCCAGCCATGCCGGCGCTGAGCGCTCTCTTCCCGAGACACCGGCCACCGTCATGGCCGAGCAGATGCAGAAACGCCCGGCATGGCCGGGCGTTCCCTCACGACAGTGCTGGTCGACTCATGCAGACGCCAGGCGATCCAACCCAAGCGCCAGATCACGCTTGATGTCATCGAGATCTTCCAGGCCCACTGCGATGCGCACCATGCCGTCCACGATACCGGCGGCCGCTTTCTGCTCATCACTCAAGCGGCCATGCGTGGTGGTGGCAGGATGCGTGATGGTGGTCTTCACATCACCGAGGTTGCCGGTGATCGACAGGATGCGCGTGGCATCGATGACCGACCAGGCCCCTTCACGACCTCCCTTGATGACCACCCCCAGCACGGCACCGAAGGCCTTCTGCTGAGCCTTGGCGAGCGCATGCTGCGGATGACTCTCGAGGCCTGAATAGTGGACGCGCTCGACCGCAGGATGCGCTTCCAGCCAGTGCGCCAGCTCCAGCGCACGTGCACAGTGGGCCTCCATGCGAATGTTGAGCGTCTCCAGTCCCTTGAGGAAGACCCAGGCATTGAAGGGACTCAGGCAGGGCCCGCACGTCCGCACCACGCCGAAGACCTCTTCCATCAACGCGCTGCTGCCGACCACTGCCCCGCCCAGAGTCCGCCCCTGCCCATCCAGATACTTGGTGGCGGAGTGGATGACGATATCCGCGCCCAGGGTCAGCGGACGCTGCAATGCCGGGGTGCAGAAGCAGTTGTCGATGGCAAGCCATGCATCATGTTCATGTGCCAGCGCTGCCAGCGCCTTGATGTCACCGATCTCGGACAACGGGTTGGACGGCGTCTCGGCGAACAGCAGCTTGGTGGACGGTGTGATGGCCGCGCGCCAGGCCTCGAGATCCCCCAGTTCGACGAAGCGCGTGGTGATGCCCAGCTTGCCGAAGTACTTGGTGAACAGGCTCACACTGGAGCCGAAGATGGAACGCGAGGCGACGATCTCATCCCCGGCTTCCAGCAGGGCCAGCACGGTGGACATGATCGCGGCCATGCCGGAGCTGGTGGCCACGCAGCGCTCACCGCCCTCCATTGCCGCCAGTCGCTCCTCGAAGAAGCGCACCGTCGGGTTGGTGAAGCGCGAGTAGATGTTGCCGGCTTCGTCACCACCGAACTTGGCTGCCGCCTCGGCCGCACTGCCATAGACGAAGCTGGACGTGGTGTAGATGGGCTCGCCGTGCTCCTGCTCACCGCCACGCAAGTGACCGGCGCGGATGGCGAGCGTCTCCAGTCCCAGCTCATCGCGGGAAAGGTCGGCGCGGGAAAGATTGTCGTCGTGCATGGTGTCCAGTACCTCTACTGATGGAATCCGCTGATCTCTGTCTCGGATGACATGGCTCACGGGATTGTCAGGTTACGCGCCGCGGGCGCTTCTTTCATGAGCCGGGAAACAGAGCAGAAAGCTGTCGGTCAATGTTACCGGTTTTGAACGCGCAACGGGCCCCGGATTTCTCCGGAGCCCGTTGCGAATCACTCACCCTGCCATGACCTGTCACGCGAGACAGGTCATGGGGTCAGTCGATGTCTTCGGAATCGTTGTGCAGATCCACGACCGCGTGGGTCTCGCCTGCGTTCTTGGCACCATCGTTGCGTGAGGCCTGCAGGTCGTTGAGGTAGGCCTCATCGATATCGCCGGTCACGTAGATGCCATCGAACACGGAGCAGTCGAACTCGTCGAGGGCAGGATTGACCTCGCGACAGGCGTCCTTCAGGTCATCGAGATCCTGATAGAACAGACGATCCGCGCCGATCAGATCCGCGATTTCCCTCTCGGTACGACCATGGGCGATCAGCTCTTCCGCGGCCGGCATGTCGATACCGTACACATTGGGATAGCGAACCGCTGGCGCCGCCGAGGCGAAGTAGACATTCTTCGCGCCCGCCTCACGGGCCATCTGGATGATCTCGTTGCAGGTGGTGCCACGCACGATGGAATCATCCACCAGCAGCACGTTCTTGCCGGCAAACTCGATATCGATGGCGTTGAGCTTCTGACGCACGGACTTCTTGCGCAGCGTCTGCCCCGGCATGATGAAGGTACGACCGATGTAACGGTTCTTCATGAAGCCTTCGCGGTAAGTCACTCCCAGATGCTGAGCCAGCTCGAGAGCGGACGTACGCGAGGTATCCGGAATCGGGATGACGACATCGATGTCCTGCTCCGGCCATTCCCGCACGATCTTGTCGGCCAGCTTCTCCCCCATGCGCATGCGGGTACCGTAGACATAGGCACCGTCCAGCAGGGAGTCCGGACGCGCCAGATAGACGTGCTCGAAGATGCACGGCTTGAGTACCGGGTCATCAGCGCACTGCAGGGTATGAAGCTGACGCTCCATGTCGATGAAGACGGCTTCCCCCGGTGCCAGGTCACGGATCAGCTCGAAACCGGCGACGTCCAGCGCCACGGATTCGGAAGCGATCATGTACTCGGTACCTTCAGCAGCCTCGCGCTTGCCGAAGCAGGCCGGACGAATCCCGTGCGGATCACGGAAGGCGACCAGGCCGGTGCCGTTGATGATCGACACGGCGGCATAGCCACCCTTGCAGCGACGGTGCACACGACGTACCGCATCAAAGACATCACCCGCGCCCAGACGCATGCCCTGCTTGCCCAGCTCGTGAGCGAAGACATTGAGCAGCACTTCGGAATCGGAGCTGGTGTTGATATGACGCAGGTCGGAGGAGAAAAGCTCCTGCTTGAGCTGCTCGGAGTTGGTCAGGTTGCCGTTGTGCGCCAGGGTGATGCCGTAGGGCGAGTTGACGTAGAACGGCTGCGATTCCGCCTCGCTGGAAGAGCCAGCGGTCGGATAGCGAACATGGCCGATGCCCATGTTGCCCTTGAGTCGCTGCATGTGACGAGTGCGGAAGACATCACGCACCAGGCCATTGCTCTTGCGCAGCAGGAAACGACCCTCGTGCCAGGTCATCATCCCCGCGGCATCCTGCCCACGATGCTGCAATACGGTCAGCGCGTCATACAGCGCCTGGTTTACCGAGGCGTTGGCCATCAAACCTACAATCCCGCACATCCCGTCATTACCTCACTGATACACACTAGGAGAGGGAGGCGCCAGCCATCATCAGCGCGCCTCCACATGGCAATATGAGTGCTCACATGCCGCAATTGTCAGGCCTGCCCACACCACAGGCAACACCTGACCGATGGGTCAATCGATACCACGATGCTTGCTGCACCTCGACGCGCTGACCTGCTCGGGGGGTCGAACAGACAAAACAAAAGCGCCGAGCAAGAATGCCCGGCGCTTCTGTCGTCTCAAGGTGCTGCGGTGTCACCATCACGCTGCTGATGCTGCTGACGCATGAACTGCTCGGCGACCTGCTGACTGACGCCTTCACTCAGCGTGCGGCCTTCGTGGCGGGCACGCTCGAGCAGGCCACTCGCCTGCTGCTGGAAACCGGCAGTCTGTGAGGATGGAGCCGTCCCGTCCTGCGGCAACTGCCAATCCCCTCCCGTGTCCCACTCACGGTAGCGTGCCAGCGACCAGTCGCGCAGCTGCTCCAGCGTCGGGCGCAGCTGCGCCGCCTGCCAGTCCGCACTGTCACGCAGAGGTGTCAGGCCGACGACAGCCGTCACCAGCACCAGGATCACCGCCGCCCGAAGCGCGCCGAAGACACCCCCCAGCAGGCGATTGAAGCCCCCCATGCCGACCGCCTGGACCAGGCGTTCGAGCAGACGCAGCATCAATCCCCAGACCAGCACCGTGCCCAGTACCACCAGCACGAAGCCGACCGCGGTGCGAATGCCCGGAGACAGGATCACCTCGTCGAGCAGGGCCCCGGCTTCCGCCCCGAACTGGCGTGCCGCCACCAGGGCCACCAGCCAGCCTGCCAGTCCCAGCGCCTCGCTGAGCAGACCACGCATCAACCCCAGCAACACGGAGATGATCAGCAACCCCAGACACAACCAATCGATCCAGACCAGCGCGTTCACTCACCCTCCTTCCGGCGCACCAGAAGGCCCTTGATATTGACCTGCTCCTGAAGGCGAGAGCGCGCGGACTCACCAATCTCGGAAGATTTGTAGGGACCGACGAATACCACGGTCAGATTGCCATCCCGCGCGACGCGATAGGCCGCGAATCCCTTGCTCTGCAGGTCCTTCTGGAGTCGCTCGGCGTTGGCCGGCTTGCCGAAGCTGCCGACCTGCACCGCCCAGCCACCGGCGGAAGAAGATGGCGCGCTGGCGGCAACGGCAGGCTTGGGCTCAGGCGCCGGCTTGGGCTCTGGCTTGGGCGTCGGGGCCGGCTTGGGCTGCGGTGTCGGCGCAGCCTTCGGCTCGCTGCTGGACACGGATCTGGTCGGCGACAGCTGCTGCGCCTCCGCCACGCGAGCTCGCGACTCGGAGGCGTTTTCGATGCCGGGTCCGGGATCACTGTCACGCACCTTGCCATTGCCATCCACGAAGGTGATGGGGACATCGGTACCAATCTTCAGCTCGCTGGGGGGCTGCGGTGCATCCACCGTCGAACGGTCGATATCCACCGGCTTGCCCAATGTCATCACCGGACTGGGACGCTCATCACGGGCCGGCGGCTCATCAAACAACATCGGGATGAAGATCACGCCCAGAGCCAACAGGATGACTGCGCCGCTGATCCGTTCTCGCTTGCCATATTTCATCGTGCCATCTCCCTTGCACCCGGATTCCAATGACCGCGGTCCTGCTTCACCTCAGGCATCCTCGTCGTCAAGCCATGCCAGCGCTTCGCCGACCGTGAAGAAGGAGCCGCAGACCAGCACCTCCCCCGCGGTGGCATGCTCCACCAGCCAATCCGCCGCCTCAGCGACCGAATCACATTCCGCCAGCACGGTCCCCTGGCCGGCACGCACCACGGCAGCCAGCTCACTGGCCTGGCGAGCACGCTCGCCGCCCAGTGTCGCCACGACGAAGCCATCCACCACGGGCGACAGCGCCTCGATCACGCCTCGTGCGTCCTTGTCTCCCAGCATGGCCAGCAGCACCAGACGCGGTCGAGCGGAACGCTCACGCGCCGCCAGACGACTGGCCAGATAACCTGCCGCATGCGGGTTGTGCCCCACATCCAGACACCAGTCACGCCCATGACGCTGGACCCATTGCATGCGCCCCTTGAGCTGGACATTGGCCATGGCATGGCGCACGCATGACACCTCAAGCGCCACACCGGCCGCGACGAGCGCATTCAGCGCGCTGGCCGCGTTGTCGCGTGGCAGGCCGGGGTCCGGAAGTGCCTCGAGGGTCATGATGGGGTCGCTCAGTCGCTGCCAGTGCCAGAGCCCATCCGCTGACGACCTTGCCGGGGAGGCGAGGTCCTGCTCGCAGGCGTCCTGCCAGACAAAGTCCTGCCACAGCACCTGAGGCGTCACACCCAGCGAGCGGGCGTGCTCGGCACAGCTGCTCGGCAAGTGATCGGAGCCGAAGATGGCCGGGCGCCCTGCACGCAGGATACCCGCCTTCTCGAAGCCGATGTTCTCGAGGTCCGTGCCCAGGAAGGCAGCATGATCCTGTGCCACGGTGGTGATCATCGCCACATCGCAGTCGATGATGTTGACGGCATCCAGACGCCCGCCAAGACCGACCTCCAGAATCGCCAACCGTGGCTGTCGCTGAGCGATCAACCACAGGCCAGCGAGCGTGCCGGCCTCGAAGTAGGTCAGGCTGATCACGCCCTGCCCATCTCCCGCATCCGAATGACGCGCCGAATCCACCTGCTCGAAGGCAGTGATCAGCTCGTCGTCACTGGCGTGCTGCCCATCGAGGGTCACGCGCTCGTTGTAATGCAGCAGGTGCGGAGAGGTGTAAGTCGCGGTCGTCAGACCATGCGCACGCCCGAGCGCCTCGAGCATGGCGACCGTGGAGCCCTTGCCGTTGGTACCGGCCACGGTGATGACCCGCTCGCCAATGCGACGAGCCCCGGGGCCGACAAGCCCCAGACGCTCAGCCACGCATTGCACGCGGGCGAGCCCCATGTCGATGCTGACGGGATGCTGGCGCTCCAGACGCGAAAGCCAGTCTTGCAGTGACAGCTCGCGTGGCACGGCCTCATGCAGGGCAGCAACGCTCAGCGGAGGCCGCTCACGGGACTGCAGCACCTCTCGGGTGCTGCAGTGGCCCGGCGCATTGGCCTGCTCAGCCATCGCGACGATCGCCTTGCGGCTTGTCGGCGGAGAATGTCTCGTCAAGCACGCTGTCAACCGCGGAGCGCGGCTCTGCAGGCTGCGGCTCGCTCGGTGCAGCCTCGACAGCCTCACCTTCGACGACGACTTCCGTGGCATCTACCACCGGTGCCTGCACGTCAGCCTTGACCGGCAGACCCTGCAGCTTGAGCAGGATGCTGGACAGACGCTCACGCATGTCGCGACGATGGATGATCATGTCGACCGCGCCATGCTCGAGCAGGAACTCTGAACGCTGGAAGCCTTCCGGCAGTTTCTCGCGCACGGTCTGCTCGATGACACGCGGGCCAGCGAAGCCGATCAGGGCATTCGGCTCGGCAACGTTCAGGTCGCCCAGCATGGCAAGCGATGCCGATACGCCACCGAAGACCGGATCCGTCAGCACGCTGATGTACGGTACGCCTGCCTGCTTGAGCTTCTCGAGCGCAGCGGAGGTCTTGGCCATCTGCATCAGGGAGAACAGTGCTTCCTGCATGCGCGCGCCACCGGAGGCCGCGAAGCATACCAGCGGCACTTCTTCCGCCAGCGCGAGTTCGGCGGCACGCACGAACTTCTCACCGACGATGGCCCCCATCGAGCCGCCCATGAAGCTGAATTCGAAGGCAACGGCCACGACAGGCTGTCCGGAAAGCGTGCCGCGCATGGCGACCAGCGCATCCTTCTCGGACGTCTGCTTCTGGGCGGCGCTCAGGCGATCCTTGTACTTCTTGGAATCGCGGAACTTGAGGCGATCGACCGGCTCCAGATCTGCCGCGATCTCCTCGCGACCCTCGCTGTCGAGGAACCAGGACAGACGGGCACGCGCAGTGAGACGCAGATGGTGGTCACACTTCGGGCAGACGTTGTCGTGCTTGGTCAGCTCCGGAAGGTACAGGACTGCTTCGCACTTGGGGCATTTACGCCACAGGCCATCAGGAATGGAGGTGCGCCGATCCTTGCGTTGGATACGGCTCATTGACGGCACAATCTTGTCAAGCCAGCTCATGGTGGGGAGGCTTCCGTTTTGCTGCTGTTCTGGGCACCGCTCGACGACTGTCGGCGGCCATGCGAGTTGGCACACGCCCACCTCTCCGGGAGGCAAGGACGTGGCGGGCAACGACTGACACCCTCTTCGCCCCCTTGTCTCGGGACGCTGGAGGAAGTCAGTGGCGCCAAAGGAAAAGACCGTGCAACCCATTGGTCGTACGGCCCCTTTTCCAGATTCTGGCAAACATTGTAGCGGCTTCGCCCCCCTTGCGGGTAGTGCGAGATGCCAATTGCCTTGTGGAGTCCAGTGTTGCGCCTGTCCCGCGCAGGCCTTGCGGCATGCCGCGCAGGGCATCAGTGTTGTCAGTCGGCGGCTCGTACTGCCTGACAGAACGCCTGGAGGCGCTCCCGTGACTTCTCACCAGGGGCAGACTCTACCCCTCCCGAGACATCGACCGCGTGGGGCGCTACCTGCCTGACCGCCTCCGTCACGTTGCCGGCCTCGAGCCCGCCCGCCAGGATCACTGGCAGGGGCAATTCTCGAGGGATGCGCGACCAGTCAAAGGTCTCGCCAGTACCACCGGGGACACCGGGACGATAGGCATCCAGCAGCAGCCCGCGTGCGTCATGGAAGCGTTCTGCCTCTGCCGCCAGGTCGATCCCGTCACGCATGCGCAACGCCTTGATATAGGGGCGGCCAGCGGCGCGGCACTGCTCGGGCGTTTCGTTGCCATGGAATTGCAGCAGATCGAGATGCGGGGCAGCGGCGGCCACTTCAGCCTCACTGGCATCGACGAACAATCCGACACGCATCACGAATGCCGGCACCAGGCGCGAAAGCTCCGCCAGGCGAGCAACGTCCACCGCCCGCTTGCTGCCCGCCCACAGCACGAACCCCAGCGCATCGGCACCTGCCGCCACGGCGCCGGCGATATCCTGTTCACGTGTCAATCCGCAGATCTTGATTCGGGTACGCTGGCTCGCTCGAGCGCTCATCTCGGTCATGGGATCACTCCGTTCAACGTGAGGATTCATTCTGTGCGACAGGCGATCCTGCGGCGGACGATCCTGCGGCGGGCGCCCCCGCGACAGGCGACCCTGCGCCTGCCGCAGGAATCGCTTGTTCATGTTCCCGACTGAGACGCTCGGCCTCACGGGCAACGCTTGCCAGCCGAATGGCTTCCTTTTCACTGAGCTTGCCTGCCGCCCGAGCCTCTTCGGCACCCTCGGCTTCGGCACGGGCCAGGCGTGAGCGTACCATCGGGCAATCCGGCAAGGGACGCTCTCCCGTCCACTCCCCGAGATGGGCCACCAGACCAGGCCCGAGCGGCTCCCTGGGCAGCTCATAGCGCGGCGGATAGATGACGTCGACGAAGTGAAGTCCCGTGGCTGCTGCCGTGGCACTCGAGCGCGTGCGATCTCCCCCGCGCATCAGCTCGACGATCCACTCGACAGGCTTCTCGCCACGCCCGATGGCCATCAAGGTACCGGCGATATTGCGCACCATGTGGTGCAGGAAGGCATTCGCCTGGATGTCGATCATGACCAGCTGGCCGTGACGACTCACCTCGATGAAATGCACGTGGCGTCGTGGCGAGCGCGACTGACAACCTGCCGCACGGAAGGCCGAGAAGTCCAGCTCCCCTACCAGATGGGCGGCCGCCGCCTGCATGTCGGCGACATTCAGGGGTTCACGACACCAGGTGGCGTTGTGTCGCTCCATCACTGGCCTAAAAGGCTGATTGATGATCATGTAGCGATAACGACGCGCGATGGCGCTGAATCGGGCATGGAAGTCATCGGGAACGGGGACCGCCCAATGGATACCGATATCCGGGGGAAGATTGACGTTGCCGCCCATGCGCCATGCCTTGCGGCTGCGGCCCACGGGGGTATCGAAGTGCACGACCTGACGCACGGCGTGCACACCTGAATCGGTGCGCCCGCTGCAGTGGACGGTGATGGGAGTGGAAGCCACCTTGGAAAGCGCCTTTTCAAGCGTTTCCTGCACGGAAGGTGCGTGGCTGAGGCGCTGCCAACCGCAATAGCGGCTGCCATCATACTCGACGCCCAGAGCGATGCGCCCCGGGCGTCTTTCATTATCATCAAGCGGTGTAAAAAAGGGCATCAGGTCAGACCAAAGCGCTCCATCAACGCCAGCGCCTCTTCACGGATCATCCCGTCACTGGCGGAGGCGAGCGGCTCAAGCAGCGCTGCCGCTTGATCATCCTCACCATCCACCAGCAACTGGCGGGCTTCCTCGAGCTGCTGGAAAGCCACGCTGTCCTGGGCGCCAGCCCCTGCCCCTGCCATGCCGACAGAGGGATAGGCATTATCCTGATCCCCGGACTCGAACGCCACTTCCTCCACCTCGAATTGCGAGATATCACGACGAGGGACATCCACCTCTTCCAGCGTCATGCTATCCAGCGACGGCAACTCGTCGGCTGCTGAAAAGGCGCTTGCAGGCGCCACCTCGTCGCCTGAAGGTGCACTGGATTTCGCAGATTCACCTTCCTCATCGATGGAGGCGGAGGTAAATTCGACCGCCTCACCCTTGAGCGCCTCGTCCGCCTTCTCGGCACTTGCCACTGCCGCAGGCTCCACACCGTCATCAAGCGTCAGTTCCGGCGCCTGGTAATCGATCACGTTGTCACTGAAGAAACTGGTATCGGGTGCCGCCTTTCCGTGCTCGGGACTCTTGCCCTTGAGGCCGGGCTCGAATGCGACTCCCACGTCTGCCGGAGTGTCATTCGTGACGGCGGCATCAGCGTGCAAGTCATCCTCGAACGAGCCACTGTCCTGCCCTTCGCCTGAAGAGTCAGACACGTCACCCTCCGGCTCGCGCTCATCGTCCTGCAGGTTCGCGCCACCTGCCGCCAGCCTTTCAGAGGCTGCGCTGGCCGAGGATGGCACACGTAGGGACTGGGCATATTGACTGACGACACCGGAGAGATGCGTCACGTTGCTTGCGGCCACCGCGCCACCCATGGCGGCACGCATGGGGCTACCCATTCCGGCATAACGGTTGAGCAGCGCCTGAGCCTCTTCACGCTCTTCTGCATTGCCCGCCGCCAATACCTTCTCGCTTTCGTGATTCAGCGCCTCGAGATTGCCAAGTTCTCCATGCACACCCATCAGCTTGAGACGCAGGTCCTGACGACTCTCATCGTCTGCAAGGCCGGTTTCCAGCAGGGCTTGCGCCTGATCGAAGCGTCCATAGGCGATGAAGATATCCGCCTCGCTGATGGCAGCGGCCTCAGGCTGGGCCAGAGGCTCAAGAGTGTGAGAGCCACGACTTGCCACTGCGGACGTCTCTTCCGGGACCTGTCTGTCAGCGGTACCCGCTGCAGCTCCAAAGGCACCCCGTGACGGGTCCTGCAGGTCCTGGTCGTTGTGACGCACGGCATCCGCGAAGCTCATGCTGGAGTCATCCTTCGGCCCCGAGCGACGACGCAGCAACAGCAACAGCAGCAACAGCAATGCTCCCGCCGCGCCGCCCACCATCATCAGATTGTCCTGTACCCACTTCCACGTCGCCTGCGGCCAAGGCTGGCTGGGCAACACGAGATTGCCTTCACCATCACGCGGCTGGCCCAGATCCACCCCGGCAGCGACCAGACTCTCGGGTAGTGTCAAGGGAGTGATGCCGCTGTTGACCAGCAGACGGTTCTGCTTGGCCAGCAATACCTTGGCCGTTTCCAGCTGCTCGGTACGCTCGGCTAGGGAAGCACGCAGCTCACCGACTTCACTGCGCAATGAAGCGACTTCACTGCGCAGGTCGTCACGCTCCTGCTCCAGTTGATCCAGACGCTGCTGGTTGGTCAGCAACTGGTCTTCCAGCGATTCGAGGCGATCCGACAGCTCATCGATGGCCTGCTGGCTGCCCGCGGAAATCTGCGTACTGGCGGCCGCCTTGCTCGCCGGCGTGGCCTCTTCATCGATCAGCGTCAGGCGCGGCTTGCCGTCAGCACCCGCACTGGCGGGGCCGCTGGGAGCGGGCGCTGCAGCGGGCGTCTCACTGGCCGTGGCGGTATCCTTCGGAGACGCGGGCGTCGTCTTCTTGCTGGCCGGGGCAGGAATGGTCTTGCCTTGCGCCCCCGCGACCCACTGCTGATATTGCTCACGCACTTCGCGATCGGCCGCCGTGCGCGAGCGGCCCAGCATGGTGGCGCGATCGGGAACGCTCAGGACCACCCCCGCCCTCAGCTTGTTGATGTTGCCGCCCGGGAAGGCACTGGGATTGGCTTCCTGAATCGCCAGCATGGCCTGACGGATGCTGACCCCGGCATCCGGACGCACGCGTCGTGCGATGGTCCACAGGGAATCGCCACTGCGTACCTTGATGCTTGACGGCGTTTCGCCCGCCGCGGGCGCAGCGCTTGCCGAGGACGACTGACCACTGTCACGGAAGACCACGGAACGCGAGGGTGTCGACCCCGTGTCGGCCAACGGACGTGAGCGCGCACCAGAAGGCGTCACCAGTGCCGGCTGGCTGGAATAGCCCGCCGGATCGAACAGCAGCGTGACCTGACGCTGCAGCTTGCCATTGGGCCACTCGACGTCCAGCAGCAGATCCACATAGGGCTCACGTACCGCCCCGTTGGTGGTCAGCTGAAGATAATAGCGGCTGCCCTGCTGCTTGATGGCCACCTTGACGTCATCACTGACATAGCTGCGGTCCACACCGGCACGCGCAAAGGCGGCGGCATCGGAGACGTTCGCCTTGATCAGGCTGCTATCAAGCCCGGAGGTATCTGTCAGGCCGATGCGGGCATCCAGCGGTTGATTCAGATTCGAGCGCAATCGCGGCGATTCCATGCCGACCGCCAAGGCCTGAGCACTATAGATGGCGAAGGAGATCGCCAGTGCGAGAGGAAGCTTGCGTCCCATTGAGTGTCCCTTCGTATGCGACCGATTCAGTGTCCGGCCGGCGCATTATGTTACGTATTCTTACATATAAGATACCAGAGAGTCCGCCTCATGATTCAGGCAAGGCGCGACTCAGCCAGAAAAATTTCAACGCTAGCGGGCGTCGTCCCCTCTGATAGCCCACCTGCTCCCCGGATGACAGGAGTGACCAGCTCCACCTCATCCGGCTGACACGATACTCAAATATGCATACGAGATGCCATCATGCATCAACATCGCCAGCCAAATTCGCAAAAAATGCGCAAGCCGGAATGAAGCCGGTCAGTCATTGGAATGACATGCCGGTCATCTGATGCCCATGGCACTGCCGATCATCGGCACGACCGACCATCGTAATCACCCTTCATTGGGCATTCGGGGAATGACAGGGGACCCGGGCATGGCCCGCCAGGACATTCGCCAGGGAAGTTCGAGTGCATGGATATTCGATTGCAGGATTTTCGACCGCAAAAAAATCGCCCCCGGCTCCGAAGAGTCGGGGGCGACGTCTTGCATCACGCCATGGCACTCAACCGCGAGGGCCAGCCATCGTGATGATCAGGCGGCGCGATGTTCCCGCAGAATGGTCAGCATGCGCTTGAGCGGCTCCGCGGCCCCCCACAGCAGCTGGTCACCCACGCTGAAGGCAGACAGGTATTCACCACCCATCGCCAGCTTGCGCAGACGGCCGACCGGAACGGTCAGGGTGCCGGTAGCAGCAGCCGGTGTCAGGTGCTTGAGGCTGTCTTCCTTGGTGTTGGCGACGACCTTGACCCAGTCATTGTGCTTGGCCAGGCGGTCTTCGATCTCGTCCAGCGGCACGTCCTGCTTGAGCTTGACGGTGAAGGCCTGGGAGTGGGAGCGCATCGCACCGATCCGCACGCACAGCCCATCGATCATGATCGGGTTGCCTTGGCTATCGAGAATCTTGTTGGCCTCGACACCGGCCTTCCACTCCTCGCGGGTCTGACCGGATTCCATCGGGGAATCGATCCACGGCAGCAGCGAGCCGGCCAGCGGCGCACCGAACTGCTGGGTCGCGAAATCATCGCCGCGCATGGTGGCGGTCACCTTGCGGTCGATATCCAGAATCGCGCTGGCCGGGTCTGCAAGCTCCGAGGCCACGCTGCCATTGAGCTGGCCCATCTGGGTCAGCAGCTCACGCATGTGGCGCGCACCGCTGCCGGAAGCCGCCTGGTAGCTCATGGAGGTCATCCACTCGACCATGCCGGCCTCGAACAGGCCACCCAGACCCATCAGCATCAGGCTGACGGTGCAGTTGCCGCCGACGAAGGTGTTGGCGCCGGCGCCGATCTTCTCATCAATCACGTGACGGTTGACCGGGTCCAGCACCAGCACGGCATCCTTTTCCATGCGCAGGGTGGAGGCCGCATCGATCCAGTCGCCCTTCCAGCCGGCTTCACGCAGCGGGCCGAACACCTGCTTGGTGTAGTCGCCGCCCTGACAGGTGACGATGACGTCCAACGCCTTCAGCTCATTGATGTCATTGGCATCCTTGAGCGCTGGCACCGGCGTACCCACGTCCGGGCCGGCCTGACCGACCTGGGAGGTGGAGAAGAATACCGGCTCGATACCGGCGAAATCGTTGTCATCACGCATGCGCTGCATCAGCACGGAACCGACCATGCCACGCCAACCGACAAATCCGACTTTCAACATGCTTGTTCTCCTTGTTCATGCACGGCCGGGAGCATGGAAGACACCACCGCTCCCGACACAGGAATGACCCGCAGCGAGCACAGGCAACTCACACGAGGCGAGCCTTGCCCAACGCTCCAGCCGCAGGTCCTGACATGAGAACCCGGCGACGCACGCCGAGCTCCCCCATGATCATCGCGTGAACGCCGCTGGCTCGGCGTTCACGCGGGTCTTGCCTTACGCCTGGGCCTTGAAGGCGGCCAGCACGGCATCGCCCATCTCGGAGGTGGAGACCTTGCGAGTGCCGGCGTAAGCGATATCGGCGGTACGCAGCCCTTCATCCAGTACCACGCCGACCGCCTTCTCGATACGCTCGGCCCACGCCGCTTCGTTGAGCGAGTAGCGCAGCATCATGGCCACCGACAGGATGGTGGCCAGCGGGTTGGCGATGCCCTGACCCGCGATGTCCGGCGCGCTGCCGTGGCACGGCTCATACATGCCCTGGCCGCTGGCATTCAGCGAGGCGGACGGCAGCATGCCGATGGAACCGGTCAACATCGCGGCCTCATCCGAGAGGATGTCGCCAAACATGTTGCCGGTGACCACCACGTCGAACTGCTTCGGTGCGCGCACCAGCTGCATGGCGGCGTTGTCGACGTACATGTGCGACAGCTCGACATCCGGGTAGTCGGCGGAGATGCGCTCCATCACGTCACGCCACAGCATGGTGACTTCCAGCACGTTGGCCTTGTCGACGCTGCACAGCTTCTTGTTGCGCTTCTGGGCCATCTCGAAGGCGGTACGGCCGATACGCTCGATCTCGGACTCGGAATAGACGTAGGTGTTGTAGCCGACCTGCTGTCCGTCGCGCGTCTCGATGCCACGCGGCTGGCCGAAGTAGATGCCACCGGTCAGCTCACGCACGATCATGATGTCCAGACCGGACACCACTTCCGGCTTGAGGCTGGAGGCCTCGGCCAGCTGCGGGTAGAGAATTGCCGGGCGCAGGTTGGCGAAGAGTTCAAGCTCCTTGCGCAGCCCCAGCAGGCCGCGTTCCGGACGCAGGGAGATATCTTCCAGCTTGTCCCACTGCGGGCCACCGACCGCGCCGAGCAGGATGGCGTCCGCCGCCTTGGCGGCGTCCAGCGTGTCCTTCGGCAGCGGATGGCCCGCCGCGTCATACCCTGCACCACCGACCTTGCCTTCGCTCAGCGTGATGTCCAGCCCTTCGCTGCGTGCGGCTTCAAGGATCTTCACGGCTTCGGCCGTGATTTCCGGGCCAATGCCATCACCGGGCAGAATCAGGATATTGCGGCTCATCTGGAACTCCTTGGGCCGGAGAGCATCCGGCAAGACCGACGGTTCACCGCCGGTGCTGAGACTGGGCTCGCTGCCACTCTGGACGGCGAGCCATGACGAATGTGTTGCGACTTCGGCGCTGACTGGCGTGACGCTGGACAGATCAGGCCGTCTTGCCATCGCGGAACAGCCACGGACGCTCGGCGCGATGACGCGTCTCGAAGCTGTCGATGGCGTCCTGATCCTTGAGAGTCAGACCGATGTCATCCAGGCCTTCCATGAGGCAATGCTTGCGGAAGCTGTCCACCTCGAAGGGGATCGACTCACCGGACGGCGTGATGACCGCCTGTGCCTCGAGATCGATATCCAGACGATACCCTTCCACCGCTTCGGCCTCCTTGAACAGGCGATCCACCGTGCCCTCGTCGAGGGTGATCAACAACAGGCCGTTCTTGAACGAGTTGTTGTAGAAGATATCGGCGAAGCTCGGCGCGATGACGACACGGAAGCCGAAGTCGGTCAGTGCCCAGGGCGCGTGCTCCCGCGAGGAGCCGCAACCGAAGTTGCGACGTGCCAGCAGCACGCTTGCGCCTGAGTAACGAGGCTGATTGAGCACGAAATCCGGATTCAGCGGACGCTTGCTGATGTCCTGTCCGATATAGCCCTCATCGAGATAACGCAGCTCATCGAAGAGGTTCGGGCCGAAGCCGGTACGCTTGATCGACTTCAGAAACTGCTTCGGGATGATCAGGTCAGTATCGACGTTGGCGCGATCGAGCGGTGCCACGAGGCCCTGCTGGCGAATGAACTTTTCCATGTCGGGCCTCCTCAGGCTGCGTGGGTATCGGAAGTAGGAATGGGGGCAAAGTCACGAACATCAACGAAGTGACCCGCAATCGCGGCAGCGGCGGCCATGGCCGGGCTGACGAGGTGCGTACGCCCACCGAAGCCCTGACGGCCTTCGAAGTTGCGGTTGGAGGTGGAAGCACAATGCTCGCCGGCGCCCAACTTGTCGGCATTCATCGCCAGACACATGGAGCAGCCCGGCTCGCGCCATTCAAAGCCCGCGGCGAGGAAGATCTCGTGCAGCCCTTCGGCTTCCGCCTGTGCCTTCACCAGGCCAGAGCCCGGCACGACCATCGCCTGCTTGAGGCTCTTGGCGACCGTACGGCCTTCGGCCACGCGCGCCGCTTCACGCAAGTCCTCGATACGCGAGTTGGTGCAGGAGCCGATGAACACGCGGTCCAGCTTGATGTCGGTGATCTTCTGCTGAGCGCTGAGGCCCATGTACTCGAGCGCACGGGTGATGCCACGCGCTTCGGTGTCATCGTTGGCGGCTGCCGGGTCCGGCACCACGCCATTGACGCTGGTGACCTGCTCCGGGCTGGTGCCCCAGGTGACCTGCGGGGCGATGTCCTCGGCCTTGAGCACGACGACCTTGTCGAATTCGGCGTCTGCATCGGAGACCAGATTGCGCCAGTCGGCCACGGCCGCTTCCCACTGCTGGGCGTTCGGCGCATAGGGACGGTCGCGCAGGTAATCGATGGTGATGTCATCGACCCCGACCAGACCGACCCGTGCACCGGCTTCGATGGCCATGTTGCAGATGGTCATGCGGCCTTCCATGGAAATGTCCTGGATGGCGGTGCCGCCGAATTCGATGGCATAGCCGGTACCGCCGGCGGTACCGATCTCACCGATGATGGCGAGCACGACATCCTTGGCGGTGACGCCAGTGCCGAGACGACCATCGACGCGCACCAGCATGTTCTTCATCTTGCGCTGGATCAGACACTGGGTGGCGAGCACGTGCTCGACCTCGGAGGTGCCGATACCGTGAGCGAGTGCCGCGAAGGCACCGTGGGTCGCGGTGTGGGAATCGCCACACACCACGGTCATGCCCGGCAGGGTTGCGCCCTGCTCCGGCCCGACCACGTGCACGATGCCCTGACGCGCATCATTGATGGTGAACTGCTCGATGTTGAAGCTGTTGCAGTTGTCGTCGAGGGTCTGCACCTGGATGCGAGAGGTTTCATCCTCGATCCCCGCGATACCGGCAGCGCGCTCCTTGAGAGAGGTCGGCACGTTGTGGTCCGGCGTTGCAAGGTTGGCATCCAGACGCCACGGCTTGCGACCGGCCAGACGCAGCCCTTCGAAGGCCTGCGGTGACGTCACTTCGTGCAGCAGGTGACGGTCGATGTAGATGAGTGCAGTACCGTCTTCACGTTGCTTGACCAGATGCTGGTCCCACAACTTGTCATAAAGGGTCTGGCTGGCCATGTCGTGTCTCCTCGTGGCGCCCTACGGTAAGAGCGCTTGCTGCCTCGGGGCTCGTGGCGGCCCCTTGATGAGGTGTGTCGTCCAGTGTTGATGGCGGGGCGGTCGTGCGAGCCATGTCGCAGGTGGCTTGCCACCAGAGGCTCGAGCATCGCCGCCGCGTCCTGTGTCATCAAGAGTACTCGGCGGCGATGAATAAAAGCAATTCATGTTTTTCATGCTTTGGATTCCCAAAAGGAATACCATTGTCTCAGCCGACATTCCCCCTGATCGCACGGAAGATCATTCTTCTGAACGCCCTCATGACAGGATAGCTGCCTCACATGGACACTCCCTCTCTTCAGGCCTTCGTTGCCGTCGCGGAAACCGCCTCCTTCTCGCTGGCGGCCGAGCAGCTGCACCTGACACAACCCGCTGTCTCCAAACGCATCGCGCAGCTGGAACAGCTCCACGGCGCGCGGCTGTTTGATCGCATCGGGCGGCGCGTCACCCTGACGGAGGCCGGCAACATCCTGCTGCCGCGGGCCCGTGCCATTCTGGTGATGCACGATGACACGCGGCGCGCGCTACGCAATCTGTCCGGCGAGGTAAAAGGCAGCCTGACGATGGCGACCAGCCACCATGTGGGCCTGCACCGTCTGCCGCCACTGCTCAAGGCCTTTACCATGTCCCATCCCGAGGTACGCATGGACATGCGCTTCCTGGATTCGGAACAGGCCTATCAGGGCGTACTGGATGGAGAGCTGGAACTGGCCGTCGTCACTCTGGCACCGCATCGCGATCCCAATCTGACGGTGGTGCCGGTGTGGCTGGACGAGATGCGCTTCGTGTGCGGACGAGACCACCCGCTGGCGGGACACAAGGCGTTGCCGCTGGCCGCCCTTTCACAGCACGACGCCGTGCTGCCGGGCCACCTGACCTTCACGCGTGGCATCGTCATCGACACCTTCGCGCGTGATGGCCTCTCGGTGGAAGTCTCGATGTCTACCAACTACCTCGAGACCCTCAAGATGATGGTCGCCATCGGCCTGGGCTGGAGCGTGCTGCCGGAAAGCATGATCGACGACGAGATCGAGATCCTGCCCATCGACCACCGCCCCATCGAACGCCAGCTCGGCTACCTCTATCACAACAACCGCACCCTCTCGAATGCCGCCAGCGCCATGATCGAGCTGCTGGAAGGGGCAAGGGATGCGGCCTCGAGACACCGCTGACGAATTTCGAAAGCACAACGCCAGCCCTGAGGGCTGGCGTTGCTGTAGAACGTCCTGCTGGTGGTGCCGCTGATCAGCGCTTGCCAGTGTCCTTGTCATTGCCCGCTGAGCCATCCGTCTTGCTGGCCGTAGGCTTGGCATCATCCTTCTTGGCCTCTTCCGCTGCCTTGGCGGCGGCGGCCTTGCTGGCGCTGGAGGGACGACCACGGCGCGGCTTGGGCGCTTCGCTGGTGGTGTCGCTCTTGGCATCTGCACCCGCCGCACTGCCAGTGTCACTCTTGGCGGCAGATCCAGCAGCCTTGGCAGTGCTTCCAGCACCTGTGCTGCTGGCGATCTTGGCAGTGCTTCCGGTGCTCGCACTCCCTGTCGAGCTGGAGGCTGGCTTGCTGGCCGCGGCGCGCTTGGTGGTGCTGGCTGTCGTCTTTCTGGAGGCCGCCGGCTTGCTTGCCGCGGTGCTCTTGGGAGCACTGGCCGCCGCCTTGCTCTGTGTCGCAGGCTGCTTGGCAGCGGGCGATGTCGCCGTGCTGCTGGAGCCCGAGGCAGTGGAAGCAGCGCCGCCGGTTGAGGTGCCGGACGCAGACGTCTTGCTGTCAGAGGCTGGCTTGCTTGCCGTCGTCTTGGCCGCAGTTGTCTTGCTCGCGGTCGTCTTGTTCGCGGTCGTCTTGTTGGCAGCTGTCTTGCGCGGCGTGGAGGTCTTTCTCGCCGTGGTGGTCTTCGCCGTTGAGCTACCTGTACTGCTGGCAGCCGTGCTCGCAGTGCTCGGTTTTGCCGTGCTCGGTTTTGCCGTGCTCTGTTTTGCAGTGCTGTCGCTGGCCGTGCTGCTGGTGGGCGTTGCGCTCTTGGCAGCAGTGCTCTTGGCAGCAGTGCTCTTGGCAGCAGTGCTCTTGGTAGCAGGGCTTTTGGAAGCTGTGCTCTTGGGTGCAGCACGTTTGCGCGCGGCGGGCTTGCTTGCCGGCGCTGCTGACTCAGTAGCCGCTGATGCCGCCTTGGAAGCGGCAGGCCCGGTGCTGGCGCCTTGCGCCCTGGAGGCACCGGACGAGCTGCTGCCCTTCGCGTCGCTGGCATCATTGCTCGCCTTGCCCGCCGCGCTCCCTGTCATTGCCGACACCATCTCTTCCAGCGGCAATGTCACCTGCTTGAGCGCGTCATTCACACTCTTCTCGACCGTCTCCTGCACATCACGCACGGTCTTGAGCTGCGCCTGTGCGGCTGAGGTGATCTCTTCCGGCACAGTCTGGCCGAGTACTTCCGGAATGGTCTGGCGCGCATAACGCCCCGGCGCCGCTTCGATCACGTCGAGCTTGCCCTCACCCGGCGTGCGCGCAGAGACTTCCGGTTCAGGCTCGACGAAACCATTGCCGGACATCCATGCCTGCCAGTCATTCCACCAGGAGCCTTCATGCGCCTCGGTGCCCTCAAGCCAGGCATCCGGTGTCGCCGGCAGCTCGTCATTGGTGACGTAGCCGTACTTGTTCTTGTGCGGCGGATTGACGATACCCGCGATATGGCCTGAGCCACCCAGCACGAAGCGCTTGATGGAAGCCTTGGGCAGCTGGGTGCCGTTGTAGGTGGTCTGCCACTTGGCGATGTGATCCTCGCGGGCAGAGACCCAATAGCTGGGAATCTCGATCTGCGAGAGGTCGATCGGCACACCGTCCAGCTCGATACCGCCGGGCTGCACAAGGCGGTTCTCCAGATACATGTGACGCAGATACCAGGCATGGGTACCGGCCGGCAGGTTGGTGCCGTCGGTATTCCAGTACAGCAGGTCGAACGCGGTCGGCGCTTCGCCCTTGAGATAGTTGGAGACGTAGAACGACCAGAAGAGGTCATTCTCGCGCAGCAGGTTGAAGGAGAACGCCATCACGCGGCCATCCAGGTAGCCGTCCTGCGCCATCTGCTTCTCAAGGCCCTGCAGTACCGGCTCGTTGAGGAAGACACCGATCTCGCCGGGATCGGAGAAGTCCTGCAACGTCGCCATGTAACTGACCGAGCGCACGCGATCCGCCTGTTTCCTGGCCGTGAGATAGGCCATGGTGCTGGCCGTCAGCGTGCCGCCGATGCAGTAGGACAGGATATTGACCTGCTTCTCGCCGGTGGCCTGTTCGATGGCATCCATCGCGGCAAGCGGCCCCATCTGCATGTAATCGGCCCAGGTGAGATCGCTCTGCTCCGGCCCGGGATTGCGCCAGGAGATCAGGAACACGGTGTGCCCCTGCTCCACCAGCCAGCGCATCATCGAATTGTCCTGACGCAGATCGAGAATGTAGTACTTGTTGATCCACGGCGGCACGACCAGCAACGGCGTACTGAAGGCCTTTTCCGTCGCCGGGCGGTACTGGATCAGCTGGATCAGCTCATTCTCGAATACCACATCCCCCGGCGTGACGGCGATGTTGTCGCCGAGACGGAAGGCTTCGGTGTCGGTCATCGCGACATTGATGCCTTCGGCGGAGTTGGCAAGGTCTTCCCGCAGACGCTTCAAGCCGTCGAGCAGATTCTGGCCGCCGGTTTCACGGGTCACCCGCTGCACTTCCGGGTTGGTGGAGGCGAAGTTGGAGGGCGAGAAGGCACTGACGTACTGGCGCGCGTAGAACTCGAGATTGCGCTTCTGGCTCTCCGGCAATCCCTTGATGCCCGCCAGCATCTCATCCACGGCGCGCGAGAACAGCAGGTATTGCTGCACGAGGAAGTGATAATACGGTTCGCTCTGCCAAGCCTCATCGCGGAAGCGACGATCAGAGCGTGCGGGGCTGATCACGGGCTCGACACTCTCACCGCTCATCTCGCGCAGCGTGCCCTGCATCAGGGCCATCTGGTCCTGGAAGAGGCGGGTCTGCGTGGAAATCAGCAATTGGGGGTCACGTGCCAGCGCCTCCGCGCCTGCCTGGAAGCAACGTCCCATCTCGTCGTAGATGGTGGAGGCAGCAGCACTTGGCCACAGGCGCTCCAGCATGTCACTCATCAGAGCCTGATACTGGGTGCTGGCTTCCTGTACCACGCCGGCCCATTCACCGCCGTCGACGCCATCGGGGAACAGATGGGAAAAGGCCTGAGAGAATGCCTGAGAAAGTGCCTGCTGCTGGGCTGAAACCATATCGCCCGTCCTCCTTGTCATTGGCTATCGAAGCATGGCTGTCGAACGAACGCCGACATGCACGATTTCATCGAACCGAATCCTTCCGTACCTCTGCAGTGCAATGCCCTCGAAAGGCGTTCGCGGCGCCGTCACTGGCACCTTGCACCGACTCTCTTCACTCTGGCGTCACTTTGGCAGGCCAGAGCCTTGCAGTCCGCTTTCCGTCGCATTCATGCCAGAGGCGCGAATACGACGGAAAGCCGGCTGAGACCTCTCATCTGTCGTCTTGCCGCCTCGGGGGGCGACTCTCAGCATGCACCCGGGCCGTGATGGGGGCAATGCCTGACCTCGCCAAAAAAAGGGCTGGCGCATGCGCCAGCCCTCTCGATGATTCTTCAGCTCTGCTTGGCGCGGCTGGTGGCACTTGCCGGCTTGCTGGTGCTGTCTTTCGCGGCATCCGCCGTGGCGGAAGACGCCTTGCTGGCAGCGGAAGATGCCTTGTCCGTGGCTTCCTTGCCCGCATCGGAATAGGCCTGTTCCATCTGGCTGCGCATCTCGTTGCCCATTTCCGCCAGTTTCAGGGAATCGTCCATCATCTGCTGGGACAGCTCGGTGGCCACTTCCAGCTGACGATTGCCGAATTCGCTGAGCTGCTCGACACTCTTCACTTCCGTCGCGGCGCGGGCACGCTCGAAACCGGTATCGGCATAGCGCTTGGCGGCATCCATCTGGAACTCGGCCACCTTGCTCATGTGGTCGAGCACCAGGCTGTTGAGCTTGCGCATCGGCTGATAGAAGCTGCGAGCCTGCTCGGCAAAGGCGTTGAACATCTGATCCTGTTGCATGACGGTTCCTCCCATGGATTCCGTACCGGAAGAGCGCGCAGAAGACTCTGCGCCATCTTTGGAGCGCAGCATTATGCTGCACTGCACAAAGACTAGTCTGCTCCCGAAGCGGTTGCAATCCCATGACGATAATCCTGCACCGCAATGCCTTCAGCTTCCCTCGTCATCCATCAGTCACGCTGACTGCGTGAGCGCGCGCTGGCGGCCTTGGGTCTGTCCTCAGCGGCCGCCTTCTGCGCAGCTCCCGCATGCGGGTCATTCCCAGCGGGCTCACTGTCGCCACCACTGGCCCCACCACTGGCGTTGCCCGTGCCCTGCTGACCGAACTGCTGCAAGGTATCCAGCATCATCTTCTGGTACTGCTGGAAAGCCGCCATGCCCTTGGCCATGCTGTCGCCCATCTCATTGGATGAGGCCCCCGGGGAATCGGCCGCTGACGCGCCGCCCATCCCCGCCATGCCTTCCGCCATCCCCGGCGGCATGAACCTGGCAAACGGCGTGCCCGCCCCCGGTGTCATCAGCGGCTTGAGCAGGCTCATCGGATCATAGCCCTCGACGCCCGCTTCCATCTGACGACGAAAGCGCTCCATCAATTCCTGTTGAAAGGCTTCCACATCCGGCAGGCCCATCGCCTGGCGAAACTCCTGAGGCGTCAGGTCGAATTCGACATTGATCTTCATGGCAGTGTCCTTGTGTTGTCTGCCCGCGCACGGCGTGGTGCGCGAGTCCGCTGGCATGCTTGCCATTCGAGTCTAGCAGCGAGAATGACACGGGGGCAGCCTGCTACTTACGCCTTTTCTTATTTACTTTGTGCAAGCCAACCCACCACGCAAGACGCCCCAGCCACGAAGGATGCAGGGCATCACTCCACGGATGGGGCGTCTCTTTCTCACTAAAAGTTCAGCAGCTTGGCAGCGTTACAAGTTCAACAGCTGGGCAGCGCCAGCAGTTCAGCCGCGCCGCAAGCGGCTTACACCTCGCGCAGCACCGGTGTGTCGACCTTGACGTCGGCATTCTGGCCACGATGGCGCAGCAGGTGGTCCATCAACGTCAGCGCGACCATCGCCTCGGCGATCGGCGTGGCACGGATGCCGACACACGGATCATGACGGCCGGTGGTGATCACCTCGACCGCCTCGCCGTTGACGTCGATGCTGCGACCCGGCAGTCGCAGGCTGGAGGTCGGCTTGAGCGCGATGCTGGCACGCAGGGTCTGGCCGCTGGTGATACCGCCCAGGATGCCGCCGGCATGATTGGAGAGGAAACCTTCCGGCGTCATCTCGTCACGGTGCTCGGTACCCTTCTGGCTGACCACGGCGAACCCGTCCCCGATCTCGACGCCCTTGACGGCGTTGATGCTCATCAGGCCATGGGCCAGCTCGGCATCGATGCGATCGAAGATCGGCTCACCGAGACCCACCGGCACGCCAGTCGCCTCGACGGTGACCTTGGCGCCCACGGAATCGCCTTCCTTGCGCAGGGCGTCCATGTACTGCTCCAGCTCCTCGAGGCGGTCCGCATCGCCACAGAAGAACGGATTGGTGTCGACCAGCGACCAGTCCTTGACCTCAAGCTCGATGGGACCGAGCTGGGACAGATAGCCGCGCACCTGCACGCCGTGGCTCGCCAGATACTTCTTGGCGATGGCACCGGCGGCGACGCGCATGGCCGTCTCGCGCGCGGAGCTGCGGCCACCGCCACGGTAGTCACGCTCACCATACTTGTGGTGATAGGTGTAGTCGGCGTGGGCCGGACGGAACTGGTCCTTGATCTTGCCGTAGTCCTTGGAGCGCTGATCGGTGTTCTCGATCATCAGGCCGATGGCCGTGCCGGTGGTGCGGCCCTCGAACACGCCCGAGAGAATGCGCACCTGGTCCGGCTCGCGCCGCTGGGTGGTGTGACGCGAGGTACCGGGGCGGCGGCGGTCCAGATCGATCTGCAGATCCGCTTCGCTGATCTCGATGCCCGGCGGGCAACCATCGATGATGGCGCCCAGCGCCGGGCCATGGCTTTCGCCGAAGGTGGTGACAGTGAACAGCTTGCCGAAGGTATTTCCGGACATTCAGGGGGTCCTCAGGCGATGCCGCCGGTCATGGCCGACGGCGTTCTGATAATAGTTGTCGTGAGCTTTTCAGGTCTGGGGCTGAAGCGACGGCACCAGACGAGCCTGTCTTCAGGCGAATTCGGGGGCGCAGACGTCCAGTGTCTGGGCATCGATGGCGAAGACGCCGTTGCCGCCGCGCTCGAACTCCAGCCACATGAAGGGCACGTCCGGGAACGCGTCCATCAGGTGGCGCTCGGAGTTGCCGACCTCGACGATCAAGACGCCGTCGTCGGTCAGGTAGTCACGCGCCTCGCGCAGGATACGGCGCACGATATCCAGGCCATCATCACCGGCGCCCAGCGCCAGCGCCGGCTCGTGGCCGAATTCCTGCGGCATGTGGGAGAGATCGAAACTGTCCACGTAGGGCGGATTGGAGACGATCAGGTCATAGCGCTTGCCGGCCACGCCCGCGAACAGGTCCGACTGCACGGCGATGACCCGCCCTGCCACGTCGTGGCGCTCGATGTTGCGACGCGCGACTTCCAGCGCCTCGCTGCTGATATCGACCAGATCCACCTCGGCGGTCGGCATCACCAGCGCCGTGGCGATCCCGATGCAGCCGGAACCGGTGCACATGTCCAGCACCCGGGTCGGCGGCAGTTCCGGGAACCAGGCCGAGAAGCCGCTCTCGATCAGTTCGGCGATCGGCGAGCGCGGAATCAGCACGCGCTCATCGACATCGAAGGGAACGCCGGTGAAGAAGGCTTCACCGAGCAGATACGGCAGCGGCTTGCGGGTGGTGATGCGTTCACGCACCAGCGCCACGATGCGCGCACGCTCCATGGTCAGCAGACGGGCGTCGATCACGGCGGGGTCCGTGTCCCACGGCAGATGCAGCGCACCCAGTACCAGCGCCACCGCCTCGTCCCAGGCAGAGTCGGTGCCGTGGGCGAAGTGCAGACGGTGCGCGTGGAACTCGCTGGTCGCCCAGCGAATCAGGTCGCGCAGAGTCACCAGCTCCTCGACGAGACGGGAATCCGGCTCACTGAGGCTGGAAGGATGGCGCAGGTCGGACGCGGAAGTAGTGGACACGGTGATTCCTGTAAGCGGACAGATGGACAACGAGCGCCGCCAGTCATGAAGCGTCGGTGGCGTCTCGCGCAGGCATTGTAGCGTTCACGAGGCGTGGCGGCGACCCTTGCACGCGCCATGGTCACCGCGCGTGACGTGCGCGACATCATGGGACGCCACTGACCTTGCACGGCACGGCGCGGTGCTTCACAGCACCGACAGCCACGCTATACTGCGCCCCTTGCCATTCACCGCTTGCGGAGCCCCCAGCCATGCCCCCCGACACGACGACAGCTCGGATGACGGCGACGATTTCAACGCCTTCCGCGCCGCCCTCAAACAGGCCGGCGTGCGCAAGATCACCAGCAACCGGGCAGACCCCGGCCGCAAGCCGCTCAGCCGTGACGAGCAGGCCCGACTGGCCGCGCGTCGCGCTGCCGCCAGCGAAGCCTCGACCGACTCTCTCGGCACGCCATCGCGCACCACGGACGGCCAGGTCGAACCGGTCACGCCCAGCCAGCTGCTCGACTTCGCGGTACCGGACCTCCCCTACCGCCAGCGCCAGCGCCTCAAGCGCGGCGAGATCGCCTGGGAAGCCGGTCTCGATCTGCACGGCTACACACTGGAGCAGGCGCGCAGCGAGCTGGAATCCTTCATCGATGACGCCATCGCGCGGCGCTCACGCTGTGTGCTGGTCGTACATGGCAAGGCGTGGACCGGCATGGCGGATCACCCGATCATCAAGAGCCACGTCAACGCCTGGCTGCGCCAGTGGCCGGACGTGCTGGCCTTCACCTCGGCGCTGGAGCTGGACGGCGGCAGCGGCGCAGTTTATGTATTGTTGCGCAGCAAGGGCCGTGATCCGTTGATGGACTGAGCGCCCCCTCGGTCGTCACGCCGCCGACAAATTGACGATCTGAACATCTGAAGCAGGCCTCACGCCGAGCCTGCCACCATAACGACAAGGGAACACCCCGATGACACCCAACGCTGAACACTCCACACGCCAGCCCTCACGCCGCGCGCGCTCCACCGCCATCTTCAGCGGCGTGACCGCAGCCACCCTGTCACTGACGCTTGCCATGCCCGCTGCCGCCAGCGATTCCCTGACCGACAGCACGCTTTCCCGCGTGAAGGACACTCAGGTGCTGAAGGTCTGCACCACCGGTGACTATGCCCCCTTCAGCCATCGTGAAGACGACGGCGAGTTCGAGGGCATCGACCTCGACATGGCCGCCTCGCTGGCCGCAAGCCTGGGCGCAAGCGTCGAGACGGTTCCGACCAGCTGGCCGACGCTGATGGAGGACTTCACCTCCGGCAAGTGCGACATCGCCATGTCCGGTATCTCGATCAAGCTGGATCGTCAGGCACAGGCCTACTTCAGCCTGCCCTACCAGACCGGCGGCAAGACGCCCATCGTGCGCTGTGAAGATGTCGACAAGTACCAGACCGTCGCCCAGATCAATCAGCCAGGCGTGCGCATCACCGTCAATCCGGGCGGTACCAACGAGCGCTTCGCCAACGAGTTTCTCGGTGATGCCACCCGTGTGGCACACGATGACAACCGCACCATCTTCAACAACATCATCGAAGACCGCGCCGACGTGATGGTGACGGATGCCATCGAGACCCAGCTGCAGGCCAGCCGTCACCCGGCGCTGTGCAGCGTGCATCCGGACACGCCATTCACCTTCTCCCAGAAGGGCTATCTGCTGCCGCTGGGTGACAACATCTGGAAAGCCTATGTGGATCAGTGGCTGACCCAGATGCAGGGCACCGGCGAGCAGGCCGCTATCTTCGAGAAATGGATCAAGGGCTGAACCAGCGCGTCAGCGTCAGCCTGAGCCACATGCCAAAAGCCCCCGCCAATCTCGTTTGGCGGGGGCTTGCGTCATTGCCGCGTGCTCATCGACCTCCTAGCCATCCAGCCCCTTCTCGTAACGATCCAGCGCCTCGGCGGCCAGGTGACGGCCCAGCTTGATCAGGCCTTCGGCCCGATGGAATTCGTAGGCGCCACACACCGTCTTGGGGATCTCGACCAGAATGTCCGGCGGATACCCGGCGATCTTGTACTTGGCCAGTGTCGCCTGGGTGATATCGAAGGAGCGCATCATCATGTCGAGCTTGCCCCAGGCCTGCTCCGGCGAATTGTCGTCGTCGACTCCCTCCTCGATCTCCGCGAGCCGCCGCGACTCCCGATTCTCGCTCTGACGCCCCTGCGCCTCGCGCGGGTCAGCATCGTCCCGGCCCTCCTTCACGGCCTGATTCAGCACATCGTTCAGGGTCGCGCCCGTGCTGGTGGCGGGCTCCGTCTCCGGCGCCTCCGACAAGGCCGTGAGGGGCGGGGCGAGACTGCCTCCCGGCGGCAGCGGCACGCCGCCCAGGGGGCTCACCGCCGAGGTGGAGGATGGCGGTGGCTCGGCGAGCTCAGGAGGCTGCGTCGCCTCACGCTCGGCCGAGAACATGCGCTCGGCACTGCGGCGCACGCCACGCAGCCAGTCACCGAATCCGCCCTCCTGCGCCTGCAGCGCGGCCTCGCGTGCTTCCTCTTCGGCCGCCTCCGCCGGGGGCAGCATCTGCTCCAGCGTCTGGTTGCGCGGCGAGTGCGCGGTGGCATTCACCGCCAGCACCAGATCCACATGCGCGGCCACCAGCGGCGTGATGGGCAACGGATTCATCAAGCCACCATCCACCAGCATCTTGCGATCGCGCTGCACCGGCGTGATCACCCCCGGCACGGCGATGGAGGCCCGGATCGCCTCGAGCAGATTGCCGCTCTGGAACCAGACCTCCTTCTGGGCGATCAGGTCCGTGGCAACGGTGGTGAGCGGTATCGGCAGGTCCTCGATGCGCGTATCCCCGATCAGGGCCTCCAGCTCTTCCATGATGCGACGGGCGCGGATGGCGCCCATCGGGCTCCAGGTCACGTCCACTAGTCGCAGCACATCGAAATAATCCAGCTTGCACACCCAGTCCCGATAGGCGTCGAGCTGACCGGCGGCATAGATGCCGCCCACCAGCGCGCCCATGGAACAGCCGGAGATGGCGCGAATGTCGTAGCCCCGCGCCAGCACTTCCTCGATGACACCGATATGAGCATAACCGCGTGCCCCGCCACTCCCCAGTGCCAGGGCGATGGTCTTGCGCTTGGCCATGGCATGTCTCCCGATGACGATGATGAAGGATGACCTTGGCGCGACGGACTACTCGCCCGCGACGGTCCAGTCGATGATCCGTGCCGCGACCGCCGCGACATGTCCCGGCTCCAGATGCAGGTGATGGCCGCCGGGCAGGACGCAACGCTCCAGCCCGCGCACGGCCGCTCGCGCCAGCTGCGCTTCGGGCCGCTCCCTCAGGATACCCTGCTCCCCCTCGATCAGCAGCACCGGCTGATTGACGGCGGCCAGCAGCGCCAGTACCTGCTCCGGGGTATAGCGCATCACCGAGGGTCTGAGCAGACGACGGTCACTGCACAGCCGCCAGCCCTCTTCGAGGGGTTCGAGGTTGCGCTCGACCACCGGGCGTATCGTCTCGGCATCCACGGGCGTGACGCCACCAGCCACACGCGCCGCCACCGCCTCCTCGATGCCACGATAGTGCGCACGACGCGACGGCTGGCTCCCTGAGGCCTCTCGCGAGAGCGGACGCGCATGACGCGCCAGCAGGCCACGGCGCAACTGCCCCACCACCTCGTCAGCCGGTGTCGCCAGCGCCCCGATACCGTCGATAAGCACCAGTCGGGCGACATGCTCCGGCAGGGCCGCTGCGACTTGTCCGGCGACGGCAGCGCCAAGCGAGTGCGCCAGCAAGGTGACCGGTGCCTCCGACATGCCCTCGCCTCGCAACCCCTCCAGCGCTTCGATGACATCGTGACAATAATCCCACACCGCATAGTCGCCATCCGGCCCCTGGGGACTCGAGCGACCATGCCCGACCAGGTCGATGGCCACGATCCGGATGCCAAGTCGCTCACACAGCAGAGGTGCCAGGCGCGTGAAGCTGGCGGCATTGTCAAGCCAGCCGTGCAGCGCCAGCCATACCGGGGCGTCAGCGCTGGCCTGCTCGGAGCGCCACTCCAGCGCCGCTATCTCGCCGCCGCAGCGACGCGTGAACGTCAAGGGACGAGGGGATGGGCGTGATGTGCCCGTCGTGGAATTCATGCCATCAACTCCGGTGCCAATTGCGTGAGGGTCGCCAGCAGCGCCTCACGCGTCAGATCAGGATGCTCAAAGGGATACATGTGTCCGCCCGGCACCGTGGCGACCTCAAGCCCGGCCCGTTGGAGCCTGGCGATGCGCGGTGGCGTCAAGAGGTCCGACTGCTCACCTGCCAGTATCTTCACCGGTACCTTGAGCCTGGCCACGGAGCCCGTGAGGTGATCACTCAGATGCCGGAAGATCTCCACCTCGTGACGCGTATCGAAGCTCAGCGACAGGCTGCCATCGCCGTGGCGATGCGTGGCATGCTCGATGTAGTCCGCAAGTGCCCGGGGCGTGAAGTTGGCGAACAGCGAGCGGCGACGCAGGTAATCATGCATCGCCTGAGGCGAATCCCAGCGGGCACGCCGGCCACGCGTGCGCCCTGCCGGCGTGACACGGTCGATGAAACCGAAGCGCTTGGCGATCTTGAGGCCGATGGCATCACGTCCCAGCATCAAGGGCGGGTCAAGCAGGATGACGCAGTGGAAACGCGCCGGCTGCTTGAGCGCGGCCATGTAGTTGACCACGCCTCCCAGCGAATGCCCTACCCCGATGACCTTGCGACTGTCCGGCGTGCCCACCGGCCCCAGCGCCGTGTCCAGACAGGCCAGCCATTCGTCCCGCAACGCGATCAGATTGCGCCCCACCGGATAGGCGGGATCATGCGCCAGCCTGTCCACCGGCAGCAGATCGAACGACTCGGCCAACGGGGCCAGCAGGCTGTTGTAACAGGCGCCGGTGAAGCCATTGGCATGGGCAAACGCCAGCAGCGGACGTGACTCTCGCGGCTCGGACACCTCCCGAGGCTCCGCTTGCGGCGTGACCTCTACGGCCCCCGCCACGGCGGCTTGCCCAGCGGATGCTGATGAGGCATTGCGGGATGGCACTGTCATCATGAAGTCTCCTCACCTTGCGTGGCGGTGTCGCCGGATGCCACAGAGCAAACGGTCGTTTGACCCAGTCTCCCAGCATGCCAGCCCCACTGCCACCACGCTACTCGCCTAATGTCTCACCTTGCGCGGCAGGCCTGGCATCCACCGCCGAAGCCACCTCTTCGTTCGCCTGGGAAGCCGCCTGCAGAGCAGCCTGAATCGCCGTTGGCGACAGTCTGCCCGCCTCGAGGCCACCGCCCGCCTCTGCCGAGCCAGCGGACACGCCAGGATGAGGCCCGGTATGGGTCTCGATGACCTTGCCCAGCCCGATCAAGCGCTCGCGCAGCGCACCGTTGACCTGGATCTCCACCGCCGCGAGACGCCGTACCAGAGCCGCCGGCCAGCGCGTGCCCTCCAGGGTCAGACGCGCCCAGGGCTTGCTGCCGGAAGCGATGGACAGCGTCAGCTGCAGGTGATCATCCCGCGATGGCGGCTGGCGATACTGCCGCGCAGCGTGGGACCAGTTCAGGGTCAGCGTGACCGCCGGCTGCCAGTCCGCCTGCGCGACACGCAGGCGCAGATCGTTCTGGTTCAGGGGCGAGAGCGCCGCCATGAGGGCCTCGGCCGCTGCGCTGTCGGGGGCAAGCCCCCGCGTGTGCGGGGTATGGGATGCCTGCGGATGAGGCGCCAGACGCACCTCCACACGACTCAGCGCGGGCGGCCCCTGCCTCTCGTGCAGCAATGCGGACAGATCCAGCACCTCGCTTGCCGCCAGGCCGCCCCGCCAGTCCGGCAAGCCGATGTCGCGAGACAGTTCCAGCACCGGCGAATCCGGCAGCGAAAGCCAGCGCACGTAACGCCCCGGCAAGGCATCAGCACCACTGCGGGCAGCTGACGGCGTGCCGCCCAGTTGCAGACTCACCTCACCATCACTGCCGGTGACATTCACTACCGGAGACTGCCCCGCCAGCCCCAGCGCCTGAAGCGCCTGGTCAGTCGCGGGCTTGCGCGTGCGCAGGCGTGCCTCGCTCAGCTGGTGCAGCAGCCCGGTCACCTTGTCCTGACGCGCCGGCCAGTTGCCCAGTGATGCCAGCTGCCAATCCCCCTTCGGGTCTCGCGTCAGACTCAGCCAGTCCTGCGCCTCATCGGGATGGCGACGAATGCCGATTCTCTGCGCCGTCGCGGCGACATGCGACAACGCCGGCAGCGGTGTCAGGATGGCGCTTGAGGCCTCGCCCTCCTGAAGCGGAGCGCCTGGCCCGGCATCCGGAAACGAGCCCGACTCACGCGGGCCGAGCGTCAGAGCCCCGATCGCCAGCAACGAGGCCAGTGCTGTCAGCGCCCATCCGGCGCGATTGAAGCGACTCATGCGTCATCTCCCCTGCGGCGCTCGCCGCGATGATCCTCAGCGGCTCGGTCAGACGTGCTGGATGAGTCCGGTCTGCCGGATGCCGACGCCGTCTCGGCGCTGGTGGACGCGGACAGTCCCCCGCCACCGAGGCGATGACGACCGGGCTGACGATGGCCGGACAGTCGCCCGGCAGGGCGATAGCCCGCTCGACGACTCGCGTGATAGCGCCGCCAGCAGATCAGCTCACCCAACAGGCCCAGCAACACCGGCAGCGCCAGCAAGGTCCAGAGACGAAGCCTGCGACGCAGATCATCACGCTCGGCATTCGCCGCGCGCTGCTGGCGCGCGAGTGCGCTCTCGAACGCCTGTTGCATGTCATCCAATGCCGTTCGCTGGCGTGTCGCCTCCGCCTTGTCGGCCACCGGGGCAGCCCCCAGTGCACTCAGGCGCGACTGCCAGTCATTGCGCAGACGGGTTTCCTCGGCCGCCTGGCGATCCGCCAGCTGATGCAGTCGCGTCAGCTCGCGCACCTGATGGGCACCGGCACGCAGCGCCACCAGCTCCGGGCTGCCCGCCAGCACATCCACCGCGTTCTCCAGCCAACGGGCATTGGCATTCAGCTCGCGCTCACTGCCGTCCGCCGCGCTGCGCCGCCACAGGCGATCACTGGCCATGTCGACATCGCTGACCACCAGCAGCTGGCCCTCACGCCCGTCTTCATGCCCGTCGTCACGCGCCCCCTGATCCACTGGCGCCGGCCAGTGGGTCAGCACCGCCAGCCCACCCTCCTCGACGCCCTGGCCGGACAGGCCGGACAACGGCCGCGGGTCCATGCGATTGGCGTACACCTTGTCGGCCGGCAGCAGGCGCGTGGTGTCGGCCCCTCGGATCAGCCACTGCCGCGAGGTCGCTGACGGTGTCTCCGCCGTCTCCTCACGCGGGGCCAGCCAACCAGCGCTGGACATCACCAGCTGATCGACATTCTGGTTCAGCAAGGCATCCGACAGACGGTCCGGGCCGATGCCAAGCAGCGTCGGACTGAGGGCGCGCGTGCCGTCCAGCAGACCGATCGGCAAGGCAAGTCGGGTGTCCGCCACCACCTCGCCGGCACGTGACTCAAGTCCTGCATGGGCCAGCAAGGCGCTCAGAGCCTCAGAGGCCGGGGCTGGCTGATCCAGCATCTCGGGGAGCGGGTCCAGCATCATCAGCACTCGCCCTCCACGATCCAGATAGTCACGGATCGCCGTCAGCGTCGCCGTCGGCAACAGGCGCGGGGCGATCACCAGCAGCGCATCCTGATCGCCGATAGGGCGCGCCGGGTCATCCCCGCCGGACAGCCAGTCGATGCGCAGGCGGGCATTGAGACGTTCCATCAGCCCCCAGCTACCCAGTGCCCGGCCCTGCTCCATGCTCGGCTGACCCATCACCGGCAGGCTGGAGATCACGCCCAGGCAGGGTGGCTGGGTGCGCGAGACTTCCTGGATCTGACGCGCGACCTGCGCTTCCAGTCCGCCGAGATCGGAGGCCTTGAGCATCGGGATCGCACGGCGCTCGGAATAGGGGCCATCGATGATCAGACCGAACAGCATTCTTTCACCGCCAGGTAGCGAAAGCGCCGTGAGTCCCTGGGCCTCGAGGTCCGTGAAATCGGCACTGTCCGGCTGCGGGTCCACCCGCTTCAGGCGCACCTGAGGCTCACGCGCGAAGGCGCCCAGACGCGTCTCGATACGTGTCGCCAGCTCCCGCAGCTGCGGGAGGTCCGCGGCAAAGCGCTCGCTGTAGGCGAAGGTCAGCGTCACGGGGGATGTCAGCCGCGATAGCAGCTCCCGGCTGGCAGGGCTCAGGCTGTGCTGGCGGGTATCGGTGAGGTCATGCGCCGTGATCAGCGGATTGGACGCGTTCGGGGATACCATGGCGGGCAGACGCTGGGCGGCCAGCAGCACGGCCGTGACACTTGATGCCACGGCCAGGGCGACCAGCCACTGGGGCGCCTGCCGACGCGTGTTGCGCTCCTGCTTGAGGCCACGCACCTGCAGCACCAGACCGGCCAGGGTCAACGACAGGAAGTAGCCGACATCCAGCAGCGCGGGGCGCCCTTCGCTGAAGGGCGTGAGATGGGCCGGCAGACTGATCAGATCCAGCAGCTGCACCCAGTGTGGCGCCAGATGACGCGCCAGCTGAGCAGTCACCGCCGGCGTGCCCGGCAGCATCAACGCCAGCCCCAGCACCAGCGCCCCCAGCCAGGCCGAGAGCGCCGAGGGCGCACGGACCGCCAGCGCCTGACCGAGACTTGCCAGTGCCATCACCAACAGCGCCATGCCAAGATACCCGCTGAGCACAAGGCCGAGATCGGGATCGCCCAGCCAGTGGATCAGCACCAGCAACGGTGCCGTCATCGCCAGGCCCAGCCAGCCCAGCACACAGGCGCTTGCCAGGCGGGCGCCCGCCAGCCGCCATGGACCAAGTCCGAGCCCTGACAGCCATTCAAGCAGGCCATTGGCGCGCTCTTCCGGCCAGCCACGCAGGGCCAGCAACGGTGTCCATAGCACCAGCAGCCATGGCAATACCTGCCACAGCGCTCCCAGGTCCGCACGATCACGTGCCAGAAGATCACCGACCTCGAAGGCCCCCAGCGGGGCCAGCACCGCCATCACCACCAGCAGAGACCAGCTGGCCCCCTGGGTCATTGCCTGATGCAGGTCACGCCGCACCAGCGCCATCATCGCCCTCATGACGATACCTCCTGATCCGCATCCAGGGGGCGCTTCACGCGCGGCAATGGCGCGGGCTGCTCGGCCATGCGCGCCACCAGCTGACGGAATGCCACCTCGATGTCCCCCCGCTCATGCACGCACTCATCGAGCCGTATCTGCATGTAGCTGCACCACCGCGCCAGCGCGGAGCGCGGGTCCTGCCCGGGCCTGCCCACCAGTCGATAGGCCGGGTCCGCCATCAGGCGTCGCCCTGAGCGGGACACTCGCTCGGCGCCCTCGGGCGACACGGCGGTGATGGCCGCGACACCGGGCAGCCGCGAGACGCTGGCCAGTTCCAGCTCGCTGAGTTCACGGCTCAGGATCACCCGCCACACCGGCAGGGGCGACGTGCCGCCATGAGCGGCACCGAGTCGCTCACGATAGGCACTGGGCACCGCCTCGCTGACGGACAGGGCCGCCAGCGCCGCCGGCGTGTCATCGAAGCCCAGCTGGCCGTTGGCCATGACCAGCACGCGATCACAGATGCGCGGCACCTCTTCCAGCAGATGAGTGGAGACGATGATCAGGCGCTCGCGCCCCAGCTCACGTATGAAGGCGCGCACGCTGTCCTTCTGCAGCGGGTCCAACCCATCGGTGGGCTCATCCAGCAGCAGGATGTCCGGGTCATGGGTCAGCGCCATCGCCAGTGCCACGCGCCGGCGATAGCCTTTGGATAACACGGCGCACAATTGATTGGCGAACGGCGTGATGTCGAGGCGATCCATCAAGGCAGGCAGGCGCTCCTTGCGAGTCCTGCGCGACAGACCATGCAGGCCCGCGACGCACTCGAGCGTCTCGCGCACGGTAAGCTGCGGCCACAATGGTGCCCCTTCCGGCAGATAGCCGATCCGTCGCTTCAGGCGATTGAGCTGACGCTGACCGGCTCGCCCATCGAAGGCCTCTCCCTCGAGCGTCAGTTCGCCATCGGTTGCCGCCAGGGTGCCTGCCAGCATGCGCAGACTGGTGGTCTTGCCGGCGCCATTGGGCCCCAGCAGGCCGATCACTTCGCCGCGAAAGGCCTTGAAGGAGAGTCCGGACACGGCCTGGTGAAGGCCGAATTGACGCCCCAGCCCCCGGCTTGCCAGCAGTGGCACAGGCGCAGGCTGATGAGGCAAGGGCACGGAAGACGATGCGGCAGAGGTCGCGTATGGGTCCTGCAAGTTACCCGCTCCTTGTGGTGATGTGGGGCCTGCGCCCGAAAGATTGCAGCACAGGGTAAGCGGACAGCCTGCGCTCGCCAAGCCGGGCGCGCGCCTTCCAGTCTGCTGCGCTGCAAAATCCTGATATGCTGGCGCTATTCTGCCGCAAGGCGAGGCGCCGGACATCCGTGAGGCGCCGGGACCACGCGCTCACCCTTCCAGGAGTTCCCATGCCCGATCCGCACGTCAACTCGCCCTCTTCCGGCTCCCGGTCGAACGCCTCACCGACACCCGAGGACCTGGAGTCTTCAACGGACGAGCGCTCGACCAGGCGCCCGCAGCGTGACACACGCCTGCGCAATCGCCTGTTCTGGGCACTGCTGACGGCAGCATTGATCACCGGCTTCTGGCTGATCTGAGGGCGGACTGACATGAGCGAGAGACTGACATGAGCGAGAGACTGGAATGAACGACATGCTGGCGCTGTTCGTCGCGACACTCAACATCACCGTGCCGGTCTTCGCGATGGTATTTCTGGGACTGGGTCTCAAGCGTCTCGGCTGGATCGATGACACCTTCATCGGCACCGCCTCTTCCCTGGTCTTCAAGGGCACCATGCCCGCACTGGTGTTTCTGTCCATCGTGCGAGCGGACCTCGATCACGCCCTGCGCCCCGGCATGCTGCTCTACTTCGCCTGCGCCACGCTTGGGACCTTCCTGCTGCTGTGGGGCTGGGCCATCTGGCGCATTCCGCTGAAGGAGCGCGGCGAGATCGTCCAGGGGGCGTTTCGTGGCAACTGTGCCATCGTCGGGCTGGCACTGGCAGCCAACCTCTATGGCGATCTCGGCCTGTCGATGGGCGGCATCCTGATGGGCGTCGTCATCCTGTCCTACAACATGCTGTCAGTGGTGGTGCTATCGAGTTATCTGGGCGATGGCCGCACCAGCTGGAGTGCCATCGCGCGCGGCATCATCACCAACCCGCTGATTCTCGGTGTCCTGGCGGCGCTGCCCTTCGCGGCGTTCAGCTGGCAGCTGCCACAGTGGCTGGAAACCTCCGGTGACTACTTCGCGCGCATGACGTTGCCGCTGGCGCTGATCTGCATTGGCGGCACCCTCTCGATGCGCTCACTTCGCGAAGGCCGCCAGCTGGCGCTGAGTGCCAGCCTGATGAAGATGATCAGCGTGCCACTGGTGGCCACGGCCTTCGCCGTGCTGCTGGGCTTTCGCGGCACGGAACTCGGTGTGCTGTTCCTGTTCTTCGCCTCACCGACGGCGGCGGCAAGCTTCGTGATGGTGCGGGCCATGGGCGGCAATGATCGCCTCGCCGCCAACATCATCGCCATCAGTACCCTGATGGCCGCGCTCACCATCACCCTGGGCATCTTCCTCCTCAAGCTGAGCGGATTGGTCTAGCACCCTTCGGATGACGCAACGCAAGCGCCCCCGACAGCGAATGGCTGACGGGGGCGCTTGCGTCTGAAGCTCATGTCCCGGTCCCGGTCCCGGGCACGCGCCTGCGCGTGTTCAGTAAAGCTCCGCCGGGCTGACGAAGTGGTGCAGGTCCGCCAGACCTGCCGCCCAGATATCGGCATCCAGCCACGCCAGACTCGCGGTGGCAAAGGCCAGCTGAGTGCTGCCGGGGCCATCCACCAGCGCACTGGCCAGGCTCGACACCAGCGGGTTGTGGCTGATGATCAGCCAATCACGCGGCTCACGCGCCTCGCTGCAGGGCGGGACGTGGGTCTGCAGCCAATCCAGCACCGGCGTGAGCGGGTCATCCGGGGTGATGATTTCCAGAGTCGTCTGTTGCTCACCGGCAAGCTTGAGCGCCGAGGAGACTTCCTGCGCCGTCTGCTGGGCACGGGTGAAGGGGCTGACGACGAGGGTCAGACGGGCACGGCGTTCCGCGGGCAACTGATGCGCCAGCCATTGCCCCATGCGGCGGGCTTCTTCACGCCCTCGGGCGCTCAATTCCCTGCTGGCGTCCGGCGAGCCGGAGCTTGCCTCCCCGTGACGCATGATCAATACACTCATGGCTTTCTCCTGAAGGGTGACTACCGCGCGGGACGAAGATCCGCCCTCGCCGGTCGATGACAGTGCTCGCACGGCCGGAGCGCCGAGCGAGGAACGGGGTGGCACCACTCAGCCGAAACCACCCCATGGAATTGAGAGTCTTCAGGAGCCATCAGGTTCCAATTGACGCGCCTGCTTGACGGACTCGCGCGACAGCACGAATTCCACATCCGTGGATTGCTCACCGCCCATCAGGGCGCGGGCCATGTGGTGAGGATCGACATCCTCGAAGAGCACCTTGGCCATGCCATTCACCAGCGGCATGTAGATCTCCAGACGCTCTGACTCATCCTGGACCAGCCGCACCGTATTGACACCTTCCGCGACCTGCCCCAGCACCTCCACGGCCTGATCCAGAGTACGCCCCTCCCCGAGGGCGTAGCCGACCCGGTAGTTGCGCGACAATGGCGACGAGCAGGTGACGATGAGATCCCCCACGCCAGCCAGGCCGAGGAAGGTCATCGGATTGGCGCCCTTGGCCACGGCGAAACGGCTCATCTCGGCCAGCGCCCGTGTCATCAGCATGGCACGCGTGTTCTCCCCCATGCCCAGGGCCGCCGCCATGCCCGCGGCGATGGCGTAGATGTTCTTCAGCGCCCCGCCCAGCTCCACCCCGTAACGATCATTGCTGGCATAGACCCGGAAGTAATCACAGCCGAAGGCCGTCTGCACGCGTGCGCGGGTGTAGGGGTCATCCGAGGCGATCACCGTCGCGGTCAGCTGACGCTGAGCGATCTCACTGGCCAGATTGGGGCCGGAGAGCACGCCGATGTGGGAGAAGCCGGTTTCCTCTTCCAGCACCTCGCTCATCAGGGTGAAGCCTTCGCTCTCGATCCCCTTGGTGGTCGCGACCAGAATCTGCTCCTCGCGCAGATGCGGGCGCGCTTGACGCACCACACTGCGAAACGCCTTGGAGGGAATCGCCACGCACACCAGTTCCGCCTCCTTGAGGGCCTCTGCCATGTCGGTGGTGGCCCGCACGGCCGAGTTGATGACGAAATCCGGCAGATAGCCCGAATTGCGGTGCTCGGTGTTGACCTCTTCGGCCTGGCTTGCATCACGCATCCACTGGGTGACATTGGCACCATTGTCGGCGGCGATCGAGGCGATCGCGGTGCCGAAGCTGCCGCCGCCCAGCACACAGACATTCAAGCCGGCTGCCTGCGGTGCACTTTCCGAAAGCTCGCGATCACGGATGGCGCGACGAGGAGCGGGTGAAGAGGCAGACATGAAGACTCCTGATAGTGGCGTAAGAAGGAGAAAGAAACGCGGATTCGGCAACTGTCGCGCATTGTACCTCTAGTCAGTGCCTATCGTCGGCACCTGTCGGGCTGCCCTCGCAAGCCAAAGCCTGCGTGGGCGATGACATCCTGACAGTGGTGGCGATGACGTCATATTCAACTCTCCTTGATGAGGGATGGCGAACACGAAAACGCCGGCAACTCTCAAGGCAGGAGCCCCGGAAGTTGCCGGCGTCGTCACGAAGGCCGATGGCCATCGCGTCTTGCATCAGGCAGCGATCACCGCCCGGCAGTCAGTTCAGAGTGTCTTGAGCGCCGTGATCATGTCGCCCACCACCTTCTGACCATCGCCATAGACCATGCGCGTGTGGTCCAGATAGAACAGGTGATTCTCGACACCCGAGAAGCCTGCCCCCTGGCCACGCTTGATCACCAGCACGTTGCGTGACTGATCGGCATTGAGGATCGGCATGCCGTACAGCGGGCTAGAGGGATCGTTCTTGGCGACCGGATTGACCACGTCATTGGCGCCGATGACCAGCGTCACGTCGGTGTTCTCGAAGTCGTTGTTGATCTCGTCCAGGTCCGCGATCATGTCGTAGGGCACCCCGGCTTCCGCCAGCAGCACGTTCATGTGGCCCGGCATGCGACCGGCGACCGGGTGGATCGCGAAGCGCACTTCCACTCCACGCTCGCCCAGCAGCTCGACCATCTCCCAGACCTTGTGCTGCGCCTGGGCCACCGCCAGACCATAGCCCGGCACGATGATGACGCGCTCGGCGAAGGCCAGCTGCACGGCAGCGTCCATCGGATCAGAAGCCTTCATGCTGCCTTCGATCTCACCCTGCTCCGCGCCGCTTGCGCCACCGAACTGCTTGAACAGCACGTTGCGGATCGGTCGGTTCATCGCCTTGGCCATCAGCTGGGTCAGCAGCGTACCCGCCGCCCCGACCACGGTACCGGCGATGATCATCGCGGCATTGCCCAGCACGAAACCTTCCATTGCCACCGCAAGGCCCGTCAGCGCATTGAACAGCGAGATGATCACCGGCATGTCCGCGCCGCCGATGGGCAGTGCCAGCATGGCGCCGAACAGCAGTGCCAGCACGAAGAACACGATCACCAGCGAGCTTGACGGCTCCACCGCCGCGATCACCACCCCGAGATAGATCGCCAGGCCCAGCACGATCATGTTGATCAGCTGCTGATTCTGGAAATGGACAGCCTTCTTGATGCGCCCGTCCAGCTTGGCCCAGGCGATGATGGAACCGGAGAAGGCCACCGCACCGATCAAGGCGCCGAGCACGCCCAGCCACAGGGCCAGCGAGCCGTGCTGCTCGATCAGTCCCGGGTTGTCGCTCATGCGCATCAGCTCGACCGCGGCGATCGCCGCCGCCGCGCCGCCGCCCATGCCGTTGTAGATGGCGATCATCTGCGGCATGTCGGTCATCGCGACCTTCTTGCCCGAGTACCAGGCAATGCCGCCACCGATCACGATGGCCAGCAGCATCAGCCCGTAGCGCCCGTCAATCTGCGGGTGCAGGAAGGTGAGCAGCGTGGCCACGACCATCGCGATCCCGGCCCAGTGGATGCCGCTGCGCGCCGTGGTGGGGTGCGACATGCGCTTGAGGCCCAGAATGAAGACCACCGCCGCGGCGAAATATCCTGTTTCGACCAGCCAGTTCATCAGCGAGCCTCCTTGTCGTTGATGGCGTTGGCCGCGTCAGCGCCCTTGCTGCGATCACTGGCCTTGAACATTTCCAGCATGCGCTCGGTGACGACGTAGCCGCCCACCGCGTTCCCCGCACCCAGCAGCACGGCGATGAAGCCGATGAACTGCTGCATGCCGGTCTCGGCCTGGCCGAGGGCGATCATCGCCCCGACCAGCACGATGCCATGGATGAAGTTGGAACCGGACATCAGCGGCGTATGCAGGATCACCGGTACCCGGGAGATGACCTCGTAGCCGACGAAGGCCGCCAGCATCAGGATGTATATGGCTGAGAGTCCTTCGATCATGCGGCGTCCTCCGCGCGAGCGCGTACGTCATCGTGGGTGATGCGGCCCGCTTCGGTCAGGCGCATCGGGCCGAGTACCGCATCCTCGAAGTCCAGCGACAGTTCGCCATCCTTCATGAAGGGTGTCAGCAGGTTGAAGAGATTCTTGGCGTACATCTCGCTGGCATTGACCGACAGGCTGGAGGCCATGTCCAGCGGGCCGAGTACCGTGACGCCGCCATGTTCGACCCGGGCACCGGGCTGGGTCAGCTCACAGTTGCCGCCCCCTTCCGCCGCCAGATCCACCAGCACGGCGCCGGGCTTCATGCCCTCGACCATCTCGCGGCTGATGATGCGCGGCGAAGGACGCCCCGGAATCGCCGCGGTGGAGATCACCACATGGGCATCGCCCATGTGACGCGCCAGTGCCTCGGCCTGCTGGGCGCGCTCCTCATCGGTCAGCTCACGGGCGTAACCACCCTCACCGGAGGCATCGACACCGGTATCGATCATCTTGGCCCCCAGCGACTCGACCTGCTCACGGGCGGCTGCGCGAATGTCATAGGCCCAGACCTGCGCGCCGAGACGCTTGGCGGTGGCGATGGCCTGCAGCCCCGCGACACCGGCCCCGACCACCACGACACGTGCCGGACGCACGGTGCCGGCAGCGGTGGTCAGCATCGGGAAGAATACCGAGGACTCGTTGGCCGCCAGCAGTGCGGCATGATAGCCGGCCACGGCGGCCTGGGAGGACAGGGCATCCATGCTCTGGGCACGCGAGATGCGCGGCACGAACTCCATGCACAGGCTGGTCAGCCCGCGCTGGGCAAGCGTCTGGATCAATTGCGGATTCTGATACGGCGTCATCAGGGCCACGATGACCGCGCCCTCACGGAAGTCGTTGATCTGGGACTCGCTGGGCGTACGCACGCAGAGGATGAGGTCCGCCGCGGCACGTGCCGCCGGGATGTCCTGCTCGGCGACGATGGCGACTCCGGCCTGCTCGGCATAGGCGGCATCATCGAAGTGCGCATGGCGCCCGGCGCCGCTCTCCACGTGCACGATGGCGTCGCCGGAGTCAGCGATGGCGCTGTCCAGATGACGTGCCAGCTTGCCGGCCGTCACCGGGTCCAGCGCGACACGACATTCTCCGCGCGCCAGGGTGGGGTCTGCGCTGCCCTGCTGTCCGTCTGCGGCCTGCGAGACAGTATCGGGCGCACGCATTTCACGCACGACAAGAATATTCAGCATCGCGCACCTCGTTTCACATCCATGTTCATGCCAGAGGCTGCCAGCCTTGAAAGGTTCATGGCGTCGTTCCTGTTGAGCGCTGATTCGCGTCATCCTTGCCTGCCCGATGCGCTTTCAGCGACGTTATTGTCTGTCACAGGTGAGGCGTGCCGGAATCGCAAGCCGCGGGTCACGCACGGCCAAGAGGCCTGACATCCCCTGTGACACGATGAGTGTCCAGTATCAGTCTTTTCTCGTCGGTATATCAGGGTCAAGCGCTGCATTGCAAAAAAGGCAATAAAATCAATCATAAAGCTAACGTTATGCGCGACATAACAGTGAGCTTATGCCTGAACGACACTCTACATCTCGCCAAGCGACTGATTTCCAATGAGTTTGTGAATCAGGCCCTTCCAAGAATAGCTCAGCTTTGTGTTATGCATCGCATAATCTCAAGCTTATGGCTGTTGCCGCCATTGCCACGGGTAAAGGGATGCCACCGAAGCAGCCTCCCCTCGTGATGGCGCCGAGGTGAGTGCCAGCGCGTGATCCCGGCATTGCGCCCAGCGGATGCTCGGCCAGCGCTTGCACTGTCAGAAAGCGGTCCAGCCCTCTCGCCAGGCGCGGCTCAGGAAGAGCAGCTCATGCAGATCGGTGCGGCATTCGCCGCCGGCGGGCGTGTCCAGTCATCGACGAGTTCCGCCTCGACACCCTGCGCCTGACCGAGTGCCTGCGCCGCCTCGAGACTGCCCTCTTCAGGACGATGGAACGGGGCACCCAAGCGCTCACGGAACGCTTCGAGCGTCGTGTCATCGCCCTGCTCGACCCGCGCGATCACTTCCAGCAACAGATGCGTGCGCGGCACGTAGAGCGGGTTCACACCCAGCATGGCGAGGCGCCGCTGGCGCTCATCATCGGCGGAGAGCCCGATGGCCATGACACGTGTCTGATAGCGTGCAAGCCAGGCCGAGGCTTCATCGCGCGCCTGTGCCGAGTTGCCGTGCGGCCCACGCTCGCCCGCCAGGCGCACGACCAGCGCTTCCGGCGCGGCCTGCGTGACATCCCAATGGCTGAGCAGACGATAGGCGTGGGTGTGATCCACCTTGCCGGCCGCCAGCAGCTCACGCCATTGCTGCACCAGTGTCATGTCCTCATCCCGGGAATCCGGCAGCCCGAGACGCGCGCGCATCAGGCGAGCATATTCGCGCTGCAACTCGCCTTCATAGGCGCCCAGCGCGGCGGAGAGCGCTTCCACATCGATCAGCGGCGACAGCGCAATCCCGAGGCGCTCCAGGTTCCAGAGCCCGATGCCCGGCTGCTGGGCAAACCCATAGCGCCCGGCCTGGTCGGTATGGTTGGGGATCAGATTCTCTTCGTAGCCATCGAGGAAGGCATAGGGGCCATAATCGAAGGTCAGCCCCAGCAGCGACATGTTGTCGGTGTTCATCACGGCATGCACGAAGCCGTAGGCCTGCCAGGCCGCGATCAGTTTCGCGGTGCGAGTGATCACTGTCTCGAACATCAAAAGCGCGGCGGCGATGCGCGTCTCATCCGCCAGCGGCGCGCTGGGCGCTTCACCTGCGCGCGATGCCCCTTTCTCCGTGTCGGGCAGACACTCCGGGAAGTGCTCACGCAGGGCGTGGTCGATCAACGTCTTGAGGTCGGCGTGACGGCCGGAGTGCGCCAGCCACTCGAAATGTCCGAAACGCAGATGACTCTCGCAGACCCGCAGCACGGTGGCACCGGGCTCGAGCGTCTCGCGCTGGACCTGCTCGGCATTCACCGCCAATGCCAGCGCGCGACTGGTCGGGATGCCCAGCGCCGCCATGTATTCACTGGCCAGATACTCGCGCACGCTGGAGCGCACCACCGCCTGCCCATCACCGAAGCGGGAATATGGCGTACGCCCGGCTCCCTTGAGATGCAGGTCGAAGACGCTGCCGTTCTCGGTCTGAAGCTCACCGAGCAGCATGCCGCGCCCATCGCCCAGCTGCGGGTTGTAATGACCGAACTGGTGCCCGGTGTACTTCTGGGCCAGCGCGTCCATGCCCGGCAGCAGGCGCTCCCCCGCCATCAGCAGGCGAAGTGACTCGCGATCCTCCCGGCTTGACGCCATTTCCGCCACCAGCGAGCCCAGGCCCAGCAGGCGGGCGCAGTCAGGACTCACATCGGCCAGGCGAGTGCCTTGACGTGGCTGCGGCGCAACACGACTGAAGAAGTGCTCCGGCAGACGGGCGTAGCGGTTGTTGAAGCTCAATGACATCAGATCAGGCACGTTATCTCCGACAGCCGGGCTGTCTTCGCTGGATTCATTCATCGGAAAGCGGGTCGCGCGGACGCGGGGGCGTGACGGCGCCATCCGGGGATTCACGGGAGCTACGCTCCTCGTCACGGCCAGTCCCAGGGGCTGTCGCGGGAGGCGCTTCAGGGGTCAACAGGCTACGCAGCCCCCCTGGCGGACGCCCCGGCGGCAACTGGCTGGCCATGTCATACAGCTTGCGCGCCGTGCTGTCCCTGTGCGCCTGACGCTCCAGCGCCTGGAGGCCGTCGTCGTGACGAGGCCGGGTCTGCACATCGGGGGCCAGCTCGGCACCGGTCTGTCGGTGTTCGGCGGCGGCCCGAGTCGGACGCACTGGTTCGTCGACGGCCTGATGAGTCCGCTTGAGCATCAGACGCTTGCGGGGCGTCAGGGCGAGTTCGGCCAGCCGCGCACGTCCCCACCAGGGGTGAGGGGCACGGCTGCCATGGGCAGCCCCCGCCGCCTGCCCCCCCACGGCCGGACGCCACATCGCCAGCATCTCGGCGGGCAACTCCTGGATTAGAGGGAAGCGCTCACTCTCGGCCTGCGCCTGCCACCAGTGGCTCAGCCGTTCGTTGAGCACCAGCAGCTGTCGTGCCCGCGTGGCAGCGGTGTAGGTCAGATTGGTGACCAGCACCTGATTGGCTAGCTGCTGTCGTTCACCGGGCAACATCAGGTCATCCGCCAGCACGACGCAATCGAACTCCAGGCCCTTGGCGCGGAAGACGGTCCCGAGCATGACGCAAGGCAGCGTGACGGTCTGGTCGGCCAGGATGGCGGCCTGCAGATCACCATCCTGCCTGCGCAGCTCACCGATCCATTGATCCAGCGGCGCCTGCGCGTACCAGGAGGCCAGCTCGTGCAGGCTGCGCGCCTGATGATCATCGAGACGCGCGAGAGCCCCCAGCACCTGTGCCGGGGTCTGGCCAAGCCGCGTCAGTGCTGGCGGCAACTGACGCCACCATTGCTGCTGCTCGTGCCTGTCGCCCTGCTCCGCCAGCTGGTGGCAGCGCCACAGGCGCCAGTGGTCCAGCAGACCCGCCAGCGGATAGCCTTCGATGCCGTCCAGCCATGCCACCGCGATGCCACGCTGATGCAGTGCCAGCGCTTCACCCAGCGCCGCGATGGGCCCGGCACTGATCACGGCATGTCGCGCGCCGGCGGTCAGCAAGGCCTCACGCACACCTGGTGCCGCCAGACGCGTGGCAGGCCCGAGACCGCTCATGGCCTGCTCACGCGAGGTCGGGGAACAGGCCGCCAGACGCGTTCCCAGCGCGGCCAGTGACGGCCCGAATCGCCAGGCCCCCGGCAGGGAATAGACGGTGGCATCGCCAAGCAGCGGCGAATCCAGCGAGCTCAGCCCCTCGGCCTGGCGTGCCAGACTCTGGTGTGGGTCGCCGATCAGCAGCAGATCACAGCGCTGACGTCTCAGCATGGCCAGCAGCGCCGGCGTGGCGTCCTGGGCCTCATCCAGCATGACCAGATCGGCATCGAGCGACTGACCATGCTGGGACCACAGCTTGAGCAAGGCATTGAAGGACAGCGCCTGCTGATGGTCCGCCGGGTCCAGCAGGCACTCCCACACCAGTCGCATGCTCTCGACCAGCTGGCGCAGCTCATTGGCGCTCAAGCGGTCGGCGCAGCCCTCCGGCAGATGCTCCGGCATGGGCACGGCATCACTCAGCGTGAAGAAGGTATTGAGTCCCTGGGCGATCAGGCTGCGCGACTGACTGGACAGGCTGCCCAGCCAGTTGAGGCTCTGGGGCGACAGTCGGCGCGTGATGTCCGGCTGCCGCTTGAGCTTGTCGCCGTACTCTTCCTGCAGCGCCTGACGCGCCAGCTGGTGCAACGACAGGGACTGGACATTGGCCGGCAGCTGGCTGGCCGTACGTCCCGCGACCGCCGGGTTGAGTGAGGTATAGATGAGGATCTCATCGGCATAGGTCCGCGCCAGCTCCACCATCAGGACGGTCTTGCCGCTGCCGGCACAGGCTCGCACCACCACGCAATCGCTGTTCTCGGCACTGGTGGCCGGCGTGCGATCGCGCAGTCGCGAGGGAAAGGGGTGGGCGAGAATCCGCCGTTGATCATTGCTCAGATGCATCGGGGCATGATCCCTTCTGTCAGACCGTGGGACAAGCGATTCACGCAGGACGATATCCAGCACCAGGGCTCACGACAAGACACCATTGGCCGCCAGGCGCTCACGCACGGTACGGATCAGGCCGCGATTCCAGCGCAACAGCTCATTGAGCGTCGCGAAGTAGGCCTCGCCCCGGGTCGAATAGGCGCCCAGCATCGGGATGAGATCCTCGGCGCGCACCCGTTCACCGGCATTGCGCAGGCGGGCCCGCAGCTGGCGCATCCTGGCATAACGCGGGTTGGCATTGAGGTTCTGGTAATAGGCGGCCAGCCCCGCCTCCAGACTCTCGAAGCGCTGATATTCACGCCCTGCCCGGCCGGTACCGCAGCCGGAGGTGAAGCAGCGCATGCCGAACAGATTGTTGGCGTTGCGGGCGTGACCGGACGTCCCCCAGCCGGACTCCTCGATGGCCTGCACCATCACCATGTCCAGTGGCAGGGTATCGATGCTCGCCAGCAGGTCGTCCCAGGGAATGCCGATGTCCGCGGCGCTGACGCTGCAGCGCTGCTGCGCCTGCTCGCACAGGGCATTCAATCGCTCCTGCTCACGCTCGCTGTAGTCTCTGCCGGCCTCGCCTGCTCGCCGACGCATCGCCTGCAGCCAGTCACGCTGTTCCGAAAGACGCTGATTCTGGGCCACCACCAGCGGGATCATCAGCTCGAAGAAGGCGACCTTGCGTGGATTGCCGGCAGCAAGGACACGCAGGTCCGGCATCTGATGGGTGGTGTCCCTGACCAGCAGCTCGTCATCCAGGCGTGCCGCCTCGGCGACCGAGCACACGGCCATCACCACCATCAAAAGGCAGAGGCCGGATCGACGTTGCATGCGTGACCTGGCAAAACGGCGCAGGAGTCGCTCGCCGGTGGCCAGCAGGCCACGAGCCATCGCGAGAGGCTGCAGGGACTGATGACGGTTCGGGAGTCGACAGGAAAGCAGGTAGGTCATGCGCGGCGCTCATGTGATGAGACATGTGATGAGAATGGACACATCCAAGACGCATAATCACTGGCAGCGTATCTCATGAGGCTGCATGAAACCCCAAAAATGCCGTCTGGAGAAGCCCATCTCATCGCCAGCGACACGAAAGACTGACAGGCTGACAGGCTGACAGGCTGACAGGCACGGTTGCTGAAATACACGATGCCTGAAACGCACGATGTCTGAAACGCACGATGCCCCCGCAGCCGGGGCTGCGGGGGCATCACGTCAAGCATGGCCGGTCACGAACGACCTGTCACGACGGGCACTTGAGCCTCCAGGTGACGTGTCCGGTCAGTCGCCTCAGGCGCTGAGCATGCCGTTCAGGCGACGCACGTAGGCGGCCGGGTCTTCCAGCGCGCCACCTTCGGCGATGATGGCCTGATCGAGCAGCACGTGAGCGAGGTCGGTGAAGTAGTCGCCTTCGCCGCCTTCCAGACGCGAGACCAGGGCGTGCTCCGGGTTCAGCTCGAGAATCGGCTTCACTTCCGGCAGCGGCTGGCCAGCGGCTTCCATCATCTTGCGCATCTGGTAGCCCATCTCGTGCTCCGGCAGCACCACGCAGGCCGGGGAATCGGTCAGACGGTGCGTGATACGCACTTCCTGAACGCTATCAGACAGCGCTTCCTTGACACGCTTGACCAGATCTTCCTTGGCCTTGGCAGTCTCTTCCTGAGCCTTCTTCTCTTCCTCGTTCTCGACATCGCCGAGATCGAGATCGCCCTTGGCGACGTCGGCGAAGGACTTGCCGTCGAACTCGGTGAGGTGGCTCATCAGCCACTCATCGATACGGTCGGTCAGCAGCAGAACCTCGATGCCCTTCTTGCGGAAGATCTCGAGATGCGGGCTGGACTTGGCGGCGTTGAAGCTGTCGGCGACCAGGTAGTAGATCTTGCTCTGACCTTCCTTCATGCGTTCGACGTACTGGGCCAGCGACTGATCCTGAGTGGCGCTGTCGGTATGCGTGGTGGAGAAGCGCAGCAGCTCGGCGATCTTCTCGCGGTTGGCGTAGTCTTCCGCCGGGCCTTCCTTGAGCACGGAGCCGAACTGGTTCCAGAAGGTCTGGTACTGCTCGGGGTCCTTGGCCAGCTTCTTGAGCATGTCCAGGCCACGCTTGGTCAGCGCGGACTTGAGCTTGTCGACCTGCGGGTCCTGCTGCAGCAGCTCACGCGAGACGTTCAAGGACAGGTCATTGGTGTCCAGCACGCCCTTGATGAAGCGCAGGTACAGCGGCAGGAACTGTTCGGCGTCATCCATGATGAAGACGCGCTGCACGTAGAGTTTCAGGCCACGCGCGGCATCACGCTGGTAGAGGTCGAACGGCGCACGACCCGGCACGAACAGCAGGCTGGTGTACTCGAGCTTGCCCTCGACCTTGTTGTGGCTCCAGCTGAGCGGGTCGGAGAAGTCGTGAGAGACGTGCTTGTAGAAGTTCTTGTACTCCTCGTCGCTGACCTCGGACTTGGAGCGCACCCACAGCGCAGTGGCGGAGTTGGCGGTTTCCCAGTGGATCTGCTCGTTGCCTTCTTCGTCCTTCTCGACACGCTGCATGCGCACCGGCAGTTCGATGTGATCGGAGTACTTGGTGACCAGGTTGCGCAGGCGATGTTCATCGGCGAACTCGAGGGCATCGTCCTTGAGGTGCAGCACGATCTCGGTACCGCGCTCGGCGCGCGCGATGTCCGCCACGCTGAACTCGCCCTCGCCACGGGACTTCCACTCGACACCTTGGTCGGCATCGAGGTCGGCGCGACGGGTGCGCACGGTGATCTCGTCGGCGACGATGAAGCCGGAATAGAAGCCGACACCGAACTGGCCGATCAGACGCGAATCCTTCTGCTGGTCACCTGACAGGTTCTTCATGAACTCGGCGGTGCCGGAGCGCGCGATGGTGCCCAGATTGGCCACCACGTCATCGCGGCTCATGCCGATGCCGTTGTCACGCAGGGTGATGGTCTTCGCGTCGGCATCGTGCTCGATCTCGATGCGCAGCTCGCTGTCGTTGCCGTAGAGGGCATCGTTGTCCAGCGCCTGGTAGCGCAACTTGTCGCAGGCATCCGCGGCATTGGAGACCAGCTCGCGCAGGAAGATCTCGCGGTTGGAGTACAGCGAGTGGATCATGAGGTGAAGCAGCTGCTTCACTTCTGTCTGGAAGCCATGCGTTTCGGTGTGGGTGGCGGTGGTCATCGTGAAGGACCCCTCTATGTCTGTGCCTGATGTGGAAACCGGCGGCAACCTGCGTCACCGCTGCAAGGTGGTGGCGAAGGCTCGCCCGTCATTCTCGGGGACGGGTCGAGTCACGCTCTCATGGACCAGATATGGGGCAAGGATGAACGATTTCAAGGCACTAGAGGCAGCATATTGCGCTCGGCGTCGCGCTGATTTCTTCAGCAGGTTCCGTCAGGCCAGGCGTGAGACGACAGGGCACCCGCGCGGGGTGCCCTGAGGTGTCGCTGACGAAGGTGGCTGAGGATCAGGCCTCTTGTTCTCTTGCCAGAGGTTCCAGCACGAAATGCATGCGCGCACTGGCGACCGGCCGTTGACTGGAGTGCTGCCAGGCACTGACGCGCACGTTGGCCATGCGCCGTCCCTCGCGCAGCACCTCACAATCGATGCGCGTGACACTGTCACCCCGCGCCGTGGCCAGATAATCGATGGAGAAATCGATCAACTTGGGCAGACGCGCCTGACGCCCTCCACGGCCATTCAAGCGCAGCACCTCGAGCGTGGCGGCCGTCTCCATCGCGGCCGCCAGCACGCCTCCATGCACGGCGGGCAACATGGGGTTGCCGACGTTCTCGGGCATGGCGGCCATCGCATAGCGAAGCGGGGTGGTCGGCAGCGGGTCATCCTCTGCCAACGAGGAGGGCGCCAGGGAGCACAGGCCCAGCCCGATGGCTCTGGCGTAGGGCAGGCTTGCCAGCAGGTCGGCAAGATCCCCTCGGGTGCGCTGGCCTTCGACGAAACGCCGGGCATGCTGCAGCCCGTCCCCCGGACGGCTGACGAACGGCTGCGACACGGCAGGGAGCGCCTCGTCGTCAGCGGTCTTCTGCGGGTCATCGATGACAGAGCCGGCCGCCCCGGCCGATGGGTGTCCCTGCGCGGCGGCCATCAGCGCCTCGCCAAACCCTGGAGGCGTATTGCGCGCCCCCAGGCGAACGAAGTTGCCGATGGCGCGACACAGAAGCTTGCCCGGCTGCTGCCAGATCTGCGCTTCGGTGAAGACCATCGACTCGGTGACACGCAGGACGCGTGCCTCGCCGATCAACGCCATGCCTTCCACCCCGGGACGATAATGATCGAGACGCAGATCCAGCGTCGGGCAGACTTCCGGACGCTCAAGGCCCGTCAGGACGGCACTGCCGCACAGGGTGTCGGCGAACATCGTCAGCACGCCGCCGTGCACCAGGTGGCGATGCGGGTCCCCCACCAGTGCCGCCTGCCAGGGTAACGTCATGCGCACGGCCGGCGCGGCGACCTCATCGACACTGACCTGCAATCTCGCGGTATGCGGAATGAAGCTCACGAACCCCGTCAGCGCCCTCACCCAGCTGGCGTCATCCAGCCCTCCTCCCGCCGCCGGCACGTCAGCGCGATTGACGGCCAGCCCCAGCAGACTGTGCGGCCCGTCTTTCGTCGCCTCCGACGCCGTCACCGTCACATCCATAGCGGTATCGCGATCAGCGCGAGGGAGACCAGATAGCCGACGCCCCACAGCAGGGAGCGCAAGAGCGCGATATTCGCCAGATAGCAGCCCCAGTACCCCAGACGCGCCAGCACGAAGATCACCGCCAGAGTGGTGGCGATCGGCGCGCCGGGCGCGACGATGACACTCACCAGCACCCCGGCGGCAAACAGCGGGAACGCCTCGTTGCTGTTCTGATGCGCGGCGAGCGCACGCGCCCCGAAGCCCGTGAGTTCGCGCTGCTGCGCGCGGGGGTCATGGTTGTCATAGCGTCCGGTACGTTGCTGGGCCCAGGCGACGGGCGCCTTGGTCAGCACCAGCATCAGCGCCGCGAACAGCAGGCAGGCATAGATCAGCATGCAGGATTTCCTCGAGACTCGTCATGAAAGGCATCGTCCGCCAGGGCGCGTGTGCATGTCACCGGCACGACGCGGTTCAAACTGGTGTTTGATGATCCCTCACGAGCATGACAGGTGATCCTCATCGCCGCCATGCGGCCAATGGGCAGTGCGCTGCCACCGCATGGCCAGCCAGCGTCGTCAGGGCGCCGAGGGATCGGAAGGCTCGGGGTCAGGGACCTCGCCGCGCCACAGGCGATAGTCGGCCAGCGCATCATCGAGCTTGCCGAGCAACCAGGTCACGATCACCAGATCATCCAGAATCCCCAGCCCCACCAGCATGTCGGGGATCAGGTCCAGCGGCGAGACCAGATAGAGCAACGCACCTGCGGCCAGTCCCAGCGCCTTCCACGGCACCGGACGATAACGTCCACTGATCACGTCACGGCACAGCGGAACGAGTGTACGCAATGCCGCTCCGGCCTTGCCCAATACGTGTCGGCGACCAAACAGGCGGGTCAACCACATTGCCTTGCCCATGGGAACACTCCTCGTACATTGCCTGTATCGCAGGTATTGCATGTATTGTGACTGTCAGCATCCATCGACACTGTCATTCCTCGTCATCGGCTGCCACGATAGCCCTCAATGGGTGCTATCTCTGCAACCCCTGATACACGACATCGGGGCACTGGGGCGTCTACGCAAGATGCGGGCGACGCCTCAGCCCTCTTCACCTCGTTCATCGCAGGAGTCTCCAGGTGACACTAGGCAAGTTCGTTCCCCCATCGGGCCGCGGCGCCCGCGCCATGCGCCGCTTCACATCGTTGCGCCATTTGACAAGCCTGGGTCTGCTGCTGGGCCTCAGCCTGCCGCTGCAAGCGGCCACCCCCAGTGATCAGAGCTTCCGCGCTGCGCTGGAGGATGCCCGAGCCAAGCGCTTCCAGGATATCCAGCAGGTCGCCGTCAACGGCCATGTGCTGGAAGGCTATATCGAATATCACCAGCTCAAGGCACGCCTGCCCTACGCAACGCCGGCGGAAGTCCTGTCCTTCATGGAGCGTCACGCCGATTCCCCCCTGGCGGAGTGGATGCGCGGCCAGGCCATCTCGGCCTACGGGCGCACCGGACGCCATGATGCTTTGCTCGAGGTCAGCGATGGCGTGCCGGCCGGCGCCAGCCGTCAGTGCCATTACTACACGGCACAGCTGAACAATGATTTCGCCAGCGCCTCGCAAGGCGGCCTGAAACTCTGGCATGTCTCGGGCTCGCAGGATTCCGCCTGTGACCCGCTGTTCTCGACGCTGCGCGAACGTGGCGTGATCGATGATCAGGCCGTCTGGGAACGCATGATGCTCGCCTGGGCCGCCGGTCAGGGCAGCATGGTCAGCTACCTGGAACGCCAGCTGTCGGGTAACTGGCAGCAGGCCATCGCCGCACGCGAGCAGCTGGATGGCAACTTTGCCGCCATTACCCGGATTCCGACCGATCTGGGTCACGGTGGGCATGCCTTTGCCGCGCTCAGTGTCGCTGCCATGCATGGCTTCGTGCGCGCGGATACCGAGGCAGCCCTGGAGGCCTGGCGCAAGGTCAGCCCGCACATGCCGCTGAGCGATGAGCAGCGTCATGAGGTCGAGCGTGATCTGGCCTGGTATTCCCTGGTACGTGACATTCCCAACAACCAGGGCTGGGTGGATGAGCGCCTGGCCATGCTCGATGATGAGGAGCTGTTCGACCTGCGCATGCGCAATGCCATTCGCGATGGCGCCTGGGGCGAGGTACGCGAATGGGTCCTCAAGATGCCGGAACGCTTCAGTGGCGAAGCCCGTTATCAGTACTGGCTGGGCCGTGCGGATGACAGCCTGGGACGCCGGGATGAGGCACGTGCCGCCTGGGCACGCGCCAGTGGCGAACGCAACTTCTATGGTTTCCTCGCCTCGGACCGGATCGGCAAGGCCTATTCGCTCAATCGCGATGACCAGACCTTCGATGATGCGCAACTGGCAGAGATTGCCCGCACCCCGGCCGTCAGGCGTGTCAGGGCGCTGATGGAGATCGATGAGATCGGTCTGGCGCGTTCGGAATGGTTCAATGCCGTGAGCCAGGCCGATGACGCCGGCGCGCGTCGCCTGGCGGCTTACGCCCTCAAGCAGCAATGGTATGACCTGACCGTGTTCGCAACCATTCGCGGCAAGCTGTGGGATGGCCTGTCCTGGCGCTTCCCGCCCGCCTGGCAGCAGGACTTCCAGCGCTATGGGGCCAACGCCGGTGTGGACCCCTGGATGCTGATGGCACTGGCGCGTCGCGAGAGTGCCTTCAATCCTACCGCCACCTCGCCCGTGGGTGCCCGTGGGCTGATGCAGCTGATGCCGGGCACGGCGGCCAAGGTCAGTCGTGACCTGGGGCTTGCCACGCCCAGCCATGCCGCGCTCGGTGACCCGGACACCAACATCCGCCTCGGCAGCACCTATATCCGCGAGATGCTAGACCGCTACTCCGGCAATCGCCTTGCGGCAGCGGCGGCCTACAACGCAGGCCCGGGCCGCGTGGATCGCTGGCTGGCCGATACCCCGCGCGAATATGACCGCTTCGTCGAGCGCATTCCCTTCAAGGAAACCCGTGAGTACGTCAAGGCAGTACTGGCGTATCGCGTCATCTTCGAGTCGCTGGCCAAGGGCACGAGCGACGGCGTCAGAGTGGTCAGTGAGCGCGAGGTCAATCAGCCCTACACCACCGCGCTGGTGGACCGCCGCTGAAGAGAGTCATGCCGAACGTCCAGCGCACGCGCTGACAGACCACTCGTGACGTCACACACGACAACGCCAGCCTCAGGGCTGGCGTTGTCGTCGTGCGTCTCCGCTACGGCTCAATCATCGCGTCGGGCATGGATTCCCGATAGCGGTGGCGTCTGGCCGTCACCCTGTCGGGGAGCTTCCTCATGCTGGGGAGCGTAGCGATTCAGCGCCTCGGCATAGCTCAGCGGACGCCCATCACCGCTGTCGCGCTGACTGCCCTTCCAGTTCTCGTCCTTGCGGGCGAGAGAGGGATTCGCGGGAAATGTCGAGGGCGAGGTCTCATGGGGTATCTGGCGAGCCCCATCCGAGTGACGAGCCGAATGGCTGATGCGAGGGCGGCGCCACAGGCGCCACGCCAGTATCAGCCCCCCTGCCCAGCTGACGCTCCCCAGCAGCCCGTAGGCGATCATGCTCCAGACATTGCCGGGACGATGGCCCGCATTGATGATGATCACCCGCGCCAGGTCGATGTCCGGCCAGCGTTCACTCAACAGGGCGCGCTCGTCTCCGGGGAGGTCCGTCTCGGCATGCAGCACGGTACCGAACAGGCCATCCGGGAACTCGATGAGCGGCGGGACGTTCTTCAGGCTCTGGACGGAATCGGTACGCACCAGCACGCCCATGCGCTCGATGCGCGGCCACTCGTCCGAGGGAATGCCATCGATGCCACCGAAGGCGCGTGACAATCCTGCCAGCTCCAGCAGATAGGGGTTCATGTCCGAGATCACCGGGTAATAGAGCGTCTCGATACGCTGCCCACCTTCGGCAGCCGCATCCAGACGAAAGGTCTCGGCATGTTCGCGATAGACCGCCCAGTGATCGCGTAGCGACACGAACTGATTGACCGGCAGATTGCCCTGTTCAACGGCTTCCAGGTTCAAGGTCTCAGGCCGGGACGTGACGCGGCCCACCCAGCGTCCCTCTTCGAAGGCAAACAGCCAGGCCGCCAGCCCCACGAGCAGCAAGACGACGATACCCGCCCCGGCCAGCCGGCGACGCAAGGTGTAGGAAGGACTCATTGGTTAGCATTCCCTGCTTCTGCCAGCCTGACGTGCGGCCGGTCTTGATGTAATGACGACACGAACCATCGTGATCTTCACGACAGCATACCTCATCCACTCACGCGGCCTTTCCACACTCGGCCGGCCACGCGACAGCGGTGAGCGTCCGGACTCAAGGGCCCTTGAGTCGCGAGGACAGACGCTCACTTTCACGACAGTAGCGCTGACGCAGACGCAGCACCTCAAGTGAGTTGCTCGACAGCGCATCCAGCACATAACGATTGCAGGCGCGTTCCGCACGTTTCTGGGCAGCTTCCAGCGCCTTCCGCGCCTCACGCTGGGCAGGTGTCATCCCGGCATAGGGGTCGCGCAGGGGCTTGTAGGTGGCGGCCGCCTTGCAATACATGGTGCGAGTGTCGAGATGGGCAGCACGCCCCCTCTGCTGCAGGGCGTGACAGGTCTCGACGAACAGACGGCTGGCCATGCGTGAGCAATCACGTTGCTCCGCCGCGCTGCCGGTCTTGCTCAGCCGAGCACACACCGACTCCTCCTGGATACGCCACAGCTGATGACGGAAGTCGACGGTGTAGCCGTGATAGAGCACCTGTACCTGCTGGACACGCGAATCGTAGACATCGCTGATATCACGAGACTCAAGATGGGTCACGATCTTGAGGAAGGAGGCAAGGGTCAGCGTAGCAGGATCCATGTGGCGTGAGGGATAAGGCGTTCATCCCCGGCTTCTCCGTCGCAGTGAGTGCTCTCGTGCCCGCAAAGGGCGCGTGCAGATGTCAGACGCCGCCGTCAGCGGCTCAGGGCCAGGCGCGCGCCGAGTGCCACCATCACGGTGCCGGTGATGCCTTCCATCCAGCTGGCGACACGGGGTCGAGCCAGCCAGCGCCCGGCACCGCCCACCATCACCGCCACACCGATCTGCCACAGGTTGGCGATCACGAAGTGGACACCTGCCAACCACAGCGACTTGAGAATGGCCGGGTCGGTCGGTGCGATGAACTGCGGCAGGAACGCCATATAGAAGACGACGGTCTTGGGGTTGAGCACGTTGGAGAGGAAGCCTTCGCGCAACGGTTGCCAGAGAGAGACTCGCTGACGCGCGACATCGGCCTGGATATCCAGCCCGCGAGTGCGGCGCGCACTGAGCAGACTCTTGATCCCCAGCCATACGAGATAGGCAGCACCAACCAGCTTGAGTGCCGAGAAGGCCCAGGCGGATTGCAGAAGAATCAGCGAGATCCCCGCCGACGACACCAGGGCATGCACGAAGAGCCCGGCACAGATGGCAACACTGGTGAGCACCCCGTCGCGCAGGCCGCCACGCAGGGTGTTGCGAATCACCAGCAGGGTGTCCACTCCGGGGGTCACGGTGAGCAGCGTGATGGCCACCACGAATGACCAGAACGCGGTATCGAACTGAATGAAGTCAAACATGCCGCATATCCTTGTGACGGACTTCTCCACGCCCTGCGGCATGAACGGATGTCCAGTCTAAGCGAGGGATGCGAGCCTGAAAAGTCATCGCTGACAACCTTCAGACCGCCAGCCCATCCTCGTCGCTCAACTGCCGCCCTCGCCCCCACCTCGGCGTGATCCCTTCCACTGAGACTCACTCATGCCTTCGAGGGAGGCGCCGCAGGGGCAGTACCTTCAACCGACCAGCCACAATCCCGCCACCACATCGGCAAGCAGCACCGCCAATGCCAGCAGAATGACGACGCCATCCTCACCGATCAGCCCCAGCCCGAGCAGCAACAGCGTCGCGGCGGGCAGTGCCGAGGCAAACGGCACCAGCTCCAGAGGCACCATGGTGGCCGCCAGCAGAATGGCCAGTGCAGCGATCAGACGATAAGCGATGCCACGTGTCATGAAACCGAGCCGCGGCTTGAGCAATCGGTCGATGCGCCGTGTCCAGGGACGCGCTCGCTGCACGCCATGGGTGAGGCGCTCATGCTCGAAACTGAAGCTGGCCAGCCGTCTGGGCAACCAGGGAGTGCGATGGCCCAGCAACAGCTGGAAGGCGATCAGCCCGATGAACAGCGCACAGGTAGTCGGCACGCCCGGAATGGCCCCGGTCGGCAGCAGAACCAGCAGCGCCGGCAACACCAGCAAGGGGCCGAAGCCGCGTGAATTGAAATGTTCCAGTATGGCACCCAGCGAGATGTCGCCTTCTATCTCGCGGTCCAGCTCTTCCAGCAATGCGGTGAGACCGCTGTCCTTGGCGTGTTCGCTCATGAGATATCCGTGGTGAGACGTGACAGGGAAGAAAGAGCAGACACATGGCAATACCGATGTCGGTCAGTCCTGCTGTCGGCAAGCGGATCGCCTGCCATCAGCCGACCAGACGTTCACCGAGCATGCCGATCATGAATCCCAGCGTGGCCCCCAGCGGTGGAGACCAGTGATGCACCACTCGCGCCTGGGGGGCGATGTCCTGAAAGATCAGATACAGGATGCCTCCCGCCGCGAAGGCCATCAGCCCGCCCAGCAGCCGGGGGGCATCCGCCAACCACAGATGGCCGGAGAAGGCCGCCAGCGGACCGAGCAATGACAGCAGCAGGAAGGCGCCCAGTCCCTGTCGCGCGGTGAGGCCAGCGCCTTCCAGCTCCCGATAGGCATTGAAACCTTCTGGCAGGTTCTGCACGGCGATGAACAGCGCCATCAGCATGGCCGCCGCAGGTGAGGCGGATGCCAGGGCCCCGAGAGCGATCGCCTCGGGGATGAAGTCCATCAACATCGCCAGCAGCTGTCCCCTGGCGTCACCGCTGCGGGCCAGCCAGCGATCCAGCTGCATGAAGACGAGCGCCCCGAGCAGAAACAGCCCGAGCAGAGGCAGGACGGACAGGGATTCCATGGCGCGAGGCACCAGCACCAACGCGACCGCTGCCAGCAGGATGCCTCCCCCCAGCGCCGTGATGCCAGCCAACCAGCTGCGCTTGACGTGGGTTTCGTGGCTACGCTCCAGTTGCGCGATCACCCCACCCAGCGGGATGCACAACCCGGCCGCCCAGGCCATCGCCAACATTTCCCAGGGGAGGTCTGCCATCATGCTGCCGGGCGGCCACCAGGGGCCGGACGTTCACCCAGCACGCGCATCAGCAGGCTGGTACCGAGCCCCCAGGCACCATTGAGAATCAGCCCGCCGATGATCATCATCGGCACCACGGCGATGCCCTTGAGCGGGAAGACGACCAGCATGGCCACTGCCGTCGGACCGACGGCACCGAAAGCCAGACTGATCAGCCAGTGGCTCATGCCGGTGCTGCGGCGTACCAGCGCCCATAGCGGCAGTCCCCATAGCCCGCCCCAGAAGGCCAGCGAGAGCACTGACGGAACGCCCAGCGGCCCGGCAGGGGTCATGTTGTAGGGCGCCTTGGGCAGGATATCGGCCAGATAGAAGAGCCCGAACAGCCCCTGATGGAAGATCAGGGTCGCCAGAAAAGCCGCCACGAAAGCCTTGAGCCAGATCATGTGAACACCCTTGTGATTGAGGCCGCCTGCACTGAAGGTCGGCGGCGTCCGGACAGTCCCGGAGCCACCTCCCGGGACCGATGCGGCACTGACGCTTGCCGAAGGTGGATCAGCGGGCCTGTTCCTGGGAGATCTGCTCGTTGAGCGTCCAGAAATCATAGAGCACGCCGATGAAGAACAGCCCACCGGTACACAGATAGATCAGCCCGGTCAGCCACTTGCCCATGTACATGCGGTGGACGCCGAATACGCCCAGGAAGGTGAGCAGAATCCAGCTCAGCGAGTAGTTGATTGGCCCTTCACGAAAGCGGAAATCCGCCTCGCGGTCCATGGCGGGAATCAGGAACAGGTCGATCAGCCAGCCGATCCCCAGCAGGCCGAAGGTGAACAGCCAGATGGTGCCGGTGACCGGTTTGCCATAGTAGAAACGATGGGCGCCGAGGAAACCGAAGATCCACAGCAGGTAGCCCATGGTCTTGGAGTGCGTGTCCTGTACGACGGGCGATGCGGTCATCTGTAAAGCCTTAGCCGTGAAACGGCAGATCATGATTGCGAATACAGTCAATGCGGTCTTGGCGAGCGGGAATCAAGCCTCTCGTGCCCGCAAGCCTCGTCCAGACGCGACAACGCCACCCACGCAGCCGCGCGGGTGGCGTTGAAGCCTGTCGTGTCGTCACCGAAGCCTAGATCACGCCCAGTTCGCGCAGACGTTCCTTGAGATAGGAATCCGCGGTGTGCTTGTCAGACAGCACCACTTGTGGACGCGGATGCAGGAACAGCGGCAGGGACAGACGCGACTGACTGCACCCTTCCCCCGTCGGATTGATCACGCGATGCGTGGTGGACGGGAAATAGCCGCCACTGGCTTCCTGGAGCATGTCGCCGACATTGATGACCAGCTGACCTGGATCACAGGGCACGTCCATCCATTCACCATCGACATCCATCACCTGCAGCCCCGGCTCATTGGCGGCAGGCAGCACGGTCAGCAGGTTGATGTCCTCATGGGCAGCGGCACGCACGGCACCCGGCTCTTCCGAACCGGTCATCGGCGGATAGTGCAGGACGCGCAAGAGCGTCTGCCCACTGTCCTTGATCATGTTGGAGAGCGGCTCACGATAGAGCTCGGCCACTTCAGCGGGCGAATGCGCTTCCACCCAGCTCAGGAGCTCCGCGGCGAAGGCTTCTGCCTGACGGTAGTACTCCATGGCATTCTCGCGCAGGCTGTCCGGAATCTTTCCCCACGGATAGATGTGGTAGTACTCCTTGAGGTCCCGCGCCGTATGCCCCTTGGCGGTCTCGGAGACATCCGCCGGGAAGAGACCATCCTGGGTCTTCGGGTCGTAGCGCCACTCCAGCTTGTCGGCACTCGCGAAGAATTCCGCCCATTCAGCGTAGATCTTCTCGACCAATTCATGAGAAATCGGATGATTGCGAATCACGCCGAAGCCTGTCGTGCGCAGGGATTCGACAAATTTTTCGGCAGCATCGGCCGAGCGGTAATCTACGTTCTGGACCTTCATGGCATTTCCATCTATGTTGGCTCTGTGTACGCATCCTACTTGAGCAGGCAGACGTCGCCAATACGACGACTGACTATTCGGTCAAGATGCGAACATGTGCAGTTTCTACTGCAGGCGTAGGTCAAGCAGGAAAGGATGTCGTCGCAGGACGTAACGCGTCTCTCTGGTGGAATTCCCCCTAGCCGCACCAACGCAATCCGGTCTGATGGGCAGACCACCAACATCATCACGTAAGCAAGGAAAGAATCATGGCAACTGGCACAGTCAAGTGGTTTAACGACACCAAAGGTTTCGGCTTCATTTCTCCGGACGACGGCGGCGACGACCTGTTCGCGCACTTCTCTGAAATTCAGGCAGAAGGCTTCAAGTCCCTGCAGGATGGCCAGAAGGTTTCCTTCGACGTCACCCAGGGCAAGAAAGGCCTTCAGGCCGCAAACATCAAGCCGGTCTGATCATCTGATCACTCCGGTCAGTCCACCCTCACCGGTGGCCTGATGATGGCAAGACACAGAAACGCCCGCCTATTGGCGGGCGTTTCTGTGTCCGCTGCCTCCGCCAGAGCGATGGCACTACATCGCTTCAGGACGGCATGAGAGCAAGACGCACAACGCCGCAGCACGGGGCCGCGGCGTTGCAGGCAGGACATTCACTCACGTGAGTGATGGCATTGCCTCAAACGATCACTGCTGAGCGTCATCAACGGATTCGTTGGCCGCCTTCTGAGCTTCATTGATCTCGGCGTTGGCTTCTGCCGCAGCGTCATCACCCTGCTGTTCAGCGGAGTTGGTCAGTTCAGCAGCCTGCTCCTTGGTGGAGTCGTAGGCGTTCTTGGCAGCATCGGCGGTGGCGTCAGCGGCATCGTTCACACCCTGCTTGGCGGACTCGTAAGTCTCGCTGGCGGCGTTCTTGGTCGCATCGAGGGCATCATCGCTCTCGGCGGCAGCTTCATCACCCATGGCGTCAGCGGACTGCGCTGCGTCATCGGCCATGTTGTCAGCCTTGTCAGCCGCGTCGTCCATTTCAGCAGCAGCTTCATCTGCAGCCTGGTCCATCTCGGCAGCAGCGGCTTCAGCAGCCTGATCGGCACTCTGCTCAGCCTGCTCTGCGCTTTGCTCTGCAGACGTCTCGGCTTGCTGGGCGGCCTTGTCGGTATCGCCATTGTCACAACCGGCGATGGCCAGGGACAGGCCAGCGGCCAGTGCGGGAATCATCCATTGCTTGAGCTTCATCGTCTTCTCCTTGATAGGTGGGGAGTCATCAGCCCCTTGTTTCCTGCGCAAAGCATTGCAACAAAGGTCGAGTATTCATGCAAGCGAAAGCGTGTTCAAACGCTTGGATGACTTCAACATGGTGCTCGCTTGGCAGCTTTTCAAGCAAATCGCCCTTTCAGTAGCATGAAAATGTTAACGAACACCATTTCTTTTCTCTGACGACTCTCTGATCACTCTCCGATATCTTCGTTCCATACTTCCGGCTGTTCGCGGATGAATGTCTCCATCAGCTCCCGACAACGCGCATTGTCCACGACGTCCACCTTGACGCCTTGAGCGCGCAGATGGTCTTCCGCGCCCATGAAGGTCCTGTTCTCACCCACGACGACATGGGGAATCCCGTAGAGCTGGATGGCGCCACTGCACATCGGGCACGGTGACAAGGTAGTGTAGAGCACGCACTCGCGATAGACCTTCGCCGGCAGACGTCCGGCATTCTCCAGCGCATCCATCTCACCGTGCAGTACCGTGCTGCCCTTCTGCTGACGCTGGTTGTGGCCACGCCCGATGATCTTGCCATCGTGGACCAGTACCGAGCCGATCGGTACGCCACCTGCGGCATGGCCCTTCTCGGCCTCCTCGATGGCCGCTTGCAGGAAACCTTCGTGATCCTGAGTCTGCGCTGACATGGTCTTGCTCCTGAATATTCAGTAAGGGGGTTCAATCATGAAACATCGGCGATGACGACATGGGGAGGCCACCCTGCAGGCACGCCCCTGTGAGCGAACCTGGCGTGAACGACGAGCATCACCCGAGTCCCGCTTCCCCTGTCATCATCTGACGGGCTCGTCTCAGCCCTTCATTGCCCGCATTGGTGGGCTCACCGACTTCATTGGCAAGCTCGCGGAAGCTGCCCATCGCACCGAGCAGCGCCGAGGCTTCATAGGGGATGAAGACTCGATCACCGTCACGGGCCATGTCCGGCAGCATCTGCAGGTATTTCTGTCCCAGCATGTAGCCCACCACCAGCTGCGGATCTTCCGCCCCGATGGCATCACGCAGCTGGTAGATGGCCTGGCGCTCACCTTCGGCACGCAGGATGGAGGCCTGCTTGTCGCCCTCGGCGCGCAACACCGCGGACTGTTTCTCACCTTCCGCCGTGGCGATGGCCGCCTCGCGCTGACCATTGGCCTCGGTGACGGTGGCACGACGCCGGCGCTCGGCCGCCATCTGCAGACGCATCGCATCCTCGACTTCATCGGGCATGCTGATGTCCTGGATCTCGACTCGGGTGACCTTGACGCCCCACTTGTCACCGACCTCATCCATGGTGACCTGCAAGGCATCATTCACTTCCTTGCGACTCTCGAACAGCTTGTCGAGCTCCATTCGTCCGATCTCGGAACGCAGGCTGGTCTTGGCGAGCACCTCGATGGCCTGGGTGAAGTTCTCCACTTCATAGACCGCGCGCTTGGGGTCGACGATCTGGAAATAGAGAGCGCCATTGACGGTCACCGTCACGTTGTCCGTCGTCACCACGCTCTGCCCCGGAAAGTCCATCACCGTCTCACGACGGTCGATGCGCGTCTCCTCGACCACCAGCGGCAGGTTGTCGCCCTTGATCTGGCGATAGCGGCGAATGGTAATCGAGCGCGGCTTGTCGATGAAAGGCACGACCAGATTGATACCGGATTCCAGAGTACGGCTGTAGCTGCCGAGCCGTTCTATCACGACAGCTTCGGACTGCTGGACGATCATCAATCCCTTGGCCAGCAGAATGACGACAAGCGCCACGATGAAGAGAATGATGATGAGACCCGGACTGATGATCATGTTGCTCAACTCCCTTGAACTGGGCAGCTTCCTGCCGCCCGAATGAATGGTGATATCACCACTTGTCCGACCGCCAGGACGGCGAGACGGACCTTGAGACAGATTACTCGACGCGCTCCACGCAGAGCGTGATGCCTTCGACGCTGAGGATCCTGACCGTGTCCCCCGCTGCCGGCTTCGTCTCCCCCTCCCAGCGTAGCGGATACTCATTGCCTGACACGCGCACGGCAAGTTTGCCGCCGTTGCCGATGATCACCTTGGCCAGCTGCCCGGACTCCGCGCCACTGCCCAGGGTACCGTAGGGCGTCTTGGGCAACAGATAGGGATGGATCTTGCGGACGAACAACGGCACGACCACCAGCGCCGTGATCGCCACGCTGATCAGCTGGACGTTGAGCCCCGCCCCGAGAACGGATGCCAGAGCGCCACTCAGCGCACTGACCCCCAACGCCAGCAGCACGAATTGCGCTCCCAGCAACTCAAGCCCCGCCAGAATCAATCCGAGAATGACCCAGAGATGCCACGCTGCCACACCTGTCATGCCATCGTTCTCCCAAGCGTTTCTCTCGTCCATTGCGGTCAAGAGACTGAAGAAATCTCGTGCTGAAAATGCCACGAGCGCAGCCCGAGTAAACCTCAGACTGCGCTCGTGTACCAGACTGGCATCGATGATGAGAGGAGCGCTAGCGATTCGCCTGCAACAGCTCGGTATCCGCCGGCGCCACCAGTTGCAGTGCCTGTGGCGCGATACTGAACTCGCTGTCCTCGATCAGATGACTCTCGCCGTCCAGATTGACCGGCAGCGGCTCCCCCCGATAGCGCAGCGTATCGGTACGCACATAACGCACGAAATGACCGTTCTCAGGCAGGGATTCCAACTCTTCCACCACCTCACCGATGCGCGCGATGGGGAAATCACGAATCACCAGCACATCGAAACCGGCATCATCGAGCAAGGCCCGTGGCGCCAGCTCCTGCCCGCCACCGGCCTGCCGACCATTGCCGATGGCCAGCACGAACAGCGCAAGCTCTTCCTCGACCCCATCGAGCGTGAGACGTCCTCGATAGGGACGGAAATCCCACGCCTTGAGCACGCCCATCAGCGAATAGGCCCCACCCCCGAACAGCTTCTTGAGTCCGGCCGGGGTCGAGCGGGTCACCTCCGCTCCGAAACCGGCCGAGGCGACATTGAGGAAGTAGGCATCATCGAGCTGCACCAGATCCACCGCTCGTGATTGCCCTTCACAGGCCAGTGCCAGAGCCTCGGAGATACCGGGCGGTATCCCGAGCGAGGTCGCCAGGTCATTGGCCGTCCCCAGCGGAAGAATGGCCAGTTCCGGACGTTGAGCCCGTGGATGCGTCATCAGCGCATTGGCCAGCAGGTTGAGCGTGCCATCCCCGCCCCCGGCAATCAGGCGTGTGACGCCTTCCGCGATCGCTTCATCCACCAACCTCGCGACATCCTGTGCTTCGAAGGTCAGACGTATCTCCAACCCCTGGGTGCGCTCACGCTGGGCGAACAAGGCATCACGCAGCTCAGGCTGCTGTGCCTTCTCACCGTTGAGTATCACGCGCACACGCGCCGCTGATTCCATGTGGTGTCTCCTTGGCGACATGCGGATCGAGCGACAAGCATACTCCCGTCAGGCCTCAGGAATGAACCACCCACGCGAGCCCACATCGGTTAGCTGCCCTGAGGTGTCTCATCGACGCCAAGCCCCGGCTGACGGCGCGCGCCCAGCAACAGCAAGGGAAGAATCATCACCACGCTGATCAGGAGCAATCCCTGTTGCGGCGCCAGCGGGGTACTGAGCAGCGCGGTGGCCACGATGGCCGAGCCCCCCAGCTGAATACTGCCCAACAGCGCCGCCGCCGTACCAGCACGCTCACCGAAGGCTTCCAGCGCCAGACTGGAAGCGGCGCCCAGGGCCAGCGAGAAACCGACTGACAGCACCCCCACCGGCACCATGAAGGCTGCCGCCGACAACGGCAGCCAGGCCATGGCGGCCCCTTGCATCAGCCCGGAGACTAGGATGATCGCCAGTCCCAGCCGAACCGTCGGCTGGCGTCCCAGCCGGGTGATCACGCGCGGTGCGAAGAAGAACGTCAGGATATTGATCACGGCGTTGCCCCCAAACATCGCGCTGAAGGCAAGCTCGGAATGGCCCAGCGTTTCCACCAGCAACTCGGAAGAGGAGGAGACATACAGCAGGATCGCACTCATCGCCGACATGGCCACCAGCGCCTGATACAGAAAGCGCCAGCTGGTCAGCACCGGACGATACCGCGCCCAATTGTAGAGCGGACGCTCCACCACCGTGTTGGCGGGGCGCGTCTCGGCGAACAGCCGCCAGGCGGCTGACCCGACGCATAGCGCGAAGAACCCCATGAACAGGAAGTTGGAACGCCACCCGAACTGCACCGCCAGCAGGCCGCCCAGAACCGGCGCCAACGCCGGAATGATGCACAACGCGCCGTTGAGGTAGCTGTACATCCTGGCACCCTGCTCCGGCGTATAGCAGTCACGCACCGCCGCGAAGGCCACCGTGACGGTGGCACAGGCACCCAGCCCCTGCAGGATGCGCCCGACATACAACATGCCGATGTCCTGGGCCAGCGTCGCGACCACGGCACCTGCCAGATAGACCAGCGCACCGCCCAGCAAGGCGGGACGACGGCCATAGAGGTCCGTCAGCGGCCCGACCAGAATCTGGCCGACCCCCACCGCACCGAGAAACAGGGTCACCGTCATCTGCATCACGTCGGTGGGCTGCGCAAACTCGCGCGCCATCGCCGGCAGCGATGGGAGATAGATATCGATCGCCAGCGGCGAGAACATCACGCAGCCGACCATTAGCAGCAACAGTTGTCGGGCACTCGGCAGGGGCCGTGCGGTAGCGGAGGAAGACGCGGACATGGAGTCTCTCATGGAGTCGGAAGGCAGCTCAGCGGCGAATGGCGAGCGAGTCGGAAGCTGCAGAGACTAGCGCCTGTGACTTATGCTGCAAAATGATATTATTTCAGCCCTGATATTCCACTGGCGAAATTCATGACCTCGACTTCCCGCCATGCTCCCTCCAATGCTGGCATCCGGTCACCCGGCCCCCTCAATCCGCGCCTGGACCTCAATCTCCTGCAGGTGTTGCAGGTGCTTCTGGAAGAATGCAGCGTCACGCGGGCCGCGGGCCGTCTGCACCTTTCCCAGTCGGCCGTCAGCAAGAGCCTGGCTCGCCTGAGAGCGATGTTCGATGACCCCCTCTTCATTCGAGAGCGTCATGGCCTGCGGCCCACGCCACGTGCGCTCGGGCTCAGGGGTGAGCTTGCCGAGCTGCTCTCGCGTCTCGAGCATCTCAGCGCACCGCCGACCTTCACGCCCGCCACCAGTCGCCGACGCTTCCAGCTGGCCGTGCTGGAGAGCGCCTGGGCGACGCTGATGCCCTCCTGTACCCGCGCCCTCACCCAGGCCCTCCCGCTCGGCAGTCTCGAGATCAGTCGCTGGCAGGCCGACTGTCTCAATCTGATGGAAAGAGGCCTGCTGGATATCGGCCTCGGGGCACACGACCATCCGACCGACACGCCGAGCGAGCCCCCGGCGCTACCGAGAGGCTTCCACTCGCACACCCTGTGGCGCGATGATCACGTGATGTTGCTGCGCGACGGCCATCCACTGCTCGAGCGTTCGGTGCCGCTGACTCTCGAGGAGTTCGCCACGCTCGATCATGTCCAGGCCACCTGCGAGGGCCGCTCTCGCTGGTCGCTGGATGAGCGGCTCGAACGGCATGGTGCTCCGCGTCGCATCAAGGTACTGGTGCCGGACTTCCGGGATGCCTTGAGCATCGTCGCGCACAGTGAGCTCATCTTCTGCGCACCCAGAAGCTTCGCCCAGGCCAGCCGCCAGCAACACGGACTGGTCATTCGCGAACTGCCGCTGAAACTGCCGGCCCTGAGTTATCGCCTCATCTGGCATGCCAGCCACGAGCAGGACCCGGGCCATCGCTGGCTGCGTCAATCGCTGATGACCCACATTCGCAACGCCCATGGGGCAGACGCAGCCGCCGACGAACACTAGAATGGCCGCACACTCTGCAACCCACCGCTTTTGCGAGCGCTGACCGAGGGTGCTGATCGAGAGCACTGATCGAGAGCCCTGATCGCAAGCGCAGTGCAAGCGTCGTCCAGCCCGTCACGAGGGCTTGGCCCGACGCGCAAGCACTCACCTCATATCACCATCCGCCTGTACACGAGGTATTTCCATGCGCCCCATCATCCGCCTGTTCTTCCGCACTCTGCGACTGGTACTGGCCCCCTTCATGCTGATCAGCGAAAAGCTGACCCGTGGCAGTGCACTGGAGCGCAGTCCTGCCCAGCAGGCTGAAGTCGATGCCGAGACCGCCAGGCTGGCGCTGTATCAATTCTCGACCTGCCCGTTCTGCATCAAGGTGCGCAAACGCATGCATCAGCTGAACCTGAACATCGAGCAGCGCGACACCCAGCACAACGCCACTCACCGCCAGGCCCTCGAACAGGGTGGCGGTCGCGTCAAGGTGCCGTGCCTGCTGATCACCCATGACGATGGCCACGAGGAATGGATGTACGAATCCGACACCATCAATGCCTATCTGCAGGAACGCTTCGGTCGCGCCGCCTGAGACTCTCGCAAGCCTCGAGTCCGCCCGAGGTGCGCCTTGGCAAACAAAACGACGCCGCTCTCATGAGCGGCGTCGTGGCGTCAGCGGGACAGTCATCAGCATGCCGTTCAGGCCAGCGTCTGACACATTCCCGTCCGCTTAGCCCGGTGAGCCTGGCTCATCCGATCCATCGCCCACACCATCGCCAATGTCAGCATGACGGCCCCCAGGGTGTGCGCCAGCGCCAGATCCAGTGGCAGCCACCACAGCACATTGGCGATCCCCAGCCCAGCCTGCAGCCCCCAGGCTGCCAGCGCCCAGCCCCAGGGATTGAGCGTCCCCGTGGACATGAAGCGCCTATTGCCCGCCAGCCTCGCCAGCGGGCATGCCAGTGAAGAGGAAGGTCGCGATGGAAGGACGGCCTCGGGATGCCCGGATTGCACATGACGCCGCTGGCGCCAGTAGAGCATCAGCAGCATTGCGCCCAGCAACACTGCTCCACCGCGATGCGCCAGATGGATGGCGGTACGCGCCTCCCCATGCAGCTGTCCGTGCAGATAGCTCGGGCCGACATCCTGAGACAGATGGAAGCCCTCTCCCCAATCCATCGCCGGCCATAGCGAGCCATTGCAGGTGGGGAAACCCTCGCAGGCGAGTCCGGCATAATTGCTCGAGGTCCAGCCTCCCAATGCCAGCTGTCCAAGCAACAGTGCCGCTGCCAGCGTGGCCAGCCACGGCTGACGCAAGACACGATGCCCGTGATCGTCCGCCGCCTTGGGCAGCGTTGCTCTCGCGTCACGCGCCGCCAGTCGTCGCGTCAGTGACAACCACAGCAACAGCAGCAGACTCGCCACGCCCAGGCCGCCCAACAGATGCAACGTCACCACCTGTGGCCAGAGCTTCAGCGTGACGGTAAAGGCGCCGAAGGCACCTTGTATCAGCAATGCCGCCAGCAACAGCCAGCACCCTGCCAGCGGGAAACAGGTAGCCATGTCCAGCGCCCGATGACGCATGCCTGCCGCCGACCGGGCGAGCCGCAGGCGGCGCTCACGCCGCCGGACACGCCAGCCCAGCACGAGTAATGCCAGTGACGCCAGCCCGAGCAGGCTCGCCGCATAGCGGTGAATCATCTCAGCCCATGCCTTGTAGCCCTCCAGCGGGTGGTGAGGACTATGCAAGCTTGCCGTGTGCGCATCCGGCACCACCAGGGCGCCATAACAGCCAGGCCAATCGGGGCATCCCAGGCCGGCATCCACCAGGCGCGTCCAGGCCCCGAGGCCGATCACGAGAATGACCAGTCCCAGCATGCCGGCGACCAGATGCCGAGCCATCCGCCACACACGCAGGAGGTCTGTCTGACTGACTGCCTGCCGGGTCATCGAGTCATCAGCAGCGGTCAGCGGTGTGATTCCCGGCACACTCCCAGGCAAAGGATGCCCTGTCAGCGAAGTGGCAGAGGCTGAGGGACGCAGGAACGGTGGCGGGGGTATCAGCGCGGCACCGCGCTGACGGGCGCGCGCGCTGACACGGGGGCGCAGAGGGTAGCGCGGGTGCGAGACAAGGCGAGACATGGCGTATCTCCCTGCTGGAGAGCTAGGGGCGAGCGAGTGATCGACGCATCACACGCTCAGCTCAGCGCGGCGCAGCCGGATTGCGCTTGAGCAATCGGCGCACATCCTTCATGACGGCCTGCGGTGTGATCTCGGGGCCGTATGCCACCACGACTCGCCCCTGTGGGTCGATCAAGCGCAACGGCTGTGGCGAGGCCCCGGCACCATTCGCCGAGGGCCAATGGCCCAGCGCACGCTGCTCCCCCGGTACTTGGGGATGCTGAAAGGACTGCTCGGCCACCACCAGACGCCCCAGCCGCGGCGCCTCCTTGCCAAGGGCGCGGTGCAGACGCCACCAACGTTCGGCCTGCGCCGTGGCCAGCTCCGACCGACTCGGCTCCGGCCAGCTGAGCCAGAAACGCTGCTCATCCGCGCCCCGAGCGGCTCTGGGCGGCATGCCACTGTCATCCTCGGGCTGTCGCGGGGCTGATGCACTCACGAGATACTCCAGTGACCAGTCCTGCAGCGGCATCACGTCCGGCAGCAAGGCACCGTTCGCCACCCGCCCTTCGGGTATCCCCACCTGCACACTCAGCATGGCCCACGCCAATGGCAACGGGGCAGACAGCAGCCCCAGCAATGCCACAAGTTTCAGACGCTGTCGCATCACGTGTGTCATACCACCTCCTCCAGAGCAAGACGTCCCTTGACTCGCTAGACCTGACGCTGACGCAGCGCGGCCTGTCGTTGGCGGCGCGCGCCCACGATCATCACCACCGCCGCACCGAGACTGAGCCCCAGCCACTGCAGGGCATAGGCGTAATGGCGCTCAGGCGTCATGTTGCTCGGCTGCCACCAGGGCAAGAACCTTCCCGCACCGCCGGTCTGGTGCACGATGCCGGCAAACGCCGGAGCGCCAAGCGTCTTCCAGGCACTCAGATCCACCTGCTGCAACCGCTGCCCCTCCCGGTTGGGGCCGAACAGTGGCCCACCGCTGGTCCCCTGGCCGTTCAACCACTGCCAGCGACCCCTGATCACCTGAGAGCCTTCAGGGGTGGTGAACTCCGGGTCCGCACGTGGCGCTGGCGATGCCACGAAGCCCCGCTCCACCAGCCACCAGCGGCCATCCAGCGTTCGAAAGGGCGTGAGCACCGCCACGCCATGGCGCTTGTCCAGCGTGCGGTTGTCCAGCAGCAGGCTGTGCTCCGCGAGCCACTCGCCGCGCAGCTCGATCAGGCTGGCACTGGCGGGCGGTGCCGTCGGCATCACCAGCTCCGGCGCGCTGGCGGTATCCTCCAGATGCTGGGCACGCGCCTGGCCACGCATCACCTGCCAGCTGCACAGACACAGGCCGAGCACGATCAGGCATCCCCAGAACAGCCACCAGCCGCGTCCGACCTGGCGCTCCTGCGTCGCTGTGGATGACGCCTGCGCCGCTGGCACTGACTTGCGCTTGTCAGCCGGATGAGCTCGACTGTCACAAGCGAGTGCTGCGCTGTGCTCACCCGCCACTGTCTGCGCCCCGGGAGGTGACATGCTGCTCAAATCGCTGATCGCGCTGGTCTTCGTCGGCATGCTGGCAAGTCTCATCGCCGGAGCCGGCTTTCTGTTACACGACGGCAGCCGCAGTCGACGCCTGCTGACGTCTCTCAAGTGGCGAGTGGGCCTGGCGGTCTGTCTGGTGATTCTGCTGGTCATGGGCTTCTCCACCGGAATGCTGAACTGACTCGCGCTCGACGCTCTTCGGCCTGCCTCAGAACACGTAGACGAACAGAAACAGGCCGATCCACACCGCATCGACGAAGTGCCAATACCAGGCAGCCGCCTCGAAGGCGAAATGGCGCTCGCGGGAAAAATGACCGCGAATCACCCGAACCAGCATCACGATCAGGATCACGGTGCCGATGGTGACATGCAGGCCATGAAAGCCGGTCAGCAGGAAGAAGGTACCGCCATAGACACCGGCTTGAAGCGTCAGCCCCAGATGATGCCAGGCCTCGTAATATTCGAGCCCCTGCAACAGCAGGAAGCACACCCCAAGCGTCACGGTACCCGCCAGCCAGTTGCGCGCCGTGCGGCGATATCCCATCTTCAGCGCCTCATGGGCCACCGTCAGGGTGACACTGGAACTGACCAGCAGCAGCGTATTGGCCAGCGGCAACTGCCAGGGGGACAGCACTTCCTTCGGTCCGGCAATGCTGGCATCCGGCGGATTCATCAAGGGCCAGCTGGCCGTGAAATCAGGCCACAACAGGGCCGTCACGCCCTTGGCACCCTCGCCATCCAGCCATGGCAACGCGAAAGTACGTACGTAGAACAACGCGCCGAAGAAGGCAGCGAAGAACATCAGTTCAGAGAAGATGAACCACGCCATGCCCCAACGAAACGAGCGGTCCATCTGATCGTCGTAAAGGCCGCCCATCGACTCGCGAACGACATCGCGAAACCATCCTGCCATCACCAGCACCACGGCCAGCATGCCGATGCCTGACAACCAGGCGGCGCTGCCATGCACCATCCAGATTCCCGTGCCGATCATCATCCCACCCACGGCCAGCACACCGAGGATGGGCCAGGCACTATGTGCCGGAACGTAATAGCTGCCACCGCTCATCGTTCACCTCCTGCAGAGTTCTCTGCCAGGTCGCCCGCCGGCATCGACGGCATCGTGACCGGGTAAAGGGTATAGGCCAGCGTCAGATCGCGAATGCCCTCGGGGAGATCCGGGTCCACCTGGAAGACCAGCGGCAACTCGCGCCGCTCTCCCGCCGCCAGCGTCTGTTCCTGAAAGCAGAAACACATGATCTTGCGCAGATGCAGCGAGCCCTCGGCAGGACTGACGCTTGGGACCGCACGACCACGCACCGGATGATCGGCGTGATTGGTGAACACGAAGCGTGCGCGGTACTGGCCACCGGGGTGGATGCGGAACTGCTCATCCAGCGCCTCGAGTGTCCAGGGCAGACCCTGTCCCTGCTGGGTGATGAAGCGCACCGAGACCCAACGGCTCTCGTCGATCTCCATGGCCACCGCAGCCCTGGCCTGACTGGCGGCCTTGCCATTGAGGCCCGTGAGATTGCAGAAGACGTCATAGAGCGGCACCAGCGCGAAGGCGAAGCCCAGCATCCCGACCAGCGCCAGCAGCGTGCGCCGCACGGTACGTGCCACCGCCTGTTGCTGTGCTGCGTGATCGCGTGAGGACATGTCACTCTCCTGGCCGCTGGCTATCGCTCAGCGGATGATCTGACCATCGCGGGTCTGCGGCGGTATCTCGAAGGTATGCAGCGGTGCCGGGCTTGGCACGCTCCACTCAAGATCCACCGCCCCTTCCCAGGCCTTGGCTGGCGCCCTGACACCGCCGCGCGCGCACTTGATGATCACGACCAGGAACAGCAGCTGCGAGATACCGAACAGGAAGGCCCCGATACTGGACAGCATGTTGAAGTCGGCGAATTGCAGCGCGTAATCCGGAATGCGCCGTGGCATGCCGGCCAGCCCCGAGAAGTGCATCGGGAAGAAGGTGAGATTGACGCCGATGACCGACATCCAGAAATGCCATTTCGAGAGCCCCTCGTGGGGATAGAAGCCGGTCCACTTGGGTAGCCAGTAATAGGCCCCGGCGAGAATCGCGAACAACGCGCCGGGCACCAGTACGTAATGGAAATGGGCCACCACGAAATAGGTGTCGTGATACTGGAAATCCGCTGGCGCGATGGCCAGCATCAACCCCGAGAAGCCGCCGATGGTGAACTGGACGATGAAGGCGATGGCAAACAGCATCGGGGGCTCGAAGCTCAAGGAGCCACGGAACATGGTGGCGATCCAGTTGAAGACCTTCACGCCGGTCGGCACCGCGATCAGCATCGTCGTGTACATGAAGAACAGCTCCGCCACCAATGGCAGGCCGACGGCGAACATGTGATGCGCCCAGACCAGGAAGGACATGATGGCGATGGAGCCGGTGGCGTAGACCATCGAGGCGTAGCCGAACAATCGCTTGCGCGAGAAGGTCGGCACGATGGCGGACACGATCCCGAAGGCCGGCAGGATCATGATGTAGACCTCAGGATGGCCGAAGAACCAGAACAGATGCTGGAACAGCACCGGGTCTCCCCCGCCTGCGGCATTGAAGTAGCTGGTGCCGAAGTTGATGTCGAACAGCATCATGGTGATGGCACCCGCCAGCACCGGCATCACCGCGATCAGCAGGAAAGCGGTGATCAACCAGGTCCAGACGAACAGCGGCATGTCCATCAGGCGCATGCCCGGCGCACGCAGATTGAGGATGGTGGCGATGATGTTGATGGCGCCGAGAATCGAGCTGATGCCGGCGATGTGCAGCGAGAAGATGAAGAAGCTGGTCGAGGGCGGCGCATAGGTGGTGGAAAGCGGTGCGTAGAAGGTCCAGCCGAAGTTGGGACCCCCGCCCTCCATCAACAGGGTGGAAAGCAGCAGCAGGAAGGCGACCGGCAACAGCCAGAAGCTGAAGTTGTTGAGACGCGGAAGCGCCATGTCAGGGGCGCCGATCTGCAGCGGAATCATCCAGTTGGCCAGTCCCGTGAAGGCCGGCATGATGGCACCGAACACCATGATCAGCCCATGCATGGTGGTCATCTGGTTGAAGAACTCCGGCTGCACCATCTGCAGGCCGGGCTGAAAGAGCTCGGTACGGATCACCAGTGCCATGATGCCGCCGATGAACAGCATGCTCAGCGAGAAGATCAGATAGAGCGTGCCGATATCCTTGTGGTTGGTGGTCAATAGCCAGCGCAGCATGCCGCGCGGCGCGGTGCCATGGCCTCCTCCCGCATGGGAGCCGCCTGCGGAATAGCCGCCGGCTGCCCCCTCGCTCTCGCTGGCCTGAAGTACCGCCTTGCGTGGCTGTTCACTGGCCATGACACGCCTCCTGAATGCGTCGCTTGCACGCTATTGAGACAGCTGTTCCTTGATGACGGCTGGCTGTACCAGCTCGCCGGTATCGTTGCCCCAGGCATTGCGCTCATAGGTGATGACAGCCGCAAGCTCGACCGGACTGAGCACATCGGCGAAGGCCGCCATGGGCGTGCCTGCCTTGCCGTTCACCACGATATCGATGTGCGCCTGCATGTCCTGCGTGACGATGGCACTCCCCACCAATGAGGGGAATGCCGGGGGCATGCCCTGTCCATCCGGCTGGTGGCAGGCGGAGCAGATGGTGGCGTAGGTCTTCTCGCCCTTCTCCATCAACTCCTCGAGACTCCAGTCGCGTCCGGCATCATTGCGTGACGCTTCGGCCTCGGCCTTGCGTGCGATCAGCCACTCGTCGAATTCGGCCTCCGGCAGCGCCTCGACCACCACCGGCATGAAACCGTGGTCCTTGCCGCACAGCTCGGTGCATTGGCCGCGATAGGTGCCGGGTGTCTCGATGCGGGTCCAGGCCTCGTTGATGAAGCCGGGGATGGCGTCCTTCTTGACGCCGAAGTCCGGCACCCACCAGGAGTGGATGACATCGGAGGACGTCGTCAGGAAGCGCACCTTGCGATTGATGGGCAGCACCAGCGGATTGTCGACTTCCAGCAGGTAATGCTCGCCCTTGGCGGCGGTGTTGTTGATCTGCTCGCGCGGGGTCGCGAGACTTGAGGTGAAGGCGACATCCTCGCCCAGATACTCATATTGCCAGCGCCATTGGTGCCCGGTGATCTTCACGTCAAGCGCCGATTCGGAGGCGTCGTACATGTCCTTGAGGGTGGCGGTGGCGGGAACTGCCATCACCACCAGGATCAGCAACGGGATGGCGGTCCATAGAATCTCGATGCGGGTGTTCTCGTGGAAGCTGGCCGCGACCGCACCACGCGACTTGCGATGCTTGACCATCGCGTACCCCATCACACCGAACACCACGATCCCGATGACCACACAGATCCAGAAGATGATCATATGCAGGGAGTGGATCTCGCGACTGACGGCCGTGACGCCGACCGGCATGTTGTATTCGACTCCCCATGCCGCGGGAACGAGCCCCATCAGTGACACCGCCGTCATCGGGCGCCACGAGCGCCGCCACCGGAGTGCGGTGACACGGGAAAGGCATTCCGCGATCCACGACATCGGCGCCTCCTTGTCATTGTTATCGAGAGCCTCATCCGGATGACGGCAATGAGCGACTCCCTGTGCTCCGACTTGCTTGGAGTATAGAAGAGCTGGGCGGAACACAAGGTCGCGTGGATCAACCCACTGATACTCCTTGGTCGCAAGGCGAGGAAGTGCAACAGCGGCTACGCGGTTCCACCAGACAAGCGCCGGCAGGGCCCCGGGCGACTTCCGCGATGTCTCCACGCACCGCGTGCATTCCACCTGCTTGCCTGCGCTTGCAGACAGGGGCCACGTCGGGTCAGCCCGGGGCGACCAATGGCGAAGTTATATGCACAAACATAGATGTTAGCGTCACGCCGATGACACGCCATGCATTGCCGTCGCCCACTCACACGCCTACTGGAACGCCCCATGAACGCCATCTGGCTCGCCCTGTTCGGCTGTCTCGCCTTTGCCATCGGTTATCGCTTCTACTCGCGCTTTCTGGCGGAACGCATCTTCCGTCTCGACCCCGATTACGTGACTCCCGCCCATGCGCTGCGCGATGACACCGACTACCTGCCGACCAATCGCTGGATACTCTGGGGCCACCACTTCACCTCGGTCGCCGGTGCAGCGCCCATCGTCGGGCCGGCGATCGCCGTCTACTGGGGCTGGCTGCCGGCGGTGCTGTGGGTCGTGCTGGGCAGCCTGTTTGCCGCAGGAGTCCATGACTTCGGCACCTTGACGCTCTCGGCGCGTCACCGAGGCCAGTCCATCGGCACGCTGGCGGACAAGCTGATCGGCAAGCGCGCCAAGCTGTTGTTCCTGTTCATCATCCTGATTCTGGTGCTGATGCTGAACGCGGTGTTCGCCTGGGTGATCGCCAACCTGTTCATCAACTTCCCGGCCAGCGTGCTGTCGGTGCTCATCCAGATTCCGCTGGCGGTCTGGATCGGCCATCGTGTCTATCGGCGTGGCGGCAAGATGCTGTTGCCCTCGATACTGGCGCTGCTGGTGATGTATGCCGCTGCCCTGCTGGCCGGCCAGTACGAATTCTTGCAGATTGATCTGGCCGGCACCTTCACCGCCATGGCAGGCGGCGAGGATGGCACCTTGCTGTTCGGCCTCTCACCGATCTCCAGTGCCTTCCTGGTGTGGATCGTCGTGCTGATGGCCTATGTCTACATCGCCTCGGTGCTGCCGGTGTGGAAGCTGCTGCAACCGCGCGACACCATCAATTCCCATCAGCTGGTGGTCGGACTGGTGCTGCTGTATCTGGGGCTCGCCGTGGGCGGCCCACATCTCACGGCGCCGGCCTACAACACCGAAGCCGAGATGTCCTTCTATCCGCTGCTGTTCATCACCATCGCCTGCGGCGCGATCTCGGGCTTCCATGGACTGGTCGCCTCGGGGACCACCTCCAAGCAGCTTGCCCATGAGCCGGATGCACGCATGATCGGCTACACCGGCGCACTGGGCGAAGGCATGCTGGCGCTGATTTCCATCATCGCGGTAGCGACCCTCTTCGGGACCCAGGCCGATTTCACCGCCACCTATTCAAGCTTCGCCGCCGCCGGTGCCAACGGGCTCTCCAGCTTCGTGGAGGGTGCAGGACAGCTGATCTCGCACCTTGGCCTGCCGGCCAGCATCGGCAGTACCCTGGTGGCGGTCATCGTGGTGAGTTTCGCGGCCACCACACTGGATTCCGCGGTACGTCTGATGCGCTACATCATCGCGGAGCTAGGCAGCGAGTACGGCATGCCGGCACTCAGCCACAAGCACGTCGCGACCAGCATCGCGGTCATCTCCAGCGCCGCGCTGGTCATCCTGCCGCAGGGGCCCAAGGGCTTCGGTTCCGGCGGCTATCTGCTGTGGCCGCTGTTCGGGACCAGCAACCAGCTGCTGGCAGGGATCTCGCTGATGCTGATTTCGGTCTGGCTCAAGCGTCAGGGACGCCCGGTGATCTACACCCTGGCTCCGATGGTCTTCCTGATGATCATGACCCTGTGGGCGATGGTGCAGCAGGTAGTCCTGGACTGGTCCGGCATGGGCAGCAACGACCCGCAATGGCTGCTGTTCACCTTCGGCAGCCTGATCATGGTGTTCGCGCTGTGGATTCTGCTGGAGGCCAGCCGCAGCCTGAAGGCACCCGCTCAGGTGAGCGCCCATGAGAGCTGATGACGACTCCCGCGTGACGCGCTCGCCACGACACCCCGGACTGACGAGGCGCCTGCTGACAGGTGCCGCAGGGCTGCGGGATGGCTGGGAGGCCATGCTGCGCGTCAATCAGCAGCGTGACCTGGCGCAGCTCGCCCGCGAGGAGGAAGACATCTTCATGATGATGAGCTTCGCCGAGCTGATGGGCATCCCCAATCCGGCACCCGCCGTCTCACTGGAGATGCTGCCGCTGATGCTGGAGCGCATGCACGACTGGCACCTGCGCCAGGGGCTTGAGCATTCACCGCTGGAAGGGATCAAATGCTGCTGAACTGGCTCAGGCGGCGTCGCCGACAGGATGGGACTCGACGCACGCATGCAGCCGAAGGCCGCTCCGACCTCGGCAGGGTGCGTGATACCCAAGAGGAAGGCGCCATCCCCCGCCCCGAGATCTGGTTCTTCGGCGGCAAGGGCGGTGTCGGCAAGACCAGCTGCGCGGCGGCGCAGGCATTGGCGCTGGCAGAGAAAGGCGAGCCGACACTGCTGGTGTCGACGGACCCGGCGCACAATCTGGGCGATCTGTTCGGGGATCTGGGAGGCAGACCGCGCGCCATCGCGGCGTGCCTGGATGTGATGGAGCTGGACCCCGAACAGGAGTGCGAGCGCTATCTCGAGGAGGTACGCCAACGCATCGCGCCACTGGTCAGCGGGGAGCGCAGCGCCACGGTGATGCGCCAGCTGGCACTCGCACGCCATGCGCCGGGCACCAGTGAAGCGGCGCTCTTCGATGCGCTGGTCGAGATCATCCTTACCCCGCCTGCCCCACTGACACCGGACAGCTCATCGTATCGACACATCCTGTTCGATACGGCTCCCAGCGGGCACACCATCCGACTGCTGAGCTTGCCGGAGGTGCTGGGCGGCTGGCTGGAAGGCATGCTGGGCCAGCGCCGGCGAGCCGTCGCGGAGCGCAGCCTGTGGCTGGACAGCCAGCAGACAGCCACCGCCAGCGAGACCGGATCCTCTGCCCCCGAAGACCCGATCAGCGAAGCGCTGGAGCAACGTCGTACCCGCTACAAAGCGCTGCGTCGGTGCCTGACGGATGCCAGCCGGGCGCGCGTCATCCTGGTCAGTACGCCAGAGAAGCTGCCCTGTCTGGAGACGCTCCGTACGCGCGAGGCACTGGAAAGCCATGGGCTATGCGTCGGCGGCCTGATCATCAACCAATGCCTGCCGGATGCCCCGTCAGAGGTGTCGGGCGCAAGCTCGCCCTCCTCCGGGGAAGCACAGGCCGACTGGATCACGAGCTGGCGTGAGCAGCAGTACCAGTGGGCGGCCAGACTGGAGAACGCCTTCGCTGATCGCCCCTGCCTGCGCCTGTCACGTCAGTCACGTCTGCCGGAAGACAGGGAGAGCCTCGGTCCCCTGATCACGGCACTCTCGTCGTTCCGCCCGTGGTCTCACAACTCCTCATCGACACCTTCCTGGCACTGCCTCCCTGAATGAGATGCTCGATCACCGCGCCACGCCCTTCGGGCAAAATTTCTTCCCGGTGCGCAGTGGTTCAGCATTCATACACCTCTATCTGCTAACTTATGCACCATTGACGCATAGGATGGGCTGTCACCGCCTCATGTCTCACGAAGCTAGAGTGGGGCAATGCATGAGAACGATCCACATGATGGCAAGAGAAAGGTATTGCCAGGATCATGCAAGCCTGAACATAAGGTGCTGATCACCTGGCAACAATCTGTTGCAGCACGATGCGCAATAACTGCACAAAACAACCATACAGCCGCCTCGCCATTCCGATAGAATAGCTGGCTAAATATTTTTCTCATCATGACACCATTGCCTTGGCGTGCCGCACCCGCGGCGGGCCAGGGTGTGACGATTGAAACGCACCTCAGCCCCTGAACTTCGTAAAGGACGCTCCATGGCCCCGACTTCCCTCCGTCTACCCCGCCTGCAGAGACAACCCTTGGCCGTCAATGCCCGCCGCCTTGGCTTGCTTCCGGCAAGCCTGCTGCTGATCGGTGCCCTGTTGGCCGGTTGTAGCGGCGACAAGGAAGAGGCTGCCCAAGGCCCCTCCGCAGGTGCAAGCCAGGCCGCTCAGGTCGATGTCATTACCGTCACCACGCAGGATGTGCCTATCACCACCGAGCTGCCGGGCCGCACGCGCGCCTATCAGATCGCTGAAGTACGTCCGCAGGTGGGAGGCATCATCGAATCGCGTGACTTCACCGAAGGCAGTGACGTCAAGGAGGGGCAGGCGCTTTATCACATTGATTCACGCACCTATCGCGCCGATGTCGAGAGCGCCAAGGCGAGTCTGGCGCGTGCCGAGGCGAGCCTCAACACCTCCAGCCTCAAGGCCAAGCGCTTCAAGAACCTCGTGGCACGCAAGATGGTCAGCCAACAGGATTATGATGATGCCGTGGCGACCGTCGGCGAGGATCGCGCCGATGTCGCCTCTGCCAAGGCTGCCCTAACCAGCGCCCAGATCAATCTGGATTACAGCGTGGTGAAGGCCCCCATCAGCGGTCGTATCGGCAAGTCGAGCGTCACCAAGGGCGCATTGGTCACGGCAAGCCAGGACACCAGCCTGGCAACGGTCCAGCGGCTCGACCCCATCTATGTTGACGTGACCCAGTCCGCTACCGAAGTTCTGCGCCTCAAGCGTGAATTGGCCGAGAATCGCGATGCCGCCGCAGCACCGGCTCAAGCATCGGTGGAACTGGTAATGGAAGATGGCAGCGTATACGGCACTCAGGGCAAGTTGCAGTTTGCGGATATCACCGTCGATGAAGGTACCGGCATGGTCACGCTGCGCGCTCTGTTCCCCAACGAGGACGAGCTGTTGTTGCCCGGCATGTTCGTGCGCGCCCGCCTGACGGAGACGGTGGCCAGGGATGCCATTCTGGTTCCGCAGAAAGCCGTGAGTCGTGACAGCAAAGGCAATGCGAGCGTGATGACGGTCAATGCTGACAACAAGGTCGAAGCCAAGCAGGTAGTGATCGGTCAGGCCATCGACAATCAGTGGCTGGTGACCAATGGCCTCGACAATAATGACAAGGTCATTGTCAGCGGACTGCAGAAGATCAAGCCGGGTGCCACGGTCAAGATCGCTGCCAACGAGACGAGCACTGACCAGAATGGCTCGGCTCAGTCCGAGACTGCGGCCAGCGACTCCTCGGAAAGTGAACCGGCCGGGACTGGCAATCGCCAGTAAGCCTGCCGCCTCTTTTCGCGCCACTGTCGCCAGTCACTGAGCTATGCGTATCACGCCTGACTGGCGGCACGTCCCGAACGACGTTCCAGGAGCCTCAAACGTCATGGTCAGATTCTTCATCGATCGCCCTATCTTCGCCTGGGTGCTCGCCATCATCGTGATGCTGGGGGGTATCTTCAGTATCCTCAAGCTGCCGATCGAGCAATATCCCTCGCTGGCCCCGACCAGCATTACCATTCAGGCCACCTACTCCGGCGCTTCAGCCCAGACGGTAGAAGATACGGTGACTCAGGTCATCGAGCAGCAGATGAACGGCATCGACAATCTGCTGTACATGAGTTCGAGTTCAGACTCCCAGGGCAATGCCAGCATCGAGCTGAGCTTTGACACTGGCACCGATCCCGACATCGCTCAGGTGCAGGTGCAGAACAAGCTGCAGCTGGCTACCCCGCGCCTGCCGCAATCCGTCCAGAACCAGGGTGTCTCGGTCACCAAATCGTCCGGCAGCTTTCTGATGGTGGCAGCTTTCGTCTCTGACGATGGCAGCATGACCAAACAGCAATTGACCGACTATGTCGCCTCCGATATCCAGGACGAGGTAGCTCGCGTTCAGGGCGTGGGCGAAACTCAACTGTTCGGCGCACCGGGGGCCATGCGCGTCTGGCTTGACCCGCAGAAGCTCAACAACTTCAAGCTGACCACCAGCGATGTCACCACGGCCATCAGCACGCAGAACAACCAGATCGCCTCGGGCCAGCTTGGCAACCTGCCGGCGGTGAAGGGTCAGCAGCTCAACGCTACCATCGTGGCTCAGACACTCTTCGAGACACCGGAACAGTTCGGCAACATTCTGCTCAAGACACAGGAAGATGGCTCTCAGGTCTATCTGCGCGATGTCGGCCGTGTCGAGAAAGGGGCGGAAAGCTACAGCACCGTCAGCCGCTACAATGGCAAGCCTGCTGCAGGGCTGGGCATCAAGCTCGCCTCGGGTGCCAACGCACTGGACACCGTACAAGCCGTCAAGGATCGTCTCGGTGAGCTGTCCGACTACTTCCCCCCGGGCATGAGCTTCAAGGTACCTTACGACACCTCGCCCTTCGTCAAGATTTCCATTGAAGAAGTGGTGATGACGCTGCTGGAAGCCGTGGCGCTGGTCTTCCTGGTAATGCTTCTGTTCCTGCAGAACTTCCGTGCCACGCTTATCCCCACCATCGCTGTCCCGGTCGTTCTGCTGGGCACCTTCGGGGTGCTGGAAGTGATGGGCTTCTCCATCAATACCCTGACGATGTTCGCCATGGTGTTGGCGATTGGGCTGCTGGTCGACGATGCGATCGTGGTGGTGGAGAACGTCGAGCGCGTGATGCATGAGGAAAAGCTCTCGCCGCTCGAGGCGACGCGCAAGTCAATGGGACAGATCACCGGCGCTCTGGTCGGCATCGGTCTCGTGCTGTCTTCCGTGTTCATCCCGATGGCCTTCTTCCCCGGCACCACAGGGGCAATCTTCCGTCAATTCTCGGTGACCATCGTCTCGGCCATGACGTTGTCCGTGCTGGTGGCGTTGATCCTGACACCGGCCCTGTGCGCCACGTTGCTGAAGCCGACCAAGGAGAAGACCACCGGCTTCTTCGGGCTGTTCAACCGGGTCTTCGACCGCTCCAACGCGCGCTACCAGAAAGGCGTCGGTGGCATGCTCAAGCGCACTGGCCGTTCCATGCTGGTCTACGCCTTGATCGTGGTCGGCTGCGGGGTACTGTTCACTCGCATCTCCACGGGCTTCCTGCCCGATGAAGACCAGGGCTATCTGTTCAATCAGGTCATCCTGCCGGTGGGCTCCACTCAGGAACAGACGCTCGAGACGCTGGAAAAGGTCGAGCATCACTTCCTCGTCGATCAGGAAGATGCCGTTCAGGAAATGTTCGACGTCGCCGGCTTCAGTTTCGCTGGCCGAGGCCAGAACATGGGCCTGGCGTTCATCAACCTCAAACCCTGGGATGAACGTACTCGTGACTCCTTCAGCGTGGTCGGACAAGCTCAGAGCTACTTCAACACCTTGAAGGAAGCCGTGGTCTTCGCCATCAACCCGCCACCGATCATGGAACTGGGCAACGCCAGCGGTTTCGACATGATGCTGGTGGACCGAGGGGGTATCGGCCATGAAGCACTGACCAATGCACGCAATCAACTGCTGGGAATGGCAGCTCAGAATCCAGCCGTGACCGGCCTGCGTCCCAATGGTCTGGAGGACAGTCCGCAGTTCACGCTCAACATCGACGAGCTCAAGGCGACAGCGATGGGCGTCTCGTTGTCAGAGGTCTACTCGACTCTCTCCACGGCGTGGGGCTCGAGCTATGTCAATGACTTCCTCGACAACGGCCGCACCAAGAAGGTCTACGTGCAGGCAGAAGCCAGCGCACGCATGCAGCCGGAAGATCTCAAGAAGTGGTACGTCCGCAACACCTCTGGTGAGATGGTGCCACTGAACGCCTTCATCCACGGTGAGTGGACCTATGGGTCTCCGCAGCTGGAACGCTACAATGGCGTCTCCTCGATGGAACTGTTGGGTCAGGCGGCACCGGGTTACTCCACCGGTCAGGCCATGCAGGCCATGGAAGACATGGTCGGCCAGCTCGATAATGGCGTCGCGCTGGAATGGACGGGCATTTCACTGCAGGAATCCCAGAGTGGCGGCATGGCTCCTTATCTGTATGCCATCTCGCTGGTCTTCGTCTTCCTGTGTCTGGCCGCGCTCTACGAGAGCTGGAGCATTCCGTTCTCCGTCATGCTGGTCGTCCCGCTGGGGGTCCTCGGCGCCCTGCTCGCCACCTGGCTGCGTGGCCTGGACAATGACGTCTACTTCCAGGTCGGCCTGGTGACCACCATCGGGCTCTCGGCGAAGAATGCGATCCTGATCGTCGAATTCGCCAAGGACCTCGAGGTCCAGGGCCGCTCACTGATCGACGCCACCATGGAAGCGGTACGCATGCGTCTGCGCCCGATCCTGATGACCTCCATGGCCTTCACCCTGGGGGCCGTGCCACTGGCCATCTCGACCGGTGCCGGTGCGGCCAGCCGTCATGCCATCGGCAACGGCGTGATCGGCGGGATGATCTCGGCCACGGTACTGGCGATCTTCCTGGTGCCGGTCTGCTATGTGGTGGTTCGCCGCGTGTTCGGGGAGCCGAAAGAGCTCAAGCGGGCCCATGAAGCCGCAAGCCAGGAAGACGATCTTGTCTGAGCATTGATCGCACGCTTCCTCATTGCCGTCACCTCGCGTGATGGCCCTGCACGCCGCCCTCTCCGGGCGGCGTGTCGGTTCATGCGTCTGGTGGATCGATGACGGCACGGGTGCCCGTGATGTCTCGTGAGCGATGCTTCGCATTGGCGGGCATTGAGTGCGAGGCGAGTTTTGCGGCATCATGCAGGTATCGAACAGTGTTTGCCTGCCGCCGGGGCAGGCGCCAGTCACCCGGACTTCGCCCTCGTCATTCTCGCCACTCGCCTTCATCCGGCATGGCGCCAACGCGCCCCTTCATTCAGGAGAGACATGCCTCGTCCTCTAGCTGCCTTGCGTCGTCTTGCGCGCCATACCCTGGAAAGACGTGACCCGCCGACACTGTTCGCGCCTGTCACGCGCAGCGTCTCACGGCGGCGACTTCGCGCATGCGAATGCTGTGACCTGGTCGTGGCCCTTCCGGCGCTCAAGACCGGCGAGCGGGCGCGCTGCCCACGCTGTGATCATCTCTTCGCCCAACGCCACGCCCATTCCGTCCAGCGCACCCTGGCACTGGCGACGGCGTGCCTGGTGATGCTGGGGCTGACGCTGCCCTTCGAGTTCATCGCCTTTGCCACCCGCGGCATCTCCGCCAGCCTCAGTCTGGTGGACACGCCAGCGGCGCTGACGGCAGAGTCGTATCCTTCGCTGGCGGTGCTGCTGATTCTGACCATCGTGCTGCTGCCGGCGCTCTACCTGATCGGGGTGATCTACACCCACACGGCCATCGGCCTGAAGGTGGCGTTGCCCGGCATTCGCGGCATTGCCAGAACGCTCAGCCATCTGCGCCCCTGGATGATGGCCGATGTCTTCCTTGTGGGCGTGATGGTGAGTCTGGTCAAGATCGCCGGCATGGCCGATATCAGCTTCGGCCCGTCGTTCTGGGCCTTCTGTGCCTTCGCCCTGCTGATGACCAAGACCCTGGCCAGCATCGACGGTGATCGCATGTGGTTCGCCCTTGCGGGCGAGCCGCCGGCCCCGGAGACAGCCAGACCGGGGCTGGGGGCCGCGCTGCAGGGGCTGGGCAGCTGTCACAGCTGCGGGTTGATCAATGAATGCACGCAGGACCAGCACGTCAACTGCCGGCGCTGCGGCGACCCGGTCCATCAGCGCAAGACACATAGTCTGCAACGTACCTGGGCGTGGTTGATCGCGGCGCTGATACTGTATCTGCCGGCCAACCTCTTCCCGATCATGAGTACCGTGAGTCTGGGCGAGAGCGACCCGCAGACCATCGCCGGCGGTATCGTGGTGCTGTGGTCCCACGGAGACTGGCCCATCGCGATGGTCATCTTCATTGCCAGCATCCTGGTGCCGGCCTCCAAGATGATCGCCATCGCCTGGCTGTGTCTCAGTGCGCAACGCCCGCAGGTCCAGCATGCCCGCGCGCGCGTCACGCTCTATCGCATCACCGAGTACATCGGCCGCTGGTCGATGGTCGACGTCTTCGTGGTGGCGCTGCTGGCGGCATTGATCCAGCTGGGCGCCCTGATGTCCGTGCACCCGGGGCCGGCAGCGCTGTCCTTTGCCAGCGTGGTGGTGCTCACGATGCTGTCCGCCCAGAGCTTTGATCCACGTCTTGTCTGGGATACGCCACAGGAGGCGCGAGTCGCGACCAGCGGCCTTCTCCAGGCAAGCAAGGAACGTGAGGTCTCCCCCGCTTCCTCCCCTATCGATTCACCGTCACAGGATGACCTATGAGTGATGACTCTCGTGCGCGTCGTGAAAGCCGACGCCGTCTTTCGCCGATCTGGATCGTCCCGATCGTGGCATTGCTGATCGGTGCCTGGATGGTGTGGCACAACATCGCCAGCCGTGGCCCGCAGATCACCATCGAGATGGAGACGGCAGAAGGTATCGAGGCCGGCAAGACCTTGATCAAGACCCGTAACGTCGAGGTCGGCAAGGTCGAATCCGTACGCCTGTCGGACAACCTCGACAAGACCATCGTCACGGCACGCATGTCCAAGGACAGCGAGCGCATGCTCAATGAGGACACGCGTCTGTGGGTGGTCAAGCCGCGTATCGGACGCGAAGGCATCAGTGGTCTGAATACCGTGCTGTCAGGCGCCTACATCCAGCTGCAGCCCGGCGACAGTCGCGAGGAAGCCGACCACTTCGTGGCGCTGGAGCAACCTCCGGTCACGACCCAGGACGCCAAGGGGCTGCGCATCGACTTGACCAGCAATGATGGCAGCGTGCTGTCCGATGGCGACCCCGTCACCTACGAGGGCTTCGTCGTGGGGCGCGTGGAATCCAGCGAGTTCCGCCCCAGCGAGAAGGAAATGCATTACACCCTGTACATCGACTCGCCCTACAACGAGCTGGTGACCTCGACCACGCGCTTCTGGTCCACCAGCGGTGTCAGCCTGCGCCTGGACTCCCAGGGGCTTCAGGTGGACGTGGGGTCACTGGAAAGCGTACTGAGCGGCGGGGTCGCCTTCGGCATCCCCGAGGACCTGCCGCGTGGCCGCCCTGTGGTGGAGAACACCTCCTTCACCCTGTATTCCGATCAGGAAGAGGCCCGTGAAGGCAGCTTCCATCAGGCCATCGACTACGTGATCATGGTCGACGACACCGTGCGCGGCCTGTCGCGTGGCGCACCGGTGGAATTCCGCGGCGTGCGACTGGGCACGGTGGTCAGCGTGCCCTACCGCCTGACCCATCAGCGGGTACGCACGCTCTCCAGCTTCGAGATTCCCGTGCTGATTCGCATCGAACCGGAACGCCTCGAGGGTCAGGTCGATGATGAAGGCGTCAAGCAGTGGGAGAAGCGACTGGAGCGACTGTTCAAGCGTGGTCTGCGCGCGACGCTCAAGTCCGGCAACCTGCTGACCGGTGCCTTGTTCGTCGACCTGGACTTCTATGACAATCCACCGCCGTACAAGACCGATACCTTCGATGACATCGAGGTCATGCCCAGCGTGTCAGGCGGCCTCGCGCAGATGGAAGCCAAGCTCAATGCGCTGCTCGACAAGCTCAATGGCCTGGACATCGAGCCTGTACTGGGCAATCTCAACAAGACCCTGTCAGCCTCCGAGAGCCTGGTGAAGCGTCTCGACAAGACCGCCGGCCATGTCGATGCCCTGTTGGGTTCCGATGAGGTACAGAAGCTGCCGAGCGACATCAGCACCAGCCTCGACAACCTCAATCGCACCCTGGATGGCCTGACACCGGAGTCTTCTGCCTATCGCAAGCTGGAGGGAGACCTCGAGCGCCTGGACCGCGTGCTCAAGAAGGCCGAGCCGCTGCTCGACACGCTGGAGAAGAATCCCTCAAGCCTGATCTTCGACAAACCGACGACCCGTGATCCGATTCCGAGGGCCCAATGATGACAACAGCCATGAGTCTCTCGATCCGCACGGCAGCCATGCCGCAAGCGTGCAGCGCGTCTGCCTCACCGCGCACTTCAACGTCGCACAAGGGCCGCTTCGGCGGCCTGATGGCAGGTTTGTTGATGCTCGGCACACTGGCGGGTTGCACGACCGCCGCCACTGGTGGCGCTTACCTGCTGCCACAGACGACACAGACCGCTGCCCAGCGCAGCGTTGCCGCCGATGCACCCCTGCTGGAAGTGATGCCGGTGCAACTGGCCAGCTATCTGGAAGGCGGCAGTCTGGTCTATCAGACGGACGACATCACCCTGGTACAGGCCAGCCAGAACCTGTGGGCCGATGACCTGCAGGACATGCTGACCCGCCAGCTGCTGAACCAGCTGAAAGCCAGCCCCGCCCAGCCGCTGAGCCAGTACCGTATCGCGGATACCAGCCTGAGCGGATTGAAGGGTGCCCGCCTGAGCGTCAGCCTGGATCGCTTCATCGGTCGCCATGATGGCCAGTCCGTCATCACCGGTCGCTGGCGCCTGCGCGGCGTGGATGGCAGCGTGCTGGAGGAAGGCGACATCCAGACGCTGACTCCACTGACGGATGACGGCTATCCGGCACTGGTCAACAGCCTGGGCGAAGGCTGGCGTGTGACCGGCGAGCAGTTGGCACGTGAGATCGCCAAGGCATTGCCGGCCACGGCAGGTGCCAGCTGACGGTCTGATAGGCTGACAGAACGGGGCACGGTATGATGCCCAGAAACCAGAAGACCCCCGACGGATTCCGTCGGGGGTCTTCTGGTCTGGCGACTATTGCGCAGAGCGATCGAGGGAAACGTTTGAGAGAACTCATCGAGCCGCGCCTGTCGACGCTCTTCGTCTCCGCCTGACCGCTCGGCTATCTGGCCTCAGCCCTGCTGTGGCAGTACCAGCTCACCGTCACGAATCTCGAAGCGCTTCACATCCGGCTTGTCTTCAAGACGCACGGTGCGAGTCTCGTCGCCCATGTCGACCTTGACGTCATAACCCACCACCTTGTCGCTGGCATCCTGCACTGTCTCGCAGCGCTGCTCGGTCGTGGTGTAGGTATCGCCCTTCTTCATCTGTCCCTGGATCTGATTGCCGGCATAGCCGCCACCCACGGCACCCGCGGCGGTCAATACCTTCTTGCCGTTGCCACCGCCGAATTGATTGCCCACCACGCCTCCGACGATCGCACCGACGGCAGTGCCGACGACATTGTGGGTATCCTTGCTGGGCGCCTGATGGGTCACGGTCTCGTTGTGGCATACCTGACGCGGGGTGGTCACGGTTTCCGTCACCGCATCCACCGCCACGATATCGGCGTATTCAGGGCCTGAGTTGCTGGCCGTATAGCTGCCGATCGCCACTCCACCACCAATGCCCAGTGCAGCAACGATCGCGCCAATCAGGATGGACTTGTTCATGCGTGTTCTCCTCACCGAATAGTGTTGCAGCCTGGCTCGTCGGCCAGTCAGCCATGCCCCTGGATAACACTTGAGGGGCGTGCCGCTGCGTTCGGAGAGTAATCTAACACTGTTCGATAAACTCGGTAATGTGGCAACTTCACCACCCGGCTGTCTCAAGAAAGCAACAACCAGCCCGATAACGGCATATCGACGCTAGAAGATGCCGCTATTATGCAAATATTCTAAACAATTGAATATCCGGGCCTCGATTCGAAAGACTCAAGCAGCCAGGCATGCTCGGCCCCCTTCCAGCAGGGGTTCAGGTCGTCAGTCCCGCTGCGTCGCGGTGATGGAGACAGCCTCGTCATTGCAGAACTGGACACGAACATCTCCCCACCAGCTGAGCAGGCGACATGACTGATTGTCGGCGATGGTCTCGCTGACATCACTGGGCTTGCCCAGCAGGGACACCGCCTGAGACTCACTCATGCCTTCCACCAGATAGCCATCATCGATGGCCGAGCGAATCCGGTATTGGCGCTGGCTCTCCTGACGGGCCGCCAGAGTCCGCTGCTTTTCGCGCTCGAGACGCTCCGCGGTGGCGTCTTCCTCCAGATCTGCCGGCCCGTCTTGCGCAGCGGGTACCACCGTCAGGGAGTCATCCAGCGCCACCGGCGCATCCCCTTGATGACAGGGCTGCTGCTGCCAGGTGGGGACACCGTCGAGCATGCAGCGATAGATGCTGTTGCCGGCCTTGGCAGCCGTTGGCAAGGCCGGCGCCACAGCTGGCGCGGCGGCACTGGCCTGGCCGGCATTCACATCACCGTCCTGCGTCGTTGCAGGAGCCGCCAGTGTCATCTCTGCCGTCAACAAGGCTGCGGTCATGAACAGGCACTGCCAGAGACGCCCCGCGCGTCCACCACTCGTATCGATCATCAATCTCAATCTCCGGAATACGCAGAAAGGGTCTTGCCACCGGGCTGCCCGGGCACGGCCATGGAAGTGGCGCGACCGTCATCGGGAGCGGTGCGATTCAAGGACGTTTGTAGCCATAGCATCCAGTCCCGGCGACATGGGAGCTACCTTCGCCGTGAGTGTCCTGCTGTCGCGTCTCGCGCTGGGAGCCCTCCACACAGAGGCGCATCTCTGACGAGGATGACGCAGGACTCGGCATCGGGGCGGTGGCTTTTGCTGTCGCCGGGATATCGGCCGCGTCGGTCTGGCTGCGGGGTTCATCCAGCATGTCCCAGGCCGTCACCACCCGATTGCGACCGGTACGCTTGGCACGATACATCGCCTGGTCCGCACGACGGATCAGCTCCGGCAGCAAGGACTCGGCTGCCGTGGCCGGCCCTCCCTGGGCCACGCCGATACTAACCGTGACCCGCAGCAGCTTGCCATTGTTCAATACGAAGGCGCGTCCGTTGATGGACTGCAGCAGCCGGTCGGCCGCGTGTCGCAACCCCTGGCGATCATTGCTGGGGCACAATGCCACGAACTCCTCGCCCCCCTGGCGACAGAGCAGATCACTGCCGCGCAGGTGATGACTCAGACGGCGTGTCAGCTCCACCAGCACATCGTCACCGCTGGCGTGCCCATGCGTGTCATTGATCGTCTTGAAGTGATCCACGTCGATCATCAACACCCCCAGCCCGTCCTCCTGAAGCATGCGTGCGCCCTCCTCCCTGAGCGCAAGCCGCGAGAGGGCCCCCGTCAGCTGATCATGGCGCAATTCCCGCAGATAGCGCTTCTCGCGCCGCTCGGATTCCCACCCCATCTCGATGGCCACCAGGCCGATGAAGGTGACACAGATCACGAGATTGACGATGCTGGCCGTGGCCATGAACTCATAGGAGCCGATGTAGACAGGCCCCGGCAGGGATTGGGCGATCAGATAGAAGATCAGCAGGCCGCCACTGGTCAGGAGACGTGTGATCCGCGCCATCGGCGCGATGCAGATGAAGAAGATCGACAGGATGTGGTAGTACTCGAATCCCGCACCCACGCCGAACTGGTGCTCCCACCATGACGCCTTGAGCGATACCGGCACGACCAGCAGCAGCAACGCGGTCTGCAGGTGTCCCCTGCGATGCAGGATGATGGAAGCCACGGTGAGCAAGGTCCCGACCACCTGGGCGACGACGGGCTGCGGGTAGGGCTGCATGCTGAGCAGGGCGAAATAGCCGATGTGGCAACCCAGCGCACTGATGTAGCACCACATGAACAATTGATAGAGCCCGGCATGCCGCTCAGCCAGCCCTCCTGGAGCCGGCCAACGCCACTTCACCCCAGCCAGACCGGTCCTCTCCCCGGCCCGACGGCGATCAGGTTTCGCCATGATTCCTTCCTCTTTGAACTGACACCTTCCATGTGTCCCGTGTGAGAATCTCATACCGTCTGAATGCTCCCAGTCTACCTCACGTTCGAGTGTGAAACGTGATGGCGACAGTCCATGCGCGTCATTCAAGGCATGCAGGAAAGGGGGCATAACGTGACATAACGTCGCCGTTTGACGCGGGAAAGGCATATGGACGTGCCAAGTCTTCGTTGTTGGCGTTTGCGCCAGGGGCCACATCTCGTAGAAGATTTCAGGCAAGAGTGTGAGTGAGGTGCCATCACCTGCAAATGGCAGCCTGATACTCCTGCATGACAGCCAGCCTGATCACGTCTCGCCGACAGGCGCCGCAATCCGATGCCGCCCACCTCAAATGCCATCCCTCTTCCGCACGATGTCCATCCCCCTTCCGCACGTTGTCCATCCCCCTCGACATGACCTGGCCGCGCATTGAATGCGGCCCATTATCCGGTGAGGCTGCATGGCGCATCAACCACGGTGGATGCCACGGGGCCGCGCAATGCTCGACGCTCATGCGCGGCGACGCTTGCCTTGGCAGCGCCCTTCGGATTAGGGATGATGAGGGCCATCAGTGATACGCCTGACTGCCGGGCTGGAGCAGCACGACCACAAGGTCCTGCCTCCCGCCACCATCCTTGCCCGTTTCCCCCGCCAGGGGGCAACGGCCTTCATGCAACAAGAGAGTATTCAATGGACGCGACCACTCTGACGCGCGATTTCCACCTGTGGCAGCGTTTCTCCAAGCAGGATCGTCTCGAGCGCGAACACCGTGCTGCCCGTCGCAAGATTGCCGAAGCCGGCACCATGGCGACCCGCATGATTCAGGCCTACCAGAGCATGGCGGCCAAGGGTGCCTCGGAAAACGCCTGCTACCGCACGATCTACAAGCACAAGGATGCCCAGGGGGATGTCCTGGTGCGCGAAGGTTGGCTGAAAGTCCGCCGGATCGTCGCCGAAGGCGGCACTACCCGTCTGCGTGGCACGCTGATCACCACCTTCAGTCTGGCAGATGGCGAGCGGGAGCCTGCCGATGCCGAGGTGGAGAAGCTGACGCTGGAGGTCTATGACGAGATCGTGGCCGGGACTCGCATGAAGCTCGCCTGCAAGGTCGATCGCTGCGATGGCGAGGGTCAGACGGACTTCATCACCTTCCTGGACTCGGTGCGCGGCGACTTGAAAGAGTGGCTGTGATGCCGTGAGCATGCTGGCATCAGGGCCCAGACATCAGGGCTTGGCATAAGGGCCCTGGCATAAGAGCCCTGGCATAAGAGCTCTGGCATAAGGACTTCGACATGAGGGCTCTGAAACGGAGCCAGCGGCGCATTGTTGCCAATCCGGAACAACAGCTGGGCCTGCTGACGCGGTGATGAGCTCACTGCCCCCTGCATGAACAAGGCACGACGTGATTCCTGAGCCGGGAGGACGCCGTGCCTTGTCACATCCGGCTGTCATTCAGCGCAGGATCTTTCACACCTCCCGCCCCATCCGGCTTTCTTGCCAGTCACTTCGCCTCTGTCCCATCCTGCTCGCCTGCTGCCAGACAGCGTCTTTCCGCGCGCCAGTCACACGCCCGCCTCTCGAGCGGGGCCTTGCATCAGTGGTTGCGACAACAGCAACAAGTCGTTACTCCCGGTGCAGGAAACTCCCTTGATCAGCGTGACTCTCATCTTGCAGACGCTCATCGTTCATCAAGTATCGGAGTCATTCCATGAATGCCATCGCCCCATCTGCCTATCACACCCTCGAAGTGAAACCGCTTGAACAGGTCACCACCTCACGCCTGCCTCTCCAGCCTCTGGGCGACATCAACATGGACAGCCCCGCCAGCGAACTGCTGACCGATTTCTCGGTGACCGCGGGTCGCAGCATCCAGGGGAGCGCCTCCATCGGTCAGGCGCTGGCGACCATGAAACAGGCAGGCGTGCGTCTTCTGCTGGTGCATGATCACGACGGCACCTTCACCGGCGTCGTCACCTCCCGCGAGCTACAAGGCGGGCGCGTGGTGATGCGGGCCATGACACGCTTCGATGTGCAGCGTGATGAAGTCACCGTCGACATGGTGCAGGTGCCACGCGCCGAGCTGCACGGCATTGCCCTGTCAGTGCTCAAGCGCGCCAGGGTGGGCGATCTGGTCGAGACCCTGCGTCAGAGCGGAGAATCCCACCTGCTGGTCACGGAAGAGGACAGCGATGGCCACCCCTGCATCCGTGGTTTGATCGCGGCATCTCGTGTCGGGCAGGCCCTCGGACTCCACCTTGAGCATCCCCCGGAAGCCCGCAGCTTTGCCGACATCTGCCGGGCGGTACTTGGCAAGTACGAGTGACATGAGCACTTGGCACCAGACGCCTCAGCCCTTGTCATCAAAGACGCCCATGAATCCAGCGACAGGTTGCATAGATCACTGCGCCAAGGCGCTGGATTCAGGAAATCCTCGACAGGACGGCGTATGATATAGTCGACAGATATCGCTTCAACGCCATCCAACCCGTCTGGCGACCCGCCACTGAAAAGAGGCCAGAAGCTGCCAGAGAGGATTCCCGCCATGCCCTTGAGCTCATTGCGTAATCAACTGTTCAAGCAACGCCACGTCGAGGTGCTTGTCATCAAGCAGATCGACGGCGAACTGTTGCACGTCTGTGGCGTGGGTGTCCTGGAAGGGTCTGGCAGCGTCAACCACAAGCGACGTGAACTGTCCCGCGACAACCACGCCTTCCCGGTGCGCATGCATGAAGGCAACCAGGTCCTTCAACCCCAGGACTTCAATCGTCTGGTGTTGCTGGAAGAGGTACAGCTTCATCCTCGGGGCTGCCGTCCCAGGGAAGCCGTATCGCTGGAGGTGGAGGGCCACCGCTACCGCGTCGCCCATACCCCGATGCGTTGCTGGCACTTCAAGGGCCTGTTGAAGATCGAGCGTACCCAGCAGGGCCTGCTGCTGAGTACCGAGGACATGTCCCTGATTCGTGCCAAGGCGCTGCGTCGTCCCGCTGCCTCGTCGACCAGCAGCGTCTCGCCTGATCGCACGTCGTCGCTTTCCTCATGGCGCAACGGTGACACCAGGTCACGTACCGGGCAGCAAGGGCAGGGAACTGGCACCACGCCACGCAAGACTCCGCTTGAGCTCTACCCCGGGGCTCGCGAGCTGGAGCTCGAGCCGAAATACTGAGCCCCTCTCTGCAACCCGCCTTATCTCACAAGACGCCCAGCCTCTGCTGGGCGTCTTGCGTCGTGGATGCCAGATCGTGAATGGCAGGTCGTTCATTGCACGGCGTGCCTTGCATCATGGGTATTGCATATTGGTCGGAACCCGCAAGACAGTGCGGGAGGATGACGGTATTCTCGCAGAACTGTCCAAGCGTTCAGGAGGTTCACTGCCCCTGTCCGCCCGCGTATTCATGACTCTCCTTCACTTCAGGATAGGCCTGCCTCATGCGCCGAATGTCCGTCCCGCTGTTTCTGCTCATCCTGATACTGGTCGCCCTCAATCTACGACCGGCGCTGTCCTCGCTGGCCCCCCTGCTGGATCGCATCACGCAGGATCTTGGCCTGAGCACACTGGCCGCCGGCCTGCTGACGACTCTGCCGGTGATATGCCTGGGACTGTTCGCGCCACTGGCACCCCGCCTGGCGGGGCGACTGGGGGCGGAGCGTACCTTGAGTCTGGCGCTTGTCATCCTGGGAATCGCCTTGTGGCTGCGCGCCAGCGACCTGACCCTCCTTCTCTATCTGGGGACCTTGCTGTGCGGTGGCAGTATCGGTATCGCGGGCACCCTGTTGCCCGCCATCGTCAAGCGCGAACATCCCGAGCGCGCTGACCTGTTCACCGGTGTCTACACCATGGCGCTATGCCTTGGCGCCGCCCTTGCCGCAGGGCTCAGTGTGCCGCTGGCCAACTGGCTGGACAGCTGGCAGGCCTCTTTGAGCTGCTGGGCATTGCTGGTGGTGATCGCCCTACCGGTCTGGCGTCTGAGCATGCCGCACCCCTGGCCTCGGCGCCTGCCGGCCGGTCAACATGACGCGCCACGCCTGTGGCACCTGCCACTGGCACGACAGATCACCTTCTTCATGGGCTGCCAGTCATCACTGGCGTATATCGTCTTCGGCTGGCTTCCGTTTCTGTTGCAACAACGTGGCTTGAGCGATGTCGAGGCCGGCTGGCTGATGGCCGCCTCGGTGATGGCCCAGGTACTCACTGCCCTGCTGGCGCCGGTGATCGGGCGCATGGGACGGGATCAGCGTCCCGCCATCCTGCTGCTGCTTGCCTGTTCGGCGGTCGGCTTGCTCGGCCTGATGGTCGGCCCGCTGTCACTGCGCTGGCTGTTCGCCGTACTGCTGGGCTTTGGTCAAGGAGGCAGCTTCTCGATGGCGCTGACCTTGCTGGTACTGCGCAGCAACGACGCTCGCCTGGCCGGGGCGCTGTCGGGAATGGCGCAAGGCACCGGCTACATGCTGGCGGCGCTCGGCCCGCTGGCGGTGGGCATACTGCTTGAATTCACCAATGACCTTGACGTGATCGCCTCGCTGTTCGCGCTGATTCTCATCGCCGCCGCAGCGCTGGGTCTCAAGGTCGGGAGACGTCAGCGCATCTGTCTGCGCGATGATGGCAGCCCCGAGGTCATCGACGGCTGAGTCCTCTGCTGCGCATTCTTCATCTCTTCCCTACCCCGCCCTTTTGCCCAAGCGGTTGCACGCGCTGACGTGATGTTCGAGCGTGCGCCCGGCGAGGCCTGTTGACGCGAGCGTCCCGCTCCGGCATTCACACGCTGACGTGCTGATGTCAGCCTGCCTGATATCGACCAGACCTGTCATGCACCTCCAAGTGATAGATTCTATCGATTCAACAATTACGATTAATTTATATATTCCGAATGTCTCATTTGGATTATTCCTGCCTGACCCTACCCTCTGAACTCGCGTAGTAAGACAACGTACTTCACGGTACCTACTTCGCGGCACGTACTTCACAACAACAAGCTCACACTCAGAGGTGAAAGCCCATGTCCTGCCTCCGCAACAGACTGTCCTCCTCAGGCTCGGGAGATATCACATGTTGTCATTGATCGGCGTCGCCATCATCGTGGTCGGTCTGGCACTGCGCTTGAACGCTCTGCTGGTGGTCCTGGTGGCAGGCTTTGCCTCGGGACTCGTGGCCGGCATGACGCCCACCGAGATCCTCGGCGCCCTCGGCCAGGCCTTTACCGACAACCGCGCCGTGTCACTTTTCATCATCACCCTGCCGGTCATTGGCCTGCTGGAGCGCAATGGCCTGCGTGACCAGGCCGAGCATCTCGTGCAGAAGCTGCGTGCCGCCAGTGCCGGCCGCATCACCCTGAGCTACCTGCTGCTGCGCAAGGTGACCAACGCCTTCGGGCTGCAGCTGGGTGGGCACCCGGCGATGATCCGTCCGCTGGTCGCGCCGATGTCGGTCGGTGCCGCCGAGCGCGACCTCTCCGAGGAAGCCGTGGCCTCCCCCCGCTTCAAGACCCTGAGCCAGCGCATCCGGGTACTCAATGCCGTCAGCGAGAACTTCGGCAACTTCTTCAGTCAGCTGATCTTTGTCGCCTCGGGCGGCCTGCTGCTGATCAAGAGCGTGCTGGACAAGAGCGGCACCAGCGTCAGTCTCGCGGACATGGCGCTCTATGCCATTCCTACCGCACTCGTCTCGCTGGTCGTGGTCTTCATCCTGTGTCGCCGGCTGGACAAGCGCATCCAGCAGGAGCATCGACTGCTGCGCGAGGAGTATCCCGCCTCCCCTTTGCAGGCAACCCCCGCGTCAGCCCCTGACAGCTACACCACTCCCGTGACGGAGAGCCACTCATGAGCGGTATCGATGCCCTTTACCTGATCACCGGCTTCGCCGTCATGGTGTTTGCCCTTCTGACCCTGACCGACCGCGACCATCCGCGTCGCCTTGGCACCAGCGCCTTCTGGATGATCTTCGGGATCAGCCTGGCCTTCGGCCAGTGGCTGCCCAATGTCGTGGTCGGCCTCGCCATGCTCGCCATGGCGCTGCTGGCCGCCACCGGTCAGCTCGGCTTCGGCAATTACGGACAGCTCAGCGATGAAGCCCGCCAGCAGCGCCGCCAACGTCTGGGGTCTCGGCTGTTCATTCCGGCACTGGTGATTCCCATCGGCACCTTCCTCTACACCCTCACCACCGGGCAGAGCGCACTGGTCGGGCTGGGGCTTGCGACCGTGCTGGCGTTTGCCGTTGCCCTGCTGCTGCTGCGTGAGCGCCCCGGCACCGGCATGCAGGAAGGTCGTCGCCTGGCGGATGCCATCGGCTGGGCCGCCATCCTGCCGCAGTTCCTGGCCGCGCTCGGTCTGCTGTTCGATCAGGCCGGTGTCGGCCAGACCATCGCGGGGCTGGTCTCAAGCGTGGTTCCCGATACCAGTCTCATCGCCTGCGTGATCGCCTACTGTGTCGGCATGGCCGTGTTCACCATGCTGATGGGCAACGGCTTCGCCGCCTTCGCCGTCATCACCTCCGGGATCGGCTATCCGCTGGTCATCGCCCTGCATGGTGGCAATCCCGCCATCGTCGGCGTGCTGGGGATGCTGTCGGGCTATTGCGGCACGCTGATGACGCCCATGGCCGCCAATTTCAACATCGTGCCGGCGGCGCTGCTGGAGCTGGATGATCGCTATCACATCATCCGCGCCCAGATCATTCCGGCGCTGGTGATGCTGATGGCCAACATCAGCCTGATGCTGCTGCTGGCATTCTGATTCGTTCTCATGCTTACCCGCGCATCGATCACCGCCAGCAGTGGCCTGCGGTGATCGATGCCAGTCAAGGAGTCTCCCATGTCCCGTCTGCTTCTCTGTGGTTTCGAGCCCTTCGGCCACGACAGCGTCAATCCGGCACTCAAGATCATCGAGCAGCTGGAGGGTCAGACCCTGGCCCTGCCGAATGGCTCATCGGACAGTGTCGAGATACGCACCTGCCGCGTGCCGGTGACGCGCTACGCCGCGATCGAGAGCGTGGTGGAGGCCATCGAGCGTCACGCCCCCGATACCGTGATCATGCTGGGCCAGGCGAGTGGTCGCAGCGCCATCACGCCGGAGCGCGTCGCCATCAATCTGGATGACTACCGCATCAAGGACAATGGCGGACACCAGCCGGTGGATGAACCCATCGAGGTCGCAGGGCCCGATGCCTGCTTCACCACCCTGCCCATCAAGGCGATGGTCAATGATCTTCAGGCAGCGGGTCTGCCGGCCAGCGTCTCCTATACCGCCGGCACCTTCGTCTGCAACCACCTGTTCTACGGCGTGCAACGCCATCTGGCGGACAGTCCGATCCGCTCCGGCTTCGTGCATATTCCGGCGCTCCCCGAGCAGAGCCTCGATGGCCGACTGCCGACCATGAGCCTGGAGAGCCTGCTGGAAGGCGTGCGCGTCCTCTGCATCAGCGCCATGACCCATCAGCAGGATGTGCGCATCGGCGGTGGCAACATCAGCTAGCCCTTCCGCCGCCACCGCACTCGCTGCTGACCTGGTCATCCCCTTGGCAGCACGTCTCACCCGCCAGCCGGCATGCGTTACAATGCCGGCTTTCCCATTTCTGGCAGGTGGATACGATGACTCCCGAGACACACATCCTGGTGCTGTATACCGGCGGTACGCTGGGCATGGTCGAAAGCGAGCAGGGCCTGGTGCCGGCCGGAGACTTCGATGCGCGTCTGCGAGCAGCGCTGGAGGATCTGCCGCCCAGCCGTCGTGGCCGTCTGCCCGCCTTCACCCTGCGCGAATTCCCGCAACTGATCGACTCCTCCTCGGCGACGCCCGCTGACTGGCAGCAGATCGCGGGCGAGATCGCCGATGCCTATGACAGTTTCGATGGCTTCGTGGTGCTGCAGGGCACCGACACCCTCGCCTGGACGGCGTCAAGCCTCGCCTTCCAGCTCAAGGGCACCGCCCGCCCGGTGATCGTCAGTGGTGCCCAGCTGCCATTGGAGGCCGACGGCAGCGATGCTCTTGCCAATGTCGAACTGGCCCTCACCGCCGCCGCCCAACCGACCCTCAATGAGGTGGTGGTCGCCTTCGGCGGTCAGCTGCTGCGCGGCGTGTGCACCCGCAAGTGGTATACCCAGGATCACCGCGGCTTCACCACTCCCAATGCCCCCCTGCTGGGCGAGTGGGTCGATGACCGTGTGGTGGTCTATCCGGGCCGCCTGATGGATGACCAGGGGCCGGCCTTCGAATTGCCGGATTACGCCTGCCTCGGCCAGGATGCCGTCATCCGCCTGCCGCTCTACCCCGGCATCAGCGCCGAGAGCGTACGAGTGCAGTTGCTGCGCAGCGAAGTGAAGGGCGCGGTGCTGGAACTGTGGGGCAGCGGCAATCTGCCGGCGGATGCCGAGCTTCTGGGCGTGCTGGCCGATGCGCGCGGCGAAGGCAAGCTGCTGGCCGGCATCAGCCAGTGTCCGCATGGCCCGGTCAGCATCGGCCACTATGCGGCAGGCGCGGGCCTTGCCACCATCGGGGTACTGTCCGGTGATGACATGACGCTGGAGGCCGCCTTCACCAAGCTGCTGCATCTGGTCGCGCTCAATCAGGATGAGGACTGGCAGCGGGAACGCTTCCTGATGCCATGGGTAGGAGAGCGCGCCAGCGGCCTGCTGTAATCAGATACCGCCGTTAGCTTCATGACAACGAAAAGCCCCGACAGGCATGTTTGTCGGGGCTTTTTCATGCAGTGACTCAAGACTGGCCGACGCGATATCGTCAGCCGCCGCCTCAGCCGGTGTTGCGCAGACCGGCCGAGATACCGGCCATGGTCACCATCAGGGCGCGCGACAGCTCGGCGGAGATGGCGCCATCGGCATCCCGGTTGCGCTGCAGAAGCTCGGCCTGCAGGCCATGCAACGGGTCGATGTAGGGGTTGCGAACATCGATGGCCTGACGGATCAGCGGCATGTGCTCCAGCAGCGTCTGTTGATCGCGGATCTCCAGCACCACCTTCTCCAGACGCTCGAGACGATCACGCAGCGACTGCCCCAGCTCCTTGAGCGCCGGCTCATCCACCAGACGTTGCTCGTAGTAGGCCGCCGTCGAGAGATCCGCCTTGGACAGCAGCATCTCCAGCATGTCGACATAGGTGGAGAAGAACGGCCAGTCGTTCATCATCTCGCGCAGGATTTCCAGCCCACCCTCTTCCTCGAGCCGATTGGCGAAGGCTTCGCCACTGCCAAGCCACGCCGGCAGCATCAGACGAATCTGGGTCCAGGCGAAGATCCACGGGATCGCCCGCAGCGTCTCGACGCCTCCGTCCTGACGACGCTTGGCCGGGCGTGACCCCAGCGGCAGGCGCGCCAGTGCCGTCTCCGGCGTGACCGAGCGGAAGTAAGGCACGAAGTTCGGGTCCTCGCGCACCACTCCGACATAGGCCTTGTGCGCGACGTCCGCGAGACGATTCATCTCGTCGCGCCATTCCTGACGCGGGGCGGGCGGCGGCAGCAGGCTGGCCTCGAGGACTGCACAGACATAGATCTCCATCGAGCGGCTGGCGATGTCCGGCAGGCCGAACTTGAAGCGGATCATCTCGCCCTGCTCGGTCACGCGCAGGGAACCGGTCACCGAGCCCGGCGGCTGCGAGAGGATCGCCGCATGTGCCGGACCGCCCCCGCGACCCACCGTGCCGCCACGACCATGGAAGAGCGTCAGTTCGACGCCGTGCCGCTTGGTGACATCCACCAGCGTCTCCTGAGCACGATACTGTGCCCAGGCCGCCGCCAGCTGGCCGGCATCCTTGGCGGAGTCGGAATAGCCGATCATCACTTCCTGACGATTGCCGGCGTGCTTGCGATAGATCGGCATGCCCAGCAGCGTGTCGATGACCGGGCCGGAGCGATCCAGGTCGTCCAGGGTCTCGAACAGCGGCGCGATGGGCAGGCGCACATCACCGCCCACCTCCTTCATCAGCAGCGCCACCGCCAGTACATCGGAGGCCTGGCCCGCCATCGAGATGATGTAGGTGCCCAGCGCCTCACGATGTTCACGCGCGATGACCTTGAAGGTATCCAGCACTTCGCGGGTATCGGTGGAGCACTCCCAATGACGCGGGATCAAGGGACGCTGACCGCCCAGCTCCCTGGCGAGGAATTCACAGCGCTTCTGCTCATCCCACTCGAAGTAGCTGCCCATGCCCAGCGACTGGGTCAGCTCGTCGAGCACCTGGGCGTGGCGCGTACTTTCCTGACGGATGTCGAGCTTGGTGAGAGTCACGCCGAAACAGGCCACGCGGCGCAGCGTGTCGAGCAAGGCGCCATTGGCGATGGTATCCAGTCCCACGTCACACAGCGAGCGGTAGCAGGCCAGCAGCGGTGCATAGAGCTGCTCACGCGTCTCGATGATGTCGAGCCCCTCGTGACGCTTGCCGTCCAGGCCAGCCTTGGCCCAGTCACGGGTGCTTTCCATGCGCAGGATCAGACGCCGCAGGATCTCGCGGTAAGGTTCCGCCACGTCGCCGGCCTCGGCACGCAGCGCCGCGGAGCACTTCCACATGGAGAGCTCGGACTTGAGCTGCTCGAGATCCCGCAGGTAGAGATCCGCCGCCATCCAGCGACCCAGCAGCAGCACGGTGCGGGTGACCCGCGCGGTGACATTCGGGTTGCCATCGCGGTCGCCCCCCATCCAGGAGGCGAAGCGCAGCGGCGCGGCGTCCAGCGGCAGACGCTCGCCGGCCGCCTCCAGTGTCATCTCGTCCAGCTGACGATGGAAGTCAGGCACCGCCTGCCACAGCGAATTCTCGATGGTGGCAAAGCCCCACTTGGCCTCGTCCACCGGGGTCGGGCGCTCGTGACGGATCTCGTCGGTATGCCAGGCCTGGCTGATCAGCTCAGAGAGGCGTGCACGCGCGAGCGTCGCCTGTTCCGGGCGATCACAGGCACCTTCCATCTGGGTCAGGCAGCCTTCGATGGCATCGTACTTCTGGATCAGGGTACGGCGGATGACTTCCGTCGGGTGGGCCGTCAGCACCAGCTCGACGCGCATCGCCGACAGCTCCTCGACGATCTTCTGGGCACTGAAGCCACGCTCACGGATACGCGTGATCAGCTCGCCCAGATCCGGCTGACTGCCGGGACGATAATCCTCGACACGCTTGAAGCGGCCGCGGTAGTGCTGCTCGGCGATGTTGGAAAGATTCAGAAACTGATTGAAGGCGCGGGTGACCGGCAGCAGATCGCTGTCGGGAAGGTCGCGCAGGTAATCGATCAACTCGCGGCGGGCCGCGAGGTCGCCTTGCTGGCCTTTCTTGGCCAGGGCGCGGATGCGTTCGATACGCTCGACGAAGTCATCGCCGAGGTCGGCCGCGATGGTCTGGCCGAGGTTGTCCCCGAGAATGCGCACATTGTCGCGCAACGATTCATGCAGGTCGTGACTCATGCAACCCTCCTTGGGAGTGACGGTGCCGCCGCGGGAATCATCCCCTGTCATCAGGGGCATTCAGTTGACAGATCCATGACGGGCTCGCGGCCCGTCGCAAGCCGTGCGCCATCTGACACGGAGACTGGCACAGAGATCTGACGCATGCCCTAAACGAAAGGCCCGCGGCGCAGCAGACCGAAAAGCAGGACAAGGCACTTGCCCTGATCGCTTACCATCAGCATACGACCGCGGGCCTTGGCTCCACAATCCGACTATCGCGTAAACTTACTACATTTTCTTTCTGCCGCCCGACGACGGCATCACATCACCTGACAAGCGGAGTCACCGCGCGCGCGTTCGACGAGCCATCCTCGAGACTCTCGGACTGACTGGCCGCCCGCTCCCGGCGCTTGGCCTCATCCCAGTGCGCATCCATCTCGGCGAGACTGGCCTCCTTCAGCGAACGCCCCTCTGCCGCAATCGCGGCTTCCACATGACGGAACCGGGACGCGAAACGGGCATTGGTCGCCCGCAGCTGCTGTTCCGGGTCCGCCTTGAGCGTCCGCGCCAGATTGACCACCGCGAACAGCAGATCCCCCACCTCCTCACGCGCATGGGCCTCATCGCCCTCGGCCAGCGCTTCCTCGACCTCGCCGAGTTCCTCGCGGATCTTGTCCAGCACGCCACTCGTATCCGGCCAGTCAAAGCCCGAACGTGAGGCCTTCTTCGAGAGCTTTGCCGCCCGCGTCAGCGCCGGCAGGCCCAGCGGCACGCCATCCAGCACGCTGACGTCAGCGGCCTGGCTGGCAGATGGCTCGCCGGACTCCTGCTGCTTGAGGGTCTCCCACTGGGCATTCAGCGACCCTGCGTCCACCTCATGCGTGGCGATGCCCTCACGGCGCGAAGCCAGAGTGCCATCCGGGAAGACATGCGGATGGCGGCGCAGCATCTTCTCGGTGAGCACATGGATGACGTCATGGAAGTCGAAACGCTGCTGCTCGCTGGCGATCTGGGCGTAGAACACGCCCTGAAAGAGCAGGTCGCCCAGCTCCGCCGGCAGCTCGTCGAGCACCTCGGCATCTGCCGCGGCCCGCTCGATCACGTCGGCGACTTCATAGGCCTCCTCCAGGGTGTGCGGCACCAGGCTCGCGTAGTCCTGTTTCAGATCCCACGGACAGCCGTACTGCGGGTCACGCAGCACGGCCATCAGGGTCAGCAGATCCTCAAGGCCATGGCGTCCGGGGGGAGTTGCGGCACTCATGACTTGTTGCCACCGACCCGCAGGCGCTTGACGTCGATGATGTTGGGCAGCTGCTGGATACGTGCGAACACGCGTCCCAGCACATCGAGGTTCTCGACCTCCAGCGTGATCCTGAGCGTGGCGATGTTGTCGAGCTGGTCGGTGCGCGTATTGACCGACAGCACATTGACCTTGTCGCCACTGAGCACATTGGTGACATCGCGCAGGAGCCCCGAGCGGTCCCAGGCCTGGATCTCGATATCCACCGGATACTGGCTGCGTGACCGCTGGCCCCAGTCGACATCGACGATGCGCCGCGGCTCGTCCGAGCGCAGCTGGATCAGGTTCGGGCAGTCCTGACGATGCACCGTCACGCCACGCCCCTGGGTGATGAAGCCAGCGATCTGATCCCCCGGCACCGGGTGGCAGCAATTGGCCATGGTGGTCTTCAGGTTGCCGACCCCCAGCACCATGACGGCGTCCGGCTTCTCCTTGCCCTGCGGCTTGCGCTGACGCAGCAGGCGCTCGAGCTGCTCCTGATCATCGGTGTCGCCGAACAGCTGCTGCGCCTGATGCAGCACCTGGCCGACCCGCAGGTCCCCCGCGCCGATGGCGGCGTACATGTCATCACGTGTCGGATAGTTGACGGCGTTGGCCAGCTTGTCGCGATCAAGGTTCTCCAGCGCCAGACGCGAGAATTCCTTCTCGAGCAGCGCCTTGCCCTCGTCGACGTTCTGATCCCGCGCCTGGAGCTTGAACCAGGTCTGGATCTTGGCGCGAGCGCGCGAGGTACGCACATAGCCCAGATTGGGGTTGAGCCAGTCACGACTCGGCCCGCCCTTGGTGGCCGTCAGGATCTCGACCTGCTGGCCGGTCTTGAGCTTGTAGGTCAGCGGCACGATACGGCCGTCAACCTTGGCACCACGACAGCGATGCCCCACCTCGGTGTGCACGCGATAGGCGAAGTCGATGGGCGTGGCGATCTTGGGCAGATCGATGACGTGCCCTTCCGGCGTGAAGACATAGATACGGTCAGGCGCCACGTCGGAACTCAGGCCCTGACGGATGGACTCCTGTCCCCCGCTCTCGCCGACCTCGTCCTGCCATTCGAGCACCTGACGCAACCAGGCGATCTTGTCCTCGTAGCTGCGACTCTTGTGGCCGACGTCGTGGCCCTTGTAACGCCAGTGGGCACACACGCCCAGCTCCGCCTCCTCGTGCATGTCGAAGGTGCGGATCTGGATCTCGATGACCTTGTTGCTGGGCCCGACCACTGCGGTGTGCAGCGACTGATAGCCATTCTTCTTCGGGTTGGCGATGTAGTCATCGAACTCGTGAGGCACGTGGTGCCAGCGCGAGTGGACGATGCCCAATGCCGTATAGCAGTCACTGACGGTGCCGACGAGAATCCGCACCGCACGCACGTCATACACCTGCGAGAAGGCGATGCGCTTGATCTTCATCTTCCGCCAGATGGAGTAGATGTGCTTGGCGCGGCCGGCGACATCGAAGTGCTTGATGCCCTGATCGCGCATCAGACTGCGCATCTCGACCAGCAGATCGGCGATGTAATGCTCGCGCTCCAGACGCTTCTCGGCCAGCTGCTTGGCGATGTTCTTGTATTCGGTCTCCTCGCGGTAGCGGAAGGACAGATCCTCCAGCTCCCACTTGAGCTGACCGATGCCAAGACGGTGAGCCAGCGGACCATAGATGTCGAAGACCTCATTGGCGACCCGCATGCGCTTCTCGCGCGGCGCATCCTTGACGTGACGCAGGGCGACGGTGCGCTCGGCGATCTTGATCAGCGCGATGCGCACGTCATCGATCATCGACACCAGCATCTTGCGCAGATTGTCCTGTTGATCGTGCTGCGCCATGCCATGACTGGGCGCCTGCAACTGACTGATGGCGGCCATGTTGAGCACGCCCTCGATCAGGCGTGCCACCTCGGCACCGAAGTGCTTGTCGATGGCCTCAAGCCCCAGGTGCCCCTCACGCACCGCGCGATAGAGCACTGCCGCCACCAGCGCAGGCTGGTCAAGCTTCAGCTCCGAGAGGATATCCGCCATCTCGAGACTGAAGCGGAAACTGACCAGCGGCTCACGCCAGGGCTTGTCGCCACGCGCATCCGCCTCACGCGCCACCTTCAATGCGACTTCACAGGCTCGCACCATGACCTCGGCATTCACCGACGGGACTTCCTCGCGCAGTCGCGCGACCCACACCGGGATGTCCACACCACCGCTATCGGTCAGCGGCTGATCTTCGCGCACCTTGACCATGACCCTATGTCCTTGAATATCTTGCCATCTTGATGACAGCGCCCGGGGGCGCCGTCTCAGTCTTCCATCCGCTCCAGCAGCAGCATCGATTCCAGATGTGCCGTGTGAACGAACATGTCCGCCATCAGCGCACGCGTGACACGATAGCCGGCGTCGGTGAGCATCTTCACGTCACGCATCAACGTGGTCGGGTCACAGGCGATGTACAGCACCCGTGCGGGTGCATGGGAGACCTTCCCGGCATGCAGGTGACGTGCCAGCTCATCGCATAGAGGCTGAGCGCCATCGCGCGGCGGGTCCAGTACCAGAAGGTCGATACCCTCGAGTGATGGCAGCGCACGACTGAGGTCGGCGCGTCGAGCGCTCACCTGAGGCAGCGCGTTGTGCTCGGCATTGGCGATCAGCTGATCCACCATGCCCTGGCTGCCTTCGATGCCGGTTACCTTCGCGGCCCCCGCTGCCGCCACGGCCAGCGTGAGATTGCCGACTCCGGCATAGAGGTCCATGACCGCAAGGCCACTGACGTCGCCCAGCCAGTCCAGCGCCGTATCCACCAGGCGCTGATTGAGCGCGGCATTGACCTGCACGAAGTCACCCGGCGAGAAGGCGAGACGCAGTGTCCGCTCGCCGACGCGCACGGAGTAGGCGGCGTCCGGCGTGCCGGCCAGCCATTCCAGCACCACCGGATCACGCCCGACTCGCCAGCCGACCACCAGCCCATGCTGTTCGGCAAAGGCCTGCCAGCGCTCGGCATCACGCGGCACGGCCTTGAGCTGTCGAATCACCAGGATGACCTGGTCATCCGCGGCCGTCAGCTCCAGATGGCCCAGACGCTTGGGCGCTTCCAGCGTATTGATCAGCTCGCGCAGCGGCGTGATCAGTCGATCCAGCGCCGGCACCAGCACGCTGCAGCTCTGGATATCCACCAGCTGATTGCTGCCACGGCCGCGGAAGCCCAGCTGGATCTCGCCGCTGTCCGTGACGCGCACCCCGAGGCGTGCACGCCGACGATAACGATGCTCGTCCTCGCCCAGTGGCTGGATATCCGCCAGCGCCACGCCATTGCGCTGTGCATGCTCACTGAGCACCTGCACCTTGTGGGTGCGCTGGGCCGGCAATGCCAGGTGCTGGAGATCACAACCACCACAGGTGCCAAAGTGCGCACACGGCGGCGTCACGCGACTCTCGGCAGCATTGTCCCGCGAGCGCACATGCGCCTCGTTGAAGCGCTTGTGGGTTCGGTGGATGGCCAGCGTGACCCGCTCACCGGGCAAGGCCTGGTCGATGAACTGGGTCTTGCCGTTCTCGTCATGCGCGACGCCTCGCCCATCATGCGCCAGACGTTCCACCGTCAGCCATTGGCTGTCGGCATCACTAACGTTGCGCGTCTCGCGACTGGCCACTTCCTTCTCACGACGCGTCGGTTTGCGCGCTGGGCGTTTCTGTCCGAGCAGTGCCATCAGAGGTCATCTCCGTGGGTGTAGAGGCCGGTCGACAGATAGCGGTCGCCACGGTCACAGACGATGAACACGATCACCGCGTTCTCGACCTGCTCCGCCACCGTGAGCGCCCCTGCCAGGGCGCCGCCGGAGGACACGCCCGCCAGAATGCCTTCCTCACGCGCCAGACGGCGCATGCAGACTTCAGCGTCCCGCTGAGCGATATCCAGGGTGCGGTCGATGCGCGAGGCATCGAAGATGCGCGGCAGATAGGCCTCGGGCCAACGACGGATGCCGGCGATGCTGGCGCCGTCCGCCGGTTGCAGTCCCACGATCTCGATGGCGGGATTCTGCTCCTTGAGATAGCGCGAGGTGCCCATGATGGTGCCGGTCGTGCCCATGGAGGAGACGAAATGCGTGATGCGTCCCTGAGTCTGTTGCCAGAGTTCCGGTCCGGTGGTGCGGTAGTGCGCCAGGGGATTGTCCTGATTGGCGAACTGATCAAGGGCCTTGCCCTCGCCACGCGCGATCATCCCATCGGCGATGTCCCGCGCGTGCTCCATGTTGTCTGCCTCGATCAGCGTCGCGCCATACGCGCCCATGGCCTGCTTGCGCTCGCTGGAGGCAGTGGAGGGCATCACCAGCACCATGCGGTAGCCCTTGATGGCCGCGACCATCGCCAGCGCGATGCCGGTGTTGCCGGAGGTGGCTTCCACCAGGGTGTCACCGGGCTGGATCTCGCCACGGGCCTCGGCTTCATTGAACATCGAAAGCGCCGGACGATCCTTCACGGAACCCGCGGGATTGTGGCCTTCCAGCTTGGCCAGCAAGACGTTGTTGCGACCGGCGGTGATACGCGTCAGGCGTACCAACGGCGTATTGCCGACGACATCGGCAAGACTGGGGAATTCAGTCGCGGCAAGATCCGCGGGGTCACTGACATGAGACATGAGGGGCAGACTCCAAGGACGCGCCCGGATACTCCGATGCTGACCGTCAGGAGGCAGCATCGAGACCTGAGACAATCGGGGCCACGTCGGGGGTGTAGAAGATGTGCGCAGTATATCGCTCCCGCCACCTCCCTGTCAGGGCGCGAACCATCGCATCACTGCAGTCTGGAAGGTATGCTTGAGCCTGGCTTTCGCACGCCGCTCGTCGCTGGCGGCTGTGCGGGCCTTGCACGCAGGCCCTCGGACACGTCACCTCCGAATGGTGCGGCGCTGCAACCCTGTTTTCCTCTTCCTGCGGCATCCGAGTCTCTGGCTCGCTGCCCCGTCGCGATGGACTGCCATGCTGCTTAGAACCCGCTTTCAGCTCGCGTTGCTTCTGCTGCCGCTTGCCACGAGCCTGCTGTTCAGCCTCTATGTGGTGGATCGTGAGATCAGTCGTGAACGCACCGCCATGATGCAGCGTCTGCAGGCCAGTGTGCAGGCGATCATGCCCGGGCTTGCCAATGCCGCCCTGGAAGCCGACGACCAGCGTCTGCATGAACTGGCACAGATGCTCATCGATCAACGCGACGTGCGAGGGTTGACGCTGCGAACCCCCGAGGGTGGCACCCTGCTTCACATGGGGCCGAGCCAACGTCCACAGACAAGCTCGCTGCTGGAAAGCGACGCCTATCCGCAAGCCCCCGACGCGCTGGTGCTGGTGACACCGGTGATCGACCCATGGCGGGAGGCACGACGCGGAGACCGCATCTCCTGGCTGATTCTCGAGGCCTCCGATACCCGTATCGTGCTGCACCGCTATCAGCTGCTGGTCGGCTATGGGCTGGCCAATCTGGTCTTCGGACTGGCACTGCTGCTGTTCGCCTACCATGCCTCACGTCGCATGCTGCAGCCCTTCCATGACCTTGGCGAAGCCATGACCCGCCTCGCGCGCGGCGAGACTCACCAGCGTCTACCGGTGCAGGGCAATGACGACATGAGCGAGCTGGCCGAGCACTACAATCTCAGCGTCGAGCAGCTCAAGCGCGCGCGGGAAGACATGCAGGACCAGATCGACCAGACGACGCGTGACCTGCACGAGTCGATGGAAACCGTCGAGATCAAGAACATCGAACTGGACATGGCACGCCGCAAGGCGCTGGAAGCCAACCGCATCAAGTCGGAATTCCTCGCCAACATGAGCCATGAGATCCGCACGCCGCTCAATGGCATCATCGGCTTCAGCAACCTGCTGGGGCGCAGTGACCTGGACAACCGCCAGCGCGACTGGCTGGGCCACATGCAGAACGCCTCCTCCTCGCTGATGTCATTGATCAATGACATCCTGGACTTCTCCAAGATCGAGGCCGGCAAGCTCGAACTCGAGAAGGTCCAGATGGACATCGAGCCGCTCATCGAGGAAGTGCTGGCGATGCACGCCCCGGAGGCGCATCGCAAGCATCTGCACCTGCTGGGGCTGGTCTACGATGACGTGCCACAACGCTTCGAGGGTGACCCGCTGCGCATCAAGCAGGTGGTCACCAATCTGGTGGCCAATGCGGTCAAGTTCACCGAACAGGGCGAAGTGATCGTCCGCGTGATGGTGGATGACCTATCCGGCAGCAGTACCCGCCTGAAGATTGCCGTGGCCGATACCGGCATCGGCATGGACAGTGCGCAACGCAACCGCCTGTTCCAGGCCTTCTCCCAGGGTGACCCGTCCCGCGCCCGCCAGTTCGGCGGCACCGGCCTGGGCCTGATGATCTCGAAGCGCCTGGTGGAGCAGATGGGTGGCGAGATCCAGGTCGAAAGCCTGCCCGGACATGGCTCCACCTTCCTGTTCAGCGTGCCGGTGGCCGTCAGCAGCATCGAGGAGCGCCCGCGCGAGATCGTCTTCGATCATCAGCGCATCTGTCTCATCGAGCCACACCCGGCCACGCGCCGCGCCCTGAGCTACCTGCTCTCGCGCTGGTCGCTGGACCTCGTCGGCATCGAGGAGCAGCCTGATCTCGTGGTAGTCGCCCTGGAAAGCCGTGACCTGAAGCGGCTGGAGGAATGGAGTCAGCGCCTCAAGCACCTGCCGTGTCGCGTGCTGTGTCTGCTGAATGCGCCACTGCCGGCCAATATCGAGGACCTGCAGCAATACGGGATCGACGAACTGCTCAGCAAGCCGGTCACACGCCTGCAGATGCGCCACAAGCTGGCCAACCTGCTGCATTCACCGCGGCGCGACACACCACGCCTCCAGGAGCTGCCGGCCTTCACGCCGCTGGAGGATGGCACCACGGCCGGGCGGCTGACGCCTGATCTTTCCGCTCCGCTCCCGGAGCGCTCGCCGGCATCGCCGCGGGCCCCCGAGGCGCCGCCTGCCTCCCCCATGCCTGACGGGCTGCCTCAGGCTGCCACGCCTGCGGAGACGCCGAACATGACGCGCAAGTGCGTGATGGTCGTCGATGACAACCCCTCCAATCGCCTGCTGGCCGAGGAACTGCTCACCGACATGGGACTGGATACCCTGGCCGCCCAGAGTGGCGAGGAAGCGTTGGCCCTGGCACAGCAGCAGCCGGTGGATGCGGTACTGATGGATATCCAGATGCCGGGCATGAACGGCCTGGAAGCCACCAAGGCTCTGCGCCATCAACAGCGCATGCGCCATGAGCACCTTCCCGTCATCGCGTTGACCGCGCACGCCCTGGCACACGAGCGCCGGGAGCTGCTGGCCGAGGGCATGGATGACTACCTCATCAAGCCGGTCGACGAGCACCTGCTGGCCAACATGCTGAGCCGTCACCTTGGCATCACGCTCAGCGTGCCGAAGACCCCGCCACACGACACGGCCCCCACCTTCTCCCCCCTCTCCAGTGCCACTGACGCGGGCAGTATCGAGCGTGGCAAGTGCCCCGAGGGTACACCTCCCATGCCCGCCGCATTCGAGGGACTGAACGAGCAGGATGGCGAACTGCCCATCGTCGACATGGCACTGGGCATCGAGATGGCCGGCGGGCGCAAGGCGCTGGCCCTGGAGATGCTGGGACTGCTGATCAAGAGTCTGCCGGAGAGTGAGGTCACCATCCGCAGGGCCTGGGCGGTGCAGGATGGCGAGGCCATGCTCGATGGGGTGCACTATCTGAATGGCGCCTGCCGCTACTGTGGCGTGCCGCGCCTGGCACTGCTGGTCGAGGCGCTGGAGACACGCCTGCGCGTCAGTGGCCTGGATCAGCTGGAGGACGACGTCGCCGCGCTGTTCGATGCCATCGCAAGCCTTGCCCAGTGGGCGCAGAGCGAGGAAGCCACCTTGCTCCTGGCAGAATCGCGCCCCGACGCCTCGGACCGCGAGCGCTGAGCGAGAGCACTGGCCGAGAGCACTGATGACGGCATCCGCTCTTCGCCAATCCTTTTTCTCTTCCCTTTTCCGCCCCCTCCTCACCATCCCACTGCCGACAACGACAACGCCACCCTGGCCGCAAGGCGAGGGTGGCGTTGTCATGTCCAGCACTTGTCAGCGGTCAGCGGTCAGCGGTCAGCGGTCAGCGGTCAGCGGTCAGCGGTCAGCGGATGCTCAGCGCTCCAGCACCACGAAGGCGATGGCCTGATCACGCTCATCACTGATCGACAGATGCAGATGACGAATCCCGGCACGTGCAGTCAGCGCTTCCGCCTCATCTGACAGCACGAAGGACGGCTTGCCCAACGCATCGTTCACCACCTGGATCTGGGTGAAACGCATGCCCTGGCGCAGCCCGGTGCCCAGCGCCTTGACGAAGGCTTCCTTGGCCGCGAAACGCTTGGCCAGAAAAGCCGCCGGCTGGGGGTGATCCGCGAAGCGTGCCAGCTCCTGCGCTCCGAGCAGACGCCGAGCGAAGCGCTCTCCGTGACGTGCCATGCCGGCCTCGAAACGCTCGATTCGCGCGATGTCCGTGCCTATCCCGACGATCATCCGCAGCAGCCTGACCCTTGCACGTGCTCATGATCCTCATCGTGCTCATGGTCATGGTCGTGTGCATCCAGCGCTGCCATCAGCCCCGCTTCCTGTCCGGCGATGCACAGGCGCTTCATCTCGATGACGGCCTCCTTGAGGCCGACGAACATGGCACGCGCGATGATCGCATGGCCGATGTTCAACTCGTTCAGCCCCGAGATGCCCGCGATGGCCTCGACGTTGTGATAGTTGAGACCATGCCCGGCATTGACGATCAGGCCCAGCTCGTTGGCGAGCTCGGCTGCAGCCGCGATGCGCTCGAATTCGACACGCGCCGCTTCACCGCTGGCATCCGCGTAGGCACCGGTGTGAAGCTCGACGACTGGCGCCCCGGCCTCGAAGGCGGCCCGAATCTGCTCAGGCTCCGGGTCGATGAACAGCGAGACTTCACAGCCCGCCGCCGCGAGACGCTCACAGGCCGCACGGATGCGTTCCAGATCCCCGGCGACATCCAGACCACCCTCGGTGGTCAGTTCCTCGCGCTTCTCCGGCACCAGGCAGACATTGGCCGGACGCACTTCCTCGGCCAGCGCCAGCATCTCGTCACTGACGGCCATCTCGAGATTCATGCGCGTATTGAGCACCTCGGCCAGAAGACGCACGTCGCGCTCCTGGATATGGCGACGGTCTTCACGCAGGTGCACGGTGATGCCATCGGCGCCGGCTTCCTCCGCGACCAGCGCGGCCTGGACCGGGTCCGGATAACGGGTGCCACGCGCCTGGCGCAGAGTGGCGATGTGGTCAATATTGACCCCGAGCAGGATACGCAGCGGGTGCATGATCAGCTCCTAGCGATGGAGATGGAAAATAGGCATGGCAACAGGTGCCATGACGAAGACAGCTTGCATGACGACAGGATACGACCTGCAGGCAAGGCCCGCATCATCCCGTCTGACGACTTTCACGTCGCCGGGCGGTCAGCTGACGCATCAGTTCACGCGAGCGCAGCGGACGCTCTCCCAGCAATGGCGCCAGTGCGCGCCGCGCCAGCCATAGACTCTCGCGCGACAGGCCGGCGTGCCCCCAGTCCTCACTGGCCAGCAGCTTCAAGGCACGCCCCTCGATACCTGCCGCCCCCTCGGGTTGGGCGCGAAAACGCCGCTCGCTGGCGACATAGTCGTAGCGCACGTCGGGCATCAGAGGGGCATCCTCCAGCGTACGAAACTGCGGCAATTGCTCAAGGGCTTCCAGCAGGGTGTATTCCAGTCGCCTGAGTGCCGGGGCGCGACGAGCAGGCAGCGCCACGTCATCCAGGGTCAGCGAATAGAGGGCGAACAGCTCCGGTACCGGCATTTCCACCGGCAAGGTGCGCGTCAATAGCTCATTGGCATAGAAGCCACACAGAAGCCCTTCCCCCGCCAGCAGACTGGCGCTGCCGCCGGTCTCCATCAGGTTGAGCGTCTTGAGATCGCTTTCCCCGCGCCAGGTGACGTGCAGGGGAGTGAACGGCTGCAGTCGCGCCCGCGACTTGCTGCCCGGACGCTGGACACCGCGTGCCACCGCGCGCACCCGACCATGCTCGAGGGTCAGCAACTCGATGATGGCACTGGTTTCACGATACGGCTTGCGATGCAGCAGGAAGGCCGGTTGCGGCGTCATCGGACAGGCTCACGACAGAGAGGGCTTGCGGACAGGGAAGATGGCATCCGGCAGAGGCGAACGCCGAGCATCAGGCGATGCTCGACTGATGAGGCCACCCGTGGCGCGGCAGTCGTCTTGCCTGCCGCACCACGGGTGCGGGGAGCATCAGTCCTTGTCGTGGGTGTAACCCAGGCTTTTCAGGGCGCGCTCGTCATCCGACCAGCCACGCTTGACCTTGACCCACAGGTTGAGCATCACCTTGGCATCGAAGGCACGCTCCATCTCGAGACGCGCTTCGCGACCGATGTTCTTGATGCGCTCGCCATTCTCGCCGATCAGGATCTTCTTCTGGCCCTGACGCTCGACCATCATCAGCGCGCTGATGTGCAGCGTGCCGCGCTGATCGGTCTTGAATTCCTCGATCTCGACGGTCATCTGGTACGGCAGTTCGTCACCCAGCTGACGCATCACCTTCTCGCGCACCAGCTCGGAGGCCAGGAAACGTGAGCTCTTGTTGGTGATCTGATCATCCGCGAACATGTGCTCGCCGTGCGGCAGACGCCCCATCACGTTCTCGAGCAGCAGGTCGATGTTGGTGCCATTCTTGGCCGACATCGGGATGATGGCCGCGAAGTCACGACGCTCCTGAAGACTCTGGAGCCAAGGGGCCAGAGTGGTCTTGTCCTTCAGCCAGTCGATCTTGTTGACGACGAGAATCACCGGCGCCTTCACGTGGGCCAGCTTCTCGAGCACGATCTGGTCTTCTTCCATCCAGCGGGTGCGGTCGACGATGAACACCACGGCGTCCACATCGCGCAGCGCCTGGGTGGCGGTCTGGTTCATGAAGCGGTTGATCGCCTTGTTGCGATCGCGCTGCATGATGTGGATCCCCGGGGTATCGACGAAGACGCACTGGGTGCCGTCCTCGGTGTGGATGCCCATCACCTGGTGACGTGTGGTCTGCGGACGACGCGAGGTGATCGAGACCTTCTGGCCCAGGATGTGGTTCATCAGCGTCGACTTGCCGACATTGGGGCGCCCGACGATGGCGACGAAGCCACAGCGGGTATCCGGCAGCGGCTGATCGCTGACACCGGCGGCCGCCAGCATGCCCTCGAGGGCATCGGCGTTGCCGGTGTGCGTCTCGGTAGAGGCATCAGGGGCGTCGCCGCTCGGGGTGACGTTGTCTTCTGGGGTATGGCTCATGAGCGGCCTCCGCGGGCAGGTTCGAGCAGTTGCAGCGCGAACTCGGCCGCCTGCTGTTCAGCATGGCGACGGCTGGAGCCGACGCCTGTGGTCTTGGTGTCGATCATCTCGACGTGGCAATCGACGCTGAAGGTCTGCGAATGCGCTTCGCCTTCGACGCTGGTCACCTCATAGCGCGGCAGGGCCGCCTGACGCGATTGCAGGAATTCCTGCAGACGTGTCTTGGGATCTTTCTGGGTGTCCTGAAGGTTCAACGCCTCAAGACGGCTGTCGTACCAGCGCAGCACGTGTTCACGCACGACCTGCATGCCAGCATCCAGATAGATGGCACCGATCACGGCTTCCACGGCGTCAGCCAGGATGGATTCGCGACGATGACCGCCGCTCTTCATCTCGCCGGAGCCCAAGCGCAGGTTCTCGCCCAGCTTGAACTCACGGGCAAGCTCCGCCAGGGTCTGGCCCTTGACCAGACGCGCACGCAGGCGTGACAGCTGGCCCTCACGGGCCTGGGGGAAGCGCAGGAACAGCGCTTCGGCGATCACGAAATTGACGATGGAATCGCCAAGAAACTCGAGCCGCTCATTGTTCTGGCCACCATAGCTTCGATGGGTCAATGCCAGTTCCAACAGACTGGCATCCTCGAAGGTGTGGCCGATACGCTTTACAAAGGCATTCAGCGGGCTACTCACAGGTCTCCCTACTCTCTTTTTGTCGCTGACGCCCGCAGGCGTCCTGTCGAATGGTGCATCAGTCTTGACGGCTGATGCCTGTCGTCATCGACATGCTTCGCGATGCCCGAAGCCTACACGGCTTGAGGAGTTGCCGATCGCCACCATCCCAATCCGATATTCGTCAGCCGCGCTGCCCGCAGGCTCGTGGCCTCGGGTCCGACATGATGAACAGCAGGTTGACATGGCAGGCACGACGCATCGTCCCATGTCGAAAGATCCGTCCTTGCGGTACTGGCACGCCGCCGGGCGGCGCTGCCAGACACGACCGGGCCGCCTCTCGGCGGCCCGGTCAATGCACTGATCAATGAATCAGGCGTACCGAGGAAAAGTCCGGGAATCCGTCCTTCCAGTGCATCCACACCGCGACCGCCTTGCCGACGATGTTCTCTTCCGGCACGAAGCCCCAGTAGCGGCTGTCGTTGGAATGGTCGCGGTTGTCACCCATCACGAAGTACTGCCCTTCAGGCACCCGGATCTCGCGCATCTGCGGACCGGGGTCCTGAGGGTTATTGTAGATTTGATGGGCGTGTTTCCCCAGTGTCTCATCCAGCAGACTCTCGCCGGGCTGCTCACTGACGTTGCGCGCATTGAGCGTCTTGCTGACCGCCTGACCATTCACGTAGAGCTGCTTGCCCTCATAGCGAATGGTGTCACCGGGCAGACCGACGACGCGCTTGATGAAGTTGGTGGACGGGTCCTCCGGGAAACGGAACACCATCACGTCACCACGCTCGGGCTCGCCGACCTCCAGCACCTTGGTGTCGACCACCGGCAGGCGCAGGCCATAGTCATACTTGTTGACCAGGATGAAGTCGCCGATCTTGAGCGTCGGCAGCATCGAGCCGGAGGGAATCTGGAACGGCTCATAGGCGAATGAGCGCACCACCAGCACCAGCAACAGTACCGGAAAGAACGACTTGGCATAGTCCACCAGCCACGGGTCCCGCGTCAGCTTCTCACGCGTACCACTGTCCAGCTCCCCTTCGACGGATGCCTCGGCCTTGGCCAGACGCGCCTTGCGCGCACCGCGCAGGGCAATCAGATCTATCAGCCACACCACGCCGGCTACCGCTACGGCAATCACCAATACTAGCGAGAAATCCATCGTCATCCCTGTCTGCCCTGGGTCTTGGGGCAGGCCGCCAGCCGGCGGCCTGCATCAGTCGTTCATCTTGAGCACGGCAAGGAAGGCGTCCTGGGGAATTTCCACCCGGCCGACCTGCTTCATGCGCTTCTTGCCCGCTTTCTGCTTCTCGAGCAGCTTCTTCTTGCGGCTGACGTCGCCGCCGTAGCACTTGGCGGTCACGTTCTTGCGCAGCGCCTTCACGGTGGAGCGTGCCACGACCTGACCTCCGACGGCCGCCTGGATCGCCACGTCGAACATCTGACGCGGGATCAGTTCCTTCATCTTCTCGACCAGCAGTCGGCCACGGCCGTGAGCATGGTCGCGGTGGATGATGGCCGCCAGCGCATCGACGCGATCGCCATTGATCAGCACGTCCAGACGTACCAGCTTGGCCGCCTCGAAACGCTCGAAGCTGTAATCCAGAGAGGCATAGCCCTTGGAGATGGACTTGAGGCGATCGAAGAAGTCCATCACGACCTCGGCCATCGGCAGCTCGTAGACCAGCTGGATCTGGCTGCCCAGGAACTGCATGTCGAGCTGGACGCCGCGACGATTGACGCACTCGGTGATGACGTTGCCGACGTATTCCTGTGGCACGAGGATGGTGGCGCGGCAGATCGGCTCACGCAGTTCATCGACGTTGGCCATGTCCGGAAGCTTCGAGGGGTTGGACACCGGCAGCACTTCGCCGTTGTCCATCAGCACCTCGTAGATCACCGTCGGCGCAGTCGTCAGCAGGTCGAGATTGTACTCGCGCTCCAGACGCTCCTGGATGATCTCCATGTGCAGGGTGCCCAGGAAGCCGACGCGGAAGCCGAAGCCCAGTGCGTCGGAGTTCTCCGGCTCGTAATCCAGCGAGGCATCGTTGAGCGCCAGTTTCTGCAGCGCGTCACGGAAGTCCTCGTAGTCATCGGAGCTGATCGGGAACATGCCGGCGTAAACCTGCGGCTTGACCTTCTGGAAGCCCGGCAGACGCTCGACCTTGTCGGCCGTCTTGGTGTGCACGATGGTGTCACCCACCGGCGCGCCCATGATGTCCTTGATGCCGGCGACGATGAAGCCTACCTCGCCGGCACGCAGCACACCGGTTTCCTTGCGCTTGGGCGTGAAGATACCGATCGCGCCGGTTTCCCAGTCGCGGCCGGTGGACTTCAGGCGGATCTTCTCACCCTTCTTCAGGGTGCCGTCGAAGATACGCACCAGCGAGACGACGCCGAGGTAGTTGTCGAACCAGGAGTCGATGATCAACGCCTGCAGCGGCGCTTCCGGATCGCCCTTGGGCGGCGGAATGTCACGCACCAGACGTTCGAGCAGCGCTTCCATGCCCATGCCGGACTTGGCCGACACCTGACAGGCATCCGTCGCGTCCAGACCGATGATCTCCTCGATCTCCTGGGAGACCTTCTCCGGGTCCGCCTGCGGCAGATCCATCTTGTTGAGGACCGGCAGCACCTCGAGGCCCTGCTCGATGGCGGTGTAGCAGTTGGCCACCGACTGGGCTTCGACGCCCTGACCGGCATCCACCACCAGCAGCGCCCCTTCACAGGCATACAGCGAGCGCGAGACTTCATAGGAGAAGTCGACGTGGCCCGGGGTATCGATGAAGTTCAGCTGATAGGTATTGCCATCATCGGCGTGGTAGTCGAGGGTCACCGACTGAGCCTTGATGGTGATGCCGCGCTCACGCTCGATGTCCATCGAGTCAAGCACCTGCTCCTTGAGCTCACGGTCACTCAAGCCTTCGCACAGCTGAATGATGCGGTCAGCCAGCGTGGACTTGCCGTGGTCGATGTGGGCGATGATTGAAAAGTTGCGGATATGCTTCAAGGACGGCGGCGTTACGCGTTCGGTCATGGATCACTGCTCTGTATTTGTGCCCGTCTCCGTGAAATCACACGGCCAACACGGGAGACGACGGAAATCGAATTGCACGCATTGTACAGTCCGACTTGAGGCGATGATAGAAGGCGTTACCTTTTGCACCTCTCTCACCCAGCCGTTCGAACGGCAGCCACAGGGCAATCCTCATGCTTGCGAGCCCCGCGAGAAGGGGCTCGCCCCTGAATGCAGACGGGGCGCACAGTCGCCCGTGCGCCCCGTCGTCACTCGCCTCCCTTACTGGCGTCCGCGTCATTCATCGCGCATGCGCAAAGCGATGTACAGCGGGCGACCGTTGCGCACCAGGCGCAGCGAGACCGGGCGATCCGCCGGCAGCTTGGCCACCACGTCACGCAGCGACTGCACGCTGGTCAACGGCTGCTGATTGAGCTCGACCAGCACATCGCCGGCAGTGATGCCCGCCTCTGCCGCCACGCCCTGTGGGTCGACCTCCAGCACCTTGACGCCATTGTCGAGGTTCATGTCTGCCAGCGCCGCCTTGCCAAGCTCGGTCACGGCAATGCCCAGGCCTTGCTTGTCATTGCTGGCAGCGGCGATCTTGTCCTGATCGCTGCCCGGCCAGTGACCTACCTTGGCCTGCAGGGTCTGATGCTTGCCATCTCGCAGGATGGAAAGCTTGAGCGAATCCCCCGGCGAGCTGGCACCGACCATGCGCGGCAGATTGGCGGAGGTTTCCACCTCATCGCCATCGACCGCCATGATGATGTCGCCCGCCTTGAGGCCGGACGCTGCGGCCGGGCCATCCGGGTCAAGATCGGCGATCAGCGCGCCACGCGCCCGGTCCAGCCCGAAGGATTCGGCCAGATCCTTGGATACCGGCTGGATGACGACCCCCAGCCAGCCACGATCGACGCGACCATCGGTCTTGAGCTTGTCGGCCACATCCATCGCCACATTGATGGGAATCGCGAAGCTCACCCCCATGAAGCCACCGGAGCGGGTGTAGATCTGGGAGTTGATTCCGACCACGTCTCCCTCGAGATCAAACAGCGGCCCCCCGGAGTTGCCCGGGTTGATCGCGACATCCGTCTGGATGAAGGGCACATAGGCATCCGAGGGCAGCGTGCGATCGATGGCACTGACGATCCCCGCCGTGACGGAGTGATCGAAGCCGAACGGCGAGCCGATGGCCGCCACCCACTGACCGACTTCCAGGGCATCACTGTCGCCCATCGGCAGAGTGGGCAGATCATCCGCCTTGACCTTGAGCAGCGCGATATCGGTCTTCTTGTCCTCGCCGACCACCTGAGCCTTCAGCTCCCGACGGTCATTCAGGCGCACCATCACCTCGTCGGCACCATCCACGACGTGGGCGTTGGTCATGATGTAGCCATCGTCGGAGATGATGAAGCCGGAGCCGAGGCTGGAGCGCTTCTCGATCCCCCCACGCCCCTGACCGGGGAACTGATCACCGAAGAAGTGCTTGAAGAACTCCGGCATTTCCTGGCCATCCGGGCCACGGAACACCGGGCCCGAGGTACGTTTGATCTCGGTGGTGGTCGCGATGTTGACCACGGCAGGCGCCGAATCCTTGACCAGCTGGGTAAAATCGGGAAGTTCACGCGCCTGGGCCATCTGGGCACCCATCAGGGCAGCCATGGCCAACGCGGGCGCCATCAGGCGAGAAAGCGATTTCATCGATGCGACTCCTGGTACGTCCTGTCACTTGTTATGAGGCACGCTGTCACTTGCCATCCAGCATGCTGACGCCGCAGGCGACGTCCCATTCATTGACGCCAAGACGGCGTTGAAGTTCAGCGAATGATACCGCGCTCGACGCAACCTCAGGTCGCATGAAAGCGACAGACGACATGCAGCAAGCATTCTCGGGGACGGGCGAGGGTCGACCACTGCCGCTCACGCGCGCGAGCAGCTGTCAGCCGAGCACAAGAGCCGTCAGACGGCCTTGATGGCCAGCGAGTCCACTCCCAGGCGACGCAGCAGGCGGGGACGATACAGCGCCTGCTGCTCAGGACGCGCGGCATGCCAGCGCACCACGCCCAGCCCCGCCGCCAGCGAGAGCGCAAAGCCCAGCGGCACCACCAGAGCCCCTGCGCCTGCCAGCTGCTCGGCCACGATACCGCCGAGCATGCCACTCATCAGCGGCAGGCCATACAGCAGTCCGGCACTGCGCAGGAAGGCGGATTCGTCGATACCGATCACGACCCGTTCGCCGACCATCGGCCACGCCTCGCCAAGCGGCACATGAATCAGCACGCGGTGTGCCTTGCGGCGCGAGAACTGGCTCAACAGCCCGCTCCCGCAACTGCTGCGAGCCTTGCAGGCTCCGCAGGTGGAGCGGCGCTGGGTCTCGACCCACACCCCTTCCCTGCCATGACCGGTGACCTGCCCTTCTTCCTGCATCATCTTGCCGACTCCTGAAATCTCGCCACCTGCCGGCAGCACATATGGGTAGAATAACGCCTTTCAGGGGGACGCTTCACCTCACCCCGCCGCCATTGCCCCTCATCCCGGTCGACCGAGATGACACCCATGTCCGCACAGGAACTCTCATGAGCGAAGCACCGCCACCCTCCACCTCGCGTCTCGACCCCCTGCACGGGGTCACCCTCAAGGCGTTGCTGACCTGGCTGGTCGACCATTACGGATTCGAGACGCTGGGCGAACTGATCCCCATCAATTGCTTCCTGAGTGACCCCAGCATCAACTCCAGCCTCAAGTTCCTGCGACGCACGCCCTGGGCACGCGCCAAGGTCGAGGCGCTCTACATCCAGACGGCAGATCGCTATCTACATGACTGAGGCGGAGAGTGGCCACACCGCCAGGTGACGGCGCTGACCGGACGCGACCAGGATATGCGGGCGCAACCAGAATATGCGGGCGCAACCAGGATATGCAGACGCAAAAAGAGGGGCAGCCATTGGCTGCCCCTCTTTTCCTGTCGCCACTTGCTGCTTTCACCTACCCTGGCAACGACGCCATCGCAGGCCAGTCATCCCGCGAAGGTTACTGGGCGACATCCTGCAGACTGATCCATTCGCTGCGCTCCGGCACGGGGCCGCGCTCGGACGACTTGCTCAGGTACGCTTCAAGCAGTCGACGCTGGGCAAGATCCGCCGCCGCGACGTTGCTGGACGACATGCCGGATTCATAACCGCCATTCTGCGGGGCCATGAACATGGGACGCGACGGAGAAGCCGTCACGCCGACCTGCATCAGGCCGCCTGCAGCACTCGGTTGTGCCCACTGGGAAGCCTCGGCATTCACGGACGGCTGGCTGACCTGATGCACCGCGCCACCCTGCAGGCCTGAAGCCCCGCTGGCCAGCTCCGCGCCTGAGCCGTTGAGGCTCGGCACGCCGGTGTCAGTGCCGTTGAAGACCTGCACACCGGTGATCACCATCACCGCGACACCCGCCGCGATCGCGGCAGAGCCTGCGAAGGAGAAGAGGCTGCGGCGCTCGGCCACGGGTTCGGCAACCGGCGCTTCACGGGAGATCATCTCGACCTCGGCACTCACGGCCGCCGAGATATCCATGGTGAAGCTGCTCTCGCGCTCGCGGTGCATGACGCTGCGCGCAAGATGATAGCGACGCCAGGTGTCTGCCGCCTCAGGCGATTCGTCGAGCCCCTTGAGGACACGTCGCAGATCCAGCTCGTCACCCTCCGCATCCATCAGCGCGGACAGCGACTCCTTCACGGATTCGGTGGTCTTAAGATTCATGCGTAAATACCCTCACACTCGACAGGCCATCACGGGGCACAACCTGCATTTCAGACAACGAATGGCGTCATGACACGACTGGCTCGCTGCATGACTCTTGGCGGCCCGACTGAACGAACCGGCAATCTGCACACTATGATCACGCGCGCGCCAGTTCGTTCCGCGATTCATTCAGAAAACATTCACTTTTCATGCACTATCTGAACAAGCCATTGTTTTTGATGAGTTTTCTCGACAGACAAGGATGTAGACCATCGGAGACAGATACCTGCCTGTCGGGTCCTGCTCGACCGCCAGACGCCGTCCTCAACTGTGCCCCTCTCAGTCAGCTACCGCCCCAGCTGCAGCAGGACTGAGCAGCCCCTGGATGGCCTTGTCCACCGATTCGCGAGCACGGAAGATGCGTGAGCGAACGGTCCCCACCGGGCACTGCATCACCTCGGCGATATCCTCATAGGACAGACCGTCGAACTCGCGCAGCGTGATGGCGGTGCGCAGGTCTTCCGGCAATTTCTCGATAGCATCGAACACCACCTTCTCCAGCTCGTCACGCGCCATGGCCGCTTCCGGTGTCTCGACATCCGCCAGACGCCCGGACTGATCCAGCACCTCGGCATCCCCGATGTCCAGATCCGTCCCCGGGGGACGCCGCCCCCGCGAGACCAGATGATTCTTGGCGGTATTGATGGCGATGCGATACATCCAGGTATAGAAGGCGCTCTCCGCCCGGAAATTGGGCAAGGCGCGATAGGCCTTGATGAAAGCTTCCTGGGCGACATCCTGGACTTCGGCATGATCATGCACATAACGGCTGATCAGGCCGAGAATCTTGTGTTGATACTTGTTGACCAGCAGATCGAAGGCGCGGTTATCCCCTTTCTGGGCGCGCTCGACCAGCTGCTGATCTGTCTCATTGACACTCATTCACTCGCTCCCTCCGCGGGAGTGGAGGCACCGCTAGAGACGACTCGCAAAGACGTCCCCGGGGCATCAGTACCTGAAGGAAATTGCGACTCGCGCATATGGAATCCGGCCCCTTTGACATTCATGCTCATGGATGCGTCGCGCAATTCGAACAGCACACTGGCTACCTTGCACCCGTTCGGGCGACCAAAATCAACGCACAGTGTTCCTGTTTATCATTTGCACGGCAAGACACGTGGTGGCCAAAGCCACAGGTTTTCCATGCCTACGCCTGAGATGACCGTGTTTGGCGACGCTGACTCGCTCAAGTGTAACGATTACTTTACGACTGACTCATTGCCAGGCATGACACTCGCTCCTGATCCCTCCATTTACCTTGACAGGTGATTTATATTGCGCCAAAGCCGCTGACAAGCGTCAAAGCAGCAGATACCATGGAGCCATTCACGACTCCACTCACGGCAGGGGGACAGCCTCTGCCAGGATCTGCGCTCACGATTGCGGACCGAACAACGCTCAGGACACCGTCATGTCAGAACAGCACGTCAACAACCTCAACGTCCTGTCCCAGGATGTACTGATCACTCCGCAGGCGCTCAAGCAGGACATCCCGCTGACCGACAAGGCCGAGCAGACCGTCATCGAAGGCCGTCGCACCATCCAGCGCATTCTGGACGGCGAGGATCCGCGCCTGCTGGTGGTGGTCGGCCCCTGCTCCATCCATGACCTGGACGCCGCCCGCGACTATGCTCGCCGCCTGAAGGTGCTCGCGGAAGAGGTCAAGGACAGCCTCTACATCGTGATGCGCGTCTACTTCGAGAAGCCGCGCACCACGGTCGGCTGGAAGGGATTGATCAACGACCCGCACCTCAACGATTCCTTCGAGATCGAGGAAGGCCTGCACATCGCCCGCGGCCTGCTGGTCGAACTGGCCGAGATGGGCCTGCCGCTGGCCACTGAAGCGCTGGACCCGATCTCCCCGCAGTACCTGCAGGACTGCATCAGCTGGTCCGCCATCGGCGCGCGCACCACCGAATCCCAGACTCACCGTGAGATGGCGTCTGGCCTCTCATGCCCGGTCGGCTTCAAGAACGGCACCGACGGCTCGCTGGATGTCGCCGTCAACGCCCTGCAGTCCGTCTCCCACGGCCACAACTTCCTGGGCATCAATCAGGCCGGTCAGGTCGCGATCATCCGCACCCGCGGCAACGCCTACGGCCACGTCGTGCTGCGGGGTGGCAACGGCAAGCCGAACTATGACAGCGTCAGTGTCGCCCTGGCCGAGCAGGAACTGGCCAAGGCCGGCGTCACCGCCAATCTGATGGTCGACTGCTCCCACGCCAACTCCAACAAGGACCCGGGCCTGCAGCCGCTGGTGCTGGAAAACGTCACTCAGCAGATTCTCGAGGGCAACCGCTCCATCATGGGCCTGATGGTCGAGTCGCACATCAACTGGGGCGCCCAGAAGATCAATGCCGACCGCAGCAAGATGGAATATGGCGTTTCCATCACCGATGCCTGCATCGACTGGGCGACCACCGAAGAGACCTTCAAGACCATGGACACCAAGCTCAAGGACGCCCTGCGCGCCCGTCTCGAGCAGTCCGCCGAAGCCTGATACGCACCGGACAGGCAGACAGAAAAAGCCCCGCCGATCGGCGGGGCTTTTTTGTGGCCACTCAGTACTTGCGAATCAGTACTTGCGAATCAGTACTTGCGAATCAGTACTTGCGAATCAGTACTTGCGAATCAGCACTTGCAGATCAGTACTTGCAGATCAGGCTTGCGGCTCAGTTCTGACGTACGCCGTCAATCTCGCGCACGAAGGGCGGCAATGCCTCGATCAGCTGCTGACCGTAACGCTTGGTCAGAATGCGCCGATCCAGAATCGTGATGCGCCCCTCATCGGCCTCCTTGCGGATCAGGCGCCCGCAGGCCTGTACCAGCTTGATGGACACATCGGGCACCGCGATGCGCATGAACGGATTGCCGCCTCGCGACTCGATCCACTCTGCAAGCGTCGCACCGACCGGGTCATCCGGCACCGCGAACGGCAGCCGCGTGATCACCACATGGGTCAGGTACTTGCCGGGCAGATCGATCCCCTCGGCGAAGCTCGCCAGACCGAAGATGATGCTGCCGCGACCACCATCCACCGCCTTGCGGTGCTGACTGAGCAGCTCGTGCTTGGGCAGGCGACTCTGGGCCAGCACCCGCTTGCGGGTCTCGTTGTCCAGCGCCTTGTTGACCGCCGCCAGCTGCTTGCGCGAACTGAACAGCACCAGCACCGCCTCGCGCACATCCAGCGCATTGACGAAATCGACGATCGCCTGCTCATGCGGGCCGGGCGGCGACGGTTCTACCGCCTCGCGCGGGATGGCCAGCACCGCCTTGCCATAATCGAACGGGCTGGGCAGTCGCTGATAGCGATAGCGATTGGCCAGACCAGCGCGCTCCTGCAGGCGCTCGAAGCGGTTGAGCGCCGTCAGGGTCGCGGACGTCAGTACCGCGCCGAAACAGGTCCCCCACAGGTGGCGCGCCAGGGTCTCCGCCGCCGAGACGGGGCTGGCCGAGACGGTCATCTCCGGTTCGCCATTGAAGCGCTCGAAGGTCAGCCAGCGCGCATGCGGCGGGCCATCCGCGGGGTCGCTCAGGCCGATGGCCTCCCACAGCGCATGGGCTTCCAGCGCACGTCCATGCAGCAGGGCCACCAGCGGCAACCAGTCCTCAGCATTCTCCTTGGGCAGGCCTGTCGCCTTCTCCGGGTCCAGACTCTCGCGCAGGATATCGGCGATCTGCTCCAGCGCCCGTGACAGCTCCGCGAAGCCCTTGAGCAGATTGTGCCCCAACTCCTTGAGCGCCTGCGGTGCCTGGCCGCGCTCGAAACGATGATTGGTGGCATCATCGCCCGCCCCCTCCGGCAGGTCAGCCAGCTGGTGGCCCAACCCGAACACCTCGCCCAGCCGCGGCTCGATGTCGGCCAGCAACTCCGGCATGCGCGCCAGCAGGCGCCCGATGGTCGGCTGACTGCCCAGCGCCGCGTTCAGCTCGGTGAGCGACTTCTTGAGATTGCCCAGCCAGCGCAGCGTCTGATTGATCGGCGTGCGGTGGTGGAAGTGATCCAGCGCCTTGTCCGGCAGGTGATGCGCCTCATCGAAGACGTAGATGCAATCACTGGGCGAGGGCAGCACCAGCCCGCCGCCCAGCGAGAGATCCGCCAGCACCAGATCATGGTTGGCGACGATGATGTCGGCCTGCTCCAGCTGACGGCGGGCACGGAAGAAGGCGCACGCCGAGAAGTGGCTGCAGCGGCGATTGGTGCACTGGCGGTGGTCCGTGGTCAGCCGCGCCCAGTCGCGATCCTCGACCTGCAGCGGCCAGCTGTCGCGGTCCCCGGCCCACTCGCCGCTGGCATAGTCCTCGGCCATCTTGCCGGCCAGCTCCACGAAGCTGCCGCCATCGCTGGCGATCATGTCGCGCTCGAACAGCGCCATGGTCGGGTTGTCCTCGACGCCTTCCAGCGCCTGATCCAGCTTCTGTACGCACAGATAGCGCCGCCGCCCCTTGGCCAGCGCATAGTCGAAGGTCAGCCCCGAATGCTTCTTGAGCGCCGGCAGGTCCTGATGCATGACCTGCTCCTGCAACGCGATGGTCGCGGTGGAGACCACCAGCCGCTTGCCGCGTGCCTTGGCGACCGGCAGCGCGGAGAGCAGGTAGGCGAGCGTCTTGCCGGTACCGGTACCGGCCTCCAGCACGCAGACGTGCTCGTTGCCGAGGCGATACCCTTCCGGATTCTGCTCGATGTTGCCCAGGGTGCGTGCAATCTCGGCGATCATCAGCCGCTGTCCATAGCGCGGCGTCAGCTCAAGCCCCTCAAGCAGCTTGCGATAGGCGGTCTGAATCTCGCCCTTGAGACTGTCTTCCAGCATTGCGTGTCTCTCCTTGTGCCGAGCTGACCGCCGTGCGGCGCCCTAGCGCAAGACGGCGAACAGCCTGAGCTGTTCGCCGTCCATCACTTGCTGTCTTCTGACTGCGCTGCCGAGCCATGCCCTGATGAGTGGCATCGGTCATCCAGGCCAGACAGTCAGCATGAGCGGGGTATCACCCCCGCGTCACAGCATGCCCTGTGGCGGTTGCTCGCGGGGCAGCGTTTCCTGGATGTACTCCTCGATCTCCGGCAGGGAGAACACATCCTCCTCGCCGATGAAGCTGATCAGGCTCACGTCACTGAAGCTGGCACGATGCACGTAGTCTTCCGGCACCTCCGGCAGCGTGAAGTTGATGGCATGGGTGGCATCTTCCAGCGGCAGTCCCCGCCCGGCCACGTCACTGACCACCAGCACCTTGAGCTTGCCGTTGCGGAAGGCTTCCTGCGCCTCGAGACGTGCCGTCTGGGTCTCGGCACCCGACATCAGCGCCACCTCGATGCCTGCCTCACGCAGAGCGGCATCGATGCGACGCACCAGCGCACGGGTATTGCCGAACACCACCACGCGCTCCAGCGCGTCCTGCTCGACGAGCTTGACCAGCAGTCGCAGCTTGTCGTCGTCGCTGACGGTGTAGGCCTGCACGCCCGCGTTGTCCGCCGGGATGGCGGCCGCGGCTTCATGCTCCACCGCCACCTGAGCGGCCTCATGCGTCCACTGCTCTGCCAGGCCCAGCACGTCGGAGGACAGCTCGGCGGAGAACAGCAGTGTCTGGCGCTCCTCGGCACGCGGTGTGGCGCGGATGATGCGCTTGACGTCCGGGATGAAGCCCATCGACAGCATGCGGTCGGCCTCGTCGACCACCAGCACTTCGGTCTCGGAGAGATCGACATCGCGCTTGGTATGGAAGTCCAGCAGGCGACCCGGCGTGGCGACCAGCAGGTCGACCTTGCGCTCGAGACGCTCACGCTGCTTCTGGTAGTCCATCCCGCCGACCACGCAGGCCACGGAGATGCGCGCGAATTCGGAGAATGCCTTGGCATCCTTCTCGATCTGCAGCGCCAGCTCACGGGTCGGCGCGATGATCACGGCACGCGGGGCACCCGGCTTCTGACCTTCCGGCGCCTTCTCTTCCAGGAAGTAGGCCAGCGTGGCGATCAGGAAGGCAGCCGTCTTGCCGCTGCCGGTCTGGGCGCGCCCGACCACGTCACCGCCCAGCAGCGCCTTCTCGAAGGTCTGGGTCTGGATCGGGGTGCAGTATTCGAAACCGGCCTTCTGGATGGCACGCATCAACGGCAGCGGCAGATCGAAATCGTGGAAGCGCCACTGACCGGCGACCGGCGCGACCTGGAACTGATCAAGGTTCCACTTGGACTGGGAGCGACGCGGCTTGCGGCGGCGACGCTTGGGCTTTCTGGGCTTCTGGTTCGGGTCCTGCGGCTCTTGCTGAGTCTGCTCAGCGGCTGGCTGGGTCTGATCCGTCTCGCTCATGTAATCCGTTCTTTTCAAGGGTTCATATGCGACAGGCGCGGGCCGCTCTCGGAATCTCGCCACGACAGGCCACACCCGGATGGTTCGTCATGCCCAGTGGTCTCACCTGGTTCGCCTGACCCGCTTGTGACAAGCGGTCGTCTCGGGCTGCATGCGCCTTTGCCGGATTGGGAGTCATCCCGTGCCTGTCTGCTCCCCTTCGGGGGTATGCGTCTCCAGGGCCACGCAGGCCCCGGGTGCAGACATGCACGAATGCTCTCACCTGTTCTGAACGGATTCACGCATCCGGATCTCCCCTGCCCGAATGTTCGGCAGGGGCTGGAGCGGACGTCGGCCATGAGGGTCAGCTCACCTGGCATCGGTCATGTCATCGCCGCGCACAGGGAACCGACAGGCTCATGGGTCGCCACAAGGGCGGCCAGTACTGCGTGTCGGTGGAATGGTTGTCTTCTGTCATCTTCTTTGGGCCCGGCGAGGACACGCTGAACGCTTCCTGCCGGAGCGACCGGGCGGTACGTTGCAGGCCAGGTCAACGAGGCTGGCGGGTCCTGAGAGCCGTTCCCCCGGCACGACATTCAAGCAACGTGCCGCGAAGGCAGGGTACTTGAGACATGCGTGTGGAGGGTGAGGCTTCGGATCCTGCGGCCAGTCGCGAGTCGCGCCTGCGGGTAACAACGATGATGCCGGATCATTGTACCAGCACGTGACCATCTTCGCGCCCCTGCGTGGCATCGTGATGACCCCGCCCGGGCATGGGGAAACCTCCCATCACCATCTGCGTCCTGCAGGCATCAGGGGAGCGGCGTGTGACATGGCGCATGGCACCTGCCCCGTGCAGGCTGGTAGAATGCCCGCCAACTGATGCGATTGCCCGCACGCCACGCCCTGACTTGCGCGTGTGCCCGAGGCTGGCGACTGCTGACACCGAACAGGAAAGCCCGAAGATGACACGCAGAAAGAAGAGCCGCTCCATCGCCGACAAGGTGCAGATTCGCACCGGCCGCCGCAAGGACTTCAAGAAGTGGCGCGCCGAGAATCCGGATCAGGTACATTCCGGACCTCGCTATGTGGCCAAGAAGAAGGATCAGCGCAAGAGCCAGGCAGCCGCCAAGCTGGAACGCATGAACGCCGCCCCGCTGCTGCCGCTGCATCCGGACGCCCCTGCCGAGCAGGACGACAAGGGCGGGAATGATGAGGGAGGCAAGGCGTGATGCGACTGGTGTCCTTCAACATCAATGGCATCCGTGCGCGTCCGCATCAGCTGGAAGCGCTGATCGAGGCGCATCAGCCGGACGTCATCGGCCTGCAGGAAACCAAGGTGCAGGACAGCGAGTTTCCCCACGCGCACATCGAGGCACTGGGATATCACGTGGTCTGGCACGGCCAGAAGGGCCACTACGGCGTCGCGATGCTGACCCGCCAGGTGCCGAAGAAGGTGCATTACGGCATGCCCGATGACAGCGAAGATGCCCAGAAGCGCATGATCGGCGTCGAGATCGACGGCCCGAACGGCGAACCGCTGATCGTCTACAACGGCTACTTCCCCCAGGGCGAGAATGTCGAGCACCCGGTGAAGTTTCCCTACAAGACGCGCTTCTATCAGCAGCTGTTCCGCCTGCTGGAAGAGGACCACACCCCCGATCAGCACGTGGTGGTGATGGGCGATTACAACATCTCGGCCACCGACCGCGACATCGGCATCGGCGAGCCCAACCGCAAGCGCTGGCTGCGCGAAGGCAAGACCAGCTTCCAGCCCATCGAGCGCGAGTGGATGGAGCGCCTCTACGCCTGGGGCCTGACCGACAGCTTCCGTCACGTGCACCCGGAAGTCGATGACCAGTTCAGCTGGTTCGACTATCGCTCGCGTGGCTTCGAGCGCGAGCCCAGACGCGGCCTGCGCATCGACCTGATCATGACCAGCCCGGGCCTGACCCCGCTGATCAAGGATTCCGGTGTCGATTACGTGCTGCGTGGCATGGAAAAGCCATCGGACCACGCGCCCGTCTGGACCGATATCGGCTGACACGCTGAGCAACGCCAGCGCGAACACGATCGCCAGATACGCAAACGCCGCCTTCCCCCGTCTCAGGACGATCAGGAAAGGCGGCGTTTTCGTTGCACTGCCGGTCAGACAGCCAGGAGTCGCGGGGGTGGGCGCCTCAGCGCTGCGCGAGTGACTTCAGCCAGTCATCGGCCTCTTCGGCGCCGCGTGCCTGCGCCTTCTTGAAGGCCTCACGCGCGGGGTCCAGCTGGTCAAGCTGACGGGCGACCACACCGCTGAGCAACCAGTGGCGCGCGGAATCATCCCCGCGCTCACCGGCACTGGCCAGGGCACCGCTCGCGATATCCCAGCGCCCCCAGTCATAGGCCAGTTCCGCCAGCTGCCGAGCATCCTCGACACGGCCACTCTGCTCGGAAACCGTCGCCCACGCCGTCAGCGAGTGCTCGATGTCGCGCGCCGAGGTCCAGGCCTCTGCCAGCTGACGACGCAGTAACGGCGTGTCTACCAGCAACGGCTGCCCCTCGGGAGTTGCCGACGTCGAAAGTCCCGCCTCGATCAACTCCGCGGCCCGCGCCGGCGCGCCGGCGGCCAATTGCAGATCGATGCGCTGCTGATAGGCCTCGCGCCCACTGACGATTCCCGCCGCCCAGGCGGCTTCCCAGGTACTCGCCGCACGCCGCTGCTGATTGAGACGCTGATAGAGCGCCACGGCGCGCTGCCAGTCCTGCGCATCCCGCGATTCGCCAAGTCCCTGCTCGACCAGTGCCACCGCCGCAGCATGTCGTCCCGTCTGCTGATAGACGCTGACGGCAAGTTTCAGACGATCGCCTTCAGGCGCACTCGCTCTGCTGGCGCGCTCCAGCCAGTCCTCGGCCCGCGACCACTGGCCACGGTTGGCTTCCAGGCTGACGGCCAGCCACAGATCATCGGCACTCGCCGAGCCACCATGCAGGTACTCCGCCAGACGTGCGGTACCGGCTTCCTGCTCTCCCGCCCGCAATCTCAGCATGGCTTCGCGCCGCAGCCACTTGCGCGCCTGACTGGCATCGACGCCCGGCAACCGGCGCGCTTCGCCATAGAGACGCGCCGCCTGGGCCTGATCCCCTTGTCTTGCCCGCGCACTGGCGGCCAACGACAGATACAGCGCACGCACCTCGCCACGTTGCTGACGGGCTTCCCGCTCGGCACGCTCGCCGACCTCGTCGTAATCCCCCTCCTCCAACCGTGACTGGAGCGTACGCAGCTGCCCCGCGACCTCCGCCGACACGCGCATTGCCCCATTCGCGGTGGCGACGCCCCCGACCTCCATCATCAGCATCAGACAGGTGGAGACCAGGGTCACGCGCGTCAGGCGACGCCCGCCGCGACGAATCGCCGTCATCAGACGAGCGCCGAGACCTTCAGGCGTCGCTGACTCGGCAGGCGCCTGTCGCGTGGACTGCCCGCGCGGTGAGCGCTTGGCGGAATGCTTGTCTTGGTTCGACATCGTACGGATATCCTTTGCTCCACGACTCAAGTACGTCTCAGATACGCCTCAGGCGTCATGCCTGCCATCTGCTTGCAACACCAGCTCTCTTCTACACCAGATTCGCGGCGAAGACATGAATGACAGGTACCGCTTTGCATGCGCCCGGGTTGCCTCAACGCAACTGGAACTCAAGCCGTTGACGCGCCTGACGCGCTGTCTGGGCCGCCGGGAACTCCCAGCGCGCGATAGCCTTCATCGCGGCGCGATCAAAGACACCGGAAGGCTCTGCACGCACCACCCTCAGCGAACTGCCATCGACATTGCCATCCGGACGAATCACGAAGGCCACCTCGACGAAGCCCTCGATGCCACGCCGGCGTGCACGACTGGGGTACTCAGGCGCCGTGCGCAGCGTCGGGCGGGGCGAGCCCCCTTGCGCCGCGGGTGCCGGGGTCGACTTGGCCTCCGATCGAGAAGCACTGGCGGTGGCCTGGGCACTGGACTGGGCTGACGCCTGGGAGGCGGGTGCCGGGGCCGGCTTCGGCGTTGGCTTGGGTTTCGGATCCGGTGTCGGTCTCGGCGGACGCTTCACCTCCAGTGGCGGCAGGCTGTCATCCAGCGTCAGCTCCGGCGTTGGCGGCAGTGGTGTCTTGACCTCAGGGATCGCCACCGTGCTTGTCACCTCTGGTGACGGCATCGGTGCCGCTTTAGGCGGCGGCGGTGGCTCGGCCGGTGGTGTCGGCAAGGCCTCTGCCGGCGCCGCTTCAGGGGCGGGTGCCTCTTCAGGCGCCTGAACGGTCGAGACCGACAGCGGCTCAGGCGCCGGCGCATCGTTCACCGGCGGCGCCACCAGCAGTGCCAGGGCATAGAACAGGGCCAGCGCCAGCAGGGCTCCGCCCAGCAATCCGATCAGTCGATTGGCATACAGACGTCGCGTCATGTCATTCGCCTTTCGATGCCGCGACCGCGATGTCCTGCACTCCCGCACTGCGCAGCGCATCCATCGTCTCCACCAGCAGCCCGGTCCGCGATTGACGATCCGCCTGGATCACCACCGGCTGGCCGTCGGCCAGCTCCGCCACCGCGTCCCCGACACGGTGGGCGTCCACCGGCTTGCCATCGACCCATACCGCGCCCTCGGCGGTGATCGCCACCATCACGGCCGCATCCGGACGTGCCGTGGCATGCGAGGCCTCGGGGCGCTGGATCTCGACCCCCGACTCCTTGACGAAGCTGGTGGTGACGATGAAGAAGATCAGCATGATGAAGACGACATCCAGCATTGGCGTCAGGTTGATCTCGCCGCTGTCTTCCGCGGCTTCCATGCGACGTCTACGCATGCGGTGTCTCGCTTGTATCAGAGGAATCGGAGTCAGGCGCGGTGGACATGCCGCCAGGTACCTTGCCCTTGCGGGCATCATCCACGGCGCGCGCCAGGCGGTCGTGCAGGCGTTGGTCCTCACGACGCACGACACGCTCGAAACGGGTCACGAACAACAGTCCCACCACCGCCACCGCCATGCCGGCCAGGGTCGGCAAGGTGGCACGGGCCACGCCATCGGCCATCGCTCGCGCCTGGCCGGTACCGGCGATCGCCAGGGAATCGAAGACGTGAATCATGCCGGTCACGGTGCCCAAAAGGCCCGCCAGCGGGCAGATCATCACCAGCAGCTTGAGCCACGGCAACGGCGCGCGCAGGCGTGACAGCAGCTCACGGGTCAGTACCTCGCGGTGAGTGAGCGCCGACCAGCTGTGGTGCTCGCTGCGCGCCACCCAGTCGTGGATCAACTGGCGGCGTGCCGGCCGATGCACCAGCCGCCAGTAAAGGCCGCGCTCCAGCGCCAGACCGAACAGCAGCATGGCGATCAGGCAGATCACCACGATCAGAGGCCCGCCGCTATCCACCAGCCGCATGACCGGTGCCAGCGCACCGGGCAACAGGGAAGAAGAGGCCAGCGACTCAGGCATGCTCGGTTTCCCGCGTGCGGGCATTGGCCGTCGCCGCGGCGGCGGGCGCACGACGCTCGAGGTGATCCGCCAGACGCGCACTGGCACGCCCTTCCAGGCGCCCCATCAGCCCCTTCGACAGGCTCGACATACCGGTCTGCGCGAACAGCAGCGGCACGGCGGTGATCAGACCCAGCACGGTGGTCACCAATGCCTGGGAGATGCCGCCGGCCATCAATTTCGGATCGCCGGTACCGAAGACGGTGATCGACTGGAAGGTGCCGATCATGCCGGTCACGGTGCCCAGCAGACCCAGCAGCGGCGCGATGGCCGCCAGCAACTTGACCAGTGCCTGACCACGTTCCAGCTTCGGTTGCTCGGCGAGCAGCGCCTCATCGAGACGCGCTTCCAGCGCTTCCGGCTCATGATCATGACGCATGCCTTCAAAGCGGGTCAGCACGCGGCCCAGCGGGTTGTCATCCTTGAGCTGGGTCAGATCCGCTTCCTGACGCTTGACCGCGCGCCGCGTGGCCGTCAGGCGCACCAGCTGGATCAGCGCGATGATCAGCCCCAGCACGCCAAGCCCGACGATCACGTAACCGACCGCCCCGCCCTGCTTGAGTCGCTCGGTCAGCCCCGGCGCACGTGACAGGGCGCGGGTGACATCACCCCCGGTGGGATCGAAATCGAGTCGATCGGTATCGCCGGCATTGAACGCCGCCAGCTGATCACGCATGGTCGCCGGTGTCTTGCCGGCAAGGCCGAGACTTTCCAGTGCGCTTGCACCATCCACGGCCTTGTCATCGGACAACGGTGAGAGCAGCAGATCGCCACTGAAGGCCATCTGCTCGCCGACACGCACGATCTCACGTGGCTTGATGCTGCCATCGGCACCGGCCAGCGGTGCCTTGAAACGCAGCGCACGGCCACTTTCGCGGGCGATGCTGCCGATGTCGGCCGTCAGGGCCGCGAGTCGCTCACGACCGGGCACTTCATCCCGCGGACCAAGGTCCGGCAGTCGGGCCTGCCCACCGGCCAGCAACCAGTTGCCGGCCACCCCTTCACGGACTTCCCGCGCATGCTTGCGCGCCACCGTGAAGACCTGGCCGAGATCCCCCTGCTGCGCCTGGCGCTCGTCATCCAGACCACTGAGGGTCGCCTGCTGCTGCTTCGCTTCGGCTTCAAGGGTCTCGCGCTTCTCGCGCAGGCTGTCACGTTGCGCCTCGGCCTTGGCCACGGCCGCCTTGAGCGCGTCACTGTCCGACAGCAACGTCTCCAGGCGTGTCTGATCACGACCTTCCGCCTGACTGGCCGCCTGCTCGAACTGCTCGACGCTCAGTGCCTGTGCCGCGGAGCCGGTCACGGCATGTGCCGGCAGCGCGCTCATGCCGAGCACGCCCAGCAGGCTCACGCCGAGCCACCCGCGCTTGAGCGCGCCAGACATCGACAGTCGCGGGAATGTCTTGTGCATCATGGACATCAGCTGGACTCCTGCGCGGACGGGGTAGACGAAGCGGCATTGGAGACAGCCTGACGAGAGGCGTCGAGCTCCACGTTTTCCACCGGGACGGACAGCGGCAAGGTGAGCAGTGACGGTGCCTGCTGGTCACGCGCCATGCTGATTCCCTGGCGCAGCTCGCTCAGCGCACTGTCATCCAGTACCTGCCAGCTGTCATTCTGCGTCTTCCATGCCCCGCCGTGCTGGCCATCCAGCGTCAGGTAATAAAGCCCCACGCGACCGACACGCAGATACTGCACCTCGGTGTCCTCCGCACCGATCAGCCCCGCACGCCAGGTATCCAGGCCCTGGCCGTAGCTCAGCTCCTGCTGCCAGGCATTGAGCAGCTGATCGAGGCGCTCGTCATTGGTGAGACTGGCGTTGGACAGGTTGTCGCGCAGCCGTGCGACACGCGCCAGACGCTCTTCCTTCAGGAAGGGCAGGTCCTGCTCGATGAACGCTTCCAGCTCATTGACCTGCTCACGCAGCAGGCCCGGCAAGGACTCGCGGGTGGCCTCGAGATTCTCGAGCGCCGTGCGCTGACGCTCGATTCGCGCGGCACGGTCGGCATTGAGCGGGGTCAGTTCCGCGGTATAGCTTTCCAGACGCGCCGCTTCCTGACGCGCCTCGCGCAGCCTCACCAGCAATTCGCGGGTCTCGTCGTCAGCCGCGTCGATGCGCGACTGCAACTCCCCCTGGGTCTGCTGATGACTCGCCGCACTGTCACGCAGCGTCTGTGCATGAACCGGCAGACTCGTGGCACACAGAGGCACCATCAGCGCCAGCGCGGGCAGCATGCCGCCAAACGCGCGCGCCCTCGGGAAAGAGAAAGAAGTGGAACGCCGCACGGACATCTCCTGAAGAACAAGACTGGGTTGCATCCTCGGTCACTGGCCATGCTGCCAGAGAATCGCGAGTGGAAATGCAAATCACTGGCAGGGACGGTATTACAAACAAGAACAATTATCAATTGATCTCGATCCGCACTCGCCTCCATCTCTGCAATGCCGCGTTGCAGGCTTTCCCCTCGCGTGCCGACGCTCACGCAGAGCCTGTCAGATGTCATGCTCTCGGGATGCCATGCAGGCAGACGCCATGACGTGAGGATGTCTGATCCGGGCACAAAAAAAACGCGACCCGCCGAAGCGGGTCGCGTTTTCTGCTCATCTCCGGTCCGGGTGTCCGGCGCCGGATGAGAGGTCAGCGCACTGTCTTACAGCTTGCCTTCCAGCTCCGGCAGCACCTCGAACAGATCACCGACCAGACCGTAGTCGGCAACCTGGAAGATCGGCGCCTCATCATCCTTGTTGATCGCGACGATGACCTTGGAGTCCTTCATGCCCGCCAGGTGCTGGATCGCACCGGAGATGCCGACGGCAATGTACAGGTCCGGGGCAACGATCTTGCCGGTCTGACCGACCTGCATGTCGTTGGGCACGAAACCGGCATCCACGGCGGCACGTGAGGCACCGATGGCGGCGCCCAGCTTGTCGGCGATGCCGTCGAGCAGAGCGAAGTTCTCACCGTTGCCCATGCCGCGGCCACCGGAGATCACCACCTTGGCAGCACCCAGCTCCGGACGCTCGCTCTCGGCCAGCGTCTCGTTGACGAAGCTGGAGACACCGGCATCCTCGACGACATCCACCGCCTCGATGGCCGCCTGGCCGTCAGCCGCCACCGGGTCGAAGCCGGTGGCACGCACGGTGATCACCTTCAGAACGTCGTCACTCTTGACGGTCGCGATGGCGTTGCCGGCATAGATCGGACGCAGGAAGGTATCGGCACTCTCGACCGCGATGATCTCGGAAATCTGTGCGACGTCCTTCAGCGCTGCCACGCGCGGCATGAAATTCTTGGCCGTGGTGGAAGCACCGGACAGCACATGGCTGTAGTCGTCCGCCAGCGCCACGACCAGTGCCGAGACATTCTCCGCCAGCTGATGGGCGTAGACCGCGTTGTCCGCCACGCGCACACGCTTGACGCCGGCAAGCTTCGCGGCCTGCTCGGCAACGCTCCCGACACCTTCCCCCGCGACGAGAACATCGATATCGCCACCGATGGCGCTGGCAGCCGCTACCACACTGGCAGTGGTACCTGTCAGCTGGCCATCGTGATGATCGGCAATGACGAGAATGCTCATGAGATCACCTTTGCTTCATTCTTGAGTTTGTCCACCAGCTCATCGACGGAGCCGACCTTGACGCCACCCTGGCGCTCGGCCGGCGGCGTCACCTTGACCAGCGTGACCTTCGAGGCCGTGGAGACACCCAGCTCTTCTGGCGTCTTGAGGTCCAGCGGCTTCTTCTTGGCCTTCATGATGTCCGGAAGCTTGGCGTAGCGCGGCTCGTTGAGGCGCAGGTCCGTGGTGACCACCGCCGGCAGGCTGAGCTTGACGGTCTGCAGACCCCCGTCGATCTCACGAGTGACGTTGACGCTCTCGCCGTCGACCACCACCTCGGAGGCGAAGGTGCCCTGCCCCATGCCGGTGAGCGCCGCCAGCATCTGGCCGGTCTGGTTGTTGTCGGCATCGATGGACTGCTTGCCGAGAATCACCAGGCCAGGCTGCTCTTCCTCGACCACCTTGGCCAGCAGCTTGGCCACTGCCAGAGAGTCGACGGCGTCATCGGTCATCACCTGCACGGCGCGATCTGCCCCCAGCGCCAGCGCGGTACGCAGCTGTTCCTGGGCGGCCTTCGGCCCGATGGTCACGGCCACGACCTCGGTCGCCACGCCTTTTTCCTTCAGGCGTACCGCTTCTTCCACGGCAATCTCGCAGAAGGGGTTCATGGCCATCTTGACGTTGGTCAGATCCACGTCAGACTGATCCGCCTTGACGCGAATCTTGACGTTGTAATCGATGACGCGTTTCACCGCGACGAGTACTTTCATGGTGTCCTCGCTGATCTCTCATGGAGCGAGAGGCTGCTCGAGGCGCCCCCGCTCGATTCATGCAAGCGTTTGATAGGTGAATATCATCCAAAATAGGTCGTGCTGACAAGCACCGCGTCACGGCACCCCATCCCACGACCCGAAGGCATGCTGCCTGCTGCTGGCGAACGCTGCTCGCCGGCCGTTGACAACCGGCCCTGATGGCAACGGATCATCATTCTCATGGGGGCATCTTGCGCAGAATTGGGGGTCGGGGTCAAACCGGAAAGCCACCATCCGGGTGCCCGGACATGAAACCCGTCAGGCGATATCCTGCAACACGCCGTGTGGCTATTACGTCAGACCCAAGCATAATAAACAAACGGTCGTTTTAAATGCTACTGTTGCGGCATGCTATGCGGCTGCCTTGCGCATGACAGCTCGCCACGACGGGATGGGAGCCATATCCTTCACTGTCGATACGACGAGCACAGCATCGTTTTTTGCTTTGGCGAGCCACCGCCCTGACGCGCGCCGCCGAAGATCAATAGCCCTGCGATCAGCAACGACTGATCGTGATACGCCCACCCCGCCGGATCCGCGGGGCCTGATACAGGGCATCAAGATTGAGGAGACGGGTCATGGAACGCGAATTCATGGATTTCGACGTCGTCATCGTCGGTGCCGGGCCTTCCGGCCTGTCGGCGGCCTGTCGACTGATGCAGCAGGCCAATGAGGCGGAGCACGAACTGACGGTCTGCGTGGTCGAGAAAGGCTCTGAAGTCGGCGCCCATATCCTGTCAGGCGCAGTGCTGGAGCCACGCGCACTCACCGAACTCTTCCCCGACTGGGCCGAGCGCGGCGCGCCGCTCAATACCGCCGTGACCCGTGATGAAGTCGTGCTGCTCAAGGATGACCAGAAGGCACAGGTCATCCCCAATGCACTGGTTCCCAAGACCATGCACAACGATGGCAACTACATCATCAGCGCCGGCAACCTGACCCGCTGGCTGGGCGAGCAGGCAGAGGAACTGGGCGTCGAGATCTTCCCGGGCTTCGCCGCTCAGGAAGTGCTGCATGGCGAGGATGGCACGGTGCGCGGCATCGTGGTCGGCGACATGGGCGTGGCCGCCGATGGCAGTGAAAAGGATGGCCACATGCCGGGCATGGAATTGCGCGGCAAGTACACCCTGTTCGCCGAGGGCTGCCGCGGACATCTGGGCAAGCAGCTGATCTCGCGCTTCTCTCTCGACAAGGGCGCCGATGCCCAACATTACGGCATCGGCCTCAAGGAGCTGTGGGATGTCCCGGCCGAGCAGCATCAGCCGGGGCTGGTAGTCCACGGCAGTGGCTGGCCGCTCAAGGGCAACGCCGAAGGTGGCTTCTTCCTCTATCACACCGATGACCAGCAGGTGGTGGTCGGGCTGATCGTCGATCTCGCCTACGACAATCCGTACCTGTCACCCTTCGATGAATTCCAGCGCATGAAGCAGCACCCGACCCTGGCTCGGCACCTCGAAGGCGGCAAGCGGGTCTCCTACGGGGCGCGCGCCATCGCCAAGGGCGGCCTCAACTGCCTGCCGAAGATGAGCTTCCCGGGTGGCCTGCTGATCGGCTGTGACGCCGGTACGCTCAACTTCGCCAAGATCAAGGGCCTGCACACCGCGATGAAGTCCGGCATGCTGGCGGCGGAGAGCGTGTTCGCCGCCATCAAGAGCGGCGATGAGGGTGGCGAGGACCTCGTCGACTTCGGCAAGCGCTTCCAGGACAGCTGGGCCCATGAGGAGCTGGATGCCTCGCGCAGCTTCGGCCCGGCGATGCACAAGTACGGCACCTTCCTCGGTGGCGCCTACAACTTCCTCGACCAGCTGATGGGCGGCCGACTGCCGACCCTGCATGACACCACCCCGGACTACGCGCGCATGCGCCCGGCGGATGAATGCACGAAGATCGAGTATCCCAAGCCGGACGGCAAGCTGTCCTTCGACAAGCTGTCCTCGGTGTTTCTCTCCAACACCAATCACGAGGAAGACCAGCCGTGTCACCTGCGTCTGGCAGACCCGGCGCTACCGGTGCGTGACAACCTGCCGCGCTTCGCTGAGCCGGCCCAGCGCTACTGCCCCGCCGGGGTCTACGAGATCGTCGAGGAAGCCGGTGAGCCGCAGTTCCAGATCAACTTCCAGAACTGCGTGCACTGCAAGACCTGTGACATCAAGGACCCGGCGCAGAACATCACCTGGGTCGCCCCGGAAGGTGGCGGTGGCCCCAACTATCCGAACATGTGACCCATCGCTGCCCGCCAGCTGACAACGCCGCCGTGGCCCTGCCGCGGCGGCGTTGTCGTTTCTGGCCTCCCGTACGGACCTGCTCCGTGGACCGCTGCGCGGTCCGCTTCAGCAGGGAGATGTCGCGCTCTCACGAGGGCGCTTCTTGTGTTATTCCAAAACAGTCTCAAATACTTCATTGATATAACTTTCCATGGATAGCACATTAGCCATCCTTGATTTCACTCACTCCAACGGGGTCAGACGGCGCAGCACCCGAGCGTCGACTCGCCTCTTCCTGACTTCCCTTGCTTCGGAGCCACCATGTCCGTCACTCGTCAGATACTGCTCGCCCTGGGGCTGGGTATCCTCAGCGGCCTTGCCCTGAACGCCGGAGCAGGTGCCTTGCCCGAGGGCAGTGTCGCCTGGCTCGACGCCAACCTGCTGACGCCGGTAGGCCAGATCTTCCTGCGTCTGCTGCAGTTCGTGGTGGTACCGATGGTCTTCGGTGCCCTCATCCTCAGCCTGACCAGTCGCGAAGGCGGTGCCGACGTGGGCCGCCATGCCGGGCGTCTGCTGGGCAGCTACGTGGTCACCAGCGCCGTGGCGCTGACGCTGGGCATGCTGGTCGCTCATTGGCTCAGCCCGGGCAGCGGTGCCGAGAGCCTGGTGGACTCGGCGCCTGAAGGCCGCAACGCCGACAGCATCGCCCAATGGCTGGTGGGCCTGGTGCCCAACAACCCCTTCACGGCGCTGGGTGGCGGCGGCCTGCTGCAGGTCATCTTCGCGGCCGCCTTGATCGGCCTGGCGATGCGTGCCCTGCCGGAAGAAAGCGCGCCGCTGCATCGCGTGATCGAAAGCGGCTACACCGTCAGCCTCAAGGTACTGTCCTTCGTGCTCAAGCTGGCCCCGCTTGGTGTCTTCGCGCTGATCACCTCGGTGATCGCCACCCAGGGGCTGGATCTGCTGATGCGGCTGGGCATGTACGTGATCGGTCTGATCATCGCGCTGGCCTTGATGGCACTGCTCTATCTGGTGCTGCTGGCCGTGACCGGTGCCCGCCCGCTGGCCTTCATGCGCCACTTCGGCCAGAGCCTGGGCTTCGCCTTCGGTACCGCCAGTTCCGGTGCCACCCTGCCGCTGGCGCTGGGCAATGCACGCGACTACGGCATGCAGGAATCCCTGGCCAGCTTCGCGCTGCCCTTCGGTACCGCGCTCAAGCGTGATGGCGCCGCCGTGCTGCAGGGCTTCAATGCGTTGTTCGTGGCGCAGCTGTTCGGTATCGACGTCACGACGTCACTGGTGATCACCGTCTTCACCACCGGTCTGCTGGTCAGCTTTTCCACGGCCGGCGTGCCGGGTGCCGGGCTGGTCGCGATGACCACCGTGCTGGGCGCGGCGGGCCTGCCGCTGGAGGGCGTGGCCGTGGTCGCCGGCGTCGACCGCTTCACCGACGGCCTGCGCACCGCCCTCAACGTGATGGGCAACTGCGCCAACGCCGCCCTGCTGGAGCGCTTCGAGTCGCGCAAGCCCGCCGCGGAGCCCAAGACGCCAGCCTGAGCGCGCACGGAAAGCGCGCCCCACAAACGACAACGCCCGCCAGAGGTTTCTCTGGCGGGCGTTGTCGTTTCGGCAATATCCTTGTCGGGCTTGCCTGAATGCTACCCTTCGCTGGCCTCGCCGGTGGCGACCGGGCGCTCGGCGTCACTGATCCAGTCGCTCCAGGAGCCGGCGTACAGACGCGGCAGCGGCAGTCCCGCGATCGCGAAGGCCAGGATATTCTGACAGGCGCTGATGCCGGAACCGCAATAGGCGATCACGGCGCTGTCATCCGGCAATGTCCGGCGCAGCTCGCGCATCAGGCTCATGCGGTCCTTGAAGCGACCATTGGCCTCGAGATTGCCGGGGGTCGGGCGACACAGGGCGCCGGGGATATGGCCGGCCACCGGGTCGACCGGCTCCTGCTCACCGCGAAAGCGCGCTTCACCCCGGGCATCCAGCAGCACCGCCTGACTGCCCACCACCTCCTCGGCAGTGACCAGCAGGCTGTCGTCAAAGCTCGGCTGCCAGTCACTGGGCTCGGAGGTCACTGGCTGGGAGGGAGCGCGCTTGAGCTCGCCCATGGCCTGATTCCAGGCCTGGATGCCGCCATCCAGAACACGCACATCCGGATGCCCGGCCCAGGTCAGCATCCACCACAGGCGCGCCGCCGCCATCTGGCCGCCCATGTCGTCATAGACCACCACCTGTTGCTCGGGCGTGATGCCGAGACGGCGAAACAGCTCGGCTGTCGCCTGGTGCGACGGCAGTGGATGACGACCGCCCACGCCGTCCTCGCGCACGGGCGCGGAAAGATCACGTTCCATATCGACATGGATGGCCCCTGGCAGGTGCCCTTCACGCCACATCCGCTCGCCCGCCTCGCCATCCTCGAGGCGAGCGCGGCAATCCAGTACCACGGGGGACTTGAGCCCTGCCATCGCCAGCTGGGTCACCAGCTGACTGGCGTCGATCAAGGGTGCCTGCCGCTGGTCCGGGGCCAGCAACGATGAGGTGGAGACGGAGGCTGCCGCCAGTGCGGCAGGATCGGGATACTGGGCCATGGGAACTCCTTTCCAGCGGACGGTGACGCCATGAGGGCATGATGGCCCTCACGTCGATGATTGGCAATCGCGCACCTTGCCACCCTGGGCGTCTGGTCTTACAGAGCGGACAGTGGCGCACGCGAGGCGATCAGGCGTCGCTTGCTGCCATCGGCAAAGCGCACTTCGACCAGCGGATTGGTGTCATTGCCGGACACCTCTTCGATCACGCCCTCGCCAAAGATGTCATGAGCGACACGCTGCCCCACCTTCCAGCCACCGACGCTTTGCAGCACGCCAGACACCTCGCTGCGAGAAGAGGATGACGTGCGGGAATGACGGCCCCCGGAACGAGGCTGACGCCGGCTGGATGCGGCGTCAGCGGTCTTGCCTACGCCACCGGGCTTGCTCTGTTGCTCGGCCCTGGGCCTGGGCGAGGCCTCAAGCGTCGGCGGCGTGATGCCATGACGTACCAACGGCAGGCGCGCCAGATAGGCCTCGCCAAGGGCTGGCGCGCTCACGCGCAGGGTCTCGGTATTTTCAGAGGACGCCTCGCGACTGGGTGCGTCGCCCTCACCGACCTGCTGGCGAGCGAGCTTGGCACGCTTGCCCGCACCGTGAATCCAGTCACCGAGGCGGGAGCAGTCCTCCACGCACAGTTCCGCCAGGAAGCGACTCGGCGCATGGGTCCCGCCATCCCGCCACAGATGCAGCTGTTCACGAGCACGGGTCACGCCGACATAGCACAGACGTCGCTCTTCCTCGAGGCGCTCCGGCGACAGCGGGTTGTCGCGCGAGTAGGCCGGGAAGTCCTCTTCGTTCATGCCCCAGAGGCCTACCAGCGGCCATTCCAGCCCCTTGGCGCCATGGACCGTGGTGATCAGCACGCCATCGGCGGCATCCTCGACCGGATTGCGCAGCAGGTTGACGAAGGCCTCGGGGTCGTTGGCAAGCTCCCCCGCCTGCTCGATCAGTACGTCCAGCAGACGCACGTCCTCCTCGCCCTTGTCCCGTCGGGCCGCGGCCCGTCTCAGCACCTTGTCGGCTTCCAGCTCATCGACCACGTGCCGCAGCAGCCGCGCGGGTGCCCAGTCGCCCAGCGAAGGGAGATCACACAACAGCTTCCAGCGCTTGTGCAGGTTGCGGCGCTGCAGCGGCTTGAGCCCTTCGAGCATCGGGTCTTCCTTGCGCGGCCAGCGCTGGCTGTCGGCCAGTTGCTGACACAGACGCTCGAGGCGCTCGCGCGCGACGAAGGCGGTGGGCTGGGTGAACAGCAACATCAGATGCGCCGGGTCACGCAGCCGCGTGGCGTCACGCGCAAGCTCCAGATAGCCTGCCAGCGCCTGCACCAGTGGCAGGCGGAACACGAAGCGATCGCCCTGCCCGAGACGGAAGGGAATCCCGGCCTTCAGCAACTGCAGCTGCACCGGCACCGACAGCGCCCAGCTGCGCACCAGCACGGCGGCCTCGGCACCGCTGCGCCCGGCGTCCCGCCAGGCGGTCAGCGCCGCGACCAGACTGGCGGCCCCCTGCCCTTCGAACAACCGTGTCGGCGGTGTGCCGGGTGCAGCCAGACACAGCTGATCCGGTCGGCGCGCATTGGCGGCAATGGCGTGATTGGCCGCCAATGCCAGACGATGACCATGGCGAAAGGTGTAACTGAGCGGGAAGTCCAGCGGGGACGGGAAACTCTCGGCGAAACGCGTCAGCATGTAATCAGGGCGGGCGCCACGCCACTCATAGATGCACTGGTTGGCGTCACCTACCGCCATGACTTCTGCCACGGTGCTGGATGATTCGCCGGTGACTGCCGGCGAGGAAGCCGCAGTGGACGGCGCACCGGCCAGCAGCGCCAGCATGCGCTGCTGCGCCTCATTGATGTCCTGATACTCATCGATGATGACGTGCTGCAGATGCCCCTGGATGCGCGCACGGGTCTCCGGCTCTTTCTCCAGCTGACGCAGCGGCCGGTAGAGCAGATCGGCATAGGTCATCTGGCCATGCTGCTCGAGCAGCTGCTCAAGCTGGGCGAAGGACTCGACGAAGTGACCGGTGTGCTCACCAAGGTTCATGCGCTCGTACAGCAGCGTCGGTTCGCACATCTCGGCCTTGACCAGATCACAGAACTGGGCAAGCGCTTCGAGACGCTCACCTTCCAGTGCCGCCTCACGATCGGCGCGGTCGGCATCGCCCAGAGCACGCTGGGCGGCCTGCTTGAGCAGCCGCTCCAACGCCCAGTCCTGCTGGATCAGCTCGCGCGGCGCCAGACACCCCCAGCGCACCAGCGTAGTGGTCAGGCGATGACCGATGGAGTGGAAGGTGCGGACATCCGGCAGGCGCGTACCCGGTGGCGCCGACTGCGCCAGCTTGGCGACGAAGTCCTCGCGCGCCGAGCGGTTGAACATCAGCACCAGAATCCGCTGCGCCGGAATGCCTTCCGCCAGCAGACTCAGCACTCGCGCCACCAGCGTGGTGGTCTTGCCAGACCCTGCCACCGCCGCGACCCGTGCGTGTCGTCCGCGATGTGCCACCACGGCACGCTGCTGATCCGTCAGCCGTTGCGTCAGCTGGCCGACGGCGTGCGCGAGCGGCGAGACCGGTTCCGCACCGCCGGTGGCGACATCATCTGGCGTGACACCGATGGCCTCGACAGGGGTATCAGGCGCGACTGGCGGGAGAGTAGAAGACATGAAGACCTGCAATGGCTGACGAGGGACGGCAAGGATGCCATGCGTCGTTGATGAATACGGTTCAGGCGGCGCTGCCGCGGGCGAGACCGGGTGGCTCAGGTGTCGAGATCTCGGGCACTCAGTACGCCGAGCATCTGCCAGTGGCCGTCGCTCATGAAGCCCAGTGCCTGATCGCCATTGTCCAGCTCGCGCATCTCGGCCTCTTCCAGCAGACGATAGTAGAGATTGCGATGCAGACGAGCGGCGAGTCCGAAGCGCACCGGCGCTTCCGGCAACCACAGGCCATCCGGTGTCTCGCTGAGCGTCAGGCGGGTATCCCCTTCCAGCCGCACGATATCGCCCTGGTCGGTGACCAGCTGCCAGATGTCCGGCTGAGGCTGAGGCTCAGCCTCTCCGGGTGCTGCCTGTCCAGGCTGTGTCTGACCAGGCTGTGTCTGATCAGGTTCAGACTCGACACGGGAGCAATCCACCGCCAGGAAGGGGCGATCCTCGACCTGAATGGTGACCTTCTCCGCCGGCGTGACCAGGCAGTAGCTGCCATCGGGTTCGCGCCGCATGACCCGCGACAGCATGTGCACCAGCCGTGCACGACCGATCGGCGTGCCTTCATGCACCCAGCGACCATCGGCGCGGATGACGAGATCCATCTCGCCGCAGTGCTCCGGGTGCCAGGTCTCCACCGGTGGCAGTGGCCCATCCTTGCCGGCCCTGTCGCCCAATCGAGTGAGAATGGCGGCTGGATTCATGACATTTCCTCCCTGCCTGGCGTGTCACGCTGCCCGTGGGCGCTCATCCGTCGATGAGCATGCCGCTGCTGGCCAGCGCTTCGCGAACGTTGTCCGGGGCTTCCGGCGCGGCGGCGCGGAACAGACGATAGAAGTTGGCGGTGGTCTGCATCGCCAGCTCATCGACGGTGATGCCGCGCTCGGCGGCGATGCATTCGGCGACCTCGACCACGTTGCCCGGCACGTTGGAGGTGCCGCGGTACGGCACCGGCGCCAGGTAGGGGCTGTCGGTCTCGATCAACAGGCGATCCAGCGGGATGGCGCGCGCCAGCTCGCGGACATGCTCGGCATTGCGGAAGGTGACGATCCCGGAGATGGACACCATGAAACCGTGGCCCACCGCGACACGTGCCATGTCCAGATCTTCCGTGAAGCAGTGCAGCACGCCACCCACGGCGGGGTCGGTATGCTCCTTGATCAGCGCCAGGGTGTCCTCGCGGGCTTCACGGGTGTGGATGATGACCGGCAGCTCCAGCTCGCGCGCGGCAATCAGATGACGCGTGAAGCGCTCGTATTGCAGTTCACGGCTGACGCTCTCGTAGTGATAATCGAGGCCGGTCTCGCCGATGGCCACCGCACCGAAGCGCTCGGCACACTTCTTGATGTCCTCGACCGAGGGCTCCGGGTCTACCTGATGCAGCGGATGCACACCGGCGGAAATCACCACATCGTCATGCTGTCGGGCGATGGCCGAGATCTCGGGCACATCGTCCAGCGTGACCGCGATGGCGAGGAATTGATGCACGTGACGGGCGCGTGCGGCGTCCAGCACGGCGTCAAGGCTGCCGCCATGTTCTTCAAGCTTGAGGCGATCAAGGTGGCAATGCGAATCGACAAACATCCGGAAACTCTCAGACTGGGGGCCACGCGAGGCATGGCGAAAACATGAACGACCGACACGCCAGCATGGCGGCACCGGTCGGGGTGACAGGCAGAGCGGGGTCAGCTCATAGCGTATAGGTGGCGTGGCCCTTGCCCAGCATGCCGGCCAGATGGTTCTCGATATGATCACGCACCTGGCGGTCCTCTTCACTGAAGTGGATGCCGATGCCTGCGGTACGGCGACCGCCGACACCCGAGGGGGAGATCCAGACCACGCGACCGGTGACCGGAATGCGCTCGGATTCTTCCGGCAACGTCAGCAGCAGGTAGACCTCCTGCCCCATGGTGTAGCGCTCGGTGGTCGGCACGAAGATACCGCCTCGCACGAGAGTCGACATGTAGGCGGCCAGCAATGTCTTCTGGTCGCGAATCGTCAGCGACAGTGCCTTCTGGCCTTGCTGTGGAGCGGTGTGCATCCTTCACCTCCGGCCGGTGATCCGGCGAATTCAGTCTCGTGGCTCGGCGTCTGCTCTTCTCACGGCGACGCCGAGCAGCGTGAATCTCATGGCGCCTGTCCTGCGGTTCGCGCGGCGCCTGCTGTCAGTCTAGCCCGCGGGACACGTTGAGCGCTGCCTCCTGCTCACGGGCATCACGAACGCAGCAGCGCTGCCCAACGCACCAGCCAGGACTCCAGCACCAGCTGCGGGTTGGGGTTGCCCCCCGCCGCCAGCAGACGGCGCTGCTCACGAGCAAAGTCCAGCAGCTTGAACCAGTCACGGGTGCGGCCATTCTTGACCGCCTGACGCAGCAAGGGCTCAAGACTCGGGTCACGCAGCTGCGCGGTATTGCCAGACAAGCCCATGCGAATCAGATCTTCCAGCCAGGCAATACCGTACCACAGCACCTGCGACAGCGGTTGGCGCTCCAGACGCCAGGCTTCCGCCACCGGCTCTCCCCCGCGCACCAGCGCGTCGAACAGTTCACGCAATGCCTGCCTGAGCTGGCGCTGGTCCGCCTCGCCCAGACGCACCGCCAGCTGCGGCAGGCCTCCTGCCATGCGCAGCAACGATTGGGCATCTTCGCCCAGCTGCTCGCTCAACCACGGCAGACTGTCTTCAGCCGACGGAATCACCAGGGGCCACTGCTGGCAGCGGGAGCGAATGGTCGGCAGCACGCGCGATGGCATGTCACTGAGCAGGATGAACAGGGTGTTGGCGCCGGGCTCCTCGAGACTCTTGAGCAGCGCGTTGGCCGAGGCGATGTTCATCGATTCCGCCGGCTGCAGGCGAATGACACGATAGCCGCCCTGCTGGGCCGTCTGGGCGACGAACCGATTGACGTCGCGGATCGGGTCGATACGGATCATCTTGCCGACGTCCTGAGGTGACACCGCCATCAGGTCAGGATGATGCCCTGCCGCCAGCATGTGGCAACCATGGCAGTCACCGCAGGCGGCAGCGCCGGGTTTGCCCTGTGCGGTGCGACACAGCACACGGGCGATCATCGCATCCGCGAGTTCCTGCTTGCCAAGCCCCGAAGGTCCGCTGAGCATCACCGCGTGCGGCAGGCGACCGCTGTCATGCACGGCGGTGAAGTGCTGCCACAGCGAGTGCTGCCACGGCAGCGGCGAGAAACTCGAGAGTGTCACGCCGTCATCGCTGGATCGCGTTGCGCTCATGCGGTCTCTCCTGCCTGCCAGGCGGCGATGCGGGCCGACAACACGCCGGCGATCTCGGCCTGTACCTCTGCCAGCGACTGATCGGCATTGATGGTGGCAAAGCGCTCGGGGTCTGCATCGCGCCGCTGGTGATAGCCGATTCGCACCGCTTCGAAGAACTGCTCGGCTTCCTGCTCGATGCGATCCGCGCCTTCGCCGGTCTCGGCGCGCCGTGCGGCCAGACGCCCTCGTGCGGCCTCGACCGGCATGTCCAGCAGCAACGTCAGATCCGGCTGCAGCCCTTTCTGCACCAGGGCTTCCAGTGTGGTGATGTCGGCCAGCGGCAAGCCACGCCCGCCGCCCTGATAGGCGAAGGTGGCATCGGTGAAGCGATCACACACCACCCAGGCACCACGTTCCAGCGCCGGGCGAATGGTCGCGGCCAGGTGCTGGGCACGCGCGGCGAACATCAGCAGCAGCTCGGCATCATCGCTCAAGGCCTCCGCGGGGGCCGGGTCCAGCAACAACCGGCGTATGGCTTCCGCCCGCTCACTGCCTCCGGGTTCCCGCGTGCGCACCACCTCGATGCCGTGCGCCTCGAGCTCGGCGACCACGAAGGCGACATTGGTGCTCTTGCCGACACCTTCTCCTCCTTCCAAGGTGATGAAACGCCCCGTCGATGGGCTCACCTCGAGGGGGGGGTGTGGCGAGAAGACGTCGTGCTTGCGGCGCTCGGACGTGAAGACATGAGGTTTCCTGATTCAGACGGCAGATGACTCGCGACGAAGGCCCACGCGGCATGGCGATGATCACCGGACCACGCGGACATTTCGCCTCATTCACGGCGTATTACCGGTTGAGAATATAGCGGCGCACGGCGTTGTTGTGCTCTCGCAGAGTGCGCGAGAAGTGGTGCTTGCCCTCGCCCTTGGCGACGAAATAGTAGGTGTCGCCTGGCTTGGGGTGTACCGCGGCTTCCAGAGCGGCACGCCCCGGCATCGCGATGGGTGTCGGCGGCAGGCCGGTGATCACGTAGGTATTCCAGGGGGTCGGCTTGCGCAGATCGGCACGCGACAGCGAGCCATCATAATCCTCCCCCAGCCCGTAGATCACGGTCGGGTCGGTCTGCAGGCGCATGCCACGCTCCATGCGACGCTTGAACACGCCGGCGATCTCGCCACGTTCTTCCGGGGCACCGGTCTCGCGCTCGATCAGCGAGGCCAGAATCAGGGCCTCGTACGCGGTGGTGATCGGCAGGTCGTCGTCACGCCCGGCCCACACGTCCTCCAGCGTCTTGCTCATGCGCGCGTAGGCCTGCTTGTAGAGCGACAGATCGCTCACGCCCTTGTGATAGCGGTAGGTGTCCGGGAAGAAGCGCCCTTCCGGCTTCTCGCCTTCTGCCCCTACGGCCGCCATCAGCTCCTCATCGCTCATGTCGCGAGTCGTGTGCTCAAGCTTGGGTGAGGCGTCCATGGCGGTACGCATCTGGGCGAAGGTCCAGCCTTCCGGCACGGTCAGGGTATAGCTGACGACGTCATCGCTGGACAGCAGTGCCACCAGCTCACGCCCGTTGAGGCCCGGCGTGAGACGGAATTCACCGGCGCGCAGACCATTGACGGCATCAGGCTCCAGACGTGCCCATACCTTGTACGGCCAGCTGGCCTCGATGATGCCTCGGGATTCCAGCTCGCTCACCACCTTGGAGAGACTGGCACCGCGCGGGACCTCGAACAGCTGTTCCTGCTCGATCGCCAGTGGTGACAGCAACTGTGCCTGCCAGTAACGAAAACCCACCATACCCGCAGCCACGGCCACGACGACCAGCATCAGAAGGATCTTGAATACACGCATAATCGGATTTCCAGTCTTCATGGCGAAGAAGGTGTCTGCTCGGGAACGCCCCCGCAGCCTGGACGCCTTCCATCAATACGCGGGCTCGCCCAGCAAGCGCGCGACAATGTCGTTCAGTGACGCAAGCGCCGGATGCCCCTCATCACTCCATTGGGCCAGAGGCTCTCCCGACGCCGCCAGCAAGGTGCGCAGCGGCCAGACGCCCTGCACGGAATTCATCACCACCACCACCTCGGCCGCCCTCAGTGATGACAGTCCTTCGCGCACTCGCATGACGGGGAGCTCGGCCTCTAGCGCCACCAGCAAGGTGCCCTCGACACCGGCGCGATCCAGGCATGGCGTGAACCATTGCCCGTCGCGATACCAGGCGAGGTTCATGCTGGTGGCCTCGACGAGCTCATCGCTTGCCGTCAGCAACAGCCCCTCCCGGATGGCGGGGTCTGTCCACTCACGGCGTGCCAGCACATTCTCGAGCCGGTTGAGATGCTTGAGTCCCGCCAGCGCCGGCTGCTCTGCCACGCGCAATTCGCACACGCGCGCCGTGATGCCCTGACGGGCCTCACGATTGACCACAAAGGGCATTGCGCGTGCCCGCAGACGAGGTTCGGGTGACTCGGGTGCCTTGTAGCCACGACCACCGGACCCGCCGGTGACGACCAGCTTGAGCACCTCCAGCCCCTCGCCCCGGCAGACGTCCAGACACACATCGAGCGCCTGCGACGAGGGCACGGGCAAGCCAAGTCGCCGGCAACCACGGGTCAGTCGCGCCAGGTGCCGTGACCATAGCTGCGGCTGGCCATCGCGCACCAGAATCGTCTCGAACACGCCCTCACCGTAGGCAAGGCCGCGATCCTCCATGGGCAGGCCCGCCGCAAGCGAGTCGTGAAGCATCTCCTGCGTGGTACCGGTATGGTCAGCCGTCATCGATGCAACACTCCTTCGCGACATGCATGGCACACAAGGTGTCAGCAAGACATCGTGATCCGGTCATCACCGCCAGGCAACGCCCCACAGACAGACGCGCCCCCGGATGGGAGCGCGTCAGAGGGGAGATCACGACAGCGTGCGACCTCAGTCCTTGAGCTTGCCGAACACCAACGAGCCGTTGGTGCCACCGAAGCCGAAGGAGTTGGACAGGGTGTACTCGATCTTCATGTCGCGTGCGACATTGGGAACGTAATCGAGATTGCAGCCCTCGGCCGGATTGTCGAGGTTGATGGTCGGCGGGGCGACCTGATCACGCATCGCCAGCACGCAGAACACGGCCTCGACGGCACCGGCGGCACCCAGCAGGTGACCGATCATCGACTTGGTGGAACTGACGGCCACATTGCGCGCCGCGTCGCCCAGCACGGATTCGACGGCCAGGCTCTCGGCCTTGTCGCCGGCATTGGTGGACGTGCCGTGAGCATTGATGTAATCGATCTCGCTCGGGTCCAGCTTGGCATCCCGAATGGCGTTGCGCATCGAGGCGGCCGCGCCACGGCCGTCTTCAGGCGGCGCCGTCATGTGATGCGCATCATCGGACATGCCGAAACCGAGCACCTCGGCGTAGATGGTCGCACCACGTGCCTTGGCGTGCTCATACTCTTCCAGCACCACGACACCGGCACCGTCGGACAGCACGAAGCCATCACGATCACGGTCCCATGGGCGGCTGGCCGCCTGAGGGTCGTCGTTGCGGGTCGAGAGCGCGCGCGCCGCGGAGAAGCCGCCCAGACCCAGCGGTGTGGTCGCCATCTCGGCACCACCGGCCACCATCACGTCAGCATCGCCGTAGGCGATGGTACGAGCGCTGTAACCGATGTTGTGCGTTCCGGTGGTACAGGCGGTGGTGATCGCGATGTTGGGGCCGCGATAACCGAACTGGATCGCCAGGTTGCCGGAGATCATGTTGATGATGGAGCCCGGCACGAAGAACGGCGAGATGCGACGCGCACCGCCTTTCTCCAGCGCCTTGTGATTGTGCTCGATCATCGGCAGACCACCGATACCGGAACCGATGGCAACACCGATGCGATCGGCATTGTCTTCCGTGCACTCGATACCGGAATCGGTGATGGCCTGATGGGCCGCCGCGATACCGTACTGGATGAAGAGGTCCATCTTGCGGGCCTCTTTCGGGTTCAGATACTGACCCACATCGAAATTCTTGATGGAACCGCCAAAACGGGTATTGAAACCGCTGACATCGAAATGCTCGATGGGTGCGATGCCACTCTTGCCCGCCTTGATGTTGCTCCAGCTTTCCTCGACGGTATTCCCTACCGGGGTCACCAGGCCTAGACCTGTCACCACTACCCTTCTGCGAGGCATCGTGTCTCCTCCAAAACTATCGACTTGGCACGCCTGGGCCAGCTGCACCTGGGCGGTAATTGAGCGCATTATACAGAAACCTTGCCAGTGATGGGCAGTCGGTTTTCCTGCGGTTTTCCAGACGCTGTCCTGCGCACAGGCGACAGGGGTGACACCGCCATGTCACCTGCGATCAACACTGCCGACCACACGCCCTGCTCCCGCCTCTTTTCGCCCACAAAGACAGGGCTCTGGCACAGGAATGTCGCGCGAGACATCCCGCGACAGGCTCACGCACCTTCGCAGACCTCGCCCCTGCCTCAGACGTCGCCCGCCCCTGGCACCGCCAAACTCTCGCATCTCCCGCCGGCAGAGAAGTCTGCCGTCCTTGCTGGCCGCTCTGCCGAGAAAGGCACGGCCGACCAGCGCTCAAGAGTGACGAATGGCAGAAACGACAAGAGCCGCACTGAAGACAGTGCGGCTCTTGAACGTACAGACGATTGCATCACGACCCTGAGCCACGAAGGGCCCGCTGGTCGCTTCAATCCACCTTACTGGTGGTTGACGATGTAATCGATAGCTTCCTGCACGGTGGTGATCTTCTCTGCTTCTTCGTCAGGAATTTCAGTATCGAATTCCTCTTCCAGAGCCATCACCAGCTCAACGGTGTCCAGGGAGTCGGCGCCCAGGTCTTCAGTGAAAGAGGAAGAGTTCTGGATGTCTTCTTCTTTGGCGTTCAGGCGCTCGGCCACAACCTTCTTGACGCGTTCTTCAATGGTGCTCATTTAACAATCACTCCTAGTGGTACGGAATCCGCAGCTCGAAAAAGCTGGGCGTAGTTTATAGGCCACCCCAAAAGGACGCAACCACGTCCCCGCGCGGGGCTTAGCGCATGTTCATGCCGCCGTTTACCTGCAACGTCTCACCGGTAATGTAGCCTGCTGCATCACTGGTCAGGAAGCCGACTGCCGCAGCAATCTCTTCCGGCTGGCCAAGGCGCGCCAGCGGGATGTTGCCGAGCAGCGCTTCGTGCTGCGCTTCCGGCAATGCTTCGGTCATGTCAGTGGCGATGAAGCCCGGCGCCACTGAATTGACGGTAATGTTGCGCGACGCGACTTCACGCGCCAGCGAGCGGGCAAAGCCTTCCATGCCTGCCTTGGCGGCAGCATAGTTGACCTGACCGAGGTTGCCCATGGTCGCGACCACGGACGAGATGTTGACGATGCGACCGAAGCGCGCCTTGGTCATGCCGCGCAGGCAGCTCTTGCTGACACGGAAGACCGACTTGAGGTTGGTGTCGAGCACCGCATCCCAATCATCTTCCTTGAGGCGCATCAGCAGGTTGTCACGGGTGATGCCGGCGTTGTTGACCAGGATGGTCGGTGCGCCGAAGCGCTCGCCGATTTCCTTGAGCACGGCGTCGACGCTGGCCTGGTCGGTGACGTTGAGCAGCATGCCCGCGCCTTCGATACCGTGCGCCTCGAGGTCAGCGCCGATGGCGGCCGCCCCTTTTTCGCTTGTGGCCGTGCCGATCACGATACGGCCCTGACGGCCGAGTTCACGGGAGATGGCTTGGCCGATGCCACGACTGGCACCGGTTACCAGTGCGATTCTGCGTTCGCTCGTCATCTTGAGTCCTGAGTTGGCTGATCCAAGTCACATGACTGGCCGCGCGGGCCAATCACGAGCTTACTGATTCTGTTCGGCAGCGGTCTCACGGGCAAGTTCCAGCGCCGCTTCCAGGCTGTCCGGGTCGTTCACGGCCAGGCCACGGGCCTGACGCTGGATACGCTTGCCGAGACCGGTCAACACCTTGCCCGGACCGCATTCGATGAAGGTCCGCGCGCCGCTGTCGAACATGGCATTGACGCAATCCGTCCAGCGCACCGGCTGATAGAGCTGCTCGATCAGACGCTGACGCAGTGTCTCGACATCCTCATGGGCCTTGGCATCGACATTCTGGATGACGGTGTAGCGCGGCGCACGGAAGTCGATGTCGTTCATCGCCTCGGCCAGCTTGTCAGCCGCCGGACGCATCAGATCGCAATGCGAAGGCACGGAGACCGGCAGCGGCATGGCACGCTTGGCACCCGCCTCCTGACACGCCGCGATGGCACGCTCGACGGCAGCCGTGCCGCCCGCGATGACCACCTGACCCGGCGCATTGTAGTTGACTGCCGCGACCACTTCACCCTGCGCCGCACTGGCACAGGCAGCTTCGACCTGAGCATTCTCGAGACCGAGAATGGCCGCCATCGCGCCCTGCCCCTGAGGCACGGCAGTCTGCATGGCTTCGCCGCGCAGATTGACCAGCTTGACGCCTTCGGCAAAGCCGATCACGCCGGCGCAGACCATCGCGCTGTATTCGCCCAGGGAGTGACCGGCCATGCGCGCCGGACGCGGACCTTCCAGCTCCTGCCAGACGCGCCAGATGGCAACGCTGGCCGTCAGAAGCGCAGGCTGGGTCAACTCGGTACGATTGAGCTCCTCTGCCGGGCCTTCCTGCGTCAGATGCCAGAGATCGCGCCCCAGCGCGTCAGAGGCTTCTTCGAAGGTAGTGCGGACGACGCTGTAGCGCTCCGCCAGCTCCCGCAGCATGCCGACCTGCTGGGAGCCCTGTCCCGGGAAGATGAGGGCCAGGGAATCTGTCATTGCTGTCACCATTTCCATCTGTTCAGGTGGGACTGACACGGGTAAGGAAACCCGATTTCCGCTGGCCCGCCAGTGCGCTGCGCCGTGTCGCTCCCCTCCGGAGCCATTCACCAACGCCACACACTCCTGCCAGGGGAAAGCCTGCTTCTCCCTTCACTGCATTGTACTCGCCAGCGACACACTTGCTGCCTGCTGCCACCCTCTCACTCGCCATTTCTCGCGAGCACAGGCCTTAACACCTGCCGGCCCCCCTGGACGTCAGGCGGCGCCTTCGCGTCAGACCCGATGCCACATCGGTCGGGCGCAGGCATTGTCGCACCGAGTGAGACCAAGCTCGACCCCCGCCGACCAAGAATCCGACCAATTTACGCAATTAACCCGGCAGGCTGCCCTTGAGAGCATGCGCAAGACGCTCCGGCAAGCCTCGACGCGCCTCACTCGCCGCGCGCGAGACAGCATAGGCGAATCCCTCCGCGGCCGCCCCGCCATGACTCTTGACGACCACGCCGGCCACGCCCAGCAGACTGGCACCGTTGTAGCGCACCGGATCCAGCTGACGAGACAGGCGCGTCAATGCCGGACGTGCCAACCAGGCCATCAGGCGCGTACGCCAATCCGCCGCCAATGTCGCCCCCAGCTGTGCCGACAGCATCTGGGCCAGCCCTTCACTGCTCTTGAGCACGACATTGCCGACGAAACCGTCGCAGACCACGACGTCTACCTCTCCTGCGAAGAGGTCGCCCCCTTCAACGAAGCCGAGATAATCGAAATTCGCACCGCTGCCAGCCAGCAAGGCATGCGCTTCCTGCACCTGCGCCGTCCCCTTGCCGGATTCGACACCGACATTGAGCAGCCCCACGCGCGGGTTGGCGACACCTTCCACCAGCTGGCACCGCACGGCACCCATGCGAGCAAATGCCAGCAGATGCTGCGGCGCGACCGCCACATTGGCGCCAAGATCCAGCAGACTGCAGGACCGCTCTCCCTGCGTGGGTACCGCCGCACAGATGGCTGGCCGCTCCACTCCCTCGACCGTTCCCACGTCCCGCATGGCCAACGCCATCAAGGCGCCGGTATTGCCCGCACTGACGCAGGCATCGGCCTGCCCGCTCGCCACCAGGTCGAGCGCACGGGACATGCTGCTGGGCTCGCGACTGCGCACGACACGAGAGGGGCGAGCATCAGACGCGACAATGCCGTCGACAGCGAGTGTCTGAAGGCGATCACGAACACGGGAGAGTGAAACAGGGAGGGAATCAAGCTCGGCATCCAGAAGATGCCCTGGACCCACCAGCGTGGCGCTGAGTCGTGGGTCACGCAACAGTGCACTGGCAGTGCCCCGTAACGTAGCGCGGGGACCGAAGTCCCCGCCCATCGTATCGATGGCGATACGCACGGCGTTACGCCGTGCGCTGCATCAATGCTTTAGGCATCGACGACTTTACGGCCACGGTAGAAACCGTCGGCAGACACGTGGTGACGCAGGTGAACTGTACCGGTTTCCTTGTCCTGGGACAGGGTCGGTGCAGTCAGGGCGTCGTGGCTGCGACGCATGCCACGCTTGGAACGGGTTTTGCGGTTCTGCTGAACTGCCATGGGAATTACTCCAATCTTGTCGACAAATTGAGTTCAGTGCTTGTCCTTCAGGGTGCCAAGCACACTGAATGGATTCACAGCGGGTGCGTCCGAGGCCTCGGGTTCCACACCGCTGGCCAGCTGGTCGCGAGAGACGGCACAATCGGCCTCCTCGTGGTAGACCACCTGCGGCAGGACAAGGAGCACTTCATCCTCGATCACTGACAGGAGATCCAGCTGTTCGTTTTCCACCACTACCGGCTCGTACTCACCGGGCAGCTGCGATGCCAGTGCGTCATTGGTGACCAGTCCCAACAGGAATTCGCTGGAAAGCGGTTCCGGCTCGGTAGGTCCCAGGCAGCGCTGGCACAGCAGACTTGCCTCGAAGGCGATGCTGCCCTCGATGAAGCTGCGACGCTGAGTATCGATGTCAAAGGCCAACGTGATGCTCACGTCACCCTCCTGTGCACCGATCGCTTCAACTACACGGGGCATGTCCGCCAGAGGAATCACGCCTTCAAGGCGTTTTCCCGCTGACGCCAGCCGGTAGGGCTCGACCTTGGTCGGCAGTCTTGTGGTCAACATAGGCGCGCCATAATAGGGATTCCCCCTCCCGGTGTCAAAATGCATGAGCAACTTGTTCATTCTGCCAGCCCACGGCATGGCGGCCTTTCCGCGCCACCCGACCCGAGCATGAGCACAGATGAGGTCAGGCGGATCCTTCAGCGCGCGATTGTACGCCTGTGTCGCTTCAATGCCGAGAGGATTTGCGGCATCCTCCAATCTCAAGCATATCAACGAGTTGTCGTGAGAAAGCATGGCGGCGATGCATCACACGGAGAATCACGCGCGCGCCGGCCCCTCTCGACCTCCTGCCCTCTCATGCTCCGCCCCCTTCGCGCCCCGAACGCCTGCACGAATCGAGAGCCCAAAAAGAGAACAACGCCATGACACGACTGGTACTGGCTTCCAGCTCCCGCTGGCGCCGAGCCTTGCTTGATCGACTCGGACTCCCCTACACATGGGGGGCGCCTGACATCGATGAAACCCCTCGTCCCACGGAATCTCCCGACGCACTGGTCCATCGCCTGTCCCTGGGCAAGGCCAACGCCCTGGCGGAGGCCTATTCACACCACTTGATCATCGGCAGCGACCAGGTGGCCGTCTTCGAGGGCGAGATCCTCGGCAAGCCACAGGACCTGGCCGCCGCCCGCGCTCAGCTGACACGCTTCTCGGGACGCCGAGTCCGCTTCGTCACCGGCCTGGCGCTGTTGGATACACACAGCGCGCGACACTGGGTCTGCCATGAAAGCTACGACGTGGTGTTTCGCACGCTGAGCGAGCAGGAGATCACGCGTTACGTCGAGCGCGAATGCCCGCTGGACTCGGCCGGCAGCTTTCGCATGGAGGGGTTGGGCATCACGCTCTTCGAGCGTCTCGAGGGACGTGATCCCAACACCCTGATCGGCCTGCCGCTGATTCGCCTGTGCGAACTGTTGCGTGAGGCAGGCCTGGATCCACTGCTGGAGGACTAGGGCAGGCGATAGCTGACCGGCGAGACATTGGCGTCAAGCCCCAACGCGCTGGCCATCACACCGGCAAAGCGCCGCGTGAAGCGCTCGAAGGGATCCTGACGCGGCGTGTAATCATGCACGCCACCCTGCGGTGCCAGCTCGGCGGCCAGCTCCTCAAGCGTTGCGGTGCGATCCACAAGCCCGAGCGCGCGAGCCTGCTCGCCGGTCCAGATCAGTCCGGAGAACAGCGCCGGATCGTCCTTGAGCCGCTCACCGCGCCCGGCCTTGACCGCCGCGATGAACTGCTGGTGAGTCGTGGCCAGCACGTTCTGCCAGAAGTCGCGCTGCTCAGGCGAGATCTCGGAGAAGGGATCGAGAAACGCCTTGTTGTCACCTGCCGTGAACACACGTCGCTCGATTCCCAGCTCTTCCATCGGCCCCTTCAGCCCGAAGCTCGAGGAGATCACCCCGATGGACCCGACCAGACTCGACGGTGCCGCGAGAATCTCGCCGGCGCCAGCTGCCATGTAATAGGCGCCACTCGCCCCGAGATCCTCGATCACGGCGATCACCGGCTTGCCACCCTGCTCCCGCATGCGCATCAACTCGTCATAGACGCGCTGGGACTGCACGGGACTGCCGCCGGGGGAGTTGATATCCAGCACCACCGCCACGGAGGCCGGCGACTCATTGGCCGCTCGCAGACCCTTGATGATGCGCTCGGCATTGGCTTCGCCATCCGCCTCGATCACGCCCTTGACACGCACGACACCGAGGTGCCGTTCACCGGGCAAGGCTGCCGGCTGGCTGCCGAGCGTGAAGAGGGTCACGGATGTCGCGATCGAGGCAATGAACAACAACGCGAACAGGAAGCGAAAGAACAGCTTCCAGCGCCTGGAGCGCCGTTGCTCGGTGACCACGCCCTGCACCCAGCGGTCCATCATCTCGAGCTGCACGGTACGCTCACGCGCCTGCCAGTCCACCTCGCTGCTGGAGGTGGCAGCGCTGTCAGCGCCCTGTCCGCTCGCGCCCGCTCCCCCCTCGTCCTTGCCACCTGGCCCTTCACGCCAGGGATCCTGCGGCCTGTCACTCATCGCTTGCTGCTCCTGTCATGGGCAGGACACCGTCATCATCTGACCGCGCCAAGCCACTCCATCAATTCATCGAAGTGCGAGACGATGCGCTGTGGGGCACAGGCCTCGAGTCGCGGCACGCTGTGCACACCATAGGTGACACCGACACTGTGCATGCCCAGCGCACGCGCCATCTCGAGATCATATTCGGTATCGCCGACCATCAGCGCCTCATGCGCCTCAACGTTCAACTCGGCCAGCAGCTCTTCGAGCATCAGTGGATGCGGCTTGGACAGCGTCATGTCCGCGGTACGCGAGGCGTGGAACCAGTCACCGCAGTCATGGGCGTGGAACATCCGATCAAGCCCGCGACGACTCTTGCCCGTCGCGACGGCCAGCAGCTGCTCCGGGTGAGCTCGCAGACGCTCGATGCCATTTTCCACGCCCGGAAAGAAATCCAGCGGCGTGGTATCGACTGCCACGAAATGCTGCTTGTAGGCCTCGACCAGTGCCTCGCACTGGGCAGCCGAAGCTCCGGGGAACAGCCGCGCCATGGCCTCCGGCAATCCGAGACCGATGATGTCGCGCGCGGCATGCGCCGGAAGCTCTCCCATGCCGACCGCCAGCGAGGCCGCCTGCAGGCAATCGACGATGCGTGCCTCGGAGTCCATCAAGGTACCGTCCCAATCGAAGATGACCAGACGATAGCGAGGTAAAGGCAGTACCGCAGAGGCGTCAGTCATGACGGGCTCCCAATTCTCGGGCATTGGCAAGGACGCGCTTCATGCGCTTGTCCAGCGGCGCACGGACCGTCACGGTCCGCCCGTCGGTGGGGTCCGGGAAGCTGAGCTGAGCGGCATGCAGGAACAGGCGCTCCAGCCCGACCTTCTTCGCCAGCGCATTGCCGCGCTCGGTCCCGTACTTGGTATCGCCGAGCAGCGGGTGACCGGCATGCACGGAGTGCACACGAATCTGGTGGGTACGCCCGGTGATCGGCTCGGCCTCGACCAGCGTCATGCTGGGATAGGCTTCGCGCACCGCATAACGGGTACTGGCCGTCTTGCCGGCCTCGTCGACGCGCACGCGACGCTCCCCGTTGCCGCCGTCGTAACGCTCAAGCGGTGCATTGACGTAATCACGCCGCGAGTCCCAGCGCCCTTCCACCAGCGCCAGATACAGCTTGGTCATCTTGTGGGCCTTGAGGTCCGCATTGAGCTGCAGCAACGCCGCACGCGTCTTGGCCAGCAGGATGCAGCCGGAGGTATCACGATCCAGACGATGGACCAGCTCCAGAAACGGCAGTTCATCACGAATCTGACGCATGGCCTCGATCAGCCCGATCTTGACGCCGCTCCCGCCGTGCACGGCGAGACCGGACGGCTTGTTGATGACCATGAAATCATCGGTCTCGCGCACGATGCAGCCCGCCAGCACCTCACGCAGATTGCCACTGACTTCCTGCACCGCAGCTTCCGGCGACAGGCGCAGTGGCGGTACACGCACCAGGTCTCCCGCCTGCAGGCGATAGTCGACCTTGATGCGCTTCTTGTTCACCCGAACCTCACCCTTGCGCACGATGCGATAGATCAAGGCCTTGGGTGCCCCCTTGAGACGTGTACGCAGGAAATTGTCGATGCGCTGCCCGGCCAGTTCCGGGGCAACCTCGATCCACTGGACTGATTGGCCCTCGGCCATGTCTCGCTCCTTTCCGGCCTCGCCTTCGCGCGGCCTGTTCATCATGTTGCCGTACGCCGGGGCGCACTCAGACTGGCCATTCTACGGTGTCATGCGACCAATGGGGAATCATCCCGCCATCGGAGGGCTCTGGCTGCGCCGCTCAAGGCCGCGAAACCCGGGACGAATGGCGGGCATTCGGGCGAAGCATTTGATATGCCTGCCGAATTGCTGGCCCATACCTTTACTGGTATATTCGGGCCCAGTGAGATGGGCCTTCTCTATATGCCCGATCACCCGCGTCACGACCCCGCCGAGACGGCGAGGTAGACGGTTCTGCATGCGGCGTGAAACCCCATGCAGACCACGTGAACAGGGCCAGCCGGCCCACGACGAAACAATGCGCACCGACGTCAGCACCGTGCAGAGTCTTCACGCACCCTGTTGTCACCTGGACTGTCGGCCGCGTGCTGTCCTGCGCAACGGGTCTGCCGATTGCAGATCACGAATGCCGCCTCACGGACAGTCGTCCAATGCCGCTGGCTGGCCAGCATCATGACGAAAGACATCGATAACGTCCGCGCCAGAGATGGCGAGGTAACGCTATCAGCGGGCGCGGGACGTGTTACCCCGCGCGCCGCAGCGCGACCGGCCGTGACGCCACCTCCTCGCGAGACACGTCACTGCCCTCGAGCGCAGCAACACGATGCAATGCCCAGCCTTCTGGTGGGCCAATGACACACTACCGCCCGGGCATGATGCCCGGGCAATCATTCGATATCCGTGCCGAAGGCCGGCGTCGATGAATCGGCGAATGCCAGGTGTTAGGGAAGAGACCGCAGGGCCGGAGGAGTCAACGTTCCCCGCAACACGTCCTGCCTCTTTCCAGTACTCAACATGATCATGCCGCATGTGGCACGTCACGAGACGTGCCTGCATGCGAAAGACGCATCCCACGACATGCGCTGAGCACAACACGAAGCTGAAAACGGTTCCTCGTCGCCGACGCAAATGCGGCTGCCCTTCGGCACGCCCAGTCTAGCGAGACGACATGAAACGGATGCTCATCAACGCGACCCAGCCGGAAGAGCTGCGCGTCGCACTGGTCGACGGACAACGCCTTTACGATCTCGACATCGAGTCTGGTGCCCGCGAGCAGAAGAAAGCCAACATCTACCGCGGCAAGATCACCCGCATCGAGCCCAGCCTGGAAGCCTGCTTCGTCGATTTCGGCGCCGATCGCCACGGCTTCCTGCCGCTCAAGGAAATCTCCCGCGAGTACTTCAGCAAGGACCCGGGCCAAGGCCGCCCCAACATCAAGGAAGTGCTCAAGGAAGGCCAGGAAGTCATCGTCCAGGTCGACAAGGAAGAGCGTGGCAACAAGGGCGCCGCCCTGACCACCTTCATCAGTCTGGCCGGCCGCTTCCTCGTGCTGATGCCCAACAACCCGCGTGCCGGTGGCATCTCCCGCCGCATCGAGGGGGAAGAGCGCGCCCAGCTGAAAGAGGCGATGAACAGCCTCACCCTGCCGGACAAGATGGGCGTCATCGTACGCACCGCCGGTATCGGCAAGAGCGCAGAAGAGCTCCAATGGGACCTCGACTATCTGGCTCAGGTCTGGGATGCCGTCACCAAGGCTGCCGCCAGCCGCCCTGCCCCCTTCCTGATCTATCGTGAATCCAATGTCATCATCCGTGCCATGCGCGACTATCTGCGCAATGACATCGGTGAGGTGCTGATCGATTCCGGTGACGTCCAGGAAGAAGCCCTGTCCTTCGTCCGTCAGGTCATGCCGAGCTATCAGCAGAAGATCAAGCTCTACGAAGACGACGTACCGCTGTTCTCGCGCTTCCAGATCGAATCCCAGATCGAGACCGCCTATCAGCGCGAAGTGAAGCTGCCTTCCGGTGGCGCCATCGTCATCGACCACACCGAAGCTCTCGTCTCCATCGACATCAACTCCGCGCGTGCCACGCGTGGCAGCGATATCGAGGAAACCGCGCTGCAGACCAACCTGGAAGCGGCGGACGAGATCGCGCGCCAGCTGCGTCTGCGTGACATCGGCGGCCTGGTGGTGATCGATTTCATCGACATGACCCCGGCGCGCAATCAGCGTGAAGTCGAGAATCGCGTGCGAGACGCGCTCAAGATCGACCGCGCTCGCGTGCAGATCGGTCGCATCTCACGCTTCGGCCTGATGGAAATGTCGCGTCAGCGCCTGCGTCCGTCACTGGGCGAGACCAGCGGCGTGGTCTGCCCGCGCTGTGACGGCCAGGGCACCATCCGCGACGTGCGCTCCATGGCGCTCTCGATCATGCGCCTGATCGAGGAAGAGGCCATGAAGGAGCGCAGCTCGCAGATCCGCGCCATCCTGCCGGTGCCGGTCGCGACCTACCTGCTCAACGAGAAGCGCGCCACGCTGTTCGACATCGAGCGTCGTCAGGGCGTCAATGTCGTGCTGCTGCCGAACCCGGAACTCGACACGCCGCACTACGAAGTCGTGCGTCTGCGTGATGACCATGTCGATGAAGACGGTGCCGACAAGTCCAGCTTCGAGCTGTCCGTCGAGACCGAAGTCGGCAAGGAGCCGGATCCGAATTTCGACAAGCCACCGGCACGCACCGAAGCGGCGGTCAAGAGCGTGTCCCACACGACGCCTGCCCCCGCCTCCGCACCGGAAGTCAGCGAGCCCGCCGAGACTGACGAGAACACCTCCGCTTCCGGCAACGGCAACGGCAACGGCAACGGCAACGGCAACGACAATGCCAAGAACGGCAACGACAATGCCAAGAACGGCAACCGTCGTCGCAATGGCAATGGCAGCAATAACCGCAGCCGCAACGACAATCGCAACGACAATCGCAACGACAGCCAGAGCGAGACTCGCAACGACAGTCGTCAGGGATCGCGCAGCGACACTCGTAACGACGGCCGCAATGCCAATCGCAACGACAATCGTCAGACCTCTCGCAATGACGGGCGCAATGCGGTGAGCAAATCCGAGGCCACGGCGGCCCCGGCCACCCAGGCACCGGCAGCAGCCCCTTCCGGCGGCGGTCTGCTGGCACGTCTGGCCAAGGGCTTCAGCCGCCTGCTGGGCAGCGACGACAGCGCCAGCGCGACGCCGGCCAAGTCCAGCGAAGCCCGCAAGGCACTGGAAAAGGCACGCGAACGTCGCGAAAGCGTCAGCGAAGCCTCAACCGACGGCAATGCACGCAAGGATGGCCGCAATGCCAACCGCGGCAACGCACGCAACGACAATCGTCGCCGCAACGCCGAGGGCGATTCACGCCAGCAGGACTCGCGTCAGCAGGACTCTCGTCAGCAGGACACGCGCGGCAACGACAACGATGGTCGCAACGATGGTCGCAACGACAGCCAGAGCGACAACCGCTCCGAGGGTCGCAGCAACAACAAGCGTCGTCAGCGCAATGACCGTGGCAATCGTCGCAAGTCCAGCGAGTCGCGTCAGGACAACGCTCAGGACATCGTGACCAACGACAGCAAGCCGCAGGCAGAAGCGACGGAGAAGACATCCGACGCACAGACACCTGCCAAGGCGCCGTCCGGCAATGATGCCAAGAGCGATGCCAAGCAGAACGTTGCCAAGCAGAACGAGGCCAAGCAGAACGATGCCAAGCAGGACAATGCTGCCAAGCGTGATGACAAGCCGGCGCGCCGTGAGAAGCCTTCCAAGGCGGACAAGGCAGAGCAGGTCAACAGCCATCATGCTCGCGAGTCCATCAAGGCGGCAGAACAGGCCCAGCAGAGCGAGCAGCAGGCAGACGATGTCCAGCAGCCGACGCGCAACAATCCGCGCGCTCGTAGCCGCAGCCATGCACTCAATCCCGATGCCGTCGCTCAGCAGCAGTCCCTGAAGGCCATGGCACTGGCCGGCCCGCAGGCGCAGAGCGCTCAGCCAGCCGACGCCGTGCTCGATGACGTCGCCTCGACCGCAGCACCGCAGCAACCGGTTCCCGCCGTTGCCGAGGAAGGTGCCGAAGGCGTGAAGGTCGCGCCTGAGACGGTCGAGAGCAGTGAACCGCAAGCGCAAGCTGTCGTCGCTGACAGCGACGGCGACAAGGCAGCGCCTGCCGACACCAGTGCCGACGTCAGCGCCAAGGTGGAGACGGACGTGGCGCCGGCCGTGGCAGTGGCCGCTGACGACGCCACGCCTGATGAGCAGCCGTCGGTCGCCGAGACGCCAGAGGCGCCGGAAATCAGTGCGCCCAGCACGCAAGCCCTGCAACAGGACGTGACGACACGGGATGGCTCTGCCGAGGTCAGCGACTCCAGCACCGCGTCTGCCACGCCCCATCAGGCTCAGCGCACTGAACAGCACGCCACCCAGCGTACTGAACAGCATGCACCGCAGCAGGCCAGCGCTCATCAAGCGCAGGCCGAGACGCTGAGCGCAACGACCGATACCGATGCCGACACCTCTGAAACCGTGTCCGATGCCGAGGCCGATGTGGCAGCAACGGACGTCAAGGCGGATGACAGCGCGGTACAGGCGCAGGTCGCGGTGGAGACCGCACCGGAAGCGGCCGTCGACAGCCAGGCGCTGAAGGACAGCGTGATGCCGCAGGAGACGGCGTCCGTGGCCGAGACCGAAGCTTGCGTGGAAGCAGACACCCCCATCGCACTGAGCACGCCAGCGAAGCGGCGACGCAGCCAGAGGCGACAGCTCAGGTAGAAGCGACTCCGGAGACTGCACCTGCCGAGCAAGATGCAGGACAGTCTGAAGCCGCCAAGCCGGAAGTGCAGCAGCCACAGACGGAATCTGCCGCGACCCCGCTGGCGTCGACTCAGGCCGATGCACAGCCTGATGCGTCTCAGGCAGAGGCTGCGCCAGCAGAGCCCGCTCTGGAAGATGTCGAGGCGACCGCCTCCGTGCAGACGGAAACGCCAGCACAGGATGACGACATCGCCGCGGCAGACGCTCAGGCACCTGCAAGCGATGACAAGCAAGATGAGGCAGCCGGGACCGCCAACGCTTCACGTCGCCGCCGTGGTGCTCGCGCCTACAATGACCCGCGCGAAGTTCGTCGTCGTGAGCGTGAGGCCGCCGAGAAAGCGGCCGCCGATGCTCAGGCGACAGAGGGTCAGGCAGAAGTCAGCTCGCAGGACAACGACGACAGCACGTCACGTTGAGCCCTGCCCCCTGCCTCACCAGCTTCATCGGTGCAGGCAGGGGATTGACCCGCCACGAAAAAGCCCCGCAGATCACTCTGCGGGGCTTTTTCGTGGCGGAATACCTTCGACAAACCGACCAACCGTCAGGAAGGCGTCGCGGCCATCTCTCCCAGTACGCGCGGTTCCTGCTCCAGCCAGACCCCGAAGCGCGCATGAACGCTCTCACGCACCTCCTGTGCCAGCGCCAGCAGCTCCGAGACCTGCCCGCCCCCAAAGTGAACCAGCACCAGCGCCTGGCGATCATGCACGCCGACATGACCCCGACGTGCCCCCTTGAGGCCACATTGGTCGATCAGCCAGCCGGCCGCCAGTTTCACGCTGCCATCGGCCTGCGGGTAGTGCGGCAAGGTCGGATGATGCGCCAACAGCTCGCGAGCCTCGTCGGCGGCAAGCTGAGGGTTCTTGAAGAAGCTTCCCGCATTGCCGAGCACCGCAGGGTCCGGCAGCTTTTCACTGCGCGTGGCAATCACGGCATTCGCCACGCTCAATGGCGTGATGGCCACCCCTTGCGGTGTGGCGGCATTGACGCGCTGAGCGAGGTCCCCATAGGCGAGTTGCGGTGTCGCTTCACGCGTCACCACGAACTCCAGGCGAGTGATCAGGACGCGATGCTCAAGCGACCCCTTGAAGAGACTGTCACGGTAGCCGAAGGCGCACTCCTCGCGACTCAGCCAGCGCGTGCTGCCATCCTCCAGCGACATGACTTCCAGTCGCAGCAGATGGTCGGCCAGCTCGACACCATAGGCACCGATGTTCTGGATCGGGGCTGCGCCACAGCAGCCGGGAATCAAGGCCAGATTCTCATAGCCCCACCAGCCAGCTGTCGCCAGCTCCATCACCAGGGCGTGCCAGCGCTTGCCCGCCTCGACACTCACGGTGGCGGTTCTGCCATCCGCTGCCGGCGTGATCGTCATGGCCTCGAAGGCCGGGCGCATCACATGGGCATCCAGCCAGGGCAGCAACACCAGATTGCTGCCCCCACCGATCACCACCAGACGCTCATCGGCCGCACGCGAGTCCAGAATCTGGCGACGCGCCTCGGCCACGCTGCGTGGCTCACTGAAGGTACGTGCGGTGGCGGCAAAGCCCAGGGTATTGCAGGCCGTCAGTGATGCTCTCGTCGATGTCTTGTCGGACGCCTTCATGAAGGGGCCCGCGTGACAGGTGGCAGGGCATCGATCAATGCCTCACAGGCGATGTCGATCAGGTCCAGCACCTGCTCGAAGGCCTCAGGCCCCCCGGTATAGGGGTCCGGCACTTCGCGACTGCCTCGCGCCAGAGTCGGCAGCGGCGTCGGCAGCAGGTCCAGCAGACGGCCAAGCAGTGCCGGACTGTCCTGGGGTGCCAGACGCCGCGCGTCACTCAGGTTGGCATCATCCATCACCAGGATCAGATCGACGTCATAAAAGTCCTGCACGCACAGCTGGCGGGCGCGCAGGCCACTGATGTCGTACCCACGCTCAGCCGCATGCGCGATGGCACGTGAATCCGGCGGAGCGCCCACATGCCAGTCACTGGTACCACAGCTGTCGACCTCGATGAGCTCATCCAGCCCATGGCGTGCCAGCGCGGCACGCAGTACGCCTTCCGCGCTGGGGGAGCGACAGATATTGCCCAGACAGACCATCAGAATTCGTCTGACCGGCGGTCTGCGCGCCGCTATCCGCTCAAGCAACTCACTCATCACCGGCCTCTTGCGTCAGCCAGTCACGCACGCGCTCGAGATCTTCCTGGGTATCCACACCGGCAGGATGGGAGGTGCAGGCGATGGCGACCTGAATCGCATGACCATGATGCAGTGCGCGCAATTGCTCGAGCTGCTCGAGCTGCTCCAGCGGCGCCGGCAGCCAATCGACATAATCGCTCAGAAAGCTGGCGCGATAGGCGTAGAGACCGATATGGCGCAACCAGGAGTCGGTGGCCAGCACGGTCGGCGGCGTGGTGAAGTGCTCCCGATCCCACGGCAGCGGTGCGCGCGAGAAGTACAGCGCGCGACCACGCAGATCACGCACCACCTTGACCACATTGGGATTGAACAGGCTATCGACACTGGTGATGGGCTCGGCCAGGGTCGCGATGGAAGCCCCCTCGTCTTCCTCGAGACGCAAGGTGACCTGATCGATCAGCGCGGCAGGCAACAGCGGCTCATCTCCCTGCACGTTGACGACCAGCGTCTCGGGAGCCAGTGCCAGCCGCTCGACCACTTCCGCGAGACGATCGGTGCCACTGGGGTGATCGGCACGAGTCATCACGACCTCGGCACCGAAGCCCTCACAGACGGTGCGGATACGCTCATCGTCCGTGGCGATTACCACACGGCTTGCCTGACTGGCACATGCATTGCGCCAGACATGCTCGATCATCGGCCGACCATGGATGTCCGCCAACGGCTTGCCGGGCAGGCGCGAGGAGTTGAAGCGCGCCGGAATCACCACCACGGCGCCACGACCTGTCACATCACTGCTGTGCGCCACATCGCTCATCAGCCGCGACTCCCCTTGAGCTTCTCGTCGGCATCCATCACGCGCGCTTCTTCTTCCAGCATGACGGGGATGCCGTCACGCACGGGATAGGCCAGCCCATCATAGAAGCACTTGAGCTCGGCATTCGCCGCATCATAGGTCAGCTTGGCCTGACAAAGCGGGCAGACCAGCAGCGCGAGCAATTCCTTGTCCATCGAGACATCTCCGGGATAACAGCTAATAAGAAAGAAACAATCGGTCAGTCGCTCACAGCGCCTCGAGGCGGTTGGCGAGCCAATCCACCAGCGCCTGATCGGGACGCGCCTCGACATCCAGTGCCCAGCAACGCTCGTTGGCGAAGCGGCGACACTTCACGGCATCCTTGGCCGTCATCACCACCGGCAGGTTGTCGGAAAAGCGCAGATCCGTCGGCGTGAAGCGGTGATGGTCCGCCAGGGGATGGGGCTGATGCTCCACCCCCAGATTGGTCAAGGTACGGAAGAAACGCTGTGGATTGCCGATACCGGCCAGTGCATGCACCGAGCCACTGAATGGCTGATGAGTGGCGGGATAACGCACATCATCGATCAGATGGCGCCAATGGACCGGCGTCAGCGCCATGCAATGCGATTCCACCGGCAGGCGGGTGCAGTCGATCACCCCATTGGAGATCACGGCATCGACACTCGCCAGCCGTGACAGCGGCTCCCGCAGGGGACCCGCCGGCAGGCACCGCTGATTGCCGAAGGCGCGCTCGCCATCCACCACCACCAGCTCGATGTCGCGCCCCAGCGCATGGTGCTGCAAGCCGTCATCGGAGAGCAGGATGTCGCACCCCGCCGCGATCAGACGACGCGCGGCACTGGGACGGTCAGGGTCCACCGCCACCGGCAGGCCGGTCTGCTGAGCCAGCATCACCGGCTCATCTCCGGCGTGCTGCGGGTCCGTATCGGCCTGGACATACAGCGGGTAACGCGGCGCGTGGCCACCATAGCCCCGTGAGATGATGCCCGGGCGCCAGCCCTGCTCGCTCAACCAACGGCCGAGCCAGGCCACCAGCGGCGACTTGCCGGTTCCACCGACGGTGATGTTGCCGATCACGATCACCGGCACCGGCGCCTTCCAGACCTCACGCTTGCCAGTGAGATAGGCCTCACGTCGGCGTGCCACCACCCCTTTATAGACATGCTCCAGCGGACGTAACAGATGGAGCCAGGCGGCGCCCCGATACCAGGCGTCTACCAGTCGTTCACTCATGCGTCAGCCGTCTCCCGGAACTGGATGCGATGCAGGGCGGCGTAGGCCCCTTCCTGAGCGATCAACGCTTCATGCGTACCGTCTTCGATGATCTCGCCGTCATCCATCACCAGGATGCGATCCGCCTTCTCGATGGTGGACAGGCGGTGCGCGATGACGAAGGTGGTACGGCCCTGACAGACTTCCTCCAGCGCCCGCTGGATGTAGCGTTCCGACTCGGTGTCCAGTGCCGAGGTGGCCTCATCGAGCACCAGAATCGGCGAATCCTTGTAGATGGCACGCGCGATGGCGATGCGCTGACGCTGCCCCCCGAGAGCATGATGCCGTTGTCACCGACGATGGTGTCATAACCCTGGCTCATGCGTTCGATGAACTCGTGGGCATAGGCGGCGCGCGCCGCCTCCTCGACCCGCTGGACATCCGCTTCCCCGGTGCCGTAGGCGATATTGGCGGTGAGGTTGGCATTGAACAGCGTCACGTTCTGGGAGACCAGCGCGATCTGCTGGCGCATCGGGCGCAGCTTGTAGTCCTCGATGGCCACGTCGTCGATCAGGATGCGGCCCGTGGTAGGCGAGTAGAACCGTGGCAGCAGGCTCATCAGCGTCGACTTGCCGGAACCTGAGCGCCCGACGATGGCCACCATCTGCCCGGCCTCCACTTCCAGATCGATGCCCTTGAGCACATCCGGCTGGTTGTCGGCGTAACGGAAGTGGACGTTGTCGAAGCGCACCCGGCCCGCCAGGCGACCGTCCGGGACCACATTGCCGTTGTCGGGCTCCGCGGGCATGTCGAGCAGCCCGAACAGCTCCTCGGACGCCGCCATGCCCTTCTGGATCTCGCCGTTGACCTCGGTCAGCTGACGCACCGGCTTGGCCATCATCGAGGCCGCGGTGATGAAGCCGACGAATTCACCCGCCGACATGCCAGCCATCAATTCCGGCGCCATCGCCAGCCACACCAGGGTCGCCAGTGCCACGGCGATCAACAGCTGGATCACCGGCGTGGCGGTGGCCTTGGTCAACGCCTCCTTCATCTTCTGCTCGCGGTTGTACTCACTGACCGCAGCGAAGCGCGCCTTCTCGTAATCTTCCGCACCGTGGGTGCGGACCACCCGATGCCCGGACAGCGCCTCGGATGCCACATGTGTGACCTCCCCCATCGAGCCCTGGATACGCTTGGAGAGCTTGCGGAAGCGCTTGCTGGCATAGCTGACCACCCAGCCGATCAGCGGCGTGACCGCGATGAATACCAGCGTGAGTTTCCAGTTGGTCCAGAACAGATAGCTCAGCAGACCCAGCACGAAGAAGCCTTCGCGCATGATGATGGTCAATGCCTTGGTGGCGGCGCCGGTGATCTGCTCCACGTGATAGGTCACGCGGGTGATCAGGTGACCGGTGGAGTTCTCGTCGAAGTAACGTCCCGGCAGATGCAGCATGTGGTTGAACACGGTGGTACGCAGGGTATGCACCACGTTGCGTGCCACGTCGCTCATGCAGTAGGTCCCCAGGAAGGTCCCCACACCGCGTATCGCGAACATGCCGATCACGAACAACGGCAGGAACAATCTGAACTGGGCGTCAGGATTCTGAATGCCATCGATCAGGCGCTTCATCATCTCGGCCAGCGCCGTGCTCGAGGCACCATAGATGACGTAACCCAGCACGGCAGCCAGGAACATCTTCCAGTACGGACGGACATAGCCGAGCAGGCGGCGGTAATGAATCCAGGTGGAGTCGCGACTCACGGGGTCTCCATAGACTTGAGCGGCGCCCTCATGGGGCATCCGGTGGTGATGTATCGGTCCCGGTGCGCGTACTGATGCGCACTCGGGTAATGCCCACTTCGGCGGCAGCGTCCAACGCTTTCACCACCTTCGCATGTGGCGTACGGCCATCGGCTTCGAGGATCAACCCGAAGCGATCAGCCTGGTCCTTGTGTCGTGCAAGCGCAGCCCCCAATGCTGACTCGGTGAGCGAGGTGTCACCGAGCGTGAAATCTCCCTTGGCGCCGATGGTCATGATCAGCGGCGCCTGCTCCACGGCGCTGGCCTGACTGGATTGCGGCAGAATCAGGTCCAGGGCGCGTCGACTGTCAAACGTGGTCGAGACCATGAAGAAGATCAGCAGCAGAAAGACCACGTCGATCAGCGGCGTGAGATTGACCTCGACCGATTCACGCTGGCGACGAGGAAACCTCATGACGGCCTCCCGGGCCCCACGCCTCGATCGGCGAGCGTGTCGGAGCCCGACAGCGGATCATCCTCGTCCCGGCGCATGTAGGCCGGCAGGTCTTCCGGCAGACTCTCCCTCGGCGCTGGCCCGTTGCGCTGGCCCGCGCGACGATCGAAGCCGTCATGACTCTCGGCCAGCCCCAGCTCCCCCTGATGGTGCGAGATGTATTCCACCACCTGCCCCGCCTGCTCTTCCATGGTCACGGTGATGTCTTCCACGCGACGCTGGAAATAGCGATGGAACATCAGCGCCGGAATCGCGACCGTCAGACCCGCCGCCGTGGTGACAAGCGCCTGGGAAATCCCGCCGGCCAGCTCCTGGGCACGCTCGGCGGACCCGGCGTCCACGATCACGGCGAAGACATCGATCATGCCGACCACCGTGCCCAGAAGGCCCAGCAGCGGGGTGATGGCCGCGATGGTCCCCAGGGGGCTCAGGAAGCGCTCCATGTCGTGGATTACCGCAACGGCCGATTCCTGAATGCGCGCACGCACCTGTTCATTGCCCAGGCGCGCATTGCGAAGCCCTGCCGCCAGCACCCCCCCAAGGGGCGAATGACTCTCCAACCAGTAGACATTGACCTGTCCCTGACTGATCAGTTCACACACCTGCTGTCCCAGACCGCGCGGCGCGATACGGCGCGTGCGCAACGTCCACAGACGTTCGAGGATGATGGCCAGTGCCACGACCGAACATCCCAGGATCGGGAGCATCAGCAGCCCCCCTGCGTACAAGGCTTCCAACATGTGACCTCTCCCTTGGTCTTGATGGTGCACCGTCAACGGCGCCGATCATTGTTGTCGTCATCAGGCCTGCGCGACCGCGTCCCTGGCACGCTGACAGGCAGACATTCGCCATGCCCCTGATCAATCAACGGATTTTACCCCAAGGCACTGCGTATCGATACCGGCAGCACCCCGCGCGGGAATGAGGCGCTCCGCGTCAGGGGACCACTCCCAGCGCAGCGCTCCCTCCAGGCCACTGTGCCAGACACATTGCGCATGCCGCATCAGGCGTTCGACCACCTCGTCATGCGGATGACCATGCGGGTTGTAGCGTCCGGCACTGATGATCGCGTGGCGCGGTGCCAGACGCGCGAGCCAGGAATCCCCACTGCTGCTGCGACTGCCATGGTGCGCGACGACCAGCAATGGCAGCGGGCTTCCCGCCAGCCGACGCGAGAGCAGCTCCACCAGCTGGCGCTCCTCCTGCACCCCGATATCGCCACTCAGCAACGCCAGCGGACGCTCACCCCACGCGATCAGAACCACACAGGAGTGGGCATTGTCACGCCGCACCTTCCACCCGGGCGGCGGCCACAGCATCTCCAGTTTCACGGGGCGGTCGGCGAGATGGCCGAGCGTGATGCGCCGCCCTGCCTCACAGGACGCGGTCGGCACGTCCTTCAGCCAGCCCACCTGACGGTCAAGACGGCCTCTCTGTCCCTCAGGCACCCACAACTGCGCGATCTGCTCCGCTCGCAGCGCCGCCAGTCCGCCTGCATGATCGCCATCACCATGACTGATGATGACGCCCCAGGGTGCCTCGGCAGCCGTCAGCAGCTCCCCCATGCGCGGCGGCCCGAAGGCAGCACCGGGGCCGAGATCATAGAGCCAATGACGAGGAAGATCCTCCATCGTCTCAGGCGACAGCACGCGCCCCGCTACCCTGAGCGATATCGCCAGCCCCTGTCCGACGTCATGGACGGTCACGACCAACGGGGCCGCTCGCGAATCGGCAAGCCATTCGCTGTCGCGCCCTGTGCGTCCTTCGCCGGCGTGGGCGCTGGACGGCCATGGCGCAGGCGGCCACAGCAGCAAGGCAAGCCCCGTCCCCCACAGCATCGCCAGGGCGGTGCACAGCCCCCTGACACGGCGCTCCAACCCCGGCACTCCACTTGCCAGCCACAGGCCGCCCAGTACCATCATCGCCATCGCTGCTGCCATGTCAGCGGACAGGGTGTCCGTCGCTGTCCGTGCGGGCCAGAGGCCATGGCGCTGCGTGACGGTCCCGAGCCACGCCATGCCATGATCCACTCGCTCGGCGAGCCACTGCCACAGCGCCCCGCTCATTCCTGCCCTTTCCGACAGCCGCAAGCCCATCGCGTCCAGCAGGGAGTCGATGCCAGCCAGCCCCCAGCCCAGCATCCCCAACGGCACGACCAGGAGGGTCGCGAGCGGAGCTATGGCGAGGTTCATCGGCATCGCAAGCCATGACAACTGACCACGCCCGACCAGCAGAGCGACCCCCATCACCAGCGTCAACACCCATTGACTGCGCAGCGTGGCGCGACACCAGCCCAGCGCGCCGCGGGGGCGCTCACACCCCTGCCAGGCCAGCAGCAGCGCTGCCACGGCAAGAAACGAATACCAGGTGCCGGGTCGCCACAAGGCCAGCGGATCAAGGCCGATCACCAGCGACAACGCCAGCATCCATATCTGCCAGACGCCCAGGCCGCTGCGCCCGCTGGCCATCCACAACCCAACACTTGTCATCAGCGCCGCTCGCAGCGCCGGCGGTGCCAGCCCCGCCAGTATCGCGAAACTCCAGGCCGCCAGACACGCCAGCCACCAGGGAGCGACGCTGAAACGCCAGTCGGCAGGACGAAGACGGCGCAGGACGCCAAAGCTCACCACCAGCACTAGGCTTGCCATCAGCCCGACATGCAGCCCTGACACCACGGCGAGGTGCGTCAACCCGGTGGCATTCAAGGACTCCCAGTCATCGCGAGTCAGCGCCGAGGCACGCCCCAGCGTCAGCGCCGCCAGCCAGCGGCAGGGCGAATGCGCCCATTGGATGTCATCGCCCCGCCCTCCACAGCCCTGCCAGAGCCGCTGCTCGGCCGCCAGGCGTAACGCTGCCACCCCGCGGGGTGGTGCCAGTCGCTGTGCCCGGGCGGGGTCTCGCACGTACCCCGTCGCCACGATCCCCTCGCGCCACCACCAGCTGACCCGATCAAAACTCTGCGGCGCGTCCGGGTTGCTGGCAGCATGCGGCGGCACCAGTCTGGCGATCAGCCGCCACCGCTCACCCGCTTGCCAGGGAACGAGAAGAGGCGAAGCCGATGATTCAGAGGCGGCACGCCGCGGCCAGTAGCGCCGCAATTGCACCCGCTGGCCCTCGAGACGGCGACAGGCCAGCTCACGCCCGGCGCTCGTCATGCCGGATGCGTTCATCCTGGGGGGCTTGAGCACCTCGCCCTGCTCACCGCCTGCTTCGCCGTCAGCGCCCGAGGCTCGACAGGCTTCCACCCTGAAGACCAGACGCACCGACTCCCCCGGGGCCGGGAGCGAACGACTGGCCTGCTCGATGCGCCCCTCCAGCCAGATATCCTCGCGCGCCAGTGCTTCGGCAAGCATGAGTGGCTGATGCACCAGCCCGAGCAGCAGCCCGCCCCACAGAGCAATCCCCAGCCGCAGGACTGCCGGGCGTCGCGCGAAGGCGAGCATCACCAGCAGGCTGAGCACCAGGGATGGCAGCAACAGGCTGTCTGCCATCCCGCTCAAGACATCCCCTGCGCTTTCGGGTGCGCCATCCGGCATGCGTCCCTGCCAATCGGCCGCCCACTCCCCCTGTCGCGACAGCCACACCCCGGCCACCAGACCGGCGAGCCACTGGATCAGAGCCCCCGGTGTCAGCCAGGACCCGCGAAACCGCGTGGCGTCGTTCGCGCCCACGGGCAGCTTTTCAGACGAATCGTTCAAGGAGGCAGATACCGCTCTTCATCAGGCATGACGGGGGCTGGCCTGCGTTCAGCATCATTTCAAGCACACAGGATTGCACGATGCGGGCCGCTTAACTGAGCTCACAGCATGGCAGTCCCGGGGACATGTATGGATAATGGCCGGCGTTGAATGCCAAATGGCCAAGCCATGCCTCGTCGTCTACTCAAGCGGTTCATGCCGGAACCGGATGCCCTCAGGCGCAAGAAATCCCTGCGCTTCATGCATCACCTGATCGCCGACCCCGCGTTGTGGGCGTTGTCGCGTCGAACCGTTGCCAATGCGTGCATGGTGGGCTTCTTCTGTGCCTTGCTGCCGATCCCCTTCCAGATGGTGGTGGCCGCCTTCGGTGCCTGGGCGTTGCGCTGCAACCTTGCGCTCTCGGTAGGTCTGGTATGGATCACCAACCCGTTGACCATGCCCGTGGTCTACTACGCGACCTATCGCGTGGGCGCCTGGATGCTCGATACGCCTGCCCGGGTGATGCCGGACCAGGTCTCCGCGGCCTGGTTCGCCAACCAGCTGGAAGATATCCTGCCGGCACTTGCGCTGGGCTCGCTGGTCAGCGCGGTGGTGGTCGCCCTGCTCGCCAACGTGCTGGTCCGGCTGCTGTGGCGTTATCAGGTCGTGCGCAGCTGGCGCAGTCGCCGCAAGGCGCGTCTGGCCGCCAGGCGTTGCACCAAGGCGCAGCGGTCCGACCAGAACGCTGCCCCGGATACCGACAAGTCCTGAAGGCTGACGACGCCGCCCATGAAAAAGCCCCGCCATCTCTCGATGGCGGGGCTTTTGGCTTTCTGGCATGGCGTGAGGCAGACATCCGCCACTCAGCGGTGGAGCTCAGTCCTCGTGCAGCTTGCCGCCATCCAGGCGCAGCACACGGTGCTGGTGCGCGGCCAGCCCATTGTCGTGGGTCACGATGATGAAGGCGGCCTGCGCTTCCCGAGCGATGTCGTCCATCAGCTCCAGAATGCGCGCCGCCGTGGTCTGATCCAGGTTGCCGGTCGGTTCATCCATCAGCACCAGGCTCGGGTCCGTCACCAGCGCACGCGCGATGGCGACGCGCTGACGTTCTCCCCCGGACAGCTCGCCCGGCTTGTGATCGGCGCGCGGCGCCATGCCGACACGCTCCAGCAGCTTGCGCGCCTTGACGGCGGCCTCGGCACGCTTGTGGCCCCGGATGATCAACGGCATCGCCACATTCTCTTCGGCGCTGAATTCCGCCAGCAGATGATGGAACTGATAGACGAAGCCGATGTGCTGATTGCGGAAGCTGCCAAGCGCCGACTCACTGAGCTCGGACAGGCGCTGGCCGGCCACCTTCACGATGCCCTGACTGGGATGATCCAGCCCGCCGAGCAGATTGAGCAGCGTGGTCTTGCCGGAGCCGGAGCTGCCGACGACGGCGACCCGTTCGCCGGCGTGCACACGCAGCTCCAGTTCGTCCAGAACCTGCACCTTCTGCGGGCCTTCGTCGTAGCTGCGACTCAGGCGCTCACAGATCAACATCGGCTTGCCGTGAGCCAGGTCAGTCGCACGGGTGTCAGAAGCCGGGGTCGGCATGGCGGAGTCTCCAGCAGCAGAGCGGGATGATGCATCGGTCGATGTCGGTAGATCATTCATAGCGCAGCACCTCGGCCGGCTGGATGCGGGAAGCGCGCCAGGCCGGATAGAGTGTCGACAGGAAGCTCAGCACCAGCGCGGAGCCGATGATGACGCCCATGTCGGACAGCTCGAGACGAGACGGCAGATAGCTGATGAAGTAGACGTTGGGATCCAGGAACTGGATACCGAAGGTCGACTGCACCCAGGCGATGATGTCGGAGACGCTCAATGCCAATGCCACCCCGGCGATGGCGCCGATGATGATCCCCATCACGCCGATGGTCAGCCCCTGGACGATGAAGATGCCCATGATGCTGCCGGGCTTGGCCCCGAGGGTGCGCAGGATGGCGATGTCGGCGTGCTTGTCGGTCACCATCATCACCAGCGTCGAGACGATGTTGAAGGCTGCCACGGCGACGATCACCATCAGTAGCAGGCCGATCATGTTCTTCTCCATCTGGATGGCGGCGAACAGGTTGCCGTGGGTACGCTTCCAGTCCATGCCGCGATACTGCGGCCCCAGCTGGCTGATGATGTCACGGGTGACGGCATCGGCACTGAACAGGTCATCGAGTTTCAGGCGTACGCCCTGCACCTCGCCTTCCTTGAAGCGTGCCAGCTTGGCCATGTCCGAGATGTCGGTGTAGGCGAGACTGGCATCCACGTCCGCGCCGACCTTGAAGATGCCGGTCACCGTGAAGCGCTTGAGGCGCGGGAAGATGCCCCCGGGCGTGATGGAGGCCTCGGGCACCAGCAGCGTGACGCGATCCCCGACGCCGACCCCGAGATTGCGTGCCAGCAGCTCCCCCATCACGATGCCCCAGCTGCCCGGCGTGAGGTCTGCCAGACTTCCTTGCACCATGTGCTCACTGATGATCGAGACCTGGTCCTCCGCGGACGGATCGATACCGGTGACCAGCGCGCCCTTGTTGCGACCATTGGTGGTGAACATGCCCTGCTGCTCGATGTAGGGAGCGGCACCGACGACATGCGGCTTCTCGCGCAACATGCCGGCGAGCGTCTCCCAGTCGGTGACGCTGTCGCGCGCCTCGACCCGCACATGCGGCACCATGCCCAGTACGCGGGTACGCAATTCGTGGTCGAAGCCGTTCATGACGGACAGCACCAGAATCAGCACGGCCACGCCCAACGACAGGCCGAGCATCGAGGTCAGGGAAATGAAGGAAATGAAATGGTTACGGCGCTTGGCGCGGGTATAGCGCAGGCCGATCAGAAAGGGTAGGCGATCCAGCAGCATCGAAGTCGATTCCTTGGGTCAGGGTCGCGGGCCATGATACGCATTCCGCAGGCTCGGCGCATGGGGCCACAATCGCGCCCAGTTTGCCAGCCCTCGCATGAGAACAGCATGAACCGCCAGTCTCGAGTGTCTGGCCATATGACGCACGCAGGGGCTAGCGTCGACGCATGGCTCTGCTATCATCGCGCGCCGAGTCCGCGGTATCGCGGCATTACCGTCACTTCTTCATCAGGGAGATGCCCATGGCCACCCGTCTGCTTGCCGAATGGCACCCGCAGGATGCCATCCAGCTCAGCTGGCCCAGCCCCCACAGCGACTGGAACGAGATGCTCGAGAGCATCGAAGCCACCTGCGAGGCCATGGTGATCGCCATCAGCCGGTATCAGCACGTGCTGATCAGCGTCAGTGACGAGGCCACCCGCGAGCGCCTCACGTCACGCTTCGCCGGTTTCGGCGTGCCGGCCGAGCGTCTGCATCTGCATGTGGCGCCGCTGGATGACACCTGGACGCGTGACCACGGCCCCATCACCGTCGAACGTGATGGCCAGCCGGTACTGCTCGACTACACCTTCACCGGCTGGGGCGGCAAGTTCGAAGCCGCCCGTGACAACGCCCTGACCCGAGCGCTGGCCGCTCAAGGGGTCTATGCAAGCCCGGTGGAAAGTCGCGATTTCATTCTGGAAGGCGGCGGTATCGAGACGGATGGCCTGGGGACGCTGTTGACCACCGAGGCCTGCCTGCTCAACGACAATCGCAATGCCGGGCTGAGCCGCGAGCAGGTCGAGGCACAGCTCACGGCCGATTTCGGTGTCTCACGCATCCTGTGGCTGGCCAATGGCCATCTGGAAGGCGATGACACCGACAGTCATGTCGACACCCTGGCGCGCTTCTGCGACCCGCGTACCATCGCCTACGTGCGTTGCGATGATCGCGACGACCCGCACTACCCGGCGCTCAAGGCGATGGAAGCCGAGCTGGAAGACATGCTGGATGCCAATGGCGATCCGTACTTCCTGGTACCGCTGCCATGGCCAGAGGCCTGCTTCGATCCCGAAGATGGCCATCGCCTGCCGGCGACCTATGCCAACTTCCTGATCATCAACGGCGCGGTGCTGGTGCCGACCTATGCCGATCGTCACGACATGATCGCGCTCAAGGCCCTGGCGGGCGCCTTCCCGGGACGTGACATCATCCCGGTCGACTGCCGCGCCGTGATTCGCCAGCATGGCAGTCTGCACTGCATGACCATGCAACTGCCCAAGGGCACCCTGGCCACCTCGAACCTCACTCAAGGAGCACTGTGATGACCACTTCCCGCCGTACACTCAAGGTCGGTGTCGTCCAGCAGCAGGGCTGGCCCGACAAGGATACGAGCCTGGCGGCCAGCGAGGCGGCCATCCGCCGCCTGGCAGCCGGCGGTGCTGAGCTGGTGATGCTGCAGGAGCTGCATGCCAGCCACTATTTCTGCCAGACGGAAGACACCGCGATCTTCGATCTCGCCGAACCCCTCGAAGGCCCGACCACCCAGCGCCTGGCCAGTCTGGCCGCTGAACTCGGTCTGGTCATCGTCGGCTCCATCTTCGAGCGCCGCGCCGCGGGCGTATATCACAATACCGCCGTGGTGCTCGACAAGGCCGATGGCCTGGTCGGCACCTTCCGCAAGATGCACATCCCGGATGATCCCGGCTTCTACGAGAAGTTCTACTTCACGCCGGGTGATGCGCCCAGCGCACAGTCGCCGCGCCGCGGTTTCGAGCCCATCGATACCTCGGTGGGCCGCCTGGGCGTGCAGGTCTGCTGGGATCAGTGGTACCCGGAAGGCGCGCGGCTGATGGCACTGGCCGGTGCCGAGATGCTGCTCTATCCCACCGCCATCGGCTGGGACCCGCGCGATGATGAAGCCGAGCAGACGCGCCAGAAGGATGCCTGGACCCTGATCCAGCGCAGCCACGGCGTCGCCAATGGCGTGCCGGTGATCGTCGCCAATCGGGTCGGCCATGAAGCGGACCCGACGCCTGCCAGCGAAGGAATCCAGTTCTGGGGAGGCAGCTTCGTGTGCGGACCCCAGGGCGAACTGCTGGCGCATGGCGGCACCGAGCCCGAGGAGTTGCTGGTCGAGGTGGATCTGGCGCGTGGCGAGGACGTGCGCCGCATCTGGCCCTATCTGCGTGACCGCCGCATCGATGCCTATGGGGATCTCACCGAACGCTATCGCGATCGCTAGACGCAAGGTCGCGATCAGCTCCTGAGGAAGCCGCGTGTTTCTTGACGACGCTTCCCGCCCGGGAGATGCCAGCCATGCCACGAGGCGCCCTGCGGGGCGCCTCGTTTCGTATCCGCACGCTTGTCTTTCCCGCCAGGCTGCGCTAAACAGGATAACGCGATAAAAAGAGTGTATCCCTCAAGCGCCAACCAGGACGCGGACCATGCCCGAATATCAGCTGATGGCCAGAATAGAGGCGGCCTTCGATGAACAGATCAGCGCAGCCGAACAGGTCATCACTGCCGTCGCGGAGGAGAATTCGCCGCTGTGGCGGCTGGATGGCGGCCATGCCGATCTCGATTGGCTACGGCTCGCGCTGCAGGATGTGTGGTATCAGGATGGGCAGGATGGGCGTGTCACCCGCCCCTATCTGGGCGTGGTGGCGGCAGGCCCGCAGGTGATCCAGGCGGTCGGCGCCCTCAATCTGGCCAAGGAGCATCTGGCGGGACTGTTTGCCGAACTGCGTGAGGCGTATCCCGATCAACTCGCGGAGCTCAAGGCCATCCTGCCCTTCCGCCACCCCGGCCTCAACCAGCACCTGAAGGGCGATGGCCTCGCTCGTCTGCATCTGAAGCAATGCTGGCGGCGCGTACCGGTCGCGGAAGCAGCGGTGGCGCGAGTGCGTTTCGCTTGGTACAGCTCCGGACGCTCCATTCAGCGCGTCAGTGTGCCGGAGTGCGAGGCGATGCTGATGAAACTGGATACCGAGGCCGATCACGTGCGCCTGCAGCTCAGACTGCTGGCGGGCCTGCCCTCTGACGAGATACTGGCACGCATCCAGCCTCAGGCGCCGCTGATGCGCGCCAATCTCTTCTATCGTGAGCCGGTCTTGCGCGAGGATGGCGAGCTGCGCACTCGCCGCGCGATGAACGTCTCGCTACCGCTGTTCCTGCCCCACGATGACCTGCGCCTTCCGGCGCTCAACCAACCCTCACCGACCCCGCCCGCACAGCGCACACGCGCCAGACGCGGAGATGTGCGCATCGAGGACACGCCCTTTCTCAAGAGCCTGCGCGTGCATCGCTATCGCTGATCTCTAGAGCCGGAGAGCCAGTGAGACAGAGAGACTGTGAAGTCGCCTGCTAGAGATCCAGCCCTGATTCCGGCAGGCGCTTGAGGTGCATGCGGCGCGCCAGGCGGATCAACGGCTTGAGCGTCAGCTGCAGCGAGCCGATCACGAACAGCCAGATCCCCAGCGTCATCCACTCATCCCAGAAGAAGCACACGCTGCCGATGGTGAACAACAGACCCAGCACCAGCTCGTTGATGATGCTGGCCAGCTCGTAACGGCGGTGGATGACCAGCTCCTCATGCCCCAGCCTCAGGGTCAGGTCCGTGGTCGGATCATCCTGCAGCGCCCTGCGTGAATGATTGCTTGTCTGCCGAGTGTCGCTTGTCTGCGAGCTGTTTTCCTGCGTGCCGCTTTCCCCGCAATCATGCTGCTGCATGCGTCATTGCCCTCAAGGTTCGTCAATGGAAAGGTCCCTGCGAGAGCCCCGGATACGACAAGGCCTCGACACCAGAGATGTCGAGGCCTTGTGAACCGCTTTCAAGCGCAGCGTAATCAGAACAGACGATTCAGCCCGTTCATGGCAGCGACCCGATAGGCTTCCGCCATGGTCGGGTAGTTGAAGGTGGTGTTGACGAAGTACTTGAGCGTATTCGCCTCACCTTGCTGCTGCATGATGGCCTGGCCGATGTGCACGATCTCGGATGCCTGATCACCGAAGCAGTGGATGCCGAGGATTTCCAGCGTGTCGCGATGGAACAGGATCTTGAGCATGCCGACGGTGTCGCCGGTGATCTGGGCGCGTGCGGTGTCCTTGAAGAAGGCCTGCCCCACTTCGTAGGGAATGCGCGCTTCGGTCAGTTCGCTCTCGCCACGCCCCACCGAGCTGATCTCGGGGATGGTGTAGATGCCGGTCGGCACCTCATTGACGAACTTGAACTCCTCGCCCAGCAGGTTGGCCGAGGCGAAGCGGCCCTGATCATAGGCAGCAGAGGCCAGGCTCGGCCAGCCGATGACATCGCCCACGGCATAGACGTGGTCCAGCTCGGTGCGGTACTGATCATCGACCGTCAGCTGACCACGGCCATTGGCCTGCAGACCGATGTTCTCGAGCCCGAGGCTGTCGGTGTTGCCGGTGCGCCCATTGGCCCACAGGAAGGCGTCCGCACGCAGCTTCTTGCCGGACTTGAGGTGCACGACCACACCGGACTCATCGCCCTCGATGCGCTCGTATTCCTCATTGTGGCGCACCAGCACGCCGTTGTTGCGCAGGTGGTAGGACAGCGCGTCGGAAATCTCGTTGTCCAGGAACGACAACAGACGATCACGGGTATCGATCAGGTCCACCTTGACGCCCAGCCCCGAGAAGATGGAGGCGTACTCGGACCCGATGACACCGGCACCGTAGATGATCAACGTGCGCGGCGTGTGCGACAGACCCAGGATGGTATCGGAGCAATAGATACGCGGGTGGCGGAAATTGACGTCTGCCGGGCGGTAGGGGCGCGACCCGGTGGCGATCACGACCTTCTCCGCGTGCAGCTCCTCGGTCCCTTCATGGGCATCACGCACCAGCACGGTGTGCTCGTCCTTGAAGCGCGCGGTACCGAAGAACACGTCGATGCGATTGCGAGCATAGAAGCGCGTGCGCATCTCGACCTGCTGCTCGATGGTACGACGCGAACGTTCCAGCACCTTGGGGAAGGAGAACCAGCGCGGCTCACCGATGTCGCGGAACATGCGATTGGTGTTGAACTCGATGATCTGCTTGACCGCGTGACGCAGGGCCTTGGAGGGGATGGTGCCCTTGTGGGTGCAGTTGCCGCCCACGGAGGACTGGGCCTCGATCACGGCCACTCGCTTGCCATGCTTGGCCGCATTGACCGCCGCGCTCTCCCCTGCCGGACCGGTACCGATCACGACCACATCGTAGTTGTAGACTGCCATGAGACTCGCTTTGCTCCTTGGTTGTTCGTAGGCCGGCCCTGACACGCCACACTCTGCTCAGGGAGAGAATGGCATGCCAGGGCCGGCGGCTGGCCTTGCGGCCGGCGGGCTCTGAGTCATCAGAGCAGAAATCAGCGACGCGGGGCTTCGTAGGCCAGATCACTGGCCGGCTTGCCGCCGCTCTCGGCCATCAGACGCTGGCGCTCCTGCTCCTTCTCGCACTCGTCATCCTTGCCGCCACAGATGTCACAGCCATCCTTGAGCCCGAGGTTGTTGAGGCCGCCGCAGGAGCCGGCGATCGGCTTGCGCCCCATCAACACCCCGACAGCCATCGCGCCGATCAACAGCAGCATGGCGGCGAACACCAGTAACCAGATAGTCATGTCATTTCTCCCGGGGCATGGCCCCATGTTGGCCCACTGTGACCGGCCCGACTCGACCGCCACATCGGTACCCGCCCTGACGGGAGGGTGCCAATGCATCGTGAGTGGCAGGCCCGGTCAGGGGCGTGTCACGACAGGTGACAGCGGATCACGTCCTCCCCGTCTGCCTGACGGCAGACAGGCTCAGACGCTGGATTCCCCTGCGGGCTTCGTGTCGCCTGTCGCCGGCGCGTCCTTCAGATAGGGCGCGAATGCCGGACTCCAGGACTGCTTGAAGCCATCATCCGTTTTGACAATGAAATAGGCGGCAATGTTCTCGCGTCTTGCGATGGCCATTGCCTTCTCGGCGCCAAGCACGTTGAGTGCCGTGGCCCAGGCGTCCGCACTCGCACAATCTGGCGTGATGACCGTCACCGATGCCAGGGAGTGCTGAATGGGACGACCGGTACGCGGATCGATCGTGTGTGAGTAACGTACGCCGTCCTGCTCGAAATAGTTGCGGTAGTCACCGGAAGTCGCCACGGCAGCATTGCCGGGGTCGATGATCCGCTGCACGGAACGCTCGAAGGACTTCGGCGCTTCGATGGCGATACGCCACGGCTTGTGGCCGGGCTTCTCACCCTTGACGCGGATCTCGCCACCGACCTCGACCAGATAGTTCTCGATGCCATTGGCCTCGAGCACATCGGCGACTCGATCCACCCCATAGCCCTTGGCGATCCCCGACAGGTCGGCATACACCGGCTTGCGCTTGATCACCGTATTGCCATCGAGCTCCAGCGCCAGATGATCGACCTTCTCGAGCGCCTGCGCGATCTGTGCATCACTCGGTGCCTTGTCGAGACGCTCATCCGGGCCAAAGCCCCACAGATTGACGGCCGGGCCGACGGTGATGTCAAAGGCACCCTCGGAGCGCCTGCCGATATCCTGCGATTCGGCCAGCACCTGCGCCAGGCCATCCGACAGCGTGATCGGCGTATCCAGCGGTGCCTGATTGAGCTTCGAGAGCTCCGAGGTGTCCTTGTAGGTCGACATCTGCCAGTCGACCTTGTCCAGCGCCTCGACGCTCGCCTGCTTGAGTGACGCCACCTCATCGACATCCAGATCCCCTGCCACCGTGACATGGAATCCGGTGCCGAAGATGGGACCGGCGAAGCGATGCAACTCAGGGTTGCTGGAATTTTCACAGCCTGCAACCAGCAGGGCCAGCCCCATGAGGGCCGGCCCTGCCAGTCGTCTTGCGACGCGTGACATCATCGATCAACCACCGAAGTCATCGAGCAGGATGTTCTCCGGCTCCACACCCATGTCGGTCAGCATCTTGACGACGGCGGCGTTCATCATGGGCGGCCCGCACATGTAGTACTCGCAGTCCTCAGGGGCCGGGTGGTCCTTGAGGTAGTTTTCGTACAGGACATTATGGATGAAGCCCGTCGGGCCTTCCCAGTTGTCCTCAGGCTGCGGATCAGACAGCGCCAGGTGCCACTCGAAGTTCTCGTTCTCTTCGGCCAGCTGGTCGTATTCCTCGTTGTAGAACGACTCGCGCATGGAGCGCGCACCGTACCAGAACGACATCTTGCGCTTGGAATTCAGACGCTTGAGCTGATCGAAGATATGGCTGCGCATCGGCGCCATGCCGGCACCGCCACCGATGAAGACCATCTCGGCGTCGGTATCCTTGGCGAAGAACTCACCGAACGGCCCCATCACGGTCACCTTGTCACCCGGCTTCAGCGAGAAGACATAGGTGGACATCAGCCCCGGCGGATGCTGGGAATTCGGCGGCGGAGTGGCGATACGGATGTTGAACTTCAGGATGCCGTACTCTTCCGGATAGTTCGCCATGGAGTAGGCGCGGATGACCGGCTCTTCGTTCTTGTGCTGAACGTTGAACAGACCGAACTTCTCCCAGTCACCACGATACTCTTCTTCGATATCGAAGTCGGAGAACTTGATGTCGTAGGCCGGCGCTTCCAGCTGCACGTAACCGCCGGCGCGGAAGTTGACTTCCTCGCCTTCCGGCAGCTGCAGGTTCAGCTCCTTGATGAAGGTCGCGACGTTCGGGTTGGCGGTCACGGTGGTTTCCCACTTCTTCACACCGAAGATCTCTTCCGGCACTTCGATCTTCATGTCCTGCTTGACCGGGACCTGGCATGACAGGCGCCAGCCTTCCTTCTTCTCACCCATGGTGAAGTGGGATTCCTCGGTGGGCAGGATGGAGCCGCCGCCCTCCTCGATCCGACACTTGCACTGGGCACAGGAACCCCCGCCACCACAGGCGGAGGACAGGAAGATGCCATTGGCCGCCAGGGTCTGCAGCAGCTTGCCGCCGGCCTGGGTGGTCAGGGTGTTGGCGGGGTCGCCATTGATCTCGATCTGGACGTCACCGCTCGAGACCAGCTTGCTGCGTGCCGCGAGAATCACGAGCACCAGGCCGATCACGACCACGGTGAACATGACGACGCCGAGCACGATGATGGAGGTATCTACCATTTCGATTTCCTTATGCTCGGTTGCGTTACAGCTGGACGCCGGAGAAGGACATGAAGCCCAGCGACATCAGGCCAACGGTAATGAAGGTAATGCCGAGACCCTGCAGGCCAGCCGGCACGTCAGAGTACTTGAGCTTCTCGCGGATACCGGCCAGTGCGGCGATCGCCAGTGCCCAGCCGAAGCCGGCACCCACGCCATAGATCACGGACTCGCCGAAGCTGTAGTCACGCTGCACCATGAACAGGGCCGCACCGAGAATCGCGCAGTTGACCGTGATCAGCGGCAGGAACACGCCCAGCGCGTTGTAGAGCGCCGGCACGAACTTGTCGAGGAACATCTCGAGGATCTGGACGATCGCCGCGATGACGCCGATGTAGGACAGGTAACCCAGGAAGGACAGGTCGATGCTTTCCGCACCTTTCAGACCGGTCCAGGTCAGCGCGCCTTCACGCAGCAGATAGTTCAGGATCAGGTTGTTGACCGGGACGGTCACCGCCAGCACGACGATGACGGCCACGCCCAGACCGATCGCGGACTGGATCTTCTTGGACACCGCCAGGAAGGTGCACATGCCCAGGAAGAAGGCCAGCGCCATGTTCTCGACGAACACGGCCTTGATGAACAGGCTCAGGTAGTGTTCGAACATGTTACACGGCCTCCTTGATCTTGGTGTTGGCGGTAATCTTGTACTCCGCCTTCTCGACCTGCTCCGGATAGACGCTGCGCAGCACCCAGATGAACAGACCGATGACGAAGAACGCGGACGGCGGCAGCAGCATCAGACCATTCGGGATGTACCAGCCACCGTCGTTGACGGTCTGCAGGATGGTCACGCCGAACAGGGAGCCGGAACCGAACAGCTCACGCACGAAGCCGACCACCAGCAGGATCACGGTGTAGCCGAGACCGTTGCCGATACCGTCGATGAAGCTCATCGCCGGGCCATTCTGCATGGCGTAGGCTTCCGCGCGGCCCATCACGATGCAGTTGGTGATGATCAGACCGACGAAGACCGACAGCTGCTTGGAGGTCTCGAAGGCGAAGGCCTTGAGCGACTGATCGACCACGATGACCAGCGAGGCGATGATCGTCATCTGCACGATGATGCGGATGGACGACGGGATGTGATTGCGGATCAACGAGATGAACAGACTGGAGAACGCCGTCACCAGTGACACCGCGATCCCCATGATCAGGGCGGTGTTCATCGAGTTGGTCACCGCCAGCGCGGAGCAGATACCGAGGATCTGCAGCGCGATGGGGTTGTTCTTGAAGATCGGCGTCGTCAGGACACCTTTAGGAGTTTCGGCTGCCATCATTACGCTCCTTTGACGTCGCGGAACTGGGTCAGGTACTTGGCGAAGCCATTCTCACCCATCCAGAACTGCAGCAGGTTGGTCACGCCGTTGCTGGTGAGGGTAGCACCTGACAGGGCATCAACCTGGTACTTGGCATCCGGAGATGACGGATTGACACCGCCCTTCTTCAGGTGCACTTCCGGGTCCATGCTGTCTTCGGGATAGATCTTCTTGCCATCCCACTGGGCCTTCCACTTCGGGTTGTCGACTTCGCCGCCCAGCCCCGGAGTTTCCCCCTGCTGATAGAAGGACAGACCCACCACGGTGTTGCCGTCACCCTTGAGTGCCAGGTAGCCGTACATCATCGACCACAGGCCGTTGCCACGCACCGGGACGATGATCTCGTCCGGCTGCTCGACATCACCGACCAGATAGACCACCGAGTACTGCTCACGACGCTTGATGCCCGGCAGATCCTCATCACCGGACAGGGTACGTGAGGTGGCCGGGTCCTTGGACATCTTGGCCTGGTCGTACTTTTCCGGATCGATGTCGTCGACGTACTCACCGCTGTTCAGGTCGACGACCTTGGCGGTGACCTTGTCACGGAACTGCTGGCCGACATCCTCGCCCGGCTGCAGCAGCTCGGCGACCGCGAGGATGTTGCTCTTGCGGTCCAGCTCGGCATTGGTCATCTGCATCGGACGCAGCACGACCGCTGCGGTGGATACCACCACCGAGCAGACGATGCACAGCCCGAGCGCGACGCCGAGGGTCTTCTTGATGGAATTGTTGCTGGCCATGTCAGGCGGTCTCCTCGTTCGCGATGCCGGCAGCCTCGCGCTTGACGCGGCGCTTGATGTTGGCCTGCACGACGAAGTGGTCGATCAGCGGGGCGAACAGGTTGGCGAACAGGATCGCCAGCATGATGCCCTCCGGGAAGGCCGGGTTGGCGACACGGATCAACACGGTCATCACGCCGATCAGTGCACCGAAGATCAGCTTGCCCTTGTCGGTCATGGAAGCCGAGACCGGATCGGTGGCCATGAAGACCATGCCGAAGGCGAAGCCGCCGATGACCAGATGCCAGTACCACGGCATCGCGAACATGGCATTGGTGTCACTGCCGATGGCGTTGAACAGCGCCGAGGTCGCGACCATGCCCAGCAACACGCCCAGCATGATTCGCCAGGAGGCGATGCGCGTCCACAGCAGTACCGCCGCGCCGAGGAAGATGGCCAGCGTCGATACCTCACCCAACGAGCCCGGAATGAAGCCCAGGAAGGCATCGGTCCAGCTCATCTGCTGCATCAGGGCGCTCATGCCGTCCTGTGCCGCGGTGGACAGTGCGGTCGCACCGGTATAGCCGTCAGCCGGCACCCACACCGCGTCACCGGAAATGCTGGCCGGATAGGCGAAGTACAGGAAGGCACGACCGGACAGCGCCGGGTTGAGGAAGTTCTTGCCGGTACCGCCGAAGACTTCCTTGCCGATCACCACACCGAAGGTGATGCCGAGCGCGACCTGCCACAGCGGGATGGTGGCCGGCAGCGTCAGCGCGAAGAGCACGGAGGTGACGAAGAAGCCTTCGTTGACCTCGTGACCGCGACGCATCGCGAACAGCACTTCCCAGAAGCCGCCGACCGCGAAGGTCACCAGATAGATGGGCAGGAAGTAGGTGGCCCCCAGGATGAAGTTGGCCCACACGCTGCCCGCATCATGGCTGCCCGCCAGCATCATGACGATGGCTTCACGCCAGCCGCCCAATGCACTGTAACCGCCAGCGATGGCCTCGTTGGCCTGCAGACCGGCGTTGTACATGCCGAAGAACATGGCCGGGAAGGTACACATCCAGACCGTGATCATGATGCGCTTCAGGTCGATACCATCACGCACGTGCGCGGTGGTACGCGTGACACTCGCCGGCGCATAGAAAATCGTGTCCACGGCTTCGTAGAGCGCGTAGAACTTCTCGTACTTGCCACCCTTGTGGAAGTGCGGCTCCAGGTTATCCAGAGTCTGTCGAATACCCATCATCAGACCTCTTTCTCGATCGTGGTGAGGTTGTCACGCAGGATGGGACCGTACTCGTACTTGCCCGGGCACACATAGGTGCACAGTGCGAGGTCCTCTTCATCAAGCTCCAGGCAGCCAAGCTGCATGCCGGTCTCGATATCACCCACGATCAGCGAGCGCAGCAGCTGCGTCGGCAGAATGTCCAGCGGCATGACCTTCTCGTACGCCCCCACCGGCACCATGGCACGCTCGGAGCCATTGGTGGAGGTGTTGGGACGATAGTCACGCAGACCGGTCAGCTTCGACAGGTAGATACCCAGCACCGAGTGACGATTGGCACCGGTGGACAGCCAGCCCATGAAGGCACGCTTGTTGCCTTCTTCCAGCAGACTCACCTGAGTGTGATAGCGGCTGACGAAACGCAGCGCCCCTTCACAGGTCAGACCGGAGAACACGGAACCGGAGATCACACGGGTATCTTCCGGCTGCTCGACTTCCCCCTTGAGCAGTTCTTCAGTGCTCGCGCCCAGACGGGTACGCAGCAGGCGGGGCTTGGTCGCACGCGGGCCACCGACGGCGATGACACGCGTGGTGTCCAGACGCCCTTCCGCCAGCAGGGTACCGATGGCAACGACATCCTGATAACCGACATGCCAGACATGACGCTTCAGGCTGACCGGTGCGAGATGATGGATGTGCGTACCCGGCAGACCTGCCGGGTGCGGGCCCTTGAAGGACTCGCTGACCACGCCGGCCACATCGCCGCCCGGGATATCCGCGCCCGGTGCCTGGCACAGGAACACCTTGCCTTCGGTCAGACGCGTCAATGCGACGAGACCCTGACGGAACGCAACTTCCTGCCCCTTGAGCACCACGGCCGGATCTGCGGCCAGCGGGTGGGTATCGATGGCGGTGACGAAGATGGCTGCCGGGGTGGCATCCAGTGCCGGTACACGCGAGAACGGGCGGGTACGGAATGCCGTCCACAGACCGGAGTCGACCAGCTGGTCGACCACGACCTGACGCTCGAGACCGGCCAGCGCCGCCTCGCCATGCGCGGTGAATTCCACCGCTTCGCCCTGCGCATCGGTCTCGATGACCACGGACAGAAGCTTGCGCTTCTCGCCACGGTTGATCTCGACCACGGTCCCGGCAGCAGGCGCGGTGTAACGGACGCCCGGGGTCTTCTTGTCGGTGAACAGGAGTTGCCCCAGTTTCACCTTGTCCCCTTCACGGACTTCCATCGTCGGCTTCATGCCGACGTAGTCAACACCCAGGATCGCTACGCGACGAACGGGCTGCGCATCCTCGATACGCTGCTCCGGCGCCCCGGCGATGGGGAGATCCAGGCCACGTTTGACTTCGATCATAGACTCGCCCAATTGTCGGATCTGATGTTGTTCAGGAAAGATCACGCATCAATGACACGCCTCGAGGCCGACATACGGCCAGGCAACCTCGCGAGATTCGCGTTTCAGTTGATGTGAATGCTTTTCTTATCAGACGGTTGGAGGTGTAGCCCAGAGATTGGACCGGCCCAAAAAAATCCGCCTCATTATAAAGATGCGAGCCCCGAAAGACCATACGACACTAAAGTGGTGAGGGCATTCAACACGCCAACGCCCCTGCCATCGAGGATGGCAGGGGCGTTGTATTGACAGGCATTTTTTCCTCACCGTGCGTGAATCACGCCAGGGCGCGACCCATTGCCTCAGCGAGTGGGGAAATAGCTGAAACGCACGTTGGACATGTGCTGCAGGATACGCACGACCTGGCAGCTGTAACCGAACTCGTTGTCATACCACACATACACGACGGCCTGCTTGTCGGTGACGATGGTCGCCTGACCATCGACGATGCCGGAATGACGGTTGCCGACGAAGTCGGAAGAGACCACTTCACAGGAATCGACGTAGTCGATCTGCTTCTGCAGTGAAGAGTGCAGAGAGGCCGTGCGCAGGAAGTCATTCATGCGCTCGGCGTCGCTTGCGGTGTCCAGCGTCAGATTGAGAATCGCCATCGAGACGTTGGGCGTCGGCACACGGATCGCGTTGCCGGTCAGCTTGCCGGAAAGCTCCGGCAGCGCCTTGGCGACGGCCTTGGCGGCACCGGTCTCGGTCAGCACCATGTTGAGTGCCGCCGCGCGACCGCGACGGTCCCCGCTGTGGAAGTTGTCGATCAGGTTCTGGTCGTTGGTATAGGAGTGGACCGTCTCCACATGCCCCTGACTGACGCCGTATTCGTCGTGCAGCACCTTCAGTACCGGCACGATGGCGTTGGTGGTGCAGGACGCCGCGGAGATGATGCGATCATCGTCACGGATGTCGGTGTGGTTGACGCCATAGACGATGTTCTTCAGATCGCCCTTGCCCGGAGCGGTGAGCAGCACCTTGGCCACGCCCTTGCACTCGAGGTGCTGCCCAAGGCCGGCCTCGTCGCGCCACTTGCCGGTATTGTCGACCACGATGGCATTGTCGATGCCGTGCGCGGTGTAATCGATCTCGGACGGCGAGTTCGCGTAGATGATCTTGATGTAGTTGCCATTGACGATCAGCGCCGAATTCTCCTGATCGACCGTGATGCTGCCCTCGAAGGGGCCATGCACGGAATCACGACGCAGGAGGCTGGCCCGCTTCTCCAGATCCTCCTTGCTGCCACGCACCACGATGGCGCGCAGACGCAGCAGATTACCGCCACCGGCCTTCTCGATCATGATGCGCGCCAGCAGGCGGCCGATACGCCCGAAGCCATACAGGACGACATCCTTGGGATCGCCGCCCATGCCGCCTTCGACGTAGCCATCGACGATCTCGGCAAGCTCGCGTTTTAGGAAGGCAGTGATGTCCGTCTCGTCGGAGCGCTTGAAGGCCACCGCCAGCTTGCCGATATCGACATGGGCCGGCCCGAGATTCAGCTCGATCATGGCACGCACCAGCGGGAAGGTGTCCTCGACGGACAGCTCCACGCCTTCCGCCTTGCGCACCCAACGGTGGTTCTTGAGGATACGCACCATGGAGCGGTTGATCAGCGAACGCCCATAGATGGAGGGCACGACATTGAAGCGACGATAGAGGTCACCCAGCAGCGGGATCATCTGTTCGGCGAGGGCTTCATTGTCTTGCCACTGCTTGAAACAGGCTTCGAGATTCTCTTTGCTCACGGAGGAATTCCTCTGACTGGCGAACGATAGGCGAACGCGGCAAGCGAGCTTGCAGCGTCGGACAAGGCCAGCTGAGTATGCGTAACGGGGGGCGGGGTCACAATGAAAGGATGGTCGCACGGAGGGTAGTAGTGCTACAGAATCAACGATTTGACTACAAGAGCCCTTCCTGAAGCACCGTCCGGATCCCGTAGAGGATCGCCAGACAAGCTCTTGCGAGATTCCGGGCCTCGCCACCGATGAAAAGGCCACGCCTCGCCCCCATGACAGGGAATGACTTGCTATCATCAGGCGCAGGGCATTGACGACACCGCCTCGGCAGCCCCGTCACGGCAAGGGGTTGGGTCTGCGACCATCAGAGCGGGCCGTCAGAACGCCCCCTCCATGCTGGCTGCCACGAGGAGCGCCCTGCGCCGACCATTGCGCCTTCATCACCATCGCTCGCGCCGCCGCGGGCTTTCACCGTTTGGCGTGACTGGCGAGGAGCACCCCTCCCGCCGGTGAATCTTCCCGTGCGCCCAAGCCCAGGACACAAGACACCAGAGCCCATGTTCGAGACTCCGCTGACGCCCCCGTTGCCACGCTCTCCCCGTGAGACCACCTACTGGACGCTGCAGGATGGCAGCGCTGCCGCCCTGGCGCTGGCGCGCCTGGCGGACGCCGATGAAGCGCCACTGATGGTGATCACGCCGGACACCGCCAGCGCCCAGCGTCTGGAGGCGGACCTGCACTTCTATACCCGCCACCCGGAGCGCCTGCTGCCATTCCCTGACTGGGAGACACTGCCCTACGACAGTTTCTCGCCCCACCAGGACATCGTCTCGGAGCGCCTGCGCACGCTGCGCACGCTGCAGGCCAGCCGCCGCGCCATCGTGCCGGTGCCGGTCAACACCCTGATGCAGCGCCTGGCGCCGGCGGATTACATCGCCGGCCAGGTCTTCAGTCTCGCCAGGGGAGACACTCTCGACCGCGAGAATTTCCGCTCACGCCTCTCACGTGCCGGATACCGTGCGGTGGAGACCGTCTACGAGCCCGGAGAGTATGCGTTGCGCGGCGCGCTGATCGACCTGTTCCCGATGGGCAGTGAGCAACCGCTGCGAATCGATCTGTTCGATGACGAGATCGACACCCTGCGCGCCTTCGACCCCGACACCCAGCGCAGCGGCGACAAGGTCGAGGCGATCGAGATCCTGCCCGCCCACGAATATCCTCTGACGCGCAGCGCCATCGCCTGTTTCCGCGAGGGCTTCGAGACACTGTTCGATGTCGACCCCCGCCAGTGCATCCTCTACAACGATGCCATCAAGGGCATTCCCTCACCGGGGCTCGAGCAGTATCTGCCGCTGTTCTTCGAGGAGACCGCGACGCTGTTCGATCACATGGGCGACAACCTGCGGATCGCCATGCTGCCGGGAGCTCGCGAAGCGGCCGAACATCATTGGGACGCCATCACCACGCGCTACGCCAATCTCGGCGTGGACCCCACGCGCCCGCTGCTGCCGCCGCATCGCGCCTTCGTGCCGGTCAACGAACTGTTCGCGTTGATCAAGCAGCACGAGCGCATCGAACTGCTGCGCGAGCCCAATGCGCACACCATAGAATTCGGCCAGCAGGCGCTGCCCAGCCTCGCCATCGATGCACGCAGCGCCGACCCCACCCAGGCGCTAGCGAGCTTCCTCAAGCAGCGACTCAACGGCCAGAGCGCACAGCGCATCCTGTTCGTCGCCGAGACCCAGGGTCGCCGGGAAGTCGTCGAGGAGCAGCTCGCTGCGCTGCTGCGCAGCTTCGGGCTACGCAGCCTGGAGGACTTCGCGAGCTTCCAGCACTTCGTCGACAGTCCCGCCGCGGTCGGCCTGACCGTCGGCGGCCTGACGCGTGGTGCCTGGGTAGCGGGTGAGCAGACCTCCCAGGCGCCCTCCCCCGAGCGCGAAGACGCCGCCAAGGGGCTGGTCATCGTCACCGAGACCGAGCTCTATGGCGAGGTAGTCCGCCAGAGCCGTCGTCAGGCGCGTGCCACCGATGACAACGAACTGGCCGTGCGTCATCTCTCGGAGCTGCGCGAAGGCGCACCGGTGGTACACCACACCCACGGGGTCGGTCGCTACCTGGGACTCGAGACCATCGACGCCGGCGGTCAGGAAGCCGAGTTCCTCGCCCTTGAATACGCCGACGGCGCCAAGCTCTATGTGCCGGTGGACAGCCTGCATCTGATCTCACGCTATTCCGGCGCCAGCGATGAGCTGGCACCGCTGCACAAGCTGGGGTCCGAGCAGTGGGAGAAGGCCAAGCGCAAGGCGGCCGAGAAGATTCGCGACACCGCCGCCGAGCTGCTGGATGTCTATGCACGGCGCGAAGCGCGTGTCGGCCATGCCTGCGACTTCCCCGCCGAGGACTACGCCCGTTTCGCGGCCAGCTTCCCCTTCGAGGAGACACCGGACCAGGCGCAGACCATCGGCGCGGTGATCCAGGACATGTGCTCTCCTCAGCCGATGGATCGCGTGGTGTGCGGCGATGTCGGCTTCGGCAAGACCGAGGTCGCGATGCGCGCCGCCTTCCTGGCCGTCAACTCCGGACGCCAGGTGGTGGTGCTGGTACCCACCACCCTGCTGGCCCAGCAGCATTACGACAACTTCCGCGATCGCTTCGCCGACACCGCGGTGGAGATCGCCCTGCTGTCGCGCTTCACCAGCGGCAAGGGCCAGGAAACGTCACTGGAGCGCATCCGCAAGGGGCAGGCGGATATCGTGATCGGCACCCACAAGCTGCTCTCCAAGTCGCTGGAATTGCCCAACATGGGACTGCTGGTCATCGATGAGGAGCACCGCTTCGGGGTCTCCCAGAAGGAGCGACTCAAGAGCCTGCGTGCCGAAGTGGACATCCTGACCCTGACCGCCACGCCGATTCCGCGCACGCTCAACATGGCGATGAGCGGCATTCGCGACCTGTCCATCATCGCCACGCCACCGGCGCGCCGCCTGTCGGTGAAGACCTTCGTCCAGCAGCGTAACGACGGCGTGATCAAGGAAGCCATCCTGCGTGAGCTGCTGCGCGGCGGACAGGCCTACGTGCTGCACAACGAGGTCAAGACCATCGAGGAAAGCGCGGCACGCATCGCGGAACTGGTGCCGGAGGCCATCGTCGGTGTCGCCCACGGGCAGCTGCCGGAGCGTAGCCTGGAGCGGCGCATGTCGGACTTCTACCACAAGCGCTTCAACGTGCTGGTCTGCTCGACCATCATCGAGACCGGCATCGACGTCCCGAGCGCCAACACCATCATCATCGAACGCGCCGACAAGTTCGGCCTCGCGCAGCTGCACCAGCTGCGTGGGCGCGTCGGGCGCTCGCATCACCAGGCCTACGCCTACCTGCTGACCCCGCACCCCAAGGCCATGACCCGCGATGCGGTCAAGCGTCTGGAGGCAATCAGCGAATCGCATGACCTGGGGGCAGGCTTCACCCTGGCCTCCCATGACATGGAGATCCGTGGCGCAGGCGAGCTGTTGGGTGATGAGCAGTCCGGCCAGATGGAAACCATCGGCTACTCGCTGTACATGGAGATGCTGGATCGCGCCGTGAAGGCCATCAAGGCCGGCAAGACGCCCAACATCGAATCGCCGCTGGATGAGGGCGTGGAAGTCGGACTCAATCTGCCGGCGCTGATTCCGGGTGACTACCTCCACGATGTCCAGCAGCGCCTGATGATGTACAAGCGCATCAGCAACGCCGAGAACGCCAGCGATCTCCGGGAATTGCAGGTCGAGATGATCGACCGCTTCGGCCTGTTGCCGGAGCCGGTCAAGACGCTGTTCCGCCAGACCCGGCTGCGCCAGCGCGCCCAGGCACTGGGCATCGTCAAGCTGGAAGCCGGTGCCGCACGCGGTCGCATCATCTTCGGCGCCCAGACGCCTGTCGATCCCTTGACGCTGGTGACACTCATCCAGCGCCAGCCCGATGTCTACAAGCTGGAAGGTGCCGACACACTGCGCTTCACCACCGAGATGGAAGACGCCGAGGCGCGCTTCAGCTTCTGCGAATCCCTGCTTGAGCTGCTCAACGCCAAGACCCAGGCGGCCTGACGCCCCCACTCACCTCTGTGCACGTGAAAATGCGCGGAACATGAAAACGGCCTGCATCGCTGATGCAGGCCGTTTTTCTGGCAGTCAGACCGCCTCACCTCCCAGGGACAAGCGCCTCACGCATGGCGTGCCAGCAGCGCCGCCAGCAAGCGCTGCACCTGCGGCATGCCTGCCTCGATCACCGATTCCGTTCCGGCCCTCGTCGGCTCCTCCTCCCCGACCCCGGCCGCGTGACTGATCACCAGGCACAGGCTGGCGTACTCCATCTCGAGTTCCCGGGCCAGCACGGCCTCGGGCATCCCCGTCATGCCCACCAACGTATTGCCATCGCGCGCCATCAGACGAATCTCGGCCGCGGTTTCCAGTCTCGGCCCCTGCACCACGCCCAGCACTCCGCCTGCCTGGATCACCAGTCCCGCGTCAGACGCCGCCGAATGCAGCTCCTCGCGCCAGACACGGTGATACGGCCAGGCGAATGCCACATGCTGGAACGGCTTGAAACGGCCATCGAAGAACGAGCCCTCGCGCCCCGTCGTGTAATCGATCAACTGATCCGGGACCACCAGCGTGCCCGGCGCAAGCGTCGGGTCGATACCTGACACGCAGTTGACGCCAACGACGTGAGTCGCCCCGGCCTGCTTGAGCGCCCACAGGTTGGCGCGATAATTGATTCGGTGCGGCGGCATCTTGTGGGGTTGACCATGCCGCGCCAGAAACAGGATCGACCTGCCGCCGAGCCGCCCCTGCACCACCCCGCAGGACGCCGCCCCCAAGGGAGTTTCCTGACCACCCCGCTTGAGCACCTCCAGACCCGGCCAATGGCCGAACCCGGTCCCCCCGATGACTGCCAGCATCCCCTGTCTCCTCGCCACCCATGTGCAGGAATCTCTCAAGAGCCGAACGCTTCGGCCCTGAGCGAACGCTACTCCGAGCCAACCGACAACGACAAGCACAATCGTCACGCTCTGCGCCAAGAGACGAGAAAAGGCCCCGAAAACGACACCACCCGCCGCGGTGGCCCGGGCGGGTGGTGATCACATGCAGGCGTGGCTGCGATGGTGAGACAGGACGGCAGCGCGACGAAACCGCCTCGTCTTCAGGAACGTTACAGCCCCTTGGGCGCGTAGATGCCCGGCGCGTTGCGCCAGTAGCCCTTGTAATCCATGCCGAAACCGAACAGGAAGCGGTCCTCGACATCCAGACCACAGAAGTCGGCCTTGAAGCCCGGATAGGCCTTGCGATCGTGCTTCTTGTCCACCAGCACACAGCTGGACACGCTGCGCGCACCCGCTTCACGGCAGTACTCGATGATGGCCGCCAAGGTGCCACCCTCATCGAGGATGTCATCGACGATGACCACGTCACGACCGGCCATCGGCAGTTCCGGATTGACGCGCCAGAACAGCTCGCCACCGCGCATGGCACCGCGGTAACGCGTCGCGTGCAGATAATCGACTTCCAGCGGGAACTTGAGTCGGGTCAACAGCTGACCTGCGGTAATCAGGCCGCCATTCATCACGCAGTAGAAGATCGGCATGCGATCACCAAGGCTGCGGGTCAACTCCCCGGCCATGCGATCGAGTGCGACCTCCAGCTCTGCCTGGGGAATCAGGCAGTCGGCGTTGTCCATCACGTCTCGCATTTCGGCATGCAGGGCGCTCAGGGAGTCAGGCGTCGGAGTCAGCATCGGGAGTTTCCTGGGTATCACTGGCCTCATCTCCACGTCGGGCGGACGTGGCAGAGGATGTAGCAGCGGAGGATGAAGCAGAACGGCGGGACCCGCTCTGCGCAGCGTGTGACGGCGAGGCTTCAGCGGCCTTGCCGTCCTGTTCGTCTTGCGGTCGGCGCGAGGACGACTCGCGATCAGCATTCGTGTCGCCTTGAGGAGCAGCGCCCTCGAGGGACAGCACGTCAGCGAAGTGCAGGCGCTGCCCCGGCAGGGCCACGCGTGCATCGTGCTCACGGATGATGTCATGGATGCGCAGCAGCACATCCTGCTTGATGGCGTGATACTTCACCCAGTCGGTGGTGCGCGTGAAGACGTACACGAAGAAGTCCAGAGAGTGTTCACCGTAGCTGTTGAAGTTCACGATCTGGGTCCGCGTCTGGTCGATCTCGTCATGCCCTTCCACCATCTCGCGGACCGCGGTGATGATGTCACCGACCCGGGTGGCATCTTCGTAACGCAAGCCGATGGTCTCGAAGATGCGCCGGTTGTACATCCGTGACGGATTCTCCACCGCGATGCTGGTGAAGATGGCGTTGGGGATGTAGAGCGGACGCATGTCGAAGGTGCGGATGCGCGTCAGCCGCCAGCCGATGTCCTCGACGGTGCCCTCGATCTCGCGGTCCGGCGAGCGAATCCAGTCACCGACCTTGAATGGGCGGTCGAGATGGATCATCAGGGCACCGAAGAAGTTGGCCAGCAGATCACGCGCGGCGAAGCCCACCGCGATACCGCCGACCCCACCGAAGGCCATCACGCCGGACAGTGACACACCGAGATTCTGCAGGATGGCCAGACCCACCAGCACGATCACGACGGCACGCAGCAGTTTGCTGATCGCCGAGGCCGTGGTGGCATCCATCGCATTGACGTTGGTGCCGGGCGGTGGCGTGGTACGCAGCGACTCGAAGCGCTTGATCATGCGAATCAACGCCCAGGCCAGCGCCAGCAGGGTGATGATCTGGCGCACCGTGCCCAGATAGGCCTCCAGGCTGCCGGGCGCGAACTGATGGGCAAGAATATCCAGCGCGACCAGCGACCCCATGCTGTAGAGCCACAGAGACAGCGGATGGCGCAGCCCGTGCAGCAGCGCGTCATCCCACAGGTTGCGACTCTTCTCGGCATGCACGGCCAGGCGACTGAGCAGAATGCGCTCGCTCAGATGCAGCACGACCACGGCCACCAGCACCAGGGCGAGGTTGATCCCCCAGAGTGGCAGACCGAAGGTCTGCTCCACCCAGTTGCGCAGCGGCTCGACCCAGTGATTGATCATCTCTTCGGCAGGCGCCGCCAGCTTGTCGGCAGCCGCCTCGGTGGCGGATTTCTCAGCCATGTGGAGTCCTTGGGTGACGTCTGGAGGAAAAGCCCCTCAAGGCTGGCTCATTCAGCCAAGCCCGATGGCATGGCCACCTGCTCGAGCGGCTGACTGGCCGCCAGCGCCTCGAGACGTGCATGGGTACGCCGCCAGCGAGACAGCCCCGCAAGGCCCTCGAGCGTGGGGCGGGCGCGCCCGTAGCGCAGACGCGCCTGACGCTTGCCGGCATTGCGCTGCTCATCCCCATCGAGGCTGTCGAGCACGGCACGTGCGGCGGCGGGATCATTGCACACCAGCGCCATGTCGCAGCCGGCATCCAGTGCCAGACGAGCGCGCACTTCCGGCTCGCCCTCGGCCACGGCAGCCGCCATGCCCAGGTCATCGGAGAAGATGGCGCCCTTGAAACCGAACTCCTCACGCAGCAGCCCCAGCCAGCTTGGCGAGAAGCCGGCGGGGCGCGCATCGAAATCGGGGTAGATGACATGAGCCGGCATCACGCCACCCAGGCGATCCGCCAGCGCCGCGAAGGGCTTGAGATCATGCTCGCGCAGCTCGCGGAAGGGGCGGGGGTCGATCACGCGCTCGCGGTGGGTATCCGCCGCGATGCCACCATGACCGGGATAATGCTTGCCGACCGCTGCCATGCCAGCTTCGCGCAGGCCCTCGATGAAGGCGGTACCGACGGCAATCACGTCCTCGGGAGTCGTCCCGAAACTGCGGTCGCCGATGATGGTGGAACCCGCGACATCGATATCCAATACCGGCGCGAAGGTGATGTCGCAGCCAATGGCGGCCATCTCCATGCCCAGCAACCAGCCGGCGTCACGGGCAAACCCGAGCCCTGACGACTGGGCATCATCACCGCAGCCGTCACAGTCACGTCCCAGGCAGCAATGTGCCAGGGCGCGCATCGGCGGCAGGCGGGTCACGCCTTCGCGCAGCCGTTGCACCCGTCCGCCTTCCTGATCGATGGCGATCAACAGATGTGGATTGACGCGGCGGATCTCACCGCACAGCGCCAGCACCTGCTCGGGAGAAACACAGTTGCGCGCAAACAGGATGACGCCGCCGACGGCGGGGCGTGCCAGTAGTTCACGTTCGTCAGACGTGAGGGTATGCCCCTCGACGTCGAGCATTACGGAGCCCAATGGCTGTGTCATGACATCCTTCCTGTCCATGGCCTGCTGGCCGTGTCATGCGCTGCAAGGCATGGCACGCACGGCAGGGTTTCATGTCGTTACGGGGCTCGGCAGCCTGGAAGACAAGCCTCAGGACAGGCGGCCGGCGCGAGGAAAGGCGCAATTCTAGCCGACTGAGCGCGACTCGAACAGTCGCGAGCACCAGCCGCCAGGCAACGCAGCGTCAGGCATGCAACAGCACTGGCGTTCCGGCGGGCGCATGCTGGTAAAGGCACAGCAGATCCTCATCGCGCAGACGAATGCACCCATGGGAGGCCGGGGTGCCCATCGGCTCGCTGGTCGGCGTGCCATGGAAGTAGATGTAGCGCCGCAGGCTGTCGACGCGCTGTCCCGCCGCGTTGCGGCCACGGTTGATGCCGGGCTCACGACCGCTGAGCCACAGGATACGCGTCAGGATCCAGTCGCGTTCGGGGTGCTCGGCGGCCAGTCGAGGCGTGAACACCTCTCCCGTGAAGCGCCGCCCACGATAGACGGCACCACGCGGATTGCCCTCCCCGATCGCGGCGCGAACCACATGCCAGCCGGTCGGCGTGCAACCGCTGCCATCGAGCTCGCCGATACCGTTGAGGCCGCTGGAGATCGCACAGGCATGCACCAGCGTGTCAGGGTCAGCCGCGGGGGGCGGCGCATCACGACTGCCACTCGGCGCGTCATTGCGTATCTCAAGACGCTGGCGGGTGAGATCCACCGCCACCCAGCAAGCCATCAGCTGGCCGCCTGGGTGACCGCTTCACCATCTCCGAGCGAGGCCGGCAGCGGAGCCGCCATCGCCGCCACCACCACCGGACGCATGTGCTGGATCAGCTCGCGCACACTGGTGTGATGGCCGTATTCGGCCTCTTCGATATCGCGCAGTGCGTCCAGTCCCGAGAAGGTGAAGATCACGCTGCCGAGCATGAAGTGCAGACGCCAGAAGCGCTCGTTGTCTGGCAGGTCCGGCGTCGCAAGCTTCAGGAGCTCGGCGAAGCGGCTGAAGACCGTGCCGTAATGCTCGCGGATGTAGCGACGCATGTGGCCCTGCCCCTGGGTATAGGCAAGCCCGAGCAGGCGCATGAAGGTACGCAGGCTGTTGCGCTCGGCCGGCACCTCCAGCACCGTGCGCGCCATCACTTCCAGCAGCGTTTCCAGCGGCACCTGACGACCGGCATGCTGCTGCTCGACACTGTCGAGTGCCGCATGGAAACGCTCGCTGAAGGGGTCGAGATAGCGGGCGAACACTGCCTGGATCAATGACTTCTTTGAGCCGAAGTGATAATTGACCGCCGCCAGGTTGACCTTGGCCTTGCTGGTGATATTGCGCAGCGAGGTTTCGGCGAAGCCTCGCTCGGCGAACAGGACCTCGGCGGTATCGAGGATACGGGTAACGGTATCGGTCTGGGCCATGGGCGGATGCCTTGTCAGGTGATCAGTCACGAGGGGGCACGGGAGTCCTTGTCCCCCCGGACAACGGCAAGGCCGTGGCCCGGGGGGCGACTCTTCTCATGCAGGTCAATCAAACGACATGTCGGTCTTCACGCACCGCGTGTCAGGCAGCGACTCCGAGGCGGAGGCTGCCACGAGCCGTGTCCCGAGCACAGGACAGAAGCACAGGACACACAGGGCCTGTGTACCGGTAGCCGGATGCGCCCGACGAACATTCGTTTGAAACAAGATAATTCTAGCTGTCCATGCCATGACTGGCAATTGCTGGTTGTTTCAAACACTCGACAGCCAAGACCGGCAGGACGCGCATTCACGCGCGACATTCGGGGACGGGATGGTCATGGGGCGTCCCGGACACCCGCTGTCTCGCGTCAGCATGTCGATGTCGACGAAGATGCCGGCAACGTTGCTGCCAAAGCACCCACGATGCCTTGCATGACCGCCATGACTGGATACAATGACAGTTGTATGGATGCACACCCCGTGCCGTCAGCTCAGATGCCGCCCAGGCCAAAGGCAATGCCCATGACTCAGCCGCTTACTCCGCGCCAGCAGGATGTCTTCGATTTCATCATCAAGACCATCAAGTCCTCAGGCTATCCGCCAACGCGTGCCGAAATCGCCCAGGCACTGGGCTTTCGCTCACCGAATGCCGCGGAAGAGCATCTGCGTGCCCTGAAGCGCAAGGGAGCCATCGAGATGGTGCCGGGCACCTCGCGGGGCATCCGCGTGCCGTCTCTGGCCGAGGCGGAAGAGGATAGCGAGCAGGGCCTGCCGGTCATCGGGGAAGTGGCCGCTGGCAGCCCTATCCTGGCCAGCCAGCATATCGATCGCCATTGCCCACTGCCCAGTGACTACTTCTCGCCTGCCGCCGACTATCTGCTGCGCGTGCGCGGGGTCTCGATGAAGGATGTCGGCATTCTGGAAGGTGACCTGCTGGCCGTGCACCGCACGAGCAGCGTGCGTGACGGACAGATCGTGGTAGCGCGTCTGGGGGATGAAGTGACGGTGAAGCGCTTCCGTCGCGATGGCCATTACGTATGGCTGGAAGCCGAGAACGAGGACTTCGCTCCCATCAAGGTGGATCTGCGCACGGACAGCCTGGAAATCGAGGGCCTCGGCGTGGGCGTGATCCGCGATGGCGGCCTGCACTGATCTCATGGCTCGCAGGCAGTCTGTCCTCACAGCGCTGACGCGCAGATGACGACTGTCGCCATCAGGGCATCCACGAAAAAACCCGCCGATTGGCGGGTTTTTTCGTGGCTGGCAGACATGCGGGAAGTGCTCAGTGCACCATGCCTTCCGACTGCTCGTCCTCATCATCCTCGCCATCCCACAGGCGGGTGCGGGTGATGGCGTGGTCGATCATCTCACGCGCGACCTCGAAGCGATTGTCACGCAGCAGATCGGCAGCTTCATCGGAGATGCGGATACTGAGAAGTGGCTCACCTTCACTCTCGGCGGCACGCAGGATCACTTCCCCATCTTCCATTTGCACGATTTCAAGTACGGCGGGATCGGACACGTCATTCCTCCTGCACGGCATCCTGAGGATACCGGCGTCGTTGTGATCGTCAGCTTGACGGCGGGCAGGCCCTGCGACTTGCAGTCACTGGCGACAATGCAGAAAAAAGTACGACCACAGCCAGAGCCATGGTCGTACCGGAGAATGCAGGGCTTGCCACAATGCCGCCAGTCTAGCACCCGTCATGCCAGGGCGTCACCTGAATGACAGGTGCGTGACATGCCAGCGCTTTCGGGTCAGGCAGCGCGACGCTACCACTCCACATTCGACTCGCGAAGGTGTGACAGCAACGCCTTCATGGCGCTGACTGCCGTGGCGAGACGCTCTGCCAGAGGCGCATTGGCCGCCGCGGCGATGATGAGACCATCGCCACGCGCCTGGCCTTCCTCACGCCGGGCAGCACCGCCCTCTTCATGCAGACGCGTGATATCGGCCACTAGCTGGCTCAACCAACTGTCCGGCTGCGCCTGCAGGCTTCGCAACTGCTCGATTTCCGCCACGGGAGTCGGCGGTGTGGCCAGCCGCTCGCGCCAGCTGCCCTCAGGCCAGCGTGCCGACGCGGCGCACTCCTCGATCAACGAGGCCAATGCCAGCTCCATCAACGCCAGCGCCCCTTCCTCACCGGCCATGCGCCGTGCGACGGCATGCTCATCACGCGTCGCGACGGCCGCCTGCTCCAGCAGCAACTCGGCCTGATACAGCAGTTGATTGGTGCGGCCACGCTGGCTCATCAGCTCTTGGCTCCCATGCGCTTGTCCTCGACGACCCAACGGCCGTTGTCGAAGGTCGCCTTCCACCCCGTCGCCTTGCCATCTTCGTCCGTCATCACGAACTGCTCCTTGGCCTTGCGCGAGAAACGAATCTGCGTCGGGCGGCCATCGGGGTCTTTCTCCGGCGCCTTGAGGATGAAGTGATACTTCTCCGGCAGCTCGTCGGCATGCGCCTTGAGCTCGCTGACCAGCGGCGGACGCGTCTCGCGATTCTTGGGGAACTGACTGGCGGCAAGGAACAGGCCACTGGCGCCATCACGCAGCACGTAGTGATCCTCGACCTTCACGCAGGCAAGTTCCGGCATGGGGATCGGGTCCATCTTCGGCGGCGCGACCTCCCCGGACTTGAGCAGCTTGCGGGTGTTCTTGCAATCCTCGTTGGTGCAGCCGAAGTACTTGCCGAAACGCCCGGTCTTGAGCTGCATGTCGGCACCGCACTTGTCGCACTCGATCACCGGCCCATCGTAGCCCTTGATGCGGAACTGACCCTGCTCGACTTCATGTCCCACGCAATCCGGGCTGTTGCCGCAGACGTGCAGCTTGCGCTGCTCGTCGATCAGATAGCTGTCCATGGCCGTGGCGCAGATCGGACAACGGCGCTTGGCACGCAGTGCATCGGTCTCGGCATTCTCATCCGCGTCAGCGGCGACCGCCTCATCCCCCGGCAACAGGTCGATGGTGGTCTTGCAGCGCTCCTTGGGCGGAAGGTTGTAACCGGAGCACCCCAGGAAGACGCCGGTGGAGGCGGTACGGATCTGCATCTCGCGACCACAGGTCGGGCAGGCGATATCGGTCGGCACCGGCTGATTCGGGCGCATGCCCTCTTCTGACTGGGCGTGATCCAGCTCGGCCTTGAACTCGGCGTAGAAGGCATCCAGCAGTTCACGCCAGTTGCGCTGACCGTTGGCCACCTCATCGAGGTAGTCTTCCATGCGCGCGGTGAAGCCGAAGTCCATCAGGTCCTTGAAGGATTCACTGAGACGATCAGTGACGATGTCACCCAGCTTCTCGGCGTAGAAACGCCGATTTTCCAGCGCCACGTAACCACGATCCTGAATGGTCGAGATGATCGCCGCATAGGTCGAAGGACGGCCGATGCCGCGCTTCTCCAGCTCCTTGACCAGACTGGCTTCGGTGTAACGCGCCGTCGGCTTGGTGAAGTGCTGCTGCGGGTCCAGCTCGACCAGCTCCAGCACCTCGCCGATGGCCAGGTCCGGCAGTGACTGGTCCTCTTCCTTCTTGCCCGCCGGCTTCATCACGCGGGTATAACCGTCAAACTTGAGCACCCGGCCCTTGGCGCGCAGCTCGTAGCCATCGACCTCGATGGTCAGGGTCGAGGACAGATACTCCGCCGGCACCATCTGGCAGGCGACGAACTGACGCCAGATCAGCTCATACAGACGCTCCGCGTCACGCTCCATGCCGGTGAGGTCCGTCGCGCGACGCGCCACCTCGGAGGGACGGATCGCTTCGTGAGCTTCCTGAGCGCCTTCCTTGCTGGAGTAGACGTTGGCGGCCTGCGGCAGATAGTTGTCGCCGAATTCCTCAGCGATGAAGTCCCGCGCGGTGGCCACCGCGTCCGCCGACAGATTGGTCGAGTCGGTACGCATGTAAGTGATGTAACCGGCCTCGTAGAGGCGCTGCGCCATCATCATGGTCTTCTTGACCGAGAAGCCGAGACGACTGCTGGCCGCCTGCTGCAGGGTCGAGGTGATGAAGGGGGCATTCGGCTTGGAGCGGGTCGGCTTGTCTTCGCGATTGGAAATCGCGAGCCGAGCGGTACGCAGCGCCGCGATGCGATCCAGCGTTTCCTTCTCGCTGGTCGGACGGAAGGCCTTGCCATCCTGACGCGCCAGCTCGAAACGGATCGCCTCGCCGCTGGTCGCGGCAAGCTCTGCGTGCACATCCCAGAATTCTTCCGGAATGAAGGCACGGATCTCACGCTCACGCTCGACGATCAAGCGCACGGCAACCGACTGCACTCGACCGGCCGACAGCCCACGAGCCACCTTGGCCCACAGCAGCGGCGAGACCATGAAACCGACGACACGATCCAGATAGCGACGCGCCTGCTGAGCATGCACGCGGTCCATCTTCAGATCGCCCGGCTCATCGAAGGCCGCCGTGATCGCCTTCTTGGTGATCTCGTTGAATACCACGCGCTTGTAGCGGGTATCGTCGCCACCGATGGTCTCGCGCAGGTGCCAGGCAATCGCCTCACCTTCGCGGTCCAGATCCGTCGCGAGATAGATGGTGTCGGCCTTCTCGGCCAGGCGCGTCAGCTCGGAGACGACCTTTTCCTTGCCGGGCAGGATCTCGTAATGCGCCTCCCAGCCGTTCTCCGGGTCTACCCCCATGCGACGGATGAGCTGCGTCTTGGCCTTCTTTTCCTTGTGAGCCGCCTTGGCTTCCGGCGACATCTTGCGCGTCTCGGCTGCCTGACGGGCACGCTCCTTGGGATCGGTGGCCTGCTTGCCGCTACCGCTGGTCGGCAGATCGCGGATATGCCCGACACTCGACTTCACCACGAAGTCGTTGCCGAGATACTTGTTGATGGTCTTGGCCTTGGCAGGCGACTCGACGATCACCAGTGACTTGCCCATGGTTGCTCGCATCTCCTGGCCGGCGCTGACTGCACCGGCGAATGACTCGTAGCGCTGGGTTTTATCCCAGCCTAAAAATGCGCCTACCCTACCCCAGCATTTCAGCGCTGACCAGCAATGTTGCCAGCACCACGCCATGTGGGTGGTGGCAGCGGACATCACACACCACCCCGAATCTCGAGAATCGACGCCCGAGGCATGACGCGGTCATCGACCGGCACCCGGACCTGCCAGACCCGCCAGGTGCATGTGTCGCCATGACGACAGGCAAACCATGACTATATATAAGTGGCCTTTTCACGATTCGTCACATCAGTGTGGCATTACTGACACAGGCAGTGGCAGGCCTGCGGGTCAACGTAGATGCCATCCTCACAGCCTGGGCCTCTCGGATCACGCCATGTCTGACTGGCCACCAGCCTGACGCCAGCGCTTGTGAAGACGCAAGTCATGTCGCTACCATCGCCGCCATGGCAGCCGAATCACTCGCGCGCTACCACACCAATCAACCACGACACTCGACAGGCTCCCTTTACGTCGTCAATGTAGTAAAATGACAACACAAACCGCCTGACCCCTCACGCAAGTGTTCAAGGAGTATGTTCTCATGCCGCACGCGTTCAACGGCCCGATCCGCCGCACCAAGATTGTCGCCACACTCGGTCCGGCCAGTGACAAGCCGGGCGTCCTCGACGCGATGATCCGTGCCGGAGTGGATGTGGTTCGCCTCAACTTCTCTCACGGCAGCCCCGAAGACCACCGCATGCGTGCCGAGGCCGTCCGTGCCGCCGCCGCCGCCCAGGGCCGCAGCGTCGCCGTGCTGGGTGATCTGCAGGGTCCGAAGATCCGCATCGCCCGCTTCAAGGACACCGCTGTCCAGCTTCAGGAAGGCCAACCGTTCATCCTGGACATCGGCCTGGGCCGCGATGAAGGTACCGTCGAGCGTGTCGGCTGTGACTATCAGCAACTGGCCGATGACGTGGTCGCCGGCGACGTTCTGCTGCTTGATGACGGTCGCGTGGTGCTTGAGGTCAACGAACTCAAGGGCAACGAGATCCACACCACCGTCAAGGTGGGTGGCAAGCTGTCCAACAACAAGGGCATCAACAAGCAAGGCGGTGGCCTGTCCGCCGAGGCGCTGACCGAGAAGGACAAGGCAGACCTCAAGACCGCCATCGACATCGGCGTGGACTATCTGGCCGTCTCCTTCCCGCGCAGTGGCGCCGACATGCAGCTGGCACGTGAGCTGCTGGGCGAGGAAGGTCGTGACATCGGCCTGATCGCCAAGGTCGAGCGCGCCGAAGCCGTCGCCGACGACGCCGTGCTCGACGGCATCATCCTCGCCAGTGAAGGCGTGATGGTGGCGCGTGGCGATCTGGGCGTGGAGATAGGCGACGCACAGCTGATCGGCGTGCAGAAGCGCATGATCCGCCGTGCCCGCAGCCTCAACCGCGTGGTCATCACCGCGACCCAGATGATGGAGTCGATGATCAGCGCCCCGCTGCCGACCCGCGCCGAAGTCTTCGACGTCGCCAATGCCGTGCTCGACGGCACCGACGCCGTGATGCTGTCGGCCGAGACCGCGGCAGGCGATTTCCCGGTCGAGACCATCGAGACCATGGATCGTGTCTGCCTGGGTGCCGAGCGTGAACGTGCCGCCCAGGAATCCCAGCACCGCATCCACGAAGGCTTCAGCAAGACAGATGAGACCATCGCACTGTCTGCCATGTACGCGGCCAACCACCTGACGGGTGTCGTGGCCATCGTCTGCATGACCGAATCCGGCTATACCCCGCTGATCGCCTCGCGCATCCGCTCGGGTCTGCCGATCGTCGGTCTCGCCCAGGACCAGAAGACCCAGCGCCGCATGGCTCTCTATCGTGGCGTGGTGTCACTGCCCTTCGATTCCAGCGAGCTGCCGGCGCAGGAGATCAACCGTCGCGCCATCGCCGAGCTGGAAGCGCGCGGCATCGCCAACCGTGGTGATCTGGTGATTCTGACCCGGGGCGATCAGATGAATGCCCACGGTGGCACCAACACCATGAAGATCGTCACTGTCGGTGGCACCATCGACTGAGCGACCGGCATCGACGGATCGACACCGGCAGCGTTATCACTGGCGGGGCTGACACCCCGCCTTCAGGAGATCAAGCGGCATGAGCGAGCAACGACCCAAGCGCCAGGCACGACGCACCCTGGCAGAACGCAAGCGGATTGCGCTGGTGGCTCACGATGGCAAGAAGGATGAGATGCTGGCCTGGGCCATGCGCTGGCGCGATGAGCTGTCACGCCACCAGCTGCTGGGCACCGGCACCACGGCCCGACGCATCAGCAAGGAGCTCGGACTTGAGGTCGAAGGCCTGATGAGTGGGCCGCTGGGCGGTGATCAGCAGATCGGTGCGCGCATCGCCGAAGGCAATCTCGACCTGCTCATCTTCCTGTGGGACCCGTTCGCTCCGATGCCGCACGACCCTGACGTCAAGGCGCTGCTGCGCCTGGCGACACTGTGGAACGTGCCGGTGGCCAACAATGTCGCGAGTGCCGACTTCATGTTCCACTCATCACTGATGTCGGAGTCGGTCGAGATCGCGGTCCCCGATGCCAATGACTGGGTCAGCACCCGCGCCTGACACTGGCACATTGCCGATACACGTAAACGCCCGCCCCTCATTTGAGTGGGCGGGCGTTTACGTATGGGCTCGTGTCAGCGTGATCCACATGGTCATTGGCTTCATGCAGAACAGCGAATATCCGCAAAAATGTCGTAATCAAACTACATTTCGGACCTGTGCCTGACTGACAGCCTCAAGCGCATTCCTCCAGGCGTCTGATGCCTCACGCCTGAATCCTGAGCTGGCTGGCGATGATCGCCCCGCGTGAGGCCATGCAATAGAGCCCGATGTGATGGGCGTCTCGCTGCGGGTGGATGGCGGGCGCAGGCAATCCAAGGGCAGCCACGCTTTCCGCACTCAGATCATAGGTGGCGCAGGCAGGCTCCAGCACCACGATGTCGCTCACCTCGCCCAGCAGACCATGATTGCGTGCAGAGAGAAGCGTCAGCACCAGGTCCATCACGCAGATGTCCGTGCAGATTCCCGCCACTACCAGCGTCTTCAGTCGCTGCCGGCCAACCCACTCCTGCAGCGCATTGACACCGCTTGCCGGGTCGATCGCGCCAATATATCCATTGATGCAATCCTTGCGCACCAGAGTGGCATGCGGATCGCTCTCCAGCCACGCAAGCTCGGCCACCAGCTCATCCTCACCACTACCCTGCTCACAGTGAGCGGGATAGGGCGGCTCCGGGACGCCGGGTGAGTGGGAGTCAATGAAGGCCAGCAGCGGGCGGGCGTGCGCCGAGAAACAGCGCGCCACGTCGTCACTGAGCGCCACCATGCGGGTTACCTGGGCATTGTCGGCCTGCGGGGCCAGAGCGCCTCCTTGCACCTGACAGAAGCCGTTGATCTCATCGACCAGAATCAGTCCGGCACTCGGCAGCGAACATTCGTAAGGGGCAGGCCGTACCGGCAGGCGCGCATCCAGCGCAAGGGGGGAGTCGAGAGGCGCGGGGGATGCAGGAAACGACAACGGCGAGCTGTCGGGGCTGCTGGCCGAGGTAGCATCGGCCTTTGACGCTCTCGTGTCAGTCTCTGAGGAAGCAATGGAGTGAGGCATCGTGTCGTACCCGAGGCAAGGAAAGCCTTCAGAGTATCAGCAGGTCACCGGACATGGCAGCGACGCACGGGCGATGGCTGCCATGTCGAAGGATACTCAGCCCGGATCAGACTCGCCTGCCACACAATCTGGCGAAGTTGAGGGCGCGTCGTCCAGATATCCCTGGCCACGCACGCTGCTGGTATCGCGCTTCAACACCGCAAACTGAGCGACACGCCCGGGGTCGTCCTCGATCCGCTCGGCAAGGCACACCAGACCCGGCCTGCGTGCGAGAGACGGTGGCGCGATCGCCAGGGTATCGTGGCGCCCCTCGGCCATATCCAGCGCATCCGCCATGTGCAGGCATTCGATGCGTGCGACACCGGGGAGATTGTGCTCAAGCCACTCGCTGCACTCCTCGAACAGAGCCTCGCGCGCCACGATGCGCTGGACCTTCGAGGGACAGAGGTCCGGTGGCCCCAGCAGGCTGAGGCTGATGGCACGGAAAAGCCGACGCTCCACCCGAATGCCCGGCCAGCAGGCCAACGCCTCGTGGGTAGCCGTCACCGGTCGCTGATGGCCTCTTGACCAGGGGACGACGGCAGCCTCCACCTCTCCTCTCACCAGAGCGTTGACCACCTCGTCGATGCCCGCATAGGCACTCAAGGTGGCATTCGAGGCATACATCTTGGCGGCGCATTCGCGTGAGTACCCCCCGAGCCGTCCCGGGTAGCCGACCCGCAGCACATGAGCCGATGCGCGCGTTGTCGATGCATTTTCCTGAGCTTCGCTTACCGTCACCTTCATCCCTGCCCCTCATGACAACGACTGATGAACATCCGACTTGCCATCAGCATAGCCGTAAATGGCGCACTCAGGCGAAACCACCATTGGCGCCGATGACCTGCCCGGTGACCCAGGCGGATTCCTCACCGGCCAACCAGGCCACGACGGCCGCGATATCCGCGGCATCCGCGATACGCCCCAGCGCTGCCATGCCCTTGAGGCGCTCGATGGTCTCCTCGCTCTTGCCATGCCGGAACAGCCCAGTATCCGTCGGGCCCGGCGCCACGGCATTGACGTTAATCCCGCGTGCGCCGACCTCCTTGGCCAGCACGCGAGTGAGCTGGTCCACCGCGGCCTTGGACGCCGCATAGGGACCATAGGTGGCGAACATCTGGCGCGTCACGGAGGTGGAGATATTGATCACGCGGCCCCCATCACGCAGCTTGCGCGAGGCTTCGCGCATCATGTTGAAGCTGCCGGTGAGGTTGACCTGCATCAGACTGGAAAAGTCCTCATCCGTGAACTCGGCCAGCGGCTTGTAGAGGCTCATCCCGGCATTGTTGACCAGAATATCCACTCCGCCATAGTGCTCAGTGGCCACCGTGAACAGCTGACTGGCCATCTTGCTGTCGCCGACATCGCCCTGGACGGCAAGCGCCTGCCCGCCAGCTGCCACTATCTCGGCCACCACCTGATTCGCCCCATCGACATCACTGCGGTAATTGACCACCACCCGGGCGCCGTCCGCCGCCAGACGCTGAGCGATGCCTGCGCCGATGCCGCGCGAGGCTCCGGTCACCACCGCCACCTTGCCGCTCAACTGCTGTGCATTCTCCGACATGGCTGTCTCCCCTTTCGTCATGGGCCATCGATTTCAAGGTCCCTCAATCTCAAGGTCCCTCAATCTCAAGGTCCCTCAATCTCAAGATCCCTCAATCTCAAGGTCCCTCAATCTCGAACCTTGAGCGTCTCAGTCAGACCTCATCATTGCAGCAACCGGATGCCACTGACACCCCTGCAACGCGGGGTTTCGTATCAACGAAAGAACCGCCACCCCGGGCATGCCGGTGGTGGCGGTTCTGTTACATCGGAGGCCTGCCTCAGGCTTGGCCGTTGGCCTGACGCTCGAAGGTATCGGCACGCAGGATCTCGATCCAGTAGCCGTCGGGATCCTTCACGAAGGCCAGACCCTTCATCTTGCCATCATCGGGGCGCTTGACGAACTCGACACCCAGCGATTCGAAACGCTCGCTGGCGGCGTAGACGTCTGGCACGCTGACCCCGATGTGGCCGAAGCCCTGAGGCTGGGCGTTGCCATCATGATAGGCGAAGTCCGGGTCGTCCTCGGTCCCCCAGTTGTGCGTCAGCTCCAGCATCGCCTCACGCCCGAAGGTGTAAGTGGTGCGCTTGAGATCATCACTCGGCACGTCGCTGGCCTGGTCGTCGTCCAGATAGGCGAGGAAATAGAGGCTGAACTGCATTTCCGGGAAGTCGAGCTTGCGCACCAGGCGCATGCCGAGCACACGGGTATAGAAGTCCAGGCTACGTGTCGGATCCTTGATGCGCAGCATGGTCTGGTTGAAGACATAGCCTCGGGTAGCCGGATCAATCTGCTCACTCAGGCCGGGAACCTGCTCGAAATGTGTTGCCATGATGGTCCTTCCACAGGAAAGGACGGCAGGACATCCACGATGCCCGGCCGTCCCTGGTGATCGAATAGCAGTCAGATGGAGACGGCGAGCGGGTTTTGCAACCTCGCCGGCCGCGGCATCACTCGATTTCGATCAGTACTTCCCCCGGCGTGACGCGATCACCGCGAGCCACGTGGATGGCCTTGACGGTACCGTCGACGCGCGCCGTGATCTCGGTCTCCATCTTCATTGCCTCGCTGATCAGCACCGACTGGCCTGCCGTGACGCTGTCACCCACCGCCACCAGCACCTCGACGATATTGCCCGGCATCGCCGTGGTGACGTGCCCCGGCGCAGACGCACTCGCGCGCCCGCCGCTCTGGCCACCTGCCACGTAATCGTCCTTGGCTTCGAACACCACCTCTTCCGGCATGCCATCCAGAGTCAGATAGACGTGACGCTTGCTGCCCTTGGCACCGCCGACGCCGGTGATCTGCACCGCATAGGACTCGCCGTGAACGTCGATGACGAATTCGGTCGGCACGCCGGAAGACACCGGACGCTCCGCCTCGCCCTGTGGGATGATTTCCGGCGTGAGGGTGCCGGCGCGGCGCTCGCTGAGAAAGTCACGCCCCAGCTCCGGGAACATGGCGAAGGTCAAGACATCCTCAGGGGACTCGGCCAGCTCGCCCAGCTCCTCGGTGAGACGCGCCATTTCCGGGCTCAGCAGGTCTGCCGGACGCCCGACCTCCACCGGTGCGTTGCCGATGGCACGCGAGCGAACCTCTTCGTTGACCGGCGCCGGCGCCTGGCCATAGCCGCCCTGCAGATAGCGCTTCACTTCATTGGTGATGCTCTTGTAGCGCTCACCGGTCAGCACGTTGAGCACCGCCTGGGTACCGACGATCTGTGAGGTCGGGGTGACCAGCGGCGGATAGCCCAGATCGGCACGCACACGCGGAATCTCGGCGAACACCTCACGAATGCGCTCCAGCGCATTCTGCTCCTTCAACTGACTGGCCAGGTTGGACATCATGCCGCCGGGAATCTGGCTGATCTGGACCGAGACATCCTCACGGGTGAATTCGCTCTCGAAGGCCGAATACTTGCGGCGCACCTCACTGAAGTAGTCGCCGATCTCACGCAGCGACTCCAGTTCCAGTCCGGTGTCCCAGCGAGTGTCACGCAGCGAGGCGACGAAGGATTCGGTGGCCGGGTGGCTGGTGCCACCGGCGAAGGCCGAGATGCAGGTATCGATGTGGCGGCAGCCCGCCTCGACAGCCTTGATCTGACACTGCGGTGCCAGGCCTGCCGTGGCATGGCTGTGCAGGTGGATCGGCACTTCGACAGCCTCGACCAGCGCACTGACCAGGTCGAAGGTGGCATACGGGGTCAGCAGCCCGGCCATGTCCTTGATCGCGATGGAATCGGCGCCCATCTCGACCAGCTTGCGTGCCTGCTCGACATACATCTCCAGCGTATGCACCGGGCTCACGGTGTAGCAGATGGTGCCCTGGGCGTGCTTGCCGGCCTTCTTGACCGCGCGCATGGCGGTTTCCATGTTGCGCAGGTCATTCAGGGCATCGAACACGCGGAAGATATCGATGCCGCCGGCCGCGGCACGCTCGACGAAGGCCTCCACCACGTCATCGGCATAATGACGATAGCCGAGCAGGTTCTGACCGCGCAGCAGCATCTGCAGCGGCGTGTTGGGCATGGCTTCCTTGAGCGACTTCAGACGCGCCCAGGGGTCTTCCTTCAGAAAGCGCACACAGGCATCGAAGGTCGCACCGCCCCAGACCTCGAGGCTGTAGAAGCCGGCCTGATCGAGACGTGCCGCGATGGGCAGCATATCCTCGGTGCGCATGCGCGTGGCGATCAATGACTGGTGGCCATCACGCAGGACGACTTCGGTGACCTTGACGGCATCAGCCGCAGAGTCGCTCGCGGCATGGGGAGTGGAGGTAGCAGCAGTCATGTCAGGTGTCCTTGTCATTGTTGGTTGAGGAGTCGGGGGAAGGACTCGAACGGCATGTCAGGGGTGGACTCAGAGACCGGCGTGCGCCGCGATCGCCGCCGCGATCGCCAGTGCCGTCTGTTCCGGCAGGCGCTTGACCGAGTACTGGGTCAGCTCCGGATGCGCCGCCACGAAACCGGTATCGAAGCGCGCGTTGCGGAAGTCCGGATGCTTGAGGATTTCCTGATAGTAAGGCGCGGTGGTCTTGACCCCCTGCAGGCGCATGTCATTGAGGGCGCGTGACCCGCGATTGATGACCTCTTCCCATGTCAGCCCCCACACGATGAGCTTCAGGCACATGGAATCGAAATACGGCGGGATGGTGTAGCCGGTATAGATCGCGGTATCGGTTCGCACGCCAGGCCCGCCGGGGGCGTAGTAACGCGTGATGCGCCCGAAGCTGGGCAGGAAATCGTTCTTGGGGTCCTCGGCATTGATGCGGAACTGGATGGCATAGCCATGATGGCGGATGTCTTCTTGACGGAAGGCCAGCTTGTGGCCCCAGGCGATGCGGATCTGCTCGCGCACGATGTCCACGCCGGTGATCGTCTCGCTGATGGTGTGCTCCACCTGGACGCGGGTGTTCATCTCCATGAAGTAGATCTCGTTGCCCTTGACCAGGAACTCCACGGTACCGGCATTGCGATAGCCCACGGCCCGCGCGGCGCGCACCGCCATCTCCCCGACGTAGGAGCGCTGCTCCGGCGTCAGCTGAGGGCTGGGGGCAATCTCGATCAGCTTCTGGTTGCGGCGCTGGATGGAGCAGTCACGCTCGAACAGATGGATCACGTTGTCGTGACTGTCGGCCAGAATCTGGACCTCGATGTGATGCGGGTCGACCACGCAGCGCTCCAGGAAGACATCCGCACTGCCGAAGGCCTTGGTAGCCTCCGAGATCACGCGACCCCAGGCCTGCTTGAGCTGCTGGGCATCATCACAACGCCGGATACCCCGCCCCCCACCACCTGAGGTAGCCTTGAGCATCACCGGATACCCCACCTGCTCCGCCACGCTCAAGGCTTCCTCGACATCGGCCAGATTGCCCTTCGAGCCCGGCGTGACCGGCACGCCAGCCGCTTTCATGGCGGCGCGGGCTTCGGTCTTGTCTCCCATGCGCGCGATGACATCACTGGACGGGCCCACGAAGGCAATGCCCGCCGCTTCGCAGATTCTCGCGAACTCAGCATTCTCGGAAAGGAAACCATAGCCCGGATGAATGGCATCACAGCCTGTCTCGCGGGCCAGATCCACCAGGCGACGGGGGTCCAGGTAGCCGGCCAGCGGATCTTCGCCGATGAAATGCGCTTCATCGGCACGCTTGACGTGAAGCGAGAAACGATCGGCTTCGGTGTAGACCGCGACAGAGCGGATGTCCATCTCGGCACAGGCGCGTACAATGCGCACTGCGATTTCCCCTCGGTTGGCGATCAGCAACTTGCGGAACATGGTGACTCTCCCTGACGGAACGCGGTGATCTTGTTGTTGACGGCTTGCGTCTGACTCTCCTGCAACCCTGGAGGCTTGCGAGGGCAGTCATGTTCTCAGGCTTTCCACGCTACCCAGCGAGAGACCAATAGAAAAGTTGATATTTTTTTGCCAATCTATAAGTAAAACCTTATGACTGGGTGTGTCATGTCGCGTCCAAATCTGCTAAACCGATTAACTTTCAGACAGTTACAGGTATTTCAGGCCGTCCATCGCCAGCAGTCCTACTCGCGTGCGGCTGAGCAACTCGGACTGACACAGCCCGCCGTCAGTGCCCAGATTCGCCAATTGGAGCAGGCGCTCGAGCAATCGCTGTTCAAATATGCCGGCAAGACGCTGCATATCCTGCCGGCGGCGGATGCGCTGGCAAGCTCGGTACAGTCGATCTTCGGGGAAGTCTCGAGCCTGCAGATGGAGCTGTCGGAAATCGCCGGCACCATCCGTGGCGAGCTGAATCTGGCGGCCGTGTCCACGGCCCAGTATGTGGTGCCGCACATTCTGGCGCGCTTTCGTGCCCGCTACCCGGAAGTCTCGGTGCGCCTGCGCGTCTGCAATCGCGGCCAGGCACTGGAACGCCTCGCCGAGCGACGCGATGACCTGGTGATCATGGGCATGGTGCCCGATGACGCCAACCTGGCCTTCATGCCGATCCTGGACAACGAGCTGATCCCCATCGTCTGGCCCGGCCACCCGCTGCTGGACGTCAAGGGCGTCACGCTGGAGGATCTCGCCCAGTACTACATGCTGATGCGCGAGCCTGGCTCCGGCACGCGTACCGCCTTCGAGGAATTCGCCGCCCGCGAGCGCGTCTCGCTGCGCCATACGCTGGAGCTGGGCTCCAACGAGGCAATCAAGCAGGGCGTGATGGCGCATCTGGGCGTGGCGATCCTGCCGCGGCTGGCCGTCCAGCTGGAGCTGGCCTCCGGCCTGCTGGCCTCGCCGTCCCTGCCGGGCTTCCCGCTCAGACGCTCCTGGTGCACGGTCTATCCCAAGGATCGCTACCCCACGCCGGTCACCGAGCTGTTCCTGCGTTTCGTGCGCGAGCTGCTGCCGGAGCTCAACGCACACTTCAGCGCGCCGATGGAGCCGATTCCCGGGCACAGCGTCGCCTGCCTGCCGCTGGCCACGGAGCAGTGACGCTCCACCACACGCCCCTGTGCTCATGAACCAAAAAAACCGCCGCGGAGATGATCTCCGCGGCGGTTTTTTTCGGGCCAGTCCGGCTTATTTCACTTCCACACCATGCGCCTGCTTGTCGGCGTGATAGGAAGAGCGCACCAGCGGACCGGAGGCGACATGCGAGAAGCCCATCTCGCGCGCCTTCTGACCGAGCCAGTCGAAGGTATCCGGGTGGACCCAACGATCGATCGGCAGGTGGCTGCGTGACGGCTGCATGTACTGCCCGAGGGTCAGCATGTCGACGCCGTGATTGCGCAGGTCCTGCATGACCTCGAGCACCTGCTCGTCAGTCTCGCCCACCCCCAGCATCAGACCGGACTTGGTCTTCACTTCCGGGCGGCGCTCCTTGTAGCCCTTGAGCAGATCCAGCGACCACTGATAGTCGGCACCCGGACGCACGCGGCGGTACAGGCTCGGCACGGTCTCCAGATTGTGGTTGAAGACATCCGGCGGTGTCTGCTCGAGCACGTCCAGCGCGACCTGCATGCGGCCACGGAAGTCCGGTACCAGCACTTCGATCTCGGTACCTTCACACTTCTCGCGGATCTCGCGGATGCACTCGGCAATGTGGTTGGAGCCACCGTCACGCAGGTCATCACGGTCAACGGAGGTCACGACGACGTAATTCAGGCGCATCTCGGCGATGGCTTCGGCCAGCTCGCGCGGCTCGTCGGCATTCAGCGCATTGGGACGACCGTGGGCCACGTCACAGAACGGGCAGCGACGGGTACAGATATCGCCCATGATCATGAAGGTCGCGGTGCCGCCGCTGAAGCACTCGCCCAGGTTCGGGCAGGAGGCTTCTTCACACACCGTGTGCAGGCCGTGCTTGCGCAGGGTCTGCTTGATGCGGCTCACCTCAGGGGAGGCAGGCATGCGCACGCGCAGCCAGTCCGGCTTCTTCGGCAAGGTCTCGGTGGGAATCACCTTGACCGGAATGCGAGCGACCTTCTCGGCGCCACGCAGCTTCACGCCACGCTCCTTGCGAGCAGGAGCAGCGGAGGGAGCGGGCTTCGGGGTAGCGGTGGTCTCGGTCATCAGTTCTGTCCTGCTGTTCGAGAAATGTCAGCCAGTGCCGCGGGCAGCCCGCTCACCGGAGTCAGGGTCACGTCCCCTAGGCTTGCGCCCAGACAACGCACCAGGCGGTCACGCTCAGCGGCAAGATCCACCGGCTCGCGCGTCAGGTCGCGTAGCTGGGTCATCGCCATGCCGGCATAGCCGCAGGGATTGATGCGCCCGAAAGGCGCAAGGTCCATGTCCAGATTGATCGCCACGCCATGGAAACTGCATCCACGTCGGATGCGCAACCCCAGCGAGGCAATCTTGGCCTCTTCCATCGAGCGGCGCGGATCATCCATGCGCTGCGCCGATTTCTTCACGTAGACCCCCGGGGCATCGGGGCGTGGATACGCCTCGATGCCGTGCTCGGCCAACGCCGCCACCACCGTCTCTTCCAGCGCAGTCACCAGCTGGCGAACACCGATGCCGCCACGCTTGACGTTGAGCAACGGGTAGAGCACCAGCTGGCCGGGGCCGTGATAGGTCACCTGGCCACCCCGGTCGGTCTGCACCACCGGGATATCACCCGGCATCAGCAGATGTTCCGGCTTGCCAGCCTGTCCCTGGGTAAAGACGGGGGCGTGCTCCACTACCCACAGCTCATCCGGGGCCTCCGGCGAGCGGGTATCGGTGAAGTCACGCATCGCCGACCACACTTCCTCATACGGCAGCACGCCGAGGTGGTGGACGTGAATCGTGTTCATGCATGCGCTCCTGTGCTCATGGCGCAAGCCAGTGAAGTCGCTCGTCTCACGCGAACGTCACAATACCATGTGGATGCGACCGGTGGCCTTGAGGTCACGGTGCAAGGCATCCAGCTGGTCGGTTCCGGTGGCTCGGATCACCACGCGGATGCTGCGATAGTTGCCATTCTTGCTGTCCTGCCAGGTGATGGCCGTGGCGTCGAAGCCGGGCGCATGCACTTCCAGGACATTGCAGACCACTTCGACGAGATCTTCGGCGGCATTGCCGACGATCTTGAGGGAGAAATCGCAGGGGAATTCGATCTTGGGGGGTGTCTTCTCACCCGCTTTTGGCGTGTTGGCCATGGGAAAGCCCTTCCAGTGATTCTATTTCCGACCATTCTACTCAACAAAGGGCGATCCGTCAGCCGGATCGCCCTTCGTGAAAGACGCATCCCCGGGTTTCAGGGGCGCGTGGCGGGCACCGTCGCATCACCTTGCTCGCTGGCCAGGGCGGACGGCACCAGCCTCAGTTGAACAGGCCGTGGAAGAACAGCATCAGGGCGTCCCACAGACGCTTGAAGAGACCGCCCTGCTCGACTGATTCCAGGGCAACCAGCGGCTCTTCCGCCAGCACCTTGTCCTCGAGCTTGATCTGCAGGGTGCCGTACTGCTCGCCGACCTGCACCGGTGCCTTGATGGTGTCCTTCAGATCAAGACGGGCGGTCAGCTTGTCGGCCTGGCCACTCGGCAGGGTCAGATAGACTTCCTTGGCCATGCCAAGACGCACCTGATCCTTCTCGCCGCCCCAGACACGGGCCTGATTGAGCACGGCACCCTTGTCATAGAGCTTCTTGCTCTCGAAGTAGCGGAAGCCGTAGGTCAGGAGCTTCTGGGATTCCTGGGCACGCGCCTCTTCGGAGCTGGTGCCCATCACCACGCTGATCAGACGTGTGTCTTCCTTCTTGGCAGACGCCACCAGGCAGTAACCCGCTTCATCGGTATGACCGGTCTTCAGGCCGTCGACGTCCTTGTCACGCCACAGCAGCTTGTTGCGATTGGGCTGCTTGATGCCATTCCAGGTGAAGTACTTCTGGGAATAGATCTGATAGTGATCCGGATAGTCGCGGATGATGTGGCGCGCCAGAATCGCGAGATCATGTGCCGTGGAGTAGTGCTCCGCGTGCGGCAGACCGGTGGCGTTCATGTAATGGGTATTGTTCATGCCCAGACGCTTGGCGTGCTGGTTCATCAGGTCGGCGAAGGAGCCCTCGCTGCCGCCGATGTGCTCGGCAAGCGCGACGCTGGCGTCATTGCCTGACTGGATGATCACGCCGTGCAGCAGATCATCGACCGAGACACTGGTGCCCTCGCGGATGAACATGCGCGAGCCGCCGGTCTTCCAGGCGTTGACGCTGATACGCACGTTCTCGTCCGGCGTCAGCTTGCCGTCATCGATTTCATTCTCGACCAGATAGGCCGTCATCATCTTGGTCAGACTTGCCGGCGGCAGACGCTTGTCGGCATTGTGCTCGACCAGGATGCGACCGGAATTGGCATCCATCAGAATCCAGGAGGACGCGGCCAGTTGCGGCGCCGCCGGAATCAGGGTGTCGGCCTCGATGGCCCGGGCCGGCGTGGAGGTGACGCTGGTCAGCAGCGCGATACCGCTGGCCGCCATCAGCCCGGCAAGACGGCGCCGCAATGGAAGAAGTCTGGCTTTCAGGGACATGTTGAAATCTCTTTGACACTCATGCGTTAGCCGGGGCACAAGCCCCGGCCATGTTGCACCCTCGTGGGATGCATGATGGATGCGCCAGATCACCACCGCTAGCGCGGTGCCTGTACGCTGAAGGCGCCGGAGAAGCCGGCATCGGCGATCGCGGACTTGAGCGACTCGATACGCACGCTTTCTTCAAGCGGGCCCACCTGCACCTTGTAAAGATTGCCACTGCCCAGCACTCGGACCGGGCGATCAAGCGCCGCGCTGACGCGCTTGCTGATGCGGTCTGCCGTTTGCAGGTCACTGACCGCCGCCACCTGCAGGAAGCTGGCATCAGCGCCGCTGGCCGTGGTGTCGGTCGCGCGCGCCGCAGAGGCTACCACGGGCTTGGCGGCAACGCTCGTGCTGGACGTCTTCGCCGCCACGGAATCGCCGGTTGCGCCCATTTCCTCAAGCCCTGCGATGCCCTGCTCGCGACGCACCGCCTGACTGCGGGCCAGCAGACGCTCGGACTCGACCGTGCCCTGGGTCGGGCTCGGCCCCGGCCGCCAGGTGCTGGCGTCCAGCGTCTCGACGCGCACATGACCGGTACCATGGCCAAGCATGTCGAGACGCCACGCCGCACTGTAGGACAGGTCAATCAGGCGATCATCATGGAAGGGCCCACGATCGTTGACCTTGACGATGACCTGCTTGCCGTTGTCCAGATTGGTGATTCGCGCGTAGGTCGGCAGCGGCAGCGACTTGTGGGCCGCCGTCATGGTGTACATGTCATAGATCTCGCCGCTGGCGGTGGCGTAGCCATGGAACTTCTTGCCATACCAGGAGGCGGTACCTTCCGCCACGTAGCCGCGCGGGTCATCCATCACATGATAGGTCTTGCCCCACACCTCATACTCGCTGCGGTTGCCGCTGCGCGTATAGGGCTCGGGCTTCGGCACGGCATCCGGCACCGCGGAGACGTCCGGCGCGTCGTCGGGATAGGCATCCGAATCCATCTCGTAACGCCCATTCTTGCCCGCCTTCTTGCCCGTGCTCGGCGAAGCACCGTCGCTGACCGTGGTGCCACCACTGCTGGCACAACCGGCCAGCAGGGCAAGCGCCAACGTCAACGGCAGCGCGCGTGACCAGCTCATCCGGCACCCCCATCCTCGAGACGGCGCTTGATCGCCTGGGACAGCTCATTCACGGCCATCGCATACAGATGGCTGTGGTTGTAGCGAGTGATGACGTAGAAGTTGTCATAGCCCACGGCGTAGCGATACCCCTGCTTGAGGTCCAGCGCCAGCGGGATGATCTGGGTATTGCCTGCCACGCCACCCGCGACCTCGACCCCTGCCGCCTCAAGTGCCGAGACGCTCATGTAGGGTTTCTTGGTCTTGTTGAAGGTGACGGAAGACGGCGGAGTACCGGGGCCATCGGCTGCGCTGACGACCGGTGCACCGGCCTTCCAGCCGTGACGGGCGAAATAGTTGCCGACACTGCCGATGGCATCGACGGGGTTGTGCCACAGGTCCCGCACGCCATCGCCATCGAAATCGACGGCATAGGCCTGATAGCTGGTAGGGATGAACTGTGGGTAGCCCATCGCACCGGCATAGGATCCCTTGATGGAGAGCGGGTCGATGCCCTGCTCCAACGTCAGCTGCAGGAAGGCGGACAGCTCACCACGGAAGAACTTGCCACGACGCGGATGATCGAAGGCCAGCGTGGAGAGTGAGTCGATCACGCGGTGGGTGCCGGTGTGCTTGCCGAAGAAGGTCTCGACGCCAATGATGGCGGCGATGACTTCCGGCGGCACGCCATATTCGGCCTGGGCGCGATCGAAGGTCTCGCGATGCTCGGCGATGAACTTCACGCCGGCCTCGATGCGAGATTCCTTCATGAAGATGGCGCGGTACTGGTCCCAGCGCAGGTGCCCTTCCGCCGGGCGCGACATGGCATCCAGCACTTTCTGGCTGTAATCGGCCTGATTCATCAGCTCGGTCACGCGAGCGCGATCCAGCCCCTTGGCCACCAGCTCATCCACCAGCTTGGCCGTCTCCGGGTGAGTTGCGGGAGCAAAGCCATCCGGCGCCGCCATGGCCGCCCCTGACATGCCCAGCAACGGCGCGATCATCAGGGCTGCGCCCCAGTGCTTCAGACGCCGCCCACGTGCGTTAATCACCGTCATCGACTCTCTCCTTGCCTGTCTGCGGGCGTCGGCCCGCGAATGTCCTTGCCATCCGGTAGCTGCAAAGGCCGCGTCAACGCGACAGCAGGCGCCGGTGGGTATGAATGCTCATGAGAATACCGAAGCCCGCCAGCAAGGTCACGCTGGAGGTCCCACCATAACTGACCAGCGGCAGCGGAACGCCCACCACCGGGAGAATGCCTGACACCATGCCGATGTTGACGAACACATAGACGAAGAAGGTCAGGATGATGGCTCCCCCTGTCAGGCGCGCGAAGCTGTCCTGACCATGGTTGGCCATCACCAGCCCGCGCAGCACGATCAACACGTAGAGGGCGAGGAAGAAACTCATGCCCAGCAGCCCGAGTTCCTCCCCGATCACCGCGACGATGAAGTCGGTATGCCGCTCAGGCAGAAATTCCAGCTGCGATTGGGTCCCCAGGGTATAGCCCTTGCCCAGCAAGCCTCCGGAGCCGATGGCGGTCTTGGACTGGATGATGTTCCAGCCGGCTCCCAGCGGGTCGGACTCCGGATTCAGGAAGGTCAGCACACGCCGGCGTTGATAGTCATGCATCACCATCCACAGAAGCGGCAGCGCCGAGGCGATCAACGCCCCGAAGAAGGCGATCAGTTTCCAGGAGAGTCCCGCCAGCAGGATGACGAAGACCCCGGCCGCCGCGACCAGCAGCGAGGTTCCCAGATCCGGCTGCCGGGCGATCAGCAGCACCGGCGTGACGATGATCACCCCACAGATGACCAGATCGCGCCAGCGTGGCGGCAGCGGCCGCTGCCCCAGCCAGCAGGCGACCATCATCGGCATCGCCAGCTTCATGAGCTCCGACGGCTGGAAGCGCACGACGCCGGGAATCACCAGCCAGCGCTGGGCCCCCATGCCGACATCCCCCAGTACCTCCACCGCCACCAGCATCAGGAAACCGCCGCCGTAGGCGACAGGTGCCCAGCGGTACAGCGTGCTCGGAGAGAGCTGCGCCAGGCCGATCATGACCCCCAGCGCCAACGCCTGACGTGACGCCTGGCGCAGCGTGAAATCGATATCCTGACCGCTGGCGCTGTAGAGCACGATCAGACCGCACCCCAGCACGATCAGCAGCAACAGCAGCAGCCAGGGGTCCAGATGGATCCGCTCCCACAGACTGGTGCGACGCCGGCGATTGAGCTCGCCTCCCACGCTGCGCATCGAGCGCTGATAATCAGTCGGCATCATTGACTCCTGCAGGGGTTTCGCTCTGCTCGGCCTGCGCCGCCGTCTCTTCCAGGGCCGCCGCCAGCGTCAGGGCGGCATCACGGGCGACAGGATCAATGCGCGGCAACAACCAGTAATCCGTGATGGCACGTGCCATGGGGCCGGCCACCGAGCTTCCGCCCTGACCGTTCTCCACCACCACGGACACGGCGATCTCGGGATTCTCGACCGGCGCGAACGCCGCAAACAGGGCATGGTCGCGCAGACGTTCCGCCAGCTCGTGACCGTTGTACTTCTGGTCCTGCCCCAGGGTGAAGACCTGCGCCGTACCGGACTTGCCGGCCATGCGATACTTGAGCCCGGGACCGACGTACTTGCGCGCCGTGCCCTCGCGGCCATTGACCACGTCCTCAAGCGCGCCGATGACCTCGTCCCACCAGGCCGGATTCTCAACCACCACGTCAGGCTTCTCTTCGCTGCGCGGCAACAGCACCGTCTCATCGCCGATGCGCTTGGCCAGATGAGGCGTCACATGCCGGCCACGATTGGCCAGCACCGCCTCGGCGGAGGCGAGCTGCAGGGGCGTCGTCAACCAGTAGCCCTGGCCGATCCCGATGGAGATGGTCTCGCCGGGATACCAGGGCTTGTCGTAGCGATTGCGCTTCCATTCCTTGGACGGCATCAACCCCGGCAAGGCACCCTGCACGTCCAGCGCGGTCTGCTCACCGAACCCGAACTTGTGCATGTACTCGCTGATGCGATCGATGCCCAGTCGATAGGCGACATTGTAGAAGTAGGTGTCATTGGAGACGGCGATACCGCGCCGCATGTTGACCCGTCCATGCCCCCAGCGCAGCCAGTTGCGATACTTGTGGCTGTCATTGGGCAGCTGGAAATACCCCGGGTCGAAGAAGGTGGTCTGCGGCGTGATGACACCATTGTCCAGCCCCGCCAGCGACATGAAGGGCTTGACCGTCGAGGCAGGCGGATACTGTCCCCGTATCGCCCGATTGAACAGCGGCAGGTCGATGTCGGACTGCAACGCACGGTAACTCTTGACGCTGATGCCGGTGACGAACTCGTTGGAATCAAAGCCCGGCACCGAGGCCATGGCGAGGATCTCGCCGCTCTCCGGCTCGATGGCCACGATCGCCCCACGGCGCCCCTTGAGCAGTCGATAGGCCAGATCCTGCAGGCCACGGTCGATGGTCAGCGTCAAGTCCTTGCCGGGCTGCGGGTCGATACGCGACAGCTCACGCAGCACGCGGCCGCGCGCATTGGTTTCCACCTTGCGCAGCCCGGCCTGACCATGCAGCGCCTCTTCATAGAAGCGCTCGATCCCGGTCTTGCCGATGAAGTGCGTTCCCGAATAGTTGCCCTTGTCGAGGGTCTTGAGCTCCGCCTGATTGATGCGCCCGACATAGCCCAGCGTATGCGAGAGCGGCTTGGCATCCGGGTAGTAACGCAGCAGCTGGGCCTCGACCTCGACACCTGGCAGGCGATAGCGATTGACCGCCAGACGCGCGATCTGCTCTTGGCTCAGCTCACTCATCAACAGGGCTGGCTGATAGGGGCGCTGTCGCTGACGCGAGCGTTCCTTGAAGTCTTCGATTTCATCAGGGGGGAGATCGAGAATCTCGACCAGACGCTCAAGCGTCGTCTCCAGATCACCGGCGCGTTCGCGCACGATGGTCAGGTTGTAATTGGGACGATTCTCGGCAAGCAGGCGACCGTTGCGGTCATAGATCAGGCCGCGCGTCGGCGGCAGGGGTTCGACACGCACACGGTTCTTGTCCGAGCGCGTGGTATAGATATCGTGTTCCACGACCTGAAGAAAGACCAGCCGTGCCAGCAGGCAACCGGCCAGCACCAGCACCAGGCCGGCGGCCACGATACTGCGAAGGCGAAAGATCCGCACTTCCTGTTGGGGATTCTTGATCGTCGCCCGGCGTTGGCGCATGGCGGGTCTCGCAACTCGTGTCTTGTCGCAAGCGGCAGGCGCTTAACGGTGATAAGGATGCCCGACCAGCAGTGTCCAGGCGCGGTAGAGCTGCTCCGCCAATACGATGCGCACCAGCGGGTGCGGCAGGGTCAGCGCGGAGAGCGACCAGCGCTGATCCGCGCGGGCCAGCAGGCGTGGATCGAGCCCGTCAGGACCGCCGATCAGGATGGCCACATCGCGACCGCCCAGGCGCCAGTCATCGGCGTGCTGAGCCAGCTGCTCCGTGCTCCACGACTTCCCTAGGACATCAAGGGCGACAACATGTTCATTTCCCTTGAGTTTTTCGAGCATCCGATCACCTTCACTGGCCATGGCACGGGCAATGTCCGCGTTCTTGCCACGGTTTCCGGGCGCCAGTTCGATGAATTCGAGGGAAAAGTCTCTTGGCATGCGCTTGAGATATTCCCGGCTACCCTTCTCCACCCAGTCAGGCATCTTCTGCCCGACCGCCAGTACTCGGATCTTCATGTCCTGTCCCGTGTCGTCAGTGGCCAACGGGCATGCCCGCTGACCCTCTCCTTCCGTCCAACCACCACGGGCCCGCCCTGTCAGCATGCTGGCCGCAACCGGCGCCGGTGGCACCGCCGTGCCGCATCACTCCGCCTCTTGAGGCAGGCAAGAGCGGAATCAGCTGCGCTGTTCGAACTCTTCGCTCGTCTCGCGGGGCAGATCGCTCCACAGGCGCTCGAGGTCATACAGGGCACGGGTTTCGGCCAGCATGACGTGGACGACGACATCGCCCAGATCCAGCAACACCCAGTCGGAACCGTTGTCGCCTTCGCAACCCAGCGGCTTGACGCCGGCTTCTTTCACCGTGACCTGCACATTGTTGGCCAGAGCGGCGATATGACGGCTGGAAGTCCCCGTCGCGATCACCATGACATCGGTGACGCTGGTCAGCTTGGAGACATCGATCTCGCTGATTTCCTGGGCCTTGAGGTCGTCAAGGGCGTCGATCACCAGGTTTTTAAGAGCTTCGGTCTGCATGATTCCTCGGAAGTTTGTTCGGCAGGGGGCGCATTCTACCCGTTGGTGATGCGCTCGCCTATGGGCATCGTCAATCTACGCGTCACGAACCCTCACTCACAGGGCGGGCAGTAAAGCGACCGGGCCTCGATATGGCGGATGACCGTCTCGGGCAGCAGGTAGCGCACGCTATCCCCCAGCGCGAGCCGCTCGCGCACGAAGGTCGCGCTGATCGCCATGCGGGTCGGCAATGACAACCGCAGCAACAGGCCGCCGGGACGCGCCATCAGCTCGGCCACCGTCTGCACTTCCCGCCCCTCGATCAAGGCCTTCAACGCCTCTGGCAGAGGAGCATCATGATCAGGGCGCTCGATCACCACGACATGGGCATCATCGAACAGTCGCTCGGCGGCATGCCATTCGCCAAGCTTGAGAAAGGCATCATGGCCGATGGCCATCACCAGCCGCGCCTGAGGGCCATATTCGCCGCGCAGGCTCGCCAGGGTGTCGGCACTGTAGGACGGCCCATCCCGGAAAAGCTCGCGGGCATCCGCCTTGAGCCCCGGCTCACCGGCAATCGCAGCCTCCAGCATGGCCAGACGCTCCTCGCTGCTCACCCCGGGTGCGGCACGATGTGGCGGCTGATGGCAGGGAATCATCAACACATGATCCAGGCCCAGCGCCTCACGCAGTTCGATGGCGCTGCGAAGGTGCCCGTGGTGTACCGGGTCGAAGGTGCCCCCGAGCATCGCCACCCGGGGGACCGGCCCGAGACAGCCCTCGAAACCGGGCTGTGGCTTCTCGTCAGGCAGAGTGTCGCAGGCCTCCCCACCCGGCTGTGCGGCGGGTTCGCGCTGCGCGGCGTCGCCGTCGACATTCAGCGGGCGCTGGCTATCGTCCAGCGCCCGTGGCGATGCGCTGACCGAGGAAGGGTCTGGAGATCTCACTGACGAATCTGCCCATCGCCGAACACGACATACTTGCGTGTGGTGAGCCCTTCCAGCCCCACGGGCCCGCGAGCGTGCAGCTTGTCGGTGGAAATGCCGATCTCGGCACCCAATCCGTATTCGAAGCCATCGGCAAAGCGGGTGGAGGCATTGACCATCACGGAGCTGGAATCCACTTCGGCCATGAACCGGCGCGCCAGCGCATAGTTGTCGGTGATGATGGCTTCGGTATGTCCGGAGCTGTGACGCTCGATATGCGCCATCGCCGCTTCCACGCCCTCGACGACCCGAATCGCCAGAATCGGTGCCAGATACTCGGTATCCCAGTCCTGATCCGTGGCGGCCATGGCCTCGGACAGGATGTCACAGGTGCGTTCACAGCCACGAATCTCGACCTCATGGACCGCCAGACGCTCGGCGATGCGCGGCAGCACCTCGGCCGCGACAGCCGCATCCACCAGCAGGGTCTCCATGGTGTTGCAGGTACCGTAACGGTGCGTCTTGGCGTTCTCGGCGATGCTCACCGCCATGTCGAGATCTGCCGTGGCGTCGATATAGACGTGGCAGATACCGTCGAGATGCTTGATGACCGGCACGCGCGCCTCATTGGTGATGCGCTCGACCAGACTCTTGCCCCCACGCGGGATGATGACATCGACGTACTCGGGCATCGCGATCAGACGGCCCACCGCGGCACGGTCCGTGGTGGCCACCACCTGCACCGCCGTCGCCGGCAGCCCGGCCGCCACCAGCGCCTCGCGGATGATCTCACCCAGCGCACGGTTGCTGGACGCCGCTTCGGAACCACCACGCAGGATGCAGGCATTGCCGGACTTGAGGCACAGGCTGGCGGCTTCGATGGTGACGTTGGGCCGTGATTCGAAGATGATGCCGATCACGCCCAGTGGCACACGCATGTGACCGACCTGGATGCCGCTGGGACGATATTTCAGGCCATCGATCTCACCGACCGGGTCCGGCAGGGCCGCGACCTGCTCGAGCCCCTCGATCATGGCGTCGATACGCGCCGGCGTGAGGGCGAGGCGGTCGACCATCGCCTCCGACAGGCCATTGTCACGCGCTCGCGTCAGGTCATCGGCATTGGCGGCGGTCAGCGACTCGCGGCGCTCGTCGATCAGTCGTGCCATGATCTGCAGCGCCCGGTTCTTGAGGCCGCTGTCGACACGACGCATCACCACGCTCGCTGCGCGGGCATCGCCGCCCAGACCGTTCATGTAAGCCACGACGTCCGTGGTGTCGTGCTTGCCCAGCTCGCTCATGTGCCTTGTCTCATTCGTAGAAAGATGTAGGAAAATGCCTTCCGCCCGCTCTGGCGCCTGTGGATCAGCCGAGGGAGGGGTGAAGCGAAAGCGCCGGATCACCTCGACACTTCGGAAAATCATGGTTTGGGGTATGCTGGCCCGTATCAGCGCCTGGCAGAGCCGGGACAGGCAGGCGGCATCACGCTCGCACATCCTGTCATGGCATGGCTCAATGCGCTGCGCCCCATCCGACCGGGGAGTCTGGTCGGATTCATGTCATCCACGGGAAAGGTGCCAATATAAGTCACCATGGAGATCAAGTTCAAAGTCCGGGTCAGTCAGTTCATCTGTCTGCTCGGCTCTGTGCTGTTGCTGCTGGAAGCGGCGCGCCAGATCAGCCTCGCCCTGACCATCACCGGACTGCTGCTGGCCATCGGCGGCACCTTGCTGCTGGTGGTCTCCCTGGCACACGAACTCTTCACGCTGGGCTGGTTCCGGACCACGGCCATGCTCAGCGTGGCGGTGATCATGGCGCTGCTGGTGCTGCTGGCACCCGAGCAGCACATGATGTGGCTATGGGGGTTTGCCGTGCTGCTGCTCTATCCGCGCCCCTCGTGGCTGGCGCCGGCCTGCGCCATCATCGGGCTGATCACCACCTGGCTGGCACTCACGCCGCTGGGCAGTGACTGGCTGAGCCTTGGCATCGGCATCACGGCCACCTTGATGGCGCTGGGCGCCATCGCCGGGCAGCGTCAGCAGGAGGTCTGGCGTCAGCTGGAGCGGCGCGGTCGCCGTGACGCGAATCGTGCCATCTGGTCACAATACCAGCTGCTCCGGGATCTGCCGCGGGAAATTTCCCGGGCAGATCGTGAAGGCATCCACATCGAGCTGATCCTGCTGGAGCCAGCCACCCCCACCCGCCTCACGCGTCGCCGTCTGCTGAATACGCTGGACAGCGCGGCGCTGCCCCATGAGACACGCTATCAGCTTGACGACGGCTGCCTGGCGTTGCTGTTGGTGGCACGCAGCGAACACGCCGCCAACCTGCGGCGTCGGCAGCTCATGGAGCATCTTGCCATGCCAGTGCGGGCGCGGGTCCAGCCGCTGAACGATACCGAGGCCGACCATCTCGACCTGCAGGCGGCGAGCGCCAACCTCAGCGAGGAGCGCGAGCCGATCACTCACCTGCCCGCGCTCCCCTCCCGAAAGGCGACACTCGCCGACACCCCCCAGGCGGAGGCTGAAGACTGATGTCCTCGTCAACGACGGCCACGCGCGCCAGAGAGCGCCGCCGGCTGGCCAATCGCAAGACCCTGATCATGCTGCTGGCGACCCTGGTGCTGGCCACCTACGCGCTCTGGCGTTATCTGGTCGGGGACTACTCCCACATCCTGACACCGGTGCTGGCCACCTTGCTGATGGGGATCGCGACCGCTCTGCACCTCCTGGATGAAGAGCAGCCGCTTCCCGCCTATCTGGCGCTGATCGGCGGTTATCTGATGCTGGCGCTGGAGGCCCCCAGCGCGCACATCGGAATGTCGCTGTGGCTGGGATTGCCGAGCATCCTGACGCTGCTGCTGCTGCCATTGGCGCCGGCGATGCTCTTGAACGTGGTACTGGCCCCGCTGTGGCTATGGCTGCTGGGTCAGCCGGATGACAACTTCGGCGAGGTACTGCGCTATGTCTGCCTGCTGCTGGTCGCCAGCCAGCCCTTCGTGATCAACAACCTGCAGTCAGGTGTCATGCGCATGACCGCCAGCGAGGAAGTCGAGTGCAATGCCTACAATGCGCGCACCGGCCAGCAGCGGCTGACCAGCGAGGCCGCACGCGCCAGTGCGCTGGAGCAGCCGTTGAGCATCCTGGTCATCTACCTGCCGCAGCTGGAGATGCTCGGTGAGCAATTCGGGGAAGACCGCCGCATCGAGTGTCTCTCCTCGGCCTGCGATGTCATGCAGGGCATCTCGCGTCAGGGCGATCTGCTGTGTCGCAGTGACAAGGCCACGTTCTGGCTGATGCTCCCCAATACCGGCGAGGCCGGCGCTCTGATCATGCGTGAACGCCTGACGGCCGCCCTGGCGGCGACGACACAGCCCGAGACCGGCTCGATCATCGCTCACGCTCGTCTCGTCAACTACAAGGCGGGCGACACGGTACAGAAACTCGAACAACGCCTGCTGGCCGCCCAACTCACCCTGATGGACCTCAATGAATGAGCAACACCCTTGCCACACTGACTCACTGGCTGGACCCCACCTCCCTGATGGCCACGCTGAGCGAGCACCCCGTGGCGCTGATTGTCATCATCGGCTTCACCTCCCTGCTCGAATCCCTCGCCATCGTCGGACTGCTGGTCCCCGGCGTGGTCATGCTGACGGCCGGCGCCTCGCTGGCGGGGCACCTTGAGCTTTCCCTGCCACTGGTGCTGCTTTCCGGTGCGCTGGGGGCCGTGATCGGCGATGGCGTGAGCTTCTGGCTCGGCGTCCATCATCGGGATCAGTTACCGCAACGCTGGCCCTTCTCGCGCCACCCCGAATGGATCGAACACGGTCAGCGCTTCTTCCATCGTCACGGCAGCTGGTCGATCGCCTTCGGGCGTTTCGTCGGCCCGGTACGCCCGATCATCCCGCTGGTCGCGGGCATGCTGGACATGCCGGCCTCGCGCTTCTTCATGGTCAATGGTCTCTCGGCACTGGCGTGGTCTCCCGCCTATCTGTTGCCGGGCTACCTGCTGGGCCAGACCTGGCAATCGCTGTTCACGCTGCCACCGGGCGCCAACGGCCTGCTGATCGGCCTGGCCAGCGGCCTGATCGCCTGCGCCTTTGCCTTCTCCTTTCTGCGCCGCCAGCTGGGCCGCGAAGGCCGCCTCTATCACTGGCTGGCGCGCCGCATGCGTCGCTCGGCATCCGGCCGTCGCCTGTGGTGGCAGCTGCGCCACCCCGACCCGGAAGGCGAGTTCCCGCTGGCCTCGATGGCACTGCTGGTCTTTGCCGTCATCAGCGTGCCCGCGATGAGTCTGGCGGCACTCGCTCACCCCGGGCCCTGGCAGATCGACGTCGTCGCGGCCTCGCTCGCCGACAGACTCCACACCCTGCTGCCCGAGAACCTTCTGCACCAGGCCAGCCTGTGGCTGTCGCAGCTCGGCGATGGCACGGGGCTAGCGGCACTCGTGGCGCCCTGGCTCGTGTGGCTGGCACTCACGCGCCGCCATGCGATATGGATCCATCTGAGCGCCGCCTGGGTCGGCATCGCCTGCGCCAATACCGTGCTCAAGTATCTGATCCAGCGCCCCCGTCCGGACACTCCCGCCTTCCTCGAGGGCTCGATGTCGTTCCCCAGTGCCCACACGGCCGGTGCCGTCGCGGTATTCGGCCTGGCAGCCGCCTTCATCGCCGAACGGCAACCCTCTCCACGCCGACGCTGGATCTACTGGAGCGCCATCATCGCCTGTAGCGTGATCGGGCTGTCTCGCATCTTCCTCGGCGTGCACTATCTGAGCGATATCCTGGGCGGCGCCTGTCTGGGACTGCTGGCGTGTGCTCTGGTGCGCATCAGCTACCCTGCCTTCGTCCAGCAACCCTGCCCCTCGCCGACCGCCCCCGTGGTGTGGTTGAGCCTGGCGAGTCTGGGTCTGCTGACGGCGCGCCTGCTGTGGCTGCCGCTCTAGACCGTCATTCACGATCGACCCTCAAGGTGATCGCTGCACGTCATCACCGCCACCACCTTCGCCTTCTGCCCAAGAGGATACCCATGCCCGGTCCTGCCGCTCCCCCTGCCAACCAGCCCCAGGCGCTCATGTCGATTCATCTCGGCATCGCGCTGCTCGGCGGCACGGCGCTGTTCTCGAAGGGCCTGCCACTCTCGGCGCTCGACATCACCACCTGGCGCAGCCTGCTGGCCGGCCTGTTCCTTCTGTGGATCGCACGGCTGAAGTGGCAGGTCTCGCTGCGCCTGAGCGGCCGCGACTGGGCGCTGGTGGGCGTGGCCGCGGCGTTGATGGCCGCTCACTGGGTCAGCTACTTCCACGCGATGCAGGTCTCGTCCGTGGCCACCGGCATGCTGGCACTGTTCACCTATCCCATCTTCATCGTGCTGCTGGAACCCTGGGTGGAGGGCACGCGCCTGAAAGCCGGGGATCTGGCGGCGGCAGGGCTGGTGTGCATCGGCGTCTGGCTGCTGGTTCCCGGCGGCGACAGCAGCGCGCAGGGCGATAGCCTGGCGGGAGTGTTGTGGGGCGTGTTCTCGGGCCTGCTGTTCGCGGCGCGCAATCTGCTGGTGCGCTACCGTCTCAGCCACCTCAACCCGGTGCTGTCGATGAGCCTGCAGGCGCTGGGCGTGGTGGTGCTGACATTGCCGTTCGCCTCCGGCGAGATCATGGACGCAAGCCCGGGAACAGGCATCGCCATGCTGGTACTGGCCGTCGTGTTCACGGCCACCCCCCATGCCCTGATGACCTTCGCCCTGGGCGGCCTCAGGGCCAAGACCGTCGGCATGATCGGCTGTCTGCAGCCGGTGTATGGGGTGCTGCTTGCCTGGTTGATTCTCGGCGAGGCCCCCACCTGGATGACGCTGGTGGGCGGCAGTTTCATCGTGGCGGCGGCGGCACTGGAGACCCTGCGACGCAATTGACTCGCACACCACCGTTGAGACAGCTGCCGGCGTTGCGCCAGCCGCCCCGATAGTCCCCGTCGTCGCGGTTGCTCCAGCCGGCGAACACACGAAGGCCCGCCATTGGCGGGCCTTCGTGTGTTCGGGGGGTGTCGGTCAGCGCCTTGGCATGCCGAGGTCAGCCGGTGGCGAGCCAGATGCCCACGCCGACCATCAGGGTCCCCGCGACCCGGTTCATGAGCCGCACGCGCGAACCACGACCGAGCCAGCGCGCCAGTCCACTGCCGCCACCGGCATACAGCATCAGACAGCTGAATTCGAGCGTGAGAATGATGCCCACCAGCGCCACCAGCTGTGGCGTCATCGGCAGGCTCGCGTCCAGAAACGGTGGCAGCAGCGCGATGAAGAACGCCCAGCCCTTGGGATTGGCGATGGCGGTGACGAAGCCCTGTGCCGCCAATGTCCGCCGCGAGGCGCGTGGTGCAGCACTGGCCTCGCCCACGGCCCCCAGCGCCAGGCGCCCCCGCGAGCGCCACATCTGGATGCCGAGCCACACCAGATAGGCGCCCCCAGCCAGCTTGAAGGCCGAGAACACCAGCGGATAGCGCAGCATGATGGTCGCGACCCCGATCACGGCCGAGACCGCCACCAGCCCGACCCCCAGCAGCTCGCCCACCATCATCCACAGGGTGCGGCGCACCCCTTGCGTCATCCCCAGGGTCATGGCCAGCGTCATGCACATGCCCGGTGTCAGCGACACCAGAAAGAAGGTCGGCACGAACACCGACAACAATGACCAATTCAGCATTCCCTGCTCTCCCTGCACAATCCGATGATCAAGATGACGACACTAGTCACCACTGACATGCCCTTCGCCCCAGCGCGGCATCAGCGCATGCGCGATTCCCAGCTGATTGAGAATGCGCGCGACGATGAAGTCGATCATGTCATCGAGTGTCTGCGGGCGGTGATAGAAGCCGGGGGCGGCGGGCAGGATGACGGCCCCCATGCGCGTCAGGCTCAGCATGTGTTCGAGATGGATCGCCGAGAACGGCGTCTCGCGCGGCACCAGAATCAGCGTGCGACGCTCCTTGAGGGCGACGTCGGCGGCGCGTTCGATCAGATTGTTGCTGGCGCCGGTCGCGATGGACGAGAGCGAGCCGGTGGAACATGGACATACCACCATGGCACTCGGCGCGCCGGAGCCGGACGCCACGGGCGCCATCCAGTCCTCGCGGCCGAAGCAGCGAATCTGACCGGGCCTGGCGGCGTAGCGCTGGGTGAGCACCTCGGTGAGGCGAACCGGGCGCGCCGGCAGTTCTTCATCGGTCTCGGTGGCGATCACCATGTGGGCGGCCTTGGAGACCATCACCATCACCTCATGACCCGCCGCGACCAGGCATTCGATCAGCCGCAGGCCATACTGGGCACCCGAGGCCCCGGTCAGCGCGACGGTGACCGCTGACTTGAACTCCCCTTCGGGGGCTTTCGCTTGCTGGCTCATGCCTCACCTTCCCGTGCTGCCAGTGCACTCAACAGACGTTCGTGGATACCGCCGAAGCCACCATTGGACATCACCACCACCCAGTCGCCGGCGCGGGAGTCATTGGCGATCTTGGCGATCAGGGCGTCGAGGTCCTGCTCGACATCGGCTTCAACGCCGAGGGCACGACACTCGCTGACCGTCTCGTCCAGTGACCAGCCCAGTGTCGGGCCCGCGAACCAGCTGACCCGATCCGCTGCGGTGACCGCTGCCGGCAGGCGCGCCTTCATGGTGCCAAGCTTCATGGTGTTGGAACGCGGCTCGATCACCGCCCACAGACGACCGCCCTGCCCTTCGGCTGCCACGCCCGGCGCCAGGCCCTCAAGCGTGGTGGCGATGGCGGTCGGGTGGTGCGCGAAGTCATCGATGACCTTGACGCCGGCCACCTCACCGCGCAGCTCCTGGCGGCGCCTGGGCGGCGCGAAGCGCGCGAGCGCCTGCAGCGCCGCCTCGACACTCACGCCGCACTCGACGGCAGCGGCCACCGCGGCACAGGCATTGGCCACGTTGTGGCGTCCGCGCATCGCCCACTGGCACTCGACGAAGCGGTCCGCCTCGCCGGACACGGCGGCCGGCGCCGCCAGCGCGAAGTGGCTGCCATCGGCACTGATCAGACGATAGCGCCAGTCGCCACCGGCGTTCTCGATGCCACCTTCATCGCCGAAGCGTGTCACCGGCGTCCAGCAGCCTTGATCCAGCACGCGCTCCAGCGCCTCGGCACCGGCGACGGCGTCCGCCGCGACCACCAGCTTGCCGCCAGCCGGCACGGTACGCACCAGGTGATGGAACTGCCGTTCAATGGCCGCGAGATCCGGGAAGATGTCGGCGTGGTCGAATTCGAGATTGTTGAGCACGGCGATGCGCGGACGGTAATGCACGAACTTGGAGCGCTTGTCGAAGAAGGCCGTGTCGTACTCATCGGCCTCGACCACGAAGGGTGCCTGCGGGTCGCCGATACGCGCGGAATCGCCCAGCTGCGGCGGCACGCCCCCGATCAGATAGCCCGGCGTGAGGCCCGCGCATTCGAGAATCCAGGCGGTCATGGTCGCGGTGGTGGTCTTGCCGTGGGTGCCGGCGATGGCGATCACCGGTCGTCCCGTCAGCACCTCGTCACACAGCCATTGCGGGCCGGAGGTGTAGGCCAGGCCGCGCTCGAGCAGCGCCTCGACTTCAGGATTGCCGCGCGAGACGGCATTGCCGACCACCGTGAGCTCTGGCGCGGGCTCGAGATTGTCGGCGGCATACCCTTCCATCAGGGTGATACCGGCCTCGGCCAGCTGTGTGCTCATGGGCGGATAGACATTGGCATCGCTGCCGGTGACGCGATGGCCGCGCGCACGCGCAAGCAGTGCCAGAGAGCCCATGAAGGTACCGCAAATACCGATGACGTGAAGGTGCATCTGTTTCTCCAATCCGGAAGCCCGAGCAGCCTAGCATGCCCGCCAGGCGGCGAGTAGCACGGGCGTGTCGGGGCAGAACGACAGACACGTGGCATCCGGGCGTCGTGCAGGGGTCATGTCTTTCGGATATGATGCGGCGGGTAAGCGCCAGCCCGTTCAAGACCATGACAAGGAAGCAGAGACGAGAAGCCCATGCCCCAGCACAATGCCTTCTACGCCCAGTCCGGTGGCGTTACCGCCGTCATCAATGCCAGCGCCTGTGGCGTGATCGAAGCCGTGCGTGAACACGGCGACCAGATCGGCAAGCTCTACGCCGGTCACAACGGCATCATCGGCGCCCTGACCGAAGATCTGATCGATGTCAGCCAGGAAAGCGACGAGAACATCGCCGCCTTGCGCCACACCCCGGGCGGTGCCTTCGGCTCCTGCCGTTACAAGCTCAAGAGCATCGAGGATCACCGTACCCAGTACGAGCGTCTGATCGAGGTGTTCAAGGCCCACGATATCCGCTACTTCTTCTACAACGGTGGCGGCGACAGCGCCGATACCTGCCTGAAGGTCTCCCAGCTGGCCGAGACCATGGGCTACCCGATCCAGGCCATCCACGTGCCCAAGACCGTGGACAACGACCTGCCGATCACCGACAACTCGCCGGGCTTCGGCAGCGTGGCCAAGTACATCGCCACCTCCACCCGCGAGGCCGGCCTCGACATCGCCTCCATGTGCGCCACTTCCACCAAGGTGTTCATCCTTGAGGTCATGGGACGTCACGCTGGCTGGATCGCCGCCGCCGGTGCCCTGGCTGGCGAAGATGCCACCCAGCCGCCGCACATCGTGGTCTTCCCGGAAGTCGCCTTCCACCGCAAGGACTTCATGGCGCGTGTCGACCAGTGCGTCAAGGACCACGGCTACTGCGTGGTGGTGGTCTCCGAGGGTGCCCGCTATGAAGACGGCACCTTCCTGGCCGATGCCGGCAACACCGATGCCTTCGGCCACCGTCAGCTGGGCGGCGTGGCGCCGACGCTGGCCGGCATGGTCAAGCAGGATCTCGGCTACAAGTATCACTGGGCCGTGGCCGATTATCTGCAGCGCGCGGCACGCCACATCGCCTCGAAGACCGACGTCGAGCAGGCGTACGCCACGGGTCGTGCTGCCGTGGAAATGGCCCTGGCCGGCAAGAACGCCGTGATGCCGGCGATCCGTCGCCTCGGCGATGGCGCTGACTACGCCTGGGACATCATCGAGGCACCGCTGGAGCAGATCGCCAACCATGAGAAGTTCATGCCGCTGGAGTTCATCAGCGAAGACGGCTTCTACATCACTGACGCCTGCCGCCAGTACCTGTCACCGCTGATCCAGGGCGAGGACTTCCCGCCCTTCGTCAATGGTCTGCCGGCGGTCGCCCGCCTCACGCTGGCCAAGGTCGAGAAGAAGCTCACGCCGTTCTCGATCTGATCGATCGCGCTGCCCATTTCCCGGGCAGCGCTGTGCCAACGCCGTTGCGGCACCCATGAGAAAGCCCCGCACAGATCACTGTGCGGGGCTTTCTCGTTCATGACGCGAGGCTGCTCTCGACAACCGCACGCCACCGACACACGCAGGGCTATTTGAGCAACCAGGACAGCACCAGCAGCAACAGCAGGATGCCGGCGACGCCCTGCCAGAAATTGGCTGGTTCGCGCATGGCCTCGGATGGCGTGATGGCCTTGCCGGGGTCCTGCTGTGGCAGGCGCAGTGCATAGAGCAGCTCCGACAGACGTCGGAAGCGCAAGGTGCGCTGAGGGTCCAGCGCACGCCTCAGGGCATCGTCCAGCATCTGGGGAACCTGCGGGTTGCGCATGCGTGCCGGCTGATACTCCAGCAGCTCGAGGTCCGTCTGGGTGCGCAGCTGATCCATCGACTGAGCGTAGGGCTGCATGCCGGTCAGCAGCCAGTAGATCACCGACGCCAGCCCGTACTGATCGCTGCGGCGACTGACCTCGGCCCCCAGCGCATATTCCGGCGCACTGTGCTCGGTCAGCCCGACCTGGCGCACCAGGGGACCGGCACTCTCGTGCCCATCCCCTTCGCGCAGATGACAGGCCCCGAAGTCCACCAGCACTACCTTGCCGTGACGGTCGATCATCACGTTGTCGGGGTGGATCAACTGATGCAGCACTTCACGCCGATTGAGTGCGTGGACCGCCTTGCCCAGCTGGCGGGCGATATCCAGGCGCTGCTCGAGATTGGCCTGGGGATGCTGGCGCGCCCAGTCGGTCAGCGTCTGCGCCTCCAGATGCTCGAGCAGATAGTAGAGGTGATCCCGCGGGCGCGAGGGTTCCACCACCTTGACGACGAAGGGCGAGTTGACGCGATCCACCACCCACTGCTGGAGCAGGAAGTGCTCGAGATAGGCGTTCTTGAGCGAGAGTTCCGGACTCGGCGCCTTCATCACCATCACGCGCCGGCTCTTGAGATCGCGGACCTTGTAGACGCGCACCCGCGCACTGCGTGACATCACCTCCAGCACTTCCAGCCCATCGATGCGATCCCCCGGCTCCAGCTCGCGCGGCACCGGCAGATCCCCATAGATGCGCCCCGGCGTGTCCTCGCTGGCACTGGCCAGGCGATCGATACGCACCAGCTGGAAGCAGAACTGATCCGCGGTATAGCCACGTTCGTCGGCACGGTCCGCCGCGGCATGCGCGAGACGCTCGCTGGCGGCGTCCAGATCCGAGACATCGTCACGAATCAGTGACACGAAGTCCGAGGGCAGCAAGGTGCCGCGCACCGCCTGGGTGGTCAGCAGGAAGATGTCGCCCTGCTTGAGCGGCAATTCGATGTAATCGATGTCGAGACTGACATCCATGCCCAGAGCCCGTGAGGGATAGCGATAACCGCCCAGGTCCGTGACATGATCACGCGAGATCTGTTCGAACTCGCCACCACGCAGACGGAACACCACGGTATCGCCGGCATGGAACAGATGCGCCGACTGGCCACGGAAGATGACCGCGGAAATCGAGGTGACGTAACTGCCGCCACGCACGAAGCGACTCTGGCTGTAGCACCAGCTGTTCAGCGCTCGCAGCACACGAGTCGCGGAATACTTGACACTCCAGTTGTCGGGCGTGGCGAAGTAGTCGGCCAGAAAGCCACGCACGGCCAGATCGCCCGCCTGCTTGGCGATGGCGTTCTTGCTGGTGGTATCCGCGATCAACGCACAGCCGCCCTTGGTCGCCAGCGGGCCACGCTCGACAGGAATTTCCAGCGACATCGAGCTGCGGTGGCGCTTGCGGTCCGGTGCCACGAAGGCCTGACCATAACTGAGTGAAAGCTCTGCATCCGCCAAGGCGGTCTCCTTGCATGTCTGTCCTGCGGTGACGACCCTGCTGGTGCATGCCGGCCATAACAGGCCTCGTCACAGTGTCTGCACGGCACCGCGAGTCGCGCGGCGATCCTTGAACAACGGGCACACCATCGGCCAGAGTATCGAGGGATGGCCTCCACATGGGCTCGCGCGCTGCCAAGTGTTACCCGAGTCAGCCTGCAGTGCCACCACTCGTTGGTGCAACGCAAGGCGATCGAGCGTGGCATAATGGCAAAACGGTCTGCCAGTTCGTATAATTCAGCGGAATTTTGACCCGCAGGCCTTCAACCCGCAAACCCAAGGACTCGACAATGAGTTTCGACAAGATCCCCGCTGGCAAGGAATTGCCGAACGACGTCTACGTAGCGATCGAGATTCCGGCCAATCACGCGCCGATCAAGTACGAGATCGACAAGGACATCGATGCACTCATGGTGGATCGTTTCATGGCCACTCCGATGTTCTACCCGGCCAACTACGGTTACATCCCGAACACCCTGGCTGACGATGGCGATGCCCTCGACGCGCTGGTCGTGACTCCGTATCCGGTCGCGCCGGGCAGCGTCATCCGTGCGCGTCCGGTCGGCGTGCTCAACATGAGCGACGAAGCTGGCGAAGACGCCAAGCTGGTCTGCGTGCCGCACCAGAAGCTGACCTCCCTGTACGACGACGTCCAGGAAGTCACTGATCTGCCGGAACTGCTGCGTCAGCAGATCGCGCACTTCTTCGAGAACTACAAGGATCTCGAGAAGGGCAAGTGGGTCAAGATCGATTCCTGGGACGGCGCTGATGCCGCGCGTGCCGCGATCGAGAAGGCAGCAGCTGCCTACCAGAAGGACTGATCCTTCCCGTGACGGTCGCCAACTGACCCTCATTTGCTGACCGCTCATGAAAAAGCCCCCGTCATTGACGGGGGCTTTTCGTTTTCTGGGCTCAGCCCGATCCAGCTCAGGCTGACGAGGCTGGCGGGACATGACCTCAGTCAGGGTCCGCCAGCCTCGCTGTCAGACTTCAGCCCTTCTCGAGCAGGCTGCGCAGGTCACTGATCGCGGAATTGGCGCGTGCGATGTAGTTGGCCATGACCAGCGAGTGATTGGCGAAGAAACCGAAGCCGGAACCGTTGAGGATCACCGGGCTGCCGATATCGGTCTGGGTCGACTCCAGCTCACGGATGATCTGGTCGATGGAGGTCAGCGCGTTCTTGTCTTCCAGAACGCCCTGGAAGTCATGACGCACCGCCTTGAGCAGATGGATCAACGCCCAGGAGGTGCCGCGCGCCTGATAGAAGACATCGTCGATCTCGAGCCACGGCGTCTTGATCTCTTCTTCCGTCTGGGTGCTCTTGGCCGAGGTCGCGTTCTTGTCACCGGCCAGACTCAGATTGAGCTGAGACTTGCCGACGCTCGCGGACAGTCGCTGTGACAGGGAACCGAGACGATTCTCGACATCCGACAGCCAGGCCACCAGATTGTCGGCGCGCGCATAGAACTGGCCGTTGTTCTGGGTATCATCGCTCAGACGCTTGAGGTAGTCCCCCAGCTGGCGGTTGGCATCGGCATATTCATGCTCGGCTTCCGGCAGCATCCAGGCATTGGCGTCGATGAACAGCAGCGATTCCGCCTTGCCCAGCGCCTTGTCATCACTGGACTGGGACTGTGAACGACTGAATTCCTTGCGCAGCTCGCGCGTCATGTCGCGCACCTGCACCAGCACGCCATATTCCCAGTTGGGCATGTTGTCCAGCCACAGCCCCGGGGGTGCCACGTCATTCTTCAGATAGCCGCCGGGCTTGTGCAGCAGGGTATCGTTGAGTTTCATCAGGGTCGCGACAGTCGCCGTGCCCGTCGGCAGCACCTCGAAGGCCGGTGCCGGCTGCTCGCCATCGACACTGGCAACGGGTGCCGCCAGCCCATGTACGCGGGCCAGTTCGGTGCGCGTGGCCTGGTCGACATTGAATTCGTCCGGCTCGCTGCTCCAGTAGATCCCAAGGCCAACGCAGACCAGCAGGTAAATGACGAACAGCCCGACCAGTGGTTTCCAGATCCAGCCATACTGAGGTGTTTCCAGCACGTCGCGACCCGCGCCACGCTTGCTGCCTTTACCGAATAGGGCCATGCGTTCTTCCTTGTATGAAGCCTTGTAAAAAGCCGTGTGAAAAAAGACGAGTCAGAAGACCGTGAACCGGTGTCGATACCCGCGTTGCCTCCAGCGCCGGTACTCATGACGTACGTCCTATCCTATCATGCGTCCCTGCGTGTGCCAGTCGCGCTCATCGCGACGTCAGAACCGGGGGAGATCATCGCTACATGGTGGCGCATTCATCCTGGTGCAAGTCGCGACCCGTGATCATCGTGGGCATCATTGCCGGCCCTCTTTCCGTGACGAACACCTCAAGCGAGCTGATCGCGCAGAGGGCACAGGCACTCGCAAGATCGGCTTCTTCTCCCGGCACTGCAAAAGGATGCCTTCGTGCTTCGTCCGTTTCCCGCAAATGACGCGATCTCCCGCCAGATTCGCGCCAGTCTCGCCCTCGCCCGACCGATGCGCCCCGGGGTGCTGCTGGTCATTGTGCTGCTCCTCAGCCTGACCACTTTCGCCCTGCCAGCCCATGCCGGGCTGTTCGGCAGCAGTCCGGCCGCCTCCTCCAGCAGCGAATCGTCTACCGGGCTGTTCACGAGACAGGCATCCAGCAGCGACTTCCTGCCGGTCAACGAGGCCTTTACGCCCCGCGCATGGCGTGAAGGCGACACCCTCTATGTCGGCTTCACCAGTGCCGAGGGCTATTACCTCTATCGCCATCAATTCGACTTCGCGACCTCCCGTGACGACCTCCGGCTCGGTGCCGCGGACCTGCCCCCCGGCGAATTCAAGCAGGACCCCTATCTGGGCGACGTGCACGTCTTCCATGACCCACTGGTCATTCGCCTGCCTCTGACAGCCGCAGACCGTCAGAATGCCCCGGACGAGGCGTCATCGATCAGTGGTCCGGTACCGATATCCATCACCTTCCAGGGGTGTGCCGACGCCGGCCTCTGCTATCCCCCCGAGACCGTCACGCTCGAGGCCGGTGAGCAGAGTGCGCCCGACGCCTTTGCCCACCTGATGCCTGATGCCGCCACCCTGGAGAGCGGCGCTGCCGACGACACTGGCGCACATCGTGCCGGCGAGCCCACTGCCATCCCGGGGACGGATGGCAGCTTTCGGGCATTGTTCACGGACGCCGGCCTCGTCACCTTGCTCGGGCTGTTCTTCCTGGCAGGCCTCGGGCTGACCTTCACGCCCTGCGTGCTGCCGATGATCCCGATTCTCAGCTCGATCATCGTCGGCCAGCGCCCCAGCCGCCCGCGCGCCTTGCTGCTGTCGTCAAGCTACGCCCTGGGCATGGCGCTCACCTACGCCGCGGCCGGCACGCTGATGGGTCTGTTCGGCGCCGGCCTCAACCTGCAGGCCCAACTGCAATCTCCCGTCGTGCTGATTCCCTTTGCCGCCCTGTTCGTGCTGTTCGCGCTGGCCATGTTCGGCACCTTCAATCTGCGCCTGCCCGGCCGCCTGCATTCGCGCCTCGACACGCTGCAGGGGCGCCTGATGAATACCGGCCCGGGGGGATTGGCGCTGGCAGGCGCGTTATCGGTACTCGTGGTATCGCCCTGCGTGTCGGCACCTCTGGCCGGAGCGCTGGTCTATCTCTCCGCCAGTGGCGATGCCACCAGTGGCGGGTTGGCGCTGTTCGCGCTCGGGCTCGGCATGGGGGTGCCGCTGGTACTGGTCGGCACCTTCGGCGCCAGTCTCCTGCCCAGGGCCGGCGGCTGGATGGAAGGCATCAAGCAGGCCTTCGGCATTCTGCTGCTGGGCGTGGCGCTGTGGCTGGTAGAGCGCTTGCTGCCGGCCTCGCTGGCGGTGCTGGGCTGGGCGGCATTGGCCATCGGCACCGGGGTGGCGCTCGGCGCGATCAGCTCCTCAAACCACGGCTGGGCCCGCGCCCGTCAGGCACTGGGGCTGCTGGCACTCGGCTGGGGGATGATCAGCCTGCTGGGCGTGGCCGGCGGCGCAAGCGATCCGCTACGCCCATTGGCCCCCTTCACCGGAGGCGGAACTGCCTCGGGACAGGCAACCGAGCAGACGCTGGACTTCACCACCGTCACTGACATGGCTGCCCTCAAGCGCGAGCTGGCACTGGCTGACCGTCGTGGGCAGCCGGTCTTCGTCGATTACTACGCCGACTGGTGCATCTCCTGCAAGGTGATGGAGCGCGAGGTCTTTCCGCGCGTCGCGAGCCAGCTGCGCCAGTTTCATCTGATTCGCGCCGATGTCACTCAGACGGATGCCACCACCCGTGAGCTGCTGTCATCGTTCGGCCTCTTCGGACCGCCCAGTCTGCTGTTCTTCGCAGGACAACAGGAAATGACCGAAGCGCGGATTCAGGGAGAGGTCGATGCCGAGCAGCTGGGCGAGCATCTCGACAAGGTGCTGCGTCACCATCGCACTGCCGCGGGTGCATGATCTGTCGGGAGTCAGCCATGCCGGACACCGGTAGATGACGTCGCGATGTTGACGGGATGGCAGCGCGGGAGAGTCGGCGTGGCAATCAGGATAAAAGCGGCAGGAAATCCGGTTCGGTGCCAAACTGGACAGCGTTCGAGAATTTCGGCAGAATCCGCGTCACTGCGACAACAGTCTAGGCTCAATAGGTAAACGTCGCGGATAGTGACGGTATCTTTGCATTTTCACCCAGGGTTAACAGCTCAGCGAGTCACGCACTTGCTTCCGCTGACAAGAGGACTTTCATGGCGCGCATCCTGGTACTCAACGGCCCCAACCTCAATCTGCTGGGCACCCGCGAGCCCGAGGTGTACGGCACGACCACCCTGGAAGATATCCGCTCACGTCTGGAGACACGGGCCAGCCAGGCTGGCCACCAGCTGGACTGGCTGCAATCGAATGCCGAGCATGTGCTGGTAGATCGCGTGCATGCGGCCCGTGAGGATGGCACCGCCATCATCCTGATCAATCCCGCGGCCTTTACCCATACCAGCGTAGCGCTGCGCGATGCCCTGCTGGGGGTCGCACTGCCCTTCATCGAGCTGCACCTGTCCAATACCCATGCCCGCGAGGCGTTCCGCCATCATTCCTATCTTTCCGATGTGGCACGCGGCGTGATCATGGGGTTTGGCGCTCGAAGTTACGACATGGCGCTTGATGCCGCCCTGGCCGATCTTGCCTAGCAGGAACGTCCCGGCGCGGCCTTCAGGCACGGCAGGCCTCATAGCTGCCTGAGACAAGGATTGACCGGCCCATCGGTCGGGACAGCCAATATCGCTGTCACCCGCAACCAGTGACGTCTCGGTTGCACACCCCATTTCCAGCCACCTTTATATCGGGATGAATTTCATGGATATCCGCAAGGTCAAGAAGCTGATCGAGCTGCTCGAAGAGTCCAACATCAGCGAAATCGAGATCCAGGAAGGCGAAGAGTCCGTTCGCATCAGCCGCCATCCGCAGGGCTTCGCCCAGCAGCCGATGATGCAGGCCCCGATGATGATGCAGCAGCAACCGATGCAGCAGCAGGCCGCACCGGCAGCCGGCAGCGTCGAGGCACCGGCAGCCGCCGCTCCGGCAGCGCCGCAGGGCCACACCATCAATTCGCCGATGGTCGGCTCCTTCTATCGCTCTCCGGCACCGGGCTCCAAGGCCTTCATCGAAGTCGGCCAGAGCGTCAAGAAAGGTGATACCGTCTGCATCGTCGAAGCCATGAAGATGATGAACCAGATCGAAGCCGACAAGGATGGTGTGGTGGAAGCCATTCTGATCGAAGACGGCGAGCCGGTTGAATTCGACCAGCCCATGATCGTCATTTCCTGATCCCAACGGACACGTCACCATGCTCGACAAGGTACTGATTGCCAACCGCGGCGAGATTGCACTTCGCATCCTTCGCGCCTGCAAGGAACTGGGCATCAAGACGGTAGCGGTGCACTCCAAGGCCGACCGCGATCTGATGCACGTCCGCCTGGCCGACGAAGCTGTCTGCATCGGCCCGGCCTCCTCTGCCAAATCCTATCTGCACATCCCGGCGCTGATCGCAGCCGCCGAGGTGACGGACGCCGACGCCATCCATCCGGGCTACGGCTTCCTGTCGGAAAACGCCAACTTCGCCGAGCAGGTCGAACGCTCAGGCTTCGCCTTCATCGGCCCGCGCGCTGACACCATCCGCATGATGGGTGACAAGGTCGCGGCCATCGAAGCGATGAAGCTGGCCGGCGTCCCGACCGTACCGGGCTCCGATGGTCCGGTGCCGCAGGATGAAGACGAGATGTTCGCCATCGCCGAGCGTATCGGCTACCCGGTGATCATCAAGGCCGCCGCTGGCGGTGGTGGTCGCGGCATGCGCGTGGTGCACTCCAAGGCCAGCCTGCTGTCCTCGGTGAGCATCACCCAGGGTGAAGCCGCCGCGGCCTTCGGCGACGGCACGGTGTACATGGAGAAATTCCTCCAGAACCCGCGTCACGTCGAAGTCCAGGTGCTGGCCGATGGCCAGGGCAACGCCATTCACCTGTATGACCGCGACTGCTCCCTGCAGCGTCGTCACCAGAAGGTGCTGGAAGAAGCGCCGGCACCGCAGCTGGATGAGGAAGCCCGTGCCAAGGTCCTCAAGTCGTGCACCGATGCCTGCATCGAGATCGGCTATCGTGGCGCCGGCACCTTCGAATTCCTGTACGAGAACGGCGGGTTCTACTTCATCGAGATGAACACCCGCGTTCAGGTCGAGCACCCGGTGACCGAGATGGTCACGGGCGTCGACATCGTCAAGGAGCAGCTGCGCATCGCCTCCGGCCTGCCGCTATCCATCAAGCAGGAAGACGTCAAGCTGCGTGGCCACGCCTTCGAATGCCGCATCAATGCCGAAGACTCGCGCACCTTCATGCCGTCTCCGGGCAAGGTCGAGCTCTATCACGCGCCGGGCGGTCTGGGCGTGCGCATGGACTCGCACCTGTACTCCGGCTACACCGTGCCGCCGCACTACGATTCCCTGATCGGCAAGCTGATCACCTGGGGCGAGAGCCGCGAGATCGCATTGACGCGCATGCGCAATGCCCTCGATGAGCTGCTGGTGGAAGGCATCAAGACCAACACTGACCTGCAGAAGGATCTGGTGCGTGATGCCGGCTTCCAGGAAGGTGGCGTCAACATCCATTATCTGGAGAAGAAGCTGGGCCTGTAATCTGCCCTGCTTGAGACTGGCAGCATCGGTCGACACATGACAGAAGGGTGGCCTCGGCCGCCCTTCTGTCGTTTGCGCAGGGGCCCTTGAGTGCGCTCAGGGCCATGCCGGCATCCGAGCGCCCCTGCCCCCACTGCCGCTTCGTCTATTCTCTTCACTCCCTACCTATTCGACAGGAGCCACCATGTCCTGGCTGCAACTCAAGACGCGTATCGCCCCCGACCACGCCGAGATTCTCGAGCATCTGCTGATGGAAGAAGGTGCCTGCGCCATCACCCTGCAGGACGCCGAGGATCAGCCACTGTTCGAGCCGGATCTCGGCAGCACGCCGCTGTGGAGCGAGACAGTGCTTACCGGCCTGTGGGATGGCACCGAAGGCATCGAGACCATGCGCGAGCGGGTCAAGGCCGGCTGGGCGGCACTGATTCCCGATGAGCCCTGCCCGGAGATCGAGGTCGAGATTCTCGAGGACCGCGACTGGACACGTGAGTGGATGGACGGCTTCGAGCCACTCAAGATGGGCCAGCGGCTGTGGATCGTGCCCAGCTGGCATGACGCGCCGGAACAGGACGCCGTCAACCTGATGCTCGACCCGGGCCTGGCCTTCGGCACCGGCACTCACCCGACCACCGCCCTGTGCCTGGAATGGCTCGATGGCCTGGCCGTGGAGGGCAAGCTCGCCCGGCACAGCGTGCTGGACTTCGGCTGCGGCTCCGGCATCCTGGCCATCGCCGCACTCAAGCTCGGCGCGGTGGATGCCATGGGCACCGATATCGATCCCCAGGCCCTGCAGGCCTCCCGCGACAACGCCCAGCGCAACGAGGTCAGCGACAGGCTGACACTGTGCTACCCGGACCGCCTGCCGGACGCGGGCTATCAGATCGTGGTCGCCAACATCCTGGCCGGCCCGCTGGTCGAGCTGGCCCCGCAGATCGCGGGCAGTGTGGCCCCGGGTGGCCTCCTGGCGCTTTCCGGCATTCTCGCGCCCCAGGCGGGAGACGTGCTCGAGGCCTATCGTGAGGCCGGCCTGATCATGGAAGAGCCCACCGAGCGCGATGGCTGGGTGCGCCTCAACGGCCAGCGCCCGCTCGAGGGCTGAGCCACGCGATACCATGAGTGCCGCAGCGCAGGGAATCCACGGCGCAAAGGAAGACCTCCGGAACGCGCCACGGATGAAATAGCCCTTCAAACCCTGCGGCGCTCTAGGTATCATGACGCCCCCGTGATGCCTGCATCGCGCGCCACCCCACTGCATGACACGAGCCCCATGACCGAGACATCCCTTCACGCCGAGCTCCCGCGCATCGGTGTGCACCAGTTGCCCAATCGCGTGATTCTGGCCCCGATGGCCGGCGTCACCGATCGCCCGTTCCGACAGCAATGTCGTGAGCTGGGCGCGGGGCTCGTGGTCTCGGAGATGGTGACCAGTGACAAGCGCCTGTGGAACACCGTCAAGTCGCGCACGCGCATGAATCATGCCGGTGAACCCGGCCCGCGTGCCGTGCAGATCGCCGGGGGCGATGCCGCGATGCTGGCCGAGGCCGCCGCGCTGAATGCCGAGATGGGTGCCGAGATCATCGACATCAACATGGGCTGCCCGGCCAAGAAGGTCTGCAACAAGGCCGCCGGGTCTGCCCTGATGCGCGATGAGCGTCTGGTCGGCGAGATTCTCGAGGCCGTGGTGCGTGCCGTGAAGGTGCCGGTCACGCTGAAGATGCGCACCGGCTGGTGCGAGGAAACACGCAACGCCATCACCATCGCGCGCATGGCCGAGAGTGCCGGCATCCAGGCGCTCTCCGTGCATGGTCGCACCCGTCAGCAGAAATATACCGGTGAGGCCGAATACGACACCATCGCTGCGGTGAAGGCGGCAGTCTCGATTCCGGTCTTCGCCAATGGCGATATCGACAGCGGCGAGAAAGCGCGACATGTGCTTGACTATACGGGCGCCGATGCCGTGATGGTCGGCCGTGCGGCCCAGGGCAACCCCTGGATCTTCCGCGAGATCAATCACTATCTGGCCACTGGCCAGGTAGCTTCCGGCCCGAGCGATGCGGAGCGTGCCCAGGTGATGCGCACCCATCTCGAGGCCCTGTATGAATTCTACGGTGACTACATGGGCGTGCGCATCGCGCGCAAGCATGTGGGCTGGTACCTGGCGACCCGCGAGGATGGCAGTGAGTTGAAGCGCAGCTTCAATCCTCTCGAGGAGCCCGATGAACAGCGCCAGTTCCTGACCCGCCTGTTCGGCGAGCCGGAAGGCATCGCCCGCACCGAGACGCAAGGAAGTCACGCAGCATGACCAGCAGGCACCCTCTATCCCCTGACGACGCAAGCCAGGCCACGCTGATGACGCCCGTTCGGCACCATCAGACCCTGCGCGAAGCCGTCGAGCATTCCATGGCGCGCTACTTCGCCCACCTGGATGGCGAGCAGGTCACCGACCTGCATGCCATGGTGATGGCCGAGGTCGAGGCGCCGCTGCTGGAAGCGGTGATGGCCCACGCCCAGGGCAACCAGACCCGCGCCGCCGATATGCTGGGCCTCAATCGAGGCACGCTGCGCAAGAAGCTCAAGCAGTTTGATCTGATCTGACCCCGCCGGGGCATCCTCACAGGTGCCCCGGCGTCTTTTTGTTGATCCACGAGTGGAGCATCATGCAAGCCAAGCCCCAAGCCATCCGTCGCGCCCTCCTGAGCGTTTCCGACAAGACCGGCATCGTCGAATTCGCCCGTGCCCTCGACGCCCGTGGCGTCGCCCTGCTGTCTACCGGCGGCACCTTCCGTCTGCTCAAGGACAACGGCCTGGCCGTGACCGAAGTCTCCGAGCACACCGGCTTCCCGGAAATGATGGATGGCCGGGTCAAGACCCTGCATCCCAAGATCCACGGCGGTATTCTCGGTCGACGCGGTCAGGATGATGCGGTGATGGCCGAGCACGGCATCGACCCCATCGACATGGTCATCGTCAACCTGTATCCGTTTGCCGCCACCGTGGCCAACCCGGATTGCTCGCTGGAAGACGCCATCGAGAACATCGATATCGGCGGCCCGACCATGGTACGTTCTTGCGCCAAGAACCACGCGCACACCACCATCGTCGTCAACGCGGCCGACTACGACCGCGTGATCGCCGAGATGGACGCCAATGACAATGCCGTCAGCGACGAGGCGCGCTTCGACCTGGCCGTGGCAGCCTTCGAGCACACCGCCGCCTACGACGGCGCCATCGCCAACTGGCTGGGTCAGCGGGTCGAGGGTGGCAGTGAAGGTCTGCCGCGTCAGTACAACGTCAGCCTGAGCAAGAAGCAGGACATGCGTTACGGCGAGAACCCGCATCAGCAAGCGGCCTTCTACGTCGAGGACGGTGCCACCGAGGCCAGCGTCGCCACGGCCGTGCAGGTCCAGGGCAAGGCGTTGTCCTACAACAACGTCGCCGATACCGATGCCGCCTTCGAGTGCGTCAAGGCCTTCGACGAGACCGCCTGTGTCATCGTCAAGCACGCCAACCCGTGTGGTGTCGCCATCGGCGAGTCTGCCCTGGCCGCCTACGAGCGCGCCTATCAGACCGACCCGACCAGCGCCTTCGGCGGCATCATCGCCTTCAACGTGCCGCTGGACGCCGAGACTGCGCAGGCCATCGTCTCGCGCCAGTTCGTCGAGGTGATCATCGCCCCGGGAATCAGCGACGAAGCCGCTGCCATCGTCGCCACCAAGGCCAACGTGCGTCTGCTCGACGTCGCGGAGGCCTGGGCGGCCGAGCGTACCGGCGGTCACGACTTCAAGCGCGTCACCGGCGGTCTGCTGGTGCAGGACCGCGATCAGGGCATGGTCGGCCGTGATGAACTCAAGATCGTCACCGAGCGCGCGCCGAGCGAGCAGGAACTCAACGACCTGACCTTCGCCTGGAAAGTGGCCAAGTTCGTCAAGTCCAACGCCATCGTCTACATCAAGGATGGCCAGACCATCGGTGTGGGCGCCGGTCAGATGAGCCGCGTCTATTCGGCCAAGATCGCCGGCATCAAGGCCGCCGATGAAGGGCTGGAAGTGCCGGGCTCCGTGATGGCCTCCGATGCCTTCTTCCCGTTCCGTGACGGCATCGACGCCGCGGCGGCGGCCGGTATCACGGCCGTCATCCAGCCGGGTGGCTCCATGCGTGATCAGGAAGTCATCGATGCGGCCAACGAAGCCGGCATCGCCATGGTCTTCACCGGCATGCGTCACTTCCGTCACTGATCGACGGCTCTGACACATGATGTGTGAGCCTCTCTGACGCTCACGAAAAAGCCCCCGCCAGCGAATCGCTGACGGGGGCTTTTCGTATGCCGGGGCATCAACGCCTGCCCCTATTCGACAGGCAGTCTGACCAGGCGCAGGAAGTTGTCACGGGCGACATTGTGCGCCGTCTGTGGCGACAGGGCATCGAGGAATGGCGTGTAACTTGCCAGGATATCGCCCACCGAGCCGAAGCGCCCGACCACGTCACTGCCAAGCACGAAGCGCTGTGGGAAGCGCTCGACCAGCTTGACCCAGCGCGCACGCGGCTGGCCCTTGTCATCCAGCAGATACGGCTCCAGCACTGACCAGGACAGGTCGATATTCAGGTTGGGATAGGTTTCCAGCATGCGCTCGATCTCGCCGTGCAGCCATGTCATGCGCCCCAGGCGACGATTGAGCTCGGCACTGGTACCCGCGTGTGCCCAGATGAAGGTCGTGTCCGGATTGTCGCGCACCGCACTCTCGAATTCCTCGAGATACAGCCCCTCATGCCCCTCACGCTTGCTGGTGACATTGGAATGCACCATCACCGGCAGGCCCTTCTCCGCCGCCAGCGCATAGACCTTTCTCAAGGCGGGATGATTGGCTCGTGGCGTCTCGCCCTCGGTCAGGCGCGTCAGGTCATCATGACGCGTGAAGACCTCGCCGATGCCTTTCCAGAAGCCGGGATAGATCGCCATCAACTGGCGAATCTCATCGGCAGCATTCAGATCAGTGGGGTTGAAGCCGGTGATGAACGGCGAGAAACGCGCCTGGACCGGCTCGGGAGCGCGAGTCAACGCCTCGGCCAGAATGTAATCGGTACCGGAGTACCAGTAGACCGGCCCATCATCACCCATGTAGTAACGCGGCTTCTTGGGCGCGTCCTGCTGCCATTTCTTGGCGACACCGATGCCCGTGATCAGGGCATGATCCACCTGCGCCTCATCCATGACATCCAGCAAGGCCCCCAAGCCATCGCCCTGCTGGAAGAAGTCGACGAAGTGCAGGTGGGCGTCGCTGTAGTGATAATCGCGTGTCTCATCGGCAGCCACGGGCTCGGCGACAGCCATGCTGCCGGCAAGCCCCAACAGCAACGCCAGCGCCCCCTGGAGGAGAGGACGCTGGCGCAGACAGGACAGGCGAGAGAAACGGACGGGGCGAGAGGCAAGCTTCAGCATGGGTGGCTCCGAGGAAAGATCGCTCGATTCTGCGGTGCCCACCCTTGCCGGCGCAAGTGTCCTCAGCTCGCCAATACCGCACCATTCATGCCGGAGGGGCGGCTGGCCTGTTGTTCAGCTGCCTGCTGACGACGGGCAGTCACACGATTCCAGACCTTCTCGTGGAAGAAGAAGGCGACGGTGTTGACCGCAGGCTCGACGATGGCGACCAGACCGCCGACCACGATGTCACCGGTCAGCAGGTAGGTGACACCGAAGGCGATGGAGAAGTGCATGCTGGCAAAGGTCAATGTCTTGATCATGTTGGCTGCCCTCCGGGCGGTCTGTGCTCAGCGAGACGCTGAACCCCAGCGCGTCGCGTGTCTCTTGGTGGGCAACCTGTTGTTGCCTCGATGTAATGAATGATAGTGAGTCTCATCTGCAACTTGAAATCACTTTGCCCTACCCCGCTGATAAGGGCTGGCTATCAAGCGCTCGGATCGCCACGCGCCACAGCCCACAGGATTGGGTAGAATGCGCAGCCGTACCATGCAATTGCATTCCCATCCACTCTGTCTCCTCAAGGTCGCCATGACGCCGCCACTCGACTCTGATGCCCTCCAGACGCTGCTTGAACGCCTGTCCAATGATGCCAGCCGCTGCTTCAACGAGGGCAAGGTCGCGGATTACATCCCGGCCCTGGCGCAGGTGGACCCGGATCAGTTCGGGATTGCCGTCTGTCATGTCGATGGCCGCGTCCAGTATGCCGGGGATGCACACACGCGCTTCTCGATCCAGTCGATCTCCAAGGTCCACGCGCTGGTACTGGCGATGCAGCGTCTGGAAAGCGACGAGATATGGTCACGCGTGGGACGTGAACCCTCTGGCCAGGCGTTCAATTCGATCATGCAGCTGGAGGTCGAGAACGGCATTCCACGCAACCCGTTCATCAATGCCGGGGCACTGCTGATCACGGACCTGCTGGTCTCGCGCATCGTCTCGATCCAGAACACGCTGCGTGAACAACTCAGACGCCTGTCCGGCAGCCCCGACATCGGCTTCGACGAGAAGGTGGCGCGCTCCGAGATGGACCACAAGGCACGCAATGCCTCGCTCGCCTACCTGATGCAGGCCTATGGCAACGTGCACTCCGATGTGGATGACCTGCTGGACACCTACTTCCACAGCTGTTCGGTATCGATGAACTGCGTGGAGCTGGCCCGCAGCTTCGCCTTCCTGGCCAATCGTGGCGTCAATCCGCTGGATGGCAAGGAAGTGGTCTCACCCTTGGAGACACGCCAGCTCAATGCGCTATTGCTGACCTGTGGGCTCTATGACGCGGCGGGAGACTTCGCCTGGCGCGTGGGCCTGCCGGGCAAGAGTGGTGTCGGCGGCGGCATCATCGCCATCCTGCCGGGACAGATGAGCATCTGTGTGTGGTCGCCGCGCCTGGACGGCTATGGCAACTCGATTGCCGGCCGGCATGCATTGGAAGGATTGGTGGCGGGAATGGGGCTGTCACCGCTGGGCTGAGGAGTGAGGAGTGAGGAGTGAGGGCTGAGAAGGGAGAACTGAGAAGTGCGGGCTGACAATACTGAGCTGGGAACCGGCCATAAAAAAGGGCAAGTCGCGTCCGCCACGCCACTCGCCCTGTCTTCAATCCTTGAAGACTATCACCACAGGTCCCGCTCTTTGACTGTAGCGTAAATAAGCATATCCACAAGTAAGAGAATGCCGACAAAGCACACCTGTCTTTGTCCCTGATCTGCGGTAAACGACAGCGGCATACCGCTTTGGTCTGACACACGCAGCGCGATCAATGCCCGAGACACCTCACCTCTACGACCAATGACGCATGGGCCTCTTGTCGCGAGATTGCTCCCTCTCGCGCATGCCGCTCTCTTATCAGCAGCGAAAGATCGCTCTCAGCAGCAGCGAAAATTCCATAGGTTGCAGACACGCTTGGCGGCAACAGGCCGAATGACTGAATGACATGAAAAAGCCCGCCCGGTGTCCCGGGCGGGCTTTTTGGCATCTGATGTCATGTCCGGTCATTGCCTTGAGCGCTGGCCATCCATCGACGATGCCACGTTCAAGGATGCAGGCTCATGCAGGGATCGACGGCGCAGACCCGATGACGAACGGCTCAGCCAAGTGAGAGACACAGATACTTGGTTTCCATGTACTCCTCGAGGCCATACTTGGAGCCCTCACGGCCCAGCCCCGATGCCTTGGTGCCGCCGAAGGGCGCGGCGGCGTTGGAGATCAGTCCGGTGTTGATACCGACCATGCCGTAATCCAGACCTTCCGAGACGCGCCAGACACGCTTGAGATCCGTGCTATAGAAATAGCTGGCCAACCCGAACTCGGTATCGTTGGCCATCTCGATGGCCTCTTCCTCGCTCTCGAAGGGGAAGATGGCTGCCAGCGGCCCGAAGGTTTCCTCACGGGCCACCTTCATCTCCGGCGTCACCTGCGAGATCAACGTCGGGGTGAAGAAACTGCCACCCAGCGGATGCGGATGGCCGCCCAGCAACAGCTCGGCCCCCTTGTCGAGCGCATCCTGCACGTGATCCGTGACCTTCTCGACGGCGTCACCATCAATCAGTGGGCCGACCTTGACGCCCTCTTCCATGCCGTTGCCCACGGTCAACTCGGCATTCATCGCCGCTGCCAGCTTCTCGCTGAAGGCATTGACCACGCTGGACTGCACCAGGAAACGGTTGGTGCAGACGCAGGTCTGGCCGGCGTTGCGGAATTTGGCTGCCATCGCGCCTTCCACCGCCGCATCGAGATCGGCGTCTTCGAACACCAGGAAGGGCGCATTGCCGCCAAGCTCGAGCGAGATCTTCTGGATATGCTGTGAGGCATTGGCCATCAGTCCGCGGCCAACTTCGGTGGAGCCGGTGAAGGTGACCTTGCGCACGAGACGCGAATCGGTCATCGCCTTGGCGATATCCCTGGCCGAGCCCGGCACCACGTTGAAGACACCACGCGGCACACCAGCGCGCTCCGCCAGCACCGCCAGCGCCAGCGCCGAGAAGGGAGTCTGACTGGCAGGCTTGACCACGATGGGGCAGCCCGCCGCCAATGCGGCACCCGCCTTGCGGGTGATCATCGATGACGGGAAGTTCCACGGCGTGATCGCCCCCACGACACCCACGGGTTGCTTGAGCACCATGATGCGCTGATCACGCTTGGCTGCCGGAATGGTGTCACCGTAGACTCGCTGCCCTTCCTCGGCGAACCAGCGCAGGAAGCTGGCGGCATACTGGATCTCACCGGCGGATTCGGCGAGTGGCTTGCCCTGCTCCAGGGTCATGATCTGCGCCAGGTCATCCTTGTGCTCCTGCATCAGGGCGTACCACTTCATCAGGATGTCGGCACGTTCCAGCGCGGGGGTTTCCTTCCAGTCAGCGAAGGCATTCTGGGCCGCCTCGATGGCACGCTCGGTTTCCGCATAGCCCAGACGAGGCACTCGGCCGATGATCTCGCCGGTGGCCGGATTGTCGACCTCTATCTGCTCACCGGAATCCGCGGCGACCCAACCACCATCGATATAGGCAAAGGGGCGAAAGAGACTGGTATCGTTGAGATGTTCCATGAAGACTCCAGAGGCATGCAGGTGGATCGAGGCGGCGTTGAGCGCTAGCCGAGACTATTCAAGACTAGCCTAATAGAACCTAGATGCGGGTTCAGTGCCAGAACCACAACCCTGCCAGCACCAGTGCTGCCATGGCCAGCCCCGTGATCACACGCCCCATGGGCCACTCGCGTCGGCCGGATGGCTGCTTGCCGGCCTCGACAGACGACGGCGGTACCTCACCGAGCTCGCACTCCGGCGGCATCGACACGACACGCCGCGCCTTCTGCTGCTTGACCCGCGCATTGAACACCTGGCTCGCACGCCCGTCACGCACCTCGAAATCCACCGCCAGTCCCGGCCCCGGGAGACCGCGGCCGCGCCAACCGACAAGATCGAACACGTACTCGGCGCCCCTGTCATCCGTGATGACACCCTCCTGGGTGGCATCATCGAACCGAGTGATCTCTCCGATCATGCTGCCCCTCCTGACATCCCGTCTCTCCTGACTGTCTAGCGTCCGACACTTGCCGTCTGGATATGGTCTTCCCGGCTGTCCGACAGGGTGATGGACACCGAATCGGAGAAGCGCAGCGCATGCGGCTTGTCGATCTCGACCTGAGCCGTCAGCACCTGCTCATGCTGCATCACGATATCCAGCACTTCCCGCGTCATGCGCTCGAGCAATGCGAAACGCCCGTCCTCGACATGCGCGATCAGCTGCTTGGTGATGGTGCGATAGTTGAGGGCTTCGCTGATGTGGTTGAACTGTACCGCACGCGCGGCGCGGTAACGGATCACCACATTGATCACGACGTCCTGACGATTCTGGATCTCGTCATCGTTGATCCCGATATAGGTGCGCAGACGCAGGTTCTTGATGCGAATGGTGGCGAGATCATGATCGAGATGTTCATCGTGCAAGGCATGCATCGGCATCGACGGGGACTCCTGAACAAGAGATGTCAGACAAACGACTCACAGACGACGACGCCGCCTCGAGAGGCGGCGTCGTGGCTATCGGATCAGCTGATCAGGGTCAGGAATTCCTGACGGGTCGGCTGATTCTCGCGGAAGGCCCCCAGCATCACGGAGGTCTTCATGCTGGAATTCTGCTTTTCCACGCCACGCATCATCATGCACATGTGGCGCGCCTCGACCACCACCGCCACACCCCGTGCGCCGGTCACCTGCTGGACCGCCTCAGCGATCTGCTTGGTGAGGTTTTCCTGGATCTGCATGCGGCGCGAGTACATGTCGGTGATGCGCGCGAACTTGGACAGCCCCAGCACCTTGCCCGCCGGCAGATAGGCGATATGGCACTTGCCGATGAACGGCAGCATGTGATGCTCGCACATCGAGTAAAGCTCGATGTCCTTGACCAGTACCATCTCGTCGGTGTCCGAGGTGAAGACGGCGCCGTTGACGATCTCCTCCAGCGACTGATGATAGCCATGGGTCAGGAACTGCATGGCCTTGGCAGCACGCATGGGCGTGTCCTGCAGGCCCTCGCGCTGCGGATCCTCACCCAATGCAGTGATGATCTGGCGGTAATGGTTGGCAATCTCTTCGGTCATCCGTCTGCCTATGGTATCGGTCAGGGGCGCGCATGAGCGCACGCATAGCAGGGGTAAAGCACATAACTTATACAATATCTTAACGTTGAATTGATCTTGTACAAGTTAGTGTTCAATGTCAGCGCAGATTCTACCTCAGGCCTGCCTCCAACGCAGGCCTGATCACGTCTTTCCCGCAAGGCCGCAACGACGACGCCCTCAACGCAAGGCGTCGAGGGCGTCGGGTCATGGGACTCAAGAATGGCCCACCGGTCTCCGGCGCGGGCGGCTCACGCCAGCCAGCGAGGAGCATCAAGCACGACTCGCTGCTGCTCAAGACTGCGGATGTGGTCATCCCAGTACCCCAGGCTCGCGACATGCGAGAAGGCCTGCGGGAAGGCGGGATCCGTCCAGCGCCGTACCACCCAGGCACTGTGACGCACCATGCGCAGCGTACGCAGTGTCTCGATCCACTTCAGCTCCCCGCGATTGAAGTCGCAGTGCTGCTCATATCCTTCCAGCACCTCGGACAACTGCATGTGGAGCTCGGGGTCACTCTCTCCCGTCAACAGCATCCACAGATCCTGAATGGCAGGCGCATTGAGACAATCATCGAAATCCACCAGCGCGAAGCTGTCATCCCGCCCCAGCATGTTGCCGATATGGCAGTCACCATGCGCACGCAGCAAGCCACTCTGCGGCCAGCTCTGCTCCGCCACCAGGGGGCGCAACGCCTCGATGACACGCTGATAGCTTTCACTCTGACGCTCACTCAGCCAGTCGGAGGCCAGCACGCTGTCACGACTCTCGTCGAGGATGCGCAGTGGCGTGAGCGTTTCACGCTCCTGGAAGAGGCCTTGACGTCCGACGGCGTGCACGCGACCGATCAGCTCTCCCAGATGGTAGAGGTGCTCGGGAGATTCGAGTTCGGGAGCCCGCCCGACCACATGGGGAAACAGCGCGAAGTCGAAGCCTTCGTGATGATGCAGGGTCTCCCCCTTGGCATCCGCCCAGGCGGGCGCACCGGGAACGCCCTCGGCTTCCAGCTCGGCCAGAAAGGCGTGTTCCTCGAGGATCTGGGCGCGGCTCCAGCGATCCGGACGATAGAACTTGGCGACCCAGCGCCGCCGGTCATCATCGGCCAGGTGATAGACCCGATTCTCATAACTGTTGAGCGCGAAGGGCTCGCCGGGCAACCAGAAACCAAGCGACTCGACGGCGGCCACGACACGATCCGGCGCAAGCGCATCAAAGGGATGTGAACGCTTGTCCAGTTCGCCTTCCCGGGATGACGCAGCCTCCCAGGTGTTGCCGTTGGCGCGCTCATCAAGCTCGCGCGAGGTGCCGGATGATTGCGAATCAGCAGGTGTAACAGGATCAATAGGCATGGCAATTCCTCGGGCATGGACCAGCAAACGGCTGCCGGACCTTGCATGCTATGAGATTAGACCCTCACACCGCCAGTCCCGCAGGCCATAGACCAATAGCATCATGGCGAACCAGGCGGCGTACGCGCTAGCACACAGGCGACGACCTCTCGAGCCCCCGCCCGCTGACAGGCCTGCGCCAGGCTGTCGAGGGTCGCGCCACTGGTCATGACATCATCGATCAACAGCACGCTTTCCGGCAGAGGAGCGCTGATGTCATAACGTCCGCGTTGCGCCTTCAGACGTCCGCGCCGCCCCCGCAGACGCTGATCCTCATCGGCCGCATGTCCCGAGCGAATCCGCACCACGTCACCGCGTTGTCGTTCACGCACCCGCAGACCACGCGTCAGCTCCACCAGCACCTCATGCCCCCGCATTCGTCGCCGTCGCGAATCCCCCGGCACCAGGATGACCCATGCCTCGGGACGTGCTGCCAGCCACTCCCGGCAGAACGGGGCCAGCTCTCGCGTCATCAATTGACGCAGCAGGAGCCCGGCACGCCTCTGATGCTGGTCCTTGTAACGCTGGAAGAGACCCGCGATCAGCCCCTCATAGCGCAATGGAGCGTACACGTGCTGATAGGCCGGTGGCGTCCGCAGACACCGTGCACAGGCCACCTGACTCAATGCCTCGGAGGCCACCGGCTCGGCACAGCACGGGCAGGCATGACGATTGCGCACGATCCGCTCTTCACAGGCCTCGCACCAGTCGCCATGGCCCCACCTCGGGTGCCTGCCATGCTCATGCCCTCGTTGCTGCTGCAGGCAGAAGGCACAGGGGCGTGACACACGCCTCCTGTCAACCAGCAGACCTTCCAGCGTTGACAGAACTCGCGAAAACTCTATCATTTCAGTCAACCCTCATTCATGAATCGCGTTGACTGACCGACAGCCGTCGCTCGCGGGACTGGATGGCGGCGTGCGCCTGACCCGAAGACACTGGCGATCGTCCGGCGCTGACTGCCACCTGACGCGTCTCACTGCCTGCCTGAAGAAGGATCTCACTCCCATGACCGTAGAAGCCCCGAGCGTGACCACGCAAACCTCGCACGACGAACGGACCAACGCAGATGGCGAGGTACGTCACGACTGGCGCGTCGAGGAAATCGAAGCGTTGTTCGCCCTGCCCTTCAATGACCTGCTGTTCCGGGCCCAGCAGATCCACCGCCAGCACTTCGATCCGAATGCCGTCCAGGTCTCGACCCTGCTGTCGATCAAGACCGGCGCCTGCCCGGAGGACTGCAAGTACTGCCCGCAGTCAGGCCACTACAACACTGGCCTGGGTAAGGAAAAGCTGATGGAGATCCAGAAGGTGGTCGAGCAGGCCCGCGCCGCCAAGGATGCCGGTGCCAGCCGTTTCTGCATGGGCGCCGCCTGGAAGAGCCCGCGGGAGCGCGATCTCGAGGTGGTCACCGAGATGGTGCGTCAGGTGAAATCACTGGGACTGGAAACCTGCATGACGCTGGGAATGGTCGATACCGATCAGGCCAGAAAGCTCGCGGATGCCGGCCTCGACTACTACAACCACAATCTGGACACCTCACCGGAGTACTACGGCGAGATCATCACCACGCGCAGCTACAGCGAGCGCCTGGACACCCTGGCCAGCGTGCGCGAAGCCGGCATGAAGGTATGCTCCGGCGGCATTCTCGGCATGGGGGAAACCACCACGGATCGTGCCGGCCTGCTGCGCCAGCTGGCCAATCTGCAACCACAGCCGGAATCGGTGCCGATCAACATGCTGGTCAAGGTGGCGGGCACACCGCTGGAAAATGTCGAGGATCTCGATCCCATCGAGTTCATCCGTGCCATCGCCGTGGCGCGCATCATGATGCCGAAGAGTCACGTGCGCCTGTCCGCCGGTCGCGAGCAGATGGACGATTCCACCCAGGCATTGGCCTTCCTCGCCGGCGCCAACTCCATCTTCTATGGCGAGCGTCTGCTGACCACCGGCAATCCGCAGGCCAACCGTGACCGCGAGCTGTTCGAGCGCCTCGGCCTGCACCCGGAAACCCGCCAGGAAGTCGCCAGTGACGATGTGCGGGAAGCGGCGCTCAAGGCGGCCATGGAAGAACAGGCGCGCGCCAACGTCGAAGGCAGCCTGTTCTACGATGCCACCCGCGAGGCGACGCCCGCCAGCAGTGAAGGCCAGGTGCGTGAACGCAAGCCCTGCGGTCTGGTGGTCTGATCTCACGTGGCCACCCGCTCACGCTCACGCACGCGCTCCAGTACCGGCGCAAGCTTCGCCCACCTGGACGATCTGCTCGCCAGACGCGAGCAGGTCGGGCGCTATCGCCGGCGCCTGACACTGGACTCCCCACAGGGGCCCAACGTCAGCCTCTCCGGGCAGGCGGCAGATGAAGAGGCACGTCCGCTGCTCAACTTCGCCGCCAATGATTATCTGGGACTGGCCAATCATCCCTCGCTGATCGAGGCCGGCTGTCGTGCAGCCCGGGAATTCGGTGTCGGCAGCGGCAGTGCCCATCTGGTCAATGGTCACCAGACGCTTCATCACCGACTGGAAGCCCGTCTGGCCGAATTGACCGGACGCCCGCGTGCGCTGTTGTTCTCCACCGGCTTCATGGCCAATCTCGGCGTGATCGATGCGCTCGCGAGCGCCTCGCGCGAGGCCGGGCGCACTCTCGAGATCTTTCATGACCGTCTCAACCACGCCAGCCTCCTCGATGGCGCGCGGCTGGCATCCTCCGGCAACTCAGCCGTGCGCTCGCGCCGCTTCCATCATCGCGACCTCGAGGATCTCGAGCGCCAGCTGGCACGCTCCCGGGCCGATGACAGGCTGGTGATCAGCGATGGCGTGTTCAGCATGGATGGCGACTGTGCCGATATCACGGGCCTGGCTCGGGCATGTGCTCGCCATGGCGCCTGGCTGATGATCGACGATGCGCATGGGGTGGGCGTGCTGGGCGAGCACGGCGAAGGACTGGTCGGACGGGACACTCCGCTGGCCGAAGTGCCGGTATTGGTGGGCACGCTGGGCAAGGCCCTGGGCAGCGCTGGCGCCTTCGTCGCCGGCAGCGAGGCGTTGATCGAAAGCCTGATCCAGCTGGCCCGCCCATATATCTACACCACGGCGCAACCCCCGCACGTCGCTGCCGCCACCCTGGCAGCGCTGGATATCGTCGAGCAGGAACCACAGCGACGCGAGCACCTGGCGGCGCGCGTACGACAGTTTCGCGAGGGGTGTGCAGCTCTGCTGGCAGGCAGTGGTCTGGCGCTCGGCCTGCCCCTGGTGATGGCAGGCGCCCCCTCGCCCCTCACTGACCCGATGACACCGATCCAGCCACTGGTACTCGGTAGCGAGACTCGTGCCCTTGCCTGGAGCGCGGCACTGCGCGAGCGCGGCATTCTGGTATCTGCCATTCGCCCCCCGACGGTCCCAGCCGGCAGTTCACGTCTGCGCTTCACCTTCAGTGCCGCGCACAGCGAGAACGATGTCGAGACTCTGCTGGCCGCCCTCAGGGAGGTGCTGGAATCGAGCACTACCAGACCCACCACGGGGGCCGAGACATGACGCGATTGACACGTCTGGTGCTGTTCAACGGCTGGGGTATCGATGCCCGCATCTGGCAACCCTTGAAGACGCGACTGGCCGAGCGACAGCAAGCTGCCGAACGAGAGCGGACTGCCGGACCTGCGACACGCCCGATCGAGATCGTGACGGCAGACTGGCCCCTTGCGGCGCCTGACGATCCCGAAGCAGCTCCTTCGCACCTCGGCGGAGCGGACACGCTGTGGCTGGGCTGGTCATTGGGTGCGCTACGCGCCGAGGCACTCGCGACTGCGCTGCCGATGGACCAACGGCCCGCGGCACTCATCGCGTTGGCCATGGGGCCGGCGTTCATCACGCCGGATCACGCGACTCCCGAGACGACTCTTGCTCATCGCAGGTCCCCGGCGCCCCTTCCGGCACTGCCCAGCACCACGCTCACCACTTTCCAGACAGCCTTTGCCCGCTCTCCGCTCGCCAGCTGGCAGCATTTCCTGCGCTGGCAGGCCAGTGGCGAGCCTGACCCGCGCGACTGCCTGCGGCAGTTGCGTGAATTGATCGGCACTCGCCCTGAAAGCTCTGTCGATGCACTCTCGGCAGGGCTCGAGGAGCTGGCCACGCGGCGAATGTCACTGACACGAGCAGGTCCGAATCTCGAGTTCTGGCTGGGCCGGGATGATCCATTGCTGGCACCGGGACTTGCCGAGGCACTGCGTGATCACGGCCATCAGGTGGTGGAATATTGCGGCGGACATTGTCTGCCACTGAGTCACCATGATGACCTGGCCGATGCCCTGCTGACTCGCATGGGCCATGTCGTCGTTGCAAGGGAAGAAGACTGAGATGCAGATGGTGACCCTGCCCCACGCGTCGTCGCGCCAGCGTATCGCTCAGGCCTTCGATCGCGGCGCGAGCGAATACCTCACCCTGGCACGCGCCCAGCATGTCATGGCCAGCCGATTGTTCGAGACCTTGCCGACAACGCTTCCGGATGCTGCGGTGGTGCTGGATCTGGGGTGCGGCCCCGGCCAATGGACACGCGAGCTGGCGTGCCACTACTCCACCGCACGTTGCCTGGGGCTGGATCTGTCGATGGCCATGCTCAGAGAGGCCTCGAGATCCCCCGACACGCCGCCTCGGCACATGACACCAGGCAACGCGAAACCTCCTATCCACTGGTTGCGCGGCGATGCCGAGCGCCTGCCAGTGGCCGACAACAGTCTGGACCTGGTGTTCTCGAGCCTGGCAGTGCAATGGTGCCCCACCCCCCGCCACTGGCTGGGGGAGCTTGCGCGTGCACTGAAGCCGGGTGGCAGGGCGCACATCAATACGCTCGGACCAGGCACATTGGCAGAGATCCGCCATGCCTGGCAGCGACAGGATGACTCGGTCCGACACTTTCCCTCCCGAGAGCAGCTGATCGACTGGGCACGGCGCACTGGCCTCAAGGTGCATTGCCAGACACATCGTCATGTCTTCCATTATCCTGACGTCTCGGCCGTCATGCGCTCCATCAAGGGAATAGGCGCCCAGACAGCGAGCGGGTATCGCCTGACACGTGCGGATCTGGCCCAGGCGTCCGCCCGACACGAGGCGCTTCGCACATCGCAAGGATTGCCTGTAAGCTATCAAGTCATTGAACTTGTCATGGAAAAATCAGTCACAGACTGACAGACATCAACGCGAACACTTTGCAGAAAGATAACGAAATGCCATCAGCGCACTTGAGCAATACCAGCCAGCCTTCCGCCTCCCATGCCATCCCCCACGGCATCGCGGCCTTCGTGACCGGCACCGACACGGAAATCGGCAAGACCTTCATCGCAAGCGCCTTGCTGGCTCGTGCCCGCATGCGGGGCCTGAGCACTCTCGGACTCAAGCCCGTGGCGTCAGATTGTTTCGAGAGTCACGACGGGCTGGTCAATGCCGATGCCCTGTCGCTGCAGGCACAGTGCGAGCCGCCCGCGGATTACGAGAGCATCAATCCCTGGCGATTCGCTCCGGCCATCGCGCCGCATATCGCCGCACGCCAGGCAGGCGTGAGTCTCGAAGTGGCCAAAATCTCTCGACACATTCGTCACCAGCGCGAGAGGGCCCCGCGTGACCTGACCTTGATCGAGGGAGCAGGCGGCTGGCGCGTTCCGCTCAATGACGAGGAAGATTTCTCGGATCTGGCCATCGCCTTGGAGCTACCGGTGATCCTGGTGGTAGGCCTGAGACTCGGGTGCATCAATCATGCACGTTTGACCCTGGAAGCCATCGAGCGCGATGGGCTTGAGGTGGCAGGCTATGTCATCAACCATCTGGAAGCCGACATGGAAGTCAGTGAAGACAACATGGCGACGTTGTCGCGCACGCTGAAAGCGCCCTGTCTCGGCGTGGTGCCTTGGGTGCGTGATGATGACCTCACTGACAGCCGCCATGCGGCAGAACGCGCCGCGAGCTATCTGCAATTGCCCTGCGGACTCGAGTCACGCAGCCAACATGGCCACTATGACTGACAAGCCGTCGCTGTGGCCTCCCTCAAGGGATAATTGGCCACAAGCGATTGACTTGAAAGGCATCGCAGGTAAAATGCACGCCAGCTTCTCGCGGAAGTGGTGGAATTGGTAGACACGCCAGATTTAGGTTCTGGTGCCGCAAGGTGTGGGGGTTCGAGTCCCCCCTTCCGCACCATCAGCACATCCTGCTGATGCCCTCTCGAAGCATCCTCTCTGTCTTTCCTGATCTATCCCCTGTTCCATCAGTCCGCTGTCCACATGATGCGACTTGCTGTGTGATGCGACCTTTCATGGGATACGACTTTCCATGTGATTCTCACGCGTATCGCGATCTCTCGTCGTGGCTTGCCGCACGCTGCATTCCCATGGCGTCGGGCTTGTGTACTCCGTCATTTCCCCTTGCCGTTCTCGCTAGCCGTTTCCCCCTGGCTTCTCCCTCTGTCGTCACACTCCAGTCGTTTCCCTGTCGGATTCAGCGCCCCCTTTCAGCGTCCAACCGCTTGCATCGAGGAAACGACATCCTCTCTGTTCTTGTCTGGCTCAACGAGGCCTCAGCCTGTCTTGCAGCGTCGCCAGCGTCAGGCGCGCGTCGTCCAGAAGTGCCTGTTGCTCATGACGATCATGATGCGCCTCACCGGCCGCTGCCAGTTGCAGATTCAGATACTCGACACCGCTGGTGAAGCGATAGAACGCCTTGTGCGAGGCCACGGCACGGAATGCCTCGAGCTGATCTCCGGGCACCTCAAGCGGTCTGCCGGCGATGACCTCGGGCTCAGCCTCGCGAAGTGTCGCAAGCAGTGGCCTCACGGCAGCATTCCACTCGTGACGACGCGGTAGATGGCGTGCGAGCAAGAATCCGACGAAGCCGCCAAGCACTATCCCACCAAGGCCCCACAGCAGTTCACTTGTCATGTTGGTGTCTCGGTGCATCCATCAGTGATCCAGCATCCTGGTAATAAAGCATGAGTCCTTCTGATACTAACGCGCTGGTGCGCAAGGGGTGTAGCGCCTTGACGGAATCCTCCATTCCCGACATCCGTCATGGGACCTTCGTCCTACAAGATCGGCCTGCTGCAGCGAACGATCGCGCCATCAGCGCCAGGCGTTCAGGGACCGGCTCAGCGAGCCTGCCCGCGACTCACTGCGCCCGCCCTCCCCACAGAATCAGCGCACTGCCCAGCAGGCAGACCAGCGAGCCGAGCAGATCCCAGCGACCCGGCACCTGTTGCTCCACCAGCCAGAGCCAGAGCAGCGAGGTGACGATATATACCCCACCATAGATGGCAAAGGCTCGCCCCGCCTGATCGACATCCACCAGCGACAGCAACCAGGCAAACGCACCGAGGCTCATCATGCCCGGGATCAACCATAAAGGGCTGCGATCCAGTTTCCACCAGGCCCAGAAGGCGAAACAGCCGGCAATTTCCGCCAGTGCCGCCAAGGGATAGATCCATACGATTGCCATGACGATATCCTTGCAGGGAAAGATGACAGCGCCTCACCACCTGTCGTGATCAGACGACTCCCCTGTACGAGAAAAAGCGAATAGGATTGACCTGCGGCTGACAGGAACCTCGGGGCCACCCGGACGCCAACCGCTTCCCACGAAAACAATGCCAGGATTGGCGACGTCTTGCGGCGCAGCATAGCGCGACGCGACGTGATGACAAGGAACCTGCAGATGACTCGGCCACGTCTGATCATCAACCGTCTGGATGCGGATCGCATTCAGCGCCTGATCGATAGCCAGCAGCATGATGACGAGCTGGCAACCCGCCTGGAAAGCCGCCTGATTCAGGCGGAGATCGTGCCACCGGATGACTTTCCGAACAATCACGTCAGCATGCGCAGTCATCTGCGCCTCACCGGCTCTCGCTCTGGCCATCATGAACTGATGCTGCGTTATCCAGACCCCGCAAGCGATGAATGCATTCCGTTCGCCTTCGGCTCCACCGCGCCTTCCCTCCAGTCGGCCATAGCCCCGCTGTGCATCATGTCCCCCCTGGGGATCGCCCTGCTGGGACTGGCTGTCGGCGAGCAGATCACCCTGCCCTGCGAGGATGGCCTGAGCGACATCATCCGTGTCGATGCCATCCTGCATCAGCCAGAGGCCTGTGGTCAGTTCCACCTCTGAATTCGCCGCCAGCGCTGTCGCCTTCTCGCCCGCGCTGGCGCGGCAGACCCCAGACCGGCCAGGCTGACAGCCGCCCTGTGCCCTGCCGGCCGACACGATACGCTATGATGAAAGTCAGCAGGGTTGCCGGACCTTGCTGCATCACGCCAATGCTCTCTGACCTCCCCACGCCACCTATCCCGCTGCGCACGCGCCAGCCGGGCACTCATCATGTCTGTCAGGAGATCTTCACATGGGCATCTCATCACACTCGCACATGGGTCTTGGCGCTCAGGCGCGCCTCAAGGAATCGCTGGCCCACTACTCGGCCAGCCATCGGCACCCCGACAATATTCGTCTGCATCTCATCTGTGTACCGCTCATCTTCACCGCGACGCTGATCCTTGTCTGGCGGCTGCTGGGGGGCCAGGGGATGTCCAGCGAACCCGGCGCGGGACTGTGGATGCTGCCCGGCGGCCTGCTGACCCTCGCTGCGCTCGGGTTCTATGCCCGACTCTCGTGGCGCGCATCGCTGGTGATGCTGGTCTGGAGCCTGATCAGTCTTGCCGCGATGTTCGCGATGCTTGGCCTACGCTGGCCAGTGGTCCCGTTGATGGTGGCAATCTTCCTGCTTGCCTGGGTCGGTCAGATCATCGGCCACCGTCTCGAGGGGCGAAAACCCGCATTTCTCGATGACCTGCGCCAGCTTCTCATCGGCCCGCTGTTCGTACTTGTCGAACTGTTTCCCGACCTGCGTGACTGGCTTCTCGCATCCAAATCCTCCTCTGACGACGCCTGAGTCCGCCCTCTGCCATGCAAAGATCTGCAATGCAAAGGCCTGAAACGCAAACGCCCAGCGATCCGGAAGGATCGCTGGGCGTTTGCGTTTCAGAGTGTCACGAATGAGCCGTTGCCCGAATCATCGCATGGCTCGCCGTACCGGCACGGCTCACTGCGCCGGATCGAAATCCTCGAGACGGAAGGCCATCAGCGGTGCAGCACCTGCCGCGATCTGGGCTTCCAGCGCGACGGCGCGCGGCAAGACCCGCTGGACGAAGTAGTTGCCCATGGCCAGCTTGCGACGGTAGAAATCCTCCCCGCTGGCACCCGATGTCGCCAATCCCTGTACCGCGGCACGCGCCATGCGCAACCACAGATAGCTGTAGACACACAGCCCGGCCAGGTCGAGGAAATCGCAGGCTGCCGCCCCCAGCTCCTCGGGATTGTCATCCGCACGGGCCAGCAACTGCTCGGCGACACACTCCAGGCGCGCCAGTTCCTGCTGGCAGGCCTCGGCGAACGGCCGGGTCCGCTCGTCGTCATCCTGTCCCTCAAGCTCGGCCCTGACCTGCTCGGCAAAGCGTGCCACGTACGCCCCGCGATTGCGGTAGAGCTTGCGTCCGACCAGATCCATCGCCTGGATCCCATTGGTGCCTTCGTAGATCATCGCGATGCGGGCATCGCGCACGTACTGCTCGGCACCCCACTCCACGCAATAACCATTGCCGCCATAGAGCTGTTGCGCCATGACGGTGGCATCGAAGCCACGATCCGTCAGCAGCGCCTTGGCGATCGGCGTCAGGAATTGCACCAGTGCATCCGCATCAGCCTTCACCGCTTCATCGGCGTGATACTTGACGCGATCCAGCTGCTGACCGACGAAGACGGCAAAGGCCCGCCCGGACTCGTTCCAGACACGGGTTTCCAGCGCCATGCGGCGAACATCAGGATGAACCAGAATCGGATCAGCCGGCTTGTCTGGTGCCTGTGCGCCCGTCGGTGCGCGGCTCTGCAGACGTTCAGCAGCGAAATCCATCGCACTCTGATAGGCCACTTCCCCCAGTCCCAGCCCTTGCAGGCCGATGGAGAGGCGCTCGTAGTTCATCATGGTGAACATCGCCGCCAGCCCCTGGTGCGGCTCGCCGATCAACACCCCTTCGGCACCATCGAAGTTCATCACGCAGGTCGCGCTGCCCTTGATGCCCATCTTGTGCTCGATGGACCCACAGCTGACCGCATTCGATGCCGCGGGCTGTCCCTCGGCATCGAGCAGTTGCCTGGAGACCAGAAACAGCGAGATGCCGCGGGTGCCGGAAGGCGCATCCGGCAGCTTGGCCAGCACCAGATGCACGATGTTGTCGACCATGTCGTGCTCGCCACCGGTGATCCAGATCTTGGTGCCGGTAATGCGATAACGTGGCAGCCCCAGCAGTGGGTCATCACCCTCGAGGGGCTCGGCACGAGTGCGGATCATGCCCAGGTCCGTCCCGCAGTGAGGCTCGGTCAGACACATGGTGCCCAGCCAGTCGCCGGCGTACATGCGCGGCAGAAAGACCCGCTTGACGGATTCAGGGGCATGACTGTCCATCGCCAGACAGGCCCCGGCATTCAGTGCCGGGTAGAGCGCGAAGCTGGTATTGGTGGCGTAGAGCATTTCCTCGAAGGCCACGGTGAGCATCTTTGGCATGCCCTGACCGCCGTATTCAGGGTTGCCACCCAACCCCATCCAGCCACCCTCGGCGAGCACCCGATAGGCTTCCTTGAAGCCCTTGGGCGTGGTGACACGCCCCTCTGCGAAGCGCGCGCCCTCGGCATCACCACTCAGGTTCAGCGGCAGCAGCTCTGCCTGGGTCACGCGCGCGCCTTCCTCGAGTATCGCCTCGGCCAGTTCCGCATTCACCTCGGAAGTGGCCTCCATGGTCGCCCATTCCTGCTCGGCCGCGAATACCTCGTTGAGCACGAAACGTGCATCCTTGAGCGGTGCCTGATACTTGGCCATGTGACTCTCCTTGCAGGTCTCTTCCGACGACGTCTTGCAACGGCGTGGTTCGTGATGGCGTGCTGTCGGCCGCGAGCCTTCCGTCGTGACACTGCAATACCGTGACACTGCGCCGCTGGAGCGCTGACAGGGTCCGACCCGCGATTCAAACGATTGCTTGAAACAATAGGCGCAATCGCTGTCTGCGTCATCTCGACCTTGGCCCAAGGCGTACCGCGCGACGCTCGCTGCGAGCCACGAGACCTCATGACGCAAGACGCCGCCCCGGCAGGAACCGGGGCGGCGTCTTGAGTACTTGATTACTTGAATGCTCGAAGCCTCACCTCTCTCAGGCAGTGTTCACCTGGGCCAGCGGCGTCGGGTGCTTGCCATCTTCCCAGCCAAGGCTGCTGTCGGCCGTCGGCGAGAACCACTTGAGGGAATCATGCAGCCTGACGACATCCCCGACGATGATCAACGTCGGCGGCTTGAGCCCCTGCCCCGCCACCTGTGCCGGCATCTCCGCCAGAGTCGCCACATGCACGCGCTGACGCGCGGTAGTGCCCTGCTCCACCAGAGCGATCGGCGTGCTGGCCGCCAGACCATGGTGGATCAGCTGCTCGCAGATCAGCGCCAGACTGCCCAGCCCCATGTAGAACACCAGGGTCTGGGCGGGGCGTGCCAGCGCCTCCCAGTCCAGGTCACAGCTGCCATCCTTGAGGTGCCCGGTGACGAAACGCACCGACTGGGCATGATCGCGGTGGGTCAGCGGAATCCCGGCGTAGGCGGCGCAACCGGAGGCCGCGGTGATACCTGGCACCACCTCGAAACTGATCCCGGCATCCGCCAGCGTCTCGAGTTCCTCACCACCACGCCCGAAGATGAAGGCATCGCCTCCCTTGAGGCGCACGACGCGATGGCCAGCGCGCGCATAGTCCACCAGTGCCTGATTGATGCCTTCCTGGGGCACGCTGTGGTCACTGCGCGCCTTGCCGACATACAGCCGGCGGGCTTCAGGCCTGGCCAGTGCCAGAATCTCGTGACTCACCAGCCGGTCATGGATGATCACGTCGGCCTGCTGCAGATGACGCAATGCCTTGAGGGTCAGAAGCTCCGGGTCGCCGGGGCCGGCGCTGACCAGCGCCACCTGACCATGCGTGCCGGTGAAGCGATCCTCCTCCTTCACCGGCAACACCGCCTCGCCCGCGACCAGCCGGGGCGGAAGACGCACGCTGGAGTCCGCCGGATGACGCGGCGCAAACACCATGACATGCTGCTCACGCGCGTGGCGCAGGATACCGCGGTCCCGGCCCTCGCTGCCCGTGACGACCAGCCACAGCTGGCCGGGTGCAGGCACCGGCAACAGCGTATCGGCCACTTCCCAACCCTCTTGACCGCACAGTCTCTCCAGCGCCGGCATTCGGGCATCGCCGTAGACACACAGATCCGCCCCCAGGCCGGCAAAGCGCTCGGCCAGCGCCAGCGCCTCCTGGCCACCGCCGATCAGGCACAGCTGGAGTCGTGAAGGATCACAAGAGAGATTGAGAAATTCCATGGGCATATCCACAAACGGGGCGAGGCTGGGTAGCAGCCTTCGATGAACGGCATTTTAGAGCATAAGAAACACTCTCTAAAATAACCAATAAGCATAACGACCCCGAAGGCACGTTGTAGCAGAGCCGCAGACGAAAAACCCCCGCTTCCGGCAGGAAGCGGGGGTTCGGGGCGCGAGCGGAGCTGCGCGGCGGGCCTCAGACGTTGAGGGTGTCCACACCGCCCATGTAGCTGCGCAGCGCCTGCGGCACGCTGATGGAACCATCCGCATTCTGATGGTTCTCGAGCACCGCGACCAGACAACGTCCCACCGCCAGGCCGGAGCCATTCAGTGTGTGTACCAGCTGCGGCTTCTTCTGTCCTTCGACACGGGCGCGTGCCTGCATGCGACGTGCCTGGAAGTCTTCGCAGTTGGAGATGGAAGAAATCTCGCGATAGGTATTCTGGCTCGGCAGCCAGACTTCCAGGTCATAGGTCTTGGCCGCCGCGAAGCCCATGTCGCCGGTGCACAACGTCACGGCACGGTACGGCAGCTCCAGCGCCTGCAGGATGGCCTCGGCATGGCCACGCATCTCTTCCAGTGCGTCATAGCTCTTGTCCGCCTCGACCACCTGCACCATCTCGACCTTGTCGAACTGATGCTGGCGAATCATGCCGCGGGTATCGCGACCATAGGCACCCGCCTCGCTGCGGAAGCACGGCGTATGCGCGGTGAACTTGAGCGGCAGGTCGCTGGCGTCGAGAATCTCGTCGCGCACCATGTTGGTCAGCGGCACTTCGGCGGTCGGGATCAGGAAGAATTCGCGATCGTCATTGAGCTTGAACAGGTCTTCCTCGAACTTGGGCAGCTGGCTGGTGCCCATCAAGGAATCACGGTTGACGATGTAGGGCACGTAGAACTCTTCGTAACCGTGCTCGAGGGTCTGCTTGTCGAGCATGAACTGCACCAGCGCACGATGCAGGCGTGCGATGGAGCCGTGCATGATGGCAAAGCGTGAACCGGTGATCTTGGCGGCGAGCTCGAAGTTGAGCTGCCCCTTGAGTTCCCCGAGGTCAACGTGATCACGCACCTCGAAATCGAACTCACGCGGGGTGCCCCAGCGATGCAGCTCGACATTGTCATTCTCGTCGGCGCCTTCCGGCACGTCCGCGTTGGGCAGGTTCGGGATGCTGGCGGCCATGGCCTCCGCCTTGCTCTGCAGCTCGGAGAGCTCTTTCTTGGCGGCGTCGAGGCGCTCGCCCAGATCACTGACTTCCGCCAGCAGCGGTGCGATGTCTTCACCGCGAGCCTTGGCATTGCCGATGGACTTGGAGCGAGTGTTGCGCTCGTTCTGCAGCGATTCGGTCTCGATCTGCAGATCACGGCGACGCGCTTCCAGGGCGGCGAAGGCCTCGGTATCCAGCTGATAGCCACGACGTGCGAGGCGCTCGGCGGTCGCGTCAAGATCGGCGCGCAGAAGTTTCGGGTCCAGCATGTGGGAAGGCTCTCTCGTCAGTTCACTCAGGCCGCATCGCGGCACGGTAAGGTCATGCGCACTAGTCTACCTCAGCCACGCCCCGCTTCGCAGCCGCCGCAATGCCGAGGCAGCCACCCGGGGGCAGGCCGTCGCTCACAGCAGGGCGCGGGCGAGCTTCATGCCGAGCGCCACCATGCCCAGACAGGCCACCACGCTCACCGCGACGTAGATCAGCCCTGCCAGCATGCGCCCGCTGATCATCAGATTGAGCGCTTCGAGGGCGAAGGTGGAAAAGGTGGTGAAGGCGCCGGTGAAGCCGGCCACCATGATCGCCTGCCAGACAGGCGCAAGCTTGAGCTCCTGGGTGACCCAGATGAACAGGAAGCCCATCAGGCAGCTGCCGAGGAGATTGACCCCGAGCGTCCCCCAGGGGAACCCTCGACCCGCCGTTCCCGTGATCCAGCCACTGACCAGATAACGTCCAAGAGCGCCGATGGCGCCGCCCGCTGCTACTGCCAACCAGGTTCCCATGTCTCGCATCTGCCTCATGTCATGAGCCGCCAGCGGCTCGTCCAGCTGTCGAAATACAAGACCATGCCTCAGGTACGCAGCCGCACCTGAGGCATGTCATTGACTGCCAGTGTAAGAAAATCGCGGGACGCGGGGAACTCGGGTCACGGGAAAGACGGGTTCAGCAAAGCATGACTCGCCGCCCGTGATGACCGACGGCCATGGAATCAGTTCAGCTCGCTTCTCAGCCCATCCAGCACTTGCTGCCACCGATGGTGGGCACCGTCCTTGCCGCCCAGTTGCTCAAGCCCGCGTGCCGTCCAGGTGCCGGGCGTGCCGATGCGCGAGGCAAGCTCGCCCGGCGGGGTATCGGGGTGGGCTTCCATCAGGGCAAGGGCATCACGCATCTGGGTCATCAACAACTGGCGGGCCTGCGGCCCGGTGATGCCGGGGACGGTCTGGAACCAGTCAAGCAGCGCCTGCTGCTGGGCCAGCTGCCAGGCATTCACGCAGACTGCCAGCATGCTGGCCTCGAAGGCGGCCTCTTCCTCGAAGGCAATCACCTGCCGGACTGCCGGACTGAGCAGGTCCCGCGTGAGGGGGTCTTCCGGATAGAGCGTGAGCGCGCTCTGCCCCTCGGACACCGCCAGCCCCGTCATCACGCGCACCACCCTGGCCGGCGCGAACCAGCGCTGCAGGTTGGCGAGTGAGACACCGGCCGCCATCACCATCAGATGATGGTCCTTGCTCAGAGCGCGGCTTTCACGCAGTTCCATGGCCAGCGCTTCCAGCTGCTGCGGTCGGACCCCGACCAGCACACAGAGGCTGGCTTCGCACACCGCGACGTTGCTGGCGTGGCGGACGGCACCGAAACGCCAGCCCAGGCGGTGGCTGCGGACATCATTGCGCGGCGAGAGGTGGAACTCCAGATCATGCCGCGAGCGCCCATCGCGCAGGCAGCCTCGCGCCAGCGCGACCAGAAGAGACTCCGCCAGTTCTCCCACGCCCAGCACCCCCAATCGCGTAGGAGGCTGACGGGATTCGCGATGGCAGGTGGAGGTCGAGGGATAGGATGACGATGCCATGGAACGGCTCCTGCTGAGAGAAAGGAAACGAGCAAACCACAAGGGTGTCGGTCGATGATGCCTCTGCCGATATCCTGCATCGGTAGCTTCTTCACGGCAGAGGATGCGGCAAGAGGGATTGCCTCGAGAAGCTCCCGCATGAAGGGGCGTGCCACAACGAGACGTGGCGGGAACTTCCCGGCAATCTAGCCCCTTTCAAGCGTAGTCAGTCCTGACTCGGATGACCGGATTATCCTGACAGGACAGCGCAGGATGCCCCTTGAGGCTGGGGCCACGCCTTCAGCTCAGGTAAGCTTAGGCACATCGGCCCACGTGGCCTGCCTGACGCGACTCACTGCCCGAGCGAGATCATGACCGAACGCCTGCTGGATACGCCTGCCCCCGTCGATGCCCTCTACCTGGACTTCCTGGCCGCCCTGCGCGATGCAGGCTTTGCCGGTGACATCAGTCCGGACTACGCCAACCGTACCGTGTTGTCGACTGACAACTCACTGTATCAGGTACTGCCTCAGGCCGTGGTCTATCCACGTCATGCCGAGGACATCCAGTGCATCGCGCGGCTGTCCAACGACCCCCGCTTCGCGGCGGTCACCCTGGCACCGCGTGGCGGCGGTACCGGCACCAATGGCCAGTCACTCAATGATGGTGTGCTGGTGGATGTGTCGCGCCACATGAACCGCATTCTCGAGATCGATGTCGAGAAGCGTCGCGTACGGGTCGAGGCCGGCGTGGTGAAGGATCAGCTCAATGCCGCGCTCAAGCCGCATGGTCTGTTCTTCGCCCCGGAACTCTCGACCTCCAATCGTGCCACCATCGGCGGCATGATCAATACCGATGCGTCCGGCCAGGGGAGCTGTGAATACGGCAAGACTCGTGACCACGTGATCACGCTCGACAGCGTCCTGCTCGACGGGACACGCCTGTCGAGCCATGCCATCGACGATGCCGAGCTCGAGGCACTGTGCGCACGCGAGGATCGCGTCGGTGAAATCTACCGCACCGCGCGCGCCATCGCCGATGAGCGTGCCGAGGAAATCGCCGACATCTTCCCACCGCTCAATCGCTGCCTGACCGGCTACGATCTCGCCCACCTGCGCGAGGTCGATGGGCGCTTCAACCTCAACAGTCTGCTGTGCGGCGCCGAGGGCACGCTGGGCTTCGTGGTCGAGGCCGAGCTGAATGCCCTGCCCATCGCGCCTTGCTCGACGCTGATCAACCTGCGCTACGCGAGCTTCATGGACGCGCTGCGCGACGCCAAGACACTGATGGCGGTCGAGGGCAACCGTCCGACTTCCATCGAGACGGTGGATGACACCGTGCTCAACCTGGCCATGCAGGATTTCGTGTGGGACAGCGTCGAGGAATTCTTCCCGGCCAGTGCCGAGGGCTCCCCGGCCATCGGCGGCATCAACCTGATCGAATTCAATGCCGACAGCGAAGCGGCACTGGACGCCAAGGTGGCCGCCTTCAGCGAGCATCTGGCCAGTGACACCAGCGTCGAGCGCCTCGGCTTCACCGAAGCGCGTGGGCGTGCGCAGATCAGTCGCGTCTATGGCATGCGCAAGCGCTCGGTGGGCTTGCTGGGCAATGTCGAGGGAGAAGCCCGTCCGCTGCCCTTCGTCGAGGACACGGCCGTTCCGCCGGAGCATCTGGCGGACTACATCGCCGAATTCCGCGCCGCTCTCGATGCCCGCGGCCTGCGTTATGGCATGTTCGGGCATGTCGATGCCGGCGTGCTGCACGTACGCCCGGCACTCGACATGAAGGACCCCGCCCAGCAGGCGATGATTCGCGAGATCTCCGACGAGGTCGCCGCCCTCACCCACAAGTACGGTGGCCTGCTGTGGGGCGAACACGGCAAGGGCGTGCGCTCGGAATATGCCCCCCGCTTCTTCGGCAGCCTCTATGGGGCGCTGCAGGACGTGAAGGCGGCCTTCGACCCGCGCAATCAGCTCAATCCGGGCAAGATCACCTCGCCCCGCCTGCCAGCCACACTGGTCGACGACGCTGGCGCCAGCGAAGGTGAGAGCGAGAGCGAGAGCGAGAGCGACAAGCGTGATCACGCTGACAGCGCCGTCGAGGCCTTCGACCCCCGCTTGATGCGCATCGATGACGTGACCATGCGCGGCGATCTCGATCGCCAGATCGATGAGCGCGTGTGGCAGGAATACGCCAGCGCCGTCTACTGCAACGGCAACGGTGCCTGCTACAACTACGACCCCAACGACGCCATGTGCCCGTCCTGGAAGGCGACGCGTCAGCGCATCCATTCGCCCAAGGGACGCGCCAGCCTGATGCGTGAATGGCTGCGCCTGGAAGGCAATGCCGGACGGGACGTGATCGCCGAGGCGCAGGCCGCCCGGACGCCGGGCCTCAAGGGGGCCGGCCTGTGGCTGGCGCGTCTGCCGACCCGCATCGGCGCTTCGCTGAAGGCGCGTCGTGGTGGACAGACGCAGACTGGCGCTCAGGAGGTCGGCTTCGATCAGCAGGTCTATCAGGCGATGGCCGGCTGTCTGGCGTGCAAGTCCTGCGCGGGCCAGTGTCCGATCAAGGTCAACGTGCCGGATTTCCGCAGCCGCTTCCTCGAGGTCTATCACCATCGCTATCAGCGTCCGCTGCGCGATTACCTGATCGGCAGCCTCGAGTTCGTGCTGCCGTGGGCCGAGCGCGTCACGCCGCTCTACAACGGCCTGCTGTCCAATCGCCTGGTCAGTCGTCTGCTGGAAGGCCCGATCGGCATGGTCGATGCCCCACGCCTGTCGCGCGCCAGTCTGCGCAAGCAGCTCAAGAGCTGGGGCGTCTCGGAGGCGACCCCGACCCAGCTCGGCCGCCTGACCGAGTCCCAGAAGGCCAGAAGCGTGATCCTGGTGCAGGACGCCTTCACCAGCCACTTCGAGGCCCAGCTGGTGATGGACATCATCGAGCTGCTGTCACGACTCGACATTCGGGTGTTCGTCGCGCCCTTCGCCCCCAATGGCAAGCCGCTGCAGGTACAGGGCTTCACCGGCGCCTTCCAGCGCACCGCGCGCGCCCAGGCCAAGCGTCTCAAGGCGATCGCCGATTTCGGCGTGCCGCTGGTCGGCATCGACCCGGCGATGACCCTGACCTATCGTCAGGAGTACGTGAAGACCCTCGGCCCGGACGCCGTGCCGGATGTCCTGCTGCTTCAGGAGTGGCTGATCAGCCTGCGCAAGCTGCTGCCGGTGGGTGTCACCAAGACGGTGCTGGGCAAGATGGACCCGGGCCTGACACTCCTGAGCCACTGTACCGAGAGCACCAATGCGCCGGGGTCCGCCAAGGCCTGGCAGCAGGTGTATGCCGCCTTTGGTCTCAGCCTCGAGACACTCTCCACCGGCTGCTGCGGCATGTCCGGCACCTATGGTCACGAAGCGCGCAATCTCGAGACCTCACGTGCCATCTATGAGCTGTCGTGGAAGGCGGTGGTCGAGGACGAGGCCAATCAGGGCAAGCTGGTGGCCAGTGGTTATTCCTGTCGCAGCCAGAGCAAACGCTTCTCCGAACGTCAGCTGCCGCATCCCCTCCAGGCGCTGCTGCCACTGGTGCGTCGCGCGCAGTGACAGCCAGAAGGCCCAGTGGCCGTTCAGGAGGAATGACATGAGGGGAGCGCGATAAGGCAACGCGACGTTGCATACCACGGAATCAATCGCTAGTCTGCGCCCTTCCGGCCAGCCGTGATGTTGGCACCTGGCCGAGACAAGACGATTCGATGAGCGGTGACCGCGTCAGTGGCACCGCTCATTTTCGCTGACTCCAAGGAAGCTTCCCGATGACGGAACCCGCACTGGCCCTGACCCTGATCGGTCTGATGGCTCTCGGCTGTCAATGGCTGGCCTGGCGCATGCGTCTGCCCGCCATCCTGCCGCTGCTGATCGTTGGCATCCTTGCCGGCCCCGTCACGGGCTGGCTCAAGCCGGATGAGCTGCTGGGAGACCTGCTGTTCCCGCTGGTCTCGCTGGCAGTGGCGGTGATCCTGTTCGAGGGCAGTCTGACGCTGGACTTCAAGGACCTGCGGGGACACGGGCACATCGTCAGACGACTGGTGACCACCGGGGTGGTGATCACCGGCGTGATCGGTACCGTGGCGGCGCATTATCTGCTCGACATGCGCTGGGAGATGGCCGCCGTGCTCGGGGCCCTGCTGGTGGTGACAGGCCCGACCGTGGTGATGCCATTGCTGCAGACCCTGCGCGCGCGCGGCAACCTGACCCAGATCCTGCGCTGGGAAGGCATCATGATCGACCCGGTGGGCGCGCTGCTGGCGGTACTTGTCTATGAGTACGTCGCACTGGGCATGACCGGCAATGCGGTGTCACATACCCTGGTGCTGTTCGCCCAGACCGTGGGCCTCGGCCTTGGCATGGGCGCGCTGGGCGGCTGGTGCTGGGGGCTGGTGCTGCGCCACTTCTGGCTGCCCCAGAAGCTGCACAACTTCGGCACCCTGATGGTGATGCTGGGACTCTTCGCCATCTCCAATACCCTGTTCCACGAATCCGGACTCCTGACCGTGACCGTCATGGGGGTATGGCTGGCCAACATGCGCGGCGTGCCTACCCAGCAGATCATCGAGTTCAAGGAGACGCTCACCGTCCTGCTGATTTCCGGGCTATTTCTGCTGCTGGCGGGGCGCCTGACCGTCGAGCAGCTTTCGCTGCTGTCCTGGCCGGCATGGGTCTTCCTGGCCGTGTTGATGTGGGTCGCGCGCCCGCTGACTGTCTGGCTGTGCACCCTGGGCAGCGAATTGACGCTGCGCGAGAAGGCGCTGCTGGCCTGGCTGTCTCCTCGCGGTATCGTCGCGGCCGCCGTGGCCTCGCTGTTCGCGCTCAAGCTCGAATCCCAGGGCATCGAAGGCGCCGAGATGCTGGTCCCGATGACCTTCCTGGTCATCATCGGCACGGTGGTGATCCAGAGCTTGCTGTCGCGCCCCATCGTCAAGGTGCTGGGTGTCGGTGAGCCACCGCCCTCGGGCTTCCTGATTCTCGGGGCCAACTCGGTGTCGCGCCTGGTCGCCCGCGAGCTGGTGGATGCCGGCTTCTCGGTACGCCTGACCGATACCAACTGGGACGCGGTACAGGAAGCCCGCATGGCAGGCCTGCCGGTCTATTACGGCAACCCGCTGTCCGAGCATGCCTCACAGCATCTCGAGTTGACGGGCATCGGCCATCTCATGCCCCTGTCGCCCTATCGCGAGCTCAACAGCCTCGCGGCGCTGCATTTCGAGCACATTCTCGGCCACGGCCGGGTCTTCCGGCTCGCCGAGGACAATGGCAAGAATGCCAAGCGCCAGCAGGACCAGGCGCTCGGCCACCTGCCACTGTTGTTCGATGGTCAGGTCACCTACGCCAAGCTGGCCAGCCTGCTGTCACAGGGGGCGGAGTTCCGGCGTGCCCGCATCAGCGAGAACTTCAGTCTCGAGGACTATCGCCGGATTCATGATGACCGCCTGCTGACCCTGTTCTGCATCAGCAGCCAGGGCCGGATTCGCATCGCCAATTCCGCCGTCGCACTGGAACCCAAGGCCGGTGAGACGCTGATCAGCCTGATCTATGCCGACTCGCCTGAGCTGACCCGACCGGCACAATCGAAGGCGGACAAGGCCGAATCGAGCAAGTCATCCCAGGCCGCAGAAGGGGCAGGCTCTGACGCGAGTTCCTCCACCCGCTCCACCGCGAATCCCGGCACCGCCACGGGCTCCGGCCCCCTGCCCGCCAGCCGTCTCCCCGGTGGCCGAGCCTGATGACGGCTTGAATGCATCCCGAAAACGGCATGCGCGCAGACAGCACGGCGCCCGGAGATGATGCCAACCCCCTGACCACGAGGCCCGCTTCCTGCAGGCCTCGTGGCGAATGGCGCACAGCCGCGAAGCGGGATTCACAAAAAATGCCTAAAACGTTAGTGGCAGACTCCGACAGCCGCCCAAAATGCTGGTAGAGTACGCGCCAGTTTTGGCAGCCCTGTCCGGCAGCCAGCGCTATTGCCTTGTCCTCAACGTAACACCTACGCATTCAGGAGCTGCTTGATGCAGATCGTCATGGGCCTGGTGGGCGTCTTAGCCCTCCTGGGGATCGCCTTCCTATTATCTGAAAACCGACGCGCCATCAGCTTGCGCACCGTACTGGGGGCCTTTGCCATCCAGGCATTGCTGGGGGCATTCGTACTCTACGTTCCCGCCGGCAAGAGCATGCTGCTCGGTCTCAGCGAAGGGGTTCAGGCCGTCATGTCCAGCGCCAACGTGGGCATGGACTTCCTGTTCGGTGGCCTGGTCAGCGACAAGATGTTCGAAGTCTTCGGTGGCGGTGGTTTCGTGTTCGCTCTGCGCGTACTGCCGATCATCGTGTTCTTCTCGTCATTGATCGCGGTGCTCTACCACCTGCGCGTGATGAACGTCGTGATCAGTGTGCTGGGTGGTGGGCTTTCGAAGATTCTCGGCACCAGTCGTCCCGAATCGCTGTCCGCCGCGGCCAACATCTTCGTCGGCCAGACCGAAGCACCGCTGGTCGTGCGTCCGTTCATCGCCGGCATGACCCGCTCGGAACTGTTCGCGGTGATGACCGGTGGCCTGGCCTCCGTGGCCGGTTCCGTGCTGGTGGGCTATGCCTCGCTGGGCATTGACCTCAAGTACCTGCTGGCAGCGTCCTTCATGGCAGCCCCGGGTGGCCTGCTGATGGCCAAGATGCTGATCCCGGAGACCGAATCCAAGACCCAGAGTGTCGAGGAAGCCCTGGGCAAGGACATCGATCGCCCGACCAACGTCATCGATGCTGCCGCGTCCGGCGCAGCATCCGGCGTGCAGCTGGCCATCAATGTCGGCGGCATGCTGCTGGCCTTCATCGCCTTGATCGCGCTGGGCAACATCATCATCGGCTGGGTCAGTGGATTGTTCGGCTATCAGGACATCACGCTGCAGCTGCTGCTGGGCTACGCCTTCGCGCCGGTCGCCTGGGTCATCGGCGTGCCGTGGCATGAAGCCATCCAGGCCGGCAGCTTCATCGGTCAGAAGCTGGTGCTCAACGAGTTCGTCGCCTTCGCCGACCTCGCCAGCCATCAGATCAAGCTGTCAGAGCATTCCGAAGCGATCATCATCTTCGCGCTGTGTGGCTTCGCCAACCTGTCCTCCGTGGCCATCCTGATGGGCGGCCTGGGACTGATGGCACCGAACCGCCGCAGTGACATCGCGCAGATGGGCATGAAGGCGATTCTCGCCGGTACGCTCTCCAACCTGATGTCAGCCAGTCTTGCCGGACTGTTCCTGTCGCTGTGACGCTCATCGCAAGCCTCGCATGCGAGTGAGACACGCCGTCAGGTGACCTCTCGACAACGCCCGCCCAGTGCGGGCGTTGTCGTATCCAGCCCGCGTCACGAGCCAGCGAACGCCAGACCGGCAGACGACAGGGCCTGCCGATTGACTCCCTGTCGCCCTCCCCAGACAATAGCTCGGGTAGAAGCCTGGGTGCTCGGGAATCGGGTGAAAGCCCCGTACTGCCCCCGCAACGGTGATCGCAACGCTCATGCCGGTCGAGATGACCAGCCACTGCCTCCGGGACGTCCTCGTGACGCCCCTCAAGGGAAGGAGGTGGGAAGGCGCATGAGGGGGTGAGACGTTCCAACAGGACGTCCGCCAGGCGTCAGTCCGGAGACCGGCCCTCGCTTCCACACTGGTTGATGCGGAGGGCCTCACCAGTGGCAAATTCGTCGGGATGTCCTTTTTCAAAGGGGCACGCCGCGACGATGTGCATCCACGCACCCTGTCACGCCTGTCCTCCTCATTGCGTCTGACGCTTGAGGATCATTCATGAATACTTACAAGACCCGTGGTCGCGCGCACGCGCAGGCCAAGTACACCCTCGTGGGCAGTCTACTACTGCTGACACCACCTGCCCTGGCGGCACAGGAGACCACCGCCCCTTCATCGGATAGCCTGGAGACCGTTCAGGTCACCGCCAATCGCATCCCCCAGCTGCAGAATGATGTGCTGGCCAGCACCGACGTCATCACGCGTGACGAGATCGAACGCCTGCAGGCCAGCTCGCTGGTGGACCTTCTGCAGTCGCGCAATGGCATCGAAGTCGCGCGCAGCGGTCCGATGGGGAGCCAGACCAGCCTGTTCATGCGTGGCACCGAGTCCGACCACACCTTGATCCTGGTCAACGGCCAGCGCATCGCCAACAGCGCCGATGGCCTGGCGCACTTCGAATTTCTGCCGCTGTCTGCCATCGAACGTGTCGAGATCGTGCGGGGGCCGCGCGCCAGCGTCTACGGCGCCGATGCCATCGGCGGCGTGATCAACCTGATCACGCGTGGCGGCAGCGAAGTCGGCCAGCACGCGGAAGTCACGCTGCGCGCCGGCAGCGACGGCACCTTCCGCCAGAACGCACAGTTCAGCTCGGTGGAAGATGACACTCGTCTCTCCGCCAATCTCCATCATGATGAAAGCGATGGTTTCTCCGCCCGCGATACCGGCAGTGAAGATGATGGCTACGAGGCCACGGGCGCCGAACTGCGCCTTGGGCACGACTTCGGCCAGCGAGCCACGCTGTCTCTCGGCGTCGCCAAGACCGACACGGACTACGATTACGACGATTGCTACGACAGCAGCTTCAGTGCCTCTGAAGACTGCAGCGGAGAAGGTAGCCAGCTGGTACTGGATGCCAGCCTGCTGACCCACCTGAACCCGAACTGGGACATGACGGTCAGCGTGGCGCGTACGCGCGACGAGTACGAGAACACTGAAGCCGGCAGCGATGCCGGGCGTGTCGCCAGTGCCCGCAACGAGATCGGCCTGCGCCACGACTTCTACACCGACCTCGGCACGCTCAGCCTGGGGGTGGATCACCGCGAGGAAAGTCTGGACGCCGATGGCCCCTACTTCACCGCCGACGGCTATGAAGTGGACAGCCGCTATGCCACGGGGGTCTATGGCAGCTGGCAGCTCCAGCAACAACGCCATCACGTCACCACCAGCCTGCGGTATGACGATGACAATCGTTATGGTCATCAGATGACCGGTGGCTCCAGCTATGCCTATGACCTGACTCAGGCACAGCAGCTCGGCGCCAGCTACTCGAGCGCCTTCAAGGCCCCCAACCTGATCGATCTCTACAGCCCTTACGGCTCAGGCAACCCGGATCTGGATGCCGAGACCTCCACCACGGCCGAACTCTTCTGGCGTCTGCAGGAGCAGCGGTGGCATGTGGGCGTCAATGCCTTCCAGACGGATATCGACAATCTGATCAGCTACGAAGGCGCCGACTTCACGCCGATCAATATCGACCGCTCACGCATCCGTGGCATCGAGCTGAGCAGTGGCTGGAAAGGTGACGCGCTCAGCGTGAATCTCGCCATGACCTGGCAGGACCCGGAAGACCGCGAGACAGGAGAGCAGCTGAAACGTCGGGCCAAGCGCTTTGCGCGCCTGGATGCCGATTACGCCCTCGCCGACTGGAGCTTCGGAGCAACGCTGCGTGGCAGTGCCAGCCGCAGCGATACCGATGCCGATACCTACACGGACACTCGCACCGCCGGCTATGGCGTCTTCGACCTGCGCACCAGCTGGCAGGTGATGCAGAACGTCAAGCTGAGCGCCAAGCTGGAGAACGTCTTCGATCGTGATTATCAGCTGGTCAACGGCTACGACACCCAGGGGCGTTACGTCGAAGGCGGCGTGACCTTCTATTTCTGAGCACCTCTTACTGACGACGGGCCACACTCCTCACTGCGCCGCCCCGAGAGCGGCGCAGTGACAATGACTGACGGAGCACACGCATGACGGACCGCAATACCCGCCACAAGACGGCAATGGAAAAGCTCAAGTCACATGTCGACGACAAGGTGGCACAGGCCAATGAAGAGCGCGGCCAGCTGCTGGTCTTCACCGGCAACGGCAAGGGCAAGACGACCGCTGCATGGGGCACCATCACCCGGGCACTCGGCTATGGCTACAAGGTCGGTGTCATCCAGTTCATCAAGGGACTGTGGGAGTGCGGGGAGCGTGAGCGCCTTGCCGAGGATGCCAATCTGGAAGTCCACGCCATGACCACCGGCTTCACCTGGGACACCCAGAATCGTGACGCCGATACCGCGGCCTGTCAGGCGGTGTGGCAGGAAGCGAAGCGCCTGATGCGCGATGAAAGCGTCTATCTGGTCGTGCTTGATGAACTGACCTACATGGTCAAGTTTGGCTACCTGCCATTGGAAGAGGTGATGACGGCGCTGGAAGGTCGCCCCGAGGAGCAGACCGTCATCATCACCGGACGCAATGCCAACCGCGAGATCGTTGCCTGTGCCGATACCGTCACCGAGATGACCGAGATACGTCATGGCTTCAATCATGGTCTCAAGGCGCGCCGCGGCATCGACTTCTGAGCAGCTCGACCCACGTCACCGCGCTGCGCGCTGCACCGAGATGGCATGGCAGATCTGCGCCATCGCCTCGACGCTGCGCGGCCCCGGACGGCTGACCGGGTCCGGATCCAGTCCGACAAGCGCCACCGAGGCCAGCGGGCCACCCCTGGCTCGCCAGGCTGCCTTCCAACGCTCACGGGGGGCGCCTGCGGCCACCGGATGCAGAATCAGCCGAGGCCCTGCCAGCCACAGCGCTTCACGGCGTATCTGAGGCACCACGGTGGGGGCGTCAGACAACAACGGCTCTCCCCCGCAGCGGCGAATCAATTCATTGACCAGATGCCCTCCTGCCAGAGTCGTCATCGGGCTCTCGCCCAGCTGGAAGAAGACCGGCAAGGGCGCGTCGCCCTCCATGCCATCGCGTGCCTCCAGGTGACTGATGCGCTTCTCGAGACGCGCCACGTAGGCCTCTGCCTCGGGCCGGGTGCCCATCAACACCCCCAGGCGCTCGATATTGGAGAGTACCTGCGCCAATGTCCTGGGCTCGCTGAGGAAGGTCGTCAGCCCCAGCGCCGCCAGGCGCGCCTGCATTTCCGCGGACAGCCCGCTGCCCCACGCCACGATCAGCGCGGGTCTGGCCGCCAGCACCGCCTCCAGATTCGGCCCTTGATAGCTCGCGACACGCGGCAGCGTCTTGACCTGTGGCGGGTAATCACTGCCCTGGCTGACGGCGACCAGATGTGCAAGCCCTCCCGCCGCCGCGACCAGCTCCGCGGCATGGGGCGCCAGGGTGACCACACGATGAGCGGGCCGGGAAAGCGTCACCGTCTCGCCACCATCATCCACGACGGAAAGACTCGCCGCCCAGGCGAGCGACGGCATTGCGGTGAGCAGCAACGCTGACAGTCCCCCGAGGAGCGCGCGTCGCCCCTGAGATAGCGTGACGGTATTGATGGTATCGCTCCTGTATGACCGCGACGTCCCTGACGCCATGAGATGCCTGATCGAGGCACACGATCGCTTCAGCGCGTCTCGTGCGAAGTGCTATCGTGATCCACGCGATGTCGGACGTTCACGCCATCATTCTGTGTCAATATCGACATATGAAAATATCACCATATGACAATATCGCCATGTGCCAAAAAGGAGTTTCCATGCCCCGCATCCTGCCATCCGTAACTGCCGACGCGAGTTCAGGCGTCCAGCATTCCTTCTTGCGGCTAGGGCTGGTGCTGGCACTGAGTGCCGTCAGCGCCGTGAGTACGGCACAGGCTGACCAGACACCTGCACCGGCGCTTGTCCATGTCAGTGCCAGTGCCAGCATCGAAGCCGCGCCGGACAAGGCCAGCATCGAGGCGCGTCTCTGGGAGAAGACACCGGCCAGCAAGGTGGACGACAAGGCACCGGACAGTCAGAAGCAGGGAGAAGCCGCGCGCCAGGCCCGCCAGACACTGGAAGGCCGCATGAGCACGCTGATCCAGGCACTGGAAAGCGCCGGTATCGAGAGTCGCCTGATCAAGGCGGGCAGCCTGACCCTGCGACCGGAGCGCTATTACGAGCGCACGGCCAATGATCAGAACCCGCAGCAATGGCAGCGTACCCATCTCGAGCGCCCGATCAGCATTTCGCTGAAGGATCTGGACCAGGTGCCGGAGGTGATCGACCTGCTGTTGGGAGCGGGGGTGAATCAGTTGGCGGGCGTGCAATATCAGCTCAGTGATCGTGCAGCACTCGAGGACAAGGTACTGCAGCAAGCCCTGACCAAGGCACGCCACAAGGCCGAACTGATGGCCGAGACGCTGGGAGCGACACTGGGTGATGTGCAGTCGATCAATGAATCTTCCCAGAGCCCTCGCCCGCCGATGATGGCCATGCGCGCCGACATGGCAGAAGCCAAGAGTGGTGGCAACGAGTATCGTCCCGGCGAGCTGTCACTCGAAAGTGATGTGCAGGTCAGCTGGGGACTGACATCAGCCGACTGAGCGTCGACACCCCGAACGCCACTCTCCAGACGCCAGCCGCTTGTCCAGAGCCGCTGGCGTCCACGCGTGACGGAAGCTCGGCCTATCTCGAGAGTGACGCCCCGCGATTCACATCCCCTCGGGCGCTGACTTACGCCCGGCCACCAAGCTCCGTCTCGATGGCGGCAAGCGCTGCCATGGGATTCTCGGCCTGAGTGACCGGACGCCCGATCACCAGGTGGGTGCTGCCAGCCGCCATTGCCTCGCCCGGCGTCATGGTGCGTCGCTGATCACCGGCCTGGGCAAAGCTCGGGCGGATACCGGGCGTCACCTTGAGGAAGTCCGGCCCACACAGCGCCTTGAGACTGGGTGTCTCACGCGCCGAGCACACCACACCGTGCATGCCGCTTTGCTGGGCAAGGCTCGCCAGACGCTCGACCTGGGCCAGTGGCGTGACATCCAGACCGATACCCGCAAGATCACTCTGCTCCATGCTGGTCAGCACGGTCACGGCAATCAGGCGCGTCTCGAGCTGGCGCGTGGCCAGTGCACTGGCGGCGGCTTCCATCATGCGCGCGCCACCACCGGCGTGCACGTTGGTCATCCAGACACCGTGCTCGGCAGCCGCCAGCACGGCCTGCGCGGTGGTATTGGGAATATCGTGGAACTTGAGATCCAGAAAGACCTCGAAGCCGCGCTGATGCAGCGCCTTGAGGATGTCCGGCCCTACTCGCGTGAACAGCTCCTTGCCCACCTTGACGCGGCAGCGCGTCGGATCCAGCTGGTCCGCCATGGCCAGTGCGGCGGCCATATCCGGGTAATCGAGGGCGATGATCAGGGGGGAAGTCGTGGCAGGCATCCGGGCTCCGGGCAATGAGACTAGGCGCGATGACAGGGGGTCATGGGCTCGGGGCAACATTATAGCGCCCACCAACGCACCTGTAAGCTCAGAGAAAGCCGAATCGAATCAGCTCGCTATTCGCGCTAGCACTTTCGCGCGTTGAGCGCTGAAGCGGCCCCAAGGATGAGGAATCGTTTAATTCTTAATGACTACAAAACTCATCCTTCAGCCACAGTGATTCACGTGCTGGGCACAGGGCATCACGGCCCGACCAGACGCCCCGATAATCATCATGAAACAAGGAAAAGCTCATGAAAACTCTGATGGGATCACTCGTCGTCGCAGGCCTGATGGCTTTCACCCCTCTGACGCAGGCTGCCGAGATGAACATCAACACCGCCACCCCTGAGCAACTGACTCAGCTCAAGGGCATCGGTGACAAGAAGGCACAGGCCATCGTCGCCTGGCGCAAGGCCAATGGCCCCTTCACCAGCGTCGATCAGCTGGCTGAGGTCAAGGGCATCAGTGCCAACACGCTCGAACGCATGGAGACCACACTGACGCTCGACAAGACCGGCAACAGCGCCATAACGACGGGTCAGCCGGTCAGCGACAAGGCCGCGCCGAAGGTCAAGACATCCGGTGAGGCGACGCCCAGGGAGATCACCAGCAACCAGAGCTGACCAAGACGGCCGAGGTAAGGTCTCGACTCCCGCCACCCTGCAGATGGTGAGAATCCACCGGCGAAAGACCAGCCTGGCCAGCGGCAGGGGAGTTCCGACGATGAAGCAGCGCCGCAGACTTCCTGCGGCGCTGCTTCATCGTCGGGGTCAACACGACGGTGCCCGAGAAGCACGACTTACCTGAGGCGTTGCTTTCCTGCCACGAAAAAAAGCCGACCCGAAGGCCGGCCAGCGGGGTTTCCCCCTCCCCTGACGGTGAATCGGGCACCTGCATGCCCGATTCTGGCAGTGAAGCCATCCCTGGCTTTCCCCTTCCCCAAGGGGCTTCCTCAAGCGCCTGCCTCTGCCGGCAACCGACGCCCTGCAACTTCTCCCTGACCAGACGGTGGCCTGCGCCGCTTTACGATACCTCGAAGAGTATCTCCCCCGAAGCATGATGCCCCATGCGGCATCCTCGTACGCCGCCCGTCTCGACATGAGCACTCTATCGCGATCATCGGCAGGCGAAGATGACATGCGTCAATTTCGTGAGCCTGGGTGGCATCACGCCGCTGCCTTCATGATCCACGTCAATTCATGGGCACTCCGCTCCCATGAATCAGTCCCGGAATGACACGCAGCAGACCCGAAACGCAGCAGACCAGACACGAAGAAGGCGCCTTCGATCATCATCGAAAGCGCCTTCCTGATCAGCGACAGGGAGACCCCTGAAGCGACATGCGGCATGCGGCATGCGGCATCAGCGCGACTTCAGCGACGCACCTTCTTGTCTTCCACTTCGGTATGGCTCACCTCAAGCCCCAGCGGATGGCCTGCTGCCAACTCGGCCCGAGTGGCATCGCGCACTTCCAGCACCTCGACATCCCAGCTGAGGGCCTGACCGGCCAGGGGATGATTGGCATCGACCTTGACCTGCTGATCACCGACTTCCAGTACGGTCACCGAGCGCTGCCCTTCGGGAGTTCGCGCCTCGAAGCGCATGCCCGGTGCAAGCTCCCCCGGGCCGAAGGCATCACGCCCGAAGTACTGGACCAGCCCCTCATCCCGCTCACCGAAGCCTTCCGCCGGCGTCAGGTTGACGACCTTGCTGTCGCCGACGCTGCAACCTTCAAGCGCGGATTCCAGAGCGGCAAGTATATTGTCATGGCCATGCAGGTAATCCATCGGTTCCCGATCACGAGAAGTGTCCAGGACGGTGCCATCTGCGGTACGCAGCGTGTAGTGCAGGCTGACCACCTGCTGAACGGTAATCGACATGAAACAACTCCAGAAATGACAAGTGCGGTGAGCTCACGCCCTCCCCGGAGGGCGCAGGCACCGAGACTCAGGATTCGCGACGACGCAGCTGACGACTGGACAGCTCGACGCGCTGCTGCTGATTGATCAGATTGAGCAGCACGATGACGCGCTCATCGCCCTTGGCACTCTCGAAGACACCACTGAGCGAGCTCAGCGGCCCATCGATGATCTCGACCTGCTCGCCGGCACGGAAGTAGAGGTTCTCGGCTGGCTGCTCCTGGCGTTGCTCACCATTGGCGATCAGCGCCTCCACCAGCGAGGTGGGGACCGGTGTCGGCGTCGTGCCGAAGCTGACCAGCTTGAGCACGCCACGTGTCGAGCGAATCGGGCGCCAGTTGTCGTCCACCTGATCCAGCCGGATGAACAGGTAGTAGGGGCTCTTCCACCCAGCGCAGCTTGCTGCCGCGCTTTCTTTCCACTTCCAGCAGGGGGTGGAAGACGTGAAATCCCTGATTGGTGAGGTTCTCCGCCGCACGGAAGGACTCTCCACCCTTGCACTGGATCAGATACCAGTGCGCCTTGGCAGCGTCTCGGACTTCACTCATGATGACCTCTCATTGCCTACCTGCCCACAGGGGCCCGACGCAAGCCCTTCATCACGCCAGCCAGCTGATGGTCAGCGGCACCTCAGGACAATGCATGGCCCTTGCGCTCAGGCAGTGCGACAATCCCGCCATTGACGATGCATGTGGCGCATGGCCATGGGTCACGCGCGACTCCCGCGCGGGTACACTCTCTGCAAGGACAGGCAAGGCTTTGACTTCAAAGGATTTACGCTTACTCGTTGGCCGTCATGGTATCACGTTCCTGATGGGATTCGCCTCAGGCCTGCCGCTGCTGCTCACCGGGAGTGTCCTGCAGGCCTGGATGACGGATGCCGGCGTATCACTGGACGCCGTGGGCCTTCTGGCACTGGTCGGCCTGCCCTATACCCTCAAGTTCCTGTGGGCCCCCTTGCTGGATCGCATCATGCCGCCCGCACTGGGGCGGCGACGCGGCTGGCTGATGATCGCGCAGCTGGCCCTGACCGCGCTGATCGCGCTGCTTGCCCTGCAGGACCCGCACATGTCGCCGCTGACCATGGGGGCCATCGCGCTTTCCGTCAGCTTCTTCAGTGCCACCCAGGACATCGTGATCGATGCCTACCGACGTGAGCATCTGCCGGACAACGAACTGGGGCTGGGCTCCAGCTTCTATGTCTATGGCTATCGCATCGGCATGCTGATGGCCTCGGCCGGTGGCCTGGTGCTGGCGGACATGATCGGTTTCCGCATGACCTACCTGATCATGGCCGCGACCTTGGGAGCCTGCATGCTGGTGACCCTGCTGGCGCCGGAACCCGAGGCACAGGCAGCACCGCGTGCCCATCACCTGCACGAGATCCTGTGGGACCCCATCCGCCATTTCATGAAACGTGATGGGGCCATCTGGCTCTTGCTGTTCATCCTGCTCTACAAGCTGGGCGATTCCGTGGCGGGCAATCTGACGACGCCTTTCTACAAGGAGATCGGCTTCAGCAACTCACAGATCGGCGCGACCGTGAAGCTGTTCGGCCTGTGGCCATTGCTGGCAGGCACCTTCTTCGGCGGCCTGATGATCATGCGAATCGGCATCTACCGTGCACTGTGGTGGTTCGGCATCCTGCAGATGGTGTCCACAGCTGGCTTCATCTGGCTGCATCACGTCGGTGACTCCCTGGCCTGGCTTGCCGGAGTGGTGGCATTCGAGAACCTGGCGGCCGGCATGGGCAGCGCCGCCTTCATCGCCTTCATGGGCGCACTGACCGACAAGCGTTTCACCGCCGGCCAATATGCCATGCTCTCCTCGATCATGGGCTTGCCACGCGTGGTGATCGCCGCCCCCTCGGGCTATCTGGCCGATGCCGCCGGCTGGGACAGCTTCTTCTGGATCTGCACCCTGGCCGCCATCCCGGGGCTGTTGTTGCTGCTGCGCTTCCGTCATTGGGGAGCCATGCTGGCAACGCCCCACAAGGCGCCAGCGATGTCGGGAGATTGAGAGACGAGCTCCCTGAACGGTCTCGGCCGTCGACAGGCTGAGCCGGAAGAAGAGAAAAGCAGGGAAGGATGAAAGAAAGAAAGGAAGATAGGAAGGGTGAAGGAAGGAGAAGGAACCAGACATCTCATCAGTCAGGACTGAGACAATTCCCGTCATGTCGTTGACACCGCGACGACAGGCAAACGATGCTTGTGCGGCATAGTGCATAAAGATAACAAGTCGCACCGCAGGCCCGACATGGCGCCAGCCGGTGACGGCAGGCACAGGGAATTCGCCATGCCCATCACCACCAGAATTGACCAAGGCATCATGATCACGCCGCCGGCTCAGCTGACAGGCGAGGTCGCGCGTTATTTCCGCCAGGAGATGCTCGCGATGATCCCGGACCACACCGGCAAGCTGGCAGTGGATCTGAGTCATGTGACAGCCATCGATGCCGATGGACTTTCCGTGCTGGTCAGCCTGCATGATGCCCTGTCACCGCAGGCTCTGATCGTGGTGGAACCCTCTCCCATCATGCAGACCGAGCTGGAACGCGTGCGCCTGTTCGAACTCTTCGACATCTACTATCAGCGCGACCCGCTATTGGTGCCAGATGCCCACGCGCCAGGGTCTTCTCGCGAGGTAGCCTGATGACGTCTTCCCTGGCACGCCTCACCTCATGGACCCAAGTCTCACGCCGCCTTTCGGGGATTGCCATGCTCGCCGGTCTGATCAGCGGCTGTACGCCGCTGATGCTGGACGACACCCCGGCCGAAGAGCACTGGCAACAGGTGACCTACTGGCCCCTGGAGCTGCCCACGCCGCAGGCCGATGATCGCTTTTCCCATCGGCCTGCAAGCGATGACCAGCGCCTGGCCGCCGGCGATCGAGTGAACGTCAGGGTCGCCGGCAGCGAGCTGTTCGATGGCAGCTACGAGGTGGATCACGATGGGCGTCTGCGCCTGCCCTGGCTCTCGCCGGTCGATGCCTCCAACCAGACCATCGATGCCCTGGCACGTGAGATCACCGAGCGTCTGATACAGGAAGAGCTGATCCGCCCGGGGCTGGCCCATGTCAGCGTTCGTCTCGAGGAATGGGCGCCGTTGGCGGTCGCCGTCTCCGGGGCAGTGTTCTTCCCGGGCGAAGCCCTCGTCAATGCCCGCGAACCGGAAGAGCGCATGGTGCGTCGCGACTTTGCCGGAGGCGATGCCAGCCAGCAACGGCGGCTGTCAGCGGCCTTGACCACGGCTGGCGGCGTGCGGCCGGACGCGGATTTGAGCCACGTCGAACTGATTCGCGACAACCAGACACAGATTCTCGACATGCGCGGCCTGATCGATGGCGAATATGCCGCCAACCCCTGGCTGCGTGAAGGGGATCGCATCCATGTGCCCTCTAGCGGTGCCTTCCAGGCAGCGCTGATGCGCCCGTCCCCCATCACCGCGCCGGGCATCGTCATCTATGCCTCCAACCTGACCACACCGGCCAACAACAACAATGTCAGCAATTACACGGTGCTGCGCTCCCAGGTGCCTTACGGCGTGCGCATGTTGCAGGGGGTGATCAACGCCAACTGTGTCGGTGGTATCCAGGCGACGTCCGGTTCGCGACGCGCCGTGCTGGTCAGCACCAATCCGATGACGCATCAACCGGTCGTGGTGGATCGCGGCATCGACGACCTGCTGGCCAATCCAGCGGACGTGGGCGTCAATCCGTATCTGATGCCGGAAGATGTCGTCGGCTGCTATGACTCAGGTGTCACCAACATCCGGGATATCGCCAGAACGCTGACGGACCTGCTGACGCCGGCCACTCTGCTGTAACGCTTCGCCTGTGCGTTGCCGGAAGGCAACTGATCACTACCACGCGACAAGGATGTGCATGACAGAGTCCCGCTCACCCGACACGCCGCAAGACACGGCGAAGCCCTCACTGGGGCGTCGAATGCTTGGCGTATTGCTGGGCTGGGCAGCTCGTGGCTCCAGCATGCGCCCGCGCACCCGCCGCGCGGCCTATCTGTTGTTGACCACCGCCATCCTGAGTGTCATCTGGGGGCTGACCATCGCCTTCATCGCCGTGGCACCCGTCACCTATACCACCAGCTGGACGATGATCCTGCCGGGTACCGGCTCGGGGCTTTCGGTGAACTTCGAGAGCATCGGCCAGGCCAGCACCAGCGCCAACTCGTCCTATTCCAGTTCCTCGCTGGACCCCAAGGTCAACTACCGCGCCATCGCCGAGAGCCCTGCCGTGCTGGAGCGTGCCGCCAGGACGGTCGACATGCATCCCGACGATTACGCCAAGCCCAAGATCAAGCTGACCGACCAGACCGCCCTGATCGCCTTCCAGACCAGCGCACCGAGCGCCAGGGCCGCGCTTGAACGCGCCAATGCGCACATCGATGCCTTCAATGAGGTGATCGAACAGCTGCGCAACGATGAACAGGCGCGACGCGAAGCCGTCATCCGTCGCTCGCTCGAGACCTACGATCGCACGCTCAAGGACACCCAGCGCAAGCTGCTGGACTTCCAGTCCACGTCAGGCCTGGTCTCCATGGAGCAATTCAAGGAGCTGACACTGAGTGTCGAGGAGTTCAAGGACACCCTCGAGATGCGGGATGGCGAGCTGTCGGCGCTGAACGCCCGCCTCACCACCCTGTCCAGCCGACTGGGGCTCGATGCCAGTCAGGCGGGGGGCGTGATCGCACTGCAGCGTGATGCTCGCTACCAGGCGCTGCTGACGCAGGCAGCGGAGCAGGCGGCCAGTCTCGATGAAGCGCGCGGCAAATGGGGCGAGCGCAACCCGGAAGTCATCAATCTGGCCGCGGGGCTCGCTTCACTGGAACGCTCGCTGGCCTCACGCATGCGGGAGTTGCTGCCCCGCCAGACCTCACGCAACCAGAATGCACTGCGGGCCGCCGCCGGCCATGCCAACCAAGACAGCCTGGTCGGTGAGCTGATCACCCTGGACACCCAGCGGCGCGGCGTGATCAGCGAGCTCGAGACCGGACGCGCCAATCTGGCAGCTCGCCAGCAACGACTGGACAACAGTGTCGCCAAGGCGGCCCAGCTGCAGGACCTGCTGCGCGAGCAACAGGTCGCCACGGCGGTCTACACCACGGCACTGGCCAAGATCGACATCGGCCAGATCGACCCCTTCGCCAGCTACCCGATGCTGCAGATCCTCGACCCGCCGCCACTGCCCGAGAAGGCTGACTCGCTGGGCATCAAGCTGGCCATCGTCGGTGCGCTGGCCGCGAGCGTCTTCAGCATCATCGGCCTGATCCTCCTGTGGATCAGAAAACCCTACCTGCTGCGCTTGCAGCAAAGCGTGTGAGCCGCCGATGTTTTCCCTGAAGGCCGGGCCAGAGGCGGATGTCCGCCCCGAGACCCCGGAAGAGCGCATCATCTGGTTCTCGATCACCGCGACCTACCTGTTCTACCTGATCGGTGGACTCTACGTACTGGCCCCGGTGCTGGCCTGGTCTCTGGTGATGCGCGCCGCCTGGCTGCACCTCAAGGGCCGTCAACGCTTTCCGCGCCTCCCCTGGCCACTGTGGGTATGGATCATCGGCATGCTGGTGATGGAATTCTCGCTGCTGGCCGGCCATCTGATCGAGAATCTGGGCACCGGCAAGCTGATCAAGTCCTCCATCGGCTGGGCCAAGGGCTGGGCGCTGCTGGCGGTCTTCCCGATCATCGGCTGCCTGGCGATCCGCCCGGCGGTGATCATCCGCGCGGCCATGCACGTCTGCCTGCATACCATGCTGTTGCTGCCGGTGTTCGTCGGCGCCTGGCTGGCAGGGCTGCCCCAGGTGCCCTTCGTCTCGCCACTGCAGGCCATCGGGGGGCCGGGACCGGAATTCTTCGCCGTTTCCCTCTACGAGATCGACCCCGGCAGCGGCATGCCACGCTGGCGACTCTTTACCCCCTGGGCACCGGCGGTGGGCTTCGTCGCCAGCATCTACTTCGCCTGCGCCCTGCTGGAAAAGCACCCGATATGGAAGGCGATCGGCATCGGTGGCAGCGTGCTGATGATCCTGATGTCCGGCTCGCGCATGGCGCTGGTGTCGCTGGTATTGATCAGCGCCGGGATGTTCCTGCTCAAGCGCCTGCACAAGCCGTGGCTGTGGTTTAGCTTCTCCGGCGTGAGCTTGATCGGCGGCTTTCTCGGCGCGCCGATTCTGGAAGCCATCGACAACTTCATCGCCGCCTTCAAGGGCTCACGGGCGGACTCGACCCGCGTGCGCGCCGCGCTCGGGCGCATCGCGGTGGATCGCTGGCGCAACGAGGCACCGTGGTTCGGTCACGGCATCGTCGAGCGCGGCCCGCACCTGGTGGAGTATATGCCGATAGGCTCGCACCACAGCTGGTATGGACTGCTGTTCGTCAAGGGCATCTTCGGTCTGTTCGCGCTGTTGATTCCGATGCTGGTCAGCCTGCTGCATCTGCTGCGCTTCGTGGTCGGCCGGCCTGTCGTGCAGCTGGGACTGATCATGGTCGGGCTGCTGTTCGTCTACTCCTTCGGCGAGAACCTGGAGATCCTGGCCTATCTGATCTGGCCGGGGCTGATCCTGATCGGCAAGGCACACCAGCTGGCGAGCCTGCCCGCCAGTGAGGGGCATATCCACAACAGGGGGCCGGTGGATGTGGAGGCATCTCATCCCGTACCCGATGCCCACCCCGCCAGCGCAGGCAACGGTGATGCAGCGAAATGACCCGATAGTGGAACAGGACTGCGTCAGATCACGCCAATTCATCAGTCCATTGCGCTAGAGTGGCGACACAAGTCATCAATCCGCATGACTGACAAGATCAGATGCCTGCACAGGGCACGACAAGGCAGGGAGCCAGGCGATGGGAGTGATCACGCGACTCAGGACACGCCTGTCAGGTGGCGGAGAAGGCGGCAATGGCCGACTGATCCGCAACCTGGCATGGATGGGCATGTCGCAAGGGGTTCACCGTATTGCCCGACTGGGTGCCACCCTGGTGGCCGCACGCATGATCGTGCCGGAATCTTTCGGTATCGCCGCCATCGTGCTCACCGCACACGAGATCATGCACGCCATCTCCAATGCCGCCGTGGTGCCTGCCTTGGTACAGGCCGGTCGCGACGGGTATGAGCGTCTGTGCCGCGATGCCTACTGGTTCAATTGGGTGGTGTGCCTTGGCCTGATGGCGCTGCAGATGGCACTGGCCCCGCTGCTGGCCTACCTCTATGACGCTCCCGATCTGACCCTGCCGTTGATGGCGCTGGCGCTGATCTTCCCGATGCTGCCCCCCGCCGCCATCAACGCGGCGCGCATTCTGCGCAGCAACCGCCTGCACGTCACGGCCCGCATCGAGATGGGCCAGAGCATCGGCGAGGCACTCGGCGTGATGCTGCTGGCCGCCATGGGAGCCGGGTTCTGGGCGCTGATCCTGCCCAAACTGATCGTGACGCCCATCTGGACATTGAGCTACCGCTGGTGCGAGTCATGGCGCATCGATGAGCGCCCCTCCACGCTGTGGTCGCGTCCGCTGATGCGCTTCGCGCGCCCGATGATGGGCGTCGAGGTGGTCTCGGTGCTACGTCAGCAGATGGATTACCTGCTGGTCGGCGCCCTGTTCGCCATGGACGTGCTCGGGGTCTACTTCTTCGCCTTCAATGCCGGACTCGGTATCAGCCTTGGCCTCCTGCGCGCCTACTCCACCGCCATCTTCCCGCAGCTGTGTGGCGACATGACCTCGCGTGAGCGACTGGCGCGCATGCACCACGGCATGCGCCTGTTCGCGCTGGTCGCGGTGCCCGCCATCATCGCCCAGAGCCTGCTGGCGCCCTGGTACGTGCCGATCCTGTTCGGGGAGGCCTGGGTCGAGCGTGGTGCCCTGCCGATCCTGATCCTGATCTGCCTCTCGGCCCTGCCGCGCATTCTGCTCGACAGCTGCGGCCAGCTGCTGCGCGCCCAGGGCATGCCCGGGGCAGACCTCAAGCTGCAGATCTTCATGACGCTGATGCTCGGCGCCGGCATGTTCGCTGGCGTGCCCTTCGGCATCAACGGCGTCGCGGCCGGCATTCTGGTCGGCATCAGCCTGGCCGCCCTGCCCGGCTATCTGTGGACACGTCGGCTGATCCTCGATCAGGACGGCTTGATGACACATACATCGACCCAGCCACCAGACTCGCCAGACACACCTCACGCAGCATCCACCGCATCGCTTTCCCCAGACAGGGACGTCCAGGAGGCCAGACCATGACCCCGACCTTTTCGGTCATCATGCCGATCTACAACGTCGAACGTTTCGTCACGGCCGCCATCGACAGCGTGCTGGCGCAGGAGGATGGCGATCTTGAACTGCTCATCATCGATGACTGCTCCCCCGATGGCAGCCGGGCGATCTGCGAAGCCTATGACGACCCGCGCATCACACTGATCTCTCATCCGGTCAATCGCGGTCTGGCCGGGGCGCGCAATACCGGCGTGCGCGCCGCACAGGGCCGTTATCTGGCCTTCCTCGACTCCGATGACATCTGGGAGCCCGCGAAACTTGCGCGCCACCGCGAGCACCTCGAGGCACGCCCCGAGGTAGGCCTGTCCTTCTCGCGCTCGGCCTTCATCGATGCCGACGGCGCACCGCTGGACTACTACCAGATGCCGAGCCTGACCGACATCACGCCGGGGCTGCTGTTCTGTCGCAACCCGGTGGGCAACGGCTCAGCGCCAGTCATCCGCCGCGAGATTCTCGAGGCCATCGCCTTCGACTGCGAGGTCAAGGGAGGTGGCGTGCTGCCCTGCTACTTCGATGAAAGCCTGCGTCAGAGCGAAGACATCGAGTGCTGGACACGCATCGCCCTCAAGACCGGCACCACGGTGGAAGGCATTCCCGAGCCGCTGACCCGCTACCGCCTCAATGAAGGCGGGCTTTCCGCACAGCTGGAGCGCCAGTACCAGAGCTGGCTGGCGATCGTCGAGCTGACACGCGCCTATGCGCCCGACTTCATCGAACAATGGTATCCCCGCGCCCAGGCCTACCAGCTGCGCTATCTGGCACGCCAGGCGATTCGACTGCGTGACGGCAAGGCCGCCTGGGATTATGTCCGCCGCGCCATCAAGGCCTGGCCAGGCATCTGGAAGGCCGAATTCGGCCGCACTGCGGCCACGGCAGGCGCCGCACTGATGCTGCGCGTGATGCCCGAGCGCCTTTATCTGCGCTGTGAAGGGCTCGCCCAGGGCATCATCGGCAAGGCCCAGAAGAAGAAGATCGACAATGATCCACGCCCACGGTCCGTCACGCCAGAACGCCAGCAGGACGCTCACGAAGCGGAGTCGCCATGATGAGTCAATCCATCGATCAGACGCTTTTCACCACTGAGCACGTCAGGACACTGCCACACGTCAAGGTGCTGGGCGTGCCTTTCGTCAACACCAGTCTCGAGACCTGTCTGCGCCTGCTCAAGAGCTGGATCAGCGACCCGCAGCCGCGCACGGTCAATTTCGTCAATGCGCACTGCCTGAACGTGGCACAGCATGATCGCTATTACCTGCAGGTACTGCATGACAGCGACCTGCTGCTGCCGGATGGCAGTGGCGTGAAGCTGGCCTGCCGCATGCTCGACCAGGAGCTGGAAGCCAACCTCAATGGCACCGACCTGCTGCCGCATCTGTGCGACATGCTGGTCGAGGATGGCAAGCGGCTGTTTTTGCTCGGGGCCGCGCCAGGCGTCGCCGAGCGGATGGCGGAGAAACTCAAGGAGCGCTGGCCAGATCTGGAGATCAGTGGCGTGCACCATGGTTTCATCGGGCCGGAAATCATCGAGGACGTTCTGGCACAGATCAATCAGGGCACTGACCTGCTGCTGGTGGCGATGGGCGTGCCCGCTCAGGAAAAATGGATCGCTGCACACCGAGAACGCCTCGAGGTACCGGTGGTGATGGGCGTCGGTGGCCTGTTCGACTTCTATTCCCAACGCATTCCGCGTGCGCCAGGTGTCGTGCGCAAGCTTGGCATGGAGTGGGCCTGGCGTCTGCTGATGGAGCCACGCCGCATGTTCAAGCGCTATGTGCTTGGCAATCCGAGCTTCCTGCTGAGCGTGCGCAAGTATGGCGAGGAGGCCATCCCCGGCCGAGGCCTGTGGATGAAGTCACGCTCCAACTGGCGGCATTTTCGATGGCGAGTGAGCAACTGGCTGACCCCACGCGCACGCCGCACGATGGACATCGTCGGCGCCAGCGGTGTGCTGCTGGTGCTGTCACCGTTGCTGCTGGGCACTCTGCTGGCCATTCGCCTGGAATCCCCCGGGGCCATCCTGTTTGGACAGGAGCGCATCGGACGGCATGGCAAGCCTTTCAAGCTGTGGAAGTTCCGCTCGATGTATATCGACGCGGAAGAGCGCCTGCGTGAACTGCAGGCCGCCAACGAGAGTGAGGGCGGTGTGCTGTTCAAGATGAAGCAGGACCCCCGGATCACGCGGGTGGGACGCGTGATCCGCAAGCTGTCCATCGATGAACTGCCGCAACTGTGGAACGTGCTGCGCGGCGAGATGGCGCTGGTGGGGCCGCGCCCCGCGCTCGCCCGCGAGGTGGCGTTGTATGAGGCTCGCGCCCGCATGCGCCTGGATGCCACCCCGGGGCTGACCGGCCTGTGGCAGGTGTCCGGACGCTCCGATCTGTCCTTCGAGCAACAGATTCATCTGGATCTCTTCTACCTGCACCGTCAGGGCATCAAGGAGGACATCAAGCTGCTGTTGCGCACGATTCCTGCCGTCCTGACCAGTCGCGGAGCCTATTGATGCGTGATACCCACCTCGCCACTCGCCCTGCACCGCGTCACTCTCACGACGCATGCCAAGGAGGTCTGCGATGCATGTGATCCTGTTGGCAGACCGCCTCGGTCAGGAGATCGCGCCGATTGACCGCCGTTATTCTCCGGCCCTGCTGCCGATCGCCGGCCGCAGCGTGCTGGAACGCAATCTCGATCTGCTGGTCGGGCGCGGCGTGACGCATATCAGTCTGATCATCGCCCGTGACCCCGAATGGTTCCGGGCACGACTCGCCGATGGCTCACGCTGGGGGATCGAGCTCGACATCCTGCCGATGCCCGGGGAGCGCGACCCGCGTGAGCAGCTCAAGCGCCTCGGGGCCATGGCGGCCCTGCCCGCCCCGGTATTGCGCGCCGATGTACTGCTGATGCCGGAGTGGTTCATGCCCGACAGTCTGGACATCAGTGAGCTGGCCATGACGCTTGAGGCACCGCTTTGCCTGCCATCCTCTCTCAAGGACCCGGCCCTTGGCCGACTGCATTGGCGTGATGTGCGCGACAACTCCCGGCTGGGGCCAGCCCTGCTGGGCTCGCTGTCGCATTACCACGCTCTGGTGATGCAGGCTCTGGCGACCGACGACACACGCCTGTCACCCCATGGGGAGCGCGGTGTGCTGCCCGGCGAGCAGGACCTGCACCACGTCTATTATGCCGCCGGCGCGACGCGCCTGGATGAATCGCGCCTCAGCGGAGGCTTTGCCGGCATCACCACCCATGTGGAGCCCGGCGTGCTGCTGCAGGGACGCTGCTGTGTCGAGCAGGGCAGCTATGTGGAAGAAGGCGCCATGCTCGAGGACTGCGTCATCCTGCCCTTCACCCGTGTGCATGGTGGTCAACAGATGACCGCCGGCATCCTGTTTGAAGGGGAGGCACTCGATGAGCGCGCCCCCCACTGGTTCAAGGACCGACGCCAGGCGGGAGCAGCCTCTCAGCGTGGCGTGGCCTATCGCAACCCGGCACGCCCTCAATGGCAGGAACGTCTCCTGGCCGGCTTGATCAGCGTGGTGGTCCGGCCTCTGGGAGCGCGCCACAAGGCGCTCGTGCATCGTCTGCGCCAGGTACAGAACGGTCACATGCGCTTGCTGGGCATACTGCCGGAACATGCCCCGCCCCCACTGGACCGAGTCGGCGTCAGCAGCGCCGGGGCTCTCCAGCCTCCTGACTGGCGTGCCACGCCGGACGCCTTCGCCGCGACGCTGGAGGCCATTCAGGTCGGGCAGACCCCGGGCCTGCGCGCAGCCTTGCGGGAAGCCTGGCGGCTGCGCCAGCAAGGCAAGCAGCAGTGATCGCCCCCCTACACGCTTCTCCCTGAGCCCGCCTCACGATACGAGGCGAGGCACACGAGGCCTTGTCATGTGAGCGCTTGCGATCACTCGTCAGGCAGCATGAGCGCCCCTTGACACCGGCTCAGCGGTGCTTGGCCAACCAGGCAAGTGCGCCTTCGCTGCGCTTCCACTGATCGCGCATCAGGGTGCGATACTGCCAGGCCTCGCCTCGCGTGCCGGGCTCCGGCGCTTCCACCGCCAGACTCACCGGCCGCGGGTGCTCCGCCACCAGCAGGCTGATCAGATGGGAGTTGGCCTCGCGCACGATCACCAGTGCCTCTTCGGCATCCGCCTGACGTCCCAGACGATAGAGTGCCAGCACATGCCCCATCAGAATGCCCAGCAACGGCATTTCATCCTCGAGGGCACGGCGTGAGATATCGTGCTCCGCCAGGGTGACGGCCTCATCATCGCGGCCTTCGCGCAGCAGCTGGTCCAGCACCAGCTCGCGCAGACCGAGACTATCTTCCTCGTCCAGCTTGAGCAGGCGCTCCGCCAGCTGACGTGAGCGCTCGCGCTCACCGCGCTCCATGCCGATCACCAGTCCCAGGCCACAACGCAGCAACTGGGCGTTGTCACCATCCTCCCAGCGCAGCAGGCCGCCGGCCTGTTCGATCTGGTCGAGCCAGCGCTCGAAACGACGCGCCAACGGCACGAAGAAGGTGTCCGACATCCACGGTAGACTGCCGAAACGACTGGCCAGCGCCAGGATCAATCCCTGACAGACCGCAGGAACATCCAGCCATTCGGGACTGGCACACAGCTGTTGCAGCCACTCGTTGGGGTCCTGGGTTTCCCACGGGTCGACATCCAGCGCCAGCGCTGCCTCTTCCTCGATCCGCGCCGGGAATACCGCTTCCCAGAGCCCCAGTGTCACCGCCTGCTCGGCATTCTGACGAAACAGCAGACTGCCGTCGTCCTGAGTCTCCAGCGCCAGACGCGACGGGTGCTCGATCACCTCGAACAACGCCTGCAGCGAGGCCAGTGAATCCGAGAGTGACTCGTCGGAATTGACCATCTGCTCGGCGAGCGTCGCACGCGGGTTCTCGGCCAGATCAGCCAGGAACTCCAGCTGCCCCGGTTCGATATCCTTCTGCTTGGAGAGACGCCGCCACCAGAAGCGCGCACGCTCCTGCGCCTCTTCCGGCTGCCCTTCATGCAGCAGCAGCATGGCTTCGATGTAGGCCAGCGTCGGCGAGTCCGGCAGGGTCTGCTGCGCGCGGACGAAGGCGGCTCGCGCCGAGCCGAGGTCATCACTGTCCAGGTGCAGCAGGCACTGATGCTCCAGTGCCACACCGCGCAGGAAGGCGGGACCACGCTCCAGCACCTCATCCAGCAACAGGGCCTTCTTGCGGGTGAAGCCGCGCTCCTGATAGAGATCCAGCAGCAGCTCGAAGCCAGGCTCGGCCTGCTCCGGAAGGCGCGACCAGTCACTGGTGTCAAACAACGCTTCCATGATCTGCTGGGCACGCCCGCGGCTACCGGCCTCGGCACTGATCAGTCCCGCCTCCAGCAGCGCCTGAGCCGGCGCGAGCCGCGAAGCCAATGCGGCCTTGAGCTGCTCGCCCTTGAACTCGCGCAGCGACAGCATCCACATCAGGTGCTCCGGTATCGGCGGCAACTGGACCTTGTCACAGCACTGCTTGTACTTGCGGCCGGAATCGCACCAGCAGGGCTCGTTGCGACCGGGCGGTGCCAGCGGCTCGCAGGCGAAATCGAGGCGTACCAGCGGCGTCTGGCTCCACAGCACCGGTGCCAGTGCTACCGCCAGCGCCTCATCACCACCGCTGTAATTCACCCCCTCCGAATGCGCCCACTGCATGAAGGCAGGAAAGGATTCATCAGAGCGGATGGCATCAAGTGCCCCACTGGCGTAACTCAAGAGCCGTTCGACCCACTCGGCAAGCATGGCATCTCCCTAGAAAAAACGTTTCACGGCCCCGCGGACATGGCGCCCGACGGGGCCTGCGAAGCAGGAGGCGGAGTCTATCACGATGATGCCTCACGCCTCATCGTTCACTCCCCCAGTCGGGAGACACAGCGATGACCGGCCGCCTTGAGCTGCTCGGACAGGCACGCGATGTGCGCCGGGCCGACCTCGCAGCAGCCGCCGACGATACGCAGTCCCCGCTGCACCCAGCCCAGCGCATGGGCCGCATACTGCTCGGGCCCGAGATCCTCGCGCGCCTTGAGGTCCTTGACGGTACCGCCGGGCTTGAGCGCCGCGATCGACGTGAAGCCGTTGGCATAGGCGCCCGCCGGCAGCGAACTGCCAAGCAGCGTGTCAAGGCTACCCTGTATGGCCTCCGGCGCACTGCAGTTGATCAGAATGGCATCCACGCCGAGCGCTTCCAGCATGGCGACGGTGTCCGCCAGCGGCTCACCGCTGCGCAGGGTCGCATTCAGATCGTCCTTCACGGTCAACGAGACCCACACCGGCAGGCCACTTTCCAGCGCTGCAGTGGCGGCGGCCTGCGCCTCGTCATGCGAGGACAGCGCTTCGCAGAGCAGCACATCGACCAAGGGCGCCTGCAGCGCCACCAGGGTGCGATAACTGGCCAGCGATTCTTCCTGATCCGGTGCGACATCGGGCCGGTAGGTCGCGACCAATGGCGGCAGACAACCGGCCACGCGGATATCCGTCTCGCCACTCAGGGCGATGGCATCCCGCGCCGCCTTGCCAGCGGCCGCATGCACGGCGCCGATGGTCTCGCCGACTCCCGCCAGCGTCAGGCGTTGGGGCGTGGCCGTATAGGTATTGAGCGTGATGACCCGGGAGCCGGCACGAATGAAATCCAGATGCAGATCACGCACCAGCTCGGGCTGATCCAGCATGACCTGGGAGGACCACAGCGGTGTCGGCTCACGACCGCTGCGACGCACCAGCTCCTGCCCCATGCCGCCGTCCAGCAGCACGACATCCCCGGCGCGCGCCCCTTCCCCTGCTGGCGCCCCCGTTACTGCGACTTGTTCCACACGACCTCCTGAGCGATTCGATGTCTCTGCAGCATCTGAACTGATGAACTGGCGGCCTACGCCTGGCTGTCAGCCGCGGCGAAATTCTAGCATGGTCAGGCGCGTGACGGCGTGCCGCTCACTGGAGCGAAATGGGTCGCCAGTGCTACTGTTAGCAGCGCCTTTCGCCAGCGATCCCTTGCGCTGCCCCTGCCTGCCCCGCAAGCCCATGCCGCGTCTCGCGGACGTGCCCCATTGATTGAAGGAAGTCTGTCTTGTTGCTGCCGAGTCTCTTTCGTCCCCGCGCCAACCCAGCCAATGATGCACCCCAGGTGCGTCTTGAGCGTGAAGGCCGGGACGAGATTCGCCGCATCACCCAGGCCGTCGAGCGCGTGCCATGGTCAGTGAGCCTGATGCAGATCCTGTGGACGGCCGGCCCGGTGACGCTGATCGGTGCCTGGGGGGCTATCTGCTCGGGTATGGCAAGGAACCCACCTTCGAGAACTACATCTTCTTCATCTCCTACACCGTCATCACCGGTGTCGCGGGGATCGTGGCCAACATCGCCCACAACCTGACCAGTTCTCGCCGCTATGACCGCACCGAGGCCAAGATCGAGCGCGTCATCGATACCGTGCCTGAGCTGATCCTCGCCACGCGCAACCTGATCGTCGAGAGCCTGGAAGGCGATGCCCGTCGCCGCGAAGCCGCTGCCATGCTGCTGCGCAAGCAGGATCTCGCACCGGAAGGCGTGGAGCTGGCGGCGCTGGAGCTGCTGGATGATCGTGACGCCGCCCGCATCATCAGTCAGATCGACGTCTATCGTCGCATCGGTCTGCACGCCCGTATCCGCGACATGAACACCCTGAACCGCGAATGGCTCGAGCCCCAGTTCAATGAGCTGGCGGAGCTGGCGCCCGAGGCCATCGGCCTGCTGCGTGAGCGCTTCGAGGGCCGAGCGCCGGATCTGCACAAGGGCGTGCCTCGTGACGAGAACTTCATCGAGCGTGTGCTGGCCGCCATCGAGCAGGACAACGACCTGCTGATGACGATGCAGGACGTGGAGGAGATGCTGATCCTGGCCTTCGAGTTGATCAGCGGACGCAAGATCCCGCTGCTGACCTTCGAATATCGTGGACGCTGGAAGCTGGCTCGCACGCTGGACAATCTCGAGCATGCCCGTTCCCGCTACCGCATCCGCCAGGCGACGGGGCTGTCACGCCTCAAGGCGCTGACGGTCTATCTGGCGGAGCAGTCCGGCACTCTGGTGGAAGATGCCGCCTCCGGGCTCAGGGCCGAGGTACTGCTGGAGCGCTCCACCCAGGCCATGGACGCGCTCGCCGAGCAGGTGACGCACCTGGCGATCGCCGTCAACGAGGGTGACCGTGAACACCGCAGCGCCCTGCGGACGCGCGCCGACATCCTCACCAACGCCATTCGCCTCTACAAGACGGTCACCAGTGCCTATGAGCAGGTCGGTCGCAGCCACGCCGTCTTCCTCAAGATGTCCAAGCGCTGGGAGAATATCTCCTCGCAGATGTCCGACGATGCCACCCGCCTGCGTGTCGGGCCGGGGCGGCGCGGTCTGCGCATCCAGGAAAAGACCATCGCGCTGGATGACGAGGCCAAGGCGGAGGTCTGCAAGCACCTGGCGGATCACCTCAGCAAGAGTCATATCAAGCGCGTCGACAGCGAGATCGCCTCTCAGGCCCGCGAGACGATCCTGCGCGTCGGCGTCGACAAGGCAAAGGCCATGGCGATCGAGATCGCCCTGGCGCTCGAACCGCACATCCACCTCTCACGCCCGGCCGTCCAGCGCGCCATCAATGGCTCGAATGCCGCCTACTTCGGCCAGCTGGAGCCCAACCAGTCCGCCGCCGCCAAGGCGGCCCTCGGCAGTGCCATGGTGCGCGAGATCGACGACGACCTGTCACGTACCGCCGAATCGCTGGCCATCGCGCTGGTGCGTCACTATCGCGTCGAACTGGAACCGCTGGCGATCGACTTCCTGCGCGACACCTTCGGGGCGCGGGAAGCGACGCTCAACATGCTCAGCAACTACCAGCCGGCGGATCACCACCCGATCAGCTACCTCTCCAACCGCCCGCCGCTGATCCAGACCGCCAACCGCGACTGGTATCGTGCGCTCGTCCAGGCACGCCGTGCCCTCGACGACGATTGATCCCCGCGCCGTGCCAGCGGCATACTGTATGGATCACCATGCAACGTGCCACTGACCGCCAGGATGACCGATGCGCCTGATCATCGCCGAAAAGCCCAGCCTCGCCCGCGCCATCGCCGAGGCCCTGCCCGGGCGCAGCAGCAAGCGCGACGGCTATATCGATGCCGGAGACACTCGCGTCACCTGGTGTATCGGCCACCTGCTCGAACAGGCGCCGCCGGACGACTATGACGAGCGCTTCAAGCGTTGGTCACTGGATCACCTGCCGATCATTCCAGCACAGTGGAAACTCAAGCCACGCAGTCAGGCACGCGGCCAGCTCAAGACCATTCGAGAACAGCTCAAGCTGGCTGACGAGGTGATACATGCCGGCGACCCGGATCGCGAAGGCCAGTTGCTGGTGCAGGAAGTGCTCGAGCACATGCGCTGGCGTGGGCCGGTCAAACGCCTGTTGATCAGCGACATGAACCGCCCCGCCGTCACGCGTGCCCTCGACAAGCTGGATGACAATCAGCGCTGGCAACCCCTGTACGAAGCCGCGCTGGCCCGCCAGCGCGCCGACTGGCTGTATGGCATGAATCTGACACGCGCCTGGACATTGACGGGCCGTCAGGCCGGCCATGATGGCGTGTTGTCGGTGGGGCGCGTGCAGACACCGCTGCTGGGGCTGGTGGTGCGTCGCGACGAGGAGATCGAAGCCTTCGAGCCGCGTGCCTTCTTCCCGTTGTGGATCGAGGCCGGCGTGGCGACCGGCAGCTTCAAGGCCTGGTGGCATGCCCCCAGTTCCCCGTGGCTGCAACGGCTCGCGACCAAGGGCACTCAACTGCCACTGGATGACAAGGGCCGCCTGCTGGACAGCCGCCCCGCCGAGCGCCTCGCCCGCCACCTGGCGACACTGAAGACCCCGGGCGATGGTCACGTCGAGAGCGTCGAGGCCAGCGACAAGTCCCAGCCCGCGCCGCTGCCCTACTCGCTCTCGGCGCTTCAGGTCGATGCCGCTCGCCGCTATCGCCTGCCGGCCCAGAAGGTGCTCGACACCTGTCAGGCCCTCTACGAGCGACATCAACTGATCACCTACCCGCGCTCCGATTGCCGCTACCTGCCTCGCGAGCATCATGCCGGCATGGCCAATCTGATGATCAGTGCCTGCAGTGGCGATGAAGAGCTTGAGCGTTTCAGTGGCGGCGCGGATTTCAGCCTGCGCTCACGCGCCTTCAATGACGCCAAGGTCAGCGCCCACCATGCCCTGGCACCGACAGGGCGCGAGCCGGACTACGCACGCCTGTCGCGTGACGAAGCCAACCTCTACCGCATGATCACCCGCAACGTGCTGGCCCAGTTCTATCCGGCCTACCGCTATCGTGAGGTCAAGGTCGAGCTGCGTTTCGCCAAGGAGCCCTTCCGCGCCAGTGGCCGCAGCGTCATCGACGAAGGCTGGAAGGTGCTGTTCCAGCGCGCGGCACAGGCATCCGACGACAAGACCCCGCCTCCTCTGCCCGCCTTGCAGGAAGGCGAGCCGGCCTGCGTGCTCGACTGCGGTATCGAGGAGAAGGAGACCCGCCCGCCGGAGCCCTTCAATGATGCCAGTCTCATACAGGCGATGATGAACATCGCCCGCTACGTGGAAGATGACGCGGTACGCCGGACGTTACGTGATGTGGATGGCCTGGGCACCGAGGCGACACGTGCGGGCATGCTGGAGACACTGATCAATCGCGGCTACCTGGTGCGCGATGGTCAGGCCATGCGCTCCACGCGTATCGGTCGAGCCCTGATCCATGCGCTGCCGGACGCCGTCTCCCGCCCCGAACGTACCGCCCTGTGGGAGCAGCGCCTGAGCATGATTCACGAGCAGGGCGATCCGGCAGCGCCTTTTCTGAGCGAACTGGTCGATGACCTGCGTGCCCTGCTGGCTGACAGCTCGGCCAGCCGCCTGAGCGCTGCGCTGGCCAGTGTGGGTGGCGCGACACCGCGCAAGAATTCCGGGGCACGCAAGGGCAATGGTGCGCGGCGCAAGAGCGGAACCTCTCGACGCAGCAAGACCGGCACGAGCAAGACCAGTACGAGCAAGACCGGCACAAGCAAGGAAGCCGGCTCCGGCAGCACCCGGCGCTCTAGCGGCACTCGCAAGCCGGCCGGCTCCCGCCGCAAATCCCCCAGCCAATGAGCCACTTCGCCTCTGTGCCCGCTCACCCATGATGAGAAATCACGCATGACGACTTCCACGCCGGCTGACGACAATCACACACTCTCGACGGCTTTCGATTCACTTTCCCAGCGTCCTGCCGCTGCAGGCGATTGGCTGTGGATCGTCGGCCCCGGGGCCATCGGTCGATTGCTGGCGGCCACGCTCGCTCACGCCCGCCAGCGCGAAATGGCAACGCAGGGAAGGAGCACATTGCCAAACCTTCTGTTGGTGGGTCGCCGGGCATCCGTCAGCGAGATGGTGACGATCGAGATTACCTCGCCAGAAGGCCAACCTGTTAGCTCAGAGATAACTTATTCCTCAATTGTCCAACTGAGAACCTCGCCATATCAGCCACCTGCCGCTATCTGGCTGGCCACCAAGTCACATGCCATCGAGTCTGCCTGGGCACACGTCGCGCCGCTGATAGACTCACGGACACCAGTTACCTGTTGGCAAAACGGGCTGAGCGCACAACCCTGGTTGGCAGAGCAGCACCCTCAACTGCTGTGCGCCAGTACGACCGAGGGTGCCTGGATTCCGGAATCGACCGCGCTTGCCACACACACCCTCCCAGAACGCCTGGCCGTGCAACACGCCGGCCATGGCCAGACCTGGCTGGGCACCTGGTCATCGCAGGCCGATCCGACCTCCTCCTCCTCTGCCATGGCGGCCGCAGAAAGGCAGGTTGCCTGGCTGCAGGCGGCTGGCCGTGAGTGTCATGTCAGTGCCGACATCGGCACTCGCCTATGGCACAAGCTGGCGATCAATGCCGCCATCAATCCACTCGTGGCACGCTTTCGGATTCGCAATGGACAGCTGCGTGATCGTCCCTTTTCCCTGATGGTGCGCCAGGCCGTCGACGAGATCACTCGGGTGCTGGAAGCCGAGGGTATCGCCCCGCCAACGAATGGCTGGCAGGCCCTGGTCGACCAGGTCATCCGTGCCACGGCGAACAACCGTGCCTCGATGCTTCAGGATGTGCTGGCAGGTCGCACCACGGAAGTGGAGGCCATCCTTGGCCCGTTGCGACACGCTGCCCTCCGTCACGGGCTGTCACTGACCGATGACCTGCCTTTGCTCGAGCAACTCCACACTCACCTGAGCAGTCAACAGCCCTGAGCGCTTAGCGCTGGATCCCCGCCCCCTCCTTAGCCATAGCCTCAGACCTGTGACTGCTGGCCCGCCTCGACGTCATTCTCTGGCATTCGGCCAAAAAAAGACCCGCCTCGCGAGAGACGGGTCACAAGCAACAGCCAAGCTGTCGAGAGAGAGCAGCAATGTTCGGTCTTGCGCGTCAGGCCACCGATTGCCGTATGGCAACCCGCTGACCTGGCGAAAATCAGTGGTGGAAACGCTCGGACGCTTCGCGCGCCAGCTCACGAATGCCATCCCAGTCGCCTGCATCGATCAATTTCTGCGGCGCCACCCAGCTACCACCGACACACATCACGTTCTTGAGTGCCAGATAGTCACCGGCATTGTTGAGCGTGATGCCGCCGGTCGGGCAGAAGCGTGCTTCGCTGATCGGGCCACCGAAGGACTTGATGGCATTCACGCCACCCGCGGCCTCGGCCGGGAAGAACTTGAAGCGGCGGTAGCCGTACTGCCAGCCGGTCATCAATTCGGACACGGTCGCGACGCCCGGCAGCATCGGCACGCTGCTGGTCACGCCATACTGATAGAGCGCTTCGGTGGTACCCGGCGTGACGACGAAATCGACGCCCAGCTCTTCCACCTTGCGATACTGTTCCGGCGTGAGCACGGTGCCGGCACCGATGCTGGCATTGGGCAGCGCTTCACGCATGCGGCGAATCGCCTCGAGAGCGCAGTCAGTCCGCAGGGTGACCTCGAGAACGGTCAAGCCGCCTTCATAGAGCGCCTTGCCCAGCGGCACGGCGTCCTCGATGCGCTCGACGGCGATCACCGGCAGCACGGAGGCCTTCTGGCAGATGCTGTCGATCTCGGTCGTGCGCGTCGAGGGAAGTTGTTTTTCGAAGCTCATGGCGTTCTCCTTGCGCCGCAGCGCTGATGTTGTCTAGTACGCCACGGCGCTGATGTGGTTGATAGCGCCGTGGCCGATAGGATCAGGGGGCCCAGTACAGCGCCAGAGGCGCGGACAGGAAGGCGCGGATCGGCAACTCGCTGACGGCCTCGACATCGCCCAGCGCACGTGACAGCACGGCCTGCTTGTCGGTGCCCGTCAGATGCAGCACGGTACGGCGCGTCTGCCGCAAGCGCTCGAGGCTCAGGGTGATGCGCGCCTGCGGGACGCTGGGGGCACGCATCGGCACACAGCAATCACGGCTGGTCAGCGCTTCCTGCAGGCGATCCCCATCCGGGAACAGCGAAGCCGTGTGACCATCGCCCCCCATGCCGAGAATCACCGCGGAGGCCGGCCAGGAGAGTGCCGCGATGCGAGCACTCACTTCCTCGCAACCCGCCTCTGGCTCTGCTTCGGCGTTGGTCAGCAGATGGAAGGTCGCGGCAGCGGCTGCGCCCTTCAACAGATGCTCACGTACGAAGCGGGCATTGCTGTCGTCGGCGTCTTCACTCACCCAACGCTCATCCGCGAGGGTGATGTCCACACGCGACCAGTCCAGCGGCTTGTCACGCAATGCGGCGAACAACGGCTTGGGCGTCGAGCCCCCGGAGACCACCAGCAATGCGCGAGCCTCAGGCGCCGCCAGGTCAGCGGTCAGTGCTGCCGCGAGATACTCGGCCAGCGACTCGGCAGTCTGCTGGCGCGGGTCCTGGGTGGCGTTCTGTGTCATGTCGACAGCCATCTCAATACTCCTCATACCAGCTGCGACCATCACGCGTGATCATCGCGATGGAGGAGACCGGGCCCCAAGAGCCCGCTGGGTAACGACGCGGCGTGGCAGCGCGCGATTCCCAGCCATCGATGAGGGTATCGACCCAGCGCCAGGCGTGTTCGATCTCGTCACGACGCACGAACAGATACTGTTGGCCCTTGATGACCTCGAGCAGCAGACGTTCGTAAGCTTCCGGAATCCGGCGCTTGGGGAAGGCGCTGTTGAAGTCGAGATCCAGCGGACCCGGACGCAGGCGCATGCCCTTGTCGAGACCGGAGTCCTTGGTCAGCACCTGCAGCGAGATGCCTTCGGAGGGCTGGAGACGAATGATCAGCTTGTTGGCCGCCAGCGAACGCTGGTCCGGATCGAAGATGTAGTGCGGCTGCTGACGGAAGTGGATCACGATCTGTGACAGCTTCTCGGGCATGCGCTTGCCGGTACGCAGATAGAACGGCACGCCTGCCCAGCGCCAGTTGGACACTTCGGTCTTGAAAGCCACGAAGGTCTCGGTGGAGGACTCGGTATTGGCGCCCTCTTCTTCCAGATACCCCGGCACGTGCTGACCATCGACGGCACCCGCGATGTACTGACCACGTACCAGATCAGTGTTCAGACGCTCACCGGTGATCGGGCGCAAGGCCTTGAGCACCTTGACCTTTTCATCGCGAATGGCATCGGCGTCCAGATTGGACGGCGGGTCCATCGCGATCAGGCACAGCAGCTGCAGCAGGTGATTCTGCACCATGTCACGCAGCTGACCCGCCTGATCGAAGTAGCCCCAGCGTCCCTCGATACCGACCTTCTCGGCCACGGTGATCTCGACGTGGGAGATGTGGTTCTGGTTCCACTGATTGCCGAACATCGGGTTGGCGAAGCGCAGTGCAATCAGGTTCTGAACGGTTTCCTTGCCCAGATAGTGATCGATGCGATAGATCTGCGACTCGTGGAATACCGCGCCGATGGCATCGTTGATGACACCGGAGCTTTCCAGGTCGGAGCCGATCGGCTTCTCGACCACGACACGCGAGTTCTCATCCAGACAACCGGCGGCCTGCAGGTTGTTGCTGATGTCACCATAGATGCGTGACGGCACGGAGAGATAGATCATCAGCGGGCGCGGCGAAGGCTTGCCCTTGGCGTCAACCCGCCAGTCGGCGATGGCCGAGTAACCTTCCACCGTGCTGAAATCCAGCGCGGCGTAGCTGATACGGGCGAGGAAGCGCTCGATGGCAGCCTTCTCGAAATGCTCCGGCTTGACGCGCTCCTTGAGCGAGGCCTGCACGGTTTCCTTGAAGGATTCGAGGCTGACGTCCTGACGCGCCAGGCCGATCAGGCGAGTCGCCTTGTCGAGCAGACCATCGCGATCAAGGTGGTAGAGGGCTGGATACAGCTTGCGCTTGGCGAGGTCGCCCAAGGCGCCGAACAGGGCAATATCCACGCCCGGAATGGTGTCGGAACTCATGCAGCCGATTTCTCCCGTCGAAACTGCCCTGCATGCCTGGCTGGCCGATACGGTGGTGCCCTCCCTGAATCTCCGATGGCGCGACGCGAGGGGCGCAGCACGCAGGATTTCAAGAGGCATGTGGGACACCGGGACGGCTGTGGCGATACATGGCTGGTTATATTAACAACAAATGTAGCGATAACGTCGCGCTCTCTCAAGACAAATCGCCCAACAAGTAGGTAAACTTACCTAAAAGTGGTAGCCAGCGGACGTTTCACTGAGCTTGGAGCATCGTCCGAGGCAAAGGGATGCTTGGCCTGCCAGACGAGTGAGGCTAGGATGCCCAGATTACGTAGTTATTTCACTACACAATGGCAAGGTAATCGGCGAATGGCAGTACACGACCTCATCAACCGCATCCGCGAACGTCTCGACGACCTCAATCGTTCAGAGCGCAAGGTCGCTGACGTCATTCTGACAGATCCGTCGGCCGCCACGGGAATGAGCATCGCGGCACTCGCTCAGGCCTCACTGGTCAGCGAGCCGACCGTCAACCGTTTCTGTCGCAATTTCGACGCCAAGGGCTTCCCGGACTTCAAGATCAAGCTGGCCCAGAGTCTGGCCGGTGGCACGCCCTATGTCTCGCGCAGCGTCGAGCAGAATGATGACGCCGAATCCTATGGCGACAAGATACTTGGCGCCACGGTTGCCGCTCTCGATGATGCGCGCCGCGCCCTTGATGCCAAGCGCATCGAACGTGCGGTGGATTATCTGAGCCAGGCCAAGCAGATCTGCTTCTTCGGCCTGGGGGCTTCCGGGCCGGTGGCGGCAGATGCCCAGCACAAGTTCTTCCGTTTCAATCTGCCCGTGATGGCCTATGAAGACGTGCTGATGCAGCGCATGGTCGCGGCCGCCTGCCATACCGGTGACGTGATCGTGATCATCTCCTATACCGGCCGCACGCGGGAACTGGTCGATATCGCCAGGCTGGCGCGCGGCAACGGTGCCGCCGTGCTCGGCATCACCGCGCCGGACTCTCCGCTGGCGCGCGAGTGTACCGAGGTGCTGGAAGTCATGGCACCGGAGGACACCGACATCTACATGCCGATGACTTCGCGCATGATCCATCTGGCTCTGATCGATGTGCTGGCGACCGGCGTGACGCTCAGGCGTGGCGTGGACTTCCAGCATCACCTCAAGAAGATCAAGGATAGCCTCAAGGACACCCGTTTTCCGCCGGAATCCTGACGGTTCAAGCAGCGGTGGACTTGCACCGATGCCGCCAAGGCACAACAATACGCGCCATGAACCTGCATGCGGCCGCTGGCTGCATGATCTCCCATGTCGTGAATGCCGAGGAAGCCCCCATGCGCTGGTTGGCCACTGCTGCTCTGACCCTGTTCTCTGCCCTGCCTTTCAGCATCAGTCTGGCGCAAGCCGAGACCTTCAAGTTCACTGCCATTCCCGATGAAGATGAGTCGCGCCTGGTGGAGCGCTTCGACAAGGTCGCCGACTACCTGGAAGAGAAGCTCGGGGTGGATGTCGAGTACGTGCCGGTCAAGTCCTACAGCGCCGCGGTCAGTGCCTTCCGCAATGATCAGATCCAGATGGCATGGTTCGGCGGCCTCACCGGTGTCCAGGCCCGCCAGCTGGTGCCGGGCTCCCAGGCGATCGCCCAGGGTGTGGAAGATGCCGCCTTCCGCAGCTATTTCATCGCACGACGTGATCTCAAGCTGGCCGGCGATGCACAGACGCCGCTGGAGACGCTGCCCGAATCCGTGGAAGGCCACTCCTTCACCTTCGGTGCCAAGACCTCCACTTCCGGGCGCCTGATGCCGGAATACTATCTGCGCGAACAGTTCGATGACGCCCCCGAGAAGGTCTTCTCGCGCGTCGGCTTCTCCGGTGATCACTCACGCACCATCGCGCTGGTTGCCGCCGGCACCTACGACGTGGGCGCCGTGAACTACGCCGTGTGGGAAGCCGCCGTCAAGGATGGCAAGGTCGATCCCGCCAAGGTCCAGGTACTGTGGGAAACTCCGGCCTACCCCGACTATCAGTGGACAGTGCGCGGCGATGCCGACAGCCACTACGGTGCGGACTTCACGCAGCACCTCACTCAGGCGCTGCTGGACATGAAGGATCCGGACCTGCTGGAAAGCTTCCCGCGCTCCGGCTTCATCCCGGCCAGCAATGATGACTACGCCCCGATCAAGACGGTTGGCGAGCAACTCGGTCTGCTGCGCTGAGTCATGACCCAGGCAACACCCTCTCCCCTGCTGCACCTGTCACGACACCACCTCGGCCATGGCGCCGAGGTGGTGTTGCGCGATCTGGACGTTCAACTCGAGCATGGCGAGCGCGTCGCTCTGCTTGGCGCCAGCGGTGCGGGCAAGTCCACGCTGCTGGAAGCCTTGCGCAGCGCCCTGCATGAGCAGGGTACGCCTGCAGCCTGGTGCCCTCAGCGTCAAGGACTGGTGCCTCAGCTTTCCGTGTATCACAACATCTTCATGGGCAGGCTGGATCAGCAATCGTCGCTGACCAACCTGCTCAATCTGCTGCGCCCCAGGCCCGCTCATTGGCAGGCAGTCGCCGCCGTATGTGAACCTCTGGGCATCGCCGGCCTGATGGAGCGATCGGTCGAGGCGTTATCCGGTGGACAGCGTCAGCGGGTGGCCATCGCCAGGGCACTTTATCAGGGACATGATCTGTTTCTCGGGGACGAGCCCGTGGCGAGCGTGGACCCGCATCAGGCCAGCCAGCTGATCCACTGGATTCACTCTCGCCATGCTACCAGCGTGGTAGCGCTTCACCAGAAGGAGTTGGCACTCACTCACTTCACTCGTGTCATCGGTCTGGGCAAGGATGAGAACGGCAACGGCAAGGTACTGCTCGACGCCAATACCGACGACCTGAAGCCGCAGGACCTCGACTGCCTCTACCCTGCCGCCAGCAGTGAGCCACTTGATGTCGACTGAACCCGGCCTCGCGCTCTCCAGACTGCGCAAGCCGCCACGCTGGTGGCAGGCGCGCAGTGAAGGCTCACACCTGCTGCGGCTCGGTATCGGCCTGCTGGCTGCCATGCTGATACTGGCACCCTTCGGTGATCTCTCCATTACCTCACGGGAGCCATGGCAGGAACTTGGCCGCATGCTGAATGGCCTGGTGATGCCGGCCCCCAGTGCACTGGAATCACCAGTGCATGCCTTGATCCTGACGGTGGCGTTCGCCTTATGGGGGACGCTGCTGGGGGCGCTGCTGGGACTGCCCCTTGCGCTGCTCTACTCCCGCTCACGAGCATTGCGCGCTGTCTGCGCCGGACTGCGGGCCGTGCATGAGCTGTTCTGGGCACTGCTGCTGCTGCAAGTATTCGGCCTGTCCGCCATCACGGCGCTGGCCGCGATCACCATCCCCTACGCGGCAACCTTCGCCAAGGTCTACGCCGAGATACTGGAACAGGTTCCCCAGGCACCGCGCCGCGCTCTACCTGCCACCACATCACGCCTGATGTGTTTCGTGTATGCAGAACTCCCACTGGCATGGTCGCGATTGGCGAGCTACACCCGTTACCGTTTCGAGTGCGCGCTACGCGCCAGCGTCCTGCTGGGCTTCGTCGGCTTGCCGACGTTGGGCTTCTATCTGGAAAGTGCTTTCCGCGAAGGGCGCTACCATGAAGCCGGCGCTCTGCTGTGGATCTTCTACCTGCTGATCGCCACGCTGCCATGGTGGGGGCATCGTCGCCTGCTGCCCCTTCTGGGAGTCGCCAGTCTCTGGTGGCTGGGGCCTTGGCCGGACGTGAATCCGACACTGCTGTGGCGCTTCCTCAGCCACGACATCTGGCCAACGCCGCTGGTCAATGCCAGCGTCGATTCACTGATCTCCGGCCAGCTACTTGCTGATCTGCTGGATTGGGCGAGCCATCTGCCCCACCTGCTGTCCGCGCTGGGCAACACCCTGCTGCTCGGTCTGCTGGGCACCGCAGGCAGCCTGCTGATCGCCATGCTGCTGTGGCCATTGGCCAGCCGACATGTGGGCAATCGCGCCTCCCGACAGGCCACTCAAGGGCTGATGATCTTCCTGCGCACCACCCCTGAGCTGATGCTGGCCTTCATTCTGCTGCTGCTGCTGGGCCCCTCGCTCCTGCCTGCCTGGCTGGCACTGTCCCTGCACAATGGCGCCATCATCGCCTTTCTATGTGCACGGCATGCCAACCAGATCCAGCTGCCGCCCGGCAAGCCCCGCGGACGACTGGAAAGCTGGCTGTATGAGATCAACCCGAGAGTCGCGCCCGGCATGTTCGCACTGCTCTTCTATCGCGCCGAGACCATCATTCGCGAGACGGCGATTCTCGGCATGCTCGGCGTGGCAACACTGGGCTTCCACATCGATTCGAGCTTCGAGTATCTGATGTTCGACCAGGCCTTTGCATTGCTGCTGCTGACCGCAATACTCAATATCGTCGTGGATAGCGTCGCGCGCCGTCTACGTCCGACGCATGAAATCGCCGAAGACAGCTGCGTTCGCTGACCTCACTCCTTGCTGACCTGCACTCGATTCATGTGCAAGCAGTCACTTCCCTCACACCCGGCCTGCCGCGAGCTTCCCATGACGACATCCGCTCAGACGAAGACAGATTCTGCCGCACAGGCCAGACGTGAGGCGCAGCGCATCACCCTGATCGGCGCGGCGCTGGATGGGGTGGTGGGCATCGCCAAGCTGATCGTCGGCAAGCTGGTCGGCTCTCAAGCCTTGATGGCCGATGGCATCCATTCACTGTCAGACCTGGTAACGGATGCCTTCGTGTTGGTGGCCACTCACTTCGGCCGTCAGGCACCGGATCGCTCGCACCCCTGGGGGCATGAACGCATCGAGACGCTGGGCACGCTGGTACTTGGCAGCTTGCTCATCGCCGTGGCGGGTGCAATCGGCTGGGAAGGCGTGCTGCGCAGCTGGGAGCTGATATTCGGCACCCTGAGCATTCCGCTGCCAGGGGCTCTGGGCATCGGCGTCGCGGTGATTTCCTTGATCGCCAAGGAAGCCATCTTTCGTGCAACGCTCAAGGTGGCTCGCAAACAGAAGTCGAGACTGCTGGAAGCCAATGCCTGGCACTCACGCAGCGATGCGCTCTCGACCGTCGCCGTGCTGGTGGGCTTGATCGGCACTCAGCTCGGGGCGGGCTGGATGGATGGAATAGCTGCCATCATCGTCGCGGTGATGGTCGGCAAGATCGGCGTATCGCTGGCGTGGGAAGCCTCACGGGAATTGATCGACACCGCTCTGCCACGCGAACAACAACGCGCCATGAGTGAATGCCTGCTGTCATTGCCGGAAGTGCGTGGCGCACATGATCTTCGCAGTCGCACGCTCGCCGGTCGTATCGTGCTGGAAGTCCACCTGCTGGTCGCGCCACGCATCAGCGTCTCCGAAGGTCATGCCATCGGCCATCACGCCGTGGCACGCCTCAAGTCAGAATTCCCCCAGCTCAGCGATGTGCTCTACCACATTGACCCCGAAGACGATTCACATATCGGTCAGGCGGGCACGACACATCCCACGCTCATGCAGCCACTGCCGCTGCGCAGCGAGATCATCACTGCACTTGATGCCTGCTGGCAGTCACATCCTGTATGGCAAGAACGCAGCGGGCTGATGCTTCACTATGTCAATCATGTCACCACACCCCTCTCTGCCCCCTCGAGTGCTCCGCATGTCGATGTCCAATTGGAGGTTGCCGATCAGGCATTCACTTCGCTCAGCGAATGTAACCTGGCACCTGCCTCACGCAACACGACAGTCGATGAACTGCAACGCCTGGCAAAGGACATCCGCTGGCTGGGCACGGTAAGACTCAGCATCATTTCGCGTGCCCAAGACGCCGAAACGTGAGTTACACTTTGCGATACACAGCAGTCTGCCCAGCGGTGCAGTGCCTCAACGAACCCACTGGTGACGATGGCGTTCGTCACCTTGCCCATCTTCAGTGATCACACAAACACCCAAGGAGCACGCCATGAGCAACGCATCCGGCGAAATGCACAAGACACGCATCATCAATGAACTGAAAGGTTTCATTCGCAAGCTGCTGCAAGACCCGAAGATTCTCGAGCAGTCACTGGTGGTGGCGCGAGCGCGCCTCAAGGAAGGGGCAGAACAAGGAAAAAGCGAGCAAGCGGTGCTGGCTATCATCGCCAACGAGATTTCTGACACTACCAGCATTCATATCCCGGAAGATCCGGCAGAACATTCCGATGCGGACAAGCTGTTCCTGGAGCTGCTGAAGGATGTGGTAGAGGAGGAAGAAGCGCTTTATTAAGCCCAATAAAAAAACCGCCCCGAAGGGCGGTTTTTTTATAAAAACCTTATCCACAATCACCCGGTGCAAATTCTGCAGCAATGGATGTAGTACAGCTCCAGACCCCATCAACAGTCCTTGAAAGAGTAACATTTTCACTTTGTACTTGAGGGCTTACGCCTGCAGCATCGAAAGTAAACACGACATCAATGATACCAGTCACATCATAATTAGCGACTGAGATAGTACCAGAGTCGCTTGCATCAGCAGCAATACCCAGCGCTCGCTGATTAGCACCAGCAGCACCAACTACTGGCTGAAGTCCACGAACCATAATATCCTCTGCATCAGTCTGTACGCTACGGATCGTTGCCAGTGCTGAGGCAGCTTCAGAGCGTGCTACGTAATTTTGATACTGCGGAATGGCGATGGCCGCCAGAATACCGATAATCGCTACAACGATCATCAGCTCGATCAATGTGAAACCTGCCTGTTGCTTGCGTGTCATGGTGTGACTCCCTTGCCTTTGCGTAGTGAGATCAGGTCGTACGTCCTGAAACCCCGGTTACTTTCCCTGAACATCAATCTGTTAGTTCGAGTGACGTGGCGTGATGGAGCGTTGCAGCTCTGTATCAACACCCTACCATTGTGAGTATAACGTTTTGATATCCCGGGGCATCGACCGGACGGGACGATTGATACCACAGCCACAGATCAGGTGCCATTGCCATGTCGCAAGTCGCTTACAAGGCGGCGCTGACGGCTGCTTGTCAGTTACAATAGATTACACTCGGTCACATTGCAAGCAACACCATCAAATTCTTTCTGCTCATCAAGCCAACGCAGCTCAACGCTCACTGCAACTGCCTGACTACATCAGACTTCCCCTCCTCGATGGCAGCCTGTTGACAAGACGGCGCTCAGGGACCTGCTTTGTTCTCTCCCTTATACCCTCCCTCCTTTGCCCTACAAGTCAGCCTCTCAAGACACGCCATCAATTAATCTCCTCCCGGCCACCGCCCGAACATCGCCGAAGTCGCCTGAGACACTGGCAGCTGCTTCCAGGCCTCTGGCTCGGGTGTGGGCCGATAAATTGAGAGGGGTGGCATTTCTGCCAAGTGCCAATCAGGCTACACTGGAGACAACATCAGCACTCTTGCAACTCACCACAATGGCGAGAGATTGCAACGGTATTGTGGGCTGCCATGTATCGCGGCGTTTATCGACATGAGCCGCAGGACAGACTTTCAGATTCGCCACAGGACATTTCCATGCCCCAGAGTGATCAGACGTTGAAGGGATTTGCCGCTCGCCTGGTGGAATCAGGCTTGCTGGAGCATCAGGCTGCCTTGCTGGCTGAGCAGGAGGCCAATGAGGCTGGCGAAAGTCTGCTGCTGCATGTCATCACTCATGGTCTGGCCTCGGCACGTGAGGCCACCTTGGTGGCAGCATGGGAATACGGGCTGCCCTATGTGGATCTCGATGCAATACGTATCGATTCCCTGCCGAGCATTGATGAGCTGCCAGAGAAGGTACTGCGCAAGCTGGGCGTACTGCCACTCTATCGACGTGAACATCGTTTGACCGTAGGTGTACCCTCGCCATCGACACTGACTCATCTTGATGAACTGCAATTTGCCACCGGCCTGTCGATTGAAAGCGTGCTGGTCGCAGCTGATCAGCTGACGCCGGCATTGGAGCAGTACCTGGAAGCCGGTGAAGAAAGCGCCATGGATATGCTTGGCGGTGAAGGTGAAGCCCTCGATGGCTTGGAGTTCGAGGGCGAGGAGGATAACAATAACGACCTTGCCATCACGGCCAACAGTGACGATGCGCCGGTGGTGCGCTTCGTTCACAAGGTACTGCTGGATGCCATCAAACGTGGCGCCTCGGATATCCACTTCGAACCCTACGAATCCACCTATCGCATTCGTTTTCGTATCGATGGCATGCTGATCGAGAATACTCGCCCGCCCTTCAACATGCGCAACCGTATCTCGGCGCGCTTGAAGGTGATGTCGCGCATGGATATCTCCGAGCGGCGTCTGCCTCAGGATGGCGCCATCAAACTGCGACTTTCCAAGTCACGCTCCATCGATTTTCGTGTCAACACCTTGCCAACCGTTTACGGGGAGAAGTTGGTACTGCGTATCTTGGACCCCAGTTCCGCCAAGATGGGCATCGAGGCACTGGGCTTCGAGCCCGAACAGCGTGCCATGTTCGAGAAGACACTTGGCGAGCCTCAGGGCATGATCCTTGTCACCGGCCCTACCGGTAGCGGCAAGACCGTCACCCTGTATACCGGCTTGAACATCCTCAATACGCCTGAGCGCAATATCTCGACCGCGGAAGACCCGGTCGAGCTCAAGGTAGAGGGTGTCAATCAGGTCAACGTTTTGCCCAAGATAGGGCTCGACTTCGCCTCGGCACTGCGCGCCTTCCTGCGCCAGGATCCCGACGTGGTGATGGTCGGGGAGATTCGGGACAAGGAAACCGCCGAAATTGCCGTCAAGGCCGCGCAGACAGGCCACCTGGTGCTCTCGACCCTGCATACCAATTCTGCCCCTGAAACGTTGACGCGCCTCAGCAACATGGGCATCGCGCCCTTCAACATCGCAAGCTCGGTTTCCTTGATCATCGCGCAACGTCTGGCGCGGCGTCTGTGTCCCCACTGTCGTCAACCTGCCGAGATCCCCCAGGAAGCCATGGCCTCAATGGGCTTCAGCGCAGAAAATGGCTTCAGTGCGGAAGATCTGGAAAATGCCACCATCTATCGTCCAACGGGTTGCAGCCAATGCACGCTAGGGTACAAGGGACGCGTCGGCATCTATGAAGTGATGCCCATCTCTGATGAGATGAGCCGCTTGATCATGCGGGAAGGCACCGCGATAGAACTGGCAGACCAGGCGCGCAAGGAAGGGTTGTCGGATCTGCGCCGCAGCGGCCTGCGCAAGGTCATGGCGGGCATGACGTCGCTGGAAGAAGTCAACCGTATCACCAAGGATTGATGACAACACGCTGGAGCGTTGACAGCACCGATGTGAACAATCTTCACCAGCGCTGACTTTTGCTCAGTCATCAGGCACATTGAACATGGATTACTTCCCACCGCGATGAGCAGGTCACTCATGCACTGACTGCCAGCAGTGTAAATCGCGGCAAAGGGAAGGAGCAGCCACTGGCATGCTCACAAGCAACATGAGTCTCGCGAGTCAAGACGGGGACTCTCATTCATCAGGGAATGACAACCGACATGGCGACGATCAGAACTGCCAAGAAAGACAAGAAGAAGGCGGGCATAGAAACCTGGCAATGGACAGGCAAGAATTCGCGCGGTGAAAATGTCAAGGGCGAATTGATGTCCGCCAATGTCGATCAGGTGAAGAATACGCTGGCTGGCCAAGGTATCGTCGTCAAGCGTTTACGTAAGAAATCCGCCCTGTTCGGTGGCAGCAAGAGAGTCAGCGGCAAGGACGTCACCATGTTTGCTCGACAGATGGCGACGATGATTCGCGCCGGCGTCCCCGTTCTGCAAGCCTTCGGTATTGTCGCCGAGAGCATGAAAAGCCCGGGCATGCGCCACCTGGTGGAAGATCTGATGAACCAGGTCGGCGCGGGCGCCAGCTTCTCGGAAGCGCTGCGCAAGCACCCACAACATTTCGATAATCTATTTACCAACCTGGTTGCCGCTGGCGAACAGGCCGGTGCCCTCGACAAGATGCTGGACCGCGTCGCGACTTACAAAGAGAAGATCGATTCCTTGAAAGCGCGTGTAAAAAAGGCGCTGTATTACCCTGCGGCCGTCATATGCGTAGGGTTTGGGGTCACCGCCATACTATTGATCAAGGTTGTCCCTCAATTCGAAACCTTATTCAATGGATTTGGAGCTGAGTTACCCGCTTTCACTCAACTGACCATCACCATGTCCGAGTACGCGCAGGCTTATTGGTATATTGGTCTTGGCGCGGTAGTACTAGCTGCTTTTCTTATCGCCCAGGGTATGAAGCGATCGGACAAGTTCGCCTATGCCATGCACCGCTTCATGCTGAAAGTACCAGTGCTGGGTGACATACTTGACAAGTCTTCGGTAGCACGATATTCACGCACCCTCGCCACCACCTTTCAGGCTGGCGTACCCTTGATAGAATCTCTAGATACTGCTGCCGGCGCGACGGGCAGCAAGGTCTATGAGCGCGCTATCGCCCAGATCAAGGAAGATGTCTCCACAGGCCAGCAGCTCAACTTCGCCATGCGTAACACCCAGCTATTTCCCACACTGGCAGTTCAGATGGTGGCTATAGGGGAAGAGTCAGGTGCCTTGGATGCCATGCTCAACAAGGTCGCCGACTTCTATGAAGAAGATGTCGACAACAAGGTCGATGCCCTGACCTCGCTACTGGAACCCTTGATCATCGTGGTATTGGGTACCTTGGTCGGTGGCTTGGTAGTTTCCATGTACCTACCAATATTCGAAATGGGTAATGTAATCTAGACTGCCTTTCCGCCTTGCCTTTTATTACACGCGGCCGCGACACCCGAAGGGGCGCGGCCGCCTCACTTCCAGTCCAGCTCTTCTGACAAGGATGTTCCGTGGATTCTCTCGCCTCCCTCTCCCCTGCTCTTCAGGCCTGCCTCGCGGGGATTTTCGGCCTGTTGATCGGCAGTTTTCTGAATGTAGTGATCACACGCCTGCCGGTGATGATGATGCGTCAGTGGCGTGCAGAAGCACGTGAAGCGCTGGAACTGGAGCCGGAAGCGTCGCCACGCTTCAATCTGTTGGTGCCTGCCTCACGCTGCCCTGGCTGCGACACCCCAATCAAATGGCATGACAATCTCCCTGTCATCGGCTGGCTGAAACGCCGCGGCCGCTGCGCGAGCTGCAATACCCGTATCAGTGCACAGTATCCACTGGTGGAGCTCGCCGGTGGCGCGCTCGGCGCTTCCATCGCGTTGATCTACGGCCTGGAAGCACAGAGCCTGTGGATCTTCGGCGCCTGTCTGACACTGCTGGTGTTGTCAGTGATCGATTTCCGCACCCAGCTGTTGCCTGATGCCATCACGCTACCGTTGCTGTGGGCCGGTCTCGCCTACCAACTGCTTTTCCAGCCATTGATGCTGCCCAGTGCCGTGATTGGTGCCATGGCCGGCTATCTGGTGCTGTGGAGCTTCTACTGGCTGTTCAAGCTGGTGACTGGCAAGGAAGGCATGGGCTATGGCGATTTCAAGCTGTTGGCGGCACTGGGCGCCTGGCTGGGCTGGCAGTGGTTGCCACTGCTGTTGATCCTCTCTGCGGGACTCGGCGCAGTACTCGGCATCCTGTTGCAACTGCTGGTGCCGCGCCTGCGGGGAGCCCCCATGCCATTCGGCCCTTATCTGGCCGTGGCAGGCTGGATTGCGCTATTGTTCGGCACCCCGCTAATGAGCCTCTACCTCAGCGTGATAGGTGCCTGATGACGACTGCGTTCAATCAAGGCCCCATCATCGGGGTGACGGGCGGTATCGGAAGCGGAAAATCCAGTGTGGCACGGATGTTCGGAGAGCTCGGCATCCAGTGGGTGGACGCCGATGATGTCGCGCGCGAGATCGTGCGTCCCGGCGAAACCGCACTGGCCGAGATCATCGTCCACTTCGGCGAGTCGATCGTCACGGCGCAGGGCGAGCTTGATCGCGCCGCGCTGCGCGAGCGGATCTTTGCTGCCCCCGAGGAGCGTCAATGGCTGGAGCGCTGCACCCATCCGCGCATCCGGGAGCGGATCGTGCAACACCTGGCGGCCATGACCAGCCCCTACCGCCTGCTGGTCTCTCCCCTGCTGTTCGAGTCCGGCCAGGACAGCCTCGTCTCACGCACCCTGGTGGTGGATGTCAGCCAGGATGTTCAGCTGGCGCGCACGCTGAGCCGCGATGGTGTCAGCGAAGCGCAGGTACGCGCCATCCTCGCGGCACAGCTGTCACGCGAGACACGACTGGCCAAGGCCGACGATGTCATCGACAATAACGGCAATCAGGCGAGCTTGCGTGAGCAGGTCGCGGCCTTGGATGTCCGCTATCGCTCGCTGGCCGCCTCCAATGCATCATTTCAGGAGCTTCCCGATGTCTGACTCCGCGTCCTCACAGCCCCATAAGGCGCCCTTGTCCGTTGCCTGCCCGCAATGTCGAACCCCCGTGGCATGGAGCGCCGCCAGCGAATATCGTCCCTTCTGCAGCAAGCGCTGCCAGCTACTGGACCTCGGCGCCTGGGCTGATGAGTCCCACAGCATCGCCGGCGAGCCGGCCATGGATGAGACCAGCATCGACGAGATGGTGGCACGCATGGAGCGCGACATGAATCAGCAGTAGCGCTCGAGAGAGCCCTGCTGGTTCAGACTGGCTCAAGCTCGACGCTCAAGATGCTCGCCAAAAAAAGACCCTCGAGGCTGGCCTCGAGGGTCTTTTTCGTTCAGGCAACTGACATCAACGCGCGATCATCACTTCCAGAAGTCACGAATCGATGCGATACCCTGGGCGCCGACGGCGCGCGCATGGTCACTGTCGTAGCGCGACATGCCCCCAAGGGCATAGACCGGCATGCAGGCCTGCTCGACCAGCTCCTGGAAGTCATGCCACCCCAGTGGCGCACGCTCAGGATGGGAAGGCGTGACACGCAGCGGTGAAAGGCTGACGAAATCACAGGTCACCCGTCCCGCCTGATCCAGCTGCGCCTGGTCATGCGTTGAGGCGGACAACCACTTGTTGGCTGCGATCGGACGCTCGCCCTTCTCTGCCAGCTCCGCCAGACGCACGCTGGTCAGGTGGATACCGTCCGCGTCGACCTTGTCGAGCATGGAAGGCTCGGCATTGAGCAACAGACGCGCACCACGTGCATGACAGATCGCCAGCGCCTTCTCGGCCCGGGCAATGTACGCCGCCTCATCGAGTTCCTTGGCACGTAGCTGTACCAGGCGCACGCCATCTTCATCCAATGCACGGATCAAGCGTGTCTCGAAGATTCCCTCATCAGCCTCTTCCGGCGTGATCAGATACTCGCGTGGCAGCGAGACCGCGCGCAGAATCGGCAGATTCGCAGCCGGGAAGGCGTATTTGTAAAGGTCCTCGATCTCGACCCAACGCACTGCCTGCCCTTCGCGGCCAAAGGGCTCGCCATTGAACTGACGCGTTTCCCACACATCCAGCAGGATATGCTTGTCCGGGTATTCGTGATGAATGCGGATCAGCGGCTGAGCACGCGTGATCTCGACCCCCAGCTCTTCGCACAGCTCACGCTTGAGCGCTTCCAGACCGGTTTCGTAGGGCGCCAGCTTGCCACCCGGAAACTCCCATAAGCCGCCCTGATCCACCGTCGAGGGACGGCGTGCAATCAGGACCTGGCCCTGTTCGTTTAAGATGGCGGCAGCCGCCACGTGAACCCTTCGCTTCGGCATGATGCCTGTACCTTTGACTCGCGTTGTACATCCGACTCCACCCTGATGAGGCGAAGCCTGCGGGAGATGTTGCATTACCGTTTCAGCGTAAGCCTCTGCCCTCAGGCATCAGCTACGATAATCGGCATTGATCGAGACGTAATCGTGGGACAGATCCGATGTCCAGATACGCGCCTTCTGCTGGCCACGCCCCAGGCGGATACCGATCACCAGCTCTTCCTCGGCCATGGCAGCACTGCCGGCAGCCTCGGTATAGCTGGCGGCTCGTCCGCCCTGCTCGACGATGCTCACGCCGTTGAGCGTGATCGCAACGCCGTCAACCTCAAGATTCTCCAACGGCGCCCGTCCGACGGCCGCCAGAATTCGTCCCCAGTTGGCATCACTGGCGTAGAGAGCCGTCTTGACCAGTGGCGAGTGAGCCACGGTGAAGCCGACCGCACGCGCCTCTTCCACGGAGCGCGCTTCCTCCACCTCGAGGGTGACGAACTTGGTCGCCCCTTCACCATCACGGATGATGGCCTGCGCCAGCTCGAGCATGACGTCGGCCAGCGCAGCCTCGAAGGCGACCAGATCCTCACCCTCGACCCGAGCGGCCCTGGCCGTGACAGCCAGCATGCACGCATCATTGGTCGAGGTATCGGAATCCACCGTGATGCTGTTGAAGCTTCTGACCACGACCCGGCGCAGCATCTCATCCAGCGCAGACTGATCGATGGCGAGATCCGCGTCAGTGGCCACGAAGCCCAGCATGGTCGCCATGTTGGGGCAGATCATGCCAGAGCCCTTGGAAACCCCGGCAATGGTGACACACTCGCCATTGGCCAGCGTCACGCTACGCCAGCTGCCCTTGGGCCGGGTATCGGTGGTCATGATGCCGTGTGCCGCGTCGGACCAATTCCCCTTGCCCAATGCCGCGAAGGCCGTCGGCAGTGCGCCGGTCAGACGATCCATCGGCAAGGGCTCACCGATCACGCCGGTGGAGAACGGCAGAACGGCCTGTGCATCACAACCCGCGACATCGGCCAGGAACTCACAGGTAGCAAGCGCGTCTGTCATGCCCTGCTCACCTGTCCCCGCGTTGGCGTTGCCGGTGTTGATCACCAGATAGCGCGGCCCATCGATCTCGGCCTTGAGATGTCGACGCGCGACATGCACCGGTGCCGCACAGAAGGCATTGCGCGTGAAGGTCCCCGCGAGACGCGATCCTGCATCGAGCGCCATGATCACCAGATCACGTCGCCCCGGCTTCTTGATACCGGCTTCAGCAACCCCGATCTGCAGGCCGGAAATTTCCGGCATGTCTGCGGGGAAAGTGGAAGGCCCTACCGCCATCGTTCACGTCTCCAGTCGCGTTGTCCTGTCACTACACGGCATCGCGGGACAGACGGTGCTGCTCCGCGATGCATTCGATACTCAGTACTGAAAAGCTATGCTCAACGCTGAAAATCTCAGCTCAGCTTGCCATGGCACTGCTTGTACTTCTTGCCGGAACCGCAGGGGCACGGATCATTGCGGCCAACCTTGGGGACATCACGGCGCATCGGCTCATTGTCGCCCTGCGCCTGCGGTGCCGCACCGTACTGCGCCTCGACGATCTCCTCGGCAGCCTGAACGCTCTCATCGCTGACGGTGTCATCTTCCACGCGACGCGTCTCGGCACTGGCCTGCTCGCGCTCGAGATTGGCACGACGCTCCTCTTCCAGCGTGTCGACCTCTTCCTGACGACGTACCTGGACGTGACTCAGAATGCGCACCACGTCAGCCTTGATGTTGACCAGCAATGACTGGAACTGTTCGAACGCCTCGCGCTTGTATTCCTGCTTGGGATTCTTCTGAGCGTAGCCACGCAGGTGGATACCGCGTCGCAGGTTGTCCATCGCCTGCAGATGCTCTTTCCAACGCGTATCGAGCACCTGCAGCATGACCTGCTTCTCGAAGCGGCGCATCAGCTCGGGACCGACAGCCTCTACCTTGCCGGCATAGAGTTCCTCGTGTGCCGTCTGCAGTCGTTCGCGCAGAGTCTCTTCATGGAAGTGCTCATCCTCTTCCGCCCATTGCACGAGCGGCAGGTCGAGGTTGAAGTCCGTCTTGAGGTCATTCTCGAGCCCCGGAAGATCCCACTGCTCCGGCAGGCTCTGCGGCGGCACGCGCATGGAAATGGCGTCGTCCAGCACTTCACGGCGGATACCGGCGATGTTCTCGGCGATCTCGTCGGCTTCCAGAATGTCGTTGCGCTGCTCGTAGATCACGCTGCGCTGATCGTTGGCGACATCATCGTACTCAAGCAGCTGCTTGCGCACGTCGAAGTTGCGACCCTCGACCTTCTTCTGCGCGCGCTCGACGGCATTGGAGACCATCTTGTGCTCGATCGCTTCGCCCTTCTCGAGCCCCAGCGCGCCCATGAGGCGCTGAACGCGATCGGAGCCGAACAGGCGCATCAGGCTGTCTTCCAGCGACAGGAAGAAGCGCGTGGAGCCCGGGTCACCCTGGCGACCGGCACGACCGCGCAGCTGGTTGTCGATACGACGGGATTCGTGACGCTCGGAGCCGATCACGTGCAGACCGCCCGCCGCCAGCACGGCTTCGTGACGCTCCTGCCAGCCATGCTTGATCTCGTTGATCTGCTCTTCGGTCGGCGCTTCCAGCTCGGCAAGCTCGGCTTCCCAGTTGCCGCCCAGCATGATGTCGGTACCACGACCGGCCATGTTGGTCGCGATGGTCACCGCGCCCGGACGACCCGCCTGGGCGATGATGGCAGCCTCACTGACGTGTTGCTTGGCATTCAGGACGTGATGCTTCACGCCAGCCTTGTGCATCATCTGGGACAGCAGTTCGGAGGTCTCGACTGATGCCGTACCGACCAGCACCGGACGACCTTCCGCGACCTTCTCGCGGGCATCCTCGATGATGGCGTTGAACTTCTCTTCCGCGGTCAGATAGACCAGATCATTCATGTCCTTGCGCGCGATGGGCTTGTTGGTGGGGATCACCATCACGTCGAGGTTGTAGATCTGACGGAATTCGAAGGCCTCGGTATCGGCGGTACCGGTCATGCCGGCCAGCTTCTCGTAGAGACGGAAGTAGTTCTGGAAGGTGGTCGAGGCCAGCGTCTGGCTTTCCTTCTGGATCGCCACGCCTTCCTTGGCCTCGACGGCCTGATGCAGGCCCTCGGACCAACGACGACCTACCATGGTGCGGCCGGTATGCTCGTCGACGATCACCACCTCGCCGTTGTGGACGATGTAGTCGACGTCCCGCACGAACAGATTCTGGGCACGCAGCGCGGAGTGCACATGATGCAGCAGACTCAGGTTCTGGGCGGCGTAAAGAGAGTCTTCCTCGCCGAGCAATTCCTGGGCACGCAGCAGTGACTCGACCTTCTGGTGGCCCTGCTCGGTCAGCTCGACCTGCTTCTGCTTCTCATCGAGAGTGAAATCGCCACTCTCCGGGTCTTCTTCGTCAGTGCATTGCACGAGCTCACGCGCCATGCGATCGATGATCTTGTAGAGGTCGGTATTCTCCTCCACCGGACCGGAAATGATCAGCGGCGTGCGCGCCTCATCGATCAGGATGGAGTCGACCTCATCGATGATGGCGTAGTGCAGCTTGCGCTGGACCTTGTCTTCCAGCGCGAATGCCATGTTGTCGCGCAGGTAATCGAAACCGTATTCATTGTTGGTGCCGTAGGTGATGTCGGCCTGGTAGGCGGCACGCTTGTCCTCGTTGTTCTGGCCGGAGAAGATGACGCCCACGCTCAGCCCGAGGAATTCATACAGCGGACGCATCCAGTTGGCATCACGCGTGGCCAGGTAATCATTGACCGTCACCACGTGAACGCCTTCACCAGCCAGGGCATTCAGGTAAACGGCGAGTGTCCCCACCAGCGTCTTGCCTTCGCCTGTCTTCATCTCGGCGATGCGCCCTTCATGCAGCGCGATGCCGCCTACCATCTGGGTATCAAAGTGACGCATGCCCATGATGCGCTTGCTGGCCTCACGCACGGTGGCGAAGGCCTCCGGCAACAGCTTGTCGAGGTTCTCGCCTTGCGCAAGGCGCTCACGGAATTCAGCCGTCTTGCCCGTCAGCGCCTCATCCGACAGTGATTCGAGACTTTCCTCGAGGGCATTGACGGCATTGACCCGCTTGCGCAGTCGCTTCACCTCACGGTCGTTCTTGGAGCCCACTACCTTGGTCAGAAATTTACCCAGCATCATCTATCCCTGTCCGTGCCCGGTGAGCACGCCTTCTAGAATCTTGAGATATACGCGTGCGCTTCACGCGCCAGAAGCATCCCGCAGATGGCAACTGGCAAACGGCACACGCGAAAAGGAAACGACATCACCATCACCGGCGCCGAGGGCCAGGTGACGGACAGATTCTCTCAGGACACCAGAGGTGGTGCGCGCGGGGACATGGCATTCGCCAATCCGCGCAGCAGTACGCGAGCACAGGAGACAAAGCGTCGTTGACGCGAAAGATTGGGACTTCTCTGAGCACCGGGACGGATGAGTCGGCGCAGTGAACGCAGGCTCTGACGGCGGCTCTCGGCGCGAATCACGCCCGGCGCCAGCAATTGGATGCTGGCCAGGGTCAGATTGACGCGCTCGACCTGCGCGGCGCTCAAGCCAGCGGGGAACAGACAGCTGATCAGCAGGCCAGCCAGCAGCCAGCGCGGTGCCGTGCGCACCGACCAGCGACGCGCGCTGCCGCTACCGGAAGCCGGCAACGGTCTCGAGCGTGCTATGGCGTCGTCATGGCTCATGCTGTTGCCGGACTCCTGCTCATGATAGATTGCCGGAAACCACTGAACCGGCATGCAAGCCCATGAGTATAAAGGCTAAGCGTTTCCGCGCCCAGCCCGCGGCGCGCCTCTTGAACGGCAAGGGCCAGCTTGGCAACGTCATGCGCCAGGCGCGAATGCTGGAGCAGGCCCAGTGGCATCTGCGTGAGGCCCTGCCCACGGACATGCAGGAGCAGGTCTTCGTCGGGGGCTATCACGAAGGAACCCTGACACTGATCACCAATCGTGCCTCCTGGCTGACCTGGCTACGTTATGAGCAGCGCAGGCTGATCAGCGTCCTGCGCGAGATCCCCGAGCTTGCCGCACTCACGCGCCTCAACTTCAAGGTCCGCCCCGTTCGTCCTGTCTTCGTACCGGCTCAACAGCCCAGGCATCTCCCTGCTGCGGCAGCGGAGCATCTGTTGGACTGTGCCTCCCACACCCGGGATGAACACCTGCGCCGCTCGCTTGAGCGTCTGGCAGCACATGCTGATGATCTGCAGGACACCCCGTCTGGCGACGATTGATGGTGGTGCGACATCCCTCTCTCTTGCGGGCGACCGTCGCGCCGGCGCTATTTCATGAAGACAAACAAGCGCGCCGCCCATGAGGGCGGCGCGCTTGTGATCGTTTCCATGCTTCGGCTGGCAAGGACCGAAGTCTGACATCAGGCTGGACGGGCTAGGTCACAGTCAACTTTCTTCAGGTCGTGCTTGTCACCATCTCGTGATCAGACGGCAAGTGCCGGTGAGGCGTAGGAAATCGGCATCGCTTCGGCATTGTCGAAGGTCACGATCTCGTAGCTGTCTGCATTCTCGAGCAGGGCACGGCACAGCAGGTTGTTCAGGCCGTGGCCTGACTTGTAGCCACGGAATTCCCCGATCAGGCTGTGGCCCAGCTGATACAGGTCGCCGATGGCATCCAGCACCTTGTGCTTGACGAACTCATCGTCATAACGCAGACCTTCGTCGTTGAGGATGCGGTAATCATCCACCACGATGGCGTTGTCGAGGCTGCCGCCCAGCGCGAGGTTCTGGGAGCGCAGGAATTCAAGATCACGCATGAAACCGAAAGTACGAGCGCGAGACACTTCCTTGACGAAGGAGGTCGTGGAGAAGTCGACCGTGGTGGTCTGCTTCTGCTGCTCGAACACCGGGTGATCGAAGTCGATGGTGAAGGACACCTTGAAGCCGTTGTGCGGCAGGAAGGTCGCGACCTTGTCGCCATCACGCACTTCGATCTCGCGCTTGATGCGGATGAACTTCTTGAGCGCGGACTGCTCCTGGATACCAGCGGACTGGATAAGGAAGACGAACGGACCGGCGCTGCCGTCCATGATCGGCACTTCCTGCGCGGAGAGCTCGACGAAGCAGTTGTCGATCCCGAGACCGGCGAAGGCGGACATCAGGTGCTCGACAGTCATCACCTTGTCCTGACCGTTGGAAACGGCAGTACACATGGTGGTGTCACGCACCCCCGTGGCATCGGCACGGATGTGTGCATGCGGCTCGAGGTCGGTACGCACGAAGACGATACCCGTGTTGACCGGAGCCGGGCGCAGGGTCAGATAGACCTTGTCACCGGAGTGCAGACCAACGCCTGTTGCGCGGATCGTATTCTGAAGCGTTTTTTGTCGAATCATAGGAGATAGCCAGTCAGCCTGAATTTGGAAACAGTGTTCATGATAACAGCAAAGCAGGTATTCAACAAATTGTCACCTACCGCTGATAGGGAAATTCAACATTGCCACGGGGGCACCATTCAACCCTTCAAGACGCTGACTGGAGCCATGTTGACTATGAACGCGCAAACCCAAAACAGTTCTCACTCTCAGCGACATCAATCGATAATCAATGTGCAAGAACTGTCAGGTTCCTCCCTCTCTTACGCAGGCAACCGCCGTGGCGGATGCATGCCTTTCCTCTTCAGCCTGACTGTCATGCCCTCCATCTGAATCGCCTGGAATGCCTTTTCGCGCCTCCCAGAACGACTTCACCCACCCGGGTCGCCCCGGGTGGGTGAAGAAAGGCAAAGCGCCTCTATCTGACCGCGCTGTCACCAGAAGATGTCATGGACACCCTGTCGACGTGCGCTTACCTTTCAATCCGCCTGACGGCGCAGGAAGGCAGGAATGTCGAGATAGTCATCCATGTCACGATTCTTGCGCGGTTCTGGCTTCTTGGCTGCGGCCTGCTGCTGCTCTTCCTTGGCCTGACGGGTGACCGTCGGCGTCTGGAGGCTGCGATAATCAGCCGGCTTCTCCACCGTGCGCTTGGCCGGTGCGGTTTCACGCGCAGCCGGCTTCTCGACACGGCCATCGAGACCCGCCGCCACGACGGTGACACGCAGCTCGTCGCTCATGTCCATGTCGATGGAGGTACCCACCACGATGGTCGCGTCCGGAGAAGCGAACTCCTGCACGGTGGCACCGACATCGTTGAACTCACCGATGGAGAGGTCCGGGCCTGCCGTGATGTTGACCAGGATGCCGCGCGCGCCGTGAAGATCGATATCCTCAAGCAGCGGGCTGCGAATGGCTTTCTCGGCCGCCTCGCGAGCGCGGTTCTCACCGACGGCATCACCGGTTCCCATCATGGCCATGCCCATCTCGGACATGACGGTGCGCACGTCGGCAAAGTCGACGTTGATGATGCCCGGGCTGGTGATCAGCTCAGCGATGCCCTGGACAGCGCCCAGCAGTACATCGTTGGCCGCACTGAAGGCACTCAGCAGGCTGGCGCTCTTGCCGAGGACCGAGAGCAGCTTCTCGTTGGGGATGGTGATCAGGGAATCGACATGCTCGGACAGCTCCTTCATGCCCTGCTCGGCCGCCTTCTGACGACGCGGCCCCTCGAACGGGAAGGGACGCGTCACGACCGCGACCGTCAGGATGCCCAGTTCCTTGGCTACCTGTGCCACGACAGGAGCGCCCCCGGTACCGGTACCACCCCCCATGCCTGCGGTGATGAAGACCATGTCGGCGCCTTGCAGCAGCTCGACGATACGCTCACGATCTTCCATCGCCGCCTGACGACCCACTTCCGGGTTGGCGCCAGCGCCGAGACCCTTGGTGATCTCGCTGCCGAGCTGAAGGACTGTCTTGGCGGCCACGCGCTTGAGCGCTTGAGCATCGGTATTGGCGCAGATGAATTCGACGCCTTCGATATTGCTCTCGACCATGTGATTGACGGCGTTACCACCGCCGCCACCAACACCGATCACCTTGATGACCGCGCTGCTGGAGGGTGCGTTATCTACCAGTTCGAACATATGCCCTGTCTCCTGGATCACAGTCTTTCTGTAATCCCTGTCAGAAATTTCCCTTGAACCAGCCCTTGATCCGCTCCAGCGTGGAGGTGTCGTGCTCATGGCCGTGAACGCGTCGTGCGGCAGATTCCTCCCTGCGCACCGCGACCGCAGTCGAGGATGGCGTATGCCGCTCCTGTTTCATCCCGTAATGTAGCAAACCCACACCCGTGGAATAAATCGGATTACGGACCACATCTGCCAGTCCACGCACATTCTGCGGGCAGGCAATGCGAACCGGCATGTGGAAGATCTCCTCCGCCAGTTCCACCACACCTTCCATGCGTGATGTACCGCCCGTCAGTACCACACCCGCTGCCACGAGATCTTCATAACCACTGCGACGCAGCTCATCGCGGACCAGGGTGAAGAGTTCCTCATACCTGGGCTCGACCACTTCCGCCAACGCCTGGCGGGACAGATCACGGGCCGGTCGATCACCGACACTGGGCACCTTGATCGTCTCGTCGCTGGACGCCAGCTGTGTCAGAGCACAGGCATACTTGACCTTTATTTCTTCAGCGTACTGGGTCGGCGTACGGAGTGCCATCGCGATATCATTCGTTACCTGATCTCCCGCGATGGGAATCACGGCCGTATGACGAATGGCACCTTCGGTGAACACCGCGATGTCGGTCGTCCCGCCACCGATATCCACCATGCAGACTCCCAGCTCGCGCTCATCCTCGGTCAATACCGCATGACTCGAGGCGAGCTGTTCGAGAATGATATCGTCGACTTCAAGACCACAACGACGAACGCATTTCTCGATATTCTGTACGGCATTCAACGCCGCCGTGACCAGATGCACCCGCGCTTCAAGGCGCACACCGGACATCCCGAGCGGTTCACGAATACCTTCCTGACGATCAATGGCATATTCCTGCGGCAGCACATGAAGAATCCGCTGCCCCTCGGAGATTGCCCGTGCACGCGCCGAATCGATGACTCGTTCGATATCGGACGGTGTCACTTCACGATCCTTGATCGCGACCACACCATCGGAGTTCATCGAGCTGATATGACTGCCGGCAATCCCCACGTATACCGAGTGGATATCGCAGCCCGCCATCAATTCAGCTTCCTCCACCGCGCGCTGGATCGATTGCACGGTCGACTCGATATTGATGACGACACCCTTCTTCATGCCGCGTGAAGGATGTGAACCGATACCCGCAATTTCGATGCCACCATCGTCGGTCGGTTGCCCCACGATCGCGACCACCTTGGAGGTTCCGATGTCCAGCCCGACCACCATATCCTGTGATTTGGAATGTCCTGCCATAGGTCGGGCCAGCTCCTTGATTCTGGTTCGTCATGAAAAAAATAGCGCGATCGGCGGCGGCAAGAATGCCAGAAACCACCCAGTCAGGTTAACGCTCCGTTTAACCCGAAGATGAATTTGCCTTCATAGTATAGAAGTCACCACTAACGGCACACCAGCCTGAAAATACCAGGAGGCGCAAATCCCCGCTAGAATAGGCGGGATTGTCCCGAAATGAAACTGGAGATAACTCCATTTCACTAATATCAGCGCCTCAAGACCTTCGTTCTGAAGTGTCGCCGATTCTCCCTCAACCGTTGCTTTCTTCCAGTGCTGTCGTCTCGCCATGCCACGCCACGGCTACGCCGTTGGGATAGCGGAGGTCAATGTAGCGAATCTGCGACGCCTGCCCCCCCAATTGACGCTGCCAGGCTGCCATGAAGCGAGCCAGACGGGCCTCCCTGTCATTGCGACCCAGCATGACCCAGACGCTGTCATTGACCTGAAAACGCCAGGCGCCACGTGGCTCGAGACGCAACTGGGAGACATTGAGCCCCAGACCGCCCAACTGGCTCTGCAGCGCGTCCAGCTCGGCCAGCACCTCGGAACCGCTACCCTTGGGGCCTGCCAGATTCGGCAGATTTCCCAGCTGGGTGACAGGGGCTGCCTTGAAGGCCTCGCCTCTCACGTTGATCAACTCACCGTCATTCCAGTAGGCCACCGGCTGCTGCTCGAACAGCTCGAATTCGAGTGTATCCGGCCAGCGACGCGAAATGCTCACCTCACTCAGCCAGTCGATCGCCAGAGCGCGACGCCGAACTTCCCCCAGCGGGACAGAGAGCCAGCTTTGTCCGCGAATCAACGGCGCGATATGGCGCTGGAGATAGGCGGCGCTCACGTGTTCGAAGTCACCCTTGATGGTGACTCGCTCGATGGGGCGGTCCAGCCAGGTCCACAATGCCTGGCCACCCGCCACCATCAGTGCCGCTCCCAGCACCAGGCCGAACAGTGCACCTGCAGAGCTACGCGCCGCCATGGGTCAGTGTTCGCTCTGTGGGCAGGCGGACGCGGCGACGTCATGACGCTCGGTCAGCGTCGTGTCGAGAATCCGCAGTACCAGCGCCGTGAAATCCAGCCCCACATGCGCGGCTGCCTGTGGCACGAGGCTGTGATCGGTCATGCCCGGCGAGGTGTTGACTTCCAGCAGCCAGAAGGCGCCGTCCGCATCTTCCATCACATCGACACGCCCCCAGCCCTCGCAGCCCAGCACGTTGAATGCCTTGAGCGAGAGAGTCGCCAGTTCGGCTTCGCGCGCAGCCTCCAGACCGCAGGGCAGCAGGTAGCGAGTGGTATCGGTCACGTACTTGGCATCGTAATCGTAGAAACCGCTGTCCGCTTCGATGCGAATGGCCGGCAACACCTCACCGTCCAGCACCGAGACCGTATATTCCGGCCCCTTGATGAACTGCTCGGCCATGACGACACCATCGAAACGACAGGCATCCTGCCAGGCGGCCTTGAGAGCGCCAGCCTCCTCGACGATATGGATGCCCAGCGTCGAGCCTTCGTGCACCGGCTTGACCACTACCGGCGTACCGAGCGTCTCGAGCACATTCTGCCAGTCAGTGTCCGCCGCCAGGCGACAGGAGCGTGGCGTCGGCAAGCCTTCGACATCCCAGAGCTTCTTGGTGCGCAGCTTGTCCATCCCCAGCGCGGAGGCCAGCACGCCACTCCCCGTATAGGGAATGCCCAGAAGGTCAAGCGCCCCCTGCAGAGTGCCATCCTCGCCACCACGTCCATGCATGGCGATGAAGACGCGGTCTGCGCGCAGCGCCTCCAGACCGGCCAGGCCATGGGCCATGTCGTACCCCTGCACATCGAGGCCGGCCCCTTCCAGGGCCGCGAGCACCGCCGCACCACTCTTCAGCGATACCTCACGCTCGGCACTCACTCCACCGAACAGCACCACGACGCGACCATAGCGTGTCGCCATTTCCGGCTTCACCGCGGTCATAGCGCCACCTCGGAAAGCTTGAGATCCGCACCGGCCAGTGACAGGGCGATGCCGCCGACATCACCCGCCCCCTGGGTGATCAGAATATCGCCCGGGCGCAGCACATTGTTGAGCAGACTCGGCAACGCACGCTTGTGCTCGACGAACAGCGGATCCACCTGCCCACGCTGACGGATCGAGCCGGCCAGAGAGCGGCCGTCGGCCCCCGGAATCATCGCCTCTCCTGCGCTGTAGACATCCAGCAGCAGCAGGGTATCGACCTCGGACAGCACCCGCACGAAATCCTCGTAGAGATCATGGGTGCGCGAGTAACGGTGAGGCTGATAGGCCATCACCAACCGACGCTCCGGCCAGCCGGCACGCACGGCACGGATCACCATTTCCACTTCTCGCGGGTGATGGCCGTAGTCATCGACCAGCATCACGCTCTGCTCGCCATTGGGTGCCGCGAATTCACCATGCACCTGGAAGCGACGACCCACACCGGCGAAGCTGGCCAGCGCACGCGCTATCGCGTCATCGCTCACGCCGACATCGGTGGCGATCGCGATGGCCGCCAGAGCGTTGAGCGCGTTGTGCTCACCCGGCATGGCCAGCGTGATCTCCAGTGGCGCATGCCCCTCCGGACGCAGCGCAGTGAAGCTCAGCTGACCGCCGCCCTGGCGGAAGTCGCTGATGCGATAATCGGCATCCTCGCTGAAGCCATAGGTCACGAACTGGCGCTGCACGCGCGGCAGCAGCTCGCGGACATTGGCGTCATCGAGACACAGCACCGCCAGGCCGTAGAACGGCAGGTTGTGCAGGAACTCGATGAAGGTGTCCTTGAGGCGATTGAAGTCACCCTCATAGGTCGCCATGTGGTCGGCATCGATGTTGGTGACCACCGAGATCAGCGGCTGCAGGTGCAGGAAGGAGGCGTCGGACTCATCCGCCTCGGCCACGAGGTATTCCCCTTCCCCCAGGCGTGCATTCGTACCGGCGCTGGTCAACTTGCCACCGATGACGAAGGTCGGGTCCATGCCGCCCTCCGCAAGCAGCGTGGCCGTCAGGCTGGTCGTGGTGGTCTTGCCATGCGTGCCGGCAATGGCGATCCCCTGACGGAATCGCATCAGCTCCGCCAGCATCTCGGCACGACGTACCACCGGCACCCGATGGTCACGCGCCCAGGCCACTTCCGGGTTGCTGGTATCCACTGCCGTCGAGACCACCACCACATCGCTGCCTTCCGCGTTGACAGCCGCATGACCGATCGCCACGCGCACACCACAATCCCGCAGGTGCGCCGTCACGGTGGACTCCTTGAGGTCACTGCCGCTGACCTCATACCCCATGTTGCTCAGTACTTCAGCGATACCACACATGCCCACGCCGCCGATGCCGACGAAGTGGATGCGACGGATGCGGCGCATGCCGACACCACGATCAGAATTCCTAGCGTTCAAGGCGAGTCTCCATGCAGCCTGCCAGCATGGTCGCTACCGCGTCGAGTTCCGCACTTTCGCGGGCGCGAGCGGCCATGCCAGTGAGTATCTTGGGATCCAGCAATTCCCCCAGCGTCTCGGCGAGACGCTGGGCATTCAGCGTATTCTGGGGAATCAGACGCGCCGCGTCGGCCGTGACCATCACCGCCGCATTGACGGTCTGGTGATCATCCACGGCATGCGGGAACGGCACGAAGATGGCGGGTCGTCCGGCAGCGGCAAGCTCAGCGACCGTCAAGGCACCCGAGCGACACACCACCAGATCCGCCCAGGCATAGGCTTCGGCCATGTCGGTGATGAACTCGCTGACCTCGGCCGTGACACTGGCGGCCTGATAGGCGGCAACGGTCGCCTCCTCTTTGTCACGCCCGGCCTGATGGCGCACCAGGGGGCGCGAGGACGCCGGCAACAGTGCCAGCGCCGGCGCCAGCTGCTCGTTGAGTGCCTGGGCGCCCAGCGAGCCCCCCATCACCAGCAGGTGAAGCGGTCGCGCGCGCATGGCCTGCTCCCGGGAAGCGCCCTCGGTGTCTGCCGTCTGACCGACGGCGGCGATCTCGTCGCGCACCGGATTGCCCACCACCTGCGCAGCGATGGCGGCAGGGAAGGCGCCGGGAAAGGCGGCGTAGACCCGCGTTGCCATCCGGGCCAACACCTTGTTGGTCAGTCCGGCGATGGCATTCTGCTCATGGATCACCAGCGGAATGCCCTCCAGGCGTGCCGCCAGTCCGCCAGGACCGCTGGCAAAGCCTCCCAGCCCGACGACCAGCACCGGCTTGAGTTCACGGATGATGCGTCGCGCCTGCAGAACGGCGCGGGTCAGGCGAAATGGGATCGCCGCATAGCCGGCAAGCCCCTTGCCACGCAGCCCAGCCACTTCCACTCGATGCAGCGGATACCCCGCCTCCGGAACCAGTCGGTTCTCGATGCCACGCGGACTGCCCAGCCAGTGGATTTCATGTCCTTGGCTGGCGAGAGCACGCGCCAGCGACAACGCCGGTATCACATGCCCCCCCGTCCCTCCAGCCATCATCAGCACGATGCCGGCAGAGGGCGTGTCAGCAGGGGCGTCAGAGGTCTCGGGTCGCGAGGCATCAGCCGCAGGCACTGCAGAAGAAGATGACGTCATGCCTTGGCTCCTTGCGTGGTCTCGGGCGACTTGCCGGTCTTGCGCCGCGCGGGACTCTTGCCGCGCGTCAGCAGACGAACTTCCGTATCGATTCGCATCAGAATGGCGATCTGTATGCAGCTGACGATCAAGCTGGAGCCCCCATAGCTCATCAGCGGCAGCGTCAGCCCCTTCGTCGGCAGTAATCCACTGGCGACCCCGATGTTGATGAAGGCCTGGGCCCCCAGCACGAGGGCGATACCGTAGCCGAGGTAGGCGCTGAACGGCAAGCCGGCAAGCTCGGCACGTCGGGCGATCTTGAAGGCCCGATAGATCAGGAGCGCGAACAGCCCGACCACCGCCGTGGCACCGATCAATCCCAGTTCCTCGGCCAGTACCGCGAACACGAAATCGGTATGCGCTTCGGGCAGATAGAAGAGTTTCTGCACGCTGTTGCCCAGCCCCATGCCGCTCAGGTGTCCTCGCCCGAAGGCGATCAGGGCCTGGGTCAGCTGATAGCCGCTGTCGTACATGTTCGCCCACGGGTCGGTATAGGTGGTCAGGCGCTCCCAGCGATAGGGTTCGGCGATCGCCAGCGACCAACCGCCGCCGATGGCCGCTGCCAGAAGGACGATGAAGCCCCACCAGGCGACCCCCGCCAGCAGCAGCATGCCCATCACCGCACCGCCCATCACCACGATGGACCCGAAGTCAGGCTCCAGTGCCAGCAAGAGAATCATCAGCATCAAGGGCATGCAGGGCAGCACGAGACCATTGACGACACTGGCGCGCACCTTGTCGAGACGCCGATCCAGATACCCCGCCAGCCACATCATCAGGCACAACTTGGCGACCTCGGAGGCCTGCACCCCGCCGATCACCGGCAAGGGAATCCAGCGCTTGGCGCCGTTGATCTCACGCCCGACCACCAGCACGACCACCAGCAACACGAACCCCAGCATCAGCATCGCGAAACTGCGTTGCTGCCAGGCCGACATCGGTATGCGCAGCGTGCAATAGGCCGCCACCAGCCCGATCAGAATGAAGATGCCGTGACGCATGCTGTAGTAGAAGGCGTTGCCGTCAAAGCGCTCGCTGGAGATCTCGCTGGAAGCCGAGGTGACCATCACCCAGCCGATACACAGAATCGCCAATGCCGCGAAGACCAGCCAGCCATCCACTGGCTGCTGCTCGGTACTCATCGCCTGACGCACTCGACTGGCCTTGTCACCCATCCGCTTCGCCCTCGTTGCCCGCGTCCATCACATGCTCCGACACCCAGTCACGAAACGCATCGCCGCGCACCATGTAATTGGGGAACTGATCGAGACTGGCGCAGGCAGGTGACAGCAGCACGCAATCTCCCGGCCGAGCGACTCGCTGAGCATGGGCCATGCCTTCCGTCAGCGTCGCGACCCGGCTGACGCGAAGGCTATCCTCCAGTGCCAGCGACAGGCGCTCTGCATCCTGTCCGAAAAGCACCGCCTCACGCGCAAAGCGTGCCAGCGGCGCGGCCAACGGCGTGAAGTCCGCGCCCTTGCCCTGGCCACCGGCCAGCAGAATCAGCTTGCCATCGAGTGTCGGACCGAGACCGGCGATCGCCGCCAGCGTCGCGCCGACGTTGGTGCCCTTGGAATCGTTGATCCAGCGCACGCCTGCCACGTCAGCGATCAGCTCGCCCCGGTGCGGCAGCCCCGCGAAGCGCTCGAGTTCGGCCACCATGGCCTCCTGCGCGAGACCGATCGCCGTGCCCATCGCCAGCGCCGCCAGCGCGTTGGCCTGATTGTGACGCCCGGCCAGACGCACCTGCGCGGCAGGCATCACGCCATGCAGGCCTTCGGATGCCACGTGACACAGCATGAGCGTGCCGTCCTGCTCCGCCAGACGCCATTCAGCCCCTTCACTCAACTCCTCGCCGTCATCACCAGAGTCGCCCTCATTCAGGCGTACGCTGAAGCTGGCGCGCGCCACTGCATCCTCCTCGGCCGGCCAGCTCCAGGCATCGTCGGCATTGATGACCGCCAGGCCCGCCCCGCGGAAGATGGCACGCTTGGCGGCCTGATAGCCGCGCATGCCGTCATGGCGATCGAGATGGTCTTCGGAGAGATTCAGGAAGCAGGCGACATCTGCCTTGAGCTCGGGCGTGGTCTCGAGCTGAAAGGATGACAGTTCCAGCACATACAGTTCGGCATCGGGCTGCTCACGCAGCAGCGTCAGCGCGGCGGTGCCCAGGTTGCCACCGACCGCCACGTCACGGCCTGCCCGCTCGGCCATCCTCGCCACCAGCGTGGTGACGGTGGACTTGGCGTTCGAACCGGTGATGGCGACCAGCGTCGGCCGCCTTCCCTGCGCATCCCGGGCCTGGCGTTCATCGAGTGCCCGCACGAACAGCGCGATCTCGCCGACCAGGCGCTCGCGTACCGGGTCAAACACGGCCTGACGCGGGTCGATGCCCGGACTGAGCACCACCTCACCAAAGCGTGACAGATCCAGCGCTTCCAGCGGCCCGAGATGGACCTCGGCCTGCGGTGCATGCTCGTGCAGATTCTCGAGCCCCGGCGGTGCACTGCGGGTATCGGCGACGGCAAAATCGATGCCACGATCACTCAGATGGCGAGCGATCGCCTGTCCGGAGACACCAAGACCGACCACCAGGGTCGGTCCTTCGGCAGGCACCGGCGAGGCCGGTGCGTGGGAGGTGACAGAGAGGGTCATCGCGAAAGCGTCCTCAGCGAACCTTGAGTGTGGCCAGGCCAAGCAGCACCAGCACGACGGTGATGATCCAGAAGCGCACGATGACGCGCGGCTCCGGCCAGCCCTTGAGTTCGAAGTGGTGATGCAGCGGCGCCATGCGGAAGATGCGTCGTCCGGTCAGCTTGTAGGAGCCGACCTGCAGGATGACCGAGACGGTCTCCATCACGAAGACGCCCCCCATGATGAACAGCACGATTTCCTGACGCACGATGACCGCGACCACGCCCAGTGCCGCACCGAGAGCCAAGGCGCCCACATCGCCCATGAAGACCTGGGCGGGATAGGTGTTGAACCACAGAAAACCCAGGCCGGCGCCCGCGATGGTGGCACAGAACACCGCCAGCTCGCCGGAACCGGCAATGAACGGAATGTGCAGATACTCCGCGAACTTCAGGTTGCCCGAGGCGTAGGCGAAGATCGCAAGCCCCATGGCCACCAGCACGGTCGGCATGATCGCCAGCCCATCGAGGCCATCGGTCAGATTGACGGCATTGGAGCTGCCGACGATCACGAAATAGGTCAGCACCATGTAGAAGATGCCCAGCGGGATGACGACATCCTTGAAGAACGGCACCAGCAGTGCTGTCTCGGCAGGCGTGGAAGCCGTCAGGTACAGCACCACGGCCGCCCCGATGCCCACCACCGACTGCCAGAAATACTTCCAGCGCGCCGGCAGGCCACGGGGATTCTTCTCCACCACCTTGCGGTAGTCATCCACCCAGCCGACCGCACCGAAGCCCAATGTGACCGCCAGCACCACCCAGACATACAGATTGGTCAGGTCGCCCCACAGCAGGGTCGAGACGGCCATCGACAGCAGGATCATCACGCCGCCCATGGTCGGCGTACCGGCCTTGGACAGGTGGGACTGAGGGCCATCATCACGCACGGCCTGGCCGATCTGGCCATCCACCAGCTTGCGGATGACCCAGGGGCCGAGCCACAGGCACAGCAACAAGGCCGTCAGCGTGGCCAGCACCACACGCAGGGTCAGATAATTGAAAACCGTAAAGGCGCCATTGAATTGGGCCAGAAACTCAGCAAGCAGCAGCAGCATGACTCACATTCACCTTGATGCGTCGACCTTGAGCGCGGCAACGACATGTTCCATGCCTGCGCTACGAGACCCCTTGACCAGAACACTGGCCCCGGTGGGTAGATGGGTACGGGCGTAAGCTTCAAGCTCCGCCCGCTCCTTGAAATGCATGCCACCTGCGCCGAAGGCCTCGGCAGTCGCTCTGGCCTTTTCACCACAGGTGGCAACGAAATCGATACCGAGCTTGCGGGCGTAGGCGCCCACCTCGGCGTGCAGCCGCTCGGCGTCCTCGCCCAGCTCGCCCATGGCGCCCATCAGGCACCAGCGCGGAGCAGGAAGGCTCGCCAACAGCTCCAGCGCGGCCAGCATGGCCCCAGGGTTGGCGTTGTAGCTGTCATCGAGCAGACGAGCCCCATTGTGTCCTTCCACGACCCCCAGGCGACCCGGAACGCTCTCGGCGCTCTCGAGCCCCTCGATGACCAGCTGGCTGTCCACGCCCAGCGCCAGACAGGCAGCGGCTGCCGCCAACGCATTGGCGACATTGTGCCGTCCCAGCAGGGCAAGCTGGACCCGCCCCAGCGAGTGGCCGTCAAACGTCAGTTCGAAAGCATAACGCCCGAGCTCATCCGCGCCTAGCTTGCGTGCCTGCAGGCGTGCCGAACTCTCCGCCAGGTCCGCGACGCTGAAGTCGATGATATCCACCGCCTGCCCCGTCACTGCCAGCGCCTGCCAGAGCGTGAAATAGACATCATCACGATTGAGTACCGCCACCGGACGGCGCCCCCCCAGCGGACTGAGTCCGGCAAGAATCTCGCCCTTGGCCTGGGCGATCTGCCCCATGCCACCGAATTCCCCGACGTGAGCACCGGTGACATTGGTGATGACCGCCACCTGTGGACGTGCCAGCGCGGTGGTCCAGGCGATCTCACCGAGATGATTGGCGCCCAGCTCGACGACGCCATGCTGATGCGCATCGTTCAGGCGCAGCAGCGTCATCGGCAGACCATAGTCATTGTTGAGGTTGCCCTGTGTGGCAAGGCTCTCGGCGTCGAAGCGCGCGGCATCACGTACCAGGATGGCATGCACCAGTCCCTTGACGCTGGTCTTGCCGCTGTTGCCGGTCACGGCGATCAACGGCCGCCCCCAGGCTCGCCGACGTGCCGCCGCCAGCAGACCGAAGGCGAGCCGCGTGTCAGGCACCACGATCTGCGGCAACGGGTCATCCACCGGATGCTCGACCAGCGCCGCGATCGCGCCATTGTCACGAGCCTGAGCCAGGAAGTCATGGGCATCGAAACGCTCGCCCTTCAGCGCCACGAAAAGCGGCGACCGCTGGCTGGACAGCTTGCGGGTATCCGTCTCGATGGCCCCCAATGACCGGCCGACCAGCGCCGAAGGCAGCCGAGCCGAGAGCAGCTGAGCCACCTCATCGAAGCACTCCAGCCCAGGAGACTGCACTGACGCACTCATGCGTCGCTCTCCAGACCTTCCTGAGTGGAGAGCGCACGACGCTCGAGCGCCGCCACCGCATGTGCGACATCCGAGAACGGCAGACGCTCGCCCGCCACTTCCTGGTAATCCTCGTGGCCCTTGCCGGCGATGAGAATCACGTCATGTTCGCCTGCATCACGGATGACCTGGGCAATGGCCTCGGCGCGCCCGGCGATTTCCCGGGCGCGCTCCCGGGCCTGGATGCCATCCATCATCTGCTGACGAATGACAGCGGCCTCTTCACTGCGCGGGTTGTCATCGGTAATGACGACGCGATCGGCGCCCTGCTCGGCGGCCGTCGCCATCAGCGGGCGCTTGCCGGTGTCGCGATCACCGCCACAGCCGAGCACGCACCACAGCCGAGCATCATCACGCGCCGGCAGATGGGCACGCAGTGCCGTCAGCGCGGTCTCGACCGCCTCCGGGGTGTGGGCATAGTCCACCACCACCACGGGCGCGCCCTCGCGGGTCAGGCGCTGCATGCGTCCCGGCACCGGCGTCAGACGCGGTGCCGCCGCGAACAGGTCCGCCAGCGAATGGCCGAGGCCATGCAGGATCAGCATCGCCAGCAGGGCATTGTCGAGGTTGAAGCGCCCCATCAGATTGAGGCCGAGCTCACGCTCACCGTCAGGCGTCGCGATCACGGCCACCTGCCCCAGCGGCTCGGGGAAGACGTCCAGCACGCGCAGGGTGGCCACCTCGTCACGCCCCATCGCCAACACGCGCACACCGCGCTGCATGCCGGCCAGCATCAGACGCGCCAGCGCATCATCGGCATTGAGCACCGCAAGCTTGAGTTCCGGTCGCTTGAAGAGCTTGGCCTTGGCCGCGGCATATGCCGCCATGCTGCCGTGGTAATCCAGATGATCACGCGACAGATTGGTATAGCCCGCCACCGTGAAGCGGCAGCCGTTGACACGGTCCTGGTCCAGCGCATGGGAAGAGACTTCCATCGCGACCAGTTCCGCACCGGCCATGCTCAGGCCCTTGAGCGCCGCCTGGACGGCGAGTGCATCCGGCGTGGTGCGCTCGCCGGCGACCAGCGCGCCAGGGCGGCCGATCCCCAGCGTGCCGATCATGCCGGAGGGGATGCCGAGCGCCTCGGCAAACTCGGCAATGTAATGGGTCACGGAGGACTTGCCGTTGGTGCCGGTCACGCCGACCAGCGTCAGTGACTCCGGCACGCCAAAGGCCTGTCGTCCCAGCTCGCCGAGCTGCGCGCCGAGCCCCTCGAGCCAGACGACACGCTCGTCTGCGTGAGACTCAGGCGGGGCTTCCCCCTCGGAAGACTGCTGTGCCACTACCAGCGCCGCGCCCTTCTCGAGGGCGGAGGCAATGTAATCGCGACCATCGCTGCCGATACCGGGTACCGCGATGAACAGCGACCCCGGCGTCACGTGGCGACTGTCGATCGTCAGATGCCAGTCGTCTTGCGCCATCACGAGTGCGGTCAGGCGACTATCGCTGAACACGCCGGGCCACAGCGCCATGAGCGCGCCAAGCAGCTCGCTGGCTGTCGCCAGTGGCCGTGCCAGAAATTCGCCCAGCGGCTCTGCCGAGGCCTGCTCGGCCAGATCTTGCGATGAAGTCATGCTGGAAGACCTTCCTTGTTGCTGAAGCTGGGACGTATTCGCTACACGAAAGAAATGGATGTCACGCGCCGTCTCCGGCATGCATGGCGGCAGATGTCACCGCTCACTCGCCGACGGCGCTGTCAGGTGGCACATCCAGAAGACGCAGCGCCTTGCCGACCACGCGACCGAACACCGGCGCCGCGACTAGGCCCCCGTAGTATTCCTCGCCCTTGGGATTCTCGATCATCACCACGGTCACGATGCGCGGGTCGGACACCGGCGCAATGCCGGCGAACAAGGAGCGATAGGCCGTCTTCTGATAGCCACCGGAGGTCACCTTACGCACCGTACCCGTCTTGCCCGCGATACGGTAGCCCTCGACCACGGCACGCTTGGCGGGACCATTGGGCTGGACGATCTTCTCCATCATCCCGAGCAGGGCATGGGAATTCTCGGGCGAGATGATCTGATCCCCCACCGGCGGGGTATTCACCTTGAGCAGCGACGGCGCCAGCCGGCGACCATCATTGGCCAGCGCGGTATAGGCGCTGGCCAGCTGCAAGGCCGAGACACTGATCCCGTACCCGTAGGACATGGAGGCCCGCTTGCTGCGCGACCAGTTGGTCGGGGCCGGCAGAACGCCCGTCGTCTCGCCCGGGAAGCCGGTACCCGGCGCCTGCCCCAGACCCAGCTCATAATAGCGATTCCATACCGCGTCATCCTCGAGGCTCAGCGCCATGCGGCTCATGCCGATGTTGGAGGAGTGATAGAGAATGCCGGCCATGTCGAGCTTGCCGTAATTGCGGAAATCGCGAATCGTGAAGCGGTCGACCCGCATGTAACCCGGCGTAGTGTCGATCACCGAGTCCGGCTGATACTTGCCGGAGGCCAGACCTGCACTCATCGCCAGAGGCTTCATGACCGAGCCCGGCTCGAAGGCATCGGTGATCGCACGGTTGCGCAGACCGGCAGGGTCAAGCCCCGCACGATTGTTGGGGTTGTAGGACTTCTGATTGACCATCGCCAGCACTTCTCCCGTGCGAGCGTCCATCATCACCAGGGTGCCACCGTCGGCACGGTGCTCGGCCACGGCGGCCTTCAGCTCACGGTAGGCCATGTACTGAAGACGCAGGTCGATGGAGAGGGTCAAATCACCACCAGGCTTGGCTTCGCTGATCAGATGCAGGTCACGCACCAGGCGTCCCTTGCGGTCCTTGAGCACGCGACGCTTGCCCGGCGTACCGGAGAGGTAGGAATTGTAGGCAAGCTCAAGCCCCTCCTGGCCCTTGTCATCGACATTGGTCACGCCGACCAGCTGTGCGGAGACCTCGCCCGAGGGGTAGTAACGCTTGTATTCCTGCTTGTGGTGGACACCCGGAACATCCAGGTCGATGGCGGGTTGTGCCTGAGGAGGGGTCATCTGACGCTTGATGTACATGAAGCCCTTGCCGGCATCACGATATTGGCGCACACGGCGGATCAGGTCGTCAGGCTGCTGGCCGAGCGCGCGTGCCAGCAGTGACAGGCGCACCGGATCATCCGGCACCAGACGCGGGTCCGCCCACAGCGTGATGACCGGCGTCGAGATGGCCAGCGGCTCGCCACTGCGATCGGTGATCATGCCACGGTGCGCGTTGATGCTGTCGACGCGCAGGGTGCGCGCATCCCCTTGATCCTGAAGGAACTGCTGATCGAAGAGCTGCAAATAGCCGATACGCCCCACCAGGGCCAGGAGCCCTGCGAACACGATACCCAGCATGATGCGATAGCGGGCGGACCCCATGGGCCCACGCGCACTCTTGCGCGCCCCGGCGGCGGCAGAACCCGCCGTCTTGCCGCGACTGGCCGCGCCGGGTGGCGCAGTGCGTGCGCCGCGGGAGCGAGGGGCCTTGGGGTCCGAGGAAGGAGGTCGACGTGTGGCCATCAGCGAATGACCTCGACATCGTGGACATCCGGTACGCGCATCTCGAGACGCTCGGTACTGATGCTCTCGATACGCGCAGGGGCGGACCAGGCACTTTCCTCAAGCAGCAGGCGCCCCCAGCGAGCACGCGCATCATCACGCGCCGCCTCGAGCTTCTGGAGTTGCGCGTATTGGCCGCGCGAGAGATGGGAGCTTACGACGACAGCAGCGGCGGATCCCAGCAGGCAGATCATCAGCACCACGAAGCACAGATGACGCCAACGCATCTGGAACCTGATCGGCCAGTTCCCTCTCCAGCTGCCCTGCTGCTTGCGTCCCGCCATGCTGACTCCCTTATCACTCTGAACGCGGTGATCTGCACCACGATTTATCCCTGCGGGACGACCCGTCAATCCATGCATGTCAGGCATGCAACACCCGATGGCTGACGGCTTGTCCTGTTCATCGCCGCAACATGCCGGCCACACATCACTCGTGATGACCAGCGGTACCATCAGGCGACGACCGGCGCATTATGTCAGCTTGTGGCGTTGGTCGTTAAGCGTTGCGAGGCACCGACACACATGTCGCACAACACTACGTCCCCTTGCGAGCGCGCCTGCCAAAAGGCAGGCGCTGGGATGACCACGATACACGCCACGAACCGGGCGTTATTTCAGCTTCTCGGCGATGCGCATCACGGCGCTGCGTGAGCGTACGTTCGCCTGCACCTCGCTTTCGGAGGCCTTCTGAGCCTTGCCGACCAGCTTGAGGCGCTTGTTGAGTTGATCTTCGCGAATGGGCATGCCACGCGGCGCCTGATCGCCACGCGCCTTGTCGCGCATGAAGCGTTTGACGATACGGTCTTCCAGCGAATGGAAGCTGATCACCACCAGCCTTCCCCCCGGTTTCAGGGCTTCCAGGCCAGCATCCAGCGCGCGGGTCAACTCATCCAGCTCGCCGTTGACATGGATGCGGATCGCCTGGAAGACACGCGTCGCCGGGTGCTTGTGCTTCTCCCAGTTGGGATGCGCGTCCTTGATCAGGCTGGCGAAGTCACCGGTCCGCGTGATGGGACGCTCGGCGCGACGCTCGACCACCGCACGTGCAAGACGCTTGGCATAGCGCTCCTCACCGTAGGTCTTGAAGACCCACGCCATGTCCTCGGCACTGGCACGTGACAACCACTCAGCGGCACTCTCGCCACTGGTGGGGTCCATGCGCATGTCCAGCGGACCATCATTCATGAAGCTGAAGCCACGCTCGGCATCATCCAGCTGCGGCGAGGACACGCCGATATCCAGCAGAATGCCATCGAGCTGACCATGCACGCCTTCCCGCTCGGCATATTCGCCCAGGCGGGCAAATTCACCGGCGTGAATGGAAAAACGGGAATCCTCGATGGTGGCGGCTTCCGCCAATGCCTGGGGGTCGCGATCACAGGCGATCAGACGTCCACCGTCATCGAGACGCGACAGGATCAGGCGTGAGTGACCGCCGCGCCCGAAAGTACCGTCGAAATAGACACCGGAGACGTCCTGAATCAGCCCATCCACCGCGCCATCGAGCATGACACTGACATGCGCGAAGCGATCCGCAGCTTCGGATTCGGCGGCTGACATGGCAGCGGCTGATTCGGGAACGGAGGGAGCGCTGGGCTTGGACATGACGAAATTCGGGACCTTGGCACGCGTTGCGGGCAGTAAAGGCGGACGCCAGTCGTCTGGCGGTAGACCGCAGGAAAGCAGAGACATTCGCATGATTATCGATGGCACAATCGACAACCGGCGCCGGTCACGACTTCATGTCCGCCGCCATTGCAAATGGCCAGCCACGGAGCACGGAGCGGACGGCGCCGGTCATGCGGTGTCACATGTCAGCCCTGAACTGCGCGTTTCGCATCACAGGGCTGACATCTTAAATATTAGGCGGGAGACGGCCGATAAGCCGGGTCTTGTCGTGGACAGTCATTCATCTAGGCCCTGAATCACTTCAGGGCTCAAGCAACCAACCCGCCCCCACTGCGGGCAGCAGCATAGGGGGCCTATTTGGTCTTGCTCCAGGTGGGGTTTACCTCGCCGCGAACTGTTACCAGACGCGCGGTGCGCTCTTACCGCACCCTTTCACCCTTACCGGCCAGCCGAAGCTGACGTAGGCGGTCTTCTCTCTGCTGCACTTGCCGTCGGCTCACGCCGCCCAGACGTTATCTGGCACCTTGCCCTATGGAGCCCGGACTTTCCTCCCCCAGCTCACGCTGGCGGCGACTGTCTGGCCATCTCCCAAGCGCGCAAGACTATCAGTGTCACATCGTTTCCACAAGCTGGCGCTGCAGTGCACCTGGCCCGGAGGAACGCCGAAAAGCCAGATACGCCAAGCACTTGGAAAACACCTCTCGCTTACGCTTCTCGTGGTTCCGCCGCATCCTTCAGGGCTTGTGCCTTGGCATACCAGGCCTTCTTGCGCCCGCCGACCAGACGAGCGGCGATCGCCGCCATCTGCTTGACGCCGACCCCCTCTTCCCACAGCACCTTGAGAAGCGCATCACCCTCGACGCTGGCAGCCTCGTCGCCCTCACGTGCCGGAGCCCCTTCGATCATGACCACGAATTCACCGCGCGTCTGATCGCCATCCGCCTCCATCATCGCCAGCAGCTCAGCAGCCGTCCCGTCCAGGAAGGTCTCGAAGGTCTTGGTCAGCTCACGTGCCAACACGACTCGGCGCGCCCCGAGAACGTCGTGGATATCCTTCAACAACGCCTGGATACGGTGAGGCGACTCATAAAGCACATGCGTCGCGCTATCCTCACGCAGTGCCGTGAGGCGCGCCTGACGTGGCCCACCCTTGTGAGCGAGAAACCCCTCGAAGGTGAAGCGATCCGTCGGCAGGCCAGCAGCGCTGAGCGCGGTAATCAACGCGCAGGGGCCGGGAAGCGGGACTACCTTGAATCCGCGCTCCCGCAGCGCCCGCACCACGATGAAGCCGGGATCGGAGATCAGCGGCGTCCCGGCGTCGGAGACCAGCGCGACACGCCGCCCCGCCTCCAGGGCCTCGCACAGCTGATCGACCCGCCCGCGCTCATTATGGTCATGCAGTGACATCATGGGGACTTCCAGCCCCAGATGGCGCAGCAGACGGGCACTGTGGCGGGTGTCCTCAGCCGCGATCAGATCCACTTCGCCCAGCACCCGCGCGGCACGTGGGCTGAGGTCATCGAGGTTACCAATCGGCGTGGCGACCACGTACAATACGCCTTCAGAAGACTCAGACATTCAATGCTTCGACTCGTTGAACTCAGTGGTAGATATGGACGTCAGAGACAGCCGAGTGGCCTGACCACCTGCGGCAGACATGCCCGCACGAGCAGCCACTCCGAGACCCGTCTCATTCGTCATTGCAGTATTCATCCGTCATTACAGCAGCGGCGACGCGGGCCACGGCCTCCTCGCCCATCAGCCAAGGGACCGTCGTACATGGGCCAGACATGGAATCGTGCGCCTGACAACGTGCTGCGCACTGCGTCAACCATTCGGCACAAGAGCTTGCGCCTCCCGCGCACCAGCCTGCGCGGACTGGCCGGCATGGCCATCGCGGCACTGCTGCTGGCCGGGTGTGCCGGGCAGTCCTCCCGTCCCAGCGGACCGGGGGCGGACGCGCTGCTGGCTCAAGCGGAGCAACAACAGGGCCAACAGGCCGCCGGCACCCGACTGCAGGCCGCCGATATCCTAGCACGCAGCGGCGACAACGCGCAGGCGATCACCATCACCTCGGACATCGACCCCGCGAGTCTGGAACCCCAGCAACGCGTGCAATGGGCCCTGTTGCTGTCGCGCATCGCCCTCGAGCAGCAGGATGGCTGGAACACGATACTCGCCACGTCCGTGCTGGAAGACGACATCACGATGTCCAGCGGCGATCAGCGCACGCTGCGCAAGCGTCGCGGCCTGGCGCTCGGCATGGTCGGCGAACCTCTGGCCAGTGCCCAGACGCTGATTGCCCTGCAGGCGGACACTGATGACCTCAGCATCAATGACACCCTGTGGGAACAGCTCACGCGCCTGTCTCCCAGCCAGCTTGGCGAGCTGGCCAGCGCCAACGCCATTGCCAGCGGCTGGACGGACCTGCTGCGTCTGCAGCGGCGCTTCGGCGGCAACATCGACCAGATGTTTTCCGCCATCAACGACTGGGCGGATGCCAATCCGCAGCATCCGGCCGCACGCCAGATGCCGCAGGGCATCCTCGATCTGCGCGAGCTCTCCGGCCAGGAAGTCCGCAAGATCGCGGTCTTCCTTCCGCAGTCCGGCCCACTCAAGCGTATCGCGCAGGCAATTCGTGAGGGCATCGAGGCACGCCATCGCAGCGCCATCGACAATGCCGAAGCCACGCCGCAGCTGAGCTTCTTCGATACCTCAAGCGCCGATCTCAAGACATTGTATGCCCGCGCGACCATGGAGGGAGCTCAGGTCGTGCTCGGCCCGCTGGACAAGCAGCTGGTCAGCCAGCTCGAGACCCAGAACAGCCTGCCGCTGCCGACCCTGGCCCTCAATTACGGCACCCATGAGCGCAATCAGGCCGACAACCTCTTCCAGTACGGCCTGTCCGCCGAAGACGAAGCGCGCCAGGTCGCACTGCGCGCCTCACTTGACGGCCATCGTGGTGCCGCGGCCATGATTCCCGACAATGCCTGGGGTCAGCGCGTCTACAGCGCCTTCCGTGATCGCTTCGAGCAGGAAGGTGGCGACATCGTTTCCATCGAGCGCTACAACCCCAAGGGCCCGGTCAGTGAAGCGGTCAAGGATCTGCTTTCCGTCTCCAGCCAGGATCAGGCGCGCATGAAATCCGCCAAGAAATCCGGCAGCAAGTATGGCCGCGCCCACTCCGGCAACATCGACATGATCTTCCTGCTGGCGCTGCCAAGCTACGCTCGTCAGGTGCCGCCGATGCTGGACTTCTACTACGCGGGCAACCTGCCGATCTACGGCACCTCACACCTTTATGAAGGCTCCCCCCAGCCCGCTCAGGATGGCGACCTCAATGGCGTCAATTTCGTCGACATCCCTTGGGAAGTGCCGCAGGCCTCCTCCGGCGGCAAGGCCACTCTGCCGGAAGCCGATACCTATCGCGCCCTGTCGGATGCCTCTCCGCGCATGCTCAAGCTCAATGCCATGGGCGTCGATGCCTATCGCCTGGCACAGCGCGTTCCGCTGATGCTGGCCGGTGCCGGCGGGGAACTCTTCGGAGCGACCGGCAGTCTATTCCCGCGTCATGATGGACGCATCGAACGCACGCTGCCGTGGGCGGAGTTCAGAGGCGGCGTACCACGCCCGCCGCTGAAAGGCGCCAGCAGCCGCACCGTCGAAGCCTACACGCCCTGACATGGCGCGCCCTGGAACGACCGGGCAGGAGCCACCACAGCGTCGCGCGAGAGCGCGCGGCGCCGTGATCGAAGCCGAGGTCGAGAAATGGCTGTCAGCCAGAGGTCTCGTGCCTGTCACGCGCAATTCGCATGCCAAGGGCGGCGAGATCGACTTGATCATGCGTGATGGTGACACCCTGGTGTTCATCGAAGTGCGTTACCGCGCCAGCTCCCGGTTCGGCAGCGCACTGGAAAGCGTGACCGCCACCAAGCAACGCCGGCTGATCAAGGCCGCGCGTTTTTATCTGGCCCATCACGGGCTATCATGTTCCTGCCGCTTCGACGTGGTCGGCGTGGAGGGCCCTCCCCCTCTCGCCATTCACTGGATACGCCACGCATTCGAAGCGTTCTGAAGCCAACGACCAAGAGCCATCATGGATTTCCAATCTCGTATTCTCGGCCACTTCAACGCCAGCATCGACACCAAGACATACGCCAGTGAAGTGCTGCCGCCCTTCATCGAAGCGGCGAGTCAGATGATGGTCCAGAGCCTGGTCAATGACGGCAAGATTCTGGCCTGCGGCAACGGCGGCAGCGCCGGTGACAGCCAGCACTTCTCGTCAGAGCTGCTCAATCGCTTCGAGCGTGAACGCCCGAGCCTGCCGGCCATCGCCCTGACCACCGACACCTCGACGTTGACGTCCATTGCCAACGATTACAGCTACAACGAGGTGTTCTCCAAGCAGATTCGCGCCCTGGGCCAGCCCGGCGACATCCTGCTGGCCATTTCCACCAGCGGCAACTCCGCCAACGTGGTACAGGCCATCCAGGCGGCCCATGACCGCGACATGCGCGTGGTGGCACTGACCGGTCGTGACGGTGGCGACATGGCTTCCCTGCTGGGCAGCGAAGATTGCGAGATCCGCGTACCGGCGACCTCCACCGCGCGCATTCAAGAAGTCCATCTGCTGGCCATTCATTGCCTGTGTGATCTGATCGATCACCAGCTGTTCGGCAGCAACGAATAACGCCTTGCGACACACGGCGCTCACCAGGAGATTACGGCATGACGCCAAAGTACCTGCTTTCCCTCATGGCCACCGCCGGCTTTCTATCCCTTGCGGGCTGTACCACCGTGGCCGACCTGACTCACAGTGGTCCCATTGACGAGGACTACGGTGATCGCACTCTGGGCGCTCAAGTGGAAGACGAGAGCATCGAGACCAAGATCGAAGTCAATCTCGGCAAGATCGATGCGCGCTTCAATGACGCCCATGTCAACGTGAATGCCTACAACGGCATGGTCCTGCTGACCGGGCAAGTGCCCAGCGACGAGCTCAAGCAACGCGCCGCGGAAGTCGCCAAGGATGTCCGTCGCGTACGCCAGGTACACAACGCCCTGGAAGTCAGCGCCAATGCGCCTACCAGCCAGCGCGTCCAGGACACCTGGCTGACCACCCGCGTCAAGGCGACTCTCGCGGCCGATGCCAACATCGATTCCGGGCGCATCATGGTGCTGACCGAGAATGCCAGCGTCTACCTGATGGGCATCGTGACCCGCTCGGAGGCCGACCAGATCGTCAGCAAGGTCTCGGAAGTCGGTGGCATCCAGCGTATCGCCAAGGTCTTCGAGTATCTTGATTGACGTAGACCGCACTCCCTGACGTATGGGTGAAAACGACGACGCCCCACAGGCCTGGCCTGTGGGGCGTCGTCGTTATCAGCCCAAGAGGACTGAAGAGGAGTGTCCGCTTACTTGATGACTCGCAGCGACGGACGCCCCTTGCGGGGAGGCTTCGGCTGATCATCGCCGCCTTCCTCATCGGAGGAGGAGATGCTGCCGCCCTCCTGCTCCTCGGCACTCGCGACCTCATCGGCCGCCGCATCACCCCGTGACGCCTCCTCACCCTGCTCATCATCAGCAGCGCTGCTGGCACCACCGACACTGGCCAGAGCCGGACGTGAAGGCGCCTGAGCCTCCTCACCGGAGGTCGCCTCATCCGAGGCTGCCTCACCGAAGGCCAGGTCATCCGCACCCGGCATGACAGGCTCATGCCCGAACACCATGCCAACGCCATTCTCGCGAGAGTACAGCGCCACCAGCGCCGGTGTCGGCACGCTGACGTGCATCGGCTGACCACCGAAACGGGCATTGAAGCTGACACCCTCATTGGCGATGAGCAGATCACGCACGGCACCCGGCGCGATGTTCAGAACGATCTGGCCATTCTGCACGTGTTGACGCGGCACCTGAACGCCATCCTGCTCGGCATCCACCACGATGTACGGCGTATTGTCGTTATCCAGCAGCCACTCGTAGAGCGCACGTGCCAGATAAGGGCGACTGGAAAGCATGAGAGAACCTCTTGAACTGCAATGGATGTCACGATGACCGACGTCCTGCGACGCCGAGCTACAACTTGCGGGCACTGACACCACGTGACGGTCGAGACACCTGACCTCGGCCCCTCCCCGCCTCATGATCCGAGCCCGGAACCCACCCCGGGGTGGGTTCCAGCGACTCAAGCACCCCTTTCGGGATTGCTCAAGCGAATCAGATACGCATCTCGCGCTCTGCCTCGGAGAGAGACGCCTTGAAGGCATCACGATCGAACAGACGCTCCATGTAGTTCAGCAGCGGCTTGACCTGCTTCTCCGGCAGCTCGATGTTCAATGTCGGCAGACGCCACAGAATCGGGGCGATGCACGTGTCGACCAGAGAGAACTCGTCGCTCATGAAGAACGGCATGTCATCGAAGATCGGCGCGATTCCGATCAGGCTCTCGCGCAATTCCTTGCGTGCCTTGTCGGCTTCCTTCTTGGTGCCGTTCTGGATGGTTTCCATCATCGGCACCCACTCGCGCTCGATGCGGTGCATCCACAGACGGCTCTGGGCGCGCGCCACCGGATACACCGGCAACAGCGGCGGATGCGGGAAGCGCTCGTCCAGGTACTCCATCATCACCTTGGACTCGTAGAGGACCAGGTCACGGTCCAGCAACGTCGGCACACTGTTGTACGGGTTCAGATCAGCCAGCTCGGCCGGACGGTTGTCATCATCTACATCAATGACATCGACTGCTACACCCTTCTCGGCCAGCACGATCCGTACACGGTGGCTGAAGTGGTCGTCACCACCGGAGTAGAAGGTCATCGATGAACGCTTGGCCACAACACCCATGAAACTGTCCTCGCATCTGTTCGAGCCATGCCCGCGTCAGCTTTTGGCCTGACGAACGGGAATAAGTTTCCTCTGGGCGCCTCATCAACTGCGTGACGCGCCCAGAGGGTCAACCTTGCGTCACCCGCAAGCGACGCAAGCGGGCGCACGACCGATCAGCCGTGCGCCCGTCACTGCCTGCACGCCATTATCAATGAGCGCCACTCCGGGAGCCATCAATGAATGTCGCGCCAGTATTCCTTCTTGAGAAGATATGCCAGCAGAGTAAAGATCAGGATGAATATTAACACCTTGGGGGCCATGCTCTCAGCCTTGAGTCGCGATGGTTCGCCCACATAGGCCAGAAAGTTGGTCAGATCCCACACGGCCTGGTCGAATTCCTCTGCTGTCATGCTGCCCGGCGAGGTGATCTCCAGCACGTCGCAGGAGTCATAGTGCCCCGTTGCCGGGTTCAGCTCCGCTCCCGGAGGCACCAGGTCGCTCTGGGCGCAGACCTTTTCCTGAACGCCCTGCAATGTCTCCAGCACATTGGGCATCGCCACCAGCGGATAGACAGCATTGTTGACACCCCAGGGGCGCTCGGGATCGCGATAGAAGCTCTTCAGGTAGGAGTAGATCCAGTCCGTCCCGCGCAGACGCGCCTCGAGAGACAGATCCGGTGGCGGCGTACCGAACCAGCTCGCGGCGTCCTCAGTCTTCATCCCGATGCGCATGGTGTCATTGATCTTGAGTTCTGGCGAGAAAATCAGATATCGCTCGACCAGATCCTCGGGCATCTCCAGGTCCTCTGCGGCACGCGAATAGCGCTGATACTGCAGGCTGTGACAGCCGAGGCAATAATTGGTGTAGAGCTGCATGCCGCGCTGCAACGAGGGCTTGTCATGCAGATCCGGCTGCATCGACTCACGCACTGCCTCGCCCCCTGCCGCGCTGACAGCTCCCGCCCCCAGCAGGCCGGCCACCACCACGCCTGCAGCCAGTACATGCTTCAGCCAGTCCCTTGACCCACCCTTTTGCCCGCTCATCGGCCTATCACCCTGTCCGGCACCGCTCGCGTCTTCTCGAATCGCGTATACAGCGGCATCAGTATGAAGAAGGCGAAGTACGCCACCGTCGCGATCTGCGCGATGATCGTGCGCTCGAACGTCGGCGGCATCACGCCAAGCACCCCCAAGGTCACGAAGCTGACCACGAACACGAGTATCGCGATACGCGATAGCCAGCCCTTGTAACGGATGGAGCGCACAGGAGAACGATCAAGCCATGGCAACACGAACAGGATGGCGATCGCCAACCCCATCACCACCACGCCCCAGAACTTGGCATCGACCCCGAACAAGGGATAGTTCACGGCCCGCAACATCGCGTAGAACGGCGTGAAATACCAGACAGGGGCAATATGCTCAGGTGTCTTCAACGAGTTGGCCGGTTCGAAATTGGGCGTCTCGAGGAAGTAGCCGCCCCCTTCCGGGAAGTAGAAGATCACGGCACAGAACACGAACAGGAACACACCGACACCCACCAGGTCCTTCACCGTGTAGTAGGGATGGAACGGAATGCCATCCAACGGCTGGCCCGCCTCATCCTTCCTGTCCTTGATCTCGATGCCATCCGGATTGTTCGACCCCACCTCATGCAGCGCCACCAGATGCAGCACCACCAGCCCGACGATGACCAGTGGCAAGGCGATGACATGCAGGGCAAAGAAGCGATTCAAGGTAATGCCGGACACCAGGTAGTCGCCACGGATCATCTGCGCCAGATCCGCTCCGATGACCGGGATCGCCGTGAACAGCGAGATGATCACCTGCGCCCCCCAGTAGGACATCTGCCCCCAGGGCAGCAGATACCCCATGAAGGCCTCGGCCATCAACGCCAGATAGATGCACATGCCGAAGATCCACACCAGCTCACGCGGCGCTCGGTATGAGCCGTAGATAAGCCCCCGGAACATGTGCAGATAGATGACGACGAAGAATGCGGACGCCCCCGTGGAATGCATGTAACGGATCAGCCAGCCATATTCCACATCGCGCATGATGTATTCGATCGAGGCAAAGGCCCCTTCGGCGGTCGGGGTATAGCTCATGGTCAACCAGATACCGGTAATGATCTGATTGACCAGCACCAGCAGCGCCAGCGAGCCGAAGAAATAGAAGAAATTGAAGTTTCTGGGCGCGTAGTAGCCTGTCAGATGGTCCTGCAGCATCTGGGTGGCCGGAAAGCGATCATCGATCCAGCGCATGATGCCTCGCGACGCCTTGGCACGTTCTGGATTCCCCATCACACAGCCTCCTCATCGACGCCGATCACCAGCACCTGCTCGCTTTCATAATGATGCGGCGGCACCTCGAGATTCGAGGGCGCCGGCACTCCGGTGAACACGCGACCCGCGAGATCGAATTTCGAGCCATGACAGGCACACAGATAGCCACCCGGCCAGTCAGCGCCAAGATCCGCGGCACCCATCTCGGGTCGATAACCCGGCGAGCAGCCCAGATGGGTGCAGATTCCCACCAGTACCACGTACTCGGGCTTGATGGAGCGCAGGACAGCATCCACATAGGCTGGCTGCTGGGGACGGCGTGATTCGGGGTCCTGCAACTCGGCGTGCGGGATGGCCCGGATGTCATCAATCATCTCGGGGGTGCGACGCACCACCCATACCGGCTTGCCGCGCCACTCGATGGTCATCTGCTGACCCGGTGCCAGGCGCGAGATATCCGCCGTGACAGGTGCACCTGCCGCTCTTGCCCGTGCGCTCGGCTGCCAGGAAGCCAGAAAGGGCGTCGCGATGCCAACGGCGCCTATCGCCCCCACGACACTGGTCGCACTGACGAGGAAGCGGCGCCGCCCTCGATTCACACCTCGATTAGCCATATTGTTATTGTCTCCCGAACACCACCGCATGCTGCCAGACCATTCCCTTGCCGGGCACTTGACGCTTGACTGTATTAAAGGGCAAGAACCCACCGCTCACAACTCAAGAAAATCACTTTACCAGAAGCGGCTTTCTTCAATTGCGCTCGCACCATGCGCTTGACGCCCCTATCAAGATCGCAAAAAAAACGCCCAGCACCCTTTCGGGTACTGGACGTTCTTGTGGTCGACGCCTGTTCTCTTAACGCTTGGAGAACTGCGGACGACGACGGGCCTTGCGCAGGCCGACTTTCTTACGCTCGACTTCACGAGCATCACGAGTGACGTAGCCGGCGGCACGCAGTGCCGGACGGAAGTCCTCGTTGTAAGCCATCAGGGCACGAGTGATGCCGTGACGGATGGCGCCAGCTTGAGCGGAACCACCACCACCGGCGACAGTGACGTAGACGTCGAACTGTTCGGTAGTTTCGGTCAGCTCGAGCGGCTGGCGAACAACCATGCGACCTGTCACACGACCGAAGTAGTCGTTCAGGTCACGCTGGTTGACGGTGATTTTGCCGGTGCCCGGCTTCAGGAAGACGCGCGCGGTAGAAGTCTTGCGGCGCCCGGTACCGTAGTGCTGCTGTGTCATGGCGATGCTTCCCTCAGATGTTCAGTTCTTGCGGCTGCTGCGCAGCGTGCGGATGCTCGGCGCCAGCATAGACTTTCAGCTTGGACTGCATGGCACGACCCAGCGGGCCCTTCGGCAGCATGCCCTTCACCGCCAGCTCGATCACGCGCTCAGGCTTGTGCTCGATCATCTGGTTGAAGTTCATGGAGCGCAGGCCGCCCGGGTAACCGGTGTGACGGTAGTAGGTCTTGGCTTCTGCCTTGCGACCAGTCACAGCGACTTTCTCGGCGTTGATGACGACGATGTAGTCGCCAGTGTCAACGTGCGGAGTGTACTCGGCTTTATGCTTGCCGCGCAGGCGACGAGCAATTTCGGTAGCCATACGGCCCAGCGTCTTGCCGGCTGCGTCGACGACGAACCAGTCACGCTGGACGGACTGCGGCTTGGCAGTAAACGTCTTCATGGATGAATCACCTATAGTCGGGTCTTGCACTTGAGTGCGCGACCAATCCCTATTTTTCTTGGTTGTCCGACGCCTGGCAGTCAGTGGCAGGCCGCTTGCGCGGTCACCGCCGACTCGACTCCAGACTGCCCACGCCCATCAAGGGTGATTGACCCAGGACGACTCGTGGACCGGACAACAATTCGAGCGAGCGCGTATTGTACATGCCAGACGCCCGCACCACAAAGGCTATTTCGTCTTCCGACATCGCCTCATGGCTTGTGAGGCAGCGCCAGGTATTCACGCGACTGCATTTCCTGCAGGCGTGACAGGGTGCGCTCGAATTCGAAGTCGAGGTTGCCGCCGGTGTAGAGCTTCTCGACCGGTGTCTCGGCACTCATCAGCAGCTTGACGCCACGGTCATAGAACTCATCGACCATATTGATGAAGCGGCGCACCTGATCATCGCTGTCACGCCCCATCTGCGGCACCTCCGACACCAGCACGGTGTGGAACTCGCGCGCAAGCTCGATGTAGTCATTCTGGCTGCGCGGGCCATCGCACAGCTCATCGAAATGGAACCACACCACATCCTCGTGGCGACGCAAGGCATGCAGCACGCGGTGATTGATGCTCAAGCCTTCATCGGCATGACCTTCGGCTCCGGCAATGGAGCGGAACTCACGCGCCAGTCTGGCACCGCTCTCGTCACCCAGCGGACTGTGGAACAGCTCGGCATGCTCCAGAGCGCGCAGGCGATAATCGATACCCGAATCCACATTGACCACGGTGCAATGGCGCTTGACCAGGTCGATAGCCGGCAGGAAGCGCGCACGCTGCAGGCCATCCTTGTAGAGATCATCCGGCACGATGTTGGAGGTCGCGACCAGTACCACGCCCTGCTTGAACAACTCCTCGAACAGGGTGGCGAGAATCATGGCATCGGTGATGTCCTTGACGAAGAATTCGTCAAAGCAGATCACGCGCGCTTCCACGGCAAACTTGGCCGCCACCAGCGTCAGCGGGTTCTTCTCGCCCTTGTAATGGCCAAGCTCGTTGTGGACGCGCTGCATGAAGCGGTGGAAGTGCGTCCGCATCTTGTCCGCGAAGGGCAGGCTCTCGTAGAAGGTATCGACGAGATAGGTCTTGCCGCGCCCCACGCCACCCCAGAAATACAGCCCCATGATGTCCGGGGTCCTGTCGACGGCGGCCGGCCGCGACGGCTTGCCGAACAATCGACGCACCTTGGAGCCAAGCCCGCCATTGCCCGTGACATCTTCGACCTTGTCAGGCGTCTGGCGCGGAGTACGCACCAGATCGTCATAAAGGCGCTGCAGGTGACGAACGGCATCTTCCTGGGCGGCATCGTAGGCAAAGTCATCACGCTTGAGGTCTGCCTGGTACTTCTCGAGGGGCGTAGGTGCTGGCATGGAGAAACCCGGTGCAGGCCAGATTCAGCACTGGGCTGCATCTGGCGCGAAGTGAAACGAGGTCACGCCTGCGCCAGCATGGCTGACAATCAGGCAAGAACGAAATTGCGCGGCATTATACGCCCTGAGTGCAACTTTACCCACCACACCCGACGGGAAGTCCTGCTTCCCAGGCCCTTCAGTGCCATGACGCGCCTCGATGGCGAATGGCGCCCTTGCTTCGGGGCGACCAAGGTCTCTCTCATGACGAATTGACGTGACGCGCCAACCCATCGATATAATGGAGTGCGTACGCTTTTGAAATACAGGCACTCTTTGCCTCATGGCCAGCGTCGCTGGACACACTGCAAGAGTCTGGACATTGGCAGCACATCATCGTGATGGCCTGCCCCGGCGGTGAAGATCACCGCAGTCGTGACACAAGGAGAGCGACGTGAACGAGAGCAATATTGACTGGATCCTGGCCATCGCCTGTTTTCTGGCTGGCATCGGTATCGGCGCCTTGTGCTACCACCTCCTGAATGCCAACGTGGCCCGCAATCAGAAGACCCGCCAGAAGCTGGCGGAGCGTGAGCTGGAACTGACCCAGTTCCGTGACGCCCTGAATGATCATTTCTCCAAGGCCAGTGATCTGACGGATCAGATCCAACGTGCCGGCAACGAGCTGCGCCAGCACCTGGCCAGCGGTGCCTCTTCACTGTGCGATGACAGCCAGCTCAAGCGCCGCCTGCTGGATACTGACACCACGCTTGAAGAAGACATGGGCGAGAAGGTCGACCTGCCACGTGACTATGCCGACAATCGCGGCACGCTGTCAGAGGATTTCGGTCTCAAGCCACAACCCGCGGAAGGCGAAGCGCAGAGCGCCAACCCGCCGCGCATCTGAGCAACCTCCGCCTGCCGTGAGTTCCCTCACGGCCATTGGACACGACAACGGCCACCTTCCAGGGGTGGCCGTTGTCGTTGGCAAGGATCACTCAGGCCGTCACAGGGCGACCATGAGCTGACTCAAGCAGGGTTGTCGATATCCACGAAGCGATGCTCGACGCCATGCTCGGCCGCCAGCCACTCGCCCAGCGCCCGAACCCCATCGCGCTCGGTCGCATGATGCCCTGCCGCCAGGTAGGTCACCCCCTCTTCGCGCGCACTGTGCGTGGTCCGCTCCGAGATCTCACCGGACAGGAAGGCATCGACTCCCGCCTCGATGGCCAGACCGATATAGTCCTGCGCCCCTCCCGTGCACCAGGCAATGCGCTTGATCGGCCGATCATGCCCGGCGATCACGAGCACCTCTCGCCCCAGACGACGACTGAACTCGGCCCCCAACGCGGCACTGTCCAGCTCACCGCCTGCCGCAAGCTCATCTGCGAGACGCCCGACATGCACCAGTCCACGCCCGGGGACGCCATCCAGGCATCCTTCACTGACCAACCCCAGGCGCTCGGCCAGCTGGACATTGTTGCCCAGCGTCGGATGGGCATCCAGCGGCAGGTGATACGCCGCCAGATTGATGTCGTTCGCCAGCAGTGTCTTGAGGCGACGGCGCTTCATGCCCGTGATCCGAGCGGGTTCGTTCTTCCAGAAATAGCCGTGATGCACCAGCACCATATCCGCCTGCCATGCCACGGCTTCATCCAGCAGCGCCTGATTGGCGGTAACGCCCGTCAGCACTCTGCGGACCTCGCGCCGCCCCTCGACCTGAAGTCCATTGACGGTGTAATCCTTGAAGGCCTGCGCCTCCAGACAGCCATCCAGCGCCTCGACCAGCACGTCACGATCAGCCATTGAGCCTCCAGCAGTCAGATTCATCGAGTGTTACACTGGCTGCCATTGTAACGGCGCAGCCTCACCATGTAAGCGCATGGCAGCTTCGCCGGGTACCGAGACATGGGTGACACGTCTTGAGCACGTCATCAATCTTCCTCTTCACCCTCCGCCTGCCAGCAGCAACCCTGCGGATGGCGACCGCCCCACGGCGGTTGCCCTCAGGAAAGCTGACGGCCCGGCAGGACCACGGATCATTCACCAGGACTCCTGATGCCTCAGACGCGACGCCCCCTTCGCAGTTCATTGCTCCCCCTTCTCTGGCCAGTGGTCACCGGGGTATTGCTTGCCATCGTGGTGCTGGATCGCTTCCCTGAACTTGGACATTCCGAGCCGGCGCCCGAGGTTGGCCAACAGGGCGGCCAACAGGGCGGCGCGATCGTCTCTCGAGATCAGCAGGTGCTGCCATCTCCCGCCTTGACCCTCTCCGCCGAGCAGCGCGAGGAATCCGCCAATCCGGTACTGCGCGAAGCGCCGCCACTGCAGCGCAACAGCGGGCCGGCCAGCTACCAGACCGCCGTGGACGCCGCCGCCCCCGCCGTCGTCAACATCTACTCCTCGCGCAAGATCGAGGACGACAGCAAGCACCCGCTGATGTCCGACCCCTTCTTCAACCAGTTCTACGGGGAAAATGCCTTGCGCAGCCAGCGCATGCTGTCGAGCCTGGGCTCCGGCGTCATTCTCTCGAGCGACGGCTATATCCTGACCAACAACCATGTCATTCAGGGCGCGGATCAGATACAGGTCGCCCTGCGTGATGGCCGCGAGACACTGGCCAAGGTGGTCGGGGTCGACCCCGAGTCCGATCTCGCGGCGCTGAAGATCGATCTTGAAGATCTGCCGACGGTGGCGATCGCCGACTCGACCCAGGTCCACGTCGGGGATGTCTCGCTGGCCATCGGCAACCCCTTCGGAGTCGGTCAGACCGTCACCATGGGCATCATCTCGGCCACCGGACGCAACCATCTTGGCCTGAATGCCTACGAGGACTTCATCCAGACCGATGCCGCGATCAATCCCGGCAACTCCGGTGGAGCGTTGATCAATACCGATGGCTCACTGGTCGGCATCAATACTGCCATCTACTCCCGCTCCGGTGGCTCGCAGGGCATCGGTTTCGCCATCCCCGCCAACCTGGCACGTGACATCCTCGAATCACTGGTCGATCACGGCCGGGTGATTCGCGGCTGGCTGGGCCTGGAAGTCCAGGAGCTGACGCCGTCGCTGGCGCACTCCTTCGGCTTGAGCGCTCCGCAAGGCGTGGTGGTCGCCGCCGTGCTGCGGGATGGCCCCGCGGCGCAGGCCGGCCTGCGTCCCGGTGACATCCTGACGGCAGTCGCCGGCAAGCGCCTGATCGATGCACGCCTTGCCATGGCCGACATCGCCGCGGTCAAGCCGGGCGACACCCTGCAACTCAATCTGTTGCGGGATGGCAAGCCCATGGAGGTCAGCGTCAAGGTCGGTGAGCGGCCGATTCCCGACAGCACGCCCTCTCCTGCCGCCGCAGCTCCGGGCGTCTCATCCCCCGGCTGACAATGGCCGCCGGACTGGCAAACGGCTTTCACGCAAGAACCAGAGCCAGAACCAGAACCAGAACCAGAAAAGCCCGCCACGGAAACCGTGGCGGGCTTTTTCATGCTCATGAACTACACCATGCTCATGAACTTCACCATGCTCACTCGATGATGCGATTCTCGGCACTACGGGCGTGAGCGGTCAGCGACTCACCCCGCGCCAGCACCGATGCGGTACGCCCGAGGATGGAGGCACCTTCGGCCGAGCACTGGATCAACGAGGAGCGCTTCTGGAAGTCATAGACTCCCAGCGGCGAGGAGAAGCGCGCGGTACCGGACGTCGGCAGCACGTGATTCGGGCCGGCACAGTAATCGCCCAGTGCCTCGGAGGTGTGGGAGCCCATGAAGATGGCGCCCGCATGGCGGACACCTTCGACCCACGCTTCCGGATCCGCCACCGACAGCTCCAGGTGCTCCGGCGCGATACGGTTGGTCAGTTCCAGCGCCTGCTCCGGCCCGCTGACGCGAATCAGGGCGCCACGCTCGCGCAGCGAGGTCTTGATGATCTCGGCACGCTCCATGGTCGGCGCGAGACGTTCGATTGACGCCTCGACCGCAGCGAGGTGCTCATCATCCCAGCTGATCAGGATCGCCTGGGCATCCTCGTCATGCTCGGCCTGCGAGAACAGGTCCATCGCCAGCCAGTCCGGATCGGTCACGCCATCGCTGACCACCAGAATCTCGGACGGTCCGGCGATCATGTCGATGCCGACCTGACCGAATACCGCCCGCTTGGCAGTGGCCACATAGATGTTGCCGGGACCGACGATCTTGTCGACGCGCGGCACCGTCTCGGTGCCATAGGCCAGTGCCGCGACGGCCTGGGCGCCGCCGATGGTGAAGACCCGATCGATACCCGCCAGGTGAGCCGCGGCCAGCACCAGTTCATTGACCACGCCATCGGGGGTCGGCACGACCATGATGATCTCGCGTACACCGGCGACATGCGCGGGGATCGCATTCATCAGCACGGAAGAGGGATAGGCGGCCTTGCCTCCCGGGACATAGATGCCAGCGCGATCCAGCGGCGTGACCTTCTGCCCCAGCAAGCTGCCATGCTCATCCTTGAAGGACCAGCTTTCCGGCTTCTGATGCTCGTGATAAACGCGCACACGCTCCGCCGCGACCGCCAGTGCCTCGCGCTGATCCGCCGGCAGATCGGCGTAGGCCTTTGCCAGACGTTCGGCGTCGATCACCAGCTCCGACATGCTGGAGACACTCAGACGGTCGAAGCGATTGGAAAACTCCACCAGCGCGGCATCGCCTTCCTGCTTGACGCGCGAAAGGATGTCGGTGACACGATGCTGTACCTCGGCATCGGACACCCCCTCCCAGGCCAGCAATGCATCCAGGCGGGCAGTGAAATCGGTATCGCGGCTATCGAGCCGGTTGATCAGGGTATCCATGCGAACCTCTTGTCATGTCATTGGCAGTGAGGGCTGAGCCGGACGGGCGCTGCTGCCAGATCGTCTCTGCGATCTTGAGTGATGTCGTTGCTGACGAGTCCCGCCGCGTGACACGAGGCAGGGACCTGGTCATTCATGCGTCGCGACGTGCTTCCACCGCCTGACGCAGGCGGTCGATCAACGGCTTGAGGCGATCATGCTTCATGGTCATGGCGGCCTTGTTGACCACCAGACGCGTGCTGATGTCGGTGATCAGCTCACGCGGCTCCATGCCATTGGCACGCAGGGTATTGCCGGTATCGACGATATCGACGATCTCATCGGCCAGATTCATCAACGGGGCCAGCTCCATCGCGCCATACAGCTTGATGACTTCGGCCTGGATGCCCTGTTCCGCGTAGTAGCGACGCGCGACATCGACGAACTTGGTGGCGACGCGACGTCGCGCGCCCTGCTGCTGCTGACCGACGACCCCGGCCGTCATCAGACGGCAGGCCGCGATCTCCAGATCCAGAGGCTCATAGAGACCTTCGGCGCCATGCTCGAGCAGCACGTCCTTGCCGGCGATGCCCAGATCAGCCGCTCCCAGCTGCACATAGGTCGGCACATCGGTGGCGCGAATGATGACCAGCTTGACGTCAGGCAGATTGGTATCGAAGAGCAGCTTGCGGCTCTTGTCCAGATCTTCCAGCGGTTCGATGCCGGCATCCGCCAGCAGCGGCAGGGTTTCCTTGAGGATACGCCCCTTGGAAAGGGCGACGACCAGTTGCTTGCTCATGGGGTATTCGCCCGTGCTTGTGCGTAAGAATTCAGCAGACGCTGCCGACCTGCGATGGCCGGCAGCGCATGGAGGCAGGACTCGGCTCAACCGGCGGAGCGGCGGATGATCACGCCCAGCCCGGAGAGCTTCTCCTCGATGCATTCATAACCACGATCGATGTGGTAAATGCGATCCACCATGGTTTCGCCATCGGCGACGATGGCCGCGATCACCAGCGAGGCCGAGGCACGCAGGTCCGTGGCCATCACCGGAGCGCCCGACAGGCGCTCGGTACCGGTCACCACCGCCGTGTTGCCTTCCAGGGCGATGTGCGCGCCCATGCGGTTGAGCTCCTGCACGTGCATGAAGCGGTTCTCGAAGATGGTCTCGATCACGGTACCGGTGCCTTCGGCCACGGCATTCAGCGCCACGAACTGGGCCTGCATGTCCGTGGGGAATGCCGGATACGGCGCCGTACGGATATTGACCGCCTTCGGACGCTTGCCCTGCATGTCCAGCTCGATCCAGTCATCCCCCGTGGTGATGGTGGCACCGGCTTCTTCCAGCTTGGCAAGCACCGCATCGAGGGTATCGGCGCGCGTACGGGTGACGCGCACCTTGCCACGCGAGGCCGCTGCCGCGACCAGGAAGGTGCCGGTCTCGATGCGATCAGGCATCACGGAGTATTCGCAACCGTGCAGCCTCTCGACCCCTTCGATGACGATGGTATCGGTGCCGTGGCCGGTGATCCTGGCGCCCATGGCGATCAGGCATTCGGCCAGATCGACGACCTCCGGCTCGCGTGCCGCGTTCTCGAGCACGGTGCGCCCATCGGCCAGGGTCGCGGCCATCAGCAGATTCTCGGTACCCGTGACGGTTACCACGTCAAAGACGATGCGAGCGCCCTTGAGGCGGCCACCCGGCGCCTTGGCACGGATGTAACCGTTCTCGACCGAGATCTCCGCGCCCATGGCTTCCAGGCCACGGATGTGCAGATCCACCGGGCGCGAGCCGATGGCGCAACCGCCCGGCAACGAGACTTCGGCACTGCCGAAGTGAGCCAGCAGCGGGCCCAGCACCAGGATCGAGGCGCGCATCTTCTTGACCAGCTCGTAGGGCGCATGACAGTGCTCGACCTTGGAGCCGTCCAGCTGCACGGTCATGTTGTCGCCCATCACCGGCTCGACTCCCATGCGCCCGAGCAATTCCAGGCTGGTGGTGATGTCTTGCAGGTGCGGCAGATTGCTGATGGTCACGGGACCTTCGGACAGCAGTGTCGCTGCCAGGATGGGCAGGGCCGAATTCTTGGCACCACTGGCCCAGACTTCCCCGTTGACCGGCCCGTTGCCGGTGATAATCAGCTTGTCCATGAAATGTTCCGATCAGCTCTGGGCGTTGCCGACGGCAGCATCGAACTGCGCCGGGGTATAGGTACGAATGCTGATGGCGTGAAGCGCGCCAGAGCGAATCTCGTCATTGAGTGCGGCGTAGACCAACTGCTGGGCCTTGACGCGACTGAGGTCAGCGAAGACCTCGCCCACGGCGACGACCTGGAAGTTGCATCCTTCACCCTGGATATGAAAATCGACGTTCTCGATTCGAGCCTCGAGCAGGGCCTTGACATCATTCGGTTGCATGACGGGCGATGACTCCTTCGCGGTGCATGTCCGGGCCAGGCACATTACGCTGCGCTTCGACCTGGGCGATATGACCGCACATGGTAATCAAAAGCGCGCGGGAACGCGATTGGCGGCAGCCTCCTGCCTCCCACGTTCCCGCGCGCAGTGGTGGTGATCGAGCGGCTGGGCAGCCTGGCCGGAGCACGATCAGACAGCATCGACCTCAGGGCGAGGCGCCGAATCCGACGCCTGATCCGTGACCTCCAGTCCCGGCAACAGGACATCGAGGCCAGAGACGGAGGCCAGACGCTTGAGCGCAGGCGATAGACGCAGATGCGTGACATGCCCCGAATGGCGCGCCAGATGACGCTGCCACTCCAGCAGGACACTCAACGTGGCGGTGCTTGCGCCACCGACGCCACAGAGATCGATCTCGATACCCTCTGCATGCTGCCCGAGCCACTTGCAGCCCACTTCGGCGAGCTCGGAGGCGTGATCGAAATCCGGCTGACCGCTCAGCGTCAGGCAGCCATCGCCGGCACTCAGGGTCACGTCATCATCATCGAAGAGTGTTTTCATGGTCATATCGCCAGTGGTCAGGCTCAGCTGTCGCTGTCGCCCGCGCTCTCCCCGCTGTCCTTTTCCAGGTCGACATCCGGCTGCCAGCCCTTGATGACGGCATCGATATCACGGCCATTGTCACGCATGGCCTGGTCGAACTGATTGCGGAAGGTCAGGCCCAGATTGACGCCATTGACGATCACGTTGACCACTTTCCACTCGTCATTGCGCAGACGCATGGAATAGGCCACCGGGTACACCTTGCCCTTGGTGTCGATCACGTCCATGTAGACGGTGTCCTGATCTTCATAACGACGCTCGCCTTCACTGTCCTTCACTTCGAGCTTGGCGTAGTCAAAGCTCACCAGGCCCTTCGCGTAGGTACCGATCAGGGTGTCATGGAAGACCTTGGAGAATTCGGTACGCTGTTCCGGAGAGGCACCCTTGAAGTACTTGCCCATCACGCTTGCCGCGATGTAGCGGTAATCCACGACCGGCTCGAGGGAGTTGTCGACCAGCGCTTCCAGCTCGTCGACGTGATCCTTGTAATAGCTTTCGCGGCTGTCGATCTTGGTGGTCAGGCCTTCGACGGTATCACGCAGCAGCACGTCCGGCTCCTGGGAAGCGGCAGAGGCCAGCGGGCTCATCGCCATCATGGCAGACAGGCTCAATACGCTCAGTGGACGAATCAGCTGCTTGAGGATATGGGTCATCGGATTTGCTCCTTGAAAATGTGCATCGCGCCAACGGCGAGTCAGGCCTGCGTCAGCTCTTCGAGAAATTGGAGACGAACTGCTGAATCAACTCTTCCAGTACCAGTGCCGACTGGGTATCCCGGATGGTGTCGCCATCCTCCAGCGTTTCAGGATCCCCCCCGGTGGTCAGGCCGACATATTGCTCGCCCAGCAGACCGGAGGTCAGGATGGCAGCCGTGGTGTCCTTGCTCAACTTGCCCTTGAGGCTGCTGTCCAGCTTCATCGTGACACGGGCGTCAAACCACTTGGGATCCAGCTCGATCTTCTCGACACTGCCGATCGCCACGCCCGCCATGGTCACCTTGGACCGCGGCTTGAGGCTTCCTATCCCTGAAAAGTTGGCATTGAGCACGAAGGTGTCATCCGCCTGCTGGAAGGTGACGCCACTGACGCGCAGCCCGAGGAACACCATGCCCAGAAAACCGGCAAGTACGAACAGGCCCACGCCGAACTCGACCATGCGGGTACGTTTCATCCAATATCTCCAAACATGACGGCTGTGAGGACGAAATCGAGTCCCAGCACCGCCAGCGATGAATAAACCACAGTACGTGTGGTCGCGCGTGAAATGCCTTCCGAGGTCGGGATCAGGTCATAGCCCTGGAAGACAGCGATCCAGCTCACCACCAGCCCGAAGACCAGTGACTTGACGACGCCGTTCATGACATCCCCGACGAAGTCGACATTCGATTGCATGCTGCTCCAGTAGGCCCCTTCGTAGATGCCGAGCCAATCGACACCCACGAGCTTGCCACCCAGAATCCCCACGACGCTGAAGCCGATGGTCAACAGCGGCAGGGACACGAAACCGGCCCACAGCCGCGGAGCGACGATCCGCTTGAGGGGATCCACGCCGATCATTTCCATGCTAGTGAGCTGCTCGGTCGCCTTCATCAGGCCGATCTCGGCCGTCAGGGCAGAGCCGGCGCGCCCGGCGAACAGCAGCGCCGCCACGACCGGGGCCAGCTCGCGCAGCAGCGACAGCGACACCATCTGGCCAAGCGCCTCCTCAGCACCGAACCCGACCAGAATGGTATAGCCCTGCAGGGCCAGCACCATGCCGATGAACAACCCCGACACCAGCACGATCGCCAGTGACAGTACGCCGACGAAGTGCATCTGACGCACCCAGAGGGAGAACCCCTCACGGGATGGCAGGCCGACGCCCGCCTGCGCCAGCAGCATGCCGGCGCGGCCGATGGCAGAGATCACCTCGATGGTGCTGCGCCCCAGCGAGGTGATGGCCCCCAGCGGGCCACGATTCAGACCGCTCATGCTGATTGCCCTCTCTGTGAAGTGCCACTGGCCGCTTCTCTGCCATCGAGAATGTCGCCGGCGAAATCCGGCGCGGGATAGTGGAACGGCACCGGTCCATCCGGCTTGCCGTGGATGAACTGGGCCACGCGCGGGTCCGCCTCGGCGTTCAGGGCTTGTGGCGTGCCCTGCGCCATGACCTTGCCATCGGCGATCACATAGACGTAATCGGCGATGGTCAGCGTCTCCTTGATATCGTGAGAGACCACCACCGCCGTCATGCCCAGCGCATCGTTGAGGCGACGGATCAGATTGACCAGCACGCCCATCGAGATGGGGTCCTGACCGGCGAAGGGCTCGTCGTACATGATCAGGTCCGGATCCAGTGCGATGGCGCGTGCCAGCGCGACACGCCGCGTCATGCCACCGGAGAGCTCGGCGGGCATCAGTTCACGCGCCCCACGCAGCCCGACGGACTCGAGCTTGATCAGCACGATGTCGCGGATCATCGCCTCGGGGAGATTGGTATGGACTCGCAACGGGAAGGCCACGTTCTCGAACACGCTGAGATCCGAGAACAGCGCACCACTCTGGAACAGCATGCCCATGCGACGACGCATGCGGAACAGTTCGCGCCGCGACAGGGCATGCACATGGTGACCGGCGATATCTACACGCCCGGCGGACGGGGTCAACTGCCCCCCGATCAGCTTGAGCAGCGTCGTCTTGCCGGTACCGGAGGGCCCCATGATGGCGGTGATCTTGCCACGCGGAATCTTCAGGTCTATCCCGGAGAAGATCTCGCGCTCTCCACGGGTGAAGCGCAGGCCTTCGACACGAATCAATGCGTCGTCGAGGTCGATGTCAGCGGAGCCACGGCGAGAGGATGGCGATGCATCAGCGCCGGCCGCAGCGGTCGCTGTAGCAGCCTGACCGGGTAATTCAGTCATAGAAGCATCCGCTGTGAGGGAGTCACGACACTGGCCATGGGCAATCCGTCGCCTGGCACTGTGCCGCGAGTCCGAATCTTGGAGTTCATGGATCACATCATTCGGGAATCAAGTTAGTTAGCGAACATCGTATCCGAACCCGCCCCCTCACTACCAGTCCGTTGCAGGGTCCATCGCATCCCGCAGATGCGATCCCTTGCCTTGCAATGCCTTGGGGGGATGCGTTTAATGGCGCGGTCACTGGCGACAAGCCGCTGCCCTGCCTCCTGCCCCGAGAGTTCCGATGCTATATCCCATCCTCGCTGTCATCCTTGGCCTGATAGGTCTTGTCTGGAGCGCCGATCGCTTCGTCGAAGGCGCCGCCGCTACCGCATGGCGAGCTGGCATGAGCAAGCTGCTCATCGGGATGACCATCGTCTCCATCGGCACTTCGGCGCCGGAGATCGTGGTCTCGATCATGGCCTCGCTTGACGGCACCCCCGACATCGCCACCGGCAATGCTCTGGGGTCCAACATCGCCAACATCGGTCTGGTGCTGGGCGTCACGGCGCTCATCGCTCCCATCCCGGTGCATTTCGGCCTGGTGCGCCGTGAACTGCCGCTGCTGCTGGCCGCGACGGCACTGGGGGGCTATGCCCTCTCCAACAGCGGGCTCGAGCGTCTGGATGGCATCCTGCTGCTGGCACTGCTGGTGTTCACGCTTGTCTGGCTGTTCAAGGTCGACTCGCCGAGTGACGCCGAGAGTCAGGATGACGTCCCCGAGATGAGCGCCGGACGCGCCATCTTCTGGCTGCTCTTCGGTCTGGCGGTGTTGATCGCCAGCTCACGCGCGCTGGTCTGGGGCGCCACCGATATCGCCCAGGCACTCGGCGTCCCCGAACTGATCATCGGGCTGACCGTCATCGCCATCGGTACCAGCCTGCCGGAGCTCGCGGCCAGCGTGGCCAGCGCACTCAAGCGCCATCACGACATCGCCATCGGCAACGTCATCGGCTCCAACCTCTTCAACATCCTGGCTGTCCTGCCGGTACCGGGCCTGCTGGCACCGGGGCCGGTGGATGGCAGCGCCATCAGTCGCGACTACCCGGTGATGCTCGGTCTGACCCTGATGCTGGCTGCCCTGCTCATCTGGCAGCGTCGCGGCCGCATCGGCCGTGGTCCGGGGCTGGTGCTGCTGGCCTGCTACCTCGGCTACACGGCCTGGCTTGCCATCAGCCTGACTCGCTGACGCCTGTGGGCGGACAGGCCGGAACGATCAGGCCATCCGCCCCGTGTCAGCATCACGCCCGAGCCGTTGCAGCGCGTGAGTGACGCCTCTCTCACGTACCTTGAGTCCTGGCCACACACAGGCAACAATCTGAACATGACCAAGTCCTCCAGAATCCAGCCCGCCACCTCCGACATGTCTTCCACTGCCGATGATTCGCCCTCCAGCGGCCGCGATCACGCCGCCATGCAGGCGGATTTCCGCGCCAGCGCCCGACGCACCTTCGCGATCGAGGGCGCCGCCATCGCGGCACTGGAGCACCAACTGGATGCAGAGTTCGATCATGCCTGCCAGCTGATGATGGCGACCAAGGGCCGGGTGATCGTCACCGGCATGGGGAAATCCGGCCATATCGCCAGCAAGATCGCGGCGACTCTGGCCAGCACCGGCACGCCGGCATTCTTCGTGCATCCCGGCGAAGCCAGCCATGGGGATCTCGGCATGATCACCTCGTCGGACACGGTGCTGGCACTGTCCAATTCCGGTGAAACCGCCGAAGTCACCGCCCTGCTGCCACTGCTCAAGCGCATGGGGACGCCGCTGGTCTCGATGACCGGCAAGCCCGGCTCGACGCTCGCGCGTGATGCAGACGCACACCTGGACACCAGCGTCGCCCAGGAGGCCTGTCCGCTGAACCTGGCACCGACGGCCTCCACGACCGCCGCACTGGTGATGGGGGATGCGCTGGCCGTGGCACTGCTGGAAGCCCGCGGCTTCACCGCCGAGGAGTTCGCACTCTCTCATCCCGGTGGCAGCCTTGGGCGGCGACTGCTGCTGCGCGTCCAGGACGTCATGCATCAAGGCGATGCCCTGCCACGCGTGGCGCTGGGCAGCCCGCTGCGCGATGCGCTGCTCGAGATCACCCGCCAGGGCATGGGGTTCACCTGCGTGATCGACGAGGACGAGCATCTGGTCGGCGTCTATACCGATGGGGATCTGCGCCGCACCCTGGATCAGCACGGCGATCTGCGTGCGCTCAAGGTCGATGACGTCATGACGCGCGGTGGCAAGACCATCCGTTCCAGCATGCTGGCCGCCGAGGCGGTGCGCATCATGGAAGAAAACCGCATCAGCGTTCTGGTAGTCTGTGACGAGGATGAGCACCCGATCGGCGCCATCCACATGCACGGCCTGCTGGCCAGCGGCGTGATCTGAACTCCCCCGCGGGATTGCTGTCTCTGCACGACAGTCCCGTGAGTCTGGCGAGGGCAGCACGCAGCCGTTGGCGGTCGTCGCCTACAGGAATGCGTCACGCATGCACGGAATGCGAGGAGAAAGACCATGAATGACATCACTTCCCTGGCGGAGGACTACCCCCAGGACATCATCGACCGCTCACGTCGCGTGCGCCTGCTGGCGCTGGATGTGGACGGCGTGCTGACGGACAACCGGCTGCACTACGATGCCAATGGCGTGGAAACCAAGAGCTTCCATGTCCAGGATGGCCACGGCCTCAAGCTGATCCTGCGCAGCGGTATCCGAGTCGCCTTGATCACGGGTCGCAGCTCACCGATGGTGGAACGTCGCGCCAAGGAGCTGGGTATCCAGGACGTCATTCAGGGCCGCGAGGACAAGCTGGTCGCGCTGACCAACCTGTGTCGCGAGCACGATATCGCGCTGGATGAGGTGGCCTACTGCGGAGATGACCTGCCGGATCGCGAAGCCATCCGTCGCGTCGGTCTGGGGGTCAGCGTTCCCAACGCCATGCCCTATGTGATGAGTGAAGCCAACTGGGTGACCACTCGTCAGGGCGGTGATGGTGCCGTGCGCGAGATCTGTGATCTGCTGCTCAAGGCACAGGGCCACTGGGCCTCGGTGCTGGATACCTATCTGCAGGAGTCGCGCGCCTGATGCCACGTCTTCCCCGTCCCTCTCCGCGCCTGTGGCTGATGCTGCTGCTCCTGCTGGTCGGCGGCGTCATGGCCCTGATCGAGCAGCGCAACAGTCTGGAATCGACAGTGGATGTCGACGCCAGCAGTGATGAGCCGGATTACTATCTCGACGGGGCTGACATGACGCGCTTCGATGCGCGGGGAGTGTCGATCCAGTCGATGACCTCCCCGCACATCGAACACACGCCAGGCGATGACGTGACGCGTGCGCAGGCACCGAAGATCCGGACCAACGACAGCGAAGACCGTCGCTGGTACGCCACGGGTGACAGTGGCGTGTTGAGCGCCGGCGGCGACACCTTCACCCTCGAGGGCAATGCCAGACTGCGCCAGCCTTCGGACGCCTGGACACTGGACACCGACGTGCTGCATTACAGTCGTGAGCAGAATCGTGCCTGGAGTGACGTGCCGGTGGTGATCACCCAGAATGGTCAACGCGTCGAGAGTGATCGCTTCAGCGCTGACCTCTCTCAGGATTCCGCCCAGCTGGAAGGCCGCGTCCGCAGTACCCTGCAACCCGGCAAGGGCAAGAGCGATGCCGCCCGGGAAGCCGAGACTCTCGACACCGGCAATGACACCACCCGTGACGATGATGGCCGCGTCTCCAGCACCTTCGATGCCGCGCCGGCCCAGGATCAGTGAGCGCACCCCTGCATGCGCCGAATCCTCTCTCCCCGATTTCCGCTTCACGATGGCCTGAGTGATCGTGAAGCCTTACCAGTTCTGCCAAGGAGCACTCCATGACTTCAACGACTCTCACGCCCTTGACGGTCTGGCGCCAGACACTCAGACCCGGTGTCATGGCCCTTGGCCTGGCACTTGGCATGACGACGCTTTCCCCGACCGCACTGGCGCTGGACAGCGATGCCAACCAGCCGATCAACATTGCCGCCGACTCACTGTCACTGGATGACAAGGCCGGCACAGCCACCTATACCGGTCGCGTGGAAATGCGCCAGGGCAGCATGAAGCTGGATGCCGCGCGCGTGGACATCAGTCGCGCCGACAGCGGCGAGATTTCCCTGGTCAAGGCCACCGGCCAGCGCGCCTACATGGAGCAGAAACCCGATACCGACGAGCGACTGGTCAAGGGCTGGGCGAATACCATTCGCTACCACGCGCTGGAACGTCGGGTGGAACTGGTCGGCGATGCCCGTCTGGAGAAAGGCGATGACACCTTCGAAGGTGGCTACGTGGAATACTTCCTGGACAAGCGCCAGGTCAATGCCAGCAATGGCACCGATGCCTCATCCTCCGAGGGGTCACGCGTCCACATGACCCTGACGCCACGTGGCGCCAATGCCAGCAAGGATCAATGAGCATGACTGCTGCCAGCCCACGTACCCTCAGCGCTCGTCATCTGGCCAAGGCCTACAAGGGTCGCAAGGTCGTCAAGGACATCTCGCTGGAAATCCGCCAGGGTGACATCGTAGGCCTGCTGGGCCCCAACGGGGCCGGCAAGACGACCTCGTTCTACATGATCGTCGGCCTCGTGCGCTCGGATGCCGGTAGCGTGACCATCGATGACCACGACCTGTCCGGCGCCGCCATGCATCAGCGGGCTCGCGCCGGCATCGGCTATCTGCCCCAGGAAGCCTCGATCTTCCGCAAGCTCTCGGTATCCGACAACATCATGGCGATCCTCGAGACGCGCAAGGACCTGGATCGCAACGGACGCAAGGCACGCCTGGAGGAGCTGCTCAACGAGTTCAGCATCACGCATATTCGTGACAGTGCCGGCATGAGCCTTTCCGGCGGGGAGCGCCGCCGCGTGGAGATCGCTCGCGCACTGGCCACCGAGCCAGACTTCGTGCTGCTCGATGAGCCGTTTGCCGGCGTGGACCCCATCTCGGTGGGCGAGATCAAGAGCATCGTGCGCCAGCTGCGCGACCGCGGTATCGGGGTGCTGATCACCGACCACAACGTGCGCGAGACACTCGACATCTGCGATACCGCCTACATCGTGGGCGATGGTCAGATCATCGCGCATGGCGACGCCGACACCATCCTCGCCAACCAGCAGGTGCGTGATGTCTACCTGGGCCATGAGTTCAAGCTCTAGCCCGAGAGTGCCGTCAGCTTGGTGAGAGCCGTCAGCCTGGTGAGAGACGTCAGCCTGACGAGAGCCGTCCGACCTCTTCTGCTCTCACCAGCACCCTCCAGCACCCGCCACTTCCTGCTTCACTGTCGGGGCCTCGTTCCCCGCCCCCTCACGCAAGCGCCTCGACATGCGCTTGCGTGATCTCCCCGTGAACCCTCCTGCTCTGCCACACCTCACTCGAACGCATGACGTCCATACCACCTTGGTGGCAACATGGCATGCAAGTTGCTTGAATATTCTCGACTGCCCCTTGTCAGTGCCCCGACCCACGGTATAGCGTAGATGCACGTTCCTTTGCCGTGAATGACAGACCCCATGAAACCCACCTTGCAGCTTCGACTCGGCACTTCCCTGACCATGACCCCGCAACTTCAGCAAGCGATCCAGCTGCTGCAGTTGTCGACGCTGGACCTGCGTCAGGAGATACAGCAGGCGCTTGAGTCAAACCCCATGCTGGAGCTTGACGAGGAATACGAGTCGCTGGATGTCGCGGAGACACAGGACAAGAGCGAGATCTCCACCTCCGAGACCAACAGCGAGATTCCTGAAGAATACCCTCTCGACAGTGACTGGTCGGACCTCTACCAGGATCACGCAGGCAGCCTGACCAGTTCCGGCAGCGGAAGCTCGAGCGAGGACGGGCCGGACTTCGATCGCAACACCAGTGTCGAAAGCCTGCAGGACCACCTGCGCTGGCAGCTGGCGATGACGGACCTCGATGCACGTGAACGCCAGATGGCGGAGAGTCTGATCGATGCGGTGGATGGGGCCGGCTACCTGAGCATGAGCCTGGACGAACTGGTCGATGGCCTGCGAGGTCAGGGACTGCCCGGCCTCAAGGCGTCGGAACTCGAGCAGGTCCTGCTGCGCCTTCAGCAGTTCGATCCCACCGGTGTGTTCGCTCGAGACCTGCGCGAATGTCTGCTGCTGCAGCTGGCCCTGCTGCCGGACGATCTGCCGCTGCTGGCCCAGGCCCGCCGTCTGGTGCGGCAATTCCTCGAGGCACTGGGCAATGACGATCGCAAGCTGCTCAAGCGTCGCCTGAGCCTGGATGATGATGAGCTGGATCACGTCATTCGTCTGGTACGGGCGCTCGACCCGCGCCCGGCGTCCGCCTGGGGCGAGCCTGCCAGTGATTACGTCATCCCGGACCTGCTGGTCCGTCATACGCGTCACGGCTGGCAGGTCGAGCTCAACCCGGAAGCGCTGCCCAAGCTGCGTATCCAGCCGGAATATGCCGCCCTCATCAAGCGGGCCGACAAGTCCGCGGACAACACCTTCCTCAAGGACAATCTTCAGGAAGCCCGCTGGCTGATGAAGAGCCTGTCCTCACGCAATGACACCCTGCTCAAGGTGGGCCGCGAGATCATGGCGCGCCAGATCGACTTCCTCGAGCAGGGGGAAGAAGGCATGAAGCCGCTGATCCTCGCCAACATCGCGGAAGTGGTCGAGATGCACGAATCCACCATCTCGCGGGTGACCACCCAGAAATATATCCACACCCCGAGAGGCGTGTTCGAACTCAAGTTCTTCTTCTCGAGTCAGGTGGGTGGCAGCGGCAACGGTGACGCGCATTCCAGCACCGCGATCCGCGCGCGCATTCGCAAGCTGATCTCGGAAGAACCGGCGCGCAAGCCATTGTCCGACTCACGCCTGGTGGATCTGCTGGCCAGTGATGGCATCGAGGTAGCGCGCCGGACGGTCGCCAAGTATCGCGAGGCCATGGGCATCCCCTCCTCCAGCGAGCGCAAGCGCTTGGCGTGAGTCTCGACAACGGATACCCGCAAGCCAGCGGGCTCCACACGTCGGAGCGCTGAAGCTCGCCCCCTTGCACCTGCCATCCTGGCATCATCTGCCAATCAGTCGTCTGAATACCGGTTGGCAATGCCTGTCCTTGCGACTGCGTGAGTGACTTCACGCCCCCAATTGCCTATTTTTCCAGCCACTTTTCTCCAGAGTGCTTTCTTTTTCCCTCACATCCCACGGACAGATAGCCAGGGGTCGCCACCGACTCCTGCCACACGAACGTCGACGTAAATGCTGACATTGGCCACAAACGGCCGGTTTCTCGAGCCCCATTCCGTCCGTGATGCGAGGCGATGCTCATGAAGAACCTGCTGATATCCCTCGCTGGGTTGAAGACAAGCCTTGCCCCACGATGCAGCGCAGCGTTGATCTTTGTTCAAAGCTTGGGCATTGTCGGGGTAGACGCTCGGTACACCGGCACCGCCGCTCTCGCCAGCAGATGATCGCCACGAGACCATGGCCGGAGTCAGAAAGTGGCCGCGCGTTCAATCAGGGTTTGCTCGCAGTCAAAAAGGGTTACAATTCAAAGGCAACCCGCTGGATAAAGGAGCGTGTCCATGCAAGTGAATATCACCGGGCATCATGTGGAACTCACCGATCCTCTCCGCGATTATGTCAACGAGAAGCTCGCTCGCCTCGAACGGCATTACGACAACATCACCAATGTTCAGGTGACACTGTCGATCGAGAAGGAACGCCAACAGGCTGCCTGCACCCTGCACGCCGCTGGCGCCGACCTCCATGCCCTGGCAGAAGACCCCAACATGTACGCTGCCATCGACGCGCTCGCCGACAAGCTGGACCGCCAGCTGGTCAAACACAAGGAAAAGTCCCAGGCTCGCTCTCAGGGCACCGGGACCCGTTGACCTTCTGCCATGACACTTGATCAGATCCTTCCCCCCGAGCGCACGCTCTACGGCGTCCCCGGGGGGAGCAAGAAGCGGGTGCTGGAATTCTTCAGCACCTTCATTGCTCAGAACATTCCCAGCCTGGACAGCCAGGAAGTCTTCTCGCGCCTGATCGGGCGCGAGAGACTGGGTTCGACGGGTATCGGCCACGGCGTGGCCGTGCCACATGCACGCAGTCCACACTGCAAGACCCCCATCGCGGCGTTCATGAAGCTCGGTGACCCCATCGACTTTGACGCCATCGATGGCGAACCCATCGATCTGCTGTTCGTGCTGCTGGTCCCCGAGGAGGCAGATGACACCCATCTCACTCTGCTCGGCCAGGTGGCGGAACTGCTCAACTCGCCCACCAACCGGGCAGCATTGCGCCAGGCAGACAGTCAGCGAGCATTGTTCGATGCCCTGACCTCGGCCATCGCCGAATTGCCGGCGCGCTGAACCTGCAAGCCCGGACTCGCTCCGGGCTTGTCGCTGACTGGCCTCAGGCACCCTCCGCTTTCACCTCATGCTGACCTCGCCCTGGGAGAGCACTCCATGAAGATCGTGATCATCAGTGGTCGCTCCGGTTCCGGCAAATCGATTGCCCTCCAGGCGCTGGAAGACATTGGCTACTATGCCATCGACAATCTGCCCGGCATGCTGCTGGCACCATTGGTCGAGCAGCTGGAAAAGGACAGCCCCACCCGCCGGCGCATCGCGGTCTCCATTGACGCGCGCAACCTCCCCGATGCCCTGAGTCGCTTCCCCGAACTGCTCGACAGCGTTCGTCAGAGCGGCATGGATGTGCAGGTCGTCTACCTGACCACGGACTCCCGTGTCCTGCTCGAACGCTATTCCGCGACCCGCCGCCGTCATCCGCTGACCCGTGACAATGACCGCACGCTGGCCGAGGCCATCGAGATCGAGCAGCAGACACTGGCCCCGATTCGTCAGAAGGCGGATCTGGTCATCGACTCGACCAACCTCAGCGTGCATGACCTGCGCTCGCGCATCACCGAACAGGTCGCGCAGCACAGCTCTCGTCATCTGACACTCACCTTCGAGTCCTTCGGCTTCAAGCATGGCGTGCCGACCGATGCCGACATGGTGTTCGATGCCCGCTGCCTGCCCAACCCCTACTGGGACATCAATCTGCGCAGCGATACCGGTCGTGATGACAGCGTGGCGGAATTCCTGCAGCGCTACCCGGACGTCAAGGCGATGCAGGATGACATCGCCGGCTGGCTGGAACGCTGGCTGCCCGCCTATCAGGCCAGCAATCGCAGCTACCTGACCGTTTCGGTGGGCTGTACCGGCGGCCAGCATCGCAGCGTCTATCTCTGCGAGCAGCTGGCCGAACATTTCGCCAAGCAGCTTCCGGAAGTGCGTCTACGCCACCGGGAACTGGGGATCCATACGGCCCTGGCGATCAGCGATACCCGTCAGGAGTCACACGATGCCCAGTCGTGAACTGGTTCTGACCAACAAGCGCGGGCTGCATGCTCGCGCTGCCACCAAGCTGGTCAACTGCTGTGCGCCCTTCGAGGCCACGGTCATGGTCAGTCACGGTGAGCGACGCGCCAACGCGGCCAACGTCATGGCGCTGCTGATGCTGGCAGCCCCGTGTGGCACGGCGCTGATCATCGATGTCGAGGGCGAACAGGCAGATGAGGCCCTGTCTGCGATCGAGTCCCTGTTCGAGGCGCGCTTCGAAGAGGAAGAATGACGCCGCCGCACCCCGTCTGACATCCCCCGCCCGCCGGCTTTCTGCCACTTTTTCCGCGCTGATTGCCCTATCGATAAGAAACAGTGTTTTCTTTTGTCGACGCGCCCCCCTGCGCCAATGGTAGAATCAACGCTGTCCTTCATGTCGACAGGGGAAGCCGACAGATGAGCAAGACGTCACGCAAACTCAAGCCAAGACTTGATCGCCTGTCACAGGCACTGGAAAGTGGCGAGCTGGATCAGGCAAGGCGCATGCTGAATCGCGGCCTGGCACCGGTGGACGTGGCCCACTTGCTGGAATCCTCCCCCCCAAGGAGCGCAACCTGCTCTGGGAGCTGGTCGACGCCGAACTTCAGGGCGATGTGCTCCAATACCTTGGCGAGGATATCCAGAGCGACTTCCTCAAGGACATGGATGCCGAGGACGTCCTGGCCGCCACCGAGAATCTGGAACCGGATGATGTCGCCGACATCCTCCAGCGGCTTCCGAATGCCGTGATTCTCGAAGTCCTCGACTCCATGGAGGCGCAGGAACGCCAGCGGGTCGAGACGGTGCTGTCCTATCCCGAGGACACTGCCGGCGGCTTGATGAACACGGACACCATCACCATCCGTCCGGACATCACCCTGGATGTCGTGTTGCGTTACATCCGCCGTCACGAGCGACTTCCCGATTCCACCGACACTCTGCTGGTCGTCTCGCGCCGCGATGAATTCATCGGCGCCCTGCCCATCAACCGCCTGCTGGTCTCTGACCCCGGTGTCACGGTGCGCGAGGTGATGGATACCGACAGCGTGGTGATTCCGGCATTGATGCCGGAGAGCGAGGTCGCCTCGCTGTTCGAGAAGCATGACCTGATCTCGGCGCCTGTCGTCGGCGGTGATGGCAATCTGCTCGGGCGCATCACCATCGATGACGTGGTCGACGTCATCCGCGGCGATGCCGAGCACCAGGTCATGTCGATGGCGGGGATGGACGAGGATGAAGATACCTTCTCCCCGGTGATGCGCACCTCCTGGCGTCGCGCCATCTGGCTTGGCATCAACCTGCTGACCGCCTTCATGGCGTCCGCCGTGATCGGGATGTTCGAGGGCACCATCCAGAAGATCACCGCGCTGGCGGTACTGATGCCCATCGTCGCCAGCATGGGCGGCATTGCCGGCTCACAGGCACTGACGGTACTGATTCGCGGCATCGCACTGGGACACGTCAAGAGTGGCAACGTGCGCTGGCTTCTCAAGCGCGAAATCATCGTCGCGGGGCTCAATGGCCTGCTGTGGGCGGTGGTGGTCGCCGGGATCGCCATCGTCTGGTTCGGTGATGTCCAGCTGGGGGCCATCATCGGTGCCGCCATCATGATCAATCTGTTGATCGCGGCCGTGACCGGGACATTGCTGCCGATACTGCTCAAGAAGCTCAATATCGACCCGGCCCTCTCCGGCAGCGTGATCCTGACCACCGTGACCGACGTGATCGGCTTCATGGCCTTCCTGGGCCTGGCGACCTGGCTCTATCTGTAATACGCCCGATGGATTCCAGTGACTGCTCCAGAAAACAACACGGCCGCTCCCAAGGGAGCGGCCGTGTTGTTTTCTGGACTCTCGCGCAGAGACAGAAGCGTCAGCGATCAGCCTTCCAGCTCATCGTCTTCACCTTCGGACATGCCGGCAACGGTCATGCCATCGATCAGCCAGCTGCCAGAGTGGATGCTGCCCCGGGTATCGACATCATCACCGACCGCCAGCAGATTGGCGGCCATGTCACGCAGATTGCCGGCGATCGTGAACTCCTCGACCGCGTGCTGGATCTCGCCATTCTCGACCCAGAAGCCCGAAGCGCCACGTGAGTAGTCACCGGTCACGCCGTTGACGCCCTGCCCCATCAGCTCGGTCACCAGCACGCCGGTGCCCATCTGCTTGAGCATCTCGTCACGGGAGGTCAGTGGCGCGGTGATGCGCACGTTGCGCGCGCCGCCCGCGTTGCCGGTGGTCTGCATGCCCAGGCGACGAGCACTGTAGGCGCTCAGCATGTAACTCTGCACCTTGCCGTCGGCAAAGTAGACATTGTCACGCGTGGCGACACCGTCGTTGTCGAAGGCGGCACTCGACATGCCACCCACCTCACGCGGCTTCTCGCCGAGGGTGAACCAGTCAGGGAACAGCGGCTGACCCAGGCTGTCGCACAGGAAGCTGGACTCACGATACAGCGAACCACCCGCGATGGCGGACAGATAGTGCCCTACCAGGCCTGCCGACATCTGCGGGTCGAACATGACCGGCATACGCCCCGTCGCCACCTTGCGCGCGTTGAGGCGTGCCAGCGTGCGGCGTGCAGCCTCGCGCCCCACATCCTCCGGGGAGCGCAGGTCGGCCGGGTTGCGCACGCTGGTGTAGTCATAGTCACGCTGCATGCCCTGTTCATCCCTGGCGATCAACATGCAGGACATCGAGTGTCGGCTGCCGCACTGACTGGCCAGGAAACCGTGGCTGTTGCCGTAGACCTGCACACCTTCCCCACTGGAGAAGCTGGCACCTTCGGATTGCGCGATGCCTTCCACTTCCAGTCCGGCACGCTCACACGCCAGCGCCAGATCCGTCGCGTCATCGACGCTGATCGCCCAGGGGTGATGCGCCTGAAGGTCCGGGAAATCGGTGGCCATCAGTTCGGCCGGCGCCAATCCGGCAAAGCTGTCCTCGCCGGTGTAATGAGCGATGGAGACCGCTTTCTCGACCGCGGCACGAATCGAGTCGCTACCGGCGTCGGAAGAGGTCGCGCTGCCCTTGCGATTGCCCAGATACACGGTCACGCCGATCCCCTGGTCACGCGACAGCTCGACGGTTTCGACTTCTCCGTCACGCACCGAGATGCTGACGCCCTGATCGACGCTGGCGCCCACCTCACAGGCATCGGCTCCCAGACTGCGGGCCAGCTCGAGCGCTTCGCTGACGCGGCGCTCCAGCAGTTGTTGCTGAGCAACGGCATCAAAGGCCTGGCTCATGTTGTTCTCCTTCTGAGGAGACGGGGCGCTGGCAGTGCTATACTGCCGCAAATTTCCCCGACTCGTTGGAATTGGCATGCGTAAAGAAAGACCTGAGGAGCTCGTCGAGCGTCCCAGCAAATCCCAGATGAAGCGTGAAATGATCGAGCTTCAGGCCCTCGGCAAGAAGATCATCGACATGCCGGCCGGTCAGCGCGCCAAGTTCCCGCTCTCCGATGACATGCTGGCCGCCATCGATGAGTGCGGACGCATTCGCAGTCATGAAGGCCTGCGCCGTCACATGCAGTACGTCGGCAAGCTGATGCGCAAGGAAGACCTCGAGGCCATCAACGCCGTCTTCCAGAGCATGGAGCAGCAGAGCATCCGTCGGGATGCCTCCTTCCAGCGCCTGGAGCGCTGGCGCGATCGCCTGATCGAGGACGACGAAGCCTTCGTGATCTTCGTCGAGGACTACCCGGAGGTGGACCGCCAGGCACTGCGTCAGCTGATCCGCAATTCACGCGCCGAGCGTGATGCCGGCAAGCAGCCCAACAGCGCCAAGAAGCTCTTCAGGCTGCTGCGTGCCGAGCTCGATCTGTAATTCTGACACCTCACGCTTCATCGACGCCGCCGCGGCCCTGCCACGGCGGCGTCGTCATATCGCTTCTCTGCTGATCAAGCGCACCGGTTCATGACTGGGTGCCACCGACCGTCAGCTCATCGAGCTTCAGCGTCGGCTGGCCGACCCCGACCGGCACCGACTGACCGTCCTTGCCACAGACCCCGACCCCGGTATCCAGCTCGAGATCATTGCCGATCATCGAGACGCGACCCATGGCTTCCGGGCCGTTGCCGATCAAGGTCGCGCCCTTGACCGGTGTGGTCACCTTGCCGTCCTCGATCAGATAGGCTTCGCTTGCGGAGAACACGAAGCGCCCGGAGGTGATGTCCACCTGGCCACCGCCGAAGCTGACCGCATAGAGGCCGCGCTTGACGCTCTTGATGATCTCCTGCGGGTCACGATCGCCACCCAGCATGTAGGTGTTGGTCATGCGGGGCATCGGCAGGTGCGCAAAGGACTCGCGACGCGCATTGCCCGTCGGCGCCATGCCCATCAGGCGGGCATTCAGCTTGTCCTGCATGTAACCGGTGAGGATGCCATCCTCGATCAGCGGCGTGTACTGACCCGGCGTGCCTTCATCGTCCACCGACAGCGAGCCACGGCGGTCCGCCAGCGTCGCATCGTCGACCACGGTGACGCCGCGCGCCGCGACCTGTTCGCCCATGCGCCCCGCGAAGGCGGAGCTGCCCTTGCGGTTGAAATCCCCTTCCAGACCATGACCGACCGCTTCGTGCAGCAGCACGCCCGGCCAGCCATTGCCCAGCACCACCGGCATCTGCCCGGCGGGCGCATCGACGGCCTCGAGATTGACCAGTGCCTGACGCACGGCTTCCCGCGCGTAGCGCTCGGCGACGTTGTCGTCACGCAGACGGGTCAGCGGGAAGCGTCCGCCGCCACCGGCACTGCCACGCTCACGACGGCCATTGCGCACCGCGATCACGCTGATGTTGAAGCGCACCAGCGGACGCAGGTCCGCGGCCAGGGTGCCATCACTGGCACGCACCATCACCACCTCGTAAAGCGCCGACAGCGAGGCCGAGACCTGACTGATGGACGGGTCAAGGCTGCGGGCGATGCGGTCCGCTTCCTTGAGCAACGCGACCTTGTCCTCGGCACTCAGGCCATTGAGCGGGTCGATGCCGGAATAGAAGGACGGTGCCTCGGTGATGATCGAACGGGCGACCGTGCCATTGCTGCCACTGCGTGAGATGCCGGCGGCAGTGCGACCGGTGTCGGCAAGCGCGGCGGCATCGATCTGATTGGAATAGGCGAAGCCTGTCTTCTCTCCCGCCAGTGAACGCACGCCGACGCCACCATCGATGTTGTAGCTGGCGTCCTTGACGACACCATCTTCCAGCACCCAGCTCTCCTGCCAGATACGCTGGAAGTAGAGGTCGGCATAGTCGGTACCCGGACCCATGGCATGTGCCAGGCCGGCATCCAGATCATCCAGGCTGAGTCCGCCCGGGGTCAGCAACAGGGCCGCGGCATCGTCGAGCACGCGACCGGAACTCGCATTTTGCGTCATTCGGCACTTTCCAGAGTAATGTTCGGGTCGCCCCAGGGGCCTGATACCCGATAGTGAATTTGCGTCACCTTGTCGATGAAGCGACCGAAGATCTTGTCGGCCACGAACAGCGCACCGCCCACGGCGGGGGCGCCTGCCAGCACGGCGGCCAACGGCAGGTTCTGACTGACCGGCACCGTGATGGCCATGTGTTGATCAAGGGTACCGCGAAGCAGGTCAACCTGCCCGTTGAGCGTCACGGTGGTGGACGGCGCCTCGATACGCAAGGGGCCATCGCTTTCCAGACGCCCCGCAAAGAGAGTCGCGGCGCCCCGCACCTTGTCGAAGGCCGTGCCCTTGTCGGTCACATCCGAGAAATCCAGCGACAGACGACGCAGCAGATTGTCGACGTTGACCAATCCCAATAGCCGCGCGGACGCCGAGCCGAGATTCAGGAAACGTCCGTCGTCCAGCTTGACCTCGAGCCGCCCGTTGGAGCGCGACAGCGCAAAGTCCTGCGGCGCCCCCGGCCAGGCCAGCTTGGCCTCGGCGCGTGCGCGCTCGGCCTCGATGCCGCGTGGCTGGGACAACCGCTCCAGCAGCCCGCCCAGATCGCTGCCATCCGCGGAAAGACGAGCGCGCGTCAGACTATTGGCACCGGCATCCTCCCAGGTGATGTTGCCCTGGGCCGTCATGTCGCCCACGGTAATGGCGAGGGGGGACACCACCAGCCGCTGTTGATCCGACTGCCACTCTGCACTGATGGGCCCCAGCTGCTGCTCGCGCCAGATGAGACGTGCCAGGCGCAGGCTGCCTGCCGGCAGCTCGGCCAGCGCCGCTGGGTAGGGAGTCGGCTCGACCCCGGTGGCCACGGCTTCGGTGAAGTTGCTTGGCGCAGGCTCGGGGGTTTCCCGGGTCTGTGGCGGCCACAGCGCGTCGAGATCAAGATGATCGAGATCCAGAATCAACGGCCGCGCGGCTCCGGACTGCCAGACGAGCTCCCCACTGGCGAGCCTGCCCTCCAGAGTGGCCGCCAGCCCCAGCGCTTGCTGTTGAGAGCTCTGACGAGGCGTTGCCTCAAGCGTCATCGGGCCGGTACACCGATCCTGGATCATCAGACAATCGGTGGCAACGCGCAGCCGCGGCAGCTCGCTGAGTGCATCGCCACCGCTGCCACTGGCACCATCATCGCCACTCGCGTCGGATAGCGCCCCGCCCCATGATGACCAGAGCTCAGGTGCCAGCGTCGGCGTCCGCCAGGCGATATCCCACCCCGTACGGGACGGCCATTGCGGGTCGCTCGGCCAACGTTCCAGCCACAGCTGGCCGGTCATCGGCACCTTGCTGCCATCATCACGCGTATTGCCGCCTTGCCAGCGAGCGCGGGCACGATTGGCGAGCACGACATCGCCACCGCCCTCGGCGAGCCCGACCTCCACCGACAACGCCGCGTCTTCATCACGCGCCTTGCCGAAGGGGGCCGGCAGATTGATGGCCGCGCCCTTGAGATCACTCGACAGCTGCAGGCTGGCTCCCTCCTCGGGCAGCATCAGGCGCGCCTGATAATCGAACGTGCCGCCCAGCGCACGCGGGCTATCTCCCTGATTCAGTGCGGCACGGCTATCCTGCGCCGCATCACCGAGCAGCGTCTCGGGAGCCCCCAGCCAGCTCAGCACCGGTGCCAGCGGCGCCTGGCCACTGAAGGTCACCGCCCCCTTGCTGGCCGAATCCGCCTGACCGATATTGAGTGCCGCCTTGACCGCGCCACCGAACAGCTGCCCTGACAGGTCGCCGGTCAATTGCTCGCGCTGTCCTTCAGGACGCGTGGGGTCATGCACGAATGCCAGCGGGCCGCGAATGCCGGCGATCTCGATGCCCGGCCCGGGGAAGGCCAGGCTTGCCGCCTGCTTCTCACCGACCTTACCCGTCACCTCCACCCGCGCCTGCTCGGCATCTTCAAGCGGTACGCGAATCTTCATGGCCGCCGCCACGGAGCCCTTGCCCTGCCACTCGGCCAGCAGCTCCGCGGTGTCCTCGAGCGGTGCATGCGAGAGCAGATCGAACAGCGCCTCGACACTGCCCGTGACATCCCCCTGGATATCCAGGGTGTCATCGTGCATGTCGACCTTGGCCTGATCCACCGACAGACGCTGCGCGCTACCCAGCGCGACCGGCCGTGAGTACGCCGACTCGACGCTGGCCGTGAGATCATTGTCATGCAGCTCGAGATTGCCCTTCACGCCGTCAAGCGCGGGCCAGCCCTCGACATAGCCGAGCCGCCCGTTCTCGATGGCAAGCTCGAGATCCATCGCGTCCCCGGGGCCGTAGCCATTCTCGCCATTGTCCTCATCCCAAACCTGCTCCAGATGCAGAGAACCCTCTGGCACGACACCTGCCACATCACGCGTCAGCCATTCACGCAGGGAGGGGTCCAGTACCTTGAGCGGCAACCAGTCCGCCAGCGGGATGCTGCGAGCATCCACATCCTGCATGTCCAGATCCAGCTGGAAGCGGTCCGCATCATCCGTGGGAATCTGCAACCCGAAGCGTCCCGTCACCCTGGCGCCATGACGCGAGATATCCAGATCACGCCCGCTGATCTGGCTGCCGGCATCATCCACCTGCCAGTCCACCACCCCCTGCGCGGACTCCAGTGACCAGCTGTCACCGAAGACTTCCGGGAAATGGAATCGCATGCCGGGGGCTCCCTGGAAGGTGACACTGCCCTGCATGCCCCCTTCATCACGACTCCGCGCCGTGACCCACGCCGCCAGCGGCCCGAGCCCCGGAGCGCCCTCCCAGGGTTCCACCTCGGTATCCGTCAGGCCAAGCGCCAGCGTCATGCTCAGCGGGGCTTCAAGGCCGATATTGGCCAGTGACAGGGACAGTCCGGTGGCGGTGCCACGCGGATCGAGTGACTCAAGTATCTCGCCCAGCTCGCCCAGCTCCAACACATTGCGCCAGCGCGCCACCCGCGCCAGATCGAAGCGGCCGGTCACAAGCGAGACACTGCCATCGGCAAGATCCCCCGACAGGGAGATACGCTCAGGGAGGCTGGCAAGCGCGGCCTGCAATCGAGCAGGCGGCTCCTGTGAAGCGGAATCTGAATCCGATGGAGAATCCGAGCGCTGGGCCACCTGTGCCTCACCGTCACTCACGACGGCGTCATCGAGCTGCGAGGCTCCCACCGAGAGCTGATTGAGCCACGCCTGCCAGCGATCCCCGCCCGACAGATCCCGCAGCCACTGCCCCCGCGCATGGATGTCCTTGAGGGCCAGCATGGCGCCATCGTGATCCAGCGTCAGACGATTGAGATCGAGACGCAGGCGAGCGTCTTCCAGCCGTGCCTCTCGCCAGCGCGCCCACAGCGTGGCGTTGCCATCAGCGTCACGCAGCATCAGGCTGTCGCGCTCACCGATCAGGCGCCCGACACTGGCCAGTGCACCGGCATCCAGCTCCACCTGCAGCTGCGCGGAATAATCGGCGAGCCCCGCGTCGCCGGGCAGCACCTCCAGCACGGCACTCACGCCGGCCTGGGGCGACTCCCCTACGCGCAGCTGCCCCTCCAGATGAGCACGTTCACCATCACCGGCCAGCAACAACTCGGCCGCGTTCAGATTGAGCGTATCGTTGCGTCCATGCAGCACGAGACGTACATCCTCGAGCCTCACGCGCTGACGCGCCAGCAGTGCCAGGCCCTGCTCGAGCTGTTCCAGGCTCATCTGCCCCTTGGGCTCGAGGGCTTCAGGCGGGCGCGGCGGCCCCGGCCAGCCCCAGCTGCCATCGTCATGCTGATAGAGGTGAACGATGACGCCAGTGGCGGTCGCACGGTCAAACACGGGCGCCAGATGGCGCAGGGAGGACAGCACATCAAGCCGCGACTCGAGACGCTCCACGCTCAACAGCGGGGCCGCCTCCATCTCGTCGGGCCGAAAGAGGTTCAGGCCGGAGAGCTTGATGGCCGGGTCGAGATAGTCCATTCGCCCGTCAAGCGATGACATCCCGACATTGGAATGGGTCTGGGTAGCGATGAAGTCGCTGATCGCGTCACGGCGAGATTCCAGCGTCGTCAGCCACCAGCGCAGGCCACCGATCACGATCGCCAGCACCGCCAGCAGCACCGCCAGCGCCATCAAGAGCCTTCGCCCCCAGCGCCGCCGCCGTGAAAGCGAAGGGACGGGAGACGAGGCTTGATGAGATGACGGAGCATCACCGGCCGTGGCGGCCGACTCCGTCGGTCCATCCCCCGCTGTCAGCTTGTCTGACTCAGCGGGTGGCACTTGCGGCTCATCCGAGGAAGAGGTCACACGCGGATCTCCGAGCAAACATGATGACACGCTACCTCACGCCTACGCAGGAGGGAGGCACCCGACCTCGAGGGCCATGCATCGCCCTGCTGTGCCAGCAGGGGGAACGAGTGTATCAATGCACCGATGGCGAGACTCCACCGGCGGGAACACAGATGGCGGGCACCTTACATGAGAACGATGTCATATTGCTCCTGAGTATAATGCGCCTCGACCTGGAAACGGATGGTCTTGCCGATGAAACTCTCGAGGTCCGCCACCGAGGCCGACTCTTCATCCAGCAGACGGTCCACCACGTTCTGGGAGGCCAGCACCATGTAGGTATCCGGACTGTAGGCACGCTCTTCGCGCATGATCTCACGGAAGATCTCGTAGCAGACCGTCTCCGGCGTCTTGAGGGTGCCGCGCCCCTGGCAGGTCGGACAGGCTTCGCACAGCACCTGCTCCAGACTCTCGCGGGTACGCTTGCGGGTCAGCTGCACCAGCCCCAGTTCGGTCACGCCGGTCATCTTGTTCTTGGCGTGGTCCCGCTCCAGCGACTTCTCGAGCACTCTGAGCACCTGACGCTGATGCTCGGCCTCTTCCATGTCGATGAAGTCGATGATGATGATGCCACCCAGGTTGCGCAGACGCAGCTGGCGGGCTATCGCCGTGGCCGCCTCGAGATTGGTCTTGAAGATGGTCTCTTCAAGATTGCGATGCCCGACGAAGCCACCGGTATTAACGTCGATGGTGGTCATCGCCTCGGTCTGGTCGATCACCAGATAGCCGCCGCTCTTGAGCTGGACCTTGCGCCCCATCGCCTTGTGAAGCTCATCCTCGACGCTGAACAGATCGAAGATCGGCCGCTCGCCGGGGTAATATTCGATGCGCCCTTCCATGTCCGGCATGAATTCGCTGGAGAACTCCTTCAAGCGCAGATAGTTCTCGCGGGAATCGATGCGCACACGCTCGATCTCGTCTCGCATCACGTCACGCAGGGTACGCATGAACAGTGGCAGATCGTCATAGATCACGCTGGGCACGGCGGCAGTCAGACGCCGCTCGCTGACCTTGCGCCACAGCCGCAGCAGGAAATGCATGTCCTGCTTGAGCTCCGCCTCGCTGATGCCCTCGGCGGCCGTGCGCAGGATGAAGCCCCCCGGAGCGTCCGGGTCAAGCTCGGTCAGGCAGCGCTCGGTCATCTCCTTGAGCCGCTCACGCTCGACATCGCTCTCGATACGCTGCGACACCCCGGTGTGGGGAGAGTCGGGCATGTAGACCAGATAGCGGGATGGTACCGACAGATGCGTGGTCAGACGCGCGCCCTTGGTGCCGATGGGGTCCTTGGTGACCTGCACCACCAGCGGCTGACCTTCGCTGAGCAGCTCGCGGATCGACAGCTGCTCATCATGCGGGGTATGCGCGGGCATCACCTCCTGCGCATGGATGAAAGCGGCACGTTCGAGACCGATGTCCACGAATGCCGCCTGCATGCCGGGCAACACGCGCACCACCTTGCCGCGATAGATATTGCCGACGATACCGCGCCGACCGCTGCGTTCGATGAACGCTTCCTGCAGAACACCGTTCTCGACGACCGCAACGCGGGTCTCCATCGGTGTCAGGTTGATCAATACCTCGCCACTCATAGCGCAAGTCCTTGTAAAGTCGTTGCTTGCGATTATGACATAGCAAGGCAGCCCCCGGCTGTGGTCTATCGACTAACGATGTCACCGGCGGCTGATTTTCCACAATCCCCTCGGCGGCCCCCTGCCCGCCCGCCCACCGTCACGACTGCCAGCAGGCAATGCCCCTGGCCATGAGCAAGCGGGACGTCTCGTGCAATGGCAGCCCGACCACCGCGCTGTAACTGCCTTCAAGATGGCTGACGAAGATGGCGCCCAGCCCTTGGATCGCGTAGCCGCCGGCCTTGTCCGCGGGTTCTCCCGTGGCCCAGTACCGCGCGGCCTCCTCACGATGGATGGCGCGAAATGTCACGCGGCTCTCGACCAGCTCGCTCTCGCAGCACAGGGATGGTGACGGCTCGTTCGAGGCGGACGCCTGCTGACGATGGCAGAGCGTCACCGCGCTCAGGACCTGATGACGACGACCGGAAAGCGCCATCAGCATCTCGCGGGCATCCGCTTCATCGCGAGGCTTGCCCAGAATCCGGCCATCCAGCGCCAGGGCGGTATCGGCTCCGAGCACCACCGCCTCAGCCTCCCCCTTGTCCAATCGCCTGAATCCGGCCTGTGCCTTCTCACGCGCCATGCGCATGACGTAGTGCTCCGGCGACTCATCGGGACGAGGTGTTTCATCGATGTCGACCGGGGCCACCTCACACTTGACACCGATACTGGCCAGCAGCTCACGCCGACGCGGCGAGCCGGACGCCAGGACGAGACGTGGCGAACGTCCGGAAATCTCGGGCGCTGCGGGGGTTGCGACAATGGACGACGACGCTGACATGTCTCCCTCCTGGGCGGGTTTCTTGATCATGAGACAGCAGAAAGCCGCCCGAAGGGGCGGCTCTCAAGCATACGATATGCCACAGGCTCACGCCGTCAGTCGACGACGCAGCATCTGCAGCAGGGTGTAGAGCCAGGGCCACAGCGCACCCCCAATCACCGCCGACAGCAGGAAGGACAGACTCACTGGCCCGGCACCGAAGATGCTGCGCAACCACTGGTCCACCAGCTGCGCGATGCCCAGCACCACGATCACCAGCAAGGCCTGCTGCAGCAGTGAGTAGGCGCGGATGCGCTGGTAGAGCAACACGCCCATGAAGGCGGTCAGCGAGAGCACCAGCGCATTGTGCCCCAGCGGTGCCCCCTGCAGGACATCCAGCGCCAGGCCGAACAGGAAGCCATGGAAGACACCGACACTCTGCGGCGAGACGATGCACCAGTAGACCAGCATCAGACCGAGCCACTGTGGACGCCATATCAACCACACATCCGGCAAGGGCATGACCTGAAGACACAGGGCCAGCAGCAACGAGAACCAGCACAGCAAGGTGGTCTGGGGACGAAAGGCCATCAGTTGTTCTCCCCTGGCGCATTGGCGCTCTGCTGCGCCTCGGCATCCGCCGCGTCCTCGTCACCCGCGTCCGAAGCGGGCGCGGCGAGGTTGTCCTTGGGCAGCTCGTCAAGACTGTCATCCACGTAGAGGCTCTCCACGTCGACGGCGGGTGGCATCTGGATCAGGAAGTTGCGCGAACGCTCAAGCTGGGCAATGGGTTCGGCACTGACGCGAGCGAAGGGCTTGCCGGGGTCATGATAGACCTCGGTGACACGTGCCACCGGCAGGCCACGCGGAAAACGCAGCGCGAGCCCTGAGGTCACCAGCAGGTCCCCGACACGGATATCCGCGGTGTCCGGCACGTGCAGCACATCCACCTGATCGATCTTGCCGCTGCCCTGGGCAATGAAGCGCAGGCCATTGCGATTGACCTCCACCGGCACGGCATGACTGGCATCACTGATCATCAGCACACGACTGTTGTAGGCCGACGTGGAGATGACCTGACCGACCAGCCCGTAGGCATCCAGTACCGGCAGGCCGATGCGCACGCCGTCCTGCTCACCGCGATCCACCACCATGCGATGGGAGAACGGATCAGCATCAAGCGTCAGCAACTGGGACGTGATGTAGGGGATATCGCTGCGCTGACCGGCATTGAGCAATTCGCGCAGACGGGAATTCTCGGCAGACAGGCTCGCCATGCGTTGCACACGGCTGGACAGATTGAGCAGCTGCTCACGCAGTGCCCGGTTTTCATCGGCGAGCTTCTGCTGGTCGGCAAACACCAGTGCGCCCCAGCTGAGGCCCTCTGTAGGCAGACTGACCACCCATTGCACAGGGGAAACCAGTGTCGCCATGCTGGCACGCACGTCGACCATCCAGCTGAAGCGATCTTCGGCAAACATCAGCGCGAAGGACAGCACCGCACACAACAGCATGCGATAGCCGGGCACGGGGCCACGCGTGAACAGGGGTTTGATAGCACTTCCTCCGACAGGCCGGGACCAGCCGTACAGCACACAGCATGCCCGGCCCCGGACGAGGTCAATCGCTCGACAGCAGCTCGAAGGTGTGCTGATCGATCATTTCCAGCGCCTTACCACCGCCACGCGCCACGCAGGTCAGCGGGTCTTCGGCGATGATCACCGGCAGGCCCGTCTCTTCCGCGATCAACTTGTCGATGTCACGCAGCAGCGCACCACCGCCGGTCAGCACCAGACCGCGCTCGGCGATGTCGGATGCCAGCTCCGGTGGAGACTGCTCGAGCGCGCTCTTGACCACCGAGACGATGGCCGCCAGCGGCTCCTGCAGCGCATCGAGAATCTCGTGGGAGTTGAGCGTGAAGGAGCGTGGAATGCCTTCGGCCAGATTGCGACCGCGCACGTCGATCTCGCGCAGCTCGCCGCCCGGGTAGGCACAGCCGATCTCTTCCTTGATGCGCTCGGCCGTCGCTTCGCCGATCAGGCTGCCGTAATGGCGACGCACGTAGGAGGTGATGGCTTCGTCGAAGCGGTCGCCGCCGATGCGTACCGACTCGGAGTAGACCACGCCGTTGAGCGAGATGATGGCGATCTCGGTGGTACCACCACCGATGTCGACCACCATGGAGCCCATGGCTTCCTCGACGGGAAGACCAGCACCGATCGCGGCCGCCATGGGCTCCTCGATCAGGTAGACCTCACGCGCACCGGCCCCTTCGGCCGATTCCTTGATGGCGCGGCGTTCGACCTGGGTCGACATGCACGGCACGCACACCAGAACGCGAGGGCTGGGCGTCAGGAAGGTGCTCTGATGCACCTTGCGGATGAAATGCTGGAGCATCTGTTCGGTGACGGTGAAGTCGGCGATGACGCCGTCCTTCATCGGGCGGATGGCCGTGATATTGCCGGGGGTACGCCCCAGCATGCGCTTGGCATCGGCACCGACAGCCGCGACGCTGCGGGCATTCCCGGATTGGCGAATGGCAACGACGGAGGGCTCGTCGAGCACGATACCGCGACCGCGCACATAAATGAGCGTGTTGGCGGTACCCAGATCGATCGACAGATCGCTCGAGAACAGCCCACGTAAACGTTTAAACATGGAAGTTGATCACCTAGTCCAGACCGGAACCCTGTGCAGACGCGAACGGTACCATTGCCACCCCATGGCGGCAAGCTGACACGCCTGCCAGCGCGCCGCAGATGTGGTACATTTCACGCCGAATCACACTGTGACAGCGCAACGGGCGAGCAGTTGCCTCACCGCTGGCCAACGCCAGGTCACCGAGCAGACTGCACTCGCCGTTACCTCAAGCCTCACGAAGCCAAGACAGGGAAACTTCCATGGCCCTTGAACATTCAGATGTGCTGCGTGCCGCTCACCTCGCACGCCTGGGTCTTGCCTCGCAGGATGCCGAAGCCTATGTCGCGGATCTTGATCGGATTCTCGCCATGGTCGACCAGCTGCAACAGGTCGACACCGACGGCGTCGCTCCCCTGGCGCACCCGCTGGAAGCCACGCAACGCCTGCGTGCCGACGAAGTCACCGAGTCAAATCAGCGCGAGCGTTTTCAGCAGGTGGCTCCGGCCACAGAACAGGGGCTGTATCTGGTACCGCGCGTCGTCGAGTGATCACGCCTGGCCGATCCCTCACGTGAGGTGAGAGACCGCCAGACCTGATACCACGCCACGCGGCACGCCCCGTCCGCCCCCGGAATTTCCGCGTGCGATGCCCTTTGCATCGTGTGCACAGATGGAATCGAACATGTCATCGTCCATTGCACTACATGACAAGACGCTCAGTGAGCTGGCGCAAGGCCTCGAGGCCGGCGAGTACACCAGTCGCGAGCTGACGGAAGCCTTCCTGGCCCGTATCGAACGCCTCGACGGCGAGCTCAACAGCTACATCACCCTGTGCCGTGAAGAGGCGCTGCGCGAGGCCGATGCCGCGGACGCCAGGCGTGCCGCCGGCAATGCCGCGCCGCTGACCGGCGTGCCGATGGCCATCAAGGACATCTTCTGCACCGAGGGTGTGCGCACCAGCTGCGGCTCGAAGATGCTCGACAACTTCATCTCCCCCTACGACGCCACCGTGATCGAGAAGCTCAAGGCCGAAGGCGTGGTGATGCTGGGCAAGACCAACCTCGATGAGTTCGCGATGGGCTCCTCGAACGAGAACAGTTACTACGGTCCGGTCAAGAACCCGTGGGACCTGTCCGCCGTCCCGGGTGGCAGCTCCGGCGGCAGCGCCGCTGCCGTCGCCGCAGGCCTCGCCCCGGCGGCACTGGGCACCGATACCGGTGGCTCCATCCGCCAGCCGGCTGCCTTCTGTGGCATCACCGGCCTCAAGCCGACCTACGGCCGCGTCTCCCGCTACGGCATGATCGCCTACGCCTCCAGTCTCGATCAGGGTGGCCCGATGGCACGCTCCGCCGAGGACTGCGCGCGCCTGATGAACGTGATCGCCGGCGCCGACCCGCGTGACTCCACCAGCGTGGTACGTGGTGTGCCGGACTACGTCGAAGGCCTGGACTATGACCTCAAGGGCCTGAAGATCGGCCTGCCGAAGGAATACTTCGGCGACGGCCTGTCAGCGGAGGTCGAAGCCTCCGTGCGTGCCGCGATCAAGGTCTTCGAGGATGCCGGTGCCAGCGTGCAGGAAATCTCCCTGCCGCATACCCACCTGGCCATCCCGACCTACTACGTGATCGCACCGGCCGAGGCCTCCTCCAACCTGTCGCGTTACGACGGCGTGCGTTTCGGCCACCGCTGCGCGGACCCGCAGGACCTGGAAGACCTCTACAAGCGCACCCGCGAGGAAGGCTTCGGCGACGAGGTGAAGCGCCGCATCCTGATCGGCACGCACACCCTGTCCGAAGGCTTCTTCGATGCCTACTACATCAAGGCCCAGAAGGTGCGTCGCCTGATCCGTCAGGACTTCCTCGATGCCTTCGACCAGGTCGATGTGCTGATGGGGCCGGCGGCACCGACCCCGGCGTTCGATCTCGGCGCGCACAAGGACCCGCTGTCCATGTACCTGCAGGATCTCTACACCATCGCCATCAACCTGGCGGGCATTCCGGGCATCAGCGTGCCGGCCGGCCTGGCTGGCAAGCGCCCGGTGGGTCTGCAGATTCTCGGCCCGCACTTCGGTGAGCAGACCCTGCTGGGCGTCGCGCACCAGTTCCAGCAAATCACCGACTGGCACCGCCAGCGCCCGGAATTCGGACAGGAGCAAGCCTGATGCAATGGGAAGTCGTAATCGGGCTTGAGGTTCACGCTCAGCTCGCCACCCAGTCAAAGATCTTCTCCGGCTCGTCCACCACCTACGGTGCCGAGCCCAACACCCAGGCCAGCGCCGTCGACCTCGGCCTGCCGGGCACCCTGCCGGTGCTCAACGAGCAGGCCGTGGCCATGGCCGTGCGCTTCGGCCTCGCCGTCAATGCCGCCGTGGCCGGCCGTTCGGTGTTCGAGCGCAAGAACTACTTCTACCCGGATCTGCCCAAGGGCTACCAGACCAGCCAGATGGATCAGCCCATCGTCGGGCCGGGTGAACTCGAGATCCTGCTCGAGGATGGCACGCGCAAGTCGATCCGCATCCACCATGCCCATCTCGAGGAAGACGCCGGCAAGTCGCTGCACGAAGACTTCCAGGGCATGACCGGCATCGACCTGAACCGTGCCGGCACACCGCTGCTGGAAATCGTCTCCGAGCCGGACATGCGCTCCGCCAAGGAAGCGGTGGCCTACGTCAAGGCGATCCACGCCATCGTGACGTACCTGGGCATCTCCGACGGCAACATGGCCGAAGGTTCCCTGCGTTGCGACGTCAACGTCTCGGTGCGCCCCAAGGGGCAGGAAGCCTTCGGCACCCGCGCGGAGATCAAGAACGTCAACTCCTTCCGCTTCATCGAGCGCGCCATCCACTTCGAGGTGGAGCGTCAGATCGAGCTGATCGAGGACGGCGGCAAGGTCGTGCAGGAAACCCGCCTGTATGATCCGGATGCCGACGAGACGCGCAGCATGCGCACCAAGGAAGAAGCCAACGACTACCGCTACTTCCCGTGCCCGGACCTGCTGCCGGTGGAAGTCGACGACGCCTACATCGAACACCTGCGCCAGACTCTGCCCGAGCTGCCGGCCGAGAAGCGCGCACGCTTCGAGGGCGAACTGGGGCTGTCCGCCTATGATGCCAGCGTGCTGTCCGCCAGCCGTGAGATGGCCGACTTCTTCGAGGAAGTGAAGGATGTCTGCGGCGACGCCAAGCAAGCCGCCAACTGGGTGCAGGGCGAACTGGCCGGGCGTCTCAACAAGGAAAATCTCGACATCACCGTGAGCCCGGTCTCGGCAGCCCAGCTGGGGGGCCTGATCAAGCGTATCGTCGATGAGACCATCAACGGCAAGGCCGCCAAGCAGGTGTTCGCCGCGCTGTGGGATGGCGAAGGCGAGAGCGCCGACGAGATCATCGAGTCACGTGGCCTCAAGCAGGTCACGGACACCGGTGCCATCGAGGCAGTGGTCGACCAGGTGATCGCCGACAATCCGGCTCAGGTGACCCAGTATCAGGAAGCCGAACCGGACAAGCGTGGCAAGATGATCGGCTTCTTCGTCGGTCAGGTGATGAAGGCCTCACGCGGCACCGCCAACCCGCAACAGGTCAACAAGGTGCTCAAGGAAAAGCTGGACAGCCTCAGCTGATCCTGCGCCTCTGAGTCATCCTGTCGCTGCATGCAACGGCCAGTCACGGACATCCCGAGGCTGGCCGTTGTCGCTCCAGGACTCAAGGCATTTCCAGTCAATCGTCGCTTCGCGAAGGAAGTTCTGATGGCAGATGATGTCGGTGCGCGCCTGCGGGCGCTGCGTACGCTGCGGGGCATCTCGCAACGCGAGCTGGCCAAGCGCTGTGGGGTGACCCATTCCAGCCTGTCACTGATCGAACAGGGCAAGGTCAGCCCCTCGGTCAGCTCACTGTCCAAGATTCTCGCCGCCATTCCCATGAGCATCGGTGATTTCTTCACCATGGAACTCGAGAACACCGCCAAGGTGTTCTATGGCGAAGAGGAACTGACGAACGTGGGCAGCGGGGAGGTGGTCTTCAAGCTGGTCGGGGCCAAGCGTCAGGATCGCAATCTGTCGTTCATGATCGAGACCTATCCGCCCGTCAGTGACACCGGCCGCGAGATGATCACCCATCAGGGAGAGGAAGCCGGTGTGGTCATCGAAGGCGAGATCGAGATCACCATCGGCAGCGACACCCGGGTATTGAAAGCCGGTGAAGCCTACTACTTCGATACCAATGTGCCGCATCGCTTTCGCAACATCGGCGAAGTCGAGTGCCGTCTGGTCAGCTGTGCGACGCCGGCGCGCATGTTCTAGACCTTGCGGCAAACACTTGCGGCAGATGACAACAGAAAAGAGGCCACGCGATCGCGTGGCCTCTTTTCGTGCTGCACGGTGTTTCCGCCAACGCGTGACAGCCCGGTTCGGCCCGGTTTCAGTTCAGCCCAGCCCAGCCCAGTTCAGCCTAGCTCAGTCCAGCGCGATCCAGACACTCTTGAGCTGGGTGTATTCCGCCAGCGAGTGATGGGACTTGTCGCGCCCGTTGCCGGACTGTTTCACGCCGCCAAAGGGCATGCTCTGATCGCCCCCCGCCCAGTTGTTGACGAAGACCTGGCCGGATTCGAGACGATGGGTCATGCGCATGATGCGGCCGATGTCCTGGCTCCAGAGCCCCGCCGCCAGTCCGAAATCACTGTCATTGGCCAGCGCCAGCGCCTCCTCTTCGGTCTCGAAACCGAAGACCGACAGCACCGGCCCGAAGATTTCCTCACGGCCGATCACCATCTCGGGCGTGACGCCATCGAAGACCACCGGACGGATGAACAGCCCCGGCCCGGCAACGTCTTCGCCGCCGGCACGCAGCACCGCCCCCTCCTCGATCCCCTTGCGGATGTAGCCCATCACGCGCTCATGCTGGGTGCTGTCGACCATCGCCCCCATGAAGCTTGTCGGGTCCAGCGGGTCGCCCGGCTGCATGCGCTCGGCAGCCGCCACCACCTTGGCGACGAAGACGTCGCGGATCGAGTTTTCCACCAGCAGGCGGGAACCGGCGATGCAGACCTCGCCCTGGTTGTAGAAGATGGCGGCAGCGGCACTCTCCGCCACGCGATCCAGATCCGCGCAATCGGCGAACACGATGTTGGGGCTCTTGCCCCCGCACTCCAGGAAGACACGCTTCAGGTTCGACTGTCCGGCATACTGCATCAGCTGCTTGCCGACGGCGGTGGAACCGGTGAAGGCCAGACACTCGACGTCCATCGACAGGGCCAGCGCACGCCCGACGGTATGCCCGAAGCCCGGCAACACCTGGAAGACGCCACTCGGGATACCTGCCTCACGTGCGAGTGCCGCCAGACGCAGCGCTGACAGTGGTGACTTCTCCGACGGCTTGAGGATGACACTGTTGCCCGCGGCCAGCGCCGGCGCGACCTTCCAGGCCGTCATCATCAGCGGGAAGTTCCACGGCACGATGGAGGCCACCACCCCCAGCGGCTCGCGCAGCACCAGCCCCAGCACCTGCTCGCCGGTCGGCGCGACCTCGCCGTACAGCTTGTCGATGGACTCGGCCTGATGGCGGATCGAACCGATCGCTCCCGCCACATCATCCAGCGCGCTGGTGATCGGCTTGCCCATGTCGAGGGTATCCAGCAGCGCCAGCTCATCCTGGTGTCTCTCCATCAGGTCCGCCAGCCTGAGCAGCACGCCCTTGCGCTCGACAGGCGCCATGCGCGACCAGACACCCCTCTTGAAGGCGGCGCGCGCATGCCGGACGGCGATCTCGGCATCGGCGCCGTCACAGCTGGCCACCTTCGCCAATCGTTTCCCAGTGGCCGGATTGAGGCACTCGAAGGTCTCGCCGCTGACCGCCGGCACGAAGTCATCGTTGATGAAGGCATTGCCTTGCAGTTGCGGCGTCAGACGGGCGGCGAGCGCCTGCCAATCGGTCAATGTCCGGGGACGGCTCATGATCAGGATTCCGAAGTCAGGTAAGAGGGGGCAGGTCACACGAGAACGCAGGAGAGGCAGCCCGCACCATGTCATCCTGCAGCGTCTGCAGGCGCGCGGGACGCGGCTTCGTCGTCATCTTCACGACGGCTGACGAGGTGTCTCCTGAACGGATGATGCTTGCCTGGACCTGTCCCGACAGGCCGCGGCAAATCCTTCCAGAATCGCCTGATACAGCGGGTGCTGACGTGGCTTCCATTCGGGGTGCCATTGCACCGCCAGCGTGAAGGCTCCCGCTGCGATGATCGAGATCGCCTCCACCAGACCATCCGGAGCGACCGCTTCGACACGCAGCCCCTCGCCCAGCCGCGCGATTCCCTGCTGATGCACGGAATTGACCCGCGCCTCAGGCGCGGCGTACAACTCGGCCAGCCGCCCGCCCGGCAGGATGCTGATGCCATGGGAGGGGGCGAACTGCACGTCGAGATCGCCCTCGGGCTCACGATGATCCCTCAAGCCGGGCACGTTCTGCACCGCCTGATGCAAGCTGCCACCGAAGGCGACGTTCAGCTCCTGAAAGCCGCGACAGATACCCAGCAACGGCAGTTGCAACTCGAGCGCCAGCGGTACCCAGGCCATGGCTGACGCATCTCGTGCCGTGTCTTCGTAGGTATTCTCCGGCGCGATGGCCTCGCCATACCGCGCCGGGTGCACGTTGGAATAGCTGCCCGTCAGCAGCAACCCATCCAGTCGCGCCAGCAGCGCTCTGGCCGAGTCAGCCATGACGTCTTCCCATACCGGGATCACCAGTGGCTCCAGTCCGAATTCGCGCAGGGCACTGACGTACTTGTCAGTCACCATGTGCGCCGGATGGCCTTCAATCGTGCGACGGCAGGCGATCACACCCACCAGAGGGCGAGACGTCATGGATTCTCCTTCAGGGGCCGCTCATGCACCCCGGTCATTTGGTATGTTTTATTCAACATCGATTGAACTGACATCCTTGCCAATCAGGCACGAAGGCAATCTCAAGCAAAGGTAAACCACGGGATAGAGATCGAAATAAAGCGCCTCAGCCGATGATACTGCCTCGAGGGTGCAACGGGTAAGCGCTGTGAATTATTTGACAACACGGGATGGCGTGGCGATATATGATGTGCCACCACCCGCTCACAGGACCCCCCATGAACAGCCTTCACGTCGATGAGGCCAGAGAGTTTCTGGACCGCCATCCGGAAATCGAGAGCATCGACCTGCTGATCAGTGATATCAGCGGCATCCAGCGCGGCAAGCGTATCCCGCGCGAGAATCTGGAAAAGGCCTACGAGCAGGGCATCAACCTGCCAGGCTCCGTCTTCGCGATCGATATCGCCGGCAACACCATCGAAGAGACCGGTCTGGGCCTGGAGACCGGGGATGGGGATCAGGTCTGCCGCCCGATCCCCGGCACCTTGATGCCAGCCCCCTGGCTGCGCGGCGGCAAGCAAGGCCAGCTGTTGATGAACATGCGCGATGACAGGGACGGCCCCTTCTTCGCGGACCCCCGCAATCAGCTGCAGAAACAGGTCGATATTCTGGCCGGGATGGGGCTGACCGCCGTCGTCGCGCTGGAACTGGAGTTCTATCTCGTGGATCGTGAGCGCGATGACCTGGGCATGGTGCAGCCGCCCTGCTCTCCGCTCACGGGTGAGCGCGCCACGGAAAGCCAGCTCTACTCCATCGGAGAGCTGGATGAATATGCCGACTTTCTGGAAGAGATCCAGGATGCCGCACGCATCCAACAGCTGCCGCTGGATACCGCGCTCAAGGAGTGCGCCCCGGGTCAGTTCGAGATCAACCTGATTCATCTCGACGACGTCATGAAGGCCTGTGACAGCGCCGTCCTGCTCAAACGCCTGATCAAGGGTGTCGCCCTGCGTCATGGCTTCGACGCGACCTTCATGGCCAAGCCGTACGGTGATGAAGCCGGCAATGGCATGCATGCGCACCTGAGCCTGGTGGACCGCGATGGACACAATGTCTTCGCAGACCCCGGCGAGAATCCTCTGGGCACCGAGACCCTGCGTCACGCCATCGGCGGCCTGCTGGAACTCATGCCCGCCTCCATGGCGCTGTTTGCCCCCAACCTGAATTCCTACCGCCGTTTCCAGCAGGGCCTGTACGTACCGATGGCGCCCACCTGGGGATTCGACAACCGCTCGGTCGCCATCCGCATTCCCTCCGGCCCCAATGAGGCGCGTCGGCTGGAGCATCGGGTCGCCGGGGCTGACGTCAATCCCTACCTGCTGCTGGCGACGCTGCTGGCCTCCATCATCCATGGCATCACCCATCGGATCTCCCCGGGTGCGCCGGTGACCGGCAATGCCTATGATCAGTTCGAGCCCAGCCTGACCAACAGCTGGCCCGAGGCCCTGACGCTGCTGGAGGAAAGCGCTCCCCTCACGGCCGCTTTCAGCGAGCGCTTCCTGAATGTCTTCATTGCCGGTCGCCGGGCGGAGCGCGAGGCCGCGATGCAGATCATCAGCCGTCTGGAATACGACTGGTACCTGCGCAGCATCTGAGGCGCCTCACCCCGGACACGCTTGCGCAGTGGGCATTCCGGCCGGAGCGCGCTTGCCGGCCCTGCCTTCCGCTTCGGATGCGTCAGAGGCCGAGCCTGTCGCGTGTCTGGTAGTACCAGGCTCCCACGGCAGACAGCGGCACTCGCAACAGTCGCCCCCCGGGGAACGGCAGATGCGGCAGGTTCGCGAAGGCATCGAAGCGACCCTCACGCCCCCTCATCACCTCGCTGATCAGTCGTCCGGCGAGGTGACTGCAGGTCACGCCATGCCCGGAATACCCCTGGGCGTAATAGACATTGTCATTGAGCACGCCGAACTGCGGCAGTCGATTGAGCGTCATCAGGAAGGTTCCGCTCCAGGCATAGTCGATCCTGACACTGGCCAGCTGCGGGAAGACCTTGAGCAGCTTGGGCCGAATCAGGGCCTCGATATCGGCGGGGTCTTCACCGCCGTAGTTGACACCGCCCCCGAAGAGAAGACGGTTGTCGCGAGTCAGGCGGTAGTAATCCAGCAGATAGTTGCAGTCCTCCACCGCCATGCCATTGGGCAGCAGCCCGCGCGCCACGTCATCCGCCAACGGCTCGGTGGCGATGATCTGCGTGCCGCAGGGCATCGACTTGCCCTCGAGCTCCGGCAGCACGCCGTGAAGATAGGCATTGCCCGCCATCACCACACGCTCGGCCCGGATGGCGCCAGCGGCCGTCCTGAGCACGACCGGACTGCCATGCTCGAGACTCACCAACGGGCTATGTTCGAAGATCACCCCGCCGAGGGACTCGAAGGCCGCGGCCTCGCCCAGCACCAGATTGAGCGGGTGGAGATGGCCGCCGGAGTGGTCGACCAAGGCGCCCGTATACCCTTCGGCGCTCACTTCACGCTGGTAGGCATCCCCTTCCAGCAATTCGAGACTGGTATTGCCATAGCGCTCCCAGAGGGCCTTGTGCTCCTTGAGTCCCTTGAGCTGACGAGCGTTGCAGGCGGCAAAGAGGTTGCCGTCGCGCAGATCGCAGTCGATGGCATAGTCAGCGATGCGATCCCGAATGATGCGATTGCCCTCAAAGGCCATGTCGCCCAATGCCTGCGCCGTCCGTGCGCCGAAGCGCGCCTCGATCACGTCCATGTCGCGACTGTAACTGTTGACGATCTGCCCGCCATTGCGACCCGAGGCCCCATACCCCACGCAAGCAGCCTCCAGCACCATCACCTTGAGTCCCTGCTCGGCCAGGTGCAGTGCCGCCGAGATTCCCGTGAAGCCAGCGCCGACCACGCAGACATCGCAGCTGACCTCACCGGACAACGGCCGGCGCTCGGGGGCGGCATTGGCGGAAGCGGCATACCAGGAGGCGGCAGGCTCCAGGGGGGTAGTGGCACTCATGACAGCATCCTTGTGGTAGACCAGATCAACCTGCGAACAAGACATCTTGCAGATACACACCATGAGCGCCGGACTGACGCGTCATGCCCCTCACTGACGACCACCCTTCTTCCGCCCGCCTATTCCCCTGAACCTCGGGAGGCCACGACGGATGTCGTGGCCTCCCGGTATCCGTTGGCGTACCGCAGGGGGTCTAGACACGCAGCAGCAGGTGCTCACGCTCCCAGGAGCTGATGACCTGGAAGTATTCCCCATGCTCGGCACGCTTGACGGCCAGATAACTCTTCACGAAGCGCTCACCGAGGATGTTGGCCAACGGCGTACAGGCATGCAGAGCATCGAGTGCCGGGCCGATATCGTCCGGCAGGGTATTGCCGCCCTCCCAGGCCGAGCCGACCACCGGAGGGCGCGGCTCGATCCGCTCCATCATTCCCAGATAGCCACACGCCAGCGAAGCCGCCATCACCAGATAGGGATTGGCATCGGCGCCCGCCAGGCGATTCTCGACCCGCGTACCCGCCGCGTCCGATACCGGCACCCGCAGGCCCACGGTGCGGTTGTCCAGGCCCCACTCGACATTGATGGGTGCGGAGCCACTGGTGTCATTGCGCATCAGACGCCGATAGGAATTGACGTTGGGGGCGAAGAACGGCATCGCGGCGGGCAGATAGGTCTGCAGGCCCCCGATGAAGTGACGGAACAGCGTGCTCGGCTGACCCGACGCATCGGCAAACAGGTTATTGCCTGACTCGACATCCACCAGGCTCTGGTGAATATGCATCGAACTGCCCGGCTGATAGGCCATCGGCTTGGCCATGAAGGTCCCGTACATGCCATGTCGCAGCGCCGTCTCCCGCAGGGTGCGCTTGAACATCACCACCTGGTCGGCGAGAGAAAGAGCATCCCCATGCTCGAAATTGACCTCCATCTGCCCCGCTCCCTCTTCATGGATCAGGGTGTCGAGATCCAGCCCCATCGCCTCGCAGTAGTCATACATCTCCTCGAACAGCGGATCGAATTCATTGACCGCATCGATGGAGAAGGACTGACGGCTGCTCTCCTGCCGACCGCTGCGGCCGATGGGCGGTTCCAGCGGATAATCGGAGTCGGTATTGGTCTTGACCAGATAGAACTCGGCCTCCGGCGCCACCACCGGCTGCCAGCCCTGTTCGGCATACAATGCCAGTATCCGTTTGAGCACATAGCGTGGCGACAGCTCGACCGGCTCACCATTCAGGTAATAGCAATCGTGGATGACCTGTGCGGTGGGATCTTCCGCCCACGGCACCAGATAGAGCGCGTTCACGTCCGGAATCAGCTGCATGTCCTGTTCGGCCGGATTCCAGAAGCGGCTGTCTTCATCATCCGGATAGCCTCCCGTGACGGTCTGGATGAACAGCGAATCCGGCAGGCGTGGCCGCCCGCCATTGAGGTACTTGCGCGCAGGCATGATCTTGCCCTTGAGAATGCCGGTCAGATCCGTGACCAGACATTCCACCTCGGTGATACCGTGAGCGGCGAACCATTCCTGCAGGATCGCGTCATCATCTTCATGGCCCGGCTGCTCGTGACCCACGTGATTGACACTCATAACACCTTCCTTGAACACCGCAGGCAGCGCCTGCGGTCAATGACGAGATGCCCGCGATCGACGAGACGCCGACTCAACGAGCCTGCACTTCCGACCATAACTGCTGGAAGATCTGCAACTGCTCACCGGAGAGACTCGGCGAGAAATGCAGACGCGCCATGTCATCCTCAGAGGGCTGGATCGGTGGCTGGGTCAGCACCTCATCCAGATACGGCCTGGCGGCGGCATTGGGGCTGGCGTAGTAGTTGTAGTTGGACAACTGCGCGCCGACCTTGGCGTCCAGAAGGAAGTTGATGAAGGCGTGTGCCAGCTCAGGATGCGGCGCCTTGGCGGGAATCATCATCGAATCGACCCACTTCTCGGCACCTTCATCCGGAATCATGTACTTGATATCGGCGAAGGACTCCGGATTCTCGTCCAGATAGAACAGATAGTCGCCGTTGTAGGACAGCGCACCATGCGTGACCTTGCGTGCCAGCTGTTGCAGGGCCGGCGTGCCATCGGAGAAGCCGCTGAAGTTGTCGCGATGCTTGGTCTCGATCAGCAATCTGGCCGCCTCACGCCAGGCATCCATGCCGGTACAGTCATAGCCATGACCGAGATAGGCACAGGCCGCCCCCATGCTGACCTGGCCATCGCCCATCAGGCTGAACGGATATGAGGCATTGACGGCGGGATCAAACAGCAGTGACCAGCTCTTGGGGGCATCCTTGAACGTGCTGGCGTTGTAGACCAGCCCGGTGACTCCCCACTGATACGGGACGGTGTAGTTGGCTCCCGGGTCAAAGCTCGGGTCCTTGAACTGCGCATCGACATTGGCCAGGTTGGGCACTTTCGTCTTGTCGATCTTCTGGACCAGGCCGGTGTTGATCAGGCGCGGCACGTAGTAATTGGACGGCACGATGATATCGTATTGGGACACCCCGCCGGCATTCAGCTTGGCCAGCATTTCCGGCAGGGAGTTGTAATAATTCTCGACCACCTCGACATCGAAGGCCTCTTCAAAGGCGGTGATAATCTCCGGGTCCATGTACTGGGTCCAGTTGAAGAGATACAGCTTCCTGTCTTCAGCCTGGGCGGCGCCTGCCAGCAGCAGACTGCCGATGGCGACCGCGAGACGCAGCGTGTGAGTTGTCATTGTGATGCTCCGTTCAGTCGATGAGAGAGGTGGTGAATGCCCGCCCCCGATACCGGCATGCCTGCCTGGTCAGGGGCGGGGTACGACGAGTGATCCTCCAGCGAAATCATGAAGCGCTGCGCCGGCGTGACAGCGCAAGACTCACGATCGCCGCCAGGGCGACCACCGCCATCATCAGGGTGGCGATGGCATTGATCTCCGGTGTCACGCCCTTGCGTATCGCGCTCCAGATGTAGATCGGCAAGGTGGCGCTCTCCGGTCCGGCGGTAAAGAAGCTGATCACGAAGTCATCCAGCGACAGCGTGAAGGACAGCAGGAAGCCCGAGATCAACGCCGGCTTCAGGGTCGGCAACATGAAGAACTGCACGCGCTGGCGCGGCGTGGCATAGAGGTCCTTGGCTGCCTCGAACAATGTCGGATCCAGACCGACGAAGCGTGAATAGACGATCAGCGCCACGAAGGGAATCTGGAAGGTGACATGCGCGATGATCATGGTGCCCAGCCCCGGTGACAGCAGCCCGGTCAACTCATTGATCTTGACGAAGAAGGTCATTTCTGAGATCCCGAACACGATGTCCGGCAACACGATGGGCAGATAGATCAACACGATCAGCCACCCCAGCTTGCGGTGACGATGGCGATACATTCCATAGCCGATCAGCGTGCCGATCATCAGCGCCAGCAGTGACGAGACCACCGCCAGCCACAGCGAATTGCCCAGCGCCGACAGAATCGCGTCATTGCCCAGCAGGCGCCGATACCAGCGCAGTGACACGCCGGTGAAGCTGGCGGCACTGTTGGAGGCATTGAAGGAGAACAGCATCACCACGATCAGCGGCAGATACAGAAAACCGAGCGTCAGCCACCAGAAGCCCCGCAATCCCTTGTGAAGTCCGCCGCGCGTCATATCACCACCTCTTCACCGCCACCCAGGCGCCTGCCGATGCGACGCATGGCATAGAGTCCGATGAAGGTCGCGATCAACATCAGGATCGCCCCCGCCGCCCCCAGTGGCCAGTTGGCACTGCCGGAGAACTGATTGGCGACCAGATTGCCCAGCATCATGCCCTTGCCACCGCCGAGCAGTTCCGGAATCACGTACATGCCGAACGCCGGGATCGCCACCAGCACCACCCCCGCCAGCAGACCCGGCAACGTCTGGGGGAATACCGCATGCCAGAAGGCCTTGAGCGGCGAGGCGTAGAGATCCTGCGCCGCTTCCACCAGCGAGAGATTGAGCTTCTCGAAAGCGGCATACAGCGGCAGCACCATGAAGGGCAGGAAGTTGTAGACCAGCCCCAGCGTGACCGCGAAATTGGACGGATAGAGCCCCATGTTGGGCGCGATCATGCCCATGGCCTCGGCCAGCTCCGCCATCGGCGTGCCCGGCGCCAGCAGGTTCATCCAGCCAAAGGTGCGGATGACCTGATTGGTCCAGGACGGCACGACTACCGCCAGCAGCATGATCGGCCGCCAGCGCTGGTCTGCCTGCGAGATGTGATAGGCGATCGGATACGCCACCAGCACCACCAGCACGGTGGAAAGCACGGTCTGCCACAGCGAACGCCCCAGCGTCATGAGGTTGCCCGGGCTCCAGCCGAGAAAGCCCTGACCCGCCAGCTGCGTAAACGAGGTCAGCGACAAGGGCATCTCCGGCAAGCCATAGGGGCCATTGCTCATGAAGGCCACGCTCATCAGATAGAGACTGGGCAGCACCAGGAAGATGATGATCCACAGCGCGCCGGGGGCGACCGTCAACAGCAGGTGGCGTGACTCGGCCACCACCGCGCGACTGCGTGCCGTGGGCAAGCTCCCGTGATAGGCCATCGTCATGCCTCCAGCGTGATCAGGTCTTGCGCGGCCACCACCACATCGACGTGGTCTCCCACGTCAGGCAACTGGCCGCCCCGATTGTTGACCACCACCTGCAAGGTGACACCCGCCACCTCCACGCGATATTCGGCATGGCTACCGCGGTACAGTCGCTCCTGTACTCGGCCCGGCAGATGATTTTCCAGCACGTCGTAGCGTTCGAATTCGCTGGCGGGACGCCGGCGCAGATCCAGCGTCTCGGGGCGCAGCAGCAGCAACCCGCCGCTGCCCGGTGCCTGCGCCGTCAGCATGCCCAGCGGCGTGGTCAGCCGGACGGCGTCATCGCAGCTGTCATCGCGAGCCGTGATCTCGAACAGATTGGCATGCCCCATGAAACGCGCCACGAAGGCATTGACCGGGCATTCATAGATCTCGCGCGGCGTCCCCACCTGCTGGATGCTGCCGCTGTCGAGCACCGCGATGCGGTCCGACATCACCATCGCTTCCTGCTGATCATGGGTGACGAACACGAATGTCATGCCAAGGCGCTTCTGCAGACGCAGCAGCTCGATCTGGATCTGACTGCGCAGCCCGGCATCCAGCGCCGACAGCGGTTCATCCAGCAGCAGCACATCCGGCTCGCAGACCAGCGCCCGCGCCAGCGCGATACGTTGGCGCTGACCACCTGAAAGCTGGTCGACCCGGCGATCGACCAGACTCCCCAGCTTGATGAACTCGGCCATCTCGGCGACCTTTGCCTCGCGCTCGCCACTCGGCATGCCCTGCATGCGCAGACCGAAGGCGAGGTTGTCACGCACGCTGAGATGCGGGAACAACGCATAGGACTGGAAGACCGTATTGACGCTGCGCTGATGCGGCGGTACGTCGGTGACATCGCGCCCGCCGATCACCACCTGCCCCTCATCCAATGCTTCCAGCCCCGCCAGAATGCGCAGAAGCGTCGTCTTGCCACACCCGGAAGGCCCCAATAGCGTGAAGAACTCGCCGGGCTGAATGGCGAGATCCACACCATCAAGCGCCGCCACCTCGTTGCCGAAGCGCTTGTGCAGTCCCTTGAGCTGAATGGATGACGCGGCACGGCACTGGAACCGGGGCTGGCCAGCCTCCGACGACTCTCTCGTGTCTCGCTCAGGCGCCATACCCTCGTTGCTGTCCACTGCGCTCATCGCGCCTCCCTTGCGATTACTCACCAGTCGTTTCCCGCTCATGGGCTGTCGGGATGATCAACGATGTCAAATGTGCAGCACCTTCATCATGGCTTCGGCCTAGAGCCGATCACGCAGCGTGTAGAAGCTGGTCGCCAGGACCAGCAGAGGAGTTCGCAACCAGTGTCCACCCGGGAAGGCGCGGTGGGGCATGGCGGCAAAGACGTCAAAACGTTCCGCCTGGCCGGCAATCGTCTCGGCGATCAATTTGCCCGCCAGCCCTGCAAGCGACATGCCATGTCCCGAGTACCCCTGGGCGTAATAGACATTCGGGGCAAGACGCCCGAAGTCCGGTGCCCGATTCATGGTGATGGCCACGTCACCCCCCCAGCGGTAATCGATCCCCACCCCGTCAAGCGCCGGAAACAGACGGCGAATCTTGCCGTCCATGCGCGTCTTGAGGTGGCGCGGCTCTCGTCCGGTATAGCTCACCTCCCCCCCGTAGAGCAGGCGCCTGTCAGCAGAGAGACGGTAGTAGTCGAGCACGAAGTTGGCATCGGAAAGGGCATCATTGCCCGGCAACACCTGCGCGACCTGTGCTTCGCTGAGCGGTTCGGTGGCCACGATATAATTGGCGACGCGCATGATGCGCTCATCCAGCCGCGGGACCAGGCCATCGAGATAGGCGTTGGTCGCCACCACCACAAACTCGGCACTCACGCTGCCCTGCGCGGTATGCACACGCGCACGCTCTGCCTGCCCACCGGAGCCATTGGCGACGATGCCACTGCCACTTCGGCCATGCTCGAGCTTGAGCACAGGACTCTGTTCACAGATCGTGACCCCTGCCCGCTGAGCAGCACGCGCAAGCCCGAGGGTGTAATTCAGCGGATGCAGATGGCCACCCTCTCCATCATGCAGCGCCCCGGGATAGGCATCGGTAACGACTCGCGCTCGCAGGGCATCCCCCTGCAACCACTGCAATGCATGGTAGTCATGATCGCGTGCCATGCGCGCCTGAAATTCCTGCAATTCGCGCACATGTCGCGGCTTGACGGCAGCATGCAGATAGCCGCGGGTATAATCACAGGGGATCCGGTGCTTCTCGATCAGTGCGGTGGTGAGACGAACCGACTCGCGACTCATCTCCCAGATGGCATGCGCCTGCTCACGGCCGAGAGCCTTCTCGACCGTGGCGATGTCGGTGCCAAGTCCCGGCAGGATCTGGCCGCCACTGCGTCCCGAAGCCCCGAAGCCGATGCCGCGCGCCTCCAGCAGGATGACCGAATAGCCACGCTCAGCGAGATGCAGAGCCGCTGAGCAGCCGGTGATACCGCCGCCGATCACGCAGACATCAGCGCGCCGTTCCCCGGCCAACGGTGGACAGGGTGCAAGCGTCACACGCTGACTGGCCCGGTAGTAGGAGCGGATGTCATCACGCCCACGCTGCGCTTCCTGGCGGTCTCGCCGCGGCTCGTCTGTCGCGCCTGATCTGCAGCCGACCATGCCCCTCCTTACCCGCCACTGTTGAGTTTATTCACCGACCCGGGGAATATTTGCGTTATTTACCACACGTCAACGGCAAATACTGCATATTGATTGCCCCGCGAGGTATAAATTTTCAACACGTACCGCCTTGCCCCCCCTTTTACGCCCCACAATGGCGCACGCCCCTGAGGTCATCAGCGTCAGGCTTTTGAGATCAGAAAAGCAAAAGCCCCGCAGCCTGAGAGGCTGCGGGGCTTGGTGACAGACCCTCCACGCATTGGCGTGAAGGGTGCTCGGGGAGTGCTCCACTCATGTCATGTCGAGCGACGACATACCGGACAGGCGGGGTCACGCTTGAGCCCCATGCGTCGCCACTCACCGGTCAGGCCATCGAAGGTGGCGAGCCCTCGATGCACATGCCCGGCACCACTGATCAGCTTGAGCGCTTCCAGCGCCTGGAAGGCCCCGATGATGCCGACCAACGGCGCGATGACCCCGCTCTCGGCACAGGTCAGCTCTTCATCGCCCTGCTCTTCCGGCGAATACAGGCAGCCGTAACACGGCGCATCTGCCTCACGGCGATCAAACACCGCCAGCTGGCCGGAGAAACGAATCGCGGCACCTGACACCAGCGGCGTGCCTGCCGCCACGCAGGCGGCGTTGATCGGGAAGCGCGAACTGAAACGGTCAGTACAATCAAGCACCACGTCCGCGGCGGCGACCTGCTCGGCCAGCGCCTCGCCCTGAAGGCGTTCGGACAGGGCGATCACCTCGGTGTCGGGATTGATCGCCGACACCGAGCTGGCGAGCGAGCGCGCCTTGGGCTGGTCGATGTCCGCCTCTCCGTGGGCGATCTGACGTTGCAGATTGGAGAGCTCGACATGGTCATCATCGGCCAGCACCAGCGTGCCGATACCGGCTGCCGCCAGATAGAGCGCCGCCGGGCACCCCAGACCGCCAGCCCCGATCACCAGCACCCGCGCGGCCAGCAATCGTTGCTGACCCGCGATATCGACCTGAGGGAGCAATATCTGACGCGAATAGCGCAGCAGTTGCGAATCTTGCATGGAAGGTGAGCCGTCTGTCTGTGAATGAAGTGAGTGCTTTGGCCGGCCGCCGGGCCTGGGCCTGAGTTCTGAGCTCTAAACCCTGAGCCCTGCCGCTGGCATCAGGGGCTCGTCACTTGGCGTCGAGATCCTCGATGTCCGGCACATGCAGCGAGAACTGCTCCTTGACCTCTTCCATCACCACATAGCTCTTGGATTCCTTGACCCCGGGCAGCGTCAGCACCACATCCCCGAGCAACTGCCGATAGGCGGACATTTCCGGAATCCGGCACTTGAGGATGTAATCGAACTGCCCCGAGACCAGATGACACTCCTGGATCTGCGGCAGCTTGGAGACGGCACGGCGGAATTCATCGAAGACGGAGGGTGACTGGGTCTCGAGGCTGATCTCGACGAAGACCAGCAGATTGGCCTTGAGCGCCTTGGGGTCCAGCACGGCCTTGTAGCCACGGATGATGCCGGCACGCTCGAGGCGTTTGACTCGCTCCAGACAGGGAGTGGTGGAGAGTCCCACCTCGGAGGCGAGGTCGACATAGGAAATGCGCGCATTTTCTTGCAGGCAGCGCAGGATCTTGAGGTCAATGCGGTCCAGAGAACGTGATTTCGCTTTCATTATAATAGTTTTCCCAGCAGGGTGACTTGCAGCAGGATCATCCTTACTCCTGTCTTTCGTGCAGTCAGGCAACCCGAGAACGCGGGGGTAATCAGGCGACCTTTCCAGTCATGCATCGCTTATTACTACCATACCCGCCCGACAGGAGATACGCCCGCACAGGCAGGCCTGCGACGAGGATTCCACGCAGGCTCCACTGAAAGCAGGGGTTTCCTCTGGCAAGTCCGAGCCGGCCTGCATTCCCGCCCGCCGGGGAGGCGTCAGCCAATGCGCCCCAGCGTGATGCGCTCTCGCCCACCGAGGTCTTCCAGCGTTTCCACTTCCAGAAAACCACCGGCGCGCAGCGCCTCGCGCACTTCCTTGCCCTGGGCCAGGCCATGCTCGAGCATCAGATGACCGCCCGCGGCCAGATGGCGGGGCGCGGCCTCGATCAGATGCAGGAAGTCTGCCAGCCCCTGCTGGCGCGCCACCAGTGCCGAGCGCGGCTCGAAACGCACGTCACCCAGTGCCAGGTGCGGGTCATCATCGGCCAGGTAAGGCGGATTGGCGGTCACCAGCGCAAAGCCGGTCTCGGGAACGGCGGAGAACCAGTCACTGCGCCGGAATTCGACGTTGGGAATCGCGAGATGCTCGGCATTGTCACGCGCAAGCTGCACGGCCTCCTCGATGAGGTCCACCCCCAGCACCTGCCACTGCGGACGATGACGAGCGAAGGCCAGCGCGATGGCGCCGGTGCCGGTGCCGAGATCCAGCAGCGTGCCTTCGGGCGCCTCGGCCAGCTCCAGCGCGCACTCCACCATCACTTCGGTATCCGGGCGCGGAATCAAGGTGGCAGGAGAGCAGCGCAGCATCAGGCCATAGAACTCACGGCGGCCAAGCAGGTGGGCGACGGGGTGTCCTTCGGCTCGGCGTGCCAGCAGCGCCTCGAAGCGTGCCACGCCCTCGGCGCCCGCTTCCGTCTCGAGATCGCGATCCCCCCAGGTATAGAACCAGGTGCGATCGCGCCCCATCACCTCTCCCAGCAGCAGCTCAGCATCCAGACGCGGAGATTCGCTGCCCGACTCACTCAGACGGGCAGCCGCGGCTGCCAACGTGACATCGATTCTCACCTCATTGCTCCTGCAGTGCCGTCAGCTGGTCTGCCTGATATTCGACGACCAGCGGCTCGATCACCTCGTCCAGCTGACCGGCGATCACTTCATTGAGCTTGTAGAGCGTCAGATTGATACGGTGATCGGTCAGACGCCCCTGGGGGAAGTTGTAGGTGCGGATGCGCTCGGAGCGATCACCGGAGCCCACCAGCTTGCGACGGGCATCGGAAGTCGCCTGTGCCTGGCTGTCCACCGCGGCCTGCTTGAGTCGCGCTGCCAGCAACGACATGGCGCGCGCACGGTTCTTGTGCTGACTGCGCTCGTCCTGGCACTCCACGACCACACCGGTGGGCAGGTGGGTGATGCGAATCGCCGAATCGGTGGTGTTGACGTGCTGCCCCCCGGCCCCGGAACTGCGGTAGGTATCCACTCGCAGGTCGGCCGGATTGATGTCGATGTCCCCGACCTCATCGGCCTCAGGCATCACCGCCACGGTACAGGCGGACGTATGGATGCGGCCCTGGGATTCCGTGGCAGGCACGCGCTGCACGCGGTGCGCACCGGATTCGAACTTGAGGCGCGAGTAGACCCCCTCGCCCTTGACGCGGGCGATGACTTCCTTGAAGCCACCATGCTCACCGTGGCTTGCGCTGACGGTCTCGACCTTCCAGCCCTTGAGCTCGGCGTAGCGGGAATACATCTTGAACAGGTCCCCCGCGAACAGCGCCGCCTCGTCACCGCCGGTGCCGGCACGCACTTCAAGGAAGACGTTGGCCCCATCATCCGGGTCCCGCGGGATCAACAGCTGGGTGATCTCTGCCTCCAGCACGTCAAGCGCCGCATCGCTCTCGCGGACTTCCTCACGTGCCATCTCGCGCATCTCGGCGTCGCTGTCATCGCACATGCCGAGGGCGGCCTCGCGATCTTCCTTCAAGGCGCGATGGCGCTGCCATGCCTCGATCAATGGCTCAAGCTCGGCATACTCCCGCGACAGGTCACGGAAGCGGGCCTGATCCCCGATCACTTCAGGCTCCGACAGCAAGGCGGAGATCTCCTCGAAGCGGTCATGGAAGGTGTCGAGCTTGGTGATGAGGCTGTCTTTCATGAAGGGTCCTGTGATGAATCAACCGGCGCGAGCAGCAGCTCCTGCGCCGTCTGAAGAATATCCTGTCGATCGTCGCCTGACGCCTGACGCAGCGCCAGGGTCGGGTGATGCATGAAGCGGTTGGCCAACTGACGGGCCAGTTGCGCCACGACTTCCTGCGGGTCACGGCCCTGATCAAGCTCGGCCAGCGCCTGTGCCTCGCACTCTGCACGCAGTTGCTCGCCGTGGCTACGATAACGCTTGATGACTTCTCCGCCACTGCGCACCCGCTTGCGGTGCTGCCAGGCACTGACACCCTGCCGGATCAGCTCTTCGGCCTGGGCAGCCGCCAGCTGGCGATGACGACGGTTCTCCTCGATGACTTCCTGCAGATCATCCACGGTATAAAGGAAGACATCATCGAGATCCCCGACCTGCGGTTCGATATCGCGCGGCACGGCGATATCGACCATGAAGACCGGCTTGTAACGGCGTTTCTTGAGCGCACGCTCCACCATGCCCTTGCCGAGGATCGGCAGCTGAGCGGCGGTGGAGGCTATCACGATATCGGCATTCTCGAGGGCATGCGGAATGCCTTCCAAGCCGATGGCGGTCCCGCCCAGCTCATCGGCCAGCGACTGGGCGCGCGACACGGTACGGTTGGCGATGCACAGGTTGGCGATGCCCGCTTCCTTGAGGTGGCGCGCCACCAGCTCGATGGTGTCTCCCGCCCCGATGAGCAGCGCATTGGCTCGCGAGAAGTCATCGAAGATATGGCTCGCCATGCTGACCGCGGCATAGGCCACCGAGACGGGGTTCTCACCGATTCCCGTCTCGGTACGCACCTGCTTGGCGACCTGGAAGATATGCTGGAAGAGCTGCTCCAGTTCCCCCCCGAGACCGACGGTACCGCGGGCGAACTGATAGGCATCCTTGAGCTGACCGAGAATCTGCGGCTCGCCCAGCACCATGGAGTCCAGGCCGACCGCCACGCGAATCAGGTGGCGGACCGCCTCCTCACCGAGATGTTGATAGCTGCAGCGCTCAAGCTCTTCTGCGGGCAGGCCATGGTATCGGCTCAACCATGCGAGAACCGAGCGCGCACCGTCCTCTGTCACACAGTAAAGTTCCGTGCGATTGCAGGTCGAGAGCACCGCCGCCTCGGAAACTTCCGGCAGACGCTTCAGCTCGGCCAGCGCAGCCTCGAGCTGTGTCGGCGTGAAGGCAACGCGCTCGCGGACATCGACGGCGGCGGTGCGATGATTGATGCCAAGGGCAAGAAGGGTCATGGAGTCAGTCAGTCGTCAGGGTCTGGCCGGCAGGGCTCGCATCGAGGACAGGCGGCTGTCGCTTGGAAAACCTCCGCAATGAAGGGGCCGGCACCTGGCCACCTGCTTGCAGATCTCGTTTGTCAAAGCGGCTGAAATCGTAAAATTAGCGTGCTCATTCTATCACAGCGCCTACATCACGCGAGCCTGCAGGGCGCGGCCAGCGATGAGGAATTTCCATGGGCTTGGCAGTCTGATGCTATCACCTCCCGTCCGCCATGTTGATTCAGGGAAACGCCGAGCGGACAGGCGCTGCCCTTGCCTCCATGACAGGCACCGCCGATGCTATCCCCGTCCGCCTTCAGCCGTTATGCTGGAGCGATCAATATCCCCAGGGTGTGCTGCTGAGGCCGAGCGCAGGTCGGGCCGGAATTTCCAGCAGGCACACGCTGCCAGGCCACCTTTTACGGGTTTCATGACGGCGTGGGCGCGACTCCGGCCGGAACGTGCCGACTGGCCGAGATCCTTCCACCGCTGACTGCGAGGTTGCATGCACGTATCGACTGCCGCTGAACACTCCCCTCGCGGGGCGGCCCACGCGAGCCCTTCCGAGCGCCTGACGGGCACGGCACGGCTGGCCGACAGCCGCTGGACACGCTGCCTGCTGGCCAGTGTGCTGCTGGGTCTGGCCGGCTGCCAGTCGCCGGCCACGCAGGCTCCCTTCGCCTCTCAGCCGGACCCGCTGGATACCGCCCCACCCATCACCAGTGGCCTGGATGCCAACAGCCTCAATCAGCTGCTGGGCGCGGAGCTTGCCGGCCAGCGTGGCGACTACCCCAGCGCCGCCGATGGGTATCTGGCCGCCAGCCGCCGCTTCGATGACCCGGAACTGGCCCGGCGCGCCGTGCTGGCCGCTCGCTACGCCGACAATCCTGCCCTGCTGGAGCGTGCCGCCCAGCGCTGGCAACAACTGGATGATTCCGCGACCGAGCCGGGCATCATCCGCGCCCGCCTGGCCGTGGAGCGCGGCGACTGGATGACGGCGCTCGAGCAGCGTCTCGCGGTAGAGACCGCCGGCGGTACCGGCAACGTGACCACCTTGGCGGAGCAGTCCATCGATGCCGGCGCGGATCTGGAATCACTGCTGTCACGGCTGCTGGAGCATGTCGCGCAATATCCCGCGCAACCGGGCCCGCGAATTGCCGCCGCGCTCTATGAAGCGGCGCTTGGAAATGAGTCCGACGCTCGCAGGCGCCTGATGGCGATGGAAGGCGAGTTCCCCGAACTGGCCGAAGTGTGGCTGGCACGCAGCGAGATAGAGCGCGACGCAGGCCGCCTGAGCGCCTCACGACAGGCGGCCGAGCGTGGCCTGGCCATCGCCCCGGATGACAGTCGCTTGATCTTGAGCGCCGCCCAGACCGAGCTTGCCGGTGGTGACATCGAGGCCGCGCGCCTGCGCATTGATGACCTTGTCAGCCGCCATGCCAACGCACCGCGCCTGCGTCTGGCACTGGCCAGCCTCTATCTGGACGCCGACTCTCCCGAGGATGCTCGTCGTCTGTTGCTGCCGTTGCTTGATGACACGCCGGTCCCGGATGCCGCCTATGCCCTGCTCGGGCTGGCGGCAGAGGCCAGCGGCGAGATCGACAACGCCATCCTCTATTACCGACAGGTACCGGATGGGGAGCGCTACGTCTCAAGTCGCGCGCGCGCCGCGCAGCTGCTGGTGGAGCATGATCGCAGCGAGGAGGCACGCCAGTTCCTTGCCGTCGAGCGCCTGCGTCATCCGCGTCACGCCATGACATTGCTCAGCTTCGAGATCGACCTGCTGGATGCCCAGGAACACTACGCCGCCGCCGACGAGCTGCTCGACGGCAGCATCAAGGCTCGCCAGAAGACACTCACCAGGGCACGCAGCGAAGGTGACGGCGAAAGCGCTGCCGTGACGGAGAACGAACTGGCCAGCCTGCTGTTCCTGCGCGGCATTCGTCGTCTCGATGACGGGCGTCTCGAGGAGATGGAGCAGGACCTGCGTCAGGTCATTGCACTGGAGCCCGAGAATGCCAGCGCCTACAACGCTCTGGGCTACACCCTGCTGGTAGAGGATGCCGACCGCCGCGCCGAAGCGCTCGAACTGGTTCAGCGCGCCCATGCACTGAAGCCGAACGACCCTGCCATCCTCGACAGCCTCGGCTGGGGGTATTTCCTCACCGGGGATGCCGCCCAGGCATTGCCCCCGCTGGAAGCGGCCTGGGCACAGCAACAGGATGCCGAGATAGGCGCACACCTCATCGAGGTGCTGTGGTCACTCGAGCAGCAGGATGAAGCACGCAGCCTGGCCATCGAGCTCAGTGAGCGTTTCGAGGAGGCCAGCGAGCTGGAAGCCCTGTTCCAGCGCATCCCGGCTCTGCGACCGGTCGTGGATGCGCCCTGACAGGACAGCCCGGCACTTTCTGTCCATCGGCGAGTCCATTATCCTGACTCGCCGATGGCGCCATCGGTTGCCCATCGACTCTCATTCCGCCATCCGGAAGGCTTTCGCGTCATGACCTCCTCTTCTTTCCCCCTATCATCATTCTCCTCTCCCCGGACACGCCACCTTTCCCTCGCCATGTTGCGCCGTCTGGTGGGGCCAGTCCTGCTGGCCATGACATTGGGCCTGAGCGGCTGTGCCAGTCAGATGGCCAGCGACAACGCCGGTGACCTGACCCGCAATGAAGGTGACTGGCAGCAGCAGAGCGACAGGATCGATTCGCTCACGCACTGGCAACTGGCAGGCAAGGTCGGCATTCGCACGCCGGAGGAAGGTCACAGCGCCAATCTTGACTGGCAGCAGGAGGGCGATGACTACCACATGCTGATCACCGGCCCACTGGGTGCTGGCCGCACGACCCTGGTGCGTGATGCCGAGGGCGTGCGCCTCTCCTCGTCCGACGGCGACTTCCAGGCACCGGACGCCGAAAGCCTGATGCTCTCGCAGCTGGGCTGGTCCTTGCCGCTGGGGGCTCTGGATGACTGGGTCCGCGGAGTGGCAGCCAAGGGCGAGCACGACCTGAAGAGTGACGCCCTCGGCTTCCCCGATACCCTTTATCAGGATGGCTGGGAGGTGGACTATCAGGATTGGACCCGCGCCGAAGGACTGTGGCTGCCGCGCAAGATGAAACTCTACTACGGCGATCTGACCGCCACCCTGATCGTCAATCAGTGGCAGGCACTCTAAGCGTGCCCCCGACGCTCTCTTCTTTCTCCACGGCCAGCATTCCGGCCAGCTCATCCATGACGGACACGATGACCGCGACACTTTCTCTGCCGGCACCGGCCAAGCTCAACCGCATGCTGCATATCACCGGTCAGCGCGCCGATGGCTATCATGAACTGCAGACACTGTTCCAGTTTCTGGATCACGGTGACCGACTGGACTTCACGCTGCGTGATGACGCTGCCATTCACCTCGCCCCGGCCATCGAAGGCGTGCCCGCGGAGTCCAATCTGATCATGCGTGCCGCTCGCCTGCTGAGAGAAGCGGCCGTCGCACGCGGCCAGGTCGCGAGCCCAAATGACTTGCCCGGTGTCGATATCCGACTGAAGAAGGTGCTGCCGATGGGCGGTGGCCTGGGCGGTGGCAGCAGTGATGCGGCCACCACGCTGCTGGCGCTGGATCACCTCTGGAAACTTGAGCTCGACCTGGACACCCTGGCCGAGCTCGGACTGACTCTAGGGGCCGATGTACCGGTCTTCGTTCGCGGCTTTTCGGCCTGGGCCGAAGGCATCGGTGAGCGACTGGAACCTGCCCCGCTGGACACCCCGTGGTTCGTGGTGATCCACCCGGGCATCGAGGTCGCGACCCCCGCCGTGTTTGGCCACCCGCAATTGACACGTTCCAGTCCCGCGATTAGTATGGCGCGCGCACTGCAGGGGGGCCGCAACGACTGCGAAGTCGTGGTGCGCACTTTGTACCCGGCAGTCGCCGACGCCCTGGACTGGCTGGACCAGTTCGGCACCGCCAGACTGACGGGCACCGGCGCCTGTGTGTTCTGTGCGTTCGATGACGCACGACAGGCCAGCAAGGTGCTGGGCCGACTCGACTCCGAGCGCCCGACGTGGCACGCCTTCATGGCACGTGGTTGCAATCTCTCCCCTCTTCATGCCGCTCTGGCTTCGGCCTGAGCACAGCAACTGGTTGAAGTGAACGTTGCTGGGGTATCGCCAAGTGGTAAGGCACCGGTTTCTGGTACCGACATTCCCAGGTTCGAATCCTGGTACCCCAGCCAATCCTGGCCGTTCCCGGTCAACCCGGAATTCTCCACTCCCGAGATCCCACAAGACTCCAAAGGTGGCTGCGCGTGTCAAAACTGATGGTATTCGCGGGGAATGCCAATCCCGCTCTCGCCCGCAAGGTAGCTGAAGCCCTCGATACCCGCCTGGGCCACGCAACCGTCGGTCAGTTCAGCGATGGCGAGATTGCGGTAGAAATCAACGAAAACGTCCGCGGCAAGGACGTCTTCATCATGCAGTCCACCTGCGCACCGACCAACGACAACCTGATGGAGCTGATCCTGATGGTGGATGCGTTGCGTCGTGCGTCAGCGGCGCGCATCACGGCGGTCGTGCCGTACTTCGGCTATGCCCGTCAGGATCGCCGCGTGCGCTCCGCTCGCGTGCCGATCTCGGCAAAGGTGGTCGCGGACATGATGGTCAAGGCTGGCGTGAATCGCGTCATGACCATGGACCTGCATGCCGACCAGATCCAGGGCTTCTTCGATGTGCCGGTGGACAACGTCTACGGCTCACCGATCCTGCTCGACGACATCGAACGTCAGAACTATGACAACCTGATCGTCGTCTCCCCGGATGTGGGCGGCGTGGTGCGTGCCCGTGCCATCGCCAAGCAGCTCAACTGCGAGCTGGCCATCATCGACAAGCGTCGTCCCCAGGCCAACCAGGCCCAGGTGATGAACATCATCGGTGATATCAAGGACCGCACCTGCGTGCTGGTCGATGACATGATCGACACCGCCGGCACCCTGTGCAAGGCGGGCGAGGCACTCAAGGATCATGGCGCCAACCGCGTCGTGGCCTATGCGTCCCACGCGATCCTGTCCGGCCCGGCGGTCGACAACATCACCAACTCCGTCCTCGACGAAGTGGTGGTGGCCGACACCATCCCGCTGTCCGACACCGCACGTCGTTCCGGCAAGATCCGCCAGCTGACAGTCGCTGGCCTGATCGCCGAGGCGATCCGTCGCGTCAGCAATGAAGAATCCGTCAGCGCCATGTTCCACTGAGTCCTGTCGGCGGGCCCTGCTCGCCGCTGCTCGGGGAAGAGGCACTGACACCGGCAGATGATCCGTCATCTGCCGACAAGCGGCCGGCCCGGAAATCTCCGGGCCGGCCTCATGGATCCGGTAGCGCTCTGGTCGCGGGGGCTGCCGGATTCTCATTAGACCCTTGAGGTATCTGCAAAATGAAACTGTTCAAACTGAATGCTGAAGTTCGTGAAGACCTGGGGAAAGGTGCGAGCCGCCGCCTGCGTCGTACGAACGACTTCGTGCCGGGAATCGTCTACGGCGCCGACAAGGCCCCGACTCCGGTCATGGTCGACAAGCCGAGCCTGTACAAGGCGGTTGACGATGAGGCGTTCTACTCCTCCATCATCACCCTGAATGTTGCTGGCAAGGCCGAGAAAGTCGTCATCCGTGACCTGCAGCGTCACCCGTTCAAGCCGCTGCTGACTCACATCGACTTCCTGCGCATCGACCCGACCCACAAACTGACCATGAACGTGCCGCTGCACATCACTGGTCAGGAAGCCTGTGTCGGCGTCAAGGATCAGGACGGCGTCCTGCACATCCTGGCAACTGACGTCGAAATCAGCTGCCTGCCGGAAGCCCTGCCGGAATACCTGGAGCTGGACGTGTCCAAGCTGGAAGTTGGCCACACCCTGCACCTGTCCGACATCGCTCTGCCGGAAGGCGCCGAGTCCGTTGCCCTGTCTCACGGTGCCGATCACGACACCGCTGTGGTCAACGTCACTCGTCCGAACATCTCTGCTGACGCAGAAGATACTGCTGAAGGCGAAGAAGCCGCTGCAGAATAACGCAGCCTTCTGATCAGGGAGCCAGACACGCATGTCACGAGTGAAAGCGATCATCGGCCTCGGTAATCCGGGGAGCGAATACGAAGACACCCGTCACAACGCCGGCGTCTGGCTCCTTGACGCTCTTGCGCGCCACGGTCACACCACGTTGCGTCCGGAACGCAAGTTCCATGGCCAGTACGCGAAGATCATCTTCGCCGGTCAGGATCTGCATCTGCTGTTCCCATCGACGTTCATGAATCGCAGCGGTCAGGCCGTGGCCGCATTGTGCAACTTCTACAAGCTCGCCCCGGATGAACTGCTCGTCGCCCACGACGAACTGGACATCGATCCCGGCACCGCCCGCTACAAGCAGGGTGGCGGCCACGGGGGGCACAACGGGCTTCGCGACATCATCAGCGCACTGGGCAACGACAAGTCGTTCCATCGTGCCCGTATCGGCATCGGCCACCCCGGCAATGCCAAGCTGGTGACCAACTTCGTGCTCGGGCGTCCCGGCAAGGCTGAACGCCTGGCCATCGATGACGCCATCGACGAAGTGGTCATGACCCTCCCGGATGCCCTCAGCGGCGAATGGGCACGGGCCATGAATCGCCTGCACTCCTTCAAGCACTGAACCTCTGCATCACCCGGCATCACTCCTCTCCGAATTTCGGTGATTCGCTCAGCGCATCACCTCGCTTGTGCGCGCGTCTCGCCACGCGATCAGCAGCAAAAGGCATCATTTGTCGCGCGACATGCGCCCAATGGATGACCTCGGCGGCATGAGGCCTTACACTTCCCGCCTGACTTCACACCGTGCCTGTCCCCTCGTCTCCTCGCATGGCCCGTGCCCTCGCACTCCGGGCCTGCCGGTCGAGACGGTCATCAGTGCCACGCCCCATTCGACACGTCACACCAGGATCTAGCGCCATGGGTTTCAATTGCGGCATCGTCGGCCTGCCGAACGTCGGCAAGTCCACTCTCTTCAATGCACTGACCAAGTCGGGCATTGACGCCGAGAACTTCCCCTTCTGCACCATCGAGCCGAACACCGGTATCGTGCCGATGCCTGACCCTCGCCTGAATGCGCTGGCCGAGATCGTCAAGCCGGAGAAGGTGATTCCGACCACCATGGAATTCGTCGACATCGCAGGTCTGGTCGCCGGCGCCTCCAAGGGCGAAGGCCTGGGCAACAAGTTCCTGGCCAACATCCGCGAGACCGATGCCATTGCCCACGTGGTGCGCTGCTTCGAGGATGACAACGTCATCCACGTCGCCAATCACGTTGACCCGGCCGCCGATATCGAGACCATCAACATCGAGCTGGCCCTGGCCGACCTCGACAGCGTCGAGCGCAGCATCCAGCGCCTGGCCCGTGTCGCCAAGGGCGGCGACAAGGAAGCCATCGCCACCAAGGCGGTGCTGGAGCGTATCCAGCCGCACCTGGCCGAAGGCCAGCCGCTGCGCAGCTTCGGTCTCAGCGATGACGACCTCAAGATCCTGCGTGGCTTCGGCTTCCTGACCCTCAAGCCGACCATGTACATCGCCAACGTCAGCGAGGAAGGCTTCGAGAACAACCCCTACCTCGACATCGTGCGTGGCATCGCCGCCAATGAAGGTGCCAGCGTGGTGCCGGTGTGCAACAAGATCGAAGCCGAGATCGCCGAGCTGGAGGAAGAGGAGCGCGAGATGTTCCTCGACGAGCTGGGCATGGAAGAGCCGGGCCTGGATCGCGTGATCCGCGCCGGTTATGAACTGCTGGGCCTGCAGACCTACTTCACCGCTGGCGTGAAGGAAGTGCGTGCCTGGACCGTCAAGATCGGCGCTACCGCTCCGGAAGGCGCTGGCGTCATCCACACCGACTTCCAGAAGGGCTTCATCCGCGCCGAAGTCATCTCCTATGACGACTTCATCGCCTACAAGGGCGAGCAAGGCGCCAAGGATGCCGGCAAGTGGCGCCTGGAAGGCAAGGACTACATCCTCAAGGATGGCGACGTGGTGCACTACCGCTTCAATGTCTGAGGCCTCGGGCGCAGTCAGTACCTGGTGAGCCAGCCTGAAAGCGCCTGATGCTGCAGGGAACGCCCCTGATCTCCCACGAGGTCAGGGGCGTTCTGCATCATGGGTCATGCCCCATCATCAAGAGCACAGCCCTGCAGCCATTGTGCCGCCAGCGTCGCCAACTGGTCCGCCAGTGACTGCGCCAGACGCCCCCTCCCCGCCTCTCGACGCCACACGGCACTCAGCATCAGCTCGCCGGCCAGGGGCAATGTCCGCGCGTCCAGGCCACGCTCCCGACAGGCGGTATGCGCCGTCAAGGCATCGACCACGGCCAGCCCCTCCCCTGCCTGCACCAGTGCCGCTGCCAGCGGATAGGTCTGTACGCGCGTCACGATGCGAGGAGATGACGGTGCTTTCGAGTTACCTGATTCAGACGGTGACGGCATCTCGCTCGCCAGCAGGCCATCGAGACGTCGCGCCAGCGGATCATGCGCCCCCAGCGCGATCAGACGCTGACCGGCAAGCTCCGCCACCGTCATCGGTGCCTGCTGACACTCCTGTACCCAGTACCCTGCGGGCGCCAATACCTTCAGGGGCATGCGGGCCAGTGCGCGAGTCATCAGTGCCGGATGCGTCGGCGCACTCAAGGTGAAGGCGATATCGACTTCATGCAGCAGCAGGGCATCGATGATCTCGCGGGTGTGCTGGGTGGCCAGCTCGCAATTGACTCGAGCATGTCGCCGGCGCCATTGCCCCAGCGCCTGCGGCAACAGCTGCTGGGCGATCGCCGGCGTCGCCACCACCTTGAGAGACTGCGCCTCACCTGAGCGCAAGCCTTCTACCAGCCGCTTGACGTCATCCAGCTGCCCCAGCATCCCCTGGCTTGCCGCCTCCAGCTTGCGCGCCTCCTCCGTGGGCACCAGCTGTCCGGCGCTACGGGTGAACAGCGCGATCCCCCACTGCCGCTCCACCTGCTGCAACGCCTTGCTCGCGGCCGGCTGGGAAACATGCAACAGCCGAGCGGCGCCGGTCACGCTGCCGGCCTGCAACACCGCATGAAAGACCTCCAGATCCCTGAGCCGCATGCAAGATCTCCACATTCTGTCGTGTTGTCTCAACGTCCAGCCGACAGCCTACCCCATAACCGAGGGTTATGACGTAGCGAGGATCTTTCATTCGCCGCTCGGCCCCGGGACAGGCATGCTCATCTGCCTACCCCATACCGTCAGGAGCCTGCCATGCAACGTCATGTGACCATCATCGGAGGCGGCGTGATCGGCCTGAGCAGCGCTCATGCACTGGTCCGAGCGGGACACTGCGTGACCCTGATCGATGCCCACGCCGACGTCGCCCGCGAGACCAGCCATGCCAACGGCGGCCAGTTGAGCTACCGCTACGTGGCACCGCTGGCTGACAGCGGCGTGCCCCGCCAGGCCATCAAGTGGTTGCTGGCAGGCAATGAGGCACCGCTGAAACTGCGCCCGAACCTGGACCCCGCACAATGGCGCTGGATGACGCAGTTTCTGGCCGCCTGCAATCAGCGCACGCATCGAGCAAGCGCAGCGCAGATGCTCGCCCTGGCACTGCACAGCCAACAGATCATGACTCAGTGGCGAGTTCAGGATGCACTCGAGGAGTTCGCCTGGCAGCAACGCGGCAAGCTGGTGATCCATCGCGACTCCGCAGCGCTCGACAGGGCCGCCGCCGCACGCGTCGCGCCTCAGGACCAACAGGTGCTCGATGCACGTCAATGCATCGCACTGGAGTCCTCACTTATCCACCAGCAGCCTCATCTGTCGGGCGGAATCTTCAGCGCCTCGGACGAGACGGCGGATTGCCATGCCTTCTGTCAGGCGCTGGAGCGCAAGCTGCAGGCCTCTGGTCGCTATACACACCTCGCCAGCACCCGCGTCGCTCCACTGAGCGCGCACGACGGACGCATCGCGCACCTCGAACTCACCCGCGCCGATGGCCGCCGCGAACGCCACGTCGTCGATACGCTGATCATCGCGGCCGGCAATCACGCCACCGAACTGGTCCGCCCGCTGGGCATCCGCCTATCTCTGCAACCGCTCAAGGGCTACAGCCTCACGCTGCCACTGCCAGCTGACACCCCAAAGACAGCGGCCCCGCGCATCAGCGTGACGGATGCCGCGCGCAAGGTGGTCTACGCCGATCTGGATACACGCAAGTCCCGACAGCTGCGCGTCGCGGCCATGGTGGATATCGGCCACCGCGAATCTGACAGCTTCCATCCTGCGCTGGACGAGAAGCGCATTGCCGCCCTGCGTCAGCTGGCCAGTGAGACCTTCCCCGACGCCGGCGATTTCTCGCAAGCCACTCCGTGGGCCGGGCTGCGCCCCAGCACGCCGAAGGGCCCTCCGATCCTGGGACGCCCCCAGCAAGCGGGCAGACCGGACAACCTGTGGCTGAACGTCGGACATGGCAGCCTGGGATTCACGCTGGCCTGCGCCAGTGGCGACCTCATCGCACGCGCCATCTCGCAAGAGAGCCTTCCCGGCACGCTCCTCGATACCCTCCCCGACCACCTCGCAGAGCAGCTCGGCTGCTAGCCTGATGAATTCCCTGCCACTTTTTCAGGCTGATGCGTTGACAACATCACGGATAATCCGTAATATTCGCCTCCGTTGGACGGCTACATAGCTCAGCTGGTTAGAGCACATCACTCATAATGATGGGGTCCCCTGTTCAAATCAGGGTGTAGCCACCAACCAAGATTCGAAAGGCCTGACTGCTTGCAGTCAGGCCTTTTTTGTTGCGTCGGATTCACATTCCCTCGCATCGCCTGCGCTCATGCTCGTGACTCCCGCCGACAATCGACACCGGAACCGGAACCGGAACCGGAACCGAAACCGAAACCGAAACCGAAAGAGGCAGCCCGCAGGCCGCCTCTTTCAATGTTTCAATTTTTCAATGTTTCACCGTGCTTGTCAGTTCAACTCTGCTCAGTCCAGACGCTCGCGATTGCAGAATGCCACCAGCACCTTGATCAGCATCGCCACATCGGCACTGCCGGACGTCTCACGAATCGAGTGCATGCCCCACTGCGGCAGCCCGACATCCAAGGTCGGCACCCCCACTTCACTGGCGGTGATCGGCCCGATGGTGCTGCCGCAACCCATGTCGGCACGGCTGACGAACGTCTGAACCGGCACCTCCTGCTCACGGCACAGCTCACGGAACAGACCCGCCGTGGTGCTGTTGGTGGCATAACGCTGATTGGCGTTGACCTTGATCACCGGCCCCGCATTCAGTTTCGGGCCATGACCCGCATCATGCTTGTCCGGGAAGTTGGGGTGGACGGCATGCGCATTGTCACAGGAGATCATCAAGGAGCGCTGCACGAGGCACTGATAACCTTCTTCGTTGTCCAAGCCCACATAGTGATTGATGCGCTTGAGCACATCCGCCAGGAAAGGTCCCTGGGCACCGCAGGCGCTGGCACTGCCGACTTCCTCGTGATCCGTGGCGACGAACAGCGCGCCCTGGCTGCCATCGGCCCCCAGCAACGCTTCCAGGCCGACGAAGCAGGACAGCAGATTGTCCAGGCGTGCACTGGCGACCAGCTCGCCCTTGAGCCCGGCCTGGGCCGCCGGCTGCAGATCATGCAGCCCGAGTTCGAAGTCGATGACCTCCGCGACACGCACGTCGTGCTGCTCTTCCAGCAGCTCGATCAACAGCGCATGGAAGGCCTCAGCCGGAGTGCCAGCCTCCTCACCCAGCTGCATGACCACGGCGGACATCTGCGTCTGGGCATTGATGGCGCGCCCATTGTTGACGTCACGATCCAGGTGAATCGCCAGGCTCGGAACACAGGCCACCGGCCGCATCACCGTCAGCAGCAGACTCTCGCGACGGCCATCCTGGTGACGCACCTGAACACGGCCTGCAAGCCCGAGATCGCGATCGAACCAGGTATTCAGCAGTACGCCACCGTAGGTTTCGATTCCCAGGGTCAGCCAGCCCTGACTGAGCTGGGCTGGATTGGGCTTCAGGCGCAGGCAAGGAGAATCCGTGTGCGCGCCGATCATCCGTATTGCCTCGAGCTGCGTATTACCCCGAGGAAGCTGAAAGGCGAGCAGCGAGGAATCATTGCGCGTCACGAAAGCCCGTTCACCGGGCGACAACTTCCAGCTTTCGGTCTCCTCGAGTCGGCGATAGCCTTCGCGCTCCAGGCGAGCCGCCATGGTCGCCGTGGCATGCCAGGGCGTCGGAGAGACATTCAGGAATTCAAGCAGTGCTGGAACGCGGGAATCCGCAATCGCGTAAGTCATGATAGCGTCAAGTCCTCGAAGATGAATGCAAGGCACTGTATAAGAAGAAACATGATGGATAGAGCGAAACGACTCCTCCCTTGCGGTGGTGATCGACCCGCCAGCTCTCGTCAGCCGCGCAGGTCCCGCAGGACCGATCACGCCAGGCAGCGCTGACACGCCATACCGCAAGCCCCGCCGATCAACGACAGGCAACTGTCGCGGACGCGGGAGGCTGCTACAATGCCCGCTCGACCTCTCCGCGGAGAGGTCGCTCAGGGAGCAGAGTGTACATGAATCGGGAGTGCTTCATTGATGAGCCTGTTTGCAAACGTCCGGCGCACGGCATGCCTTGCCTTGTGTCTCGCCATGGCCGGCCCCGCCAGCGCCGCGGTCACCCCTACTGACGCCGATGCACAGGCTGCTCGCGAAGTTGCCGAATCATTGCGTTACGGGCATTACGAAGATGTCACGCTGGATGACCAATGGGCTACCCAGGCATTCACGCAATATCTCAAGACACTCGACCCCCAGAAAGCCTATCTGCTGGACTCGGATATCACCGAGTTCAGTGATCTTCGCCACGCCTTCGATGACGCCATGCTCGACGGTGATCTCGAGCGCCTCTATGCCCTGCATGCCCGCTACCAGCAGCGCCTCACCTCACGCCTCGAATGGCTGGTGAAGACGCTGGACGGCAAGCCGAGCTTCGATTTCACCCGCGATGATCGACTCGCACTCGATCGTGCGGAAAGCCCCTGGGCCGACAGCGAGCAGGAGCTTGATGAGCTGTGGCGCAAGCGACTCAAGAACGCCTGGCTGTCGATGTCGCTGTCCGACAAGAGCGACGAGGACATCGCCAAGACGCTCAGCGAGCGCTATGCCAACCAGCTCAAGCGCATCGAGCAGACCAACGACGAAGACATCCTGACCCTGATCATGCACGCCGTCACCGGCAGCATCGATCCGCACAGCGAATACTTCTCCCCACGCCAGGGCGAATCCTTCGACATCCAGATGAAGCTGTCACTCGATGGCATCGGCGCCCTGCTTCAATCCGAAGGCGAGTACGTCAAGGTCTCAAGCCTGGTACCGGGCGGCCCGGCCGAGAAGGACGGGGAGCTCAAGCCGGCGGACCGCATCGTGGCCGTTGGTCAGGGGGATGGCGAATGGACCAACGTGGTCGGCATGCGCCTTGACGATGTCGTGGACCTGATCCGTGGCCCCAAGGGCTCCGTCGTGCGCCTTGAAGTCATCCCGGCCCAGTCCCTGGATGTCACCAAGACACGGGAAGTGGACATCACCCGCGACACCGTCAAGCTGGAAGACCAGGCTGCCAACGCCAAGGTCGTCGACGTCAAGCGCAATGATGGCGTGCACAGGATCGGCGTGATTCACGTCCCTGCCTTCTATGTCGACTTCGATGCCTGGCAGGCCGGCGAAGATGACTATCGCAGCACCACACGTGACGTGGCGCGCCTCATCGATGAGCTGAAGGCCAAGCAGGTGGAAGGCATCATTCTGGATCTGCGCAACAATGGCGGCGGCGCCCTGCAGGAGGCCAATTCGATGATCGGCCTGTTCATCGACCGCGGCCCCACCGTGCAGGTACGTGATGCCCGCGGACGCATCAGCCTGTATGGCGATACCGATGCCGGCACCCACTACGATGGTCCGCTGGCCGTCCTGGTCAACCGCCTTTCGGCCTCGGCCTCCGAGATCTTTGCCGGCGCCATCCAGGATTATGGCCGCGGCCCGGTCATCGGCAGCCAGACCTTCGGCAAGGGCACCGTGCAGACGATCTCCTCGCTGACACAAGGTGAAATCAAGCTGACCCGCGCCAAGTTCTATCGCATCTCAGGTGACTCCACCCAGAACAAGGGCGTCAAGCCGGACATCGCCTTCCCCAGCATCATCGACCCGAAGGAAATCGGCGAATCGAGCCTCGACTACGCCCTGCCATGGGACCAGGTTCGCCCGGTGAAGTATCGTCGCTATGGGGAACCGGCTCGCTACCTGGCAGCCCTGCGTGCCCGCCACGAGAGCCGTGTCGAACAGGAGCCCAACTTCGTCTACCTGCAGAGCGAAGTCGCGTTGTCAAAGGCACTGCGCGCCCAGCAGACCAGCATCAGCCTCAATCGTGAGCAGCGCAAGCGCGAGATGGATGCCCAGGAAGCCGAGCAACTGGCACTGGAAAACAAGCGCCGCCGAGCACTGGGCATGGAGCCGCTGTCGAGCTTCGCCGAACTTGATGCCGCCAGCGATCACATCGCATCGGCAGAAAGTGACCTGCAGCAGGAGATCGAGACGCAGGACAGCACCGACGAGCCAGCCGAGGATCCCATCGATCAGGCTCAGCTCCAGGAAAGCGCCGAGATCCTGCTCGATTACGCCCATCTCAATGGCGATCGCTGAACTCTCTCGTCGTCGCTGACGCGCCGGCACATCGCGGTTGCAAGGCCCCTGCCCTCATGTCAGATCCGAGTGCAGGGGCTTTTTCATGCCTGATGCAGGCGTCACCGACACGCACCGGCGAATCGACAGCACCGGCGCTCGGCACGCGAGGGCAAGCTGAAACGAATAGCAGAGAGATCGACCAGCAAGGAAGCGGGCGGACACAGGAAAGCAGGCAGACACAGAAAAGCGGCAGAGAAGACTGCAGGAGTGAGACATCATCAGCGCAGAATCACGTCATTCTGACGAGAGGCAGGCGGGATCTCGAACGATCGACTGGCAAGAGGGGGAGATACGGGATGTGCTATTGGCTCCTCGAACAGGACTCGAACCTGTGACCCAATGATTAACAGTCATTTGCTCTACCAACTGAGCTATCGAGGAACAACGAAATATCGATCGATATCAGGGCGATATCGAAGCTGACGATGAGATGCTCATCTACCAGCGTCATTTCCGGCATTGGCAGGAAGCCTGGGATTGGCTCCTCGAACAGGACTCGAACCTGTGACCCAATGATTAACAGTCATTTGCTCTACCAACTGAGCTATCGAGGAACGACCGGAAATCCATCTGCCAGCGACATCATCATGGATGCTGTCAGACTGACATTTCAAGCATGCTGCGTGTGCTATTGGCTCCTCGAACAGGACTCGAACCTGTGACCCAATGATTAACAGTCATTTGCTCTACCAACTGAGCTATCGAGGAACAACCTTGAACACGCGACGAATTATACGGAAATACTCAATGGCGTCAACCACCTTCGGGCATTCAACCTGCCGCAGAACTCGCTCGATTCCTTCTGCCGAATCCACCTCCGAAAGCGCACATGGCGACATCCAGATGTGACAAGGCCCGCACGGATGCAGGCCTTGGAATCACTGGTGGCTACACCCTGATTTGAACAGGGGACCCCATCATTATGAGTGATGTGCTCTAACCAGCTGAGCTATGTAGCCACACGACGAGGCGTATATTGCAGGTCAGGCTGCTGAATTGCAAGCACTTTTTTGCAATTGCCCGTCAAAGTGAGTCAGCGGGATGCTCAGATGCCCAGCGAGGCCTTGACGGCAGGCAGGCCAGGTTCTCCCTGGGTGGTCTCGACACCTTCAAGCCATGCCTCCAGCACGCTGGGGTTCTGCTTGAGCCAGTCTGCTGCTGCCTCGTCCGGATCGGCACCCTCATCCATGATCTCGCCCATGATCTGATTTTCCATCTCCAGGCTGAACTCGAGATTGGCCAGCAGCGCACCGACATTGGAACACGCCTCACTATATCCCGCGCGGGTATTGGTGTAGACCGTCGCTCCGCCCAGGTTCGGCCCGAAGTAGTCATCCGCGCCTTCCAGATATCCCATCTCGAAGCGAGTGTTCATGGGGTGCGGCTCCCAGCCGAGGAAGACGACCCACTCCTTGGCCGCGATCTTCGACTTCACTTCCGCCAGCATGCCGGCTTCGGAAGAATCGATCATCTCGAAGGCGCCCAGACCGAAGGCATCGTCATCGATCATGTCGGCGATGATCATGTTGCCATCATTGCCTGCCTCGATGCCGTAGATGCGCCCATCGAACTTCTCGAGGTTGTCGGCAAGATCCGCCACCGAGGTCACGCCGGCATCCAGCACGTACTGGGGCACCGCCAGGGTGTACTTGGCCCCTTGCAGATTCGCACGCGGTCGCTCTACCTGCCCCTTGTCGATATAGGGGTCACTGATGGAAGCCATCGACGGCATCCAGTTCCCCAGGAAGACATCGAAGTCATCGTTCTTCATGCCGGCATAGGCGATCGGCACGGAGATCGTGTCGGAGGTCGTCTCGTACCCCAAACCTTCCAGGACACTGCGCGTCAGCGCCGTGGTGGCAGTGATGTCCGTCCATCCCACCTCAGCGAAGCGCACCGTACTGCACTCCTCTGATACCTCGGCGTGCGCCTGGGGTGCCAGCAGCATCCCCATGGCCAGTCCCAGCGGCAATGCGGCAAAACCTGATGATGATTTCATGCTTGTCCCTTCTCTTTGTTATATGAGCAGTACATGTCCGTCAGTCACACGTGTCATTGATCCCCACCCGGCCCGGCGACAAGTGACAGCCCGCGGGAGGCGCCACTCATGACACGCTCTCATCACGACAAGCTCCCATGCTGTCGTTGAGAAGCTGCCTGTCTCTGACGAGCTGCCGGGCCAGACGTACGAGGCACCTCGTGAGCACCTTCACAGCCCTTGCTAGGACGCCTTGTGCCCTCTGGCGTTCTCTATAGTTCTACCAAGCCTGGCTTTCAATAACCACGAATTATGCAACTTGACGCATCACCTTTCTGTCTCTACACTTTTTTATTAATTGAACGTTCAATAAAACTCGAGTCACGACAAGATCGAGCCGAATCCCGATTGAACGCCGGATTCAGCAATGCGGTGACAACCGCGTATCCTTGGCGTCTACCAGTACCAAGATTACGCGAGTTTCACCGATACGCCACCTGACGGGAGAGCAAGCTGATGCCGAAAGTGGGAATGGAGCCTATTCGTCGCCGCCAATTGATTCTGGCCACCATGCAAGCCATCGATGAGGCAGGACTGGCCGACGCCACCGTTGCACGGATCGCACGGCATGCGGGCGTCTCCGCCGGCATCATCAGTCACTACTTCGGCGGCAAGGATGGCCTGATGGAGGCCACGATGCGCCAGATCCTCACCGACCTGCGCAGAGCCGTCAGTGAGCGACGCGCCGAGATCGCCTCGAACGACGTCCGCAGTCACCTGCATGCCGTGATCGATGGCAACTTCGATCGCAGCCAGGTCAGTCAGAGCGTCTCCAAGACCTGGCTGGCCTTCTGGGCCTCCAGCATGCATCGCACACCGCTGGAGCGCCTGCAGAAGGTCAATGACCGTCGTCTGGTCTCCAATCTGTCGGCCATCTTCCGTCGCGTGATGCCGCTGGTGGAGGCACGCGATGCGGCGGCAGGGCTCGCCGCCTTGATCGACGGCCTGTGGTTGCGTGGCGCGCTGGACCCCGAGGGACTGGACGTCGAGCGAGCCCGGCGTCTGGCCTATGAATATGTGGAATACCAGCTGGCGCAACACGCCGCTGACGTCTCCACGCCAGCAGCAGATGCACAAGCGTCTGACATGACGCACCCGGTGCCTGCCGAGCATGCCTGAGCGCAACAGCCTCCCCCGCTCGGACGCTTGAACCCACCGGTACTCTACGACTCTCCCCCTTTTCTGATCCCTGACAGGAGCGCAAGCATGGCCAACAGCAACGCAAGCTTCCCGACCCAGACCCTGTACATCAATGGTCGTCGCGTTGACGCGACCTCTGGCGAAACCTTCGAGACCGTCAACCCGGCCACCGGCGACGTCATCGCCCAGGTACAGCAGGCCAGCGGCGCGGACGTGGATGCCGCCGTCGAAAGCGCCCTGCAGGGCCAGAAGGTGTGGGCCGCGATGAGCGGCATGGAGCGTTCGCGCATCCTGCGTCGCGCCGTCGACCTTCTGCGCGAGCGCAATGACGAGCTGGCACTGCTCGAGACATTGGACACCGGCAAGCCGCTGTCCGAGACCGAAGTGGTCGACATCGTCACCGGTGCCGATGCACTGGAATACTATGCAGGCCTCGCGCCGGCCATCGAAGGCACCCAGGTGCCGCTGCGCCAGGAAGCCTTCGTCTACACCCGCAAGGAACCGCTGGGTGTCATCGGTGCCATCGGTGCCTGGAACTACCCGATCCAGATCGCCTGCTGGAAGTCTGCCCCGGCACTCGCCGCCGGCAACGCCATGGTCTTCAAGCCCAGCGAAGTCACGCCGCTGAGCGCACTGAAGCTTGCCGAGATCTTCACCGAAGCCGGCCTGCCGGACGGCGTGTTCAACGTCGTGCAGGGCGATGCCCGCGTCGGCGTGATGCTCACAGAGCACCCGGATATCGCCAAGATCTCCTTCACCGGCGAAGCCGGCACCGGCAAGAAGGTCATGTCCGCGTCCGCCTCTTCCAGCCTCAAGGAAGTCACCATGGAGCTGGGCGGCAAGTCCCCGCTGCTGGTGTTTGCGGATTCCGACCTCGACCGTGCTGCCGACGGCGCCATGATGGCCAACTTCTACAGCTCCGGTCAGGTGTGCACCAACGGCACCCGCGTCTTCGTCGAAGCCAGCGTCAAGGACGCCTTCGAGGCCAAGATCGTCGAGCGCGTCGCACGTATCAAGGCCGGTGACCCGCAGGATCACGCCACCACCTTCGGTCCGCTGGTCAGCTTCGAGCACCTGGAAAAGGTCGTCTCCTACCTGGAGATCGCCAAGCAGGACGGCGCACGTCTGCTGGTTGGCGGCGAGCGCATGAGCGAAGGCGACTTCGCCAAGGGCGCCTGGGTCGCGCCGACCGTCTACACCGACTGCAGCGATGACATGCGCATCGTGCAGGAAGAGATCTTCGGTCCGGTGATGTCCATCCTGTCCTTCGACAGCGAAGAGGAAGTCATCCGCCGCGCCAACGACACCACCTATGGCCTGGCGGCTGGCCTGTTCACCGAGAGCCTGAACCGCGCGCACCGCGTGATCCACCAGCTCGAAGCCGGTATCTGCTGGGTCAACACCTGGGGCGAGTCCCCGTCCGAGATGCCGGTCGGCGGCTACAAGCAGTCAGGCATCGGTCGCGAGAATGGTGTCGAGACGCTGTCCCACTACACTCAGACCAAGTCCGTGCTGATCGAGATGGGGCCGTTCGAGTCCGCCTTCTGAGCCACCAGAGGCCATGAGGCCTGAATCGACGACAGCAGCATTGTCTGGCGCAGGATGCGGGATCAGGACACTTGATCCACTGATCCGCTGCAGTGAGTTGATGCACTGAAGATAGCGCCAGATGCCCCACCCGCCGGCATGACGACCCCTCGTCGTGCCGGCCAGCACGCCACGCCACTCATGACTTCGGCGCTGGCAGTGCACGAATCCCGACGAGTCGCTGACAGTGATGGCATACCACTTGCCATGCGCTGCCCCGACGGCTCCTCACAGACACATCACCGTATCCATCCGCCCGGCAGTGGCCACCCCTCGTCGTCGACGGGGCGTCCTGCGCCCGCATGTGGCATCTGATACGAAAGGAGATTTCATGAGCCAATTCGAGCGTGAATACGACTACGTCATCATCGGTGCCGGCAGCGCCGGCAACGTGCTGGCCACTCGCCTCAGTGAAGACGCTGACGTCAGTGTCCTGCTGCTGGAAGCGGGCGGCCGTGACCACCGCTTCGATTTCCGTACCCAGATGCCTGCCGCACTGGCGTATCCCCTGCAGGGCCAGCGCTACAACTGGGACTTCAAGACCGACCCCGAGCCGCACATGAACAATCGCCGCATGGAATGTGGCCGCGGCAAGGGGCTGGGAGGCTCCTCGTTGATCAATGGCATGTGCTACATCCGTGGCAATGCGCTGGATTACGACAACTGGGCCAAGGATCCCATCCTGGCTGACTGGAACTATCGTGAGTGCCTGCCCTACTTCCGCAAGTGCGAGACGCGCGATATCGGCCCGAACGACTACCACGGCGGCGATGGGCCGGTCTCGGTCACGACTCCCAAGGAAGGCAACAACGAGCTCTATCACGCCTTCATCGCGGCAGGCATCGAGGCGGGCTATCCGGCCACCGAAGACGTCAACGGCTATCAGCAGGAAGGCTTCGGCCCGATGGATCGCTTCGTGACCAAGGAAGGCCGTCGCGCCTCCACCGCCCGCGGCTATCTGGATACCGCCAAGAAGCGCGCCAACGTGACCATCGAGACGCGTGCCACCACTGATGTCATCCTGTTCGAGGGCAAGACAGCGGTCGGCGTGAAATATGAGCGCAAGGGGCAGGACCACCGCGTACGTGCACGCAAGGAAGTGCTGCTGTGTGCCGGCGCCATCGCCTCGCCGCAGATCCTTCAGCGCTCCGGCGTAGGCAACCGTGAGCACCTCGAGCCGCTGGGCGTGAAGATGGTGCACCACCTGCCGGGTGTGGGGGAGAACCTGCAGGATCACCTCGAGCTCTACATCCAGTACGAGTGCACCAAGCCGATCTCGCTCTACCCGTCCCTCAAGTGGTACAACCAGCCGCCCATCGGCCTGGAGTGGATGCTCAAGGGGACCGGTGTGGGTGCCAGCAACCAGTTCGAGGCTGCCGGCTTCATTCGCAGCGATGCCAACGAGGCCTGGCCGAACCTGCAGTATCACTTCCTGCCGATCGCGATCAGCTACAACGGCAAGAGTGCGGTGCAGGGTCACGGCTTCCAGGCACACGTCGGTTCCATGCGCTCCCAGAGCAAGGGCCGTGTCCGACTGACCTCACTGGACCCCAAGGCCGCGCCCTCGATCTTCTTCAACTACATGGCCGAGGAGCGTGACTGGGAAGAGTTCCGCGCCGCCATTCGCCTGACTCGCGAGATCATCGCTCAGCCGGCACTGGACGATTACCGTGGCCGCGAACTGGCGCCGGGCGCTGACGTCCAGACGGACGAGCAGCTCGACGAGTACGTACGCAATCATGCCGAGACGGCCTACCACCCGTGCGGCAGCTGTCGCATGGGCAGTGACGCGACCTCCGTGGTCGATGGTGCCGGTCGCGTGCATGGTCTCGACAACCTGCGCGTCGTGGACGCCTCGCTGTTCCCGGTCATCCCCACCGGCAACCTGAACGCACCGACGATCATGCTGGCGGAGAAGATGGCCGACAAGATTCGGGGCCGTGCTCCGCTGCCGCCGTCCGACGCCGACTACTTCGTGGTCGAGCCGGGCACACCGGCCAAGCAGCCCGCCAAGCGCCAGATCGATTCCGCGCCGATCAACGGCTGATCCTGCGCGATCAACGTAAGCCTCCGTTATGCTGACGGCAGGCATGGAAGCACCATCGATCGTTCGAGGCCCCGCACTGCGGGGCCTTTTTTATGTCTGGCATGTCTCGATTCCAGACCATCACTTCCGTCGTGGCAGCCCACCTCCTCGTTTCCCCCCCCGCCCGCATCGCTTCATCCCGCCCGCACCGCCTCATCCCGTCTCATGGCATCAGCAGCTCCGATGACGTCCCGACCGGGGCCAGTGCCTCTCCCTGTATCCAAGGCCCCTTTCGCTGCCCATACGCCTTGCACAGCCACCATTGCTTTCCCCGCGACGCCTCTTCCATCGCTTCACCTTTCATACCTTCGACCTTGGGTGGACTGGCGGAGTGAGTCGAGTTGGGATAGGCTGACAATAATTCAAACAACTGTTCTAAACGCATGGCTGCTATGCTGAAGAGGAAGGCCATTCGCTAGAGCTCCCGCAACGCAACCTGGAGATCCTGCCATGACGCAGCTCATCCTCATCCTCGTCGCCCTTGCCGGTCTGCTGACCGTCATGGCACGTGAATCCGGTGCACTGGCCGCCATCGGCGTGCTGGCGGTCACCGGCCTCATCGGCCTGGGCATCGACACCCCGGTGCTTGGTGTCCTGCTGTTGATCGGCGCGGCACTGGTCGCCGTCTGCGGCCTGCCGGCGCTGCGCACCAAGTGGCTCAGCCCGCGGCTGTTCGCGATGTTCAAGAAGGTGTCGCCCAAGGTCTCGGCGACCGAGAAGGTAGCCCTGGAAGCCGGTACCGTGTTCTGGGACGCCGAATTGTTCTCCGGCAAGCCGCAATGGGACACCCTGACCGCACAGCGCAATGAGGGCATCTCCAGCGAGGAGCAGGCCTTCATCGATACGCAGTGCTCCATCGCCTGTGGCATGACCAACAGCTGGGAAATCGCTCGCGAGCGTGCGGATCTTCCCGAGGAACTGTGGGAATTTCTCAAGCGCGAGAAGTTCTTCGGCATGATCATTCCCAAGCAGTACGGCGGCCTCGGCTTCTCGGCCAAGGCGCAGTCACTGGTACTGCAGAAGCTGGCGGTCAACGAGACGCTGATGGTCACCGTCGGCGTGCCCAACTCCCTCGGCCCGGGTGAGCTGCTGCTCAAGTACGGCAGCGAGGAACAGAAGGATTATTACCTGCCGCGCCTGGCGGATGGCCGCGAGATCCCCTGCTTCGGCCTGACCGGCCCGCGTGCCGGCAGTGACGCGACCTCCATTCCGGACACCGGTATCGTGTGTCGCGGCATGCATGACGGCGAGGAAGTCGTCGGTATCCGCCTCAACTTCGAGAAGCGCTGGATCACCCTGGCGCCGGTCGCCACCGTGGTCGGCCTGGCCTTCCGCATGTTCGACCCCGAGCACCTGCTGGGGGACGTGGAAGACATCGGCATCACCTGCGCCCTGATTCCGCGTGATACCGACGGCATGGACATCGGCCGTCGCCATCACCCGATCGGCGCGCCGTTCATGAATGGCCCGATCTTCGGCAAGGACGTCTTCATCCCGCTCAGCTATCTGATCGGTGGCGAGCAGATGGCCGGCCAGGGCTGGAAGATGCTGGTCGAGTGTCTGTCGGTGGGTCGCTGCATCACCCTGCCGTCCGGCTCCGCGGGCATCTCTCGCTACGCACTGGGCTGGAGCGCCGGTTTCGCGCGCATCCGCCGCCAGTTCAATCTGCCGGTGGCCGAGATGGAAGGCGTGCAGGAGCCGCTGGCTCGCATGGCCGCGATGAACTACATCAGCCAGGCCGCCGTACTGCATACCGCCAACATGATCGACAACGGCCACAAGCCGGCCGTGCCCTCCGCCATCCTCAAGAGTCAGCTGACCGAGATGGCCCGCACGCTGCTGACCGATGGCATGGATATCCACGGCGGACGCGGCGTGACGCTCGGCCCGCGCAACTACATCGGCGTGGCATATGCCGGCACCCCGGTCTCGATCACGGTGGAAGGCGCCAACATCATGACCCGCAACCTGATGATCTTCGGTCAGGGGGCCATCCGCTGCCATCCGTACGTGCTGGAAGAGCTGGCCGCCAAGGATGCCGATGACCTGAACGCCTTCGACAAGGCCTTCTTCCGCCATGCAGGCCTCATCTTCGGCAACGCGGCCCGCGCCTTCAGCCAGAGCTTCGGCATCGGCGGCAAGACCACCGGCTTCGACGCCGTCGCCACGCCTTATGCCAACCACATCAACCGCTTCAGCGCCGCCTTCTCGCTGTCCGCCGATGCGGCCATGGCCAGCCTCGGCTCCAGCCTCAAGGCACGCGAGATGCTGTCGGCTCGTCTGGGTGACGTGCTCTCCAACCTCTACCTGGCGTCCCTGACGCTCAAGCAGTGGCACGAATCGGACGCCTGTGAGCACGAGGAAGCGCTGTTCCACTACAGCATGCAATGGTTGCTGCATCGCACCGAGAAGGCACTCGACGAACTGCTCGCCAACCTGCCCAACCGTGCCCTGGCCACGACATTGCGCGTCGTCACGCTGCCGCGTGGTCGTCAGTTCGCCATGCCCAGGGACAGCCTGACCCGCGAGATCGCACGTGCCGTCTCCACCGACAGTGCATTGCGTACCAAGCTGACCGACAACACCTGGGACGCTCAGGACGAAGGCCAGAAGGACAATGCTCTCGCCCGCTACAACGCGCTGCTCAAGGATTACCCGCGTGCGGAGCCGATCTACAAGACGCTGGCCAAGGCCTATCACAAGGGCGAGATCCCGGCCGACGCACTGTCACCGGAAGCGCGCATCGAAGCGGCGGTCGAGGCCGGTATCCTGTCCGCTGAGGATGGCGACTTCATGCGCGTCTTCGAAGCCGAGGTACTCGACATGCTGACCGTCGACCACTTCGATTTCGATGCCTTCGTGCGCAAGCCGATGGCGAGTGACGGCACAGCCTCCAACCCACAGCAGGACGCCGCCTGATCACCGGCCGACGCCCGCGTGAGCGATGCAAGACCTGATCGCTGATCGCAGAACCAAAAAGGCCCCGCTCAGTGAGCGGGGCCTTTTTATTGGCAGGAGGCGCCATGCTTCGCGTCATCTCGATCTCAGATATGACGCGCGAAGTGCTCGAGATCACGCACGAAGGCGTTCTTGTAGGTCTCGAAGTCCTTCGGGCGCGCCTTGAAGGTGCGCTTGATACGCTCGCGATCCAGACGCAGCGGCTCGTCCAGCGCCGCGAGAGTGCCGACACGCGCCGCCGGATTCATGCCGACCAGCTCACGCGGGCGATCGCCTTCGGCCTCGGCCTCCAGCCAGTCGTTGATCCCGGCGCGACGCAGCACGCTGACCAGCGAGCCGTCGGTGAGACGCACCTGCAGACGACCGTGATCCGCCAGCTGTGACACCAGCGCGATGCCGTGGTCATGGCCACGATGGACCGGCGGCGTCGCCCACAGGGCAAGATTCAGCCCGCGCGCATTCTCGTCGAGCACCAACAGGGCGGCGGAGTGGATGCGCTCGGCATCGTCCACCAGCGCGAACAGGCGAGCGGTCTCGTTCTCGAACCAGACACCTCGGACACCGGCATAGCTCACCAGCGCATCCAGCCCCCCTCGCGGCCATGCACTTCGGCACACAGCATCGCCAGACACGCATCGCGCCGGGCACCGGCACTCACTTCCACCACTTTCATCGCATTCTCCGCCACAGGCATTTTCAGCGCGCAAGACTAGCACACTCGCCGGATGATCGCCTGATCCACCGCGCCCCGTGCAGGGCCGACGGTGGTTACCCGCACATGAACATCCAACCGTCATAAAGTTGTAAGGAAAGCCTTCTAGAGTCGTCTACGCTTTTCGGACGATCATCATAAGAACAAAAAGATGTTCGCTTGATCGTTCGCCATCGATCGACAGCAGTCAGCCTGCGCGACTCCCACAAGGCTGACCAGGGACCCTCTCAGGAGCTCGACCATGCGCCGCCCGACCCATCACGCAATGCTCAACACCCGTGGCACCCGTCATCTTGCCAGCCTCGCGCTGGCAGTCGGTTTCGCGACCGCTTCCGCCAGTGCCCTGGCCGCCACCGAAGTCGAGTGGTGGCACGCCATGGGGGGCGGACTTGGTAAGAAGGTCGACGAGATCGCGGCCGACTTCAATGCAAGTCAGGATGAATTCGTCGTCAAGCCGGTCTTCAAGGGCAACTACTCCGAGACCATGACGTCCGCCATTGCCGCCTTCCGGGCCGGCAAGGGCCCGGACATCGTGCAGATCTTCGAGGCCGGCACCGCCACCATGATGAGCGCCAAGGGTGCCATCATGCCGGTCCATCAGCTGATGGCGGACTATGCACCGTCAGAAGGCGCGAGTTTCGATCCGAAGGCCTACCTGTCTTCCGTCACCGGCTACTACACCGACACCGAAGGCAAGATGCTGTCAATGCCGTTCAACTCCTCCACCCCGGTCACCTATTACAACAAGGACATGCTGGCCAAGGCCGGTGTCGAATCCGTGCCGGCCACCTGGCAGGAGCTGGGTGATGCCCTCAAGAAGGTCGTCGATTCCGGCGCGGGCAGCTGTGGCCTGACGACCACCTGGCCGTCCTGGGTGATGCTGGAGAACTTCTCGGCACGCAATGACGTGCCCTTCGCCAGTAAGGCCAATGGCTTCGCCGGCACCGATACCCGCCTTGAATTCAACAAGACCGCCGTGGTCGACCACATCCAGCGCCTCGATGACTGGCAGGCCGACAAGCGCTTCGTGTTCGGCGGTCGCTTCGATGACGCGGCGCCGAAGTTCTACTCCGGTGAGTGCGCGATGATGATGGGCTCCTCCGCCAGCTATGCCGGCGTCAAGGAAAGCGCCAAGGGCTTCGAGTTCGGCGTGGCACCGCTGCCCTACGACAGCGACGCGATCGAGACGCCGCAGAACTCCATCATCGGCGGCGCGTCACTGTGGGTGCTGTCCGGCCACAGCGATGAGGAATACCAGGGCGTCGCCAAGTTCTTCCAGTACCTCTCCAGGCCCGAAGTCCAGGCCGACTGGCACCAGTTCACCGGCTACCTGCCGATCACCACCGCCGCGGCAGAGCTGACACGTGAGCAGGGCTTCTACGCCGAGAATCCGGGCACTGACGTCGCCATCACCCAGATGACCTCCGTGACCCCGACCGAGAACTCCAAGGGTCTGCGTCTGGGCAACATGGTGCAGATACGTGACGTGATCAACGAAGAGCTCGAGAAGATCTTCGCTGGCAAGGAAAGCGTGCAGGACGGTCTCGATCAGGCTGTCGAGCGCGGCAACAAGCTGCTGGAGAAGTTCGAGCGCGCCAACGGCTGAACACCGCCACACCATGGTGGGCCGCCTGGGCGGCCCACCATGCCTGGATGCCAGAGAGCGGAAAGCGCACCCGAAACCGGTGCCCTTTCCCTTCTCTCCCGGCTTGATGGCGCATGGTCGGCCGAATCCACGCCGACCATGCGCACACGACTGACGTGATCAGTCCCTCTTCCTTGCGAGACCTCTGCTGCATGGCCCATTTCAATCGACATCCCTTCACGCCATGGATCCTGCTGGCCCCCCAGCTGATCATCGTCGGCGTGTTCTTCTTCTGGCCGGCCCTGCAGGCCATCGAACAGGCTTTCTATATCGAGGATGCCTTCGGGCTTTCACGTGAATTTGCCGGACTTGCCAACTTCCTCGCGGTCCTCGGCGAAGCGGAATATCTGGAAACCCTGTGGACGACGGTCTACTTCTCCTTTGCCGTCGCCTTCGGCGCCATGGCACTCGCCCTTGGGCTGGCCGTGCTGGCAGACCGCGTGCTGCGTGGCGCCAGCACCTACAAGACCTTCCTCATCTGGCCCTATGCCGTCGCGCCTGCCGTGGCCGGCGTCCTGTGGCTGTTCCTGTTCGACCCGACGCTCGGCATCCTGCCGGAACTGCTGTCCGCCATCGGCATCGACTGGAATCACAACCTCAACGGCAACCAGGCCATGCTGCTGGTGGTACTGGCCTCGATCTGGAAACAGATGAGCTACAACTTCGTGTTCTTCCTCGCAGGTCTCCAGGCGATCCCCAAGAGCCTGCTGGAAGCGGCCGCCATGGATCGCGCCGGCCCCTGGCGACGTTTCTGGACCATCACCTTCCCGCTGCTCTCCCCGACCAGTTTCTTTCTGCTGGTGATGAACGTGGTCTACGCCTTCTTCGAGACCTTCGGCACCATCGATGCCACCACCTCGGGTGGTCCGGGCGGCTCGACGCGCACCCTGGTCTACAAGGTGTATGAAGACGGTTTCGTCGGTCAGGATCTGGGGTCGAGTGCCGCCCAGTCGGTGTTGTTGATGGTCATCGTCGGTGTGCTGACGCTGATCCAGTTCAAGTATGTCGAGAAGAAGGTGCAGTACTGATGCGCTACAACCGTCCCGGGCTTGATATCGCAAGCCATGCGCTCTTGATCGTCGGCTGCGCGCTGTTCTTCCTGCCGGTGTGGATCGCCTTCAGCGCCAGCACCCACGAGATGGGCGACCTCTACTCCAACGTCGCCCCCGTCTGGATAGGCGAGGCAGGATTCGACAACTACCGCCACCTGCTGGAAGACCCCGTCAGCAGTCTCGGCGCCGACGTGATGACCTTGCTGTTCAATTCGATGCTGATGGCACTGGGCATCGCCATCGGCAAGATCATCATCTCGGTACTGGCGGCCTATGCGATCGTGTTCTTCGAGTTCCGCTTCCGCAAGCTGTGCTTCTGGCTGATCTTCATCACCCTGATGTTGCCGGTGGAGGTGCGCATCCTGCCGACCTTCAAGGTGGTGGCCGACCTCAACATGCTGGACAGCTATGCAGGCCTGATCCTGCCGCTGATCGCCAGCGCTACCGCGACCTTCCTGCTGCGCCAGTTCTATCTGACCATCCCGGCCGAACTGGTCGAGGCGGCACGCATCGATGGCGCCGGGCCGTGGCGCTTCCTCAAGGACATTCTGCTGCCGCTGTCGAAGACCAACATCGCGGCACTGTTCGTGATCATGTTCATCTACGGCTGGAATCAGTACCTGTGGCCGCTGCTGATCACCACGGATGCCGACTACCTGACCATCGTCGTCAGCCTCAAGCGCATGTTGACCACCGGCGACGGCCTGGTGCCGTGGCAGGACGTCACCGCCACCACGCTGCTGGCCATGGGGCCGCCGGTGCTGGTGATCCTGTTCATGCAGCGCTACTTCATCAAGGGGCTGGTGGACAGCGAGAAGTGACCTCCTCTCGCCCCGGCACCTCGTGATTCGCGCTCCTTTTACCTGACGCCTTGCGCCCGGCCACCTGATTCCGTTCCGCCGTGATGGGCCGCTCTCACGCCTGTCACGGCACCGCTTTGGATATTCATCTCATGGCAACACTGACACTCAAGCAGCTCAAGAAGCAGTACCCCAATGGCTACCAGGCCCTGCACGGCATCGACCTGGAGTTCGGTGAGGGCGAGCTGATCGTCATCGTCGGCCCTTCCGGGTGCGGCAAGTCCACCCTGCTGCGCACCCTGGCGGGGCTCGAGGATATCTCCGAAGGCGACCTGGAGATCAACGGCAAGCGCGTCAATGACCTGGAGCCCGCCGAGCGCGATATCGCGATGGTGTTCCAGAACTATGCGCTCTACCCGCACATGAGCGTGTTCGACAACATGGCCTACGGCCTCAGGAACCGTCGCACGCCCAAGGACGAGATCCAGCATCGCGTCAGCGAGGCCGCCGAACTGCTGGGCCTGACCGAGCTGCTCGATCGTCGTCCCAAGCAGCTCTCCGGCGGCCAGCGTCAGCGCGTCGCCATGGGGCGCGCCATCGTGCGCAAGCCGCAGGTCTTCCTGTTCGATGAGCCGCTCTCGAATCTCGATGCCAAGCTGCGCGTGCAGATGCGCCTCGAGATCCGCCGTCTGCAAAAACGCCTCAAGGTCACCTCCGTCTATGTCACCCATGACCAGACCGAGGCCATGACCCTGGCAGACCGCCTGGTGGTGATGAATGGCGGCCACGTCGAACAGTTCGGCACGCCGATGGCGCTCTATGACCGACCCGCCAGCCAGTTCGTCGCCGGCTTCATCGGCTCGCCTGCCATGAACTTCCTGAGCGCCACCCGTACGGAGGCAGGCCTCTCGCTGCCCTGCGGCGCGCGCCTGGCATTGCGACCGGCGGCCAGAGAACACGAGGCGACTCCCATGGACGCCGCACTGACGTTGGGCATCCGCCCGGAACATCTCGAGGTTCTGCAGCCGGACAGCCCGCTGCCACCGGGTGCCGCGGAGCTTGTGGCCCGCATCGAGCTGGTCGAGCCACTGGGCGCGGACACCCTGGCGTACTGCCGACTGGACGGCCAGGCGGAGCCGCTGGTGGTGAGACTGGACGGCGAGCACGCCGTCGCCGAGGAGCAATGCCTGCGCCTGGCCATTCCGCCCGCACGCGCGCATCTGTTCGGTGCGGATGGCAAGCGCCTGGCAACTCACGAGTGATGGAGCACCTGGCCTGCGCACGAGTCGCCACAACGAAACCTGCAGCAGGGCCTGGAGCGGAACCTGTCGCGAAAGGCACATGCACACAAAAGTGATTGCCCCCGTAGCGTCATCATCGGATGGTAACAAGGACACGCCGGGTGCTCGTCCTGACGCGTCGAGCCTGACACCATCCACCAACGAGGTTCATCGATGTCATCATCTTTCTCCCACGGCACATCGCTTGCATTGCCAATGGCCATCGCTCACCGCGGGTTGTCCGCCTATGCACCGGAAAACACGCTCAGCGCCATCCGCGCCGCCCATGAGGCCGGCCACCAATGGGTGGAGCTGGATGTCCAGCTGCTCAAGGATGGCACTCCTGTCATCTGGCACGATGCCAGCGTCAATCGTTGCTCCGATGGGCGTGGGCGGCTGAGAAACCTGGATCTGGCAGCGGCTCGGGCGCTGGATGTGGGCAGCTGGTTCAGTGCCCGCTTTGCCGGGGAACGCATGGCGACACTCGAGGAAGCCCTGGCATTGATCGCCTCGCTGGGCATGGGGCTCAATCTCGAGCTCAAGCTGAGTCCGGGGCACGACACTCGAGCACTGGTCGAGAAAGTCGTGCCCCTGGCGGTCGAGGCGCTGCCCGTCGGGCGGCTGATTCTCTCGTCATTCGACCCGCAAGCCCTGCGCATGAGCCGGGAACGTGACGGCAAGGTGCTGATCGGGCTGCTCTACGACGCCATTCCTGACGACTGGGAGGCATTGGCCGAGGACGTGAAGGCAGTCACCGTACATGCGGACTGGCGTGCACTGACACGTGTCGCGGCGAGTCGCGTCACGGCCACCCAGCGCAAGCTGCTCTGCTACACGCCCAACGATGCCGCGGCCTTCTCCCCTCGCTGGGCCTGGGGGGTCAGTGCCGTCATCAGCGATGACCCCGGTATCTTCTCCGAGCAGGACCTTGCGCAGTCTCCCTGTACCGAACGCACCTTGTCGTGAGATCGCCATGAGCCAGTCACTGGAGACATTGAGCCCGCGCCAGCTGCGCATTCTCGAGCGCCTGGCGCGAGACGGCCAGTTGAGCGTCGAGCCGCTGGCCGTGGACTTCGAGGTCACACCGCAGACCATACGCCGCGATCTCGGCGTGCTGTGTGATCTCGGACTGGCGCGACGGCGTCATGGCGGCATCGAACGTCCGCTGGGTGGACACAATCTGGGCCACACCCAGCGCAGCATGCTGGCGAGACCGGCCAAGCAGGCCATGGCGGCCCAGGTCGTCGCCGAGATACCCGATGGCGCCTCGCTGGCACTGGGAATCGGCACCAGCGTGGTGGCTGTCGCCGAGGCACTGATCGCCCGGCGCGGCCTGCGCGTGATCACCAACAACCTGCAGGTGGCACAAGCGCTTTCCAGCCACCCGGATGTCAGCGTGCAGCTTGCCGAGGGCCAGCTTCGCCCTCGGGATCTCGATGTGGTCGGCAGCGCCACCGTGGCCTTCTTCACCCGGCATCAGGTGGACATCGCCGTGCTGGGATGTGGCGGGCTGGATGCCGAGGGGCTGCTGGATTTCGACCCTGAAGAGGCCGCCGTCAGTCGCGCCCTGCTCAGGCATGCCAGACGCCGCATCCTGGTCACCGATGCCAGCAAGTGGGGGCGTGCCGCCATGTGCCGGATCGGCCCGCTCACCGATATCGATCTGCTGATCACCGACAGCCCCCCACACGCCAGCGAGCACCAGATGGCGTTGACCGAGGCGGAGGCTCACTCACTGCAGGTGATGTACCGCCAATGAATCACTCAGCCCCCGCCCCTGTGGCCCACCGCTCACGAGGATGATCGGAATCACCATGCAAGCCTTCGCTCACTGCCCAGCCACCACCCTGTCCGGCATTCGCTACCTGCTGACCGACATCGATGACACCCTCACCCGGGAAGGGCGACTCGATGCCTCGACATTGGCGGCACTCGAGCGCCTGGAGGCAGCCGGCATCAAGGTCATTCCGGTCACGGGCGGCTGTGCCGGCTGGTGCGATCATATCGCCAGGGCCTGGCCAGTGGCCGCCGTGATCGGGGAGAACGGCGCCTTCGCCTTTCAGCGCCAGGGGCAGCGGATACTCACGACCTGGTGGGAGGACGAAGCACGTCTTCGCGCGCGTCAACGCCATGTGATGACGGTGGCGCGCCAGCTGCTGCTCAACCATCCCCAGGCCGCACTGGCCCAGGACCAGCCCTTCCGCTACGCGGATGTCGCGGTGGACCACTGTCAGGCCGTCAGCCCGCTGTCGCAGGCACAGATCCACGCCATCATCGCCGGCTTCACGGCCGCCGGCATTCAGGCGCGTGCCAGCTCCATCCATATCAATGCCTGGCAGGGTGACTTCGACAAGGCACGCATGGCCGTGCGTGTCCTGACCGAGACCTTCGGACTGGACCGCATGCAACTGGAACAGGAGGTGATGTACGTCGGCGATGCCCCCAATGACGCGCCGATGTTCGCTACCTTCCGGCATACCGTGGGCGTCGCCAATATCCTCAAGCATCGTGCAGCGCTGGGCTGGGAGCCCGCCTGGCTGACCCGCCACGGTCATGGCGCCGGGGTCGAGGAAATCGCCGATGCCCTGCTCGGGTCACATGCAGCCATCGACAGCGGACACTGAGACTGCCGAGCGGCTGCACTTGTCGTACTGAGCCTGCCAGACCGAGTCCTTCGAGCTGAGCCCGTCGAACTGTGCCCGTCGGACTGAGCTCACCAAGCTTGACCTGACGACATGAAAAAGCCCGCCTCGGCATTCCGAGACGGGCTTTTGTTATCTGAAAGATAACAATATCAACAAAGAACAGACTGCCTACTGTGGAAAGAACAGCCCACGCAAGCCTTCACCCGGGTCTTCGAAGCGCATGAAGGCCTCGCCCACCAGGAAGCCGTGGACACCACGGTCACGCATCTTCGCCACATTTTCACGGGTGTGGATACCTGATTCGGTCACGACGCGCACTCCCGATGGCATGTCGGTCAACAGGTCCAGCGTCGTCTCCAGTGAGGTCTCGAAGCTACGCAGATCACGGTTGTTGATTCCGACCAGCTCGATCCCCAGCGCCAGCGCACGCTTGAGCTCCTCGCCATCATGCACCTCGACCAGCACATCCATGCCCAGCTCTCGCGCCTGATCATGCAGAGCACTCAGGCGTGCATCGTCCAGTGCCGCGACGATCAGCAGAATGCAGTCGGCACCGATGGCACGCGCCTCGAGCACCTGATAGGGATGAATGATGAAGTCCTTGCGGATCACCGGGATCGAGACGGCGTCGCGCGCCTCGATCATGAAGTCCTCATGCCCCTGGAAGAAGTCGGCATCGGTCAGCACCGACAGGCAGGCAGCGCCGGCCTGCTCATATGCCACGGCGATCTCGGCCGGCGCGAAGTCTTCACGGATCACGCCCTTGGAGGGAGAGGCCTTCTTCACCTCGGCGATGATGGCCGGCTCACCGCGATCGATACGAGATGTCAGCGCCTTGATGAAACCACGCGGCGCACTCTGCTTCTCGATCAGCGTCTGAAGATCCGCCTCGCCCACCGCCGCACTGCGCTCGGCGATCTCCTCTTCCTTGCGCGCCAGAATTCTGGCCAGGATGGTCGGCAGCGCCTTGTCAGTCGTCTGTTGCTCGGTACTCATCAGCGGGTCGCTCCTTCATCATTGACCTGGGCGTAGACACGGGTGAAATCGGCAAGCTCCTTCATCTTCTCGAAGGGCAGCTTGCTGGCCTGCACGTCCTCGGCAATATTGACGCCTTCCTTGAGACTGTCTGCGATACCGGCCACGTACAGGGCCGCGCCGGCATTGAGCGCCACGATATCGCTGGCCGGCCCCTCGTCTCCGCGCAGCGCCTGCTGCACCAGCTTCAAACTGTCGGCAGACGTCGCGACTGCCAGCGAATCCAGCGACTGGCGCGCGATACCGAAGTCTTCCGGCGCGATGCGGTATTCGCGGATCTCGCCATCCTTGAGCTCATTGACCAAGGTCGGCGCCGCCAGCGAGATCTCGTCCAGACCGTCATCGCTGTGCACCACCAGCACATGCTCGGCCCCGAGACGCTTGAGCACCTCGGCCATCAGCGGCACCAGCGCGGGGTCATACACGCCGAGCACCTGACGGGTAGCGCCAGCCGGATTGGTCAGCGGACCCAGGATGTTGAACATGGTGCGCACCCCCATCTCGCGACGCGGACCGATCACGTGCTTCATGGCAGCATGATGATTGGGCGCGAACATGAAGCCGACCCCGATATCATCGATGCAGCGCGCGACCTGTTCGGCATTCAGCGCCAGATGGATGCCAGCCGATTCGAGCAGATCCGCACTGCCGGACGACGAGGAGACACTGCGGTTGCCATGCTTGGCCACATGCCCACCGGCGGCGGCCACGACGAAACTTGCGGCAGTGGACACATTGAACAGATTGGCCCCATCTCCGCCGGTACCCACGATGTCCACCGCATCGGTGGCGCGCACCGTGACTCGCGTCATCAATTCACGCATCACCTGCGCGGCAGCGGCCAGCTCATCGACAGTCTCGCCTTTCATCGACAGGGCCATCAACAGCGCCCCTATCTGCGCCTGGGTTGCCTCGCCGGTCATGATGGCCGTCATGACCGCATGAGTGTCGTCGTAGCTCAGGTGCTGGCGGCGCATCACGGCGCCAATCGCCTCACGCATCTGCATGTTGTGTCTCCGCAGACGCCAGCCTCGGCGGCTGACGCATGAAAATGAAATATGACTCTTGCGATCTGCATCCGCTCAAGCGGCTTTCTCGACCTCGCCGCGACGCAGGAAGTTAGCCAGAAGCTCATGACCCTGCAATGTGAGGATCGACTCGGGGTGGAACTGCACACCCTCGACATCAAGCTCGCGATGGCGCAGCCCCATGATCAGCTGCGGGGTGACATCGTCATCTCCCGTCCAGCTGGTGACGACAAGACACTCAGGCAGGCTGTCGCGCTCGACGACCAGCGAGTGATAACGCGTGACTTCCAGCGGCTCGGCCAACGCCCTGAAGACGCCACTGTTGTCGTGATGGACGGCGGAGGTCTTGCCATGCATCACCTGAGGGGCACGCACCACCTTGCCACCGTAGACCTGACCGATGGCCTGATGGCCGAGACAGACCCCCAGGATCGGCAGCTTGCCGGCAAAGTGACGGATGACGTCCAGGGTAATCCCGGCCTCATTGGGCGTGCACGGCCCTGGCCCCAACACCAGATGCGTGGCACCGAGCACCTCGATCTGCTCGAGCGTGATGGCGTCATTGCGCACGGTCAGCACTTCGGCCCCAAGCTCGCTCAGATACTGGACGATGTTGTAGGTGAAGCTGTCAAAGTTGTCGATCATCAGCACGCGTGGCGCGCTGGCGTCCTGCGAAGTGAATGCCTGCATGGTCAGTGTCCATTCTCGGGAGCGGATCCGTGCCGTGATTCACCGGCCTGCCCGCCCTCCTTTGGTGTCGTTCCCGCCGTCCAGCAACAAAAATGCCGCCCTGGTCGGCGGCATTCTTCTGGTCGTACGTCCTCGAACTTCAGACATGCGAAAGCCGCCCCGTTGTCAGGAGCGCCACCACTGCTGGTTGAGGTCGTGCGGGTTACGTAGCGTCATGGGTCAATAGTGCGTTGAGCCGTTGGGAGTGTCAATCACATGCGACATTGCAGGGAGCGGCCCCGCAAGGCCGCCGGGCCACTCCCTGTCGTGCATGGCGCGGCATTCAGTCCAGGTTGTCCAGGCCACGCTCCGCCATCGCCACGGCACGGAACAGCGCACGCCCCTTGTTGAGGGTCTCGTCCCACTCGGACTGCGGGACGGAATCCGCGACCACCCCGGCACCGGCCTGGACGTGAAGCACCTGATCCTTGAGCACGGCGGTACGGATCGCGATCGCGGTATCCATGTTGCCGTGCCAGGAGAGATAGCCCACCGCCCCCGAGTAGATGCCACGCTTGACCGGCTCCAGCTCGTCGATGATCTCCATGGCGCGAATCTTCGGCGCGCCGGACAGCGTGCCCGCCGGGAAGGTGGCACGCAGCACGTCCATCGGCCCCAGCCCTTCCTTCAGCTTGCCGGTGACGTTGGAGACGATGTGCATGACGTGGGAGTAGCGTTCCACCACCATCTGGTCCGTCACCTTGACGCTACCGGTCTGACTGATGCGCCCGGCATCGTTGCGGCCCAGGTCGATCAGCATCAGGTGCTCGGCGATTTCCTTGGGGTCCGAGAGCAGATCCTTCTCGAGCGCCAGATCCTCCTCTTCGGTGGCACCGCGTACGCGCGTCCCGGCAATGGGACGCACCGCGACTTCACCATCCTCGAGACGCGAGAGAATCTCGGGCGACGAGCCGATGACGTGATGATCATCCAGATTGAAGAAGAACATGTACGGCGAGGGATTCAGACTGCGCAGCGCACGATAGAGATCCAACGGCGCGGCACGGTAGGGAATCGACATGCGCTGGGACGGCACGCACTGCATGACATCACCGGCCAGCACGTATTCCTTGATCTTCTCGACCGCGCCCTTGAAGCCTTCCTCGGTGAAGCCGGAAGTGAAATCGGTCTCCTGGACCGGATCACCTCCGGTACCGGGGCTGACGGTATTCAGCGTGGCGCTGCGCAGCTGGATCTCGAGGCGCTCGAGACGCTCGCAGGCTGCCTCGAAGGCATTGGGTGTCTCGGGGTCGGCATGGGTCAGCAACGTCAGGCGGCCAGAGAGATTGTCGAAGATCACCAGCTCGTCGGCCACCATCAACAGGATATCCGGCACGCCCAGCGGGTCCGGCTTCTCGACGCCCCGCAGGCGCGGTTCGATGTAGCGCACGGTGTCATAGCCGAAGTAGCCGACCAGCCCGCCATTGAAGCGCGGTGCGCCCTCGATGACCGGCACCCGGAAGCGCGTCTGGAACTGCTCGATCCACTCGAGCGGATCTTCCACCTCGGTCATGCCGGTCTGCTCGCCATTGACCAGGTGCGCCACGACCTGACCACGCACCTCGATGCGCTCACGGCACGGCAAGCCGATGATCGAATAGCGCCCCCACTTCTCGCCGCCCTGCACGGACTCCAGCAGGAAGGTCCACGGCATGTCAGCCAGTTTGAGATAGGTGGACAGCGGTGTGTCGAGGTCCGCCAGCACGTCACGAGTAACGGGAATGCGGTTGTAGCCTGCCTCGGCCAGTTCAGCGAAGTGTTGTGGGGTCATCATGACCTGCAGTTCCTTCCACGGAGGGGGCGTTGCCGGTACGCGACCGGCTTGTCTGGCGTCAGTCTATCATCGCGTGCCGGTGGCGGCAGCGCTGTCTGGCAGGCTCAGCCTGCGACGACCAGCTCGGCCAGGGACTCGACGATGTGATCCGGATGACTGCGCGCGATCGGCTCACCGTGGTTGTAGCCGTAGGGCACCGCCAGCGTCCGGAAACCGGCGACGCGACCTGCCGCGATATCGTGACGTGAATCCCCGACCATCAACGCCTCCCGCGGCGCGACCCCCAGGCGCTCGGCCGCGAACAGCAACGGTGCGGGGTCCGGCTTGCGCGTCGGCAGGCTGTCGCCCCCCAACGCCAGCGCGAAGTATTCCGCCAGCGAGAAATGCGAGAGCAGCGGTTCGATGAAGGTTTCCGGCTTGTTGGTGATCAGCACCACGACCACACCGGCCTGATGCAACCCCTCCAGACAGTCACGCGCACCGGGATATAGCCGTGTACGCGAGCTGGGGTCCGCGGCGTAATGCGCCAGGAAGCACTGATGCGCGCGCTCGACCCGCGTCAGATCATCCGTCGCCAGACCATGCGCCTCAAGCGCTCGCTCCACCAGCACCCGCGCGCCATTGCCGACGAAGTCGCGCACGCGGTCTTCCCCGAGTGCCGACAAGCCTTCATCGACCAGCATCCTGTCGATCGCGTTGGCAAGATCCGGCACCGAGTCGATCAAGGTGCCATCCAGATCGAAGGCCACCATCTTGATGCCCCGCAATGCCGGATGCGCCAGCCCGTGATCGAGGCTCTGTACCTGCTCGGGTCGGGGCCCGAGAGCGTCCCCGCCACGCGCGGTATCGCAGGGCGTGGAAGTGGAATGAGACGCGGTCTGGACAGACGCCTCGTCGGAAGTCTGCATTACCGTCTTTTCGCTCACCTGGCCTCCTGAGATCACTCGCTGAATCCGGCTGTCACGGGACGAGAATCGTCCGCCATTCATCCACGCAACGCATGGTTTCATCTGTTTTGTTGGAAAAATCCGTAAAAAAATTACATTCCTTCACCCTGCCACTATTAGCACGCCAGCGGTCACGTTACCATAGCGCCATTCAGTCGACCGTCCCTCCGGGTGTGGCGCCAGTGACAACGAAAAATCGCGCAACCCGACGCTCCGGCGACAGCCAGTTTCTGCTTGTCCTTTTCGATCTTGTCACTCTCAGGAGCTCTCCATGGCTATTCCCCGCATCGTGGTTGTCGGCGGTGGCGCCGGCGGTCTGGAACTTGTCACCAAGCTTGGCCACAAGCTGGGTCGCAAGAAGAAAGCCGAAATCATCCTCATCGATCGCAATTCCACGCATATCTGGAAGCCTCTGCTGCACGAAGTGGCCACCGGCGTGCTGGATTCCGGTCTTGATGAGGTGTCCTACCAGGGCCATTCCAAGGCCCACGGCTACAAGTTCCAACGCGGGACTCTCGAAAGCCTGGAGCGCGAAGAGAAGCAGCTGACACTGGCGGCCATCCACGATGCCAACGGCACCGTACTGCTGCCCTCGCGCACCCTGAGCTATGACTATCTGGTGCTGTCGCTGGGCAGCGTGTCCAACGACTTCGGTACCCAGGGCGTCGCTGAGCACTGTCACTTCCTGGACAGCCCGCAGCAGGCCGAGAAGTTCCGTCGCGACATGCTCGACACCTTCCTGCGCTTCAGCGCCAATGGCGACAAGTGTGAGCGCCAGCAGCTCAACGTCGCCATCATCGGCGCCGGCGCGACCGGGGTCGAACTGTCCGCCGAGCTGTTCGATGCCTCAAAGATGCTGCACAGCTATGGCTTCTCCTCGCTGGAGGATCGTCAGGTCAAGGTGCATCTGATCGAGGCCGCTCCCCGCATCCTGCCGGCCCTGCCGGAGCGCATCGGCAAGCCGGTCGCCAAGGAGCTGACCCGGCTCGGTGTGGACATCCACACTGACACCCGCGTGACCTGTGCCGACGAACGCGGCATCACCACGGCCGATGGCACTCTGATCGAGGCGGATCTGAGCGTATGGGCCGCCGGTATCCGGGCGCCGTCCTTCCTGTCGGAGCTGGGCCTGTCCACCGAGCGCAACCACCAGGTCAAGGTCCACCAGACCATGCAGAGCATCGACGATGACGCCATCTTCGCGCTCGGCGATTGCGCCAGCTGCCCGCAGCCGGATGACAAGCGCGTGCCGCCACGCGCCCAGGCCGCTCACCAGCAGGCCAGTCTGATGGTCAAGAATCTGCGTGCGGCAATGGACAACAAGCCGCTGAAGGAATTCGTGTTCAAGGATCACGGCTCGCTGATCTCGCTGGCGCATTTCGATGCCGTCGGCTCGCTGATGCGCGGCGCCTCCGCGCGCTCGTTGTTCATCGAAGGCCGCCTGGCCAAGTTCTTCTACGCCTCGCTGTATCGCATGCACCAGATGGCGATCCACGGCGTGATCAAGACCGGCATGACCGTGATCGTGGATGGCCTGAATCGCTACCTGCGTCCGAAGATGAAGCTGCACTGATCACCTGTTCAGAACGAAAACGCCCCCGACGGTCTCCGTCGGGGGCGTTTTCGTTCAGGCACTTGTGCGTTCAGGCACTTACCCGAGCAGGCTCTCCAGCGTCAGTTCGCCGGCAATCAGGCGCCGCTTGGCGGAGACACTCAGCTGCTTGACGCGGTACTCGAGCTTGAGTGCCCGCGAGCGATCCCCGACCGCCTGTTGATAACACAACGTCAAGGGCCCCTTGCCACGCAGGGCACGCGCGCCCCGCTTGCCGCCGGCATGCTCGCTCAGGCGACGCGTCACATCGGTACTGATGCCGGTATAGAGGCGCCCCTGGGCCGTCTCGAGGACATACAGCCACCACTCGGATGGCGTCTCGCCCGTCTGCGCCGCCGCGTCCGCGACACGCGGTTCTCCCGGCACAGTCGCTTCCGGCACAGTCGCTTCCGGCATGGCCGGATCAGCCACGCACGCTGGCAAGCTCGGCACGCAGTTTCGCCAGTACGCTGTCATAGCGGTTGGCATCGCTGTCGCTGCGCGCATTGAAAATGGCGGAACCCGCGACGAAGGTGTCAGCCCCGGCACGCGCGATCTCGGCGATGTTGTCGACCTTCACGCCACCATCGATCTCGAGACGGATGTTGTAGCCGGAGGCATCGATGCGCCGGCGCGCTTCACGCAGCTTGTCCAGCGTTCCGGGGATGAAGGACTGCCCGCCGAAGCCCGGATTGACGCTCATCAGAAGGATCATGTCGACCTTGTCCATCACGTAATCGAGATAGGACAGCGGCGTGGCCGGATTGAACACCAGGCCGGACTTGCAGCCCGCGTCACGGATCAGTTGCAGCGAGCGATCGACGTGATCGGAGGCTTCCGGATGGAAGGTGATGAAACTGGCGCCTGCCTCGGCGAAGTCACCGATCATGCGATCCACCGGGGTGACCATCAGGTGCGCATCGATCTCTGCCGTGATGCCATAGTCACGCAGCGCCTTGCACACCATCGGACCGATGGTGAGGTTGGGCACGTAATGATTGTCCATCACGTCGAAGTGCACGATATCCGCACCGGACGCCAGCACATCCTCGACTTCCTGCCCCAGGCGGGCGAAGTCGGCAGACAGGATCGACGGGGCAATCTTGAAATCATTCGGCAGTAGATCAGACATGTCATCAGGCGCCATCAGCAAGTGGAAGAGGCATTTTACGTCACCCTCTCACAAAAGACAGGCACTGTGTGAAGCGTCAGGCTGTCCCGGCACCAGCGCTTGCGTTCCCCTCTGCGCGACGGACGCCGTCGTCATCGAGGTTGAAATTGGTGCATTAGCATCTGATAGTAAAACGGTTCGTCTGGGTAGCCACTCCCGATGCGACTCACGACAGCACGTGGCGCGCGCGTCACCGACGCCATGCAGCGACTCCAATAACGATAAAGGGACTACCACTCATGTTCGACACCCCTTGTGCAGCACGCAAGCGTCTGAAGACCTTCGCCGCGGCGGCACTACTGCCTCTGGCAGGTCTGCTGCCCGCCGCGATGCCGGCCGCCTTCGCGGACAGCAGCGCGATTCTGGAAGGCGAGCGTTTCCATCCGGTGGAAGGCAAGCATGGCATGGTCGCCACCAGCCATTACCTGGCCTCACAGGTCGCACGTGATGTCCTGGCGGAAGGCGGCAATGCCGTCGATGCCGCCGTGGTGGCCGGCTTCGCGCTGGCCGTGACCCAACCCCGCTCCGGCAACATCGGTGGCGGCGGTTTCATGCTGGTGTCCGATGAGAAGACCGGCAAGGTGGTCGCCATCGATTACCGTGAGAAAGCTCCGGCTGCGGCCAGCGAGACGATGTTCCAGGACGAGAATGGCGAAGCCGTGGCCGAGTGGTCTCGCTTCACGCATCGCGCTGCGGGCGTGCCCGGCACCGTGGCCGGTCTTGCCAAGGCACTGGAGGACTACGGCACCCTGACGCTCGAGCAGGCACTGGCTCCGGCCATCAAGCTGGCAGAAGACGGTTTCGTCATCCCGACCCGCTTCGCCAAGGGGCTGAGCGATGCCAAGGACCGCCTCGCCAAGTGGGACAGCACCGCCAAGGTGTTCTACAAGGCAGACGGCAGCAATTACGAGGCGGGTGAGCTGTTCAAGCAACCGGAGCTGGCCGCGACGCTCAAGCGTATCGCCGCCAATGGGGCACGGGAGTTCTATGAAGGTGAGACGGCCAGGCTGATCGTCGCCGAGATGGATCGCCATGACGGCATCATGACGATGGATGACCTGAAGGCCTACGAGCCGGAAATCCGTGAGCCGGTCCATGGCACCTATCGTGGCTACGACATCTTCTCGATGAGCCCGCCCTCCTCCGGCGGTGCGCACATCGTCCAGATTCTCAACATGCTCGAGGGTGACGACATCCAGGCGATGGGCTTCAATTCCGCCGCCACCATCCACGTGATGGCCGAGGCGATGCGCCGTGCCTACGCCGATCGCTCCGAGTATCTGGGCGACACCGACTTCGTCGATGTGCCGCTGGCCGGCATCACCTCCAAGGACTACGCCAAGGAGCTGCGCGGCCAGTTCGACATGAACCAGGCCACGCCGTCCAGCGAGATCAAGCCCGGCAAGCCGCAGCCCTATGAATCCAACCAGACCACCCACTTCTCGATCGCCGATGGCAATGGCCTGGCCGTCTCCAATACCTACACCATCAATTTCAGCTATGGCTCCGGCATCGTGGTGGATGGCGCAGGCTTTTTGCTCAACAACGAGATGGATGACTTCTCCGCCAAGCCGGGCGTGCCGAATGCCTATGGTCTGATCGGTGGCGTCGCCAACAAGATCGAGCCGGGCAAGCGCATGCTGTCCTCCATGAGCCCGACCATCGTGATGAAGGATGGCAAGAACTTCCTCGTCACCGGCAGCCCCGGCGGCTCGCGCATCATCACCACCACGCTTCAGGTGCTGATGAACGTGATCGACCACGGCATGAACATCCAGTCGGCGGTCAGCGCTCCGCGCATCCACCACCAGTGGCTGCCGGATGAGATCCGCATCGAGGCGGGCATCAGTCAGGACACCATCCGCCTGCTCGAGGCGATGGGCCACAAGGTCGTCACCAAGGACGCCATGGGGGCCATCCAGTCCGTGATGATCCAGGACGGCACCTTCTATGGCGGTGCCGACCCGCGCCGCTCCACCTCCTCGGCCATGGGGCTTTGAGCGAGGCCACTCGCGCTGCGCCTGACGCTCTGAGCGATGCGTCATCTGCCTGACTGGTCAGGACCTGCGATACGGGCGACACTCCACGGTGTCGCCCGTTTTCATGTCGCTCGCGCTCAACCAGGTGCTCTCTTGTCCTCCTCAAAGTCTCTTTCCTCGGCCGATGCCCGTTGGCGGCAACTGGCCAGCCGTTACCCCGTCGCCCTCATCGCGCTGGCTCAGCTGTTCGGCACCAGCCTGTGGTTCACGCCCAATGCCGTGCTGACGCCAATGCTGGCGAGCTGGAACTTTGCCGGCGAGAGCGCTGGCGCTCTGGGGCAACTGACCTCCTCGGTACAGGGCGGCTTCATCGTCGGCACCCTGACCCTGGGGCTGGCGGGACTGGCAGACCGCTTCGCGGCACGCCACCTGTTCATGGCTTCGTGCCTGCTGGGGGCGCTGACCAACCTGGCGCTCATCCTCGCGCCGGGGCTGTTGAGTGCCTCGGCGCTGCGCGTGCTGACCGGCCTGGCGCTGGCCGGCATCTATCCCATCGGGCTCAAGCTGATGGTACAGACGGCCCCGGACCGCGCCGGAGCTGCACTGGCCTGGCTGGTCGGCATGCTGGTGCTGGGCACCTCGCTGCCACATGGCCTGGCTGCCCTGCAACTCAGTGGCAGCTTCTCGCTTTCCTGGGGGGCGGCGATCGGCATGGCCTCGCTGCTGGCCGTGGCCGGGGCCGGACTGGTGGCCTTGCTGCCCGCTGTCGCCCCGCCCGCACCAGCGCCTGCCTCGACGCAGACGTCCTTGCTTGCCCGCGCGACACGAGGGTTGGCCGCCTGGCGTCATCCCGGTTTCGTGCGCGGCGCGCTAGGCTACTTCGGCCACATGTGGGAGCTCTATACGCTGTGGGCATTGGTGCCGCTATTGCTGACGACCATGGCCAGACTCAACGGCCTCTCACTCTCGGCCACGCAACTGGCGCTGCACAGCTTCATGGTGATCGCGGTGGGCGGGCCCGGTTGCGTGGTCGGAGGCTGGCTGTCGCGCACTCGCGGGAGTCTGTGGGTCGCGCGCCTGGGATTGGCGGGCTCGGTGATCCTCACCCTGCTGTTCGTCGGTGCCATGCAACTCGAGGCCGGCTATGGCCTGCTGCTGGGCCTGCTGGCGCTCTGGAGTCTGATGGCCGTGATCGATTCCCCGCAATTCTCCGCGCTGGCGGCCGGCGGCACGCCCGTCGAGCTGCAGGCCAGTGCGCTGGCCTTGATGAATGCCATCGGTTTCAGCCTGTCACTGGTCTCGATCGCCCTGCTGACCCCGCTGATCGCCGCACAGGGCAGCCTGTTGCTGCTGAGCATTCTGCCCGGCCCCTTGCTGGGGCTGCTGGCATTGACGCGCCGCGTGCCGCCCGGCCAGTGAGCGTCGCCGAACGGGAACAGCCATGAGCCAGAATTTCCACTACTCACCCGGCGCGATCTGACCCTATACTCGCGCCCATCAATCCGGGAGCCTGCCATTCAGCCGGCTCTCGTGATCCTTCCACTGTTGACCGGCCACCGGCCCGGGAGCCCGAACGATGATGCGACACCTGCGTATTACCTGCATGAGCGTGGCCTTGATGGCCACGACCGCGCTACTCAGCGCCTGCGGCACCAGCCCGCAACGCCTGTACGTCAACCCGCAGGTTGGCGAGATGGGGGTGGTCGGCCATGGCCAGCAGGTGGTGGTGGAAGTGCGCGACGAGCGACCCTCTGAGCGCATCGGCACCCGTGATGGTGCCACCAACGCCTCCAGCTATCTGGTGGTCCCGACCGGCGATCTGACGCCCAAGCTGGAGGCACAGGCCATCAGCGCCCTGCGCCGCATGGGCTTCGTGCCGGTGACCGCCGAGCAGGCCAATGCCGGTGCCACCGAACTGACCCTCTCGCTGACCGAGCTGGCCTATGGCGTGAAGCGCGGCGGTCTGCTCACCGACACCGCGGCACTCAACGGAGTGATCCAGGCGGTCGCGGTCTCCGGCAAGCAGCGCTACACCGGCAGCTATACCGCCACGCGTGATCAGGGCTACGCCCTCAAGCCCAGCCAGGAGAAGAATACCGAACTGGTCTCTCTGGTGATCGGGGATGCCCTGACACGCGCCTTCCAGGACACCACCCTGATCCGCCAGCTGGACCAGTAAGTCCACTCGGGAGACGCGTCCAGCAGCCCCGCACCACCTGCTCGTCCAACGAAAACGCCACCGCCGCCCAATGGGCGGCGGTGGCGTTTCACGAGATGAGGCAGACCCGCCAGGTATCGCGGCGAGGTGGATCAGTCAATCACTCTCTGGGCCCCTTGCGCACCAGCGCCCAGACCGTCTCGCGCAGACCACGATCATCCGGCGCACGGCGCTCCAGCACCTCCAGCGTGAAATTGGCGCCCAACAGCCGCCGGATCTCCGCCTCCGAGACATGAAACGGCGGCCCTTGTTCACGCTCCGTGTCACGCTCGAGACTGATCAACAGGCCGCGAGCGCCGGGCGGCAACAGCTGAGCCAGATGGAAGGCATAACGCTGACGAGTCGCCTCGGGCAGTGCAATCAGCGCCGCACGGTCATAGAAGGCATCGAGATGATCGACATGATCGATGTGGAAGTGGAAGAAGTCTCCGCACCACAGCTCGACCGGCCCCTGACGGAAGCATTCGAAGTGATCCAGTCGATAGCGCGAGACATCCCCGACTCCCTCGGCCACGAAGGCCTCACAGGCCTGACGCGCAAGCTCGATCCCCAGCACCGGATGCCCCTGAGCCGCCAGCCAGCGCATGTCCAGACTCTTGCCACACAGCGGCACCAGCACCTTGGCCTGGGGCGCGACGTCGAGACGCGGCCACCAGCGCTCCAGCGCCGGATGGGGCGCCGGCAGATGAAACCCGATCCGGCCTTCGGCCCAACGCGCAAGCCAGGGGTCACTGGCCGGGGCATTGCCTGACATCAACGCTGACACGGGGTCATCTGCTGACATGGGAGAGCCCTCCTGGAATCTGGAGATGCCCGAGTGCGGCGACACTCGGGCGAGTGGAGACCTTCACGAATTACAGGAAACCGTGACGCTTCTTCTTGCGGCGCGGCAGGTGCGGCACGATCAGGCCGACCAGCAGTCCGGCACCGGCCACACCACCGCCATACATGAAGTAACGCATCAGCAGGTCCTGCTTCTGGGTGTCCAGCAGCGCCTGCATCTTGCGCATCTTGCTGCGGGCCTGCTCAAGCTCCGCGGACTGGCTGTTGCTGGAGGCTTCCAGCTCCTCGATGCGCGCCTGACGCGTCTCGAGGCCAGCCTTCATGTCCGAGACCCGGGTTTCCCACTCGTCATTGATGCCATCGAGCCTGGCCGTAAGCTCCTTGACCTTGCTGCTGAGGGCCGGCACACGCGCATTGACGCTGCGCGTGTCCTGAAGGTCGGCGGAAGGCAGCCAGACCACGTCACCGCTGGCGGTGCGGATCTTGCTGTAGTCATTCTGGACGTCGAGCAGCTCGACCGGCTGCCCGGCCTCCACCGTGCCCACGATACGGTAACCATCGGTGGGGCCGCTGCGCACGAAGGTGGTGAGATTGTCAGAGACCCAACGCTCGCTCGCGGCATTGGCCAGCGGTGCAGACAGTCCCAGCATCAGGCTGCCGGTGACGCCAAGCCCAAGCAAGGCACGGCGCAATGAGCGCAGGCTCACGCTGCCGAGTGAACGAAGGGAAAAGGTGCTGAGAGTGAGTGATCGCATCATGTCGCGTTCTTCATGGGTGTCTGAGGGCGGTGGTCGCCGCTGACGAGCAGGCATCGGAATCGAGGCTTCCGAACGCATCTGCCGAACACCGTCGACCGCTTGTCGGCATGCCGTGGCATGCCTTGATCTGCCCATGCGCTGTCTGACAGGTTGCGTGACGCGAGGCTTCCTGCCTCACATCACTATACCGCTGGGACGTAGTAGATATTTCGCTGTCATCAGACATCCACACTTTCTGTGGATAAGTCTTGGGACAACGTGACGATGGAAGGTCCGCGCACGGCGAAATGCCTGCCTCGCCAACAAATCGTTTATTTTTTGACCAGCACCAGTGCCGCCACTGTCGGCATGAAAACCTCAATAAATCAAGCTATTGACAGCTGCCTGTTTGCCCTGCAACACGGGCTTGAGACGGATATCACACGCGGACGTCGCCAATCTGCCCGTGAGGATACCACAGCCACCCTCAGCCTGAAGCCATGCGTGCAAGCCTCTCGCCACTCCCGTCCCGCCCCCGACATTTCCATGAGAAACCCCAGAGCTTGCAGGGGCCGCCACGGTCTGAGGGCTGGCCGCATGCCCGTCAGACTCCTATACTATGCCGTCCTGATTTCGGCTCAGGCACGCAGTGAGCATCACGTCTCAAGGCTGCCACGCCCTCGATTCCCGCCAGGCTAAGGCCTCGGGGCTCATTCATCACAAGTCGCGCCCCTTCTCCTGACCGCTTCTCAAGCCCTCCGCCACCCAAGGTGTCGAGAGCCGGGAGTGAACGAAGGTTCGGCGCGCAGCTCAGAGCGTTCACACAAGGCAATGGCGAAGAAACTCTTCATCAAGACCCACGGCTGCCAGATGAACGAGTATGACTCCGCGCGCATGGCGGATCTGCTCGGCGAATCGCACCAGATGGAAGTCACCAGCGACGAATCCGAGGCAGACGTCATCCTGCTCAACACCTGCTCCATCCGCGAGAAGGCGCAGGAGAAGGTGTTCCATCAGCTGGGACGCTGGAAGAAGCTCAAGGAGAAGAATCCGGACCTGGTGATCGGTGTCGGCGGCTGCGTGGCCAGTCAGGAAGGCGACAACCTGCGCAAGCGCGCGCCACATGTGGACATGGTCTTCGGCCCGCAGACCCTGCACCGCGTGCCGAAGATGCTCAATACGCGTCGCGAGAGCCTCAAGCAGATCTCCGTGGTCGACGTGACCTTCCCTGAGATCGAGAAGTTCGACAACCTGCCCGCGCCCAAGAGCGACGGCGCCAGCGCCTTCGTCTCGGTGATGGAAGGCTGCTCCAAGTACTGCACCTTCTGCGTGGTGCCCTACACCCGTGGTGAGGAAGTCTCACGTCCCTTCGAGAAGGTGATGGATGAAGTCATCCATCTGGCCGACCAGGGTGTGCGCGAGATCAATCTGCTGGGCCAGAACGTCAATGCCTACGCCGGCCTCAACCTGCTGGGCGAGGAGATCGACCTGGCCGAACTGATCAGCTGCGTGGCGCAGGTCGAGGGGATCGACCGCATCCGCTTCACCACCTCGCATCCGCTGGAGTTCAAGGACTCGCTGATCGAGGCCTTCGGCGAGATCCCCGAGCTGGTCAGCCACCTGCACCTGCCGGTGCAGTCAGGCTCCAACCGCATTCTGGCGGCGATGAAGCGTGGCCACGAGCGTGATCTCTACATCGACAAGCTCGAGCGCATCCGTGCACTGCGTCCGGACATCAGCTTCTCTTCCGACTTCATCGTCGGCTTCCCGGGCGAGACGGATCAGGACTTCATGGACACCATGGACCTGATCGGCCAGATCGGCTTCGATCACTCCTTCAGCTTCATCTACTCGGCACGCCCCGGCACCCCGGCGGCCAGCCTCGAGGATGATACGCCCGAGGAGGTGAAGAAGGAGCGCCTGATGATCCTGCAGGAGCGCATCAATCAGCAGGCGATGCAGATCGGGCGCAAGATGGTCGGCACCACCCAGCGCATTCTGGTCTCCGGGTTCTCGCCGCGTGATCCGGGCCTGCTGTCCGGGCGCACCGAGAACAATCGCGTGGTCAACTTCCGCGCCGCCAACCCGACCGAGCTGATCGGCTACCTGGTGGATGTCGAGATCACCGAGGCCTATCCCAATTCGCTGCGTGGCGAGCTCGCCTCTCCCTATCGCTATTGATCACTCGTCGCCCCAGGGATTGACGAGGCGCCATCAGCCCCCACTATCCAGCGGATAGCCACGTTGGCCGTACAGGACAATTGCCCTGTACGGCCATCGCGCATTAAGCTCTTCTCAACGACGTGGCAGCCGGGTTTCACTCAGGTGAATTCCTTGCCCACCGCGACTCACGCATTCACCTGCATCAGGACATTCGACGCCTTGAGCCACCAGCCCCAGCAAGCCAATCGCATTCTCAACATGACGCTCGAGCCGGCAGACCCACAGCGTCTGGCCAGCCTGACCGGTCAGCGCGACGAGCACCTCAAGCTGATCGAATCCCGACTCGGTGTCACCCTGCGCAACCGCGGCAACGACTTCCAGATCGCCGGCCCCTCGGCTGCCGTCAAGGCCGCAGCCAACGTGCTGGAGCACCTCTATCGCGAGACCGGTGCCGGGGAAGTCGATGCCGAGACCGTCCATCTCTTCCTGCAGGAATCCGGTGTCGAGGCACTGGTGGAAGCCGCGGAAGACCAGGACGTCAGCTACGGCGACGTGGTGATTCGTACTCCCAAGGTGCTGGTCCGCCCGCGCGGCTTCAACCAGCAGGGTTACGTCACCGAGATGCGCAACCACGACATCAACTTCGGCATCGGCCCGGCCGGTACCGGCAAGACCTATCTGGCCGTCGCCGCTGCGGTGGAAGCGCTCAACAATCAGGAAGTGCGCCGTATCCTGCTGGTGCGTCCTGCGGTCGAGGCCGGCGAGAAGCTCGGCTTCCTGCCCGGCGATCTGGCCCAGAAGATCGACCCCTACCTGCGCCCGCTCTATGACGCCCTCTACGAGATGCTCGGCTTCGAGCACGTCAACAAGATGATCGAGCGCCAGATCATCGAGATCGCCCCGCTGGCCTACATGCGTGGCCGGACGCTCAACAATGCCTACATCATTCTCGATGAGTCCCAGAACACCACGCGCGAACAGATGAAGATGTTCCTGACGCGCATCGGTTTCGGCTCCACCGCCGTCATCACCGGGGATGTCTCGCAGGTCGACCTGCCGCGTGGTACCCAGTCGGGCCTTGCGCACGTGCTGGAAGTGCTCAAGGACACTCCCGGGATCAGCATCACCCGCTTCCTCGCCAAGGACGTGGTGCGTCACCCGCTGGTGCAGCGCATCGTCGAGGCCTACGACAGCTTCGAGGCCGAGGAAGAGAAGCAGGAAGGCGAGCGTCGCGAGAAGCGCCAGGCCGAGCGCGAAGCGCGCATGGCGGCACTCAATGCCCAGGGCAGCACGCCGCCCTTCGAGAACAGCTCGTCCAGTGACAGACCCTCCGGCAATGGGGGTGCTCAGTGAGCCAGGCAACTGCCGTGGTCGTGGACCTGCAACTCGCTGTCACCGAGAGCGAGATCGATGGCCAGCCGTTGCCGGCGAGCCATCAGCTCGAGGCCTGGGTGGCCGCGGCGCTGGCAGGGGCCATGGCCGATGACGCCCTGCAGAGTGACGGCGAGGCGGATGACACCCCCTACGAGCTGACCGTGCGCCTGGTGGAAGAGGAAGAAAGCCGCGGGCTCAACCGCGACTATCGCGGCAAGGATTCCTCCACCAATGTGCTGTCCTTTCCGCATGAGCCACTGGATCTCGACGACTTCGCCCTGCCGGCCGAACTGGCGGAGCGTTTCGCCGAGGAAGCTCCGGGATTCGATGACGGTGAAGACGCCGGCCTCGACGGCCAGCCTCAGGGCGACATCGCTGACGACGATGTCATGCTGGAGTCAGGTGGCGTGGGGGATGCTGAGGCGCCGCAGACCCCGGAACTGATGACGGCTGAGGGTGAGGCCGCGGATGAGGCGGACGACGCCTCGCGCTTTCTCGGCGACCTCGTCATCAGCGTACACGTCGTGGCGCGGGAAGCGGCCGCTCAGGGCAAGTCCCTCGAGGACCATTTTGCCCATATGCTCGTGCATGGCACCTTGCACTTGCTAGGTTATGACCATATCGAGGACGATGACGCCGAGCATATGGAAGCCCTCGAGCGTGACGTGCTGGCAGGGCTGGGCATTGCCGACCCCTACCGGGAAGAGAATCAATGATGCCGATGCCCTTTCGCATCGGCAGCACCCGCCGTCGGGTGATGCCTGGTTCGTCCAGGCGTCACCCGGCAGCCCCGATACCCCCACGACGATGGGGTATCGCCACCGAGGAAAAGAGAAACTAACGCATGAGCGAAGACCGATCGGGAAGCCATTCGAAATCCTGGCTCGATAAGCTGTTCGGCGCCTTCTCAAGCGACACCGACGAACCCAGCTCCCGCAGTGAGCTGCTTCAGTTCCTGACCGAGGTAGGCCCACGCCTCAATCTCGATCAGGATGCGATTGCCATCATCGAGGGCGCGCTGGAAATCAGTGACCAGCAAGTCCGCGAGGTGATGATCCCCCGCTCCCAGATGCAGGCCATCCAGGTCGATCAGCGTCCTGAGGAGTACCTGCCGCTGATCCTCGAATCGGCGCATTCCCGCTATCCCGTCATCGACGAGAACCTCGACGAGGTGCTCGGCATCCTGCTGGCCAAGGACCTGCTGCCGCTGATCCTGCAGAACGATAGCGAGCGCAAGCGCTTCGATCTACGCGAAGCCATCCGTCCGGCCATGTTCATCCCGGAGTCCAAGCGCCTCAACAGCTTGCTCAAGGAATTCCGCGAGACCCGCAATCACATGGCGGTGGTCATCGATGAATACGGCGGCACTGCGGGCCTGATCACCATCGAGGACATTCTCGAGCAGATCGTCGGCGACATCGAGGATGAGCACGACACCGATGAGGATGAGGATATCCGTGAGCTGGGCGACGGCCAGTTCGCCGTCAGCGCCCTGACCACCATCGAGGACTTCAACGAGCACTTCGCCACCGACTTCCCGGATGAAGAGTTCGATACCATCGGCGGTCTGATGATCCAGCGCTTCGGTCACATGCCACGTCGCCAGGAGTCGACCGACTTCGCCGGCTGGCGCTTCACCGTGCTCAATGCCGACAACCGTCGCATTCGCCAGGTGCAGGTCTGCCGCCTGGAAGATGCCACCGGTGATGCCCCGCCCTCCGCTGAGCATCGCGCGCACATCAGCGGTGAGTGACCCATGGCGCTGATGCCAGGCTGAATCGATAGAGGACAATGCCAGACATGCCCGACGGTGTGTCTGGCATTTTACAAGGAGAGCGGCATGTCCGAATCACCTCACCCGGCGGCCTTCAGGGGCACGTCGTCGTTGAGCAATGCGCTGGGCCACCTGCTGGCTCTGATCGCCGGTGTCTTGATCACCCTGAGTTTCGCCCCCTTCGAGCAATGGTGGCTGGGCCCGGTGGGTGCGGGGCTGCTCTACGGCGCCCTGCGCATGCCGAGCGGTGGCTTCCTGCGCGCCTGGTGGTATGGCGTCGGTCTGTTCGGCAGTGGCGCCAGCTGGGTCTATGTCTCGATCCATGACTACGGCTATACCGGCATGCCGCTGGCCGTGCTGCTGACGATGCTGTTCGTCTCCACCATGGCGCTGTTCCCGATGCTGTGGATGGGGCTGTGGCAACGCTTCTGCTCACGCCAGCTGGACGTGCTGTCGTTCGCTGCCGTCTTCGTCATCAGTGAGCTGTTTCGCACCTGGGCCTTCACCGGCTTCCCGTGGCTGCTGCTGGGCAACAGTGCGGTGGGGTCGCCGCTGGCCAATTGGGTGCCGATACTCGGGGTCTACGGCGTCTCGCTGATCATCGCGCTGTCCGGTGCGTTGCTGTGGAACCTGGCACTCAGGCGGCGCTGGCTGACCCTCGTGCCACTGGTGGTGCTATGGGGGGCGGGTCTGCTGCTGCCGACCAGCTGGACGCATCCCGGCGGAGAGCCGGCACGCGTCGCGCTGCTGCAGGGCAACCTGCCGCAGCTGATCAAGTGGAGCGCCGAGGGCCAGCGACGCGCGGCCAATACCTATGCCGCGATGACCCGTGCCGTGCAGGACGATGCCGACCTGATCGTGTGGCCGGAAACCGCACTGCCGATGCTGCGCGATCAGGCCGAACCCTTCCTGGAACGCATCCAGGCGACGCTGCCTCCCAAGACCGGGCTGATCACCGGCATCGTCGAGCGCGACGCCGACAACCGCTTCTTCAACAGCGTGATCCCCATCGATGACCCTTCGGCCCAGTATCGCAAGGAACATCTGGTGCCCTTCGGAGAATATGTGCCGCTGGAGAGCTGGTTGCGTGGCATCATCGGCTTCTTAGACCTGCCGATGTCGAGCATGCAATCAGGCGACAGTCAGCAGGAACCGCTGTTCGTGAGCGGGCTGCGTATCGGGGTCGCCATCTGCTACGAGATCGTCTATCCGGAGCTGGTTCGCCAGCGGGCGCTGAGCTCGACCGTGCTGCTGACCGTGTCCAATGACACCTGGTTCGGTCACTCCATCGGGCCACTCCAGCACCTGCAGATGGCACAGATTCGCGCACTGGAAAACGGACGTTTCCTGCTGCGCGCGACCAGCAACGGGGTGACGGCGATCATCTCGCCACAGGGGGAGATCATTGCCCGCGCCCCGCAGTTCGAGGAGGCGACCGTCACCGGCGACATCCGCCTGCAGCTGGGCATGACGCCCTGGATGCGCTTCGGACTGCTGCCGATATGGATTCTGGTGGGCCTGCTGCTGGCACCGAGCCTGATGCTGGGCATCGGTGAACGTCTGGCGGCACGCCGTGGCATGAAGGCGTCCAGCTGATACGCTGCTCCCCCTATCCGCTGCCGGGAGATGCTCGGCAGCGCCTCTGAACAAGCGAGACCATCATGGGCTTCACCGAGTTTCTCGGCATCATCAAGGACCTGATACTGCCACCCGGCGGCCCGCTGCTGCTGCTGATCCTGACCATGCTGATCCTCAAGCGCTGGCCGACTCTGGCGCGGGCGTTGATGGCACTGGCCATTCTTGGCATGTGGCTCCTGGCGTCACCGGTCGTCTCCACACGCCTGATGGCCGGGCTTGAGCGCATTCAGCCCAGTGCACCGGCGGAATGGATTCAGGCTCAGGCGGTGGTCGTGCTGTCCGGTGGCCGTTACTACAATGCGCCGGAGCTGCAGGGACGAGACCGGATCAACGGCGAGACGCTCAGCCGGCTGGACGAAGGCGTGCGGGTCGCGCGCAATGCCGAGCTGCCGATCCTGCTGACCGGCGGCAAGGTCTCGTCATCGGACGATGGCACCCTGGCGGAACTGATGCAGCGCTCGCTGATCGATGAATTCGATTACCCGGCGCGCTGGCTTGAGAACCGCAGCGAGAATACCCAGCAGAATGCGCGCTACACTCGCGAGATGCTCAAGGAAGACGACATCAACAAGATCGTGCTGGTCACCAGTGCCTGGCACATGCCGCGCGCGATGCGCAACTTCCAGAATCAGGGCTTCCGCACCATCATTCCGGCCCCGGTGGGATACACCACCGTCTCCGGGCTGGGAATCGATGCCTGGATTCCCAACAGCTCCGCGCTGACCCAGTCACGCTGGGCACTGCACGAGTGGATCGGCTGGCTGGTGGGTCGCTAGACGCATCGAGGCCACCGACCAGAGACACGACGGGCTGCCCATGGGCAGCCCGTCGTGTCTCTGGTCATCAATGCCACCCTGCCACGCTCACGCTCTCAGGTGACCTCCTGCATCCAGCTGGCCTGCCTGAGCCAGGGCCCCAGCTGGCGACGCTGGAAAGCCGGGTCCCGCGTCCATTCATCGCATCCGACATGGGCATTGCCCGCGGGAAGCTCACCCAGCACATCATCGGGAAACGCCAGGCTGGCGCGCGAGTTCACCTTCAGCGAATAACAGCGGTCATGGCTCATGAGGCTGGTACGCAGATAGCGCCAGACGCGCTCCTTGAGAAACCATTGATCGATGTTCGGGGTTTCCACCTGCCGGGGACTCCAGTCCGCCAGCATCCCCTCCATCGAGGGCAGCACCCCGGCGATACCTCCCCAGAGTCCCGCCAGCACGAGATCGGTATGCGTCCACCAATCCCGCATCACATGGAAGAAACGCCCGGATGTCAGCCACATCTGCACGGCTCGTACCTCGCGAAGACTGATGACACTGTCGCAGTCCCGCACCAGGAAATAGCCAACGCCGGGATCATCCGCGACCGCAAATCGCCAGCACAGCCGCTGTCTGAGTGAGTCGGTATTCGGGCGTTCCACCAGCTCGGCGTCCAGCTGCCGGGCGATGTCCAGAAAATCCTCTGGCACACTGTCGTCGTGATACAGCCGCACCTGCCAGCCCGGGTAGAGCACCGGTGCCAGCAACAGGTTATGCAACATGCCATTCAGATAACGCGGCCCCTGGCCCCAGAGACCATAGGACAGCACTCGCCGCTTGCCGGCTGCCACCGCCGATGGGGCTCTGGAGGGCAATGCCCAGTCCTTGGCAAGCGGCTGGTCTCCGTACGCGACATCCTTGAGCTCCAATGCGCGACTGCCGAAGCCACGTGCCTGAGCATGGCGCCCCAGGCGTGCACAGCAGGAGGCCAATGCATCGAACAGTACCGGATTGCGGCTTCCTCCATCGACCAGCCTCTGCCCAGCGGCGATGGCCCCTGACGCATCACCCGCCCGCGACAGGCATACCACCCGATTGAGGGAGATTTCTTCATCCTCGGGGCATTCATCACAACCCTGGCCGAGTATCTGACCGGCAGCGCGATAATCCCCCAGCAGGAACAGGTAGTAGGACACCTGCTTGAAGAGGCCCGCGGCACGCGGGCGAGCCTGTTGATTGAAATGCGCGATCATGCACTGGACGGCTCGGGCGCGATGCCCTGCCGTCCACTCCTGATGCGCTGGCAGGAACCAGTCGTGCGGTGTCGCCATCAGTCCCGGGGGTCCGCATCGGTTGATGGCGCGGGTTGCGGCGCCCCGCGTGCGAAGAAACGGTGCCCACAGGCATGGCAGGGCTCCAGTACGCTGGGGCGCGTCAAGGTCGTGATGGCCTCGCAATGCACGCAGTGCAGCAGCCCCGGCGCGATGACTTCTCCACTGGTGTAGTCGGCGCGAGCGGCCTCGAGGTCTTCCTCGAAGTGCGCGCGGTCCACCACGGTGCGATCCGCGATGGACATCAGCGCGGAACTGACGCTGCGCGACAGCACGTCGAGATCAATCCCCAGCCAGCTGGCGACCCCTTCGCCACCGGCCGCCAGGTGGCGACGGAATTCCTGCATGTCCCGCTCGACCCAGGCACGCAGCAGCGCCAGCTCGTCGCGGGTGAACTCCTCGACCTCGGCCTCGAACTTCACCGCTTCATCCAGCTCGACCTTGAGCCCTTCCCAGGACAACTCGCCGCTGCTGTCTTCCAGACGCGTCAGGATTCGCCCATAGGCATCGCCGAGACGTCCTTCCCCTTCGCCCTGCGGCTGGCGGGAGGGCATCGGGGTATCTTCAAAGCCGCTGTCATGCGAGGACGTGGTGGCACTGGCGGGATCGTGCGGATCACGGGGTTCACGTGGTTGGCTCATGGACTCTCCTTGTATCATCAGCGTCTCCCGGTCTGCGGGAGGCATGGGGCGCTCTCTCAAGCATGGTGGTGTTGGCGTTGCTTCACAAGCCACACCCACTCGTGGCCGCCTGCAGGACGTGACGCAGGTCAGGATATCGCGTCACCCTGTCAAGACCGGTCTCACGGCGGGCCATGGCAGTCGCCTCCCCTACCTGAGGCCTGGCGTCTGGGGTAGACTTGACCCCATCGCTGACAGTGGCGGCCTTGCCAAGCGGACCGCCCATCTCTTCACGCCCTGCCTGCCCGCTTGGACAGGTACAGGCCAACGCCAAGGTAGCAACGGACCCGATGGACTCACAGGATACGTCTCAACAGTACGCTCCCGACCAGATCGAACAGGCTGCCCAGCAGTACTGGGAGAAAAATCAGTGCTTCAAGGCGGTGGAAGATGCCAACCGCGAGAAGTTCTACTGCCTGTCGATGTTCCCCTACCCCAGCGGCAAGCTGCACATGGGGCACGTGCGTAACTACACCATCGGTGACGTGATCTCGCGCTTCCAGCGCATGCAGGGCAAGAACGTGATGCAGCCGATGGGCTGGGATGCCTTCGGCCTGCCGGCGGAAAATGCCGCGATGAAGAACAACGTCGCGCCGGGCAAGTGGACCCACGAGAACATCGCCTACATGCGCGATCAGCTCAAGGCGCTGGGCTTCGCCTACGACTGGAGCCGTGAGTTCGCGACCTGTGACCTGGAATACTACCGCTGGGAACAATGGTTCTTCGCCAAGCTGGTCGAGAAGGGAGTCGTCTACAAGAAGAGCTCCATCGTCAACTGGGACCCGGCGGACCAGACCGTGCTCGCCAATGAGCAGGTCATCGACGGCCGTGGCTGGCGCTCCGGCGCGCTGATCGAGCGCAAGGAAATCCCGCAGTGGTTCCTGCGCATCACCGACTATGCCGAAGAGCTGCTGGCCGACCTCGACAAGGTCGAGTGGCCGGAACAGGTCAAGACCATGCAGCGCAACTGGATCGGCAAGTCGCGGGGTGTCGAGCTCAGCTTCGGCCTCGATGCCGAGGCAAGCCAGGTGCAGGAATCCCTGACCGTCTTCACCACGCGTCCGGACACCCTGATGGGCGTGACCTACGTCGGTGTCGCCGCCGCTCACCCGCTGGCCAAGGCCGCGGCAGAGCACAATGCCGAGCTTGCCGAGTTCAACGCCGAATGCGCGCGTGGCGGCACCAGCGAAGCCGACATGGCAACCATGGAAAAACGCGGCATGGATACCGGCTTCAAGGCCATCCATCCGCTGACGGGCCGTGAAGTGCCGGTCTACGTCGCCAACTTCGTGCTGATGGAATACGGCACCGGTGCCGTGATGGCCGTGCCGGCCCACGACGAGCGCGACCACGAATTCGCCACCAAGTACGGCCTGCCCATCGAAGCCGTGATCGCCGATGCCGACGGCAACGCGCCTGACGTCAGCGACGCCGCCTTCACCGAGCACGGCGTGCTGATCAACTCCGGCGACTTCAATGGGCTCGACTTCGAGAGCGCCTTCGATGCCATCGCCGCACGTCTGGTCGAGCAGGGCCGTGGTGAGGTCAAGACCAACTTCCGCCTGCGCGACTGGGGCGTCTCGCGTCAGCGCTACTGGGGCGCGCCGATTCCGGTCAAGAATGGTCCGAATGGCGAATCCATCCCGCTGACCGACGACGAGCTGCCGGTCGAGCTGCCACTGGAAGTCGAATTCGACGCCTCCGGCGGTTCGCCGATCAAGAAGATGCCGTCCTTCAGTGACCTGGGCGATGGCTGGCAGCGCGAGACCGACACCTTCGACACCTTCATGGAGTCCTCCTGGTACTACGCGCGCTTCTGCTGCGCGGACAATGCCGAGGCCATGCTGGACGAGCGCGCCAACTACTGGCTGCCGGTCGACTACTACATCGGCGGCATCGAGCACGCCATCCTGCACCTGCTCTACTCGCGCTTCTTCCACAAGCTGATGCGGGACTTCGGCCTGGTCGACAGCGATGAGCCGTTCAAGCAGCTGCTGACCCAGGGCATGGTGGTCGCGGATACCTACTACCGCATCAACGAGAAAGGCGGCCGCGACTGGTTCAACCCGCTGGACGTGGACGTCGAGACCGACGACAAGGGCCGTGCCATCAAGGCCGTGCTGAAGTCCGATGGCCTGCCGGTGGAGATCGGTGGCACCGAGAAGATGTCCAAGTCCAAGAACAACGGCGTGGACCCGCAGTCGATGATCGACCGCTTCGGCGCCGACACCGTACGTCTGTTCATGATGTTTGCCGCACCGCCCGAGCAGTCGCTGGAGTGGTCCGATTCCGGTGTCGAGGGCGCGCATCGCTTCGTCAAGCGTGTCTGGCGCCTGGTTCACGAGCACGTCGCTGCCGGCACCCCGGCCGCGTTGGACGTGGCAGGCCTGAACGATGACCAGAAGGCGCTGCGTCGCAAGACGCACGAGACCATCGCCAAGTGCAGCGATGACATCGGCCGCCGTACCACCTTCAACACCGCCATCGCGGCCGTGATGGAGCTGGTCAACGCCATCAGCCGCTTCGAGGACGCCTCCGAGCAGGGCCTGGCCGTCAGCCGTGAAGCCGTCGAGGCCTGCGTGCTGTTGCTGTCACCGATCATCCCGCATGCCAGCCACTCGCTGTGGGCGACACTGGGCCACGAGGAAGCCGTGATCGACGCCAGCTGGCCGGTCGCGGACAGGGATGCGATGAAGAAGGACAGCATCGAGCTGGTCGTGCAGGTCAACGGCAAGCTGCGGGCGCGTCTGTCCTTCGCCGCCGATGCCGACCGTGATGCCATCGAGGCTGCTGCCCTGGCAGATGCCAACGTCACCAAGCACACCGATGGCAAGACGGTGCGCAAGGTCATCGTGGTACCGGGCAAGCTGGTCAACATCGTCGCCAACTGAGGCGATACCGGGGCACGCCCCGCACCCGGCGCCTTGGCGCGTCGGGCTCCTGCCAGCCATCCGCATCCTCTTGCGGATGGCTGGCAGCCAAATTTCGTGCGCGGCATGACTTGCGGGAATCTCCGGAGCATGCAGCGCTCTCGCAGGACATTCATGACACTCGTTCATGACAGGAGGTCACGGTGACGCAGGCGAATTCCAACAGTGCATCAGTGGACGCATCACGCAGCCCCGGCGAGACCGCAGCGTCAGCTGCCCCGCGCCGGTCGGCTCCTCGCCGCCTGATGGCGGCCATTGGCGTCGGCGTCGCGCTGACGTTGAGCGGCTGTGGCTTCCAGCTGCGCGATTACGACGCCACGCCGATGGCCATCACCGAACTCGATGTCCAGGCACCGAACACCGATACCCACGACGCGCTGCGCGAAGCGCTCAAGCAGGCCGACATCCGCCTGAGCGATGATGCACCACTGCGCCTGAATCTGGGCAAGCTGAATGAAGACGTCCATCAGATCACCTTTGGTGATGCAGGCAGCATCAAGCGCGAGCTGACCTATCGTGTCGTCTACTCGCTGCAACGCAAGTCGGACGGTGCCTACCTGGCCAACCAGCAGGAGCTGGAAGCCAGCAGCGACTACTACACCAACGACGACAACCTGCTCAACACCGATGACGTGCGTGAACGTGCCGGTGAGCAGAATGATCGTGAGCTGAGTCGTCAGCTGATGGACCGCCTGCGCGCCATCACCCCCTGAACTCTCTGACCTGGCGAGACGCTCACCAGTAGACCGCACCACCATCACGGCTCCGCGCTATCGGGCAACCGACCACCGCGGAGCCGTGTGCGTCTGCCGCCATCCAGCGTCACCGCTTTCTCCCGTGCAGGATCGAAGGACACTCATGAAGGTCTATCCCGACAAGCTGGAAGAGCAACTCAACAAGCGCCTGTCTCCGGTCTATATCGTGGCGGGCGACGAGCCTCTTATCCATCAGGAAAGCTGCGACGCCATCCGGCGCGCGGCGCGTGCGGCCGGCGTCGAGGAGCGGGAAGTCCTTCACGTCGAGAACGGTTTCCAGTGGGGCCGTCTGACCGAATCTGCCGCCAGCATGTCACTGTTCGCCTCGCGCAAGCTGATCGAGCTGCGCCTGGGCACCCAGAGCGCCGGCCAGGAAGGCAGCAAGGTGCTCAAGGCCTATGCCGAGCGCATCGAGAAGGATGGCGACATCCTGCTGATCACCGCCGCACGCCTCGACCGCAAGGTGCAGCAGACGGCGTGGTTCAAGGCGCTCGAGAAGGTGGGAGTGTTCATCGCGGTCTGGCCGGTGGATCATTCCCGCCTCGGCTTCTGGATTCGTGATCGCGCCCGCCTGCATGGCCTGGAACTGAATCAGGACGCCGCCCGGCTGCTGGCCGAGCGCATCGAAGGCAATCTGCTGGCCGCGGACCAGGAGCTGCAGAAGCTGGCGCTGCTGCACCCGCCGGGCGCACGCCTGGATGGCAATGCCATCGCCCAGGGGGTCGAGGACAATGCCCGCTATGATGTCTTCACGCTGGCGGATGCCTGCCTGAAGGGCGAGATCGAGCGCAGCGGGCGTATCGTGCTGGGTCTGCGGGGAGAAGGGGTCGAGCCGCCGGTGATCCTGTGGGCCTTGACGCGCGAGCTGCGCACCCTGCTCTCGCTGCGTCAGCACCTCGATCAAGGCCAAAGCTTCGAGCATGCCTGCAAGGCGCAGAAACCGATGATCTTCGACAAGCGACGTCCCTTCTATCAACAGGCGCTCAATCGTCTGCCCCACAAGCGTCTGCACAAGCTGCTGCTGTTCTCGCAGCGACTCGACATGGCGATCAAGGGCGGAATGACGCTGCCTATCTGGGACGGGATGGTGGATCTCGCCCTGACGCTCGCCGGTGGACGCGGCCCGCTGGCCGAACTGCCTCATGCCTACAAGGTGGGGTGATCCTGGCACGGTCCGACGTGCCTCTGACACGAGGGAGATCCCATGCAGATGACACCCCCGTTGCTTGGCGAAGGCGTCAGTGTCGAGACCCTGCGTCGATGGCTCGCCGAAGGCAACACGCTGACCGTGGAGATCCAGACGCTGGATCAGGGGCTGTATCTGGTGCGCCTGCATCATGCCGACGGCATCAGTCGTCTGGTCGATGAAGACGGCCAGTCCCTGCGCTTCACCGGCACGCAGTGGATCAGTCGCCTGTTGCTGCCGCTGGGGCTGACGCATGGCGTGCAGACCTGGGCGGAAGTGCAGGATGAGATGATCGGCCTCCCCACCACTCCGGTCGACAATGCCAGCCTGCTGGCCCATGGCACGCGTGTGGCGTTCAAGACGCTGTAGCCATGACAGAAGCCCCCGCCAGTTCACTGACGGGGGCTTCTGTCATTGCGGCACGCCCCTGTGACTCACGTGGGCGCTCGATCCGCGCTCAGTGCGCCTCCTCGACCTTCGACTTCACGAAGGCGGGATATCCATAGAGCTTGCGTGGATTGTCGCGGAAGATCTTCTCGCGCATCTCGCGCTCCGGCAGCCAGCGCTGCATCAATTCCGCCAGCGTGTCCTCCTCCGGCATCTCGACCCCGATATGCGGATGCGGCCAGTCACTGCCCCACACCACGCGTTCGGGATTGGCGGAAACCAGTGCCCGCGCCAGTGCCGTGACATCGGAATACGGCAGGCGTCCCCGGGTGGTGAGTCGATATGGCGCCGACAGCTTGGCCCAGGTACGTCCCTGCTTGAGCATCCGACACAGCGCGGTGAAACCGGGACATTCCGGCCCCCGTGAAGCCGCGAGGTGGCCCATGTGGTCGATCACCACCGGCACCGGCAGACTGCCGAGCCGTGCCTCCATGTCACGGAAGGTCGAGACATCGATCAGGCATTCCAGATGCCAGTCGAAGCGGGCCAGACGGTCCGCCAGCAGCACGACATCACGCCAGCGCAGCCCGCCGGAGAAGATCAGATTGAGGCGCACCCCACAGACGCCCAGCCTGGAGAGCCGCTCAAGCTCTGCATCACTGATCTCGGGCGAGACCACGGCGATGCCACGATAATCCAGCCCGCGCTCACGACAGTTCTCGAGGCTGTCGCACAGCAGGCGATTGTCATAGCCATAGACACTTGGCTGGATCAGGACGCCATGACGGGCGCCAAGCGCGTGGTGCATTTCCAGCGCGTCCTTGAGCCCGAATTCGGCAGGGTTGTAGGTCCTGTCTTCCGCCAGCGGATAACGCACCGGATCGCCGAACACATGAAGGTGGCAATCAATGCTGCCCGGAGGCAGCCGGAACGTCAGGGGATGCGGCAGGGGGCGTGGCGGTGCCGCACACGGCAGATCCTGCTCGACATGGTTCCAATCCATCGATGCGACTCCCTCGCGTAACCTCGATCATCAAGCCCGGGGCGACGTCACGCTTAATCGCCCACTGCCACGATACTGCGCCGCCCTTCTCGTTTCCAGACAAAAGCCTGCCGACGAAAAAGCGGCATGTCCGAAGACATGCCGCTTGAGGTATCAGCGAGGCCTGATCGCTGACGAAAGGCGCTGACCGAAGCCGCTGACGTTCAGTCGAGTCGCTCGAAGACCGTCGCGACGCCCTGGCCCATGCCGATGCACATGGTCGCCAGCCCCAGGCGCGTGTTCTGCTGCTTCATGACGTTGAGCAAGGTGGTGCAGATACGCGAGCCGGAACAGCCCAGCGGATGCCCCAGCGCGATGGCGCCGCCGTTGAGGTTGACCGCCGTGTCGGCGCGCTCCAGCAGGCCGAGGTCCTTGAGCACAGGAATCGATTGCGCCGCGAAGGCCTCATTGAGCTCGACGGTCTGGATATCGTCGATGGTCAGCCCCGCTGCCTTGAGTGCCTGCTTGGAGGCCGGCACTGGTCCATAGCCCATGATGGAGGCATCGCACCCGGCCACACCGGTGGACAGTACGCGGGCGATGGGCTTGAGACCCAGCGCTTCGGCGCGCTCGGCACTCATCACCGCCATGCCCGAGGCACCCACGGAAAGTGCGGAGGAGGTACCCGCCGTCACGGTGCCGCCCTTGGGATCGAACACCGGCTTGAGGTTGCCCATCGATTCCATGCTGGCATCGCCACGGATGACCTCATCACGGGTCACCATCACGCGACGCCCCTCGGCATCATGGCCCTCGACGCCGATGATCTCGTCATCGAAACGGCCTTCATCGGCGGCCGCCTGGGCACGCTGGTGAGAGCGCACGCCGAACTCATCCTGCTGCTCACGACTCACGCCGTGCATCTTGCCGAGCAGTTCCGCGGTCAGGCCCATCATCATCGCGGCCTTGGCCGCGTGCTTGCTGGCCGCCGGGTTGACGTCGACCCCATGCGCCATCGGCACGTGCTCCATGTGCTCGACACCCCCGATGATGTAGAAGTCGCCCATGCCGGCCTTGATGTTGGCGGTGGCGATATGCAGCGCGCTCATCGAGGAGCCACACAGCCGGTTGACCGTCTGCGCCGGCACGCTGCGCGGGATGCCGGTCATGATGGCGGCATTGCGCGCGATGTTCATGGCCTGTTCCAGGGTCTGGTTGACGCAGCCCCAGATGACGTCATCGACCTCTGCCGGCACCAGGCCGGGGTTGCGGTCGAACAGCGCCTGCATCACCGCGGCGGACAGGTTCTCGGCGCGCACGTGGCGGAAGGCCCCATTCTTGGCCTTGGCCATGGCAGTGCGCACGCCATCGACGATTACCACATCTCTCGAATTCAGATTCATTGTCTGGCTCCCTCATGGCCCTCGCTGTCGCGAGAGCCGAAAATTCTGGTCGGATAGTGCTGGCCCCACTTGGGTGTGCTCAGCAATCAGAGGCTCAGGCGTAGAAGGCGTCGCCGCGCTTGGCGCGCTCACGCAGTGCCTCGGTCGGGCGATACAGCGGCCCCAGCTCATCGGCCAGGCTGTCGGCCAGCGCGACGAACTCTGCCACGCCCATGGCATCGACGTAGCGCAGTGCGCCACCACGGAACGGCGGGAAACCGATGCCGTAGATCAAGGCCATGTCCGCCTCGGCCGGCGTACCGACAATGTCATCTTCCAGACACCGGATGGTTTCCATGCACAGCGGCACCATCATGCGCGCGATGATGTCGTCATCGGAGAATTCGCGCGTCTCGCTGACCACTTCACTGACCAGTGCCTGCGCCGCTTCATCAGGCAGCTTTTTCGGCTTGCCCTTGCGGTCTTCCTCATAGCGATAGAAGCCCAGGTCGTTCTTCTGACCCAGTCGCTTGTTGTCGTACATCACCTGAATGGCGGTCTTGCCCTCACGCGCCATGCGATCCGGGAAGCCTTCGGCCATCACCGCATTGGCGTGGACCGCAGTGTCCATGCCGACCACATCCAGCAGGTAGGCCGGGCCCATCGGCCAGCCGAACTTCTCCATCACCTTGTCGACGCGCTGATAGTCGGCGCCCTTCTCGACCAGCAGGCTGAAGCCACCGAAGTAGGGGAACAGCACGCGGTTGACCAGGAACCCCGGGCAGTCGTTGACGACGATCGGTGTCTTGCCCATCTGACGGGCGTAGGCGACGGTCGCGGCGATCGCCGCGTCGCTGGATTTCTCGCCACGGATGACTTCCACCAGCGGCATGCGATGCACCGGGTTGAAGAAGTGCATGCCGCAGAAGTTCTCGGGACGCTTGAGTGATTCCGCCAGACGCGTGATGGAAATGGTCGAGGTATTGGACGTCAGGATGGTGGTATCCGCCACGTTGTCCTCGAGCTCGGCCAGCACCGACGCCTTGACCTTGGGGTTCTCGACCACCGCCTCGACGACCAGATCCACGTTGCCGAAATCGCCATAGGACAGCGTCGGGCGAATGTTGGACAGCCCCTGCGCCATCTTCTCGGTGGTCAGCTTGCCGCGCTCGACGCCCTTGCCGAACAGCTTGCGCGCTTCCTTCAGGCCAAGCTCGATGGCCTCGCCATTGATGTCCTTCATCAGGATCGGCGTGCCCTTGCTGGCGCTCTGATAGGCGATGCCACCGCCCATGATGCCGGCACCCAGTACGGCAGCCTGCTGGATCTTGCTCGCCTGCTTCTCGTATCCCTTGGCTTTCTTCTTGACCACCTGATCGTTCATGAACAGGCCGACCAGATTGAAGGCCACGTCGGTCAGCGCCATCCGGGCGAAGGTCTTGGCCTCGATGGCCTGGGCACGCTCACGCGATTCGCCCGCGCCCTTCTGGATGACCTTGATGGCCTCCACCGGCGCCGGATAGTGCGGGCCGGCCTTGCCTGCCACGAAGCCCTTGGCGGTCTCGAAGGCCATCATCTGCTCGATGGCATTGAGCTTGAGCGGCGAGGTCTTCTCGAGACGCCGTGCCATGTAGTCCAGCTCACCCGCATTGGCGCGCGCCAGAATGTCGAGTGCCGCCGCGTCCAGCTCGGCCACCGGCAGCACGGCATCGACGGCGCCGACTGCCAGGGCCTTGTCGGCGCGATTCTCGGTGCCCCCACAGATCCATTCGATGGCATTGTCCGCCCCGATCAGGCGCGGCAGACGTACGCAGCCCGCCCAGCCCGGAATGATGCCGAGCTTGGTCTCCGGCAGGCCGATCTTCGCGCTGTCCGCCATGACGCGGAAGTCGGTGGTCAGGGTGATCTCGCAGCCACCGCCCAGCGCCAGCCCATTGATGGCGGTGACGGTGGGGAACGGCAGGTCCTCGATGGCATTGAAGATGCCATGGACGGTCATGTTCATGTCGATGAGGAAGGCTTCATCCTTCTCGAACATCTGATGGAACTCGGTGATATCGGCACCGACCACGAACGCTTCCTTGGCGGAGCGGATGACCAGCCCCTTCAGGTCGGCCGTCGCCTTGATGGCCTCCACCGCCTCCCCCAGCTCCTTGAGTACGTAGCTGGCCAGCTTGTTGACCGATTCGCCTTCAAGATCGAGGGTCAACAGGGCGATGGCGTCCTGATTGGCCTCGACGGATAGCGTTTTGCCTGAATAGATCATCCACGGATCTCCACAAGAGAAAGGGGTGAAGGGGCTGTCAGGCGCAGGATGGTCTCTGCCATGGGTGCGCTGGCAACCGGCCTCGCCGGACTCGAAGCTTCCAGAGGCGCCGCAGGAGAGTCATCTCTCGCCACAGCGCTTCATACAAGCGTTTGAATACAGCCAGCTTGGGCCAGAGACGGGCAAAGATCAAGCCTGCGGACATTAGCGAAAGGTCGGGGGTCCGGGGCTGTCTCCATGCCGGTTCCTGTCTCTGGCGCCTGACATCGACAGCGGGTGTGGGCAAAGATCGACGCTACACCCGGAAAGGCAGTCGCGTTACTCTTGGCGCTTTCCCGACACGCAGGCTGGCAGCGGCATATCCTTGCCCTCCAGCAGGCTCTCAAAGGCCACACCGATATCATGCTTTCATGAGCAGCACTCTCACCGCCCTGTATCTGCGCCTGACCGGCATCGTCGAACGCACCAAGCGCTGGCACTGGCTATGGCCTCCCATCGGCTTCGCTGCGGGCATCTGCAGTTTCTTCCTCGTCAATCGTCAGCAATGGCTGGGTGGCATGCTGGCGCTGGGCATGATGCTGGCCTGGTTGATCCTGATCGCCGAAGGCCTGTGGAGCCGTCTGCGCCGTCATCGCGGCCAGAATGCCCTGCCCCGCAAGCTGGCCACCTTCGTGGCGCAGCTGATCCAGCAGGAGACCCTGTGCTTCACGTTGCCGTTCTTTCTGGCGACGACCGACTGGGCCAGTGGCCAGGCAGGCTTCACCTTGCTGCTGTGCGGCGCGACTCTGCTGTCGATACTCGACCCCTTCTACTACCGACTGGCCGAGCGCCATCGCTGGCTGTACTTCGGCTTCCACGCCCTGTGCGTATTCGTCGTGGTACTGGTCACCCTGCCCCTGCTGCTGGAACTGACCACCGGCGAGAGTCTGTTGGCTGCGTGTGCCGCGATGAGCCTGTTCGCGCTGCCCAGTGTCGCCAACCTGCGGATTGCCCGCGGGCTGGTCGGTGGCCTGGCGATGATCGGCATCAGCGTGATGCTGGGGGTGGGCGCATGGGGGGCACGCGCCTGGATTCCGCCTGCCACGCTCTGGATCAACGCCAGCAGCCTCTCGCCGGACTTCGACACCGCGGCGCGGACACCGCGGGGCGAGATGCATCTGACCCCAGCGCAACTCTCCGCCAGAGGCCTCTACGCCTACACGGCCATTCGCGCCCCACGCGGGTTGTCGGAGAAGGTCTATCACGTCTGGCGACATGACGGAGAAGTGGTGGATCGCATCGCCTTGAACATCAACGGCGGTCGCAAGGAAGGTTATCGGGCATGGACACACAAGACGGCCTTCCCCAAGGGCAGCGAGGGGGAATGGGAAATCGATGTCGAGACCATGAACGGGCAACGCATCGGCAGTCTGCGCTTCCTCGTCAGTGATGATCCGCAGGTAGCCACCTTCGCGGACAGCAGCCTGGCACGGCCGGCGGGCATCCCCGGCTGGCGGATCACCAACCTGATTCCGGGCCTGTAACGCTTCGCGACGTGAGTGACCCTGAAGCGTGAACCCTCGGTTACTCGACCTTGGGCGTAAAATTCGTTCGCAGGCTTGTAATTATCCAGGCTGCCTAGCATGCTGAGGACAAGGGCGGCACCGAGGGGTGCCAGGATAAAAGCCCACTCATCCTTTGCACTCTGTGGACGACATACCCATGCATGAAGATATCGGGCTAAAGCTTTCCCGCCTGCCGCGCCTATGGCGCGCCATCCTGGACCAGCGACTGTCCCCGCTTGGGCTGACACAAACCCGCTGGATGACGCTGGTACACCTGTGGCGACTCGGAGACGGCCAGCCACAATGTGATCTGGCACGCTCCATCGGCATTGAGGCACCGTCTCTGGTACGCACGCTGGATCAGCTCAGCGAGCAGGGACTGGTGGAACGCCGCGCCTGTGAGGAAGACCGCCGCACCAAGCGCATCTTCCTGACACACAAGGCACTGCCGCTGATCGAGAAGATCGATGCCATCGCCGAGCAGACCCGCATCGAGATGCTCGAGGGGCTCACGCCGGAGCAGGTCGACCAATTCTGCGAATGCCTGCGCGTCATGGAACGCAATGGCCTGGAAATCTCCGAGAAGGTGCCGGAAAGCGCCTGAGCGAGCGTGTCCGGATACGCCAGCTGGAAAGGAAAAAGCCCCCATCGAGTGACTCGACGGGGGCTTTTTTGCAAGACGTTCAAGGCAAGCTCAGGTCACGCGCCGGCCCTGCTCGCGGCCGAGGGCGGCCCGAAATATCACGCTCACCCGCCCGGCATTCTGGGCTCTGTCCCCACCAACGGACGGCGGCGATGGGCAATGGGGGCCTTGGCGATCAACAGGGCATGCAGTGCCTCGAACTCCCGGCGCCACGCCTCGCAGTCTTCCAGTGCCAGGCTCTCCCCCCACCACAGCGTCAAGCCGGACAGTGAGGACTCCAGCATCAGGGCATCCTCCGGCAACGCCCGCGTGAGATGTTCCAGAGCGGCCGCGAAGTCGGGGTCCTCCGCCAGGCGACTCTCTTCACGCCAACGATATCCGGGCACGGCCTCACGCAGTGCATCGCTGGCCCACTCGTCGTGGACGAGGATGAAGGGAGTGACATCGCGCTCGGTGGGCCAGGGACGACGATAGCCGACGATCCCCTTGGGGGCATCCGAAAGCGGTGCTGCCTTCAGGTCAACCCGCATGCCGTCCGCGATCACGGCCTTGCGCACCAGTGACGTGCGTGTCTCACGCTTGCTGGGGCGTAACCATGTCAGCGGCGACAACATCGCCAGCACCACGAAAATGATGATCAGAGCTGTCGTCATGAAATGTCCTGCCAGGAAGTGTCAGTAAGAAATTCGCGTCATCATCGAACGACTGCGGAAAACGCCGCCGTGCGGACAACCAGAAACGTGCCCAGAGCCCGAGCCATCCAACCGCGTACGGGGGGTTGCGCCTGGCGCACTGGCAATACGTTGATGCAAGTCATTGTCTTCCGGGGGTCGGCAAGCCTAGCATGGAAGCAGGTGCACGACGCCACTCGAATGGCCCACCTCTACGGGAGGAATTCAGGATGAGCAACGAATACAAGCATGTACTGGTCGCTGTCGATCTGACCAAGGATTCCCACCTGGTACTGGAACGCGCACTGCCCATCGCCAAGCGCAATGGTGCCAAGGTGTCCATCATGCATACCCTCGAGCCACTGGGCTTTGCCTATGGCGGGGACATCCCGATGGATCTGACCAGCATTCAGGATCAGCTGGATTCCCATGCCCGTGAGCGACTGGGGGATATCGCCACGCCACACGGTATCGCGCCTGAAGATCAGCATGTCGTGGTCGGCATGCCGGACAGCGAGATTCATCGCTTTGCCGCGGAACATGACGTGGATCTGATCGTGGTCGGCTCACATGGTCGCCATGGCTTCGCCCTGCTGCTGGGCTCCACCTCCACTGGTGTCCTGCATGGTGCCCGGTGTGATGTGCTGGCCGTCCGAGTGGGGGCAGATGACAGCGAAGAATGACGCCGGCGGTCAGTGAGCCGAGATGACACGAGGGCAGCCAATGGCTGCCCTCGTGTCATTCAGCACCCGGGGAGACGAGAGAAGAGACTCAGCCTTCCTGCATGGCCTCAAGCTCCATCCAGCGCTCCATCGTCTCTTCCAGCACCTGCTGCTTGTGGCTGAGCTTCTCGAGCGTCGTCTTCACGGCCTTGGCATCCCCCGTGTAGAACTCGGGCGCCGCGATCTCGGCTTCCAGCGTCGCGATCTCCGCTTCCAGCGTCTCGATGGTCGCCGGAATCAGATCCAGCTCGCGCTGGAACTTGTAGGGCAGCTTGACCTTCTTGGGGGCCTGCTGCGCCTGGGCGGCCTCACGCTTGCGACGCTCATCCTCGGCCTGCGCCTCACGACGGTGCTTTTCCTCGCGCTCACGCTCGACTTCCCACGGTGCCGGCGGCAGATGCCCGCCCTGACGTATCCAATCGCTGTAGCCCCCGACATACGGCTTGACGATCCCGTCGCCCTCAAAGGCCAGGATATTGGTGACCACGTTGTCCATGAAGGCACGGTCGTGGGAGACCAGCAGCACGGTACCGTCGAAGTCGAGCAGCAGCTCCTCGAGCAGCTCCAGCGTCTCGACATCCAGGTCGTTGGTCGGCTCATCCAGCACCAGCACGTTGGCCGGCATGGTGAACAGACGCGCCAGCAGCAGGCGATTGGACTCGCCCCCTGACAGCGAACGCACCGGCTGACGCGCGCGGTCCGGCGTGAACAGGAAGTTCTGCAGGTAGCTCATCACGTGCATGTCACGCCCGCCGACCGTGACACGGTCGCTGCCGCGCGCCACGTTGTCGTAGACGGTGGCTTCCATGTCCAGGCCCTTGCGCAGCTGATCGAAGTAGGCGATCTGAAGCTTGGTGCCTTCGATGCGCTTGCCTTCACTGGCCTCGAGCTGACCCAGCAGGATATGCAGCAGCGTCGTCTTGCCCGCGCCGTTGCGCCCCAGCAGGCCGACCTTGTCGCCGCGCTGGATCTCGACGCTCAGGTCACGGATGACCCACTTGCCCTGCGCCTCGTCGTAGCGATAGCTGACATTTTCCAGCTCCACGACGCGCTTGCCGCTGCGCTCGGCAGAATCGACGGCGATACGCGCACGGCCCTGCACCTCACGACGCTGTCCACGCTCATCACGCATCTTCTCCAGCGCGCGCACGCGACCTTCGTTACGGGTGCGGCGCGCCTTGATGCCCTGGCGGATCCAGGTCTCTTCCTGGGCCAGTTTCTTGTCGAATTCGGCGTTTTCCTTGGCCTCGACATCCATCTCGTGCTGCTTCTGGGCCTGATAGGCCGCGTAATCGCCCGGATAACGGCCGAGGCGGCCACGGTCCAGCTCCAGAATCTGGGTCGCCAGGCGCTTGAGGAAGGCCCTGTCGTGGGTGATGAACAGCACGGCGCCGGAGAAGGCCGCGACCTGCTCTTCCAGCCAGGCGATGGTATCGAGATCCAGATGGTTGGTCGGCTCATCGAGCAGCAGCAGGTCCGGGTCGGATACCAGCGCACGCGCCAGCGCGACACGCCGACGCCAGCCACCGGAGAGATCTTCCATCATGGTGTCTTCCGGCAGGCCCAGGCGGGTCAGCACGGTATCGATACGCTGCTGGAACTGCCAGCCATCGACGCTTTCCAGCGCGACCTGCACGTGCTCGAGACGCTTGAGGTCCGGTTCCGGATCACTGATCAGGTGATGGTATTCCGCCAGCAGCGCACCTGCCTGCGGCAGGCCTTCGGCAACGATATCGAAGATCGTGCGACCTTCCGCCGCCGGCAGATCCTGGGAGAGCACACCGATCTTGAGGCCCGGCGCCTTCCACAGCTCACCGGCATCGGCCTGGAACTCGCCGGTGATCAGCTTGAGCAGGGTCGACTTGCCGGTACCATTGCGGCCGACGAGCGCCAGGCGCTCGCCGCGCTCGACGACAAGATCCGCCCCATTGAGCAGAACGTGATGGCCATAGGCCAGCTGTAGATTTTCCAGTCGTAACAATGCCATGTGCAGCAGCAACTCGTGACGGGTCCGGGGCCGGGAAGGCCGCGGAGGAAGTGGGAGTCAGGCGGACAGGCCGCCGCCAGCGACGCGCGCCGGAGAATGACGCCATTCTACCCGAGGCGCAGCGTACAGGCGATGGAAGACACCGCAAGGGCTGAAAGACATCGGCGGCTTGGGTAGAATGGCCGACCACTTGAAAGCACGTCGTGCGCCTGGCATTGCCAACGAGCCGATCGCCTGGTGCCGGACTCTCGAGTGCCAGGCCAGCAGACGACCTGGTACGCCTTTCACTGCCGTGTTCCTTCTCCCTCCCCCGTGACTCAAGGGTGTTCGATGTCCGCGCTTCCTCCCCATGCTGATCCCTCAGCGCTGCCCTGCTATGACCCGGAGCAACTGAGCGAGACCTCGCTTGCCGACCTGTGCGCCGACCTGTCCCTCGATGACAGCGAGCGCCAGACGGCCCTGACACGGCTGGCGCCGGCGCTGCGCTTCGCAAGCCCGACGCCGCTGATCGACATCGGCGTCAACCTGACCCATGAAAGCTATGCTCAGGACATCGAGGGCACCTTGCTGCGAGCTCGCGCGGCGGGCGTCAGCCAGCAGATCCTGACCGGCACCAGCCTGGACGGCTCGCGTGAGGCTCAGGCGCTGGCGGCGCGCTATCGTGGCCTTTCTGCCACCGCCGGTGTGCATCCGCATGATGCCAGCCAGTGGAACGATGGTGTCGAGCGCGGTATCCGGGAGCTGCTGGCCCAGCAGGAAGTGGTCGCGGTGGGCGAATGCGGCCTGGATTTCAATCGCAACTTTTCCACGCCCGCCGAGCAGGCTCGCGCCTTCGAGGCCCAGCTGACCCTTGCCGCCGAGACAGGATTGCCACTGTTTCTGCATGAACGTGACGCCGGCCGACAGATGCTCGAGATGCTCAAGCACTGGCGGGATGACATCAGCCACGCGGTCGTGCACTGCTTCACCGGCGAGCGTGAGACACTATATGGCTATCTGGATCTCGACCTGCATATCGGGCTGACCGGCTGGCTGTGCGATGAACGCCGCGGCGAGCACCTGCGCAGCCTGTGTCGCGAGATTCCGCTGGAACGCCTGATGCTGGAAACCGACTGCCCCTATCTGGTGCCACGCAATCTGCCCGCCAAGCTCAAGGGACGCCGCCACGAACCCTCGCTGCTGGTCTGGATTCTGGCCGAGGTCGCTGCCCTGCGCGGCATGGAGATGGAAGCGCTGGCGCAGGCCACCACGGCGACTGCCACCCGCTTCTTCCGCCTGCCCGCGGCCTGACACGGCACGCCTTCCCTTGCACGCCCTTCTTTGCACGCTTCCCTGCTCTGGACACGACAATGCACGAATACGAACCTGAAACAGGCGACTTCCCCGCCTTCATCGCCGTCGAGACAGGCGAGGACTCAAGCCTGCCCCTGGCCATCGCCTGGGCCCTGCCCGATGGGCAGATGAAGCATGTCCTGATTCAGCCTGACGATGAATGGCTGGATGGGGAAATGCTGGAACTGGGCGACTACAGCCTGGATGACCTGAGAAGCTTCGGCGTCAGCCCTCTCGACGTGCTCAAGGAGCTGGAGCAGGACTACTACCAGACCACGCTCTATACCACCGGCGTCATGGATGACGAACAGGCGCTGGCGCGTCTGTTCGATGCCTACAACATGGACCCCTTCATCGAGTTTGCTCCTGCCGAGGGCCTCTACCCGGAACTATCCCCCGGCGACTGGGCACGCGAGCGCAACAACATGCTGTTCGAGCAGGGGCTGCAGCCCTTCCGACCGGACAACGAGGTGATGGTGATGCTGGCCATCCACACCCGCCTGCGCGGTGACGGTGTGCGTGGCGATGAAGACATCCAGGGCACAGGCCCGGACTATGAGATCGACTGGGAAGAAGACGTCTGATTTCCTTCCGCCATCTCTGAAACGCAGAACGCCCCGACAACCGGTAGTTGTCGGGGCGTTCTGGTTCACGACTTCAGTCTGTCCCGCAAGGCTCAGCCGTTGGAGCGGCCACCACCGCCATTGCCACCGCTGGAGCGATTGCGGCCACCACGCGAACGACGACGCGGACGCTCTTCACTGGACGGTGCCTCCGGCGCGCGATTGCCGTTCACTTCCGGGCGCGGCGCGACGCGGTTGCCATCCACCTCACGCGGTGCGGGAGCACGATTGCCGCGATTGTCGTCGTCGTGATTGGCACCGCCACCTTGCGGGCGCTGGCCGCCAGTACGCTGACCGCCAGTGCGCTGACTTTCCGAACGAGCGCCGCCAGTGCGCTGACCGCCCGAGCGCGCGCCGCCAGTGCGCTGGCCGTCAGAGCGCTGACCGCTATTGCCACGGCCTTCACCGGCAGGCTTGCCACCAGTGCGCTGACCATCCGAGCGCGCGCCGCCAGTGCGCTGGCCGCCATTACGTTGGCCGTCAGAGCGCTGGCCACCATTGCCACGACCTTCACCGGCAGGCTTGCCGCCAGGGCGCTGGCCGCCAGTGCGCTGGCCGCCAGTGCGCTGGCCGCCAGAGCGCTGGCCGCCACGCGGCTGACGCGGCTCACGTTCCGGCTCGACGTCGACTTCCGGCACGAAACCTTCCACTTCGACACGCTTGAGCTTGCCCTTGAGCAGACGTTCGATACCGCCGAGCTCCTTGCGCTCATCGCTGGAAACCAGCGAGATGGCACGCCCGCTGGCACCGGCGCGACCGGTACGTCCGATCCGGTGAACGTAGTCTTCCGGGACATTGGGCAGTTCGTAGTTCACGACCTGCGGCAGCTGCTCGATATCCAGGCCACGTGCCGCGATATCGGTGGCAACCAGCACGCGCACTTCGCCGTTCTTGAAACCGGCCAATGCCTTGGTACGGGCATTCTGGCTCTTGTTGCCATGAATCGCCGCGGCGCTGATGCCGGACTTCTCGAGCTTGGTCGCCAGACGGTTGGCCCCATGCTTGGTACGCGTGAAGACCAGCACCTGATGCCAGTTTTCCTTGAGGATCAGATGCTTGAGCAGCGAAGGCTTGTGGCTCTTCTCCACGGTATGGATATGCTGCTCGACCTTCTCGGCCGTGGTGTTGCGCGGGCTGGCTTCCACGGCGACCGGATCATTGAGCAGCTTGTTGGCCATGCCGCGAATCTCGTCCGAGAAGGTCGCGGAGAACAGTAGCGTCTGACGCTTGGTCGGCAGCAGCTTGAGCAGGCGGCGAATGTCGTGGATGAAGCCCATGTCCAGCATGCGGTCCGCTTCGTCCAGCACCAGCGTCTCGAGATCCGAGAAATCGATGGCCTTCTGGGAGTGCAGGTCCAGCAGGCGACCCGGTGTGGCGGTCAGGATCTCGACGCCGGAAGACAGGCGGCTGATCTGCGGATTGATCTTCACGCCACCGAACACCACGGCATTGCGCAGCTTCAGGTGACGGGAGTAGGCCGTGACGTTTTCGTCGATCTGCGCGGCCAGTTCACGCGTCGGCGTGACGATCAGGGCCTTGATCTTGCGGGCGCCTGCAGGGGCGCCGTTTGAGAGGCGCTCGACCAGCGGCAAGGCGAAACCGGCAGTCTTGCCGGTACCGGTGCGCGCGGCAGCCATCACGTCACGACCTTCCAGCACGGCAGGAATCGCACCCGCCTGCACCGGGGACGGCGTGGAATAGCCCATCTCGGCAATCGCTTTCAGAACAGGAGCGGACAGCCCCAGGGCGGCAAAAGCCGGGATGGAGTTGGCAGTAGTCTCAGTCATCAATATCTCTTCGGCTGACCGGCCACGTGCTGGTCGATCATTAAGGAATGGCGCCTGGCCGGGCACGTGCCGGGAGAGAGAGCGAGGCGTATCAGGCACAGTGAAGAAGGCGTTGGTCTGGGGGACCTCGGCGGACTGCTGCCAGTCGCTCGCGTCAGGCGATGACCCAGTCTATCACCTTCCGCCGGCGACTGCAGAAGCACGCGCCCGGTGGTGGCCCCTGATGACTCAATGCCAGTGCAGCGGATAGCGACGATGACGCGCCAGGTTGTTGATCAATACCGCCAGCACCAGCATGGCCAGGCACCCCAGACCGACGGGAAGCAAGGCATACCAGTAGCCGAGCGCATGCAGGGGTTCACCGCCGATCACCGCGATCAAGGCCGTGGCGCCGCCCGGCGGATGCAGGGTATGCGTCAGCTGCATCACCAGCAGTGCCACCGAGACTGCCATGGCGGCTGCCAGCCAGCCATCGCCCAGCCAGTGATAGCAGGCCACGCCGACCAGCGCCGACAACAGGTTGCCGCCCAGTACATTGCGCGGCTGCGCCAGCGGACTATGCGGCGCACCGTAGAGCAGTACCGAGGTCGCCCCGAAGGAGCCGACCAGCAGCAAGGTGCTGACCGCCAGATAATGTGATGACATCCAGCCGATCAACGCCATGCCGAGAAAGGCCCCCAGCCAGGACCACAGGGCATCGGCAACATGCGGCTTGCCACGCTTGAGCGGGCCTCCGCGCATCTTGGTCAGATAAGGCTTGATCATCGTGCGAGTCGTCTCCGGGAGTGTCCTTGCGTCATCAAGCGCTGCACCCTAGGCGATCTCAAGGGCAGGGACAACTACCGTATGGCAATAAGCTGATGCCCGCTCGGCACCGGTCACTCCCGTCACGCACGCCGGCTCTCGTCTCTCTTACTCTTGCTCTTGCTCTTGCTCGTTCACGCTTCGCTGCGTGAGGCGACGATGGTGCGCGAGATCACGATCACCGGCAGGATACCGACCAGCACGATCACCAGTGCCGGCAGCGCCGCCTGCTCGAGCATTTCATCGGAGGCGTACTGATAGACGTGAGTGGCGAGCGTATCGAAGTTGAAGGGGCGCAGCAGCAAGGTGGCCGGCAGCTCCTTCATGGCATCCACGAACACCACAAGCGCCGCGGTCAGAAGCCCCGGACGAATCAGCGGCAGATGCACACGACGCAGGGTCGAGAAGGTGTTCTCGCCCAGCGAGCGTGCCGCCATGTCCATCGAGGGCGTGACCTTGTCGAGGCTCGACTCGATGGAGCCCGCGGCAATCGCCAAGAAGCGCACCACATAGGCGATGATGATCGCGCCCATCGTTCCCGTCAGCAGCAATCCGCTGGAGATGCCGAAATTGGCCCGCAGGAAGCTGTCCAGTGCATTGTCGAAGCCGGATAGCGGTACCAGAACGCCCAACCCCAGCACGGCACCCGGCATGGCGTAGCCCAGACTCGAAAGCTTGAGTGCTTGCTGTACGCTGGCGGTGCGATCCAGCCGCTTGGCATAGGCCAGCAGCACCCCGATGATCAGGGTCAGTACCGCAGCGCTCACCGCCAGTATCAGGCTGTTCACGGCATAGCCTGCGAAGTCCGGTGTCCAGGATTCCTCGAAATACAGGATGGCGTGCCGCGTGAGCAAGCCCACCGGCAGCAGGAAACCGAAGAACAGCGGCAGGAAACAGGCCAGTGACGCCACTGATGCCCGCCATCCCGTCAGGGTCGGACGTTGATAGCGACGGTAGCGATCGCCCTTGCCGAACTGGCGCTGACGACGCCGAGCATGCCGCTCGAGCCAGATCAGCGTGACCACGAAGATCATCAGGCACAGCGCGATCTGCGCCGCACCGCGCAGGCTGCCCATGTTGAGCCAGACATTGAAGATGCCGGCGGTCAGCGAGCGTACCGCGAAGTAGTCCACTGTTCCGAAGTCGTTGAGCGCCTCCATCATCGCCAGTGCAAGGCCGACGGCAATCGCCGGTCGGGCGCTGGGCAGTGCCACGCGCCAGAAGCTTTGCCACCCGTTGCAGCCCAGCGTTCTGCTGGCATCGCGCAGTGAGGGCGACTGATCGAGAAATGCCGAGCGTGCCAGCATGAAGACATAGGGAAACAGCACCAGGGACAGCATCAGGATGGCGCCCCCCAGGCTGCGGATCTCCGGGAAGTAGTAATCCTGGGGCGAATCCCAGCCAAACAGGGCACGCAGCGCGCCCTGGAAGGGGCCGGCATACTCAAAGACGTCGGTATAGATGTAGGCGATGACGTTGGCGGGAATCGCGAACGGCAACAGCAGCGACCACTCGAAGGTGCGTCGCAGCGGAAACTGATACATGGTGGTCAACCAGGCCGAGACGACCCCCATGCTGCCACTGAGGACCGCCACTCCCGCCACCAGCGCCAGACTGGTCATGACGTAATCGGGGAGCACGGTGGAGACGAGATGCGGCCAGATGCCCTCCCCGGCCTGATCACTGCCATCGTCACCGAAGACAGCCAGCCAGACGACGGCCAGCACCGGCATGACCACCAGTGCGGCCACGCCCCAGGCGCTGACGAACCAGCCCATGTGGGTTCCGAGACGCCGCTGACGACGCCGGATGGCCGCTGCATCGTAGTGCGCCATTTCCTGGGCGGCCGGCGATCGCCCGGTGCCGCTCATGGCGGCCACCGCCTCTCCTTCAAAGCTCGCACCTTGCTCAGCCAACAGCCGCTTGCCCTGGGTCATCTGACGTCCTCGTTATCCCGCAACTGCAATTGCGTCTATTTTACATGCTTTGCGCAAACGAAGAGGGGCTGTCGCATCGCGACAGCCCCTCTTCGTTCATGACAGCTCGCTCGGTAGCCTCTGGCTCCGGCGAGTGCCCTTACTGGTTGAAGCCGACTTCATTGACCATCTGCGCGGCGCGCTTGCGAAGCTTGGCGACTTCGGTCAGCGGCAGGTCATCCTGCTTGAACTCGCCCCATGAGGTCAGCAGCTCGGAGCTCTCGGCTTTCGGGTTGGCCGGATACTCGAAGTTGACCTCGGCATACATGTGCTGGGCGGTCTTCTCGGTGAGGAAGCGCATCAGCTTGAGGGCATTCTCTTCGTGCGGGGCGTACTTGGTCATCGCCATGCCGGAGATGTTCATGTGCGTGCCGACGCCGTTCTGATCCGGGAATTCGATACGTGCCTTCTCGGCCCACGGGCGCTGCTCGTCATTGTCGAGCATCTTGCCGTAGTAATAGCTGTTGCCGATGGCCACATCACAGACGTTGTCGCGGATCGCCTTGATCTGATCACGATCGCCACCCTGAGGCTTGCGCGCCAGATTGGCCTTGAAGCCTTCCAGCCACTCACGCGTGGCCTCTTCACCGTTGTGCGCGATGCGTGAGGCGATCAGTGCGACGTTGTAGGGGTGATCACCGGCGCGTGAGCAGACGCGCCCCTTCAGGCTCGGATCCGCCAGGTCGTCATAGCTTGCCACCTGACCGGCCTCGAGACGCTCGACACTGGTGTAGAGCACCCGTGCGCGCGTGGTGATGCCGAACCACTGATTGTCGGGGCCGTGGTACTGCTCGGGCAGATTGGCCTCAATGACCTCGTCATTGACGCTCTTGACCAGCTCCTCGTCGACCAGCTCCTGCAGACGTCCCACATCCACGGTCAGCAGCACGTCAGCCGGAGTGTTGCGCCCTTCCCGCTTGAGACGCTCGGCCAGGCCCTGCTTGGCGAAGACCACATTGACCTTGACGCCGGTCTCCTCGGTGAACTCCTTGAGGAACGGCTCGATCAGATAGGCCTGACGATAGGAATAGACGTTGACCTCTTCCTGGGCTTGAGCCGGCAGCGCCGTGGCGGCGGTAACGCCAGCCAGTGCGCCCAGCAGCAGCTTGCGGACGGAGGATGCAGAAATCGTGGTGGAAGCTGTCATCGAATACCCCTGTTCGAAGGTCCCCGCTTCTGGCCTGCTGGTGCAGGGGAAGCAGAATGATCGTAGCAATGCGAATCATTCTAATCACAAAGGGTTTCCGATCGCAACGCTCGTGCAACGCTGACTTGCAGTTTTCGCAATCCGTGCTAGCAGTTCATGCCTGAAAACCCGGCGATTCCATGGCGGGATATCTCGAGGCGCGCGGAACAGACAATGTCCTGCGCCGGCATGGCGGGCGCATCAGGCCACGCGGCCATCCTCCCCGACGGCAGGCAATAGCGTCATCGCCTCCTGGATGGCTTGCGTGTGTGAAAGCTTGCGCTGCCAGACAGCGTGCAGCGCATGTCGGAAGGCATTGGCGCGTGCTGGCAGGCCGCACCTTTCGTATTCAGCGGCCCGCTCGTCGACACGCTGTGCGAAGGCATCGCGATCCACCTCAAGCTCCAGATTATCGACGCTGACATGAAACGGCTTGGCGACTGCACGGTGGAACAATTGCTCCAGCGCCTGCGGGGCTACCTCGACACTTTCAAAGGCCTTCTGCTGGTGTGCATCACGTCCGTCCGGTGCATACCAGTAACCGTAATCCTCCTTGAGGCGTCGCTCAGGGCCCGCGATGCACCAGTGACTGACTTCGTGCAGAGCGCTGGAGAAGAAGCCGCGCGCCAGATAGAGACGATGAAAGCCGAGCTCATCGCCTGGAGAGTCGCCGCTGGCGACCCCATCCTGCACCTCATCCGTCGTCATGCCGGCGGGCAGATAGAGAGGTTCGTGGGGGGCGCGCCGCAACAAGGTGTTGTAGGACGTGGCAAACAGTCCATCGAAGAGGGAAGTCAACGCCGTCAGCTCAGGGTCCATCGACTCTTGATCCGTCAGGGCCTGCCCCCCCGCCAGGGCATGATCAGGCATGGCATCGCCGTCTGCGCTGCACGCCTCATGACGTGATGACAGGGTGCGAGGCACGCGGGAAAGTTCTGAAGAAAGCAACACAGGCAAGTCTCGACGATCGTGTGAATCAGCAGCGATATCAGTACCCGGAGATAGGGACGGTACTGCATGACGATGTCGAGCATTGTACGTGGCTCGTTCGTATCACGTCATTCCACCTGACAGGTGAGTACCAAGCGCTGATAATTCACTCTCTTGCGCCCCGCAGGCAGGCCTTATCTGCTAGGATGGCGCGCCAAGCAAGAATGATTCTCGATTACCAGCAGGAGCCTGCCGTGCCCCCCGCCGAACCCTCCCATTCATCCGCCTCCACGCCTGCAGCCTCTTCTCAGGCGCCATTCGCCAGCCGGGTACGCGCCGAGACCTCACGTCTGGTCACGCTGGCACTGCCAATCTGCGGTGCTCAGCTGGCTCAGGCAGGCATGAGCGCCGTGGATGTCCTGATGACCGGTCGCTCCAGCGCGACGGACCTGGCAGCCGTCTCGGTGGGGTCCAGCCTCTGGGTGCCTCTGCTGCTATTGATGGCTGGCACCTTGATGGGGCTGACACCCGTCGTGGCACAGCTGATGGGGGGTAACCGCAGCGGTGAGGTACGTGACAACGTTCACCAGTCACTGTGGATCTCATTGGTGCTCGGCAGTCTGTCAGGATTGGCACTGTGGTTCCTGGCGGCGCCAATCTTCACGCTGATGGAGGTGCCCGGCGCGGTGGCAGAACAGGCCACGCTTTATCTGATGGCCATTGCCTGGGGCATGCCGGGCGCCGCCTTCTATCAAGTGCTACGCGCGTATTCCGATGGCATGAATCATACTCGTCCGGCGCTGATCATCAGCTTGATCGGCCTGTTGTCGAACATTCCGCTCAACTACCTGCTGATCTATGGCTCTGCAGGCGTGGATGACTTGCTGGGGATCACGTTGCCGGGACTGCTGGGCGATATCCCGGCCATGGGCGCTGCAGGCTGCGGTATCGCGACAGGGCTTGCCATGTGGATCATGTGTCTGAGCATGTTTCTCTACACCCGTCGCAGCAGCGCCTACCAGGCAGTCGCTCTCTGGTGCCAACCCAGCGCGCCTCAGCTCAAGAAGATCTCGGAACTGCTCAAGGTCGGTCTGCCGATCGGCATCGCCATCTTCTTCGAGGTCACGCTGTTCACCGTCATCGCGCTGTTCGTGGCAAGCTTCGGTGAGATCAAGGTGGCAGCCCACCAGGTCGCGCTCAACTTCACCTCATTGCTGTTCATGCTCCCCCTGTCACTGGCCATGGCACTCACCGTACGAGTGGGGCATACCATCGGCCGTGGTGACATGAACGAGGCGCGCTTCGTGGCGTGGAATGGCGTGGCCTTCTCACTGGTGGTCGCTCTGATCAATGACCTGGTGATCTGGGTACTGGCGGAGCCTGCCGTGGCGCTCTACACCAGCAACCTCAAGGTGCAGGCGCTGGCGCTTTCCCTGATCACGCTGGCGATGCTCTATCAGGTCTCCGACTCCTTGCAGGTTGCCATGGCGGGGGCTCTGCGCGGCTTCAAGGACACTCGCATCATCATGTTGATCACCATGTTCGCCTACTGGATCATCGGTCTTGGTGGCGGACATCTGCTGGGGGTGGGCAGTGAGCAGTTCCCCGTCTGGCCCTGGGCTGTCGAGAGCATGGGTGTCTATGGCTACTGGATTGGCATGGTGGCCGGCCTGACCGTGGCGGCTCTGCTGCTTGGCTGGCGTCTGTGGGTCATCGCGCGCCGCGCCATTCAGGAGGGCAGCCTGCCCGGCTGAGCGAAGCCCCCTGCCAACGCTGGCCGCGAGCTCGTGATACCGACGGCGGCCTGTGTTCCATCCCTTTTCCCACCCGCTCAAGCACTCGCCTCAGACGCCCTGCCACCGGCCTTTTGCCCGGTCGCGGGGCGTTTGCGTTTAATCCTTCATCTGCGCATGGACGGTCATTTCGTCCAAGGAGGGGTTACCGTCATGGCTCAGGCTGTGCTAATGGTTATTCAAGGCAGTGCATTCATATGCAGTGCGCCATCTTGCAAGCGGCGGCTGTTTGCACACCCGCACACGCCGAGGACGATCGACAAGCTGCTGAGGAGGGTTCGTCATGGGCGTACCAGTTTCTTCCCCCCGCTCCGCCAAGGTCATCGACCTGAATGTCATGCGTGACAGGATGCGTGCACGACGTCGTATTCTCCGGCTTGCGCCGGAACACGATGGGTTGGAAATGCTCTATCAGCTCGAAAGCGACCCGGAGAGCTACTACAGCCTTCCCGTGTTGGCCTGGGGTCTGCGCGAGGATGGTGAAGTGGTCGGCCTGGTGCCATGGATGGAGGGGCTGATGCCCTGCCATGAGCTGGAAGATCCGCAGCAGGGCCACTTCGTCGGCTACCGAGACCCGGAAACCGACGAGGTCTTCATGCTGGCTCCGGACCACAAGGTCTATGAGCTCGAGCATGCCGCGGCCTATTACGACTATGAGGTGTCGGAGAAGACCACCTTGCTGCAGCAGCTACCGGATACGCTCGGGACTCATGCCCTGTGCATGACCAATGGCGAGTCCGCGTGGCAGCTCAAGCAGGTGTTCGGCTGGCGTCTATACAGCGATGGCAACATCGAGGCACTGCTGGTCGATGAGACACGCGTCACCCAGACACCGGTGCTGGCTGGAGATGACTGCCTCTACCCCGGTCGCAGTCGTCATGACGTGGTCTATTTCTTCCAGCGCGCCGTCGCCAACCAGATTCGTGAGCAGGACCCGGCCACCCTGGAAGCTCTCGCGCTGATGATGACCGGCGAAAGTGATCAGGTCAGTGTGGAAGTGCACGACCGCGAAGCCTGAGACGACTGACGTCAACTGATGCGAATGTCATAAAGGAAGTGATCCGGCGTTTCGTCACTGCGCTCCAGTGTGTGCCCAAGAAATGCACAGAACTTGGGCACATCACGTGTCGTCGCCGGATCGGTCGCCACGACACGCAGCAGGTCTCCGCTCGCGAGCTCACGCACCTTGTTGTGCAGCATCATGATGGGTTCGGGGCAATACAGACCGCTGGTATCCAGCTCTGCATCGGCAACGGGCAAGGGGGTATCGGTCATCAATGACTCCTGAGGTCCTGCCACTGACAAGGCAGAATGTATGAAGACGGGAGACGGGCATGATCAAGGTAATGATCGAGCGGCATATCATGCCGGGACTCGAACAGGATTACGAGCAGGCCTCACGCGAGGTCGTGCGTGAAGCCATGCATGCACAGGGCTTCATATCGGGCGAGAATCTGGTGGAAAGCGGACGTCCCGGCCACCGAATATTGATCACTTCATGGCGAGACGCAAGAGCCTGGCAGGAGTGGTCGAGCAGTCACGCGCGCGAACGCATGATGGCGCGTCTGGGGCCGATGCTTTCTCAACCGGAACGCATCGTGTTGCTTGAACACACCTGACCTGCGAGAGATTCAAGCCTCGCGAGCGCAGCACCCCTCAGCGAGGCTCTGTCCATCGACCTGACAGCACCGCACAGACAAGCCCCCACGGACCGCTCGGTCCGTGGGGGCTTGTGGTTGCACCAGACAACCCGGTGGCTCAGTGCGTGATACGCACATGCACGGTGACTTCTTCGCGGTCATGGTACAAGTGACGACACCGGATCTCGGCACCGACATTGGAACGCTCAAGGCTGGCCGCCAGATAATCGAGACAGCGGGAGACTTCCTTCCAGCGTTGCTTCATCGGCAGCTTGAGATTGAAGACCGCCTCATTGCACCAGCGCTTCTTCAGCCAGCGCTCGACCATTTCCGTCACGCGGATGGGCTTGTCGACGATGTCACAGACCAGCCAGTCCAGTCGCAGCGGTGGCTCCCAGGTAAAACCATCTTCCTTGAGATGCTCTACCTGTCCTGTCGCCATCAGATCCTTGTTCATGGGGCCATTGTCGATGGCAAACACGAACATGCCCTTCTCGACCAGCTGGAAGGTCCAGCCACCCGGCGCTGCCCCAAGATCCGCTGCCTGCATGCCAACCGCGATGCGACGCTCCCACTGGTCGCGCGGCACGAACTCATGCCAGGCCTCTTCCAGCTTGAGTGTGGAGCGACTGGGGGCACGGCTCGGCGAACGCAGATGACGGATGCCGTTGGCATATTCGCTGCGGTTGCCAGGAAAGCTCATGCCCAGCTGCACTTCGTCACCATCCGTCCAGAAGACGTGCAGCGCCCGCCCACCGGCCTTGCGACGCAGTGCACCACGCTTCTTGAGCGCAGACTCCAACGGGCGGCCGACGGCCTTGCCAAGGCCCGACAGCGCCTTGCCATCATTGGTGTCCGGCATCTCGTGGCGGATCTCCTCGAAGCTCCAGCCAGCGTCGACCACCTGCTGCAGAATCGGCGAGACGCGATTTTCCCGCGACATGCCGACCAATGGCTCCAATGCCACCAGTGTCTGGCGAGCGAAGACCAACGCCTGAAGCGGCATGTCACGATGCAGGCTATTGGCGGGCTCATCACCTGTCACCACATAACGCACGAAGCCACTGTCGCGTGCCGCAATCGGATAACCCGGGGCGCCCAGATAAGCGGCCTTTTCACAGACTTCTGCGGCCAGGTCGGCCTCGAAGCCCGGGCGGCAATACAGCAACAGTTCTTGAGGTTGCATCATCATCTCCATAACGGAAGGCTGGGGAGTCTACCGCCTCGCTCCTGTCCACGACAAGCATGGCGACAATGACTGACTCAGCGAGGAAGCCGCTACTCAGGCCCACCGGGCCTGCCAGCTGACGGGTACCGGCTTTCCGGTTTTTGACCCGCAAAGAGAACCGCCCCTGCAGCTGGGCTGCAGGGGCGGTTCAGTATAAGTGCCTGACGATGACCTACTCTCACATGGAGAAACTCCACACTACCATCGGCGCTAAGCGGTTTCACTTCCGAGTTCGGCATGGGATCGGGTGGTTCACGCTCGCTATGGTCGTCAGGCGAAACGGTGGCATCTTGCGATGCCTGAGTCCCGAGGCTTGTGGCCTCGCGACTCGCAATATGAATCATGCTGACCGATATGTCGTCGATCCTGTCGCAATCCCGGCGGTTTGCCGAAGCAAACCCCTTGGGTGTTATATGGTCAAGCCTCACGGGCAATTAGTACTGGTTAGCTCAACACATTGCTGTGCTTCCACACCCAGCCTATCAACCTTGTAGTCTTCAAGGGCCCTTCAGGAGGCGCAAGGCCTCAGGGAAGTCTCATCTTGAAGGGGGCTTCCCGCTTAGATGCTTTCAGCGGTTATCCCGTCCGAACGTAGCTACCGGGCAATGCCATTGGCATGACAACCCGAACACCAGAGGTTCGTCCACTCCGGTCCTCTCGTACTAGGAGCAGCTCTTCTCAAACTTCCGACGCCCACGGCAGATAGGGACCGAACTGTCTCACGACGTTCTAAACCCAGCTCGCGTACCACTTTAAATGGCGAACAGCCATACCCTTGGGACCGACTTCAGCCCCAGGATGTGATGAGCCGACATCGAGGTGCCAAACACCGCCGTCGATGTGAACTCTTGGGCGGTATCAGCCTGTTATCCCCGGAGTACCTTTTATCCGTTGAGCGATGGCCCTTCCATACAGAACCACCGGATCACTAGAACCTACTTTCGTACCTGCTCGACGTGTCTGTCTCGCAGTCAAGCACCCTTATGCTCTTGCACTCAATGCACGATTTCCAACCGTGCTGAGGGTACCTTCGTGCTCCTCCGTTACTCTTTAGGAGGAGACCGCCCCAGTCAAACTACCCACCATACACTGTCCTCGATCCGGATAACGGACCTGAGTTAGAACGCCAATGATGTCAGGCTGGTATTTCAAGGTTGGCTCCACCGCATCTGGCGACGTGGTTTCAAAGCCTCCCAGCTATCCTACACAGACAACATCAGCATCCAGTGTAAAGCTATAGTAAAGGTTCACGGGGTCTTTCCGTCTAGCCGCGGGTACACAGCATCTTCACTGCGATTTCAATTTCACTGAGTCTCGGGTGGAGACAGCGTGGCCATCATTACGCCATTCGTGCAGGTCGGAACTTACCCGACAAGGAATTTCGCTACCTTAGGACCGTTATAGTTACGGCCGCCGTTTACCGGGGCTTCGATCAAGAGCTTCGGACGAATCCTAACCCCATCAATTAACCTTCCGGCACCGGGCAGGCGTCACACCCTATACGTCCGCTTGCGCGTTTGCAGAGTGCTGTGTTTTTAATAAACAGTTGCAGCCACCTGGTATCTTCGACCGGTAAGAGCTTACGGAGCAAGTCCTTCACTCGAACCGGTGCACCTTCTCCCGAAGTTACGGTGCCATTTTGCCTAGTTCCTTCACCCGAGTTCTCTCAAGCGCCTTGGTATTCTCTACCTGACCACCTGTGTCGGTTTGGGGTACGGTCGCATGTGATCTGAAGCTTAGAGGCTTTTCCTGGAAGCGTGGCATCGATGACTTCCTGACCGTGGTCAGTTCGTCTCGCATCTCGACCTCAGAGGAACCGGATTTGCCTGATTCCTCGGCCTACATGCTTTCACCAGGACAACCAACGCCTGGCTCACCTAGCCTTCTTCGTCCCCCCATCGCAACCACATCCGGTACGGGAATATTAACCCGTTTCCCATCGACTACGCGTTTCCGCCTCGCCTTAGGGGCCGACTCACTCTGCTCCGATTAACGTAGAACAGAAAACCTTGGTCTTCCGGCGGGGGAGTTTTTCACTCCCCTTATCGTTACTCATGTCAGCATTCGCACTCGTGATACCTCCAGCAGACTTCTCAATCTACCTTCATTGGCTTACACGACGCTCCTCTACCGCTCATCCATAAGGATGAACCCGTAGCTTCGGTACCTGATTTAGCCCCGTTATATCTTCCGCGCAGGCCGACTCGACTAGTGAGCTATTACGCTTTCTTTAAAGGATGGCTGCTTCTAAGCCAACCTCCTAGCTGTCTGAGCCTTCCCACATCGTTTCCCACTTAATCAGGATTTTGGGACCTTAGCTGACGGTCTGGGTTGTTTCCCTTTTCACAACGGACGTTAGCACCCGCTGTGTGTCTCCCACGCTGCACTCACTGGTATTCGGAGTTTGCCTCGGGTTGGTAAGTCGGGATGACCCCCTAGCCGAAACAGTGCTCTACCCCCAGCGGTGATACGTGAGGCGCTACCTAAATAGCTTTCGAGGAGAACCAGCTATCTCCGGGCTTGATTAGCCTTTCACTCCGATCCACAGCTCATCCCAGCATTTTTCAACATACTTGGGTTCGGGCCTCCAATTGATGTTACTCAATCTTCACCCTGGCCATGGATAGATCGCCCGGTTTCGGGTCTATACCCTGCGACTGGTCGCCCAGTTAAGACTCGCTTTCGCTACGCCTCCCCTATACGGTTAAGCTCGCCACAGAATATAAGTCGCTGACCCATTATACAAAAGGTACGCGGTCACACCACGAAGGTGCTCCCACTGCTTGTACGCATACGGTTTCAGGATCTATTTCACTCCCCTCGCCGGGGTTCTTTTCGCCTTTCCCTCACGGTACTGGTTCACTATCGGTCAGCCAGGAGTATTTAGCCTTGGAGGATGGTCCCCCCATGTTCAGTCAAGGTTTCTCGTGCCCCGACCTACTCGATTTCACGATACTCAGACTTCGACTACGGGACTATCACCCTGTATCGTCAAGCTTCCCAGCTTGTTCGTCTGTCAGTTGTATCGCTTAAGGGCTGGTCCCCGTTCGCTCGCCGCTACTTGGGGAATCTCGGTTGATTTCTTTTCCTCCGGGTACTTAGATGTTTCAGTTCCCCGGGTTTGCCTCTATAGGTTATGTATTGGCCTATAGATACTCACCTGATGGTGAGTGGGTTTCCCCATTCGGAAATCGTTGGGTCGCAGGGTATTTGCCACCTCGCCAACGCTTATCGCAGGCTATCACGTCCTTCATCGCCTCTGGCTGCCAAGGCATCCACCGTATGCGCTTAATCGCTTGACCATATAACCCCAAGGGGTCTGTCAAGGATTACGAATCTGTCGGACCTCTCCGACATATCGTTTGATGGAGATGTGCTTGGCGCACATTCCATCGTCAGCATGATTCACATTGTTAAAGAGCGGCTGTTCAGAGAACAGTGAGAAGCGCGCTCTGTCGAGCACGCTTGCCACTGCTGGCTAAGCCAGCAATAAGATCAGGTAATTCGTTGTGAGCACTTGCCGCGAGCAGTAGACAGTGTCGATAAGGAGGTGATCCAGCCCCAGGTTCCCCTAGGGCTACCTTGTTACGACTTCACCCCAGTCATGAACCACACCGTGGTGATCGCCCTCCCGAAGGTTAGGCTAACCACTTCTGGTGCAGTCCACTCCCATGGTGTGACGGGCGGTGTGTACAAGGCCCGGGAACGTATTCACCGTGGCATTCTGATCCACGATTACTAGCGATTCCGACTTCATGGAGTCGAGTTGCAGACTCCAATCCGGACTGAGGCAAGCTTTATGGGATTGGCTCCACGTCGCCGTATTGCAACCCTTTGTACTTGCCATTGTAGCACGTGTGTAGCCCTACCCGTAAGGGCCATGATGACTTGACGTCGTCCCCACCTTCCTCCGGTTTGTCACCGGCAGTCTCCTTAGAGTTCCCGACATTACTCGCTGGCAAATAAGGATAGGGGTTGCGCTCGTTACGGGACTTAACCCAACATTTCACAACACGAGCTGACGACAGCCATGCAGCACCTGTCTCAGAGTTCCCGAAGGCACCAATCCATCTCTGGAAAGTCCTCTGGATGTCAAGGGTAGGTAAGGTTCTTCGCGTTGCATCGAATTAAACCACATGCTCCACCGCTTGTGCGGGCCCCCGTCAATTCATTTGAGTTTTAACCTTGCGGCCGTACTCCCCAGGCGGTCAACTTATTGCGTTAGCTGCGCCACTAAGTCCTCAAGGGACCCAACGGCTAGTTGACATCGTTTACGGCGTGGACTACCAGGGTATCTAATCCTGTTTGCTACCCACGCTTTCGCACCTCAGTGTCAGTGTCAGTCCAGAAGGCCGCCTTCGCCACTGGTATTCCTCCCGATCTCTACGCATTTCACCGCTACACCGGGAATTCTACCTTCCTCTCCTGCACTCTAGCCAAGCAGTTCCAGATGCCGTTCCCAGGTTGAGCCCGGGGCTTTCACACCTGGCTGACTTAGCCACCTACGCGCGCTTTACGCCCAGTAATTCCGATTAACGCTTGCACCCTCCGTATTACCGCGGCTGCTGGCACGGAGTTAGCCGGTGCTTCTTCTGCGAGTGATGTCTTTCCTCGGGAGTATTAATCCCGAAGCGTTCTTCCTCGCTGAAAGTGCTTTACAACCCGAAGGCCTTCTTCACACACGCGGCATGGCTGGATCAGGCTTTCGCCCATTGTCCAATATTCCCCACTGCTGCCTCCCGTAGGAGTCTGGGCCGTGTCTCAGTCCCAGTGTGGCTGATCATCCTCTCAGACCAGCTACGGATCGTCGCCTTGGTGAGCCGTTACCTCACCAACAAGCTAATCCGACATGGGCTCATCCGATAGCGCAAGGTCCGAAGATCCCCTGCTTTCTCCCGTAGGACGTATGCGGTATTAGCCTGAGTTTCCCCAGGTTGTCCCCCACTATCGGGCAGATTCCCATGCATTACTCACCCGTCCGCCGCTCGACGCCTTCTAGCAAGCTAGAATCGTTTCCGCTCGACTTGCATGTGTTAAGCCTGCCGCCAGCGTTCAATCTGAGCCATGATCAAACTCTTCAGTTGAAAGCTTGATAGTCTGTTAAGCAGACCAAACTTGGTTCAGAGTCAAACTTCTCGTGAGAGGCTTGCTCCGATATTTGGTGACCTTGTCACCACTCATCGGCAAGCGCTCACACGAATTACCTGATCAAATTTTTAAAGAGCGTCGCTGTTAAGCGAGGAGGCATATTCTATCCGGAACGCTTGAGAAGTCAAGCACTTGATGATGAGTCAATCGACTGCCTCTAAGCATCATCAAGCGGTGAGGAGCGTTGCTCGATCACCTGTTCCGTAAGGAGTGCGGCGTATTCTAGCGAATCGCCCGGGATTGTCAACTGATGATTTGGAAGCGGACTTCAAAAACATCAAACAAAACAACCACCTGCAAACCTCTTTCACCGCTGGTAACGCCATGCGTCCCCGGCAGCGGATGCGTACTTTACGCACGATCCGGGCTGAGCACAAGGGCTTTTTCAAGAGATTGTCATCACGCTGTCACGGACGTGGCCACTCAAGGCGTCATCCTTCCGCCGGCCGGGATACCGGCTGCGCCCGCCATCCGCCACGAGACTGCGACTGCATCTCGAGAGCGGCTTCCAGGCGTGCTTCCGGCAGCTGCATGACGCGCGCCAAGAGTGTCAGCAAGGCCACCTCTTCATCGGCCAGTGTCTGATCGGCATGCACTACCTGAGCAAGCGCCGCGAACCAGCGTTGCTTGTCCATGGGGCGCAGGTGCGCCAGCTGCGTGAGATGACGGCAGCGCAGCGCAGGGTTATCCCCACCCGGCTGCGACTGCGGATACTCCAGCGCCAGACCAAGTTCCGCACTGGCGTCCAGGAAGATGTCCTTGCGCAGTGCTTCATCGTCGATGAGTCCAACCATCAGCACGAGCCAGTGCTGACAGGCCGGCTGGCATTGCTGCAGGGCCAGCGAGTCGCTCAGGCGATCGATCCGCGGGTCCAGTGATTCCAGCAGCAGTTGCCATAGACACCAGACGAACATGTCCTGCGGAGGTGTCTGCGCCTTGAGCATGCGATGCGCGCGCTCATCCGCTTCCCGCCAGCGCGGTATCAACCGGTTGAGCAAGGGGATCCACTCGACCCTCGGCAAGGACTCGAGCCTGCGCCGCGCCTCACGCACGCGCTTGCCATCCAGCCAGTCATGCTGACGCTCAAGCTCGGTGAGCCAGACACCGCGTGTGGTCAGCTCCGAGGGCGCGATCATCGCCACCACCAGCTGCGGGCAGAGAAACCTCGACAGCGTCAGGCTCTCGAGTTCTCCTCGTGAGCGCGAGAGCTCCCCCATGACCGCCGCGCCGGCGATACCCGCCATGACCCCGCCAAGCACGTCTGCCCCGATGGGGCCCTGCTGCTCGAAGGTATGCACCGGCTGCTGGCGCGCACTCAGATACTGCCGGTCCCAGCGAGGTTCCAAGCGCTTGATGCGTTCATCCAGCGGAGGATGCGAGTCGAACCAGCCTGTCAGCCATGGCGGGCGCGCTTCGACGAAGAAGAGATGGTTGTAGGTCATGGCGCGCGGATGCTGGATACGCCCCTGCCAACCCATGCCACCGATACGCTTGAGGGCCGAGGCGATGCCATCCGGGAAGCGGGTCAGGCGCACCGCACTGGCATCGGCGAGATATTCGCGTGAGCGCGCGACCCCGCGCTGCAATAGTCGCCCTCCCAGCCCGCCGAGACTGCCGAGCAACCACAGCGCCACACCCACCAGCATCAGCTGTGGCATGCCGCCTTTCCTGTCGGAACCGGAGGAGCGCGCTCTGCCCAACACGAAGCCGATGCGCCCTGCCCCCATCAGGAAGCGCCCCGCCTCGGAGAGAAACACCAGGCCGTGGACTGCACTCGCCAGACGCAGGTTGAGGCGGATATCGCCATTGGCGATATGGGCGAACTCGTGAGCGACCACGCCCTGCAGCTCGTTGCGATCCAGCTGCTCCAACGCCCCGCGACTCAGCGCGATCACCGCATCCTGTGGCCGATAGCCCGCCGCGAAAGCATTGATCATCGCCTCATGCGGCAGCAGGAACAGCTGCGGCGTGGGCAGGTTGGCGGCAATCGCCATCTCTTCCACCACATTCAGTGCCCGTCGCTCGCTCGAGTCCTGCGTCTCGACATCCACCAGCTTGCCACCCAGGCGTGCCGCCACCATCGCACCGCCCTGCTGCAGACGCCGCAGCTCACGCGCCGCGACCAGTGCATTGCACAGGAAGATGATGCTCGCCACCGGCCAGACATATTCAAACGTCGTGGTGGCCGGGCGCCCCAGGAAACTGCTGATCGCGACATGCACCACGGCGCCGGCGGCAAGAGACACCACCAGCGACATGGCCGTGAAGGCCATCAGCAATAGCCGCGTTCGACGACGCGCACTGTCCTGCTCGTGATAGAAATTCATTCGCGCTCGCCATCTATCCTGTCAGGATCACAGCTCAAGACCGCTGCGAGAGAAGCATCCGTCGGTCGGCTCATGAGAAGCTGACATCGGGGGCCTGACGAATCTTCACGCTGTCATCGAAGGCCAACAGGCCTGCATCACTGCGATGACCGAAGGTCGGTGCGAACATCACCTGCGGGAAGCTCTGGCGATAGACGTTGTAATCGGTGACGGCATCGTTGTAGGCCTGACGCGCGAAGGCGACGCGGTTCTCGGTGGCGGTCAGCTCTTCCATCAGGTCGCTCATGGTCTGGTCGGCCTTGAGCTCCGGATAGGCCTCGACTACCACATCCAGCTTGCCCAGACTCGCCGCCAGCCCCTGCTCGGCGCCGGCCAGACTGGCCAGCTTGTCCATGCTGCCGGGGTGCGCCGCTGCGGCATTCAAGGCGGTCATCGCCTTGTTGCGGGCATTGATCACTTCTTCCAGAGTGCCACGCTCATGGCTCAGATAGCCCTTGGCCGTCTCGACCAGATTGGGAATCAGGTCGTAGCGCCGCTTGAGCTGTACCTCTATCTGCGCGAAGGCATTCTCGAAGCGCGCCTTGAGGCTGACCAGCTTGTTGTAGATCGAGATCACGTAGATGACGATCAGCGCGATTCCGCCCAGCAGCAGAAATGTTTTCATGAATGCGTCCCCTTGTAATGAAGCCTTTGCAATGAAGACTCGGCAGGCGTTGCCCCGCTCTTCGGCGAGTCTTTGCAAGCGCCCCAGTCGATCGCCCTGTGCAATCCGCTTCCAGTTTACCCATACCGGATGACGGCACCAGTCAATTGGATGACTGATTGCCAACGGGACATCATGCGGCTGGCAGCCTCACGGCACCCAATGCGCCATGAACTCGTGCACGGGCAGTGCTTCGAGTCGTTCGCGATCGGCCAGCAACGCCATCAGGGTGTCGCAACGCGAGGGCGGGAAGCAGGTGGCCAGATTGGCCCGACACTTGTCCTTGAGCGGAACGAGCGACGCTTCACGCCGCCGGCGATGTCCCAGCGGGTATTCCACCGTCACCTGCTCGGTGGCACTGCCATCGCAAAAGACCACCCGCAGGGCATTGGCGATCGAGCGCTTGTCGGCTTCCAGATACTCGCGGGTGAAGCGCGCCTCTTCCTTGACGATCATCCTGTCACGCAGCCGGTCGATCTCCGGGTGAGCGGCATGGAAGCCATCTTCATAGTGATCCGCGTTCAACTCCCCGAAGATCAGCGGCACCGCGACCATGTATTGCAGGCAGTGATCGCGGTCCGCCGCATTGGCGAGCGCGCCCTGCTTGGAGATGATGCGGATCGCCGATTCGTGGGTGGTGATCTCGATGCGCTCGATCTCCTCGAGCCGGCCGCGCACCTCGGGATGGAGCTGGATGGCGGCCTCTGCGGCGGTCTGGGCATGGAATTCGGCCGGAAAGGAGACCTTGAAGAGCACGTTCTCCATCACATGGCTGCCCAGAGGATGCGCCAGCGTCAGACGTCGCTCGCCTTCAGGCTTGAGGGCGAGATCGCGGTTGCCATGACTGAAGGAGACATCATTGAAGCCCCACTGCGGCGCACTGAGGGCGCCGGGGACGCCCATCTCGCCACGCAGGGCGATGTCCGCCAGCCGCACGCCGCGTGAGGTGGCGTCCCCCGCCGCCCAGCTCTTGCGCGAGCCCGCGTTGGGCGCATGCCGATAGGTGCGCAGGCTCTGGCCATCGACGAAGGCGTGCGACAGCGCCGACAGCAACTGCTCGCGATTCGCCCCCATCAAGCGCGCCGTCACGGCGGTGGTCGCCACCTTGACCAGCATGACATGGTCGAGACCAACGCGGTTGAAGCTGTTGTCCAGCGCCAGCACACCCTGGATCTCGTGCGCCATCACCATGCTCTCCAGCACATCGCGCATCACCAGGGGCGGCTTGCCCTGAGCGACACGCTGGCGCGAGAGATGGTCCGCCACCGCCAGAATGCCGCCGAGATTGTCCGAGGGATGCCCCCACTCCGCCGCCAGCCAGGTGTCGTTGTAATCCAGCCAGCGGATGGTGCAGCCGATGTCCCATGCCGCCTTGACGGGATCGAGACTGAAGGCGGTGCCGGGCACGCGCGCGCCATGCGGCACCAGCGTCTCGGCCACCAGCGGCCCGAGATGCTTGGTGCATTCCGGGAAGCGCAGCGCCAGGATGCCGCAGCCGAGAGTATCCATCAGACACAGACGAGCGGTGTCCATCGCCTCTGCCGAGGGACCTGAGCGCTCGTGCTTGCCGGCCAGACCGTCCACATTCGAATCCACATCCGCATCCGTATTCGAGACAGGGGGATCGTTGCAATACCCCAGCACATAGTCGGCGATCTGCTGAAGCTCCGGGTCATAGTCCGGGCGCTGATTGGCGCTGGCCTGATTGGCGCTGAGGCAGCTTGCGCCCGCCTGTTCAGAGGATGGCGTGTTCATACATGACCTCCTGTCGTGGATCGTCTTTGCCCGCATGCGACTCCCGTCACACCTGTACTCCCCCCACTGCCTGCACACATACCACAGAGACGCGAAAGCCGGCCCTCTGCACATGCATGCCAGGCCGGCTTTCATCGAGATGCCGCAGGAGGGATATCAAGAGGGATATATTGACAGTAGACCATCGCCTGCCAATGCCGGCGCTAGCGCATCAAGGTCTCCGCCGGCACCCGCACCCAGCCTTCCATCAGGATACGCGCGCTGCGACTCATCACCGCTTCACTGACGGTCCACTCGCCCTCGCCTTGCTGGCCATCACTGACCTGGCCTGCCTCTGTCTGCCGATGGGCACTCGCGCCGACCCTGAGCGTGCCGGAGGGGTGTCCGAAGCACACCGAGTCACGCGCCGCGCCAGCCTGCCCGGCCCCAGACTCAGCCTCGGCTCCGCCATCGGCGGCAAGATTGACCAGCGTGCCGGGTACCGCAGCCGCCGCGGCAATGGCGACAGCCGCGGTGCCCATCATGGCGTGGTGCAGCTTGCCCATCGACACGGCGCGAATCAGCACATCGATCTCGCCTGCCTTGATCTCCCGGCCGCTGGAGACGACGTGATCCACCGGCGGCGCCACAAAGGCGACCTTGGGGGTGTGTTGCCGCGTGGCCGCCTCAGCGAGATCATTGATCAGTCCCATGCGCAGTGCGCCGTGGGCGCGCAATGTCTCGAGGCGCGCAAGCGCCTCGCCGTCCGAGTTGATCGCCTCCTGCAGCTCGGTGCCCTGATAGCCGAGGTCGCGTGCATTGACGAAGATGGTCGGGATGCCGGCGTTGATCAGGGTCGCCTGGATCTGCCCGCCAGCGACCACCGATTCCGGCACCTCCAGCGCATCGACCACATTGCCGGTGGGGAACATGCTGCCCTCACCCGCGGCGGGATCGCGGAAGGCGACCGCCACTTCGGCGGCCGGGAAGGTCACGCCATCCAGGGCGAAGTCGCCGGTTTCCTGGACGCGCCCTTCGCACATCGGCACCCGCGCGATGATGGTCTTGGCGATGTTGGCCTGCCAGATGCGCACCTCGGCGATGCCGTCACGCGGCAGGCGCTCGGCCGGCACCAGGCCCTTCTCGATGGCGAAGGGCCCGACCGCCGCCGAGAGGTTGCCGCAGTTGCCGCTCCAGTCGACGAAGGGCGAGTCGATGGAGACCTGGCCGAACAGGTAGTCGACGTCATGATCCGGCTGTTCGCTGCGACTGATGATCACCGTCTTGCTGGTGCTGGAGGTCGCGCTCCCCATGCCGTCGATCTGCTTGGCGTAGGGGTCGGGGCTGCCGATCACGCGCAGCAACAGGGCGTCACGCATCGGGCCCGGCACCTGCGCCGCTTCCGGCAGTTCATCGTGCAGGAAGAACACGCCCTTGCTGGTGCCGCCACGCAGATAGGTGGCGGGAATCCTGAGCTGTGCCTGCTGGCTCATGCCGATACCTCCGCCGCCGTCTCGCCCGGTGCCTGTGAGCTGAGGAAGTCTTCAGCGAAGCGCTGCAGCACACCGCCCGCGGAGTAGATGGAGACCTCCTCACGGGTATCGAGGCGACAGGTGACCGGCACGCGTTCGACCTGGCCTGCCTTGTCGCCGGCGGTGCGCTCGATCACCAGCGTGAGCGCTGCCCCCGGGGCCGGTTCGCCCTCGACGGCGTAGATCTCGCTGCCATCCAGCGCCAGCGTCTTGCGTGTGGTACCGGCGGCGAACTGCAACGGCATCACGCCCATGCCGACCAGATTGGTGCGGTGGATACGCTCGAAGCCTTCCGCGACGATGGCCTCGACCCCCGCCAGCCGCACGCCCTTGGCCGCCCAGTCACGCGACGAGCCCTGGCCGTAATCCGCACCCGCGATGATGATCAAGGGCTGCTTGCGCTGCATGTAGGTCTCGATGGCCTCCCACATGCGCACTACCTTGCCTTCCGGCTCCAGACGCGTGAGCGAGCCCTGCTTGACCTCGCGCTTGCCGTCTGCCCCTTCCACCACCGCCATCTCATTGATCAGCTTGGGATTGGCGAAGGTGGCCCGCTGTGCAGTGAGGTGGTCCCCACGGTGGGTGGCGTAGGAATTGAAGTCCTCCTCCGGCAGGCCCATCGCGGCCAGATACTCGCCCGCCGCACTGCTGGCCATGATGGCATTGGAGGGCGACAGGTGATCGGTGGTGATGTTGTCCCCCAGCACCGCCAGTGCCCGCATGCCGGTGAGCGTCGGCGCGCTGGCCAGGCCGCCTTCCCAGTACGGCGGACGACGGATGTAGGTGCTCATCTCGCGCCAGTCATACAGGGGACTGGTGGAGGCATCGCGGTCGTCTCTGGCCTCGAACATCGGGATATAAACCTGACGGAAGTGGTCCGGCTTGACGCTGGAGCCGACGATGGCGTCGATCTCTTCGTCGCTCGGCCACAGGTCCTTGAGCATGATCGGCGAGCCGTCCGGCGCATGCCCCAGCACGTCCTTCTCGATATCGAAGCGGATGGTGCCGGCGATGGCGTAGGCGACCACCAGCGGCGGCGAGGCCAGGAAAGCCTGCTTGGCGTAGGGATGGATACGGCCATCGAAGTTGCGATTGCCGGACAGCACGGCGGTGGAATAGAGATCGCGCTCGATGATTTCCTGCTGGATCGCCGGGTCCAGCGCACCGCTCATGCCGTTGCAGGTGGTGCAGGCGAAGCCGACGATGCCGAAGCCGAGCTGCTCGAGTTCCGGCAGCAGTTCCGCTTCTTCCAGATACAGCTGCACCGCCTTGGAGCCCGGCGCCAGCGAGGTCTTGACCCACGGCTTGCGCGTCAGTCCCAGCGCATTGGCGCGCCGAGCCAGCAACCCTGCGGCGATGACGTTGCGCGGGTTGGAAGTATTGGTGCAGCTGGTGATGGCGGCGATGATCACCGCGCCATCCGGCATCAGATCACGCCCGTCCTCGTCCTGTTCATGCTCGACCACGCCGGAGATGCCGCGCGCGGCCAGCTCGCTGGTCGGCACGCGACTGTGCGGATTGGAGGGCCCCGCCAGGGTGCGCACCACCGAGGACAGATCGAAGGTCAGCTCGCGCTCATATTCCACCGCGCCCTCGATATGGCCGGCCTCATCTGCCCACAGGCCAGTCTCGCGTGCGTAACGCTCGACCAGCGCGATGTTCTCCGGCTCGCGGCCGGTCAGGGCCAGGTAATCCAGCGTCTGCTGGTCGATGTAGAACATCGCCGCCGTGGCGCCGTACTCCGGCGTCATGTTGGAGATGGTGGCGCGATCACCCAGCGTCAGGCTGGCCGCGCCTTCGCCGAAGAATTCCAGATAGGAGGAGACGACCTTCTCGGCGCGCAGGAATTCGGTCAACGCCAGCACGATATCGGTGGCGGTGATGCCCGGCTGCGGGCGCCCGGTGAGGCGCACGCCGATGATGTCGGGCAGGCGCATGTAGGAGGCACGCCCCAGCATCACGCTCTCGGCCTCCAGCCCACCGACGCCGACGGCGATCACGCCCAGCGCATCGACATGTGGCGTGTGGCTGTCGGTGCCCACCAGGGTATCCGGGAAGGCGACCTGATGGCCCTTTTCATCGGCGCGCGACTCGATCACCGGCGACATCCGCTCCAGATTGATCTGGTGCATGATGCCGTTGCCCGGCGGGATCACGTCGATGTTCTCGAAGGCCTGACGGGTCCAGTCGATGAAGTGGAAGCGGTCCTCGTTGCGACGCTCCTCGATGGCGCGGTTCTTGGCGAAGGCGTCCTTGTCGAAGCCGGCGTGCTCCACCGCCAGCGAGTGGTCGACGATCAACTGGGTCGGCACCACCGGATTGACCTTGGCCGGGTCTCCGCCGCGCTCGGCGATGGCATCGCGCAGACCGGCCAGATCCACCAGCGCGGTCTGACCGAGGATGTCATGACACACGACGCGCGCGGGGTACCACGGGAAATCGAGATCACGCCGACGCTCGATCAATTGCACGAGGCTGTCACGCAGCTGATCCGGCGGGCAGCGGCGCACCAGGTTCTCGGCCAGTACGCGTGAGGTATAGGGCAGACCGGCGTAGGCGCCGGGGGCGATGTCTTCCACGGCGGCACGCGCATCGAAGTAGTCGACCGGGGTACCCGGTGACGCCGTGCCAGGCAGGGGTTTGCGATACTCGGTATTCATGGGCATCCGGACTCATCAGGCGATCAGGAAAACGATCGGCCAGCACGCTGACTGGCCGAGGAAAGGGTCAGTCGCGCTGCTCGATGGGCAGCCAGTCGCAATGCTCCGGGCCGGTGTAATCGGCGCTCGGGCGGATGATGCGATTGTTGGCGCGTTGCTCGAAGACATGCGCCGCCCAGCCGGTCAGGCGTGAACAGACGAAGATCGGCGTGAACAGCTTGGTGGGAATGCCCATGAAGTGATAGGCGCTGGCGTGGAAGAAGTCGGCGTTGCAGAACAGCTTCTTCTCGCGCCACATCACGGCTTCGACGCACTCGGAGACGGCGTAGAGCTGCGTATCGCCCACATCGTCCGCCAGCTTGCGAGACCACTCCTTGATGATGGCATTGCGCGGGTCACGCTCACGGTAGATGGCGTGGCCGAAGCCCATGATCTTCTCGCGGCGTTCCAGCATGCCGAGAATCTCGCGCTCGGCTTCCTCCGGTGAGCGCCAGTGCTCGATCATCGCCATCGCCGCCTCGTTGGCACCGCCATGCAGCGGTCCGCGCAGCGAGCCGATGGCTGCCGTCACGCAGGAGTGCAGGTCAGACAGCGTCGAGGCGCAGACACGTGCGGTGAAGGTCGAGGCATTGAATTCGTGCTCGGCATAGAGGATCAGCGAGGTATTCATCACCGCAGCATGCAACTCGCTGGGGGCTTCGCCATGCAATAGGTGCAGGAAGTGCGCGCCGATGGAGTCATCATCGGTCTCGGTGTCGATGCGCACGCCATCATGACTGAAGCGATACCAGTAATTGATGATCGACGGGAACACGGCCAGCATGCGGTCGGCCTGATCGGACTGCTCCTCGAAGCTCTCTTCGGTCTCCAGATTGCCGAGCATCGAACACCCGGTACGCATCACATCCATCGGGTGAGCGCTGGCCGGAATCTGCTCAAGCACCGCCTTCAAGGCGTCCGGCAGACCCCGCAACCCCTTGAGGCGCGCAATGTAGGCATCCAGCTCCGCCTGATTGGGCAACTTGCCCTTGAGAAGCAGATAGGCAACTTCCTCGAAGGCTGCGTGACTGGCGAGGTCTTCCAGGTCGTAACCGCGATAGCGCAGACCGGAACCGGACTTGCCGACGGTGCACAGCGCCGTCTCACCGGCACTCTGGCCGCGTAGACCACTGGGGGCGCTGGTGCTCGAAGTAGCGGTGGTCGGGTTGGCGATGGTATCTGACATGGCGTGATCTCCTTGGCAGTGACGTCATTGAGTTGTTCTTTTTCTTGTAGGGCATAAAGCGTCAAGCCCCTCGCCGGCCAGGCGTCTGCCAGCGAGGGAGAAACGATCGGGCCGAGAGTGCCGGCCCGTGAAGCCGATGACCTCCAGAGGCGAGACATGGCGTCCGTCTCGAGCGTCTGGCATCAATCCTTGCGGCTTTCGGCCTCGAACAGGGTGTCCAGCTTCTGCTCGAAGGTGTGGTAATCGAGGAAGTCGTAGAGCTCCATGCGGGTCTGCATGTCGTCGACGACATCCTTCTGATCACCCTTGTCGTGGATGTTCTGGTAGACCTTGAGGGCGGCGGCGTTCATGGCGCGGAAGGCAGACAGCGGATAGAGCACCATCCGGCAGCCGACATCGCCCAGCTCGCGCTGGTTGAACAGCGGCGTGGCGCCGAATTCGGTGATGTTGGCCAGGATCGGCGCGTCGACGCCCTCACAGAAGGCACGGTAGTCCTCGAGGGTATGCACCGCCTCGGCGAAGATGGCGTCGGCACCGGCTTCGACACAGGCGTTGGCACGTGCGACGGCGGCTTCGAGCCCTTCCTTCTGGAAGGCATCGGTGCGCGCGATCAGATAGAAGCTGTCATCACGACGCGCATCGGCAGCGGCCTTGATGCGATCGACCATCTCCTGGCTGGAGACGATGGCCTTGTTGGGACGGTGTCCACAACGCTTCTGGGCGACCTGGTCCTCCAGGTGCACGGCAGCCACGCCGGCGCGCTCCATCTCCTGAATGGTGCGCGCGATGTTGAAGGCGCCACCCCAGCCGGTATCGATGTCCACCAGCAGCGGAAGCTCGCTGGCGGCGGTGATGCGACGCGCATCTTCCAGCACGTCATTCATGCTGGTCATGCCCAGATCCGGCAGACCGTAGGAGGCATTGGCCACGCCACCACCGGACAGGTAGATCGCCTGATGCCCGACGCGCTCGGCCATGATGGCGGTGTAGGCATTGATGGTGCCGACGATGGGCAGCGGACGATTGGCCTCCAGCGCCGCGCGGAAGCGGGCACCGGGGCTTGGCAGGGCGGTGGAACTCAGATGGCGTGACATGACATCTCCCGGGCTGGGCCCATGACGGGGTTGGAATTGTTCGGTCGGTTCAAGTCGTGAGCGGTGCGTCAGCTCACTCTTCGCCCTGCTCCTGCTTGAGCGTGGCGGCATAGCGGCGGGCGACGTTCTCCCGCGAGGCGCTGACATGGCGGCGCATCAGCAACTCCGCCAGTTCCTCATCGCCGGACTCGATGGCATCGACGATGCGATGATGCTCGACGAAGGCCTTCTGCGGGCGTGATCCACTGGCGCTGAACTGGGTGCGGTACATTCGTACCAGGTAATAGAGGTCATCACAGAGAATCGTCATCAGCATGTGGTTGTGGCTGCCGAGCACGATCTGATAGTGGAAATCGAGGTCGCCTTCCTTCTGGAAGTAGGCGGTACCGGTCTTGAGGTCCGACTGCTGTTCGTGGGTCTTGAGCACGCTGCGCAGCCGCGCGACCTCTTCCTGTGTCATGTGGCGTGCGGCCAGACGGGCGGCCATGCTTTCCAGTGCCTCACGCACATCGAACAGCTCCAGCAGCTCGGTCATCGAGAGCTTGACCACCCGCGCGCCGACGTGGGGCACGCGCTCGATCAGACGATGGACCTCGAGGCGGCGCATGGCCTCGCGCAGCGGTCCGCGCGAGATCCCGTAGGCCTGAGCCAGGCCGGGCTCGGTGATCTTGCTGCCCGGTGCCAGCTCGCCACGCACGATGGCGTCCTGCAATTGATGGAAGACACGCTCGGCCAGGGTGCGCACCTCAGGGGTCGCTGCCGTCGCGGAAGCGGTGTGACCTGCCTGCTCGGCAGTCGCGCCGCGCGCAAGGCTTCGAGCGGTGGTGGCATTGTGAAAGGCATCGGTGGTCATGGCGGTCAGGCAATCCGGCTGGCAAGGGACAGAGGCAAGGCAATGGCGGCGAGGGACTTTCAGCACCATTGTCGACAATCATTCACTGAATGCCAGACTAGCCAGCGCGCCTGTGTGGGTCAAGATGCAATCCGCCAAATCCTCTACACCTTTGGCGTTAGACACGGCTACCCTGCTGGAAAAACTGCTGTCAGAACAAGGTTGAACTGCCCTGAACCTCGTCATGCAAGCCAACCCGCCAGCACCGTCTGGCGGCACGGCAAGGCACGATGAACGGCACGAAAAACGCCCCGCCAGCGCAAGCTGACGGGGCGTTCGACTCTCGGGGACTCGCCCTTTCATCGGCAGGCTTGTCGACAATCCTTCAGATTTAGCCGAAGCTGAGCTCCGCGCCGATACGGCGGGGTTTCTGGAAGGGCAGCGAATGATCGGTGCCGGGGATTTCCAGCGATTGCCAGCCCGGATGACGTTCGGCCAGCAGCGCATGATAGTCACGCAGGGTCGTGGGGCTCTTGCCACCGACCATGCTGCGTACCTCGCCGCCTGCCGCCAGCACGTCAGCCAGCAGGGCCTCGCGGTCAATCTCGCGCACGGCATGCGTGACACAGTCCAGGGCATTGGCGAAGCCCAGATGGCGATGCGCCAGACGCGCCACCATCATGCGCTCGGCACGCGGGTTGCGCGTGCGATGCGGGGAAATGAGGTCGAGGAACGCGGTGATCCCCGCCTCGGGGCTTGCCGCCTCGCGCATCGCATGCGCCGCCTCGGCGTAGCCATCGCGTACCTGGATCATGGTGGCGTGGCATTCGCGCTCCAGCAGTGCCGGTTCCAGCAGGCTGATGTCGCCGACCTTCACCTCCGGGCGCTCGGCGCGCAGACGCTGGACAAGACGCATGGCGACCAGCCCGCCAAAGCTGTAGCCGATCAGGTCGAAATGCGTGATGCGCTGCGTCTCGATCAAGGCCATCACATCCTCGACCACCTGCTCGAGGGTGAAGGGAGGTTCACCGCCATCGGGTGACACCGTCTGCCCCATGCCGCGCAGGTCAGGAATGATCAGCTCGTCATGGGCCGTGAGATGCCCGACCAGCGGCGCCCAGGTCAGCGTGCCGGCCACACCCGCGCCGTGCAGCATCAGCAAGCGACGCCCACCATTTGATTCACGACGCGTCAGACGCTGCCAGAAGAGGGTCTGGTCAGGACGTGACAGCAGATGTTGGCCATGTTCGAACTCGGGATGCATGCAGGGCTCCGGTAGGGTGCCAGGGCTGGGCAAGCGACTGGGCAAGAGGACTGGGCGAACGTCAGCACACGCGTCGGGGCAGTCGTCGATGACGGCGCAGGGCGTTCAGAGGCAGGCACCTTAATCAGCGCACGGGAGAACGGCAAGCCAACAAGGACAGCCCCTCATCGGAATCCGCACGCATGGGCGGACAAAACGCGTCTGGATGCCTAGAATGCCCTGTCCGCCAACGGAAGCTGTCATGACCATCTCGCTCGAAATCACTGCCCTGCCCTACGCCCTCGCCGCCGAGGACGAGGCATCCACACTGTCGCGCTTCGCACGCCTGCGTACGCGCCCCGACGCCGTGCTGCTCGACAGCGGCCAGCCTTCACTGGCCGGCGGTCGCTTCGACATCATCAGCAGCGACCCGCTGGCCGTGCTGGAGCAAGGCGCGCATGGCGGCAAGCTCACCGGCCCACTGCCGGAGTCGATGCGTGACCTGAGCCAGTTCAGTGAAGCACTGGAGCGCCTCGCGCGGCTGCCGGTGATCGAGGCCCAGCGCCAGCTGTTGACACTGCTGCCGCAGACGCTGGCGGGCGAAGAGCTCGCCCAGTATGACCTGACAGCCGAGGACCTGCCGTTCATCGCCGGCCTGCTGGGCTACTGGAGCTATGACTTCGGGCGCGCACTCGAGACGTTGCCCGCCACGGCCGAGGACGACATCGCCCTGCCCTGGTCGCGGCTCGGTCTCTACGACTGGGCATTGATCAGTGATCATCAGCGTCAGCAGAGCTGGCTGATCGCCTCATCACAGCGTCGCAAGCAGGTGCTGGAATGGCTGGAGCAACCGGCGCCGAGCAGCGCCGACTTCGCCCTCGACACCCCCTTCGCGCCGCTGCTGGATCGCGCGGGCTACGGCGAACGCTTCCGCCAGGTGATGGAGTATCTGCACGCTGGTGACTGCTACCAGATCAACCTGACCCAGCGCTTTTCCGCCGATTGCAGTGGCGACAGCTGGGATGCCTACCTGCGTCTGCGTCAGGCCACGCCGACGCCCTATGCGGGCTATCTGAGCTGGCAGGACGCCAAGGGCGAGGAGATGGCGATCGTCTCCGTCTCGCCGGAGCGCTTCGTCGAGGTCAATCACCGCGCGGTCGAGACCAAGCCGATCAAGGGCACCCGCGCACGTGGCGCGACACCGGAAGAGGACGCCCGACTGGCCGCCGAGCTGCTGGCCAGTCCCAAGGACCGCGCCGAGAACGTGATGATCGTCGACCTGCTGCGCAATGATCTGGGGCGTGTCTCCGCGCCCGGCAGCGTCAAGGTGCCATCGCTGTGCGCGTTGGAGAGCTACGCCAACGTGCACCATTCCGTCAGCACCATCACCAGCACCCTGGAGGAAGGGCGCGATGCGCTGGATCTGCTCGGCGCCGCCTTCCCCGGTGGCTCCATCACCGGCGCGCCCAAGATCCGCGCCATGCAGATCATCGAGGAGCTGGAGCCGGTTCGCCGCAGCGCCTATTGCGGCAGCCTCGGCTACCTGGACATCCGCGGGCACATGGATACCTCGATCGCGATCCGCACGGCGGTGATCGCCGAGGGCCAGGTACACCTGTGGGGCGGCGGCGGCCTGGTCGCCGATTCCGAGGAAGAGGCCGAATACCGCGAAAGCCTGGCCAAGATCCAGCGCCTGATGGAAGCGCTCGGCTGACAGGCGGCGTTATAAGCCGTCATGAGCGCCATAACTCGATGGCATATAACGATCGAACGAATTCGTATTGGGGAAGCAGTGCCCGCCTTTGATAGGGTAGGCGCATTCCTGCACGTCTCCTTGAGCGCTACTCGCCTCTGCTGATGGCCTTTCCTGGCCATTGATCAGCCCTGCGCCCCGCTCCATCGGACGTGCCCTCGTTCTGGAGACTCCTCATGTCCGATACCTTCGATCTCGCCCGCATCAATGCCGAATTCGGCAACGACCCCGAAGCCCTGACTCGCTGGGCTCTGTCGCTGGACAAGCACGCCATCTGCACCACCAACTTCCGCCCCTTCGAGGCGGTGATCCTGCACATGGTGACGCGCTTCCGTCCTGACATCCCCATCGTGTGGATGGACAACGGCTACAACACCGATGCCACCTATCGTTTCGCCGATGAGGTGACGCGCAAGCTGAATCTGAATCGCATCATCTATCTGCCGCAGCGTACCCGCGCGCACCGTGAAGCCGTCGATGGCCTCACGCCGCATATCGATGACCCGCGCCACGAAGCCTTCACCCGTGAAGTGAAGCTCGAGCCCTTCGAGCGTGCCCTGCGTGAGCTGAACCCCGAGATGTGGTTCACCGCCGTGCGCGCCAGTGACACCGCCTTCCGTGCCGGCATGCAGCCGGTCTCGCTGAACGGAGATGGCCTGATCAAGGTCGCACCGGTGCTCCACTGGTCCTCCAAGCAGATGCACGAGTATCTGGTCGCCCACGACCTGCCCAACGAGTTCGACTACGTCGACCCGACCAAGGCGGAAGACAACCGTGAGTGTGGCCTGCACCTGGCGCACTGATACTGTCGGCCACACGCAAAACGCCCGCCTCTCAGGAGGCGGGCGTTTTCATTTGCGCAATGGCAGATCAGGCGAGCGGCACTCAGCGCACCGGCACTCAGCGCACCGGCAGCTCGATATCGTGGAAGATCTCGTGCTCGTGGCGCGGGCCGGCGGCCAGTGCCGCCTCGACACGATCGCGTGTCAGGTGCGGCGCGAAGCGTTCGACGAATTCGAACATGTAGCTGCGCATGAAGGTGCCGCGACGAATGCCGATCTTGGTCGTCGAGCTGTCGAAGAGATGCGTCGCATCCAGCGCCACCAGGTCCTCGTCCGCCACCTCGTCCACCGCCATGTGCGCGACGATGCCGATGCCCATGCCCAGGCGCACATAGGTCTTGATGACATCGGCATCCGAGGCGGTCAGCACGACATTGGGTGCCAGGCCATGTGACTTGAAAGCATCATCCAGCTGGCTGCGCCCGGTGAAGCCATAGGTGTAGGTGACCAGCGCATAGCTGGCCAGTGTCTCGAGGGTCAGCTCCTCGCCATTGGCCAGCGGATGATTCTTCGGCACCAGCACGCAGCGATTCCAGCGGTAGCACGGCAGCAGGATGAGGTCGTTGAACAGCTCCAGCGACTCGGTGCAGATGGCGAAATCGGCCTGCCCCTCACTGACCATGTTGGCGATCTGCTTCGGGGTGCCCTGCTGCATGTGCAACGCGACATCCGGGTACTTGCGCGTGAAATCGGCGATTACCGGCGGCAGGGCATAGCGTGCCTGGGTGTGGGTGGTGGCGATCGCCAGACTGCCACGGCGATCATCGCTGTGTTCCTGCGCGACATGCTTGATGTTCTCCACCGTACGCAGCACCTGGCTTGCCAGCTCGACGATCGACTCACCCGCCGGCGTCACGCGCGTCAGATGCTTGCCACTGCGCGCGAAGATCTCGACGCCCAGCTCATCCTCCAGCAGACGAATCTGCTTGGAGATCCCCGGCTGTGAGGTATAGAGGCTCTGAGCGGTCGCTGACACGTTCAGATTGTGTCGGGTCACTTCCCAGATGTAACGCAACTGCTGGAGTTTCATGCGACTTCACTCTCCTGAGAAGCCCCGTCGACGCGGGAGAGCGCGACAGTGGCCCGGACATGGCCGTTCACCCTGCTAAGATGATCGGGCGATAAAATCATGAACAATGATTCCTTTCGGGAATATACAGTCAAGAGTAGATTGACGGCAGTAACCTGACAAGGGGTAGACAAGGGATGGATGTCACACAGCTGCTGCTATACGTACTGGCAGGCGCCGGAGTGGGCTTTGCGGTCGGTGTCACCGGCGTGGGCGGTGGCTCACTGATGACACCGCTGCTATTGATGTTCGGCTTTCCGCCGCATGTCGCGGTCGGTACCGATCTGCTTTACGCCGCCATCACCAAGGCCGGCGGTGCCTTCGCGCACCATCGCCAGGGGCATGTGGACTGGACCATCACCCGTCGCCTGGCCCTGGGCTCCATCCCCGCCGCGCTGGTGACCATCGGCGTGCTGCATGCCTTCTTCACGGACCCCACCGCCTACGCAGGCCTGATCAAGGGCATGCTGGGCGTGATGTTGATCCTCACCGCCGGCGTGCTGCTGTTCAAGAAACGCCTGTTGGGCCTGATCAGTCCGGAAAGCTTCATCGTGCGGCATGCGGCACCGCTGACCGTGCTGTCGGGCATCGTGCTGGGCGTATGCGTCACCCTGTCCTCCGTCGGCGCCGGTGCCTTCGGGGCGGCCGTGCTGATCATGCTGTTCCCGCTTCTGAGCACCGCACGCATCGTCGGCACCGATATCGCCCACGCCGTGCCACTGACACTGGTCGCAGGCCTGGGGCATCTATGGCTGGGCAATGTCGATTTCCTGCTGCTCGGCGCATTGCTGGTCGGCTCCCTGCCTGCCATCAGCCTTGGCGCACGCCTGACGCGCCACATGCCCGGCAGCCTGTTGCAGGGGCTGCTCACCACCCTGCTGCTGGGGCTTGGCATCCGCTACGCCTTCTTCTGACCCCGCCCTTCCTTTGCTGCTGCACGCGTAATCCAGACCAATGTCGCAGCAGGCAATCGTGATTGCCTGCTGCGTGGCTATTCCCTCCAACCAATAAAACAGCTATAAAAATACCAACGATCATAACCCCGTGCTATTGAGTCGATGGACAATGCCCATTTGTCAGTGATGGAAAGTGGCGCTACCATCGGACGCAGCCTGCATGTCCGGCAATGCCGCAGACAGCGAAACGAATCCCCTGGAGAAACAAGATGTCCAATCACGTCGATGTCACCGGCGCCAACTTCGAACAGGAAGTTCTCAACGCTGAAGCCCCGGTACTGCTGAAGTTCTGGGCGCCCTGGTGTGGCCCGTGCAAGATGATGGCGCCGGTCGTCGAGGAAGTCGCCAACGAGAAGGGCGAAGGCCTGAAGATCGTCAACGTCAATGTCGATGACGCACCGGAAATCGCCGCCGAGCAAGGCGTGCGTGGCGTGCCGACCGTGATCCTGTTCAAGTCCGGCGCCAAGGTCGCCTCGCTGGTCGGTGCCCAGTCCAAGGGACAACTGAGCCAGTTCATCGAGCAGAACCTCTAAACCGGTCCGCTCGAAGGTGGCTGCCCCGGCAGTCACCAGACACGAGATGAACACCAGAAGGCCCCGTCACGCTCAACGTGACGGGGCCTTCTGCATTCCCTTCTGCATTCAGGGGGGCGCGGGCTCATCGAGCCCGCGAAGACACGCCTTGCCGACGCGCTATTCCTCCGCCATGCGTCGGCGACGTCGAATGCGTCTGGCGGAGGGTCCCAGCAGGCGTGCCGCCCAGCGCGTGCCCGGGTGCGAGTCGAAGGCGATCTTGAGCGTCATGGTGATCGGCACCGACAACAGCATCCCCACCGGGCCGAACACCCAGCCCCACACCACCAGTGACAGGAAGGCGGCCAGTGTCGACAGCCCCAGCGTCCGCCCCATCACGCGCGGCTCGATCATGTTCCCGAGAATGAAATTGATCGCCAGGTAGCAGCCGCCCAGCATCAACGCCTTGACCGCCCCACCCTCCGGCATCACCAGCGTCAGCAATACTGCCGGCACCGCGGCCAGCGCCGACCCGATATTGGGAATGTAGTTGAGGCAGAAGGCCAGCGTGGCCCACAGGAAGGCGAACTCCACATCCAGTGCCAGACAGCTGATGCCGACCAGCGCACCGGTCACCAGACTGATCAACGTCTTGACCGCCAGATAACGTCGCAGCGTCAACGAGAACAGCGTAAAGCGGCGCAGGCTGACATGCGGGCTGCGCAGAGTGGTGATCAGCTTGTCGCGCAGCGACAGGGCTTCGTACAACAGGAAGGTGGCCGTCAGCACGATGATGACACTGGAAGACAGCAGACCGCCCAGCCCGGTGAGCAGGTTGGGCACCCATTGCGTCAGCGATGCCGGATCCACCAGCTCACTGAAGCGCGCCGGCGCGATGGAGACGCCGTGGCCTGCCAGCCATTCCAGCATGCTCTGATACTGCTCCCGCAGACTTTCCTCCAGCTTGGGCATCTCATCGCTGAACAGGGTGAAGCGTGAGACCAGCAAGGCCGCCAGCGAGGAAAACAGGATGCAGACCGTCAGGATGACGATGGGCACCCCGAAACGCTGGCCGATGCCGTGTCGGGCCAGCCAGCGCACCGGCGCATCACAGACCGCCGCGACAAACACCGCCATCAGCAGGGGGACCACCAGGTCTGCCGCCATCTTGAGGCCACCGATGATCACCACCAGCGCGGCCATGCCGACCAGCAGCGGATGGATCTCCAGCGCCTTGCGGACCTTGGGGACATGGCGAGAACGCCCGGAAAGCTCCAGCGCTTCCTGCTGACGCTCGTCTCGCGGCACCTGCATGCGTGCCACGGCCTCCTCGGCGGAAGTGCCTTCGCTGACACTGCTCGGCTCACCCACCATCATGTCATGCGCGTCGTCGCCGCCCTCACTGCTCGGCACTTCGGGCCTCGATGAGGCCTGCTCAGAGCGGGAGGACCGCCCTGACTCCTGCGCGGCCTCTTCAGGGGTATCGTTAGCCTGCATCCTGCGCCACCTATCCTGTCAGTTACTGCAAATTGAGTCCCGCATGTCATCTCCCGCGCACTGGGCGGGACAGGCTGTCACTGCGACTATCTTGGGCGTCTGACCGTCACAAGCCAAGCGCGGGACACAAAGAGAAGAGAATGTTCTGCAGACCGGCGCGACCCCGTGCAGGAATGACCCGCCACAAAAAAGGGGAGACCGAAGTCTCCCCGAGAAATCCGAGTCAGAGCGCACTGACTGGAGGCACATGATTGCCTGACAAACAGACCGAATTCAGCGTGTGGACGTGAGATCAGATCTCGAACCCGCTGCCGAAGCCCTCCACCGCAGGTGCCATCAGCGTCTCGCCGCCGGCACGAATCATCGCGGCATGCCCCTGGGTACGCGGCAGGATGCGCTGGAAGTAGAAGCGTGCGGTATCCAGCTTGGCCTGGTAGAAGGTCGCGTCCCCCGTGCCAGATGCCAGCGCTGCCCTGGCGGTCTCACCGGCACGCGCCCACAGGTAGCCCAGCGTGACGTAACCGGCATACATCAGATAATCGACACTGGCAGCACCGACCGCCTCGCGGTCCTGCATCGCTCCCATGCCCACCGCCATGGTCAGCTCACCCCATTCGCGGTTGAGCTCCGCAAGTGGCGAGGCAAATTCGCTGCCTTCGCTGGCCTGACAGAACTTGTGGATCTCCTTGGTGAAGACCTTGAGCGACTCGCCCTGGCTCATCAGGATCTTGCGTCCCAGCAGGTCCAGCGCCTGGATACCGGTGGTGCCTTCATAGAGCAGCGTGATGCGCGCATCGCGCACGAACTGCTCCATGCCCCACTCCTGGATGAAGCCGTGGCCACCGAACACCTGCACCCCATGGTTGGTCGCCTCGAAGCCGGTCTCGGTCAGGAAGGCCTTGACGATGGGCGTCAGCAGGCCCAACAGCGTGTCGGCACGAGTCTTCTCTTCGCTGTCCGGCGCATTCTCGACAAGATCATTGAGCTGGGCGGCGTACATCACCAGCATGCGTCCGCCCTCGGCGATGGCCTTCTGGGTCAGCAGCATGCGCCGTACGTCCGGGTGCACGATGATCGGGTCGGCTGCCTTCTCCGGCGCCTTGGCCCCCGAGAGAGCTCGCATCTGCAGACGGTCCCGCGCATAGCTCAGCGCATTCTGGAAGCTGGCCTCGGCCAGCGCCACGCCCTGGATGCCCACGCCAAGCCGCGCGGCATTCATCATGGTGAACATGCAGGCCAGCCCCTTGTGCGGCGGGCCGACCAGATAACCGATCGCGGAGTCGAAGTTCATCACGCAGGTCGCGTTGCCGTGAATACCCATCTTGTGCTCGATGGAGCCACAGCTGACACCGTTGCGCTCTCCGGCCTCGCCACTGGCATCCGGCAGGAACTTCGGCACCACGAACAGCGAGATGCCGCGTGAGCCTTCCGGCGCGTCCGGCAACTTGGCCAGCACCAGATGCACGATGTTCTCCGAGAGATCGTGTTCGCCGGCGGAGATGAAGATCTTGGTACCGCTGATGGCGTACCCCTTGCTGCCATCGGCGTCATCCAGTGGCACGGCGCGGGTCTTGATCAGCCCCAGATCCGTGCCACAGTGCGGTTCGGTCAGACACATGGTGCCGGTCCAGCGGCCTTCGACCAGCTTGGTCAGATAGGTCTGCTTGAGCACCTCGCTGCCATGGTGCTCAAGGGCGTTCATCGCGCCATGTGACAACCCCGGATACATGCCCCACGAGAGGTTGGCGGAGGCGACCATTTCCGAGAGCACCATCGCCAGAGACGGCGGCAGGCCCTGGCCACCATGCTCCGGTGAGGCTGCCAGACTCGGCCAACCGCCCTCGACATACTGCTGATAGGCGGCCTTGAAGCCACGCGGCGCCTTCACCTCTCCCCCCTCGAAGGTACAGCCCTCGAGATCGCCCGACTGGTTGAGCGGCGTCAGCACCTCGTTGGCAAAGCGTGCCCCTTCCTCGAGAATCGCGCTGACGATGTCATCACTGGCATCTTCGCCACCCGGCAGGCGGGCGTAATGCGCGGGGTAGTCGAGCAGCTCATTCATCACGAAGCGAATATCGCGCAAGGGCGCCTGATAGTCGGGCATGCTGTACTCCTTGTGCCGTCGCGACGCGGCGGCGATGACCTGACACAGCCACTTCCGAGCATCTGAAAGCGGGAAATGGTGGCTATGCACATGAATGGGGGCGTGGCAGCGGGATCCTTTCGCGGGATCGACCCGACCACTATCAAACATTCGTTTGAAATTAGCGCCACCCCGATCGTCAGTCAAGCGATCGTTTGATCGTGGCCGTGAGACATTGGTGGCACGCGGACACAAAAAAGCCCGACCACTCATGTGGTCGAGCAATATCTCCCCCAGAGATTCCTTGCTTTCAGGTCGTCGTGCGTGATCGCGAGACGGCAGGCTCAGGCCATGCGGATGCTGCCGTCGAGACGGATCACTTCCCCATTGAGCATGCCGTTGGTGATGATGTGTTCGGCCAGGCGAGCGAATTCATCGGGCCGCCCCAGGCGCTTGGGAAACGGAACGGCCTCGCACAGCGCCTCGCGAGCAGGCTCCGGAATGCCTGCCATCATCGGTGTCTCGAACACGCCAGGGGCAATCGCCATCACGCGAATGCCGTGACGCGCCAGTTCGCGTGCCATCGGCAGGGTCATGCCTGCCACCCCGGCCTTGGAAGCACTGTAGGCACATTGCCCTATCTGGCCATCGAAGGCCGCGACCGAAGCGGTGTTGAGAATGATGCCGCGCTCTCCGTCTTCCCCCTCGGCCACATTGCGCGCCATGCGGGCCGCCGCGAGACGCGCCACGTTGAAGGTACCGCTCAGATTGATGGCCAGGGTCTTCTCGAACCCTTCCAGCGGCGCCGGTTCCCCCTCGCGATCCACCAGCTTGGCGACGCTCACCACGCCCGCGCAGTGGATCACGCCATGAAGGGCTCCGAAGCTCTGCTCGGCGACATCCAGCGCCGCGCTCACGCTCGCGGAATCGGTGATATCGCAATGACAGAAGCGTGCCGACGCACCGAGTGCCGCGGCATGCTCGCGTGCGGCCTCGGAGATGTCAGCCAGTACGACGCGTCCACCGGCGGCCACCAGACGGTCCGCTGTGGCAGCCCCCAGGCCGGAGGCGGCACCCGTGATCAGGAAGCAGTGCTCGGCAATCTTCATGCATGACTCTCCAGATGGCACCCGGCGCATCCGCTGCCGGGTCGTTCAATGACGATCATCCTGCGGCAGCCCGCAAGGGGCGTAGCGGCAGCCGCGGGTCTCACTCCTCGCGAGCTTCGGCGCGCAGCAGGAATCGCTGGATCTTGCCCGAGGGTGTCTTGGGCAGGTGGTCCACGAAGCTGATCTCGCGGGGATAGCTGTGGCCTGATAGCCGCTGGCGCACTTCGCTGCGTATTGCCTCGGCGAGGGCTTCATCCCCGACATGTCCGTCGCGCAGCACCACGTAGGCCTTGATGATCTCGCCGCGCAGGTCATCCGGCTTGCCGACCGCCGCGGACTCCGCGACGGCGGGATGGGCAAGGATGGCGTTCTCGACATCCGCCGGGCCGACCCGATAACCCGAGGTGGTGATGATGTCGTCGTCACGGCCGGCGAAGGTGAAGCGACCATCAGGCTCCGCGACGACCACATCCCCGGTCAGGTAATAGCCTTCGACACAGGGCTGTTTCTCCTGCCAGGTATAGCCGGAGAAGAAATAGGCGGGGGAATTGGCGATATCCACCGCCAGCACGCCCGGTTCACCGGGCGCAAGCTCCCGGTATTCGGCGTCCAGCACGGCCAGGCGATAGCCGGGCAAGGGGAAGCCGACGCTGCCGATGACCACCTCATGCGCCAGAGCATGATGATTGCAGCAGACCATGCCGACTTCGGTCTGACCGTAGTGATCCATCACCGTGCAGCCAAGCTCACGGGCGACCCAGCCCACCACCTCGGTATTGAGCGGCTCGCCGGCCGAGCTCGCCACGCGCAGCGTCAGGCGCTCGAAGGCCCCCTCCCCGAGCCCGGAGGCCTTGAGCATCCGATAGGCCGTGGGCGCCGCCGCGAAGTTGTCGATGGCGTGGCGCTGCAGGAAGTCCAGCCCGCCCTGCGCGCTGAAGGGAGCTTGCATGAAGTAGGTGGTGGCACCCAGCAACAGAGGTGCCGTGATCCCGTAGTAAAGCCCGTAGGCCCAACCGGGGTCGGCCATGTTCCAGAAGCGCTCGCCGGGTCGCAGATCCACTGCCAGCCGCTGATAGAGCCAGAAGGCCGGCAGCGCATTGAGTGCCACCGCCACCCCCTTGGGCTTGCCGACCGTGCCGGAGGTGAACATCTGCAGAAAGGGCGCATCACTCGGCAATTGTACGGGCGGTTGCGCCAGGGGCTCGCTTTGCATCAGGGCCTGCCAGTCCAGATCCCCCTCATCCAGTGCCTCCCCCTCCCCGCGCACGCAGATGATCGGTGGATGGCTCGCAAGCGCCCTGAACTTGGCACGCTGACCGGACTCGGTGATCACGACACTGGTCTCGGCGCGCGACAGACGGTAGGCGAGCGCATCCGTTCCGAAGGCCGTGAACAGCGGCTGATAGATGGCGCCCAATCGCCAGGTGGCGGCCAGCGCGATCAGAAGCTCAGGCGTACGCGACAGCATGCAGGCCACGCGCTCGCCGGGTCCGACGCCCTGCGCAGCCAGCGCCGTGGCCATGCGAGCACTCTCGAGATCCAGTTCGGCGTAGCTGAGCGTGCGTACCTTGCCATGCTCATCCTCGTGGACCAGAGCGATGCGCTCGCCCTGCCCGGCGCGCAGGTGCCGACCGATGCAGGCGTCAAAGGCATTGCCCATGTGCCCTTGCCCGGAGGACGTCAGGAGTTCATCGCGCAACGCGTCGATGTCGAAATGTTCCAGATACTCGCTCAGCGTCTGGCTGGCAGCCGGTTGCATGGCGGATGAATTCGCAGGTTCGTCAGATGTAGCGACATATGCAGCAGAGGCGGCGCGTGACGTGCGGTTTGTTGTTGTATCGCTTGGCGTCATGGCGTGACTGGCTCCTGAGTGGCGCTCCGGGGCGGATCGAGATGGCTGGGCGTCAGTCCATCTACAGTTAACGTAAACGTCAAGTTAGCGACAAGCCTGTCGTGCGGCAAGCATTGTGGCGCTCGACTGGCCGAAAGTTGCAGACGCCGTGTAACAGACGCCGTGTAACAGACGCTGTGTAGCAGACGCCGTGTAACGGACGCTGTGTAGCAGACGCCGTGTAACGGACGCTGTGTAGCAGACGCCGTGTAACGGACGCTGTGTAGCGGTCGCTCGCTCAGGGAAGACGACACAGGCTGTCGACCAGCGCCTCGGCCAGCTCATCCGGGGAACGCTCACCCTCGGGACGGTACCAGCGTACGCTCCAGTTGAGCGCCCCCAGCATGAACTGGCGCAGAAGCAGAGCGTCTCCCTTGAGCAGTCCCGCGTCGACGGCCGCCTCGATGGCGTCGCGCCACAGGGCTTCATACTCGTCACGCAGATGCACGAGATGCTCCCGCGAGGCTTGCTCGAGGCGACGCCATTCGTAGAGCGCCACGACATGCGCATTGCGGTCCGTCAGCAGGGTTTCCAGATGCGCCCGCGCCAATGCCAGCAAGCGATCTCGCGCCTGCTGATGCCGTGATGCGGGGGCTATGCCGGCTTCCAGCCGCGCGAGATGCTCACGCGCGATGGCCAGTGCGCTGAACATGCCCTCCTCGATCACCGCGCACAGGATTTCCTGCTTGTCAGCGAAGTGATGGAACAGGCTGCCGGACTTGATGCCCATTTCCTGGGCCAACATGCGAACGGTGGTGCGATCGAAGCCCTCCTCCACGAACAGACGGGCGGCGATGCGTACCAGCTCCTTGCGACGGGGTGAGGCGGTGGCTACATTCATCGTATAACTAGCGCTTGCTTGGTTTATGGGATTGAATGGATCAAAGCACAGCCACGCAGTGATCACAACGCCGAACGCCACAGGTGATCTTCCAATAACAAGACACTGGAGACCGTCATGACGACCGCTTCCCGCACCACGCCAAGCCCCACCACCGCCGCTGACGACATCGTGATCCTGTCCGGGGCGCGCACGCCGATGGGCGGGTTGCAGGGCTCGCTTTCCAGCCTCAGCGCACCGCAGCTCGCCGCCGTGGCCATCAAGGCCGCCATCGAACGCTCAGGCCTGACACCCGCCGATATCGATGAGGGCATCTTCGGCTGCGTACTGCCGGCAGGCGTCAAGCAAGGCCCGGCACGTCAGGCCATGCGCCAGGCCGGAGTCCCGGACAACATCGGCGCGACCACCATCAACAAGCTGTGCGGTTCCGGCATGAAAGCCACCATGCTCGCGCACGACCTGATCCGTGCCGGCACCAACCGCATCATGCTGGCGGGTGGCATGGAATCGATGTCCAATGCCCCGCACCTGCTCACCCAGGCACGCGGCGGCTATCGCCTCGGACATGGAGAACTGAAGGACCACATGTTCTTCGATGGCCTGGAGGACGCCGAGACCGGCAAGCTGATGGGCGTGTTCGCCCAGGAAGTGGCCGATGCGCGTGGCTACGATCGTCAGCGCATGGATGACTTCGCCATCGAATCACTCAAGCGCGCCATGGCCGCCACCGAGGCCGGCGACATCGCCCCGGAAATCGCGCCGGTGACGGTCAAGAGTCGCAAGGGCGAGAGTCTCGTCGAGCAGGATGAACAACCCTTCCAGGCCAACCTCGACAAGATTCCCACGCTGCGTCCGGTATTTGCCAAGGACGGCACCATCACTGCCGCCAATGCCAGCTCCATCTCTGACGGTGCCTCGGCCCTGGTGCTGACCCGACGTGATGAGGCCGAGCGTCGTGGCCTGGCCGTCAAGGCCCGTATCCTCGGTCACAGCACCCACTCCCAGCACCCCAGCGAATTCACGCTGGCCCCCATCGGGGCCATCGATTCGCTGATGAAGCGACTGGAGTGGACCACCGAGGATGTCGATCTGTTCGAGATCAACGAGGCCTTCGCCGTGGTGACACTGCTGGCGATGGATGCCCACGACATCCCGCACGACAAGGTCAATGTCTTCGGGGGAGCCTGCGCCCAGGGTCACCCGGTGGGCTCCACCGGATCACGCATCATCGTCACCCTGATCAATGCGCTGGAACGGCGCGGCAAGAAGCGCGGCATCGCGGCACTGTGCATCGGCGGCGGTGAGGCCACCGCGATCGCCGTCGAACTGGAAGGCTGAGCCGGGAACGGGGGCTGAGCCGACCTCGCGTTCCAGCACGTCTGACATGACAAGCGCCAGACACGACAGAAGGCCCGGATCCATGATCCGGGCCTTCTGTCATCTTCGGGAATCATTCGCGCCGAGACGGCGCCAGTCCTCAGCCATAGCGACCGGTGATGTAGTCCTCGGCCTTCTTGGTGTGCGGATTGGAGAACATCGTCTTGGTGTCGTTGTACTCGATCAGCTCGCCCATGTGGAAGAAGGCGGTGTAATCGGCGACACGCGCCGCCTGCTGCATGTTGTGGGTCACGGTCACGATGGAGAACTGGGTCTTCAGCTTGTCCATCAGGTCTTCGATGGTCGCGGTGGAAATCGGGTCCAGCGCCGAGGTCGGCTCATCCATCAGGATGACGTCCGGCTTGACCGCGATCGCACGCGCGATGCACAGACGCTGCTGCTGACCACCGGACAGCGAGGTGCCCGGCTGATCCAGAATGTCCTTCACCTCTTCCCACAGGCCGGCATCACGCAGCGCGCTCTCGACCAGATCGTCCTTGTCGGCACGACGGCTGACCAGGTCGTGCATGGTCGGCGCATAGGCGATGTTGTCATAGATGGACTTGGGGAACGGGTTCGGCTTCTGGAACACCATGCCAACACGGCGACGCAGTGCCACTTCATCCATGTTGCGGGCATTGACGTCACGCCCGTCCATCTCGACCAGACCCTCGATGCGCACGCTGCGGATCAGGTCATTCATGCGATTCAGGCAGCGCAGGAAGGTCGACTTGCCGCACCCGGACGGCCCGATCAACGCGGTGACATTCTTCTGGAAGATGTCGATGTTGATGTTCTTCAGCGCCTGCTTCTCGCCGTACCACAGGTTGAGGTCTTCCACACGGATGGCCAGCTCATGATTGGCCTCTTCGTTGGTCACGATCGGTGTGCCGGGGCGTGCCATGGCGACAGGCTTGGCGGGGGTGGCGACGGTGCTGTTCATGTCTCGTATTCCTTGTTCAGTCGTGGGTCTGGTCATGTCGTGCGTCCCGCCTCGGCGGGACGTGATCCACCGACCTACCAGCGACGCTCGAATTTCTTGCGCAGCATGACGGCTGCGGCGTTGAGGAAGATCAGCACTGACAGCAGCACCAGGATGCCCGCCGCAGTCCGCTCGACGTAGGCCTGTTCCGGCTCACCTGCCCAGGTGAAGATCTGGGCCGGCAGCACGGTGGCCGCCTGGGTGATGGAGGTCGGTGCATCCGGAATGAAGGCCACCATGCCGACGATGATCAAGGGAGCGGTTTCCCCCATCGCCTGCGCCAGACCGATGATGGAACCCGTCAGGATACCCGGCAATGACAGCGGCAGAACGTGATCCCGCACGACCTGCCAGCGCGAGCAGCCAACGCCGAAGGCTGCCTGACGAATGGTGTCCGGCACGCTGCGCAGTGCGGAGCGGGTGGTGATGATGATCACCGGCAGCGTCATCAGCCCCAGCGTCAGACCACCGACCAGCGGGGACGAGCGCGGCATGCCGAAGAAGTTGATGAAGATCGCCAGGCCCAGCAGACCGAACAGGATCGACGGCACCGCCGCCAGATTGTTGATGTTGATCTCGATCGCCTGGGTGAGGCGATTGTCCGGCGCGAACTCCTCCAGGTAGACCGCGGTCAGCACGCCGACCGGGAAGGCGAAGGCCAGAGTGACCAGCAACGTCAGGATCGTGCCCATCGCCGCCGACCAGATACCGGCATATTCCGGCATCTTGGAATCACCGGTGGTGAAGAAGTTGATGTTGAACTTGAGCTCGGCCGTGCCGTTCTCGACCATGCGATCCAGTACGGCGATCTGCTTGGGCTTGAGATGCGCCTTGTGGCCCTTGAGGTACTGATCCACCCGGTCGTCCGCGATCACCCAGGTCTCGAGGGTCTGGCCCAGCAGCTCCGGGTTGGCCTTCATCTCGCGTGGCAGCTGACGCAGCCAGCCGCGGCTGACCAGCTCACGCACATCCTCTTCCACCGCCGCCAGCGGAATCTCGCGTGACTGCTCGCTGTAGGTGACCGGTACCTTGAGCTCCGCCTGCTGGAAGGCCGGATAGCCGCGCATCAGCATGTCGCCGATGAACACCACCAGGAAGGTTGCCGCCAGGGCCAGCGCCGCCATGGACATGTACTTCAGGCGCTGAGTGCGGCGATGACGGCCCTTGAGCTGGGCCGAGATATCGTCGAAGGAATGGCTCATGTCTTGTCTCGGCCTCACAGATTGTTGGCGCTGTACTTCTCACGGAAGCGGCGGATGAGAACCACCGAGACCATGTTCAGCAGCAAGGTGACGACGAACAGCACCAGACCCAGCGCGAAGGCGGACAATGTCTCGGCACTCGCGAATTCCTGGTCTCCCGTCAGCGCGGCAACGATACGCACCGTCACGGTGGTCATGTCTTCCAGCGGGTTGGCGGTCAGATTCGGACGCATGCCCGCCGCCATCACCACGATCATCGTCTCGCCCAGCGCACGCGACATGGCCAGCAGTGACGCCGAGATGATGCCCGGCAGCGCGGCCGGCAGGATGACATTGCGGATGGTCTCGCCCTGGGTCATGCCCAGCGCCAGAGATCCCTGACGCATGGTGTCCGGCACGGAGGTGATGACGTCATCCGACAGTGAGGAGATGAAGGGAATGATCATGATGCCCATGACCAGTCCCGGCGCCAGAGCATTGTTGTAGGACGCCTCGATACCCAGCGGCGAGAAGATGTCGACGATCAGCGGTGCCACGGTGATGGCGGCGAAGAAGCCATAGACGACGGTCGGGATACCGGCGAGCACTTCCAGCACCGGCTTGGCCACGGTACGCACGCGCTCCGGGGCGAATTCCGACATGTAGACCGCCGCCAGCAGGCCGATGGGAATGGCCACCAGCATGGCGATCAGGGTGATCATGAAGGTACCGGCGAACAGCGGAACCGCCCCGAAGTTGGCGGTGCTCTCGACGCCCTCGCCACGGCCGGCTGCCAGCTGGAAGCTGTTGCCCGGGTCCCAGGTGGTGCCGGTGATGAAGGTCCAGAAGCTTTCCATCTGGAAGAAGCGGATGGCTTCGAAGATGATGGAAGCCAGAATGCCGAACGTCGTGACGATGGAGATCATCGCCGCCCCGATCAGCACATAACGAATCAATGTCTCGATCGCATTGCGCGCGTGAAAATCAGGCTTCACCAGCGCCAGACCGATGAGCATGCCGACACCTGCGACGACGAGGCTGGCAGCCAGCAGCTCGGCGCCCTCGATGGATACCCCGGCCGTGGCGATCGCCAGTACGGCGGCCAGTCCGACCAGCAGTGCCGGGCCGGCACAGGAGATGGCGGTGAACCAACCGTATTGATCCGGCTGGGCGTACATCTCTGCCCCGCTGGCACGCACCTTCTGCGCCTTGCCTCGGCCGACGAAGAAGGCAATCAGGCCAGACAGCGCCACGATGCCAATGAAGAAGAGAAAGATCTGCTGAGTCTGCATCTTTCGAGTCCCGGAGTCGCGTTATCCGCAAAGTGAAGGCAACTTGCCTGTCCGATATCCCTGCGGACCGTCATGCAAACGGGCCGGCTGCCAATGGCAACCGGCCGCGTCGTGGGTCAGCTGCGTCAGTTACTTCTTGAGGTCAGCCAGGGTCAGCTTGGTGCGGTTCTTCACCTGCTCACGCAGGGCTTCACGCTCATCCTTGGGCAAGGGAATCAGGCCGATGCCCTTCAGGTAGCCCAGCTCACCGATCATCTTCTCGCTCATGAACAGGTCGTTGTAGGCCTGCTGCGCCGGCACGTCATCCTTGTGCTGGTTCTTCACGTAGTAGAACAGCGAGCGGGACACCGGGTACTCACCGGAGGAGATGGCATCGGCTTCCGGCAGGACGCCATCGATGGAGGCACCGACGACCTTGTCGGCGTTCTCTTCCAGGAAGGAGTAGCCGAAGATACCGAAGGCATCGGTGTTCTCGACCAGTTTCTGGATGATCAGGTTGTCGTTCTCACCCGCCGCGATGTAGTGGCCGTCCTGACGGATGTTGGTGTAACCCTCACCGCCGTAGCCTTCCATCTCTTCGGTGGAGACTTCCATCACCAGCTCTTCGAAGGCATCACGCGTACCGGACGTGGAAGGCGGACCATAGACGGTGATCTTGCGATCCGGCAGGGAGGAATCGATCTCGGACCACTTGGTGTAGGGGTTGTCGACCAGCTTGCCATCGACCGGCACCTGAGCGGCGACCGCCAGGGTGATCTGCTCACGCGTCAGGTTGATGTCGCCATCACCGACCGCCTGAGCGAAGGCGATGCCATCGAAGCCGATCATCGCTTCGGTGATGTCGGTCACGCCATTCTCTTCACAGCGCTCGAACTCGGACGTCTTCATGCGGCGGGAAGCGTTGGTGATGTCCGGCGTGCTGTCCCCGACCCCTTCACAGAACAGCTTCATGCCGCCACCGGAACCGGTGGACTCGATGACCGGCGTCGGGAAGTCGCTGGTGGCACCCAGCTCTTCTGCCACATAGCTGGAGAACGGATAGACCGTGGAAGAGCCGACGATGCGCAGCTGTTCACGGGCTTCTGCTGCACCGACGGATGCGGCGAGAACAGCGACTGCGAGACCTGACTTGAGGAACGCCTTCATGCCTGAAACTCCTTGCGAAAAGAATGAGCCTTGAGGTTGGCTTCTTGTCTACGAGGAGCACTTTGCCAAGCATTCATGACAACCGTGTGACAGTCATCGCGAGTCGCCGTGTGATCAATGACCCTCAGTCCGAGGGGGCGGCATGACGCGCCAGGGCGCGACGCCCCGCCAGCACGCGCAGCAGGATATTGCTGACCAGCGCCGTGCCCAGCATGCCGAGGATCATCGGCCACAGGCTGTCCAGCGCCAGCCCTGCGATCAGCATGCCGATCAAGGCGCCACTGGCGAATTGCAGGCTGCCGATCAGGGCGTTGGCGGTGGCGCTGATACGGGGGAAGTACTCGAGCGCGGAAGAAATCGCATTGGGAGCGACCATGCCGTTGGCCCCGACGAAGAGCATCAACAAGGGTGCCATCAGCGCCAGATGATCCAGCCCCAGCGCCAATGCCAGCACCAGCAGACAGGCCGCGAGCAGCTGGATACCGATCCCGATGCGCAGCAGCCGTGGAGGCGACATGCGTGACAGCAGGCGCACGTTGAGGCGATTGGCGGTGAACATGAACAGGATGTTGGCCCCGAACAGCGCCGGGTACCAGGAGGCGGTGACACCGAAGTGCTCCATGTAGACATACGGGGAGGCGGTGATGAAGGCGAACATGCCACCGAAGCCCATCGCCTGGGTAATGGCATAGCCCATCGCCGGGCCATGGCGCATCACGCTGACATAATCGCGAGCGACCTGCGCGATGCTGGCCGGAGGCTCATCCGCTTCGCGATGGCGGCGTGTCTCCGGCAGCCGGAAAGGCAGCACGACCAGCAGGAAGGCGGCATAGGCGGCCAGGAAGGCGAAGATCAGCCACCAGCCCGCCAAGCCCAGCAGCAGACTGCCGATCGCCGGGGCGATCAGCGGTGCCAGCATCATGATCACCGCGACGGTCGAGAGCACCTTGGCCGCCTCGCGCCCGCTGAAGCAGTCACGCACGATCGCCGAGGAATTCACCACCGAGGCCCCGCCGCCCAGCGCCTGCACGAATCGCAACGCATAGAGGCCTTCGAGACTGTCGACCTGGGTGATCGCCAGACTCGCCAGCAGGAAGACGAAGATCCCGGAGAGCAACACCGGCTTGCGGCCGATGCGGTCCGACAGCGGCCCGAAGATCAACTGCCCCAGCGAGAAGCCGAGCAGGAAGATCGACAGCGACAGCTCCGTATGATGGACGCTGGTGTCGAGCGCTTCCGCCATGGCCGGCAATGCCGGCAGATAGGCATCGATGGCCAAGGGGGCCAGTGCGGTGTTGGCAGCGACCAGCAAGGCCAGCTGACGGGTTTGACGCTTGTCCACATCCCCTCCCGAGAGTTTCACGATAACGGCGCGATCATGCGCCTGCTGAAGAATCCTTCACGATGCGGCACGTCATGGACCCAGGTGCCGGCATCGGCCCGCTCACCGGCTCCCTCACCTTCCTTGGGTCCCCGACACCTCGGTGCCAGCCTGTCGCAGGCATGAGCGGACACATCTGCCGGTAGACCGCGACAGTGGGCGCGCCGCCATACAATTGATACAGTTGAGGTAACGAACGTGAAGAAGTTGTCACATCCATGTGATCATGTTCACACCGACAGCGACGACATCCCCGCGGTACGGCCGATGGAGTATCATCGTCGAGGCTCTGGCCATGTCGTTCCCGCTTCGTAGCCCAGACCTTCACGTCTTCCCTTTTCATGAAGGTCGTCATCGGACGACCCGCGCTCAGTACAGGAAACTCTTGCATGGCACAGGACAAGCTCTCCCAACTCAAGGACATGACCACCGTTGTCGCCGACACCGGTGACCTCGAGGCGATTCGTCGCTTCGCGCCCACAGATGCTACCACCAACCCGTCGCTGATCCTGCAGGCCGCCCAGGACCCGTCGCGTCGCGAGCGCCTGACCGAGGTCGCGCGCAAGGCCACCGACATCGACGATGCCGTGGACGCCGTGGCCGTGGATATCGGCACCGAGATCGCCGGTCTGGTACCGGGCTATGTCTCCACCGAAGTCAGCGCCCGCCTGTCCTTCGATGCCGACGAGACCATCCGTCGCGCGCATCGCATCATCGAGCGCTACGCCGCCAATGGCGTCGGTCAGGAGCGCATCCTGATCAAGACCGCCTCCACCTGGGAAGGCATTCGTGCCGCCGAGAAGCTCGAGCGTGAAGGCATCCGTACCAACCTGACGCTGCTGTTCAGCTTCGCCCAGGCCCAGGCCTGCGCTGATGCCGGCGTGACGCTGATCTCGCCCTTCGTCGGCCGTATCCTCGACTGGCACAAGGCCAACCAGCCGGATGCCGATTTCAGCGGCGACAACGACCCGGGCGTGAAGTCCGTCAAGGCCATCTACGAGCACTACAAGGGTCACGGCTACAAGACCATCGTGATGGGCGCCAGCTTCCGCAACACCGGGGAAATCGAAGCCCTGGCCGGTTGCGACCGCCTGACCATCTCTCCGGCGCTGCTGGGTGAGCTGGCCGAAAGCACGGGCCCGCTGGCGCGTCGTCTGCAGGCCGCCGATGCCGAGCGCAACGTGCCGGAAGTGCTGACCGAGTCCAACTTCCGCTGGGACATGAACGAAGATGCCATGGCCACCGAGAAGCTGGGCGAAGGCATCCGCAAGTTCATGGCGGATCAGCGCAAGCTCGAGTCACTGCTGGCCGAACTGCGCAGCCACTGAGCATGACGTCGAGAACACGCCCTTGTCGAGCAAGGGCGTGTTTCTGGCGCAGCAACGAAGAGCGCCTGCCGTGAATCACGGCAGGCGCTCTTGCGTTCAGGCGACACCCCGCATCGTCAATGCGGCTGGCGCTGCTCCTCGCTTTCCAGAAGCTCGATCAAGGGCTGGAACTGCAGGCGATTGTGGCCATTGAGACACATCAACAGACGATGCGCCTCGAGAATACGGCCGCGCAGTGCCTGCTCCTGACTCGCCGAGGCCTCTGCCCCACCCTCGACCGGCACCTCCGCCGTGGCGTCATCACAGCCCGAGCTGTCCAGCTCGGCCTGCTCCGCCTCCGCCAGCTGACTGGCATCCACGACACTGGCCACCTCATCGAACCCCATGACCTTGAGCATGGTCATCACATCAGGGTGAGCCGCTACCACCTGGGCCGGCAGGATCAGACGATCCCGCACGGCCAGTGCCAGCTTGGCCAGAAAGCCCAGTGCAGTGGAGTCAATGTTGGTGGCTTCGCGCAGATCGATGATCACGCTTTCCAGACCATCGACCGCTGCCACGCGTTGAACCTGCTGGTCCAGCGTGGCACACAGTGTCAGGCGTACGTCACCCGACAGCTTGAGCACGAACAGGCCGTCATCGAACACGGCCTGGATACGTCCTTCATCCATCATGGAATCCTGTCAGCGTCATCAGGGTAAGGTCATCCGGCAGCTCACCATCCAGTGCCAGACCGCGGCGCAATCCCTGCACATCCTCACTGCTCAGTATCCGTTGATGCAGTGCTTGAGTTCGTTCCTCCAGCGCCTCGCCCGGCAGGCACTCCAGCACACCATCACTGGCCAGCCACAGGCGGAAACGCGCGGGAAGCGCCACACGATACGCCGGATAGCGGGTGCCTGGGAAGAGGCCTACCGGGCGCCCGCTGCCTTCCAGTACCTGAATCCCACCCTCCGGAGTCACCAGGACCGGCATCGGCAGCTGGGCCCCCAGGGTGTAATGCAGTGTGGCCGCTTCACGGTCAATCACACCGCACAGCACGGTCGCGTGCTTGCCGATGCCACTGTCCAGCAGCTCACGGTTGAGCAACGCCAGCCATTCAGGACCGAAGGTTTCCGGCGTATGTTCCTCCCAGTGGCGAATCGCACGCGCGAACAATAGCTTGAGCAGCACCGTCACGAAGGCCGAAGACGCCCCATGCCCGGAGACATCGGCGAAATAGAACAGACTGAAACGCTCATCGATCGCCTGATACTCGAGAAAATCTCCCGACAGATACAACGAGGGCGACAGGCAGTAGTCATAGCGGATGCCATTGATTCTCTGCCCACTTTCCGGCAACAAGCGTTGCTGAATCTGCCCACCGGCCAGCTGGTCCTGACGCAGCATCGCCAGATGCGTCTCGAGATGCTCGTTGAGCTCCTCGAGACGCGCGCGGGCCTTGGCGTGTTCATGCGCGAGCTGGTGATGCTCCGCCGCCCGCTTGAGCAGACTGCGCAACACCGAGCCATGCTCACGCGGGGCGATCAGATAATCCACCAGCCCCGCCTCCACCGCGGGCAACAGGCATTCATCGCCGCGACTCTCGGCCACGACCACCGTGGGCAGGCACTCGGCGAGACGCGCCCACTCCTGACTGGCCACGGCCTCGACATGCGCCACCACCACCGCGACCCCACTGGGCAGCGTTGCAATGCTGTCACAGGCCGCCACTGCACAACGCTCATCCGTCAACAGCGTCGCCAGCGCATCACGCCGCGAACCGACCAGATCGATCAGACCGATCAACAGACGCTTGCCTTGCTCATCCGCCATGCCAACCTCTCATGCCCGTCCCGTGCCGCAATCCACTGCCAGACCCTGGCGCCTCGCCATCGCGCTATCCGCGTGCCTCGACGTGCCGCCAGGACACTCGGCAGCCCTTACTGGCTGTCATCTTCCGGTGCAAAGGCACCATCGAGATCCGCATCATCGAAACTGTCGCTGGCGAAGGGATCATCCCCGAGCTTGCCATCGTTGATCTCGAAGTTGCGACGCTGCAGATAGGCATCGCGGATGAAGCTGTAGCGATCTCCCTGAATCAACTTCTCCTGCTCGAGCAGACCGGCACGGGTATCGACGAGATCCAGTGCTTTCAGGCCATAGCGCACCTTGTCTTCCTCGAGGTAGTTGATCGGATCATTGAAGTAATCCACCGGCATGCCGGCAGTGTCACGCAGCGTGCTCGGACCGAACAGCGGCAACATGAGGTAAGGCCCCTGGCCGGCGCCCCACACGGCAAGTGTCTGACCGAAATCTTCCTCGTCGACCGTCCAGCCAAGCTCGCTGGCCGGATCGAACAGCCCGCCGATACCGACGGTGGAATTGAGCAGCAGGCGCCCCGTGGAAATCCCGGCATTCGCCCACTTCCACTGCAGCACCGAGTTGAACATGGTGCGCACTTCCCCGAGGTTGGAGAAGAAGTTGCCCACGCCATCCTGAACCAGCTCCGGCGTCACGTAATCGTAGCCCTGAGCCACCGGCTTGAGCGCATAGCGATCCAGGGTGTCATTGAAGGTGTAGACGTTGCGGTTGAAGCCCTCCCACGGGTCCTGGGGATTCGGCTCGCTGTCACCTGTACTGGCACAACCGGCCAGCAGAGACATGGCCAGCAGTGCCGGCAGGGAAGTCTTGATCATGTGCATCGCATCACCTGTAAGTCTGTTGGAATCCTGCAGCGGTCCTTGCCACATCCATGGCTGTCAGGTCCGGTCTTCTTTATACGTTCCGCTCACGCCAGGAGCCAGTGCGCCATCCGCTCAAGCACGCCATCAGCGCGAATCAGCCACAGCGTTTCAGCAGCACGCTTCCCGCACTGTAGCCGGCCCCGAAGGAGCAAAGCACACCCAGGCTGCCAGCGGGCAGATCCGCATGATGCAGATGGAAGGCGATCACCGACCCCGCCGAGCTGGTATTGGCGTAGCGGTCGAGAATGATCGGCGCTTCCTCGCTCGACGGATCACGCCCCAGCACACGACGAGCGATCATGTCGTTCATGTGGCGATTGGCCTGGTGCAGCCACATGCGATCAAGATCACCGCCATCGGCCTCGATCTCGCCCAGATGCGTGGTGATCAGCTCGGCCACCATCGGGCAGACTTCGCGGAACACGCGCCGACCTTCCTGGATGAACAGCTTGTCATCGGCCTGTTCACGGTGCGTGGCGCTGTCCAGCGTCGTGGCAGATGCCACATCATCCTCAAGCACTGCCGCGCGATTGAGGAAGCCGAAATTGTTGCGTATCGCGTTGGAGAAACGGGTCACCAGTCGCGTACCGAGCACCTCGAAGCCATCGGTGCGCGTGGCGACATCCGCCGCTTCCAGCACCACGGCCGTGCAGGCATCGCCGAAGATGAAGTGACTGTCGCGATCACGGAAATTCAGATGCGCACTGCAGATCTCGGGATTGACCATCAACACCCGCTGCGCGCTGCCACTGCGGATGGCGTTGGCCGCGGTCTCGATCCCGAAGGTGGCGGAGCTGCACGCCACGTTCATGTCAAAGGCATAGCCACCGGCCTCTAGCGCCGCCTGCAGCTCCACCGCCACGGCCGGATAGGGGCGCTCGAGATTGGAGCAGGCCACGATGACCAGATCAAGTTCCTCGGCCTTCACGCCCGCCGCGGCCAGCGCCTCACGCGCGGCCGCCACGCCCATCTCGCACTGCACCGAGGGTTGATCATTGTCGCGCGCGGGCAGCCGCGGGCGCATGCGCTCAGGGTCGAGAATGCCCTCGGCATCCAGCACGTAGCGGCTGTGGATACCCGAGGCCTTGACGATGAATTCAGCGCTGGACTCGGTACGCGGCTCGCGCTCGCCCCGAGCGATGGCCTCGGCATTGGCGGCGTTGTCCGCCGCCACCCAGGCATTGAAGGAGGCGACCAGCGCCTCGTTGCTGACGGCATGTTCCGGCGTGTAGAGGCCGGTGCCGGTGATCAGCACGCGGTGATTGCCAGTGGCGTCCAGCTGGCGCTCCGCCGTGGTGGCGCGAGGGTCGGCAGCGTGCTGATTGTCGTTGTTGGGCATGCATCCACTCCTGACAGTGGCCTCTCGTCGGAGACCACCGATTGATCGGGTGACGTCGCGGCTGACATCCCATGCGGCGAATGCCGAGCCTCCAGGTCCGCGCCGGCAGCGAGACAGCGTCACCCTCTTGTCTTCAGTGTACGCTGTCTCGCGCCAGGCGGACGCCTGAACCTGGCATCCGTCCCGTGATAACAGCCGTCTCTTAAACAGCTTTCTCTGTATGCAGCTTGAGCCATACGCGAGCATCACGCCTCCACGCAGCAGTCACGCAAGCGGATGGCGGCTCGACTCAGCGCCGCGCCATCAATTCCTGCCAGCGCTTCTCCAGCCGCTTGGGGGAGACGGTCTCCAGCGTGCCGAGCTGCTGAGCGAACAATGAGACGCGCAGCTCCTGCAGCCACCAGCCGAACTCCTCCAGCTCCGCATCGGGCAGGCCCTGCTCGCGGGCCTTGCTCAGGCGGGCATCAAGGCGTGTCTCGAAGCTCTTGACCGCCTCCATGTCACGTTGATCACGCATGCGCTCACGCGGGGCCTTGTCGAGACGGATCAGCATCGCCTCCACATAGCGTGGCAGCTGATGCAGCCAGGCACCCGCCTCCTGGAGGAAGCCCGGGTGCACCAGGCGGGCCTGCTGGGCCTTGAGGTCTGCCACCACCAGCGCCATCGAGAAGTCGATCTTGCCCTTGAGGCGCTTGGAAAGCTCCAGATGCTGCGTGAGCGCAGCCTCCAACGGCTTGATCAGTGCTTCGGCGTGGGGCACCAGCTCGGCCCGCTTGTCATCCAGACGCGCCTGCAACTCACCGCGCGAACGCGGCAGCGGCTCGACGGCCATCACCTGCTCGAAGACGCTGTAGAGGAAGTCATCCGCCAGCACGCGACGCGTGCCGACCTTGGCGAACAGCAGCGCGCAGCGCTCCAGTGCCTTGAACTCCCGGTCCAGATAGCGCACCTGGTCCGGCAGGCGTGCCATCGCCAGACGCGTGATGCCATCACGATGCGCGGCGGCGGCCTTGGCCGGATGATCGAACAGCTCCACGCTCAGCTGCTGCTCGCTTGAGGTGGCAGCATTCGCGGGCGAGTGACTTGACGGTGCACTGTTTCTGCCGGTCTTGCGAGCCAGCTTGCGTTCCTTGGCACTCATGCCGCCCTCGGCGGGCACCGACGGCTTCACCACCAGCGCCGGATAGGCCTCGACCCGAATGCCTGCCTGGGTGGTGCTGTGGGAGGTCGCGATCGGCGCCTCCGGCAGGTCTTCCAGCACTTCACTGTCGGCATCGCGGCTGCGACTGGCCATGGCGCGTGCCGCGGCGGCCGCCGAGTCCTTGAAACGCGCCTCGAGCACTTCAAGATCACGCCCCTCCCCCAGCACCTTGCCGTCCTGATCGACGATGCGCAGATTCATGTTCAGGTGCGGCTCCAGCGTCTCCGGCGCCCAGGCATCCGACGGCAGGCGCAGGCCAGTCTTGACGCGCATGAACTCGGCCAGCGCGTCGGTCAACGGCACGTCATCCGGGGTCAACGCCTCAAGCGCGGCATCGACCCAGTTGGGAATCGGCACCACCTGCTTGCGATACTGCTTGGGCAGCGATTTCATCAGGCCGATGGCCTTGTCCCGCAGCAGCCCCGGCACCAGCCACTCGATGCGATAGCGCGGCAGCTGGGAGAGCATCGCCGCCGGGACCGTCATGGTCACGCCGTCATCCACCGCGCCGGGCGCGAAGTGATAGCTCAGCGGATAGGCGACACCATTGTGATGCAGCTGCTCGGGATAGCGTGCGGCGGTGACTTCCTCGGCATCGCGCGCCATCAGGTCATCGAGATCCAGATGCAGGACATTCGGATTGTCGCGCTCGGCATCCTTGCGCCACTTGTCGAAGCCGCGCCCGTTGTAGATGCCTTCCGGAATCCGCTCGGCATAGAAGGCGAACAGCGTCTCCTCATCGACGAGAATGTCACGCCGGCGCGCACGATCCTCAAGCTCCCCGACTTCCTCCATCAGGCCACGATTATGGGCGAAGAATGGCGCGCGGGTCTGGAATTCACCCTCGACCAGCGCGCGGCGGATGAACAGCTCGCGGGATTCCTGTGGCGCCAGCGGGCCGTAATGCACCTTGCGCGCGGTGACGATGGGCAGGCCGAACAGCGTGACCTGCTCACTGGCGACCACCTGGGCACGCTTCATCTCCCAGTGCGGCTCGCTGTAGCTGCGCTTGACCAGATGCTCGGCCAGCGGCTCGACCCACTCGGGCTTGATCGCCGCGACCTGTCGCGCGTAGAGCCTGGTGGTCTCGACCATCTCGGCCGCCATCACCCACTTGGGCGACTTCTTGGCCACACCGGAGCCCGGATGCACGAAGAAGCGTCGGTTGCGCGCCCCGAGATACTCGCGATTTTCCTGCTTGAGGCCGAGATTGGAGAGCAGCCCGGTCAACAGCGCACGATGCAGGGCTTCATGATCAATGGCCACCGACGGACGACGGCCCTGGCCCGGAGACGCCAGCACTCGCGCGGTGACCTCGGCCTGTGCCTCGGCGTCACGCGCATGCTGGCTGCTGGTCATCTCCAGCCCAAGATCCCGCGTCAGCTGCTTGAGCTGACGGAAGGTGTCATGCCACTCGCGCAGACGCAGATAGTTGAGGAAGCGCGCCTTGCACCAGCGACGCAGCGGGTTGGCTCCCAGCGCGTCACGCGCCAGCTCGAAGCCTTCCCACAGATTCAGCCAGCTGACGAAATCGGAGCTGTCATCGTCCCACTCGTGGTGAATCTGATCCGCCTGCTGGCGCTTGTCGGCGGGACGCTCGCGCGGGTCCTGGATCGACAGTGCACTGACGATGATCAGCACTTCACGCAGACAGCCGCGCGAGGCGCCTTCCAGCACCATGCGCGCCAGACGCGGGTCGATGGGCAGACGTGCCAGGGTGCGACCATCACGACTCAGACGGTTGTGCTCATCCACCGCCCCCAGTTCGCGCAGCAGGCGGAAACCATCGGTGACGAAGCGCGAATCCGGGGCATCGACGAAGGGAAACTTCTCGATGTCGCCCAGCTTGAGCGACAGCATCGACAGAATCACCGAGGCCAGATTGGTGCGCTGGATTTCCGGCTCGGTGTATTCCGGGCGCGCGAGGAAATCCTCCTCGCTGTAGAGGCGGATGCACAGGCCTTCGGCGATACGCCCGCAGCGGCCCTTGCGCTGATTGGCGCTGGCCTGACTGATCGGTTCCACCGGCAGTCGCTGGATCTTGGAGCGATAGCTGTAACGACTGATGCGCACCAGCCCCGGGTCGATCACGTAGCGGATGCCCGGCACGGTCAGCGAGGTCTCGGCGACGTTGGTGGCCAGCACGATGCGCCGGCCACGATGCGGCTGGAAGACGCGATTCTGCTCTTCGTTCGAGAGCCGCGCGTACAGCGGCAATACCTCGGTATCGCGCAGCTGGGCGCGACGCAGGGTATCCGCGGTGGCGCGGATCTCGCGCTCGCCGGGCAGGAAGATCAACACGTCACGCGGACCCTGCATCCAGCCCTTCTCGCGCTCGATCAGCGACAGCTCTTCCACCGCGCGCAGGATACCTTCCTGCAGGCTGAGGTCTTCCTCATCCTCGGCATCGCGCACCAGCGGCAGGTATTGGGTCTCGACCGGGAAGTTGCGCCCGCTGACCGAGACGATGGGTGCCGGCGTGCCATCCTGGGCCGCGAAGTGCTGACTGAAGCGCTCCACGTCGATGGTCGCCGAGGTGATGATGATCTTGAGATCCGGACGGCGCGCGGTGAGGCGCTTGAGATAGCCGAGCAGGAAGTCGATGTTCAGACTGCGCTCGTGGGCCTCATCGATGATGATCGCCTCGTAGCGGCTCAGGTCCGGATCATGCTGGGTTTCCGCCAGCAGGATACCGTCGGTCATCAGCTTGATCAGCGTCGACGGGCCAGTGGTGTCGTTGAAGCGCACCTGATAGCCGACCGTCTCGCCGAGGGTCGTCTCGAGCTCCTCGGCCAGACGCGCCGCCACCGAGCGCGCCGCCAGACGGCGTGGCTGGGTGTGGCCGATCAGACCATTGCGCCCCAGCCCCATCTCCAGACACAGCTTGGGCAGCTGGGTGGTCTTGCCCGAGCCTGTCTCACCGGCGACCACCACGATCTGATGCTCGGCGAGCGCGGCGAGGATGTCCTCGCGACGCTCCACCACCGGCAGCTCCGGCGGATAGTTGAGTGCGGCCGGTGTCTGCCAGCGCGCCAGCGCCGTCTCGCGCGCGGCACGCTGGGCGATGCTCGCCTCGAGGCGGCTCTCGATATCGTTGATGGCACGATCGACCGGCTTGCCTTCCTTGAGACGCCGACGCAGGCCAGCCAGGCGCTTGCCCAGCTCGCGCTGATCACGGCTCAGGGCGCGTTCGAGGCGAGCCGCAAGGGCTTCAAGACGCGCATGTTCGGACGGTGCGGTAGCGGTGTCGCTCAAGGACTGCCTCTTCTCAACCAGCGACCACACGCCACGCGCGCAGCCGGATACTCTCGGGAACTCAGCCTCTCGCCCGACTGCACAGGGCAGCGAGCCACGAGACCTGAATGACGAAACGGCCCGCCAACGAGTGACGGGCCGTCCATTGTAGCCCCGCGCGTAGCCACGCCCAACCTTGGTGGCCGCCCGCTCATGCCGGCGGTCCGTCTCAACGCCGGGATTCAGGTCTCGCGCACCGGGGTATTGCCTCCTTCGTCGTCGCTGTCACGCAGTTCACGGCGCAGCACCTTGCCCACGTTGGTCTTGGGCAGCTCATCGCGGAATTCGACGAAACGCGGCACCTTGTAGCCGGTCAGCTGCTCCTTGCACCAGCTGCGCAGGCTGTCGCGGTCGAGATCCGGGTTGCTGGACACGACAAACAGCTTGATCGCCTCACCGCTCTGCTCGTCCGGCACGCCGACCGCCGCGGCCTCGACGATATCCGGATGCCCGCTGACCACGTCCTCGATCTCGTTGGGGAACACATTGAAGCCGGAGACGATGATCATGTCCTTCTTGCGATCGACGATGCGCACGAAGCCATCCGGCTGGATGACCGCGATATCGCCGGTGCGAATGAAGCCCTCGTCATCCATCGCCTCACGCGTGGCGTCATCACGCTGCCAATAGCCCTTCATCACCTGGGGACCGCGCACGCACAGCTCACCCGGCGCGTCACGCCCCAGCGTCACGCCCTCGGCATCCACCACCTTGAGTTCGGTGCCGGGCACCGGCTTGCCGATGGTCCCCAGCTGCAGCTCACGCGGGGGGTTGAAGCTGACGATGGGCGAGGTCTCGGTCATGCCGTAGCCCTCGGCGATCGGGCAGCCGGTGACGGCTTCCCAGCGTTCAGCCGCGCTGCGCGTCAGGGCCATGCCGCCGGAGATGGTCAGCTTGAGGCTCGAGAAGTCCAGCGCCTTGAAATCATCGCGCTGGCACAGCGCCGAGAACAGCGTATTGAGGCCGACGAAGGCGGTGAACGGTGTCCTGGCCAGCGTCTTGATGAAGCCATCGATGTCACGGGGATTGGTGATCAGCACGCTGTGGTTGCCGCTCTCCATGCTGTAGAGGCAATTCACCGTGAAGGTATAGATGTGATAGACCGGCAGCGGCGCGATCAGCACCTCGTGGCCTTCATTGAGCACATCACTGATCACACCGCGCGCCTGCAGCATGTTGGCCACCAGATTGCGGTGGGTCAGCATGGTGCCCTTGGCGACCCCGGTGGTCCCGCCGGTGTACTGGAGTGCCGCGATGTCGTCGGCCTCTCGCGTGACACGCGTGTGCGAGAGCCCCGCGCCGCGCTTGAGCACGCTGCGCAGCGAGTGGGCGTCGGGCAGATGGTACTTCGGCACCATCTTCTTGACGTAGCGTACGGCCAGGTTGATCAACGGGCGCTTGGGGAAATCATGCAGGTCACCGATCTCGGTGATGATGACCTCCTCGATGGACGTGCGCTTGAGCACCTTCTCGAGCTTGTCCGCCATGTTGGCCAGAATCACGATGGCGCGTGCGCCGGAGTCATGGAACTGGTGCTGCATCTCACGCTCGGTGTAGAGCGGGTTGGTGTTGACCACCACCAGACCGGCGCGCAGCGCCCCGAACACGGCCACCGGGAACTGCAGCAGGTTCGGCAGCTGGATGGCGATGCGATCCCCGGGCTCAAGGCCGGTCTCATGCTCAAGCCAGGCGGCGAAGTCGCGCGACAGGCGATCCACATCGGCGTAGCTCAGCGTCTTGTCCATGCAGCTGAAGGCCGGACGCTCGGCATAATTGGCGCAGCTGGCCTCGAAGACCTCCAGAATCGAGGGGTACTCCTCGAGACCGGACAACGGCTCACCGCTGAGAATCAGGGAATCGGCGGCCTCTGCCGAGCCTGACTGGTGCGGATCATGGGCTGCCGCAGGGGCGGCAGGATTGGCATCACGCATGGCACTTGGCTCCATGGCATCGTTCGTCTGGTGCATTCCCCGAGAGGCGGTGGAGACCGCTGGCGGCTGCTTGACGACAGCCCTCGCGAGTGATCGCAACACTTGTTGTTATCGGGACGTGGTGTCCGCAGCTGGACGGACACGCAGGAAATGACGGGGGATGCCGAGATGGCACTCCACCCCACCCTCTCATGCTGTCAGGCTACCTTAACCAGCCGCCTCGAGATTGTAAAACGATCGATTGAAACCATCGTTCACATTACGGGAATCGACTGCTGTCGGCCATGACGGCATGCATCACATGGGGCCCTGACGACGCTGACATGTCGTTATGCTCTCAAGGCCTTTGAATCGCGACGCGCTACCTCTTACTCTGAAGCCCATCCACACAGAACGCCAGTGGCAGCCGCATGCCCGGCGTCTGTTTCTCGTCACTCATGTCACTGTTCATCGATCAGAGAGATTTCCCCATGGCAAAGATCTACCAGGACAACTCACAGGCCATCGGCAATACACCGCTGGTCAAGATCAACCGCCTCAGCCGCCACCCGCGCCTGTACGCCAAGGTGGAAGCCCGCAACCCGGCCTTCTCCGTCAAATGCCGGATCGGTGCCAGCATGGTGTGGGATGCGGAAGCGCGCGGCGAGCTCAAGCCGGGCATGGAGATCGTCGAGCCGACCTCCGGCAATACCGGTATCGCGCTGGCCTTCGTCGGTGCGGCGCGTGGCTACCCCGTCACCCTGACCATGCCGTCCTCCATGAGCATGGAGCGCCGCAAGGTGCTGAAGTCACTGGGTGCCAATCTGGTGCTGACCGACCCCGCCAAGGGCATGCAGGGCGCCATCGACAAGGCCTGCGAACTCAAGAAGGCCGAGCCGGAGCGCTACTTCCTGCCGCAGCAGTTCTCCAATCCGGCCAACCCGCGCATCCATGAGGAAACCACCGGCCCTGAGCTCTGGGATGCGCTGGACGGCGACATGGACGTGCTGGTCGCGGGGGTCGGCACCGGCGGTACCATCAGCGGTATCGCACGCTACTTCAAGACGGTGCGTGGCCAGACGCTGGAAGCCGTGGCGGTAGAGCCGGCGGAATCGGCCATCATTGCCCAGCGCCTCAAGGGCGAGCCCATCACCCCGGCACCGCACAAGATCCAGGGGATCGGTGCCAACTTCATCCCCGACAATCTGGATCTGACGCTGATCGACCGCGTCGAGTCGGTGGTCAGCGAAGACGCCATGGCCATGGCACGCCGTATCATGCAGGAAGAAGGCATCATGTGCGGCATCTCCTGTGGTGCGGCGATGACTGCGGCACTGCGCCTGGCCGAAGACCCGGCCTACGCCGACAAGTCCATCGTCGTCATCCTGCCGGACAGTGGCGAACGCTACCTGTCCTCGCCGATGTTCGCCGGCATGTTCGATGATGTCGAAGGCTGAATCTGATGCCTGCCGCTGACCGCAAACGTCAGTGAAGACCGGGAAGCCAGACACACGAAGGGCCGCGATTGCGGCCCTTCGTGTGTCTGGCGATCGAACGACTTTTCTAGCGCTCAGGCATCAGCAACTCAGGTCCGAGGCCAGCCAGTCCGGCTTGCGACGCGCAGTGGCGGTGCGATCGACCGCCCCGCTCTCGGCCTGCCCCTGCTCTTCCTGACTCAGCGGCAACTCACCGCCAAGACTGGCGACCAGCTCACCTTCCCGAAACACGACCAGCTGCCCGGGCAGCAGCCGCTGCCATTGCTCGTTGTCGGTCAGCGGGTCGGTGGCGATCACCGACACCACATCGGCATCGGTGGTGTGTTGCTGGAAGTCGACGCTCATCTCGAAATCGGTGAGGCTCGCCTGCCCGAAGGGCGCTCGGCGCGTGATGTGCGCAAGCTTGGTGGAGCAGTAGGCGTAGAGATGCACGCCATCGGAGAGCAGCAGATTGAAGACCCCCAGCGCACGCAGACGCTCGCACTGGGCATGCAGGTGACGCCACAGGTCCTCACAGCGAGAGGGCGGTTCCGGGAAGGCACGGCGGATCTCGCCGAGCAGGAAACAGGCGGCGTGCTCGCTGTCCGTGCTGCCCACGGGGCGATAGTACGGCAAGGGAAGCGTTTGCCAGTCCGCCAGCTGCCCATTGTGGGCATAGCACCACTGGCGCCCCCACAACTCCCGCGTGAACGGGTGGGTATTGGCCAACGTCACCTGGCCGACATTGGCTTGGCGGATATGACTGATCACCATCTGTGACTTGATGGGATAGTCGAGAATCATCCGCGCGATGGGCGAATCCACTGAAGGGTGCGGGTCACGGAATTCGCGATAGCCACCCTCTTCATAGAAGGCGATACCCCAGCCATCGCGGTGCGGGCCGGTACCACCCCCGCGTTGCAGAAAGCCCGCGAAGCTGAAGCAGATATCGGTCGGAACATTGGCACTCATGCCAAGCAGCTCACACATGGGGTTCCTCCCGTCGGGTCGGTTTGCGTGTCATGCGGCGCACCAGCAGGATCAGCATCAGCAGGCCGAATGCACCGGCCACGGCATAGGCGATCATGCGGCTCCGGGCAGAGCCGGCTTCCTGGCGCGCGAAGTCGGAAGCGCCCTCGAACCACTGGCCGATCAACGCCGGTACCTTGTCGATGGGCAGACGGCCCTTCATCAACAGGGCATTGAGGTCTTCCGGCGCATCTTCCCCGGCCTGATCCAGCCCCTCGATCTCACCGAAGCGCTCCCCCTCGATGGGTGTGCGATCCAGATTGGCCGCCCGACGCGCCGCGTCCGCATTGAGGGTATAGGGCGCGAGGTCCAGCACCGGCGGAGCTCCGTCGAGCGCGAGACGCGCGCTGATCTGCACATCCGCCTGGACATCCGAGTCCAGGGGCGGCAGGTCGATGCGCCATTGCCGCTCGCCATCCTCCGCCACGCTCAGGGCCTCCCCATGCAGCGTCGCGACCAGACGCGTGTTGGCGGTATTGAGCAGCGGATGACGCGCACTGACTTCCAGCGCGTCAGGCGACTTGCCGGTACGCGGGTCAGCGCCGACGGGCTCGACCAGCAGCGGGTCCACCACGCTGGTACGCTGACTGAGCTGGCGCGCGAAGGAGGCATTGTCGCGATAGCCCATCACGGTCAGGGTCAGGCGGGCGCCACCGAGCTGGTCGGGGGCCGGCATGTCGACATGGAAGTCGGCGCCGTCACGCTCAAGGCCTCGCTGCTGCGCGGTGGTGACATCCTCCGCCGCGCCTTCTCCCTCCTGCACATCCTGCTCCGGCACCAGACGTGCATTGCCATCCAGCGTCGCCAGGAAGTCCTCATCATTGACGGCGCGCGCGCCATCGACCAGCGATGCGGTCAGCGAGTAGTCGAAACCCCGATAGAGCGTGGCAGGCAGGGGCCGTGATACCAATGCCAGTTCCGAGACGATCGTGATGCGGCTATCGGCCCCCACCTCACCCTCGAGCTGCCACTTGCCGGTCTGGGGGTCCGTCACGGTGATCAGGTCATAACGCGGCTGGTGCTCCCAGCGCACCCCTTCCGGCAGTGACGCCTGGTCGGCGAGACGGTAACGCTGCCCCTGCGGCGAAATCAGCACCGGCGAGCGATCATCGGGGCCGTGGAAGACCAGGGCGGTGAATTCCTGCACGCTGTCATCGATCACGAAGTGCTTGTCGTTCAGCGGTACCTGCTCACCGGGCACGATGCGATCCAGCGCCGCGAGGAAGGCACGCAACAGGTCTTCCGGGCTCTCGGCGACCGTCGCCAGGCCGCCGGTACCGTCCGCGATCTGCTGAAGCAGATCCACATCGGCATTGCGCGACAGCGCCACCGTATGCACCGTGATGTCGTGGGCGGCAAGCTGCGGCGTCAGCTCATCCGTGATGCGCTGACGCGAGGCGCTGTCCGCGGCGGCCTTGCGGGTGCTCGGCTCACGCAGGTCGACCATGCCATCGGAGAGCAGGATGATCTGACGCGGTGCATCACCACCCACGCCGGCATCATTTCCCTGGGCAGCGGCGCGCAGGCCCGCCTCCAGATCCGTGTACTGCTCATAGTCGTCGAGACGGCTCTCGAGTCCGCGGGCAGACCGCTTCCAGCCGGCATCCACCGCCCCCAGCGCCAGCAGTGACTGTACCTGCTCACCGAAGCCCCATACCCCGGCATGCGAGCGCTCCGGCAACAGCGTCACCAGCAGATCCAGCGCACTGGCGCGCAGATTGGCCGGGTCGTTGTGCTTCATGCTGCCCGAGACATCGATGGCCATGCGCAGATCCGGTGTCTTGCCCGGCGCTGTCGCCTCGCTGGGCGACATCTCTGCGCCTTCCTGTCTCCCGCTCGCTGAAGCCGCGACCTTGGGGGCAGAGGCTGACTCTTCGGCCCATGCCGCGGTGGCCCCCAGCCCTGAGAAAGCGCTCAGCAGCGAGATGGTCAGACCGGCCAGCCCCCGGCGCCACGCGCGGGGATCTGACAGGCGCCGGCGGGCGCGCCGAACGACGGGACGAGCGAGAGACGAGGCATTCACATCACGAGCCATTGCAGATCCTTGTTCCACCCATGGGCAAGCCCGGGCAGCGTTGATCAGAGAGAAGGTTCCTGACGATCCCGCGCGGCGCGCGAGCGTGTGGCGCCACCGGCGGACGTGTCACGACGCTCGGCACGCAGGCCCTCTCCGTGCAGGTCGTCGTTCTCTTCTTCGTCGGCGCTTGACGCGCGACGCTGACGCGAGCGGGCCATTTCACGCCGACGCTGCTCACGGCCACGTCCCAGCCACCAGATGCCGAGACCGGCCGCGACGCCCGCTCCGATGCCCAGTACCAGCATGGCAAAGGCCGAGGCCATGCCGCTGCCATCCTTCTGGATCAGGCTCACCGCGAAGGCCACGATGGCTGGCGCCGTACCACCATAGGAATCTTCCGGCACGCTGGCCGTCACGTGAAAACCGGTCGGCACCGCGATCATGCCGGCCACCGCTCCCACCACGATCCAGCGTATGAAGCGCGGCAAGGCGCGAACCGCCAGATAACCGGTCACCAAGACCACTGCCGCCAGGCCAAGATAGATCAGCCACATCTGCGGCAGAGAATCCGAAATCAACATGCCCTTCACTCCTGTCAGAACTTCCTGGCGAGACCTGTGTCAGGTCTTCGATATAAGGCCAGCCATCACATCCTCCCCACTCAGGGGGCCGCTCACCGCATGACGTCAGACACGGCTCATCGCCAACCAGGGACGCGACATGCCGCTCGCGGCAAGGGCTTGCGAACGCTGTGGGACAGGCTCAATGTTACACTCCAAGCCCGCCCGACACACTCGGGCACACGACATTCAAGAGGTAGCCATGTCCGACAGCCCCGTCCAGCGTCATTATCGTGCCGAAGACCCCCACTGGCACTGGCTTGAAGCGCGCGACACACCAGAGGTAAAGGCCTTTCTCGAGGCCGCCAATGCCGAGAGCGATACCTGGTTCACGCCACTCGAGTCACTGACTGACGCCCTCTACACCGGACATCTGGCTCGTCGCGAACTCGCCGTTTCCAGTCTGCCGGAAGCCCTCGACCATCACGTCTACTGGAGCGAGACCGCCGCTGACGCGGAGTATCCCGTCTGGTGGCGCCATCCGTTGGAGGCGGACCCCACGGATCGCTCGCGCCATGAATGTCTGCTGGACCTGCAGGCCCTGTCGCGCCATCACGATTTTGTCGAACTGGGCGACATGGCCATTTCGCCCGATGAGCAACGACTGGCATGGACTCTGGACACCAGCGGCGACGAGGTGTTCAGCCTGCGGCTTGCAACACTGAGCGCGGTTGACCGCGACGCGCGCACGCCAGTGCGTGGCGAGGCCCAGCCTGCAGGGCAGGACGATGAATGTCTGCTGGAGGATATCGGGCCGGACCTGGTGTGGGCCGAGGACGGTCAGCACCTGCTGTTCACGCGCTATGACAGCACCCAGCGCCCCTTCGAGATCTGGTGTCTGGACATCGAGAGCCGTGCCGAGACGCTGCTCTACCGTGAGGAAGACAGCGAATTCTGGGTCGGCATGGGCAAGACCCGTTCACGGGACTGGCTGGTACTGGAAACCGCGTCCAAGGACACCAGTGAATCCTGGCTGCTGCCGGCCGCGGCCCCACTGGGCGAGATGACGCTGGTGCGCGCACGCGAGACAGGCGTCGAATATGGCATCGATCACCGCCCCGGCCACTTCTATGTGCTGCACAACAAGGAGGCGCCGCATTTCCAGCTGGATATCGCCACCGAGCATGCCCCCGGCGACTGGCAGCCGCTGATCACCACTCGCGACGACGTGACGCTGGAAGGCGTGGAGGCGTTTTCCTGGGGCCTGATGGTCGATGAACGCGATCACCGTCAGGCCCAGGCCTGGCTGCGCGTGATCGAATTCGAGGGCACGGCGCCTACGCAAACGATCTGCCGCGACGAACGCCTGGCGATGCCGGAGCAACCGCTGAGCCAGGGGCTGGGCGACTGCCCGCACTTCGACGCTCGCCGCCTGCGCATCCGTGAGGAAAGCTTCACCACGCCGCCGAGCTGGATCGAGCTGGACCTTGACACGGGTGAGCGCACCTTGCTCAAGCGCCAGACCGTGCATGGCGATCTCGCGCCAGAGCAGTTGATCAGCCGTCGTCTGTGGGCCACCTCCGACGATGGCGAGCAGGTGCCCGTCTCGGTGGTGATGCGCCGTGACCTGTGTGATGGCGAGGGTATCCCCCACGCCCCGCTGCCGGTACTGCTCTATGGCTATGGTGCCTACGGCGAGACACTGGACCCCTGGTTCTCCATCGCGCGGCTGGAGCTTCTCAGCCGTGGCGTCGCCTTTGCCGTCGCCCACGTGCGCGGCGGTGGGGATCGTGGCGAGCCCTGGTATCTGGCCGGCAAGCTGGAGCACAAGGAAAACAGCTTCAATGACTTCCTCGCCGCGCGGGATGCGCTGGTCGAGCAAGGCGTCGGGGCCGCGGAGCGCATTGCCGCCTACGGTGCCAGCGCCGGTGGCCTGCTGGTCGGGGCCAGCCTCAACAAGCGTCCCGAGGCCTTCTGCGCCGCGGTGCTCGATGTGCCCTTCGTGGACGTGCTGCGCACCATGGAAAATCCGGAGCTGCCGCTGACCACCGCGGAATACACCGAATGGGGCAACCCGCACGAGAGCGAGGCGCGGCGTCGCATCCGCGCCTATTCCCCGCTGGACAACCTGAGCGCCGCCCCCTACCCGCCGCTGTTCCTGCAGGGCAGCTGGCACGATACCCGCGTGCCCTACTGGGAACCGGCCAAGCTGTATGCCCGCCTGCGCCAGATGGACTGCACGCCGCATCCGGTGCTGCTGCGCACCGACATGAGTTCCGGTCATGGCGGTGCCTCGGGTCGCTTCAAGGCCTGGCGTGACAACGCCCGGCAGGATGCCTTCCTGCTGTGGGCACTGGGCGTGTGTGAGAAAGCAGGCAGCGAAACGACCGCCCGCAGCAACGGCTGACGCTCGCACGGCGCTCTGCGACTCGCCTACGACAAGGCCCCCGCCGGGTAACCGGCGGGGGCCTTGAGGTTTTCGTCAGCTCAAAGGGTCATGACTGACCTGACGAAGGGTGCAACATGACTGACTCAGCGCGGATCGAGTCTGGCCAGCTTGGTCGCGACACGCTCGCCGTAGTCGGCATCCGCCTGGCGGAAGTGCGCGATCATCTTGTCCTGCACGACGTGGCTGACACCCACCATGGTGCCGGCGATGACGTCCGTGATGCGCGACTTCTGACCTTCATCGAACAGGCGGTAGAGATTGCCGGCCTGGCTGTAGTTATCCTCATCGCTGTTGTCGTGATAGCCCATCCAGGCGTTCTGCTCCAGCGGCATCGGCGGCTCGGCAACAGTGGCGTCCGGCACCGGGGCGCCGTGATCGGCACGCTCGTTGGGGTAGAAGTTGGTGCGCGAGTACTGGCCACCTTCCTTCGTCTCTCCCGGCACACCCTGGCCGACCTGGCCGCCCAGCGGACCGCCACCGTGACCGGTGACCGGGCACATGCCCGCCATCACGCCATCACGCTGGTAGTGGTTGACCGGGCAGACCGGACGGTTGACCGGCAGCTGCTCGGCGTTGGCACCGACGCGATAGCGGTGTGCATCGGCGTAGGCCCACAGACGTGCCTGCAGCACGCGGTCCGGGGAGGCGCCGATACCCGGCACGAAGTTGGACGGTGAGAAGACGGACTGCTCGACTTCCGCGAAGTAGTTCTCCGGGTTGCGATTGAGTTCCATCTTGCCGACTTCCATCAGCGGGAAGTCACCGTGCGGCCACACCTTGGTCAGATCGAAGGGGTTGATGTGGTAGTCGCGCGCCTGCTGCTCAGTCATCACCTGGAGGTTGACGGTCCAGCTCGGACGCTCGCCACGCTCGAGGCGGGTGAACATGTCGTGCTGGTGGAAGTCCGGTGCGACCTGTGCCGCTTCGTCATCGGTCAGTGTCTCGTGGCCCTGGTCGGTCTTGAAGTGCCACTTGACCCAGACACGCTCGCCCTTGTCGTTCCACAGGCTCAGCGTATGCGAGCTGTAGCCGTTCATGGTGGTCAACGACTTCGGGATACCGCGGTCGGACATCAGGATGGTGACCTGATGCAGCGCCTGCGGATGGTTGGCCCAGAACTCCCAGCGGTTCTGCCAGTCGACCATGTTGGTGCGCGGGTCTTTCTTCTGGGTGTGGATGAAGTCAGGGAACTTGGATGGCTCGCGGATGAAGAACACCGGCGTGTTGTTGCCGACCATGTCCCAGTTGCCTTCCTCGGTGTAGAACTTCAGGGAGAAGCCGCGCACGTCACGAGTGTTGTCGCCGCTGTCCTGACCACCGGCCACGGTGGAGAAACGTGCCAGCATCGGGGTCTGCTTGCCGACGCCCTGCAGGAAGCGGGCAATGGTCAGGTCAGACAGGTCACGGGTCAGGGTGAAGGTGCCGTAGGCGGCAACGCCGCGGGCGTGGACGACACGCTCCGGAATGCGCTCACGGTTGAAGTGCGCCAGCTTCTCGAAAAGACGCCAGTTGTCGAAGGTCAGTGAGCCATTCGGGCCCGCTGTCTGGCTGATGTCATCGTGAGGCACCGGGGCGCCGTTACCAGTGGTATAGCGTGGAGTCTGGGACATGTTGACGTTCTCCTGTCAGGTAGAAAAAAGCGCTATCAAACTCGACTGGCAAGGCCAGATGCTGCTGATGTCACATTTTCATGCGCTGCTTGATGTGAAAGCCTGCAGCCCATTGTCGAATCGGGTCGGGGCCGATGCCTGCCCGGCATGTGCTGGCTTGTGGCCCCTTGATGCCTGCTTACCTTACGCACCTGGTACTTCTAGCGATAATCAATTACCAGCATACCTTCGATAATCAGCCCCTATCACCGAGCCTATCAGCCACTCTCAGCGGCGTGAACCGCAGGACGGCACTCAACCCAACGGCATCACCAACCTTGTTTACACCTTTCACCGCCACCCCATCTTCACGCCCACAAATGACCGCATCATGACCATGAAAAAGCCCCCTGACCTTCAAAGGTCAGGGGGCTTGGTGGCTCACATCATGCCTTTTGGGGCGTCAGCGCCTCATGCTGGCATCTGATTGGCACGCGCATCACGCGACCACACACGGTGAGCCAACAGGGCATCACGCAGTGGCAGGCTGGCGGCGAGCACATCATCCACCAGGATGACGCCCTCCTCGACCGGCACGCGCGCGGCGGCCAGCAATTCCTTGCCTTCACTGATCGCCACGATGGGCTTGAGGTGCTTGTAAGCCTCCTGCACGTAGTAGAGGCCGAGCCCTGATGCGGCCAGCGCCTTGACGCTGCCCTCGCCACCGGCCACGACCACGCCATCCACCGCCACGGACGGCAGACCATTGAGCATCGCGTCCGGCGCCAGCATGCTGCCATCGCTGGCCTTGATCGGTGCCATGCTCGGCGCGATCAGCAGCCCTTCGGCGCCTTCATCGCTGAGCTGCTTCTGGATGGAGCGCACATCTTCCATCGTCACGCCATCGGCCGCCAGAATCGCCACCTTGCGGGTCGCGATGCTGTCGGGCATGCGCGCCATCAGGCTCAGCGCCGGGTCGCTCTCGACCTGACTGGTGCCCAGCTCCCCTTTCGGCGCCGGCTGGGTGGTGGGCGCCTCGATACCGTGGTTCTCACCGACACGACGCGCCAGCTCCAGATCGATGTTGGGCAGGATCTCGGTGATCACCCGCTCTCGGATCCACGGGCGTTCGACCTTGGAGAGCTCGAAGGTGTAGGCCGCGATGATGTGCTCCTTCTCCACCTCGGTCTGGCTGTTCCAGAACAGGGTGGCCTGGGAGTAGTGATCCCCGAAGGAGGCACTGCGCGCACGCACCTTGTGCGCCTCGATGCGCTCATGATGTGGCTCGTAGCCGCCATGTTCATCCGCAGGCGGCGTCTCGGAGGGCCAGCCACCATCGATGGAGTTCGGCTCGTAGGACGCCTGCCCGGTGTTGATGGTCTGACGATGCTGGGCATCGCGCTGGTTGTTGTGGAACGGACACACCGGCTGATTGATGGGGATCTCGTGGAAGTTCGGGCCACCAAGACGCAGCATCTGGGTATCCAGATAGGAGAACAGACGCCCCTGCAGCAGCGGGTCATTGGAGAAGTCGATACCCGGCACGATGTTGGCCGGATTGAAGGCCACCTGCTCGGTCTCGGCGAAGTAGTTGTCCGGATTGCGATCCAGCACCATCTTGCCGATCGGCACCACCGGCACCAGCGATTCGGGGATCAGCTTGGTCGGGTCGAGGATGTCGAAATCGAAGCTGTGTTCATCCTTCTCTTCCACCACCTGGATGCCCAGTTCCCACTCCAGCGGCGCACCGTTCTTGATGTCATCCCACATCATGCGGCGATTGAAGTCCGGGTCACGTCCCCACAGCTTCTGGGCTTCATCCCAGATCAGCGAGCAGGTACCCGCCACCGGCTTCCAGTGGAACTTGACGAAGCGCGACACGCCTTCACGGTCGATCAGACGGAAGGTATGCACGCCGAAGCCTTCCATGTTGCGGTAATGGCGCGGGAAGGCACGATCCGACATGGTCCACAGCACGGTGTGGGTGGTTTCCGGCATCAGCGACACGAAATCCCAGAAGGTGTCGTGGGCCGACTGCCCCTGGGGAATCTCGTTGTGCGGCTCCGGTTTCACCGCGTGCACGAAGTCCGGAAACTTCATGGCATCCTGGATGAAGAACACCGGGATGTCGTTGCCGACCAGATCCCAGTTGCCTTCATCGGTATAGAACTTGGTCGCGAAGCCGCGCACGTCACGGACGGTGTCATTGGAGCCGCGCGAGCCCTGTACGGTGGAAAAACGCACGAACACCGGTGTCTTCTTCGACGGATCACGGAACACGCCGGCCTTGGAGTACCTGGCGGCATTGTCGTACGCCTGAAAATACCCGTGCGCGGCCGCGCCACGCGCGTGGACGATACGCTCCGGAATACGCTCGTTGTCGAAGTGGTTCATCTTCTCGCGGAAGATGAAATCTTCCATCAGGGTCGGACCGCGTTCCCCCGCCTTCAGCGAGTTGTGGTTGTCCGCGATGCGCAATCCCTGATTGGTACGCAGGTCATGCCCCTCGGCATCCGCGCGATAGGTCTCCAGCGCCTCGTCCTTGGCCTTGCCATCCCCGGCATTGGGCTGGGTGTCATGTGGCCCGTTGCGATTGGGATGGGTATAGGGGTTCTCCGCGTCTGCCGAGCGGTTCTGGCCCTCGTGGTACGGGCACTTGGCGCTGTCGGCATTTGACTGGGGTGAGGATGCTGAATCGTGCTCATTGCTCGCCATGCTCAAACGCTCCTGTTTTCGCTAGATCTGCAACGCGCCATCCGGGATGGCGTCGAAGTTGATTCGGCCTTGCGATGTCCTGTCAGGCTGCCTTGTCACGGTCACGAGGACCGTCTGGCTGTCAGGGGCAACCGATGACAGGCGACTTCCATGCGGCGGATGTCTCGAATGAATCCCTTAGGACACCCACGTGGGACTTGATGCACCTGCGACCTGTACTGCTGTGGAACGCCTGACGATGTTCGCCGGCGCCGCATCGTCAGGCCTTGGACTTGACCTTCGAGACGATCCACAGCAATACCACCGCCCCCACGATCGAGACGACCAGCGAGCCGATGATGCCGGTGGAGGCCAGCCCCAGCAGCTTGAAGATGACGCTGCCCAGCAGGCCACCGACCACACCGACGACGATGTTGCCGAGAATGCCGAAGCTGCCGCCACGCATGATGTTGCCTGCGATCCAGCCAGCCAGACCACCGATGATCAATCCAAGAATGATACCCATCTGCTGTCTCCTTTCTTGCGGATGAAGTGGCGCTGTACGCCCGATGAACATGTCTTGGAGACGATCTCGCGAAATTAAAAGGGTCAGATTTCCCGATTGTCAGAACGAGGAGCCGGGCTGGCGAAGAAATGCCTCCTCCTGTGGCGTGGAAACACGGCCGAGAATCGCGTTGCGGTGCGGGTAACGGCCGAATCTACGCACGATGTCCGCATGCCGTCGCTCGAAGCGCAGCGTGTCCTCGAGCCCTGGGCGTGCAAACAGCGCTTCAGCGTGTTCATGGACACGCAACGACTCGCTGTGCATCCACGGCATGATGACGAAGGGTTGCCAGGCCAGCGGGAGGCGTTCGAGATCCCCCAGCGCCACGGCCTGCTGGGAGAGCGCGAGTGCCAGGCTGTCGCCACTGAAGGCGCGCGGGGTATCGCGATGGATATTGCGCGCGAACTGGTCCAGCACCAGGATTTCCGCCAGCCGACCACCGGGAGTGGTGCGCCACTCCCACAGTTCACAGACCAGTGCCTGCTCGAGAAGCTCCGCGAACCGTTCACGCAGCTGAGCATCGAGGGCCTCGCTCTTGCGAAACCAGTCCTTGGGCGTCAGTCGAGTGAACCAATGTGCGAGCACCGGCCGTGCCTGGGGATGGCTATCCGCGATCAGCCTGTCGGCATCCGATGGCGCGGGGGTGGACGATGAAGGTGTCGGGTTGGAGGGGCGTGAGGGGCTCATGAAAGGTGTCCTGATCCGGGAGTGGCATGAAGTGACAGCAAGTCGCAAAGGGAAGAGGTAAACAGAGAAAGAGAGCGAGAAAGCGAGAAAGCGAGAAAGCGGTCACAAGGCAAAGAGAATCCGCAACACAGCAACACCGCAACACCGCAAGGAGGCTCTGACGACCGGACGTCGCGCTGCCGGTTCACGGGACTGCATGGCGATCATGGTTCTGACACCTGATCGTCATCTTGAGCATGGAAAGTAGCCTCTCCCGTGAGCCCTGTCAGCCACCGCGGCACCTTTGCCGCCGCTGCCATCCTGATGCCAGACCGTAACAAGGAAGCCCTTCATGTCCCGCCGTCTGTCTGATCTGCTACCTTCCCGCTCCTCGCGCACGACACCTGCCTCGCCCACCTCGCAGGACGACGCGAACGCGAGCCCCGGTGACTCGCATGCCGCACGCGCCGGCGCACCTTCGCGAATGGACCGCCGACGCCTGCTGAGCCGTGGCCTTCAGGGTGCCGGCGTAGGCCTGCTGGCAAGCTCAGGCCTGCTGGGCGCCCCGGCCATCGTGATGGCCGAGGGCCGTCGCCCGGGCATGCCCTCTGGCGTGATGAGCGGCGACGTGACCGCCAGCCGCGCCATGCTGTGGAGTCAGACCGACAAGCCGGCCCGCATGCTGATCGAGCTGGCCGACAACATCGAGATGCGTGGCGCCTTCCAGATGCGCGGCCCCGTGGCCTTGCCGGCCGACGGCCTGACCAGCAAGCTGGATCTGACCCGCATCAACACCCGCGCCAATGCCAGCGGTGAAGTCTTCTACCGGGTACGCTATGCGGCACTGGATGACCACCGCGCCATCAGTGAGGCGACCACCGGGCGTCTGGTATTGCCGCCCGGCGTTCAGACACCACGTGCGCTGCGTTTCGTGTGGTCCGGTGACACCGTCGGCCAGGGCTGGGGGATCAACCCGGATTTCGGTGGATTGCGCCTCTACGAGACGATGCGTCAGGTCAAGCCGGACTTCTTCCTGCATTCCGGCGACACCATCTACGCCGATGGCCCGCTCGAGGAGAGCGTCACTCAGCACGATGGCAGCCTGTGGCGCAATATCGTCACGCCGGCCAAGTCCAAGGTCGCCGAGACCCTGGACGAGTATCGTGGTCAGTACGCCTACAACCTGATGGATGAGAACCTGCGTCGCTTCAATGCCGAGGTGCCGATGTTCGCCCAGTGGGATGACCACGAGACCACCAACAACTGGTATCCGGGCGAGATTCTCGAGGATGACCGCTACACCGAGAAGAATCTCGACGTGCTGTCCGCCAATGCGCGTCGTGCCTTCCTCGAGAACATGCCGCTGCGGACCGGTCCAGCCGCGCCGGAACGCATCCACCGCAACTTCAGCTTCGGCCCGGGGCTCGAGATGTTCATGCTCGACATGCGCAGCTTCCGCGGCCCCAATTCCGCCAATCGCCAGTCCGGGCGTGGCCCCAAGACCGACTTCCTGGGGCGCGATCAGCTGGCATGGCTCAAGCAGTCGCTCAAGGCCAGCACCGCCACCTGGAAGATCATCGCCTCCGACATGCCCATCGGCCTGCTGGTGCGTGACGGCGACAATTTCGAGAACGGTGCCAATGGCGATGGTGAGGCGCTGGGACGCGAACAGGAAGTCGCGGAGCTGCTGAAGTTCGTGCGCGATCACGACATCCAGAACCTGGTGTGGCTGACGGCGGATGTCCATTACACCGCCGCGCACCACTACTCGCCCGAGCGCGCCGTCTTCAAGGAGTTCACGCCGTTCTGGGAATTCGTCAGCGGGCCGATCCATGCCGGCACCTACGGCCCTGGCGAGCTGGACAATACCTTCGGGCCAAGACTGGAATTCGTGAAGGCACCGCCGGAAGGTCGTGCCAACATGTCGCCCAGCGAAGGGTTCCAGTTCTTCGGTCAGGTGGATCTTGATCCCGAAAGCGAAGCACTGACCGTCACGCTCAAGGATATCCACGGCGCCTCGCTCTATCAGAAGGTGCTGACGCCTGAGTCGCGAATGGGCTGATCTTGCCGCGACACACGCGGTTCACGCCCTACCCCGAATGCCCCGTGCACGACAGGATCCCGAGGGCGGATTCTCGAGTGCACGGGGCATTCGCCTGTCTGGGCCGCCTGTCGGGTGCCGCCTTCCCCAGAGCCACTCGAGAAGACCGTTGCGCCGGAAGAGGACATCCGGCCACGCTGCTATGTCTGCACGCTTCAGACAATTGGGGAAAAATGTCAGACAAATTGTCAATGGAGAGGTGAGCGCATTTCTCTGACACTGATCGGCACGCTGGTTGTCGATCACTGACCGCCTGCCTCGAGGTACCGCGCGCCAACGGTGAGGCAGGCCAATCGGGTGATGGCAACTGAGCAGGCAGGCCTCCGAGCCCTGTTGTTCAACAAGGATAACGCCATGAATGCCCTCACCCTGAGCTCCTTCGTGTTCTTCACGGGGCTGGTCGCCGTGATCACCTGGTGGCTGACCCGTCGTGACGACCATCGCCATTCCACCGGCTACTTTCTTGCCGGCCGCAGTCTGACCTTCCCGATCATCGCAGGCTCCCTGCTGATGACCAATCTCTCCACCGAGCAGATGGTGGGCCTGAACGGGGCCGCCTTCACCGATGGCCTCTCCGTGATGGCCTGGGAGGTGGTGGCCGTGGTCTCGCTGGTCGCGATGGCCATGTTCTTTCTGCCACGCTTCCTCAAGAGCGGCATCACTACCCTGCCGGAGCTGCTGGCACTGCGTTTCGATCGCACCACCCAGCTGCTGGCCAACCTGATCTTCATGCTGGCCTACGCCATCATCCTGCTGCCCAGCATCCTCTATTCCGGCGCCCTCGGCCTGATGGGCGTGCTGGATTTGCACGCCCTGACCGGCATCGATTCCCAGATGGTGCTGTTGACCGGTACCGTGATCGCCGTCGGCATCGCAGGGGCCATCTATGCCCTCTTCGGCGGTCTGCGCTCCATCGCCATCTCCGACACCCTGAACGGTATCGGGCTGCTGATCGGCGGAATGATCATCGTCTACTACGGGCTGGATCGGATCAGTGATGGCAACGGTATTCTCGCCGGGTGGGAGACACTCAAGGAGACCCACCCGGAGAAGCTCAATTCGCTGGGCGGTGATGACCAGTCAGTGCCGGTCTCGACCCTGTTCACCGGGGTGCTGCTGCTCAACATGTTCTACTGGTGTACCAACCAGCAGATCATCCAGCGTACCTTCGCCGCCAAGACATTGGCCGAAGGCCAGAAGGGGGTGCTGCTGACCGGCGCGCTCAAGCTGCTGGGCCCGCTGTACCTGGTACTGCCGGGCATCATCGCCTTCCAGCTCTACGCCGGTGATGGCATCAAGGCTGACGCCGCCTACGGTCGCCTGGTCTTCGATGTATTGCCTGCCCCGCTGACCGGCTTCTTCGCCGCGGCGATGGTCGGCGCGATCCTGTCGTCCTTCAACTCGGCGCTCAACTCCACCGCCACGCTGTTCAGTCTCGATGTCTACAAGGCACGCCTCAAGCCGGATGCCAGCGATGAAGAGGTGGTCAAGGCGTCCAAATGGGCGGGCTGGATCATGGCAGCCGCCGCGATGACCATCGCGCCGCTGCTGGCGACTCAGGAAAGCCTGTTCGTCTATATCCAGAAGGTGAACTCCATCTACTACATCCCGCTGTTGGCGGTGATCGTGGTCGGACTTCTCTCCAGGCGCGTGCCGGCCATCGCCGCCAATCTGGCGCTGGTGCTGGGCTGTGCGGTCATCGGCCTGTTCTACTTCGTGCCGGTGCTTTCCGAGCTGGTCGACAAGGTGCACAACTTCCACTTCATCGCCATCGTGCTGGTGCTGTTGATCGCCCTGATGCTGGTGATCGGCAAGCTGGCACCGCGTGCCGAACCCTGGATCCAGCAGGATGTCGGTGCCATCGACATGACGCCCTGGGCCGGCACGCGCATCGCCAGCATCATTCTTCTCATACTGGTGATGATCATCTATCTGGCCTTCGCCGGCTGAGCACTGCATGACCTGACGGTGTCCCCCTGGCCGCCTGCGCCCCGTTCTCCTCGCCGAGACGGGGCGCTTGCGTTGCGCGGCGCGGCGGGTCTCGCGTCACGGGTCTTACAAGGCGGGTCTTACAAGGCGGGTCTTACAAGGCGGCCTTACAAGGCGGGCCTGACACACGTTTCCTCTGCCCGCCATCACGCCGACAGGGGCGAGCCAAGCCCCGAAACCAACGTATGTTCTACAAATGGCGGATAGCAGGAACTCGGGAGATACCTACACTGTCGCCAGACTTGCCGCGAATGTTACCGGTGAGTCTCGTCACGGACGATGACACAGCTCGCTGTGTGCATTGCATCGATACTGCTGGACTGATCGCCGAATCGCCGCGCGGACCGAGTGCCCGTGAGCCAGACGTCGCGCCAGCCAGCATCAAGGAACCCTCCTCCCATGCACGCCCTTACCCTTGTTTCTTTCGTGTTCTTTACCGGCCTGGTCGCCGCCTTGACCTGGTGGTGGACACATCGCGATGACACCTCGCATTCCACCGGCTATTTCCTCGCCGGACGCAGTCTGACCTTCCCGCTGATCGCGGGCTCGCTGCTGATGACCAACCTGTCCACCGAACAGATGGTCGGTCTGAATGGCGCCGCCTTCACCGATGGTCTGTCGGTGATGGCCTGGGAGGTCATGGCGGTGCTGGCGATGGTGGTGATGGCGCTGTTCTTCCTGCCACGCTTCCTCAAGAGCGGCATCACCACCCTGCCGGAACTGCTGGCGCTGCGTTACGGGCGCAGCACCGAGCTGATCACCAACCTCATCTTCCTGTTCGCCTATGCGGTGATCCTGCTGCCGATCATCCTGTACTCCGGTGCCATCGGCCTGCAGGGCATGCTGGATCTGCCCTCTCTTACCGGCATCGGCTCACCCAATGCACTGCTGTGGATGACCATCTGGGTGGTCGGCATCATCGGCGCCATCTATGCGCTGTTCGGTGGCATGCGCTCCATCGCCATCTCCGACACCCTGAACGGCGTGGGACTGTTGATCGGCGGCATGCTGATCGTCTGGTTCGGTCTCGATGCCGTGAGCGACGGCCAGGGCGTGATGGCTGGCTGGGACACGCTGACCGCCGCCAATCCCGAGAAATTCAATTCCATGGGCAGTGAAGACCAGTCGGTGCCCTTCTCGACCCTGTTCACCGGCGTGATGATCATCAACTTCTTCTACTGGTGTACCAATCAGCAGATCATCCAGCGCACCTTCGCCGCCAAGACCCTCGCCGAGGGTCAGAAAGGCGTGCTGCTGACCGGCGCACTCAAGCTGCTGGGCCCGCTGTATCTGGTGATTCCCGGCATCATCGCCTATCACCTCTACGCCTCTTCCGGCGTCAAGGCCGACAGCGCCTACGGCCAGCTGGTGTTCGACGTGCTGCCCGCACCGCTGACCGGCTTCTTCGCCGCCGCGATGGTCGGGGCGATCCTGTCATCCTTCAACTCGGCGCTGAATGCCACCACCACGCTGTTCTCCACCGGCATCTACAAGGCGCACCTGCGCCGTGATGCCAGCGACGAGGAAGTGGTCAAGGTCTCCAAGGGTTTCGGCTGGGTGCTGGCGATCGCTTCCATGACCCTCGCGCCGCTGCTGGCCGGTCAGGAGAGCCTGTTCGGTTACCTGCAGAAGATGAATGCCATCTACTTCATCCCGATCTTCGCCGTGGTACTGATGGGCCTGCTGACGCGTCGCGTGCCGACCATCGCCGCCAACCTGGCGCTGTTGATCGGCTGCAGCGTGATCGGCGTGGTCTACTTCGTGCCGGCCTTCTCCGGCGTGCTGGACGTGATCCACGAGTTCCACTTCGTCGGCCTGGTGTTCGTGCTGCTGATCGCGATGATGCTGATCATCGGCAAGCTGGCACCGCGTGACGAGCCATGGATCCAGCAGGATGTCGGCGCCATCGACATGACCCCCTGGAAAGGTGCCAAGGTCTGTGCGCTGCTGCTGGTCGTGCTGGTGATCGCCATCTATCTGGCCTTCATCTGACTCGCGCCGTTTGCTGACTCGCCCCGCGAGCAGCACATCCGCCATGACACGAATGCCCCGCCCTGTCTCCCCGGACAGCCGGGGCATTCGTGCATTTGTGCATTTGCTGCACCGCTTTCAGGCATGCTGGACGAGTCGCTCATCACCGAGGTCTCCCATGTCCCGCTGTCGCCTGCGTAGCCGTCGTCCGCGCCTCAAGGTGCTGTCACTGTCGATCTCCCTGCTCGCCTCACTGATGTCGGTGCCTGTCAGCCAGGCCGCCGAGCGCTGGCAGCGCGCCGATGTGCTGACGGACAGCTTTCTGGAGGTGGCGCTCAAGCGTGAATACCAGCCCGGCAGCAGCGCCTCGCTCACCCGCTGGCAGGTGCCGATCACGGTCTGGCTCGATTCGCAGCTGGGTGACGCCCGCCTGCAACGCCAATTGAGCCAGGTCCAGTTTCGTCATCTCTCCGCCATCACCGGCCAGCCGCTGAGTTTCGTGTCCTCCGCCAGAGAGGCCAACCTGCGCATCGCCTTCATCACCCGGGACCACATGACTCGCGAGGCCGCCGCCTACGTCGGCAAGCAGCAGGCCGCCACCCCGGGCATGCGCAAGGCACTGCGGGAAGGCGTATGCCTGACACTGTTCAAGACCGGGGCCAATCAGGCCATCGCCAGTGGGCTGATCCTGATTCCGGTCGACTACGCCCGCCAGAAGGGACGTCTGGTGGATTGCATCATCGAGGAAACCGCCCAGCTGATGGGATTGCCCAATGATTCGGACAGGGTGTTCCCCTCCATCTTCAGCGACGTCACGGTGGATCATTGGCTGAGTCCGCTGGATTACGTGCTGCTCAAGATGCTCTATGCCCCGGAACTTTCCCCCGGCATGTCAGCCGATGAGGTCCGCGCCGCGCTGCCTGCGGTCATCCAGCGACTTGCCGAGCAGGGCGAGCTGTCACACGCTGTCCGTCGGGTGCGCAAGGGTAGCCTGCGGGAATGGGCGGGAGAGTAGGCATGCAAGTCATCACGCGACCCGCCCCGGACTCCTCGACGCCTGACGGAGGATTGGAACGCCTGAGCGGAGCACAGGCATAATCAGGACAGGCGCACCAGGCGCCGCAATCCGTCGGAGCTGCGTCATCATGTCATCCTCATCCTCATCCTCCACTGCCGGTCGGGCCCGCCTGCCGCTGGCCGTCACGCTGTTGTCGCTGTGCCAGGCCTTGCTGGTCAGCGGCAACATCCTGTTGATCGCGGTCTCGCCGCTGATCGGTGCCCAGCTTGCCTCGAGCAGCTGGTCGACCGCGCCGGTCGCGACCCAATGGCTGGGCCTGATGTGCGCCACCATCCCTGCCTCGCTGATCACCGCACGCCTCGGACGACGCCGCGGCTTCGTGCTCGGCAATCTGTGTGGACTGGCAGGCGCGGGGCTGGCCGTGCTGGCGCTGCATCTTCAGCATTTCGGGCTGTTCCTGTTCTCCACCTGGCTGGTGGGTATCGGGATCGGCTTCGGCCAGCTGTATCGCTTCGCGGCCATGGAAGCCGCGCCCCCGGAGCAGCGGGAGCGCGCCATCGGGCTGGTGATGGGTGGCGGCGTGCTGGCAGCCTTCTTCGGCCCCTGGCTTGCCCGCACCAGTCATGCACTGGCCGACACGCCCTTCCTGGGCAGCTTTCTCGGGCTGGGAGCGCTGTATCTGGTGGCGTTGCTGCTGTTGGCCTTCATTCGGCTGCCCAGCGAAGGCAGCGCCCAGTCGGACGGCGATGATGAACCCGAACCCGCGCGCCCGTTGGGCGTGATCCTGCGCCAACCGACCTTCCTGCTGGCCGTGCTCAGCGCGATGGTCGGCTATGGGGTGATGAACCTGGCGATGACGGCCACGCCACTGGCCATGGCGCATGCCGGACACGGCTTCGATCACGTCGCCACCACCATCCAGTGGCATGTGGTCGCGATGTTCCTGCCCTCCTTCTTCACCGGACGCCTGACCGCACGTTTCGGCACCGGCACCATGATCATCACCGGCTGCGCCTTCCTGCTGGCAAGCCTTGGCACCGCGCAGCTGCTGGCCGCCGGCTATCTGACCGGCACCCAGGGCTTCTTCCTCGGCCTCATCCTGCTCGGCATCGGCTGGAACTTCACCTTCCTGCCCGCCACCACACTGCTGACCCGCTGTCATCGCCCCAACGAGAAGGCCCGCACCCAGGCCGCCAACGAGTTCCTCGTCTTCACCACAGGCGCGGTGACGGCACTGCTGGCCGGACCACTGGTCAGCACGCTGGGCTGGGCGTTGCTCAACCTGCTGTTGATCCCCGCCTGCCTGCTGCCCGTGGCACTGCTGGCATGGCGACAGCTTGCCTTGCGTACCGATCGCCCGCAGATACAGCACTGACGGCGAGCATCACGGCGCACGACGTCGGCCATTGGCCATTGCCGGATTCGCGTTCACCATCACCTGCCGATCTGCCGTCACGTCGTGTCGCCGCCTCGCCCCCACTGACAGGGAATGCCTGATGTTCAACACCATGACCCGCAACGCCCGCCAGCTTGCCCGCGAGGTGGGCCGCGAAGCCCATGACCTGCTGGAGCGCGGCCTCGATCGTCAGCTGCGTCTTGCCGTCACCGGTCTGTCCGGTGCCGGCAAGACGGCCTTTCTCGTCTCGCTGATCGAGCAGCTGCGCCACGCAGGACTCGGCGCGCGTCTGGAGCTGTTGCCTGCCGCCCGCGATGGCCGTCTGCTCGGGGCAGAGCGTGTCAGTCAGCCGGATCTTTCCATCCCGCGCTTTCCGCTGGAAGCCGGCTTGCGCTCGCTTTCCGGCCAGCATTCGCCCCATGGCCCCGAATGGCCGACGCCGACCCGCAGCATCAGCGAGCTGCGTCTCAAGATCGGCTTTCGCCCCACCTCACGCGCCGCGCGCATGCTCGACAGCCAGCGCGCCACCCTGACACTGGACCTGATCGATTATCCCGGCGAATGGCTGCTGGACCTGCCGATGCTGGAGCAGGACTTCACCGCCTGGAGCAGCGAATGCGAGACGCAGCTGGCCGATGGGCGCGGCGACTGGGCGCATGACTGGATGGGCGCCATCGCGGGCCTGACGCCGGACAGCGAAGTGGATGAAGACCGCCTCGCCGAGATCGCGAGCCTGTATACCGACTATCTGCACGCCGCACGCCGCAAGGGGGGCTTCGTCGACCTGACACCGGGCCGCTTTCTGCTGCCCGGCGAGCTGGATGAAGCGCCGGTGCTGCAGTTCTTCCCGCTGCCGGGGCTCGACGACTGGACAGCCGACGCCTTGGCCGCCTTGCCGGAAACCAGCCTGTACCGCACCCTGGCGCGGCGCTTCGATCACTATCGCCGCCGCGTGGTACGTCCCTTCTATCACGACCACTTCCGGCGCTTTGACCGCCAGATCGTGCTGATCGACGTGCTGGGTGCGCTGAATGCCGGCCCGGCACCCTTCCGCGACCTGAGCCGCGCGCTGGACAAGCTGTTCGACAGCTTCGCCTATGGCCGCCGTCACCTGCTGGCGCGCCTGATGGACCGTCGCATCGACCGCCTGGCCATCGCCGCCACCAAGGCCGACCACGTCACCCCCGAGCAGCATGGTGCGATGCGCGACCTGCTCGAGCAGCTACTAGCGGGCCCGCTCAAACGCCTGCGCTATCGCGACGTGCCGCTCAAGGCCTTCACCATCGCCGCCATCCGCGCCAGCGAGGCGCGCGAGGTGGTCGAGAACGGTCAGCGTCATCCGGCGCTGGCGGGACACCTGCTCGGCGAGCACGAAGGGTCGAGCGACTCAGGCACGCAGGGTGCTGGCCGCGAGTCCGTGCTGCTGTTCCCGGGCGAGGTGCCCTCACGGTTGCCCGACCCGAATTTCTGGGCCGAAAGCCGCTTCGACTTCCCCCACTTCGCGCCGCCGCAGGTCGATGGCAAGGCACCACCTCACATTCGCATGGACGCCGTGCTCGACTGGCTGCTGGGAGACCACCTGAAATGACCACCGAATCCCGCCACCCGCGCCCGGGCAAACGCTTCACGAGTCCCGGTTCTGCCGACTCGGCGCGGGCCGATGCCACCTCGACGGCTTACGCCGAGCGCCCCACCGAGAGCGCGGCAGAGGCCCTGCGCGGCGCGCGCCACTTCTCGCCGGAGATGGAAAGCCAGCCACTGGCCGCAGCCGAACCGGAGCCCGCCACGCCGGGACTCGATGCGACGCTGAGCGCCAGGCCACGCCATCGTGGCCTCAAATGGCTGCTGCTCGGCACCCTGACACTCGGTGGTGTCGAGGCCGGCCATGCGCTGTATCAGGCGGCCATGGGCGGTGACCTGATCGCCGGGGCCTGGGGCCTGCTGGAGCTTGGTGCCATCGGGCTCGGCGCCCGCGCGCTGGGCAAGGAGCTCTTCCGACTGCGTCATCTGCGCAAGCACGTCGCGCTGCGTGCCGAGCTGGAAGAACATCAGCAGGATGATTTTGGCCAGGAGAGCTTTGGTCAAGGAGGCTTTGGCCAGAAAAGCTTTGGCCAGCGCGGTGATGCGCCGTCCACGCCTAACGAGGGCTCGAACAAGGCAGGCGGCAAGGCCGACAGCCAGCAGGAAGACCTGCTTGAGCAGCTGCGCCGTCAGATGAAGCTGGGCGAGGATGATGCCGGCGTGCGCGCCTGGCGCGCTGCCTGCGAAGCGCATCACTCCCCGTCGGAGCGCCGCGAGCTGTTCGCCTTCCATGTGCTGGGGCCGCGGGACCGTGAGGCGCGGCGTCTGATCTCGCGCATGAGCGGCGAGACGGCGGTGATGGTGGCGGTCTCGCCATTGACCTGGGTCGACATGAGCCTGGTGGCCTGGCGCGGACTGCGCATGATGGAGCGCCTGTCGCGCCTCTACGGACTGGAGCTGGGCTACGCCAGCCGTCTGCGCCTGTTCAAGGAGGTGCTGGCGTCGATGGCCTTCGCCGGCGCCAGTGAACTGGCCGCCGAGGCCAGCATGGATCTGCTGTCGATGAATCTGGCCGGCCGCCTCTCCACCAAGGCCGGACAGGGGCTGGGCAGTGGCCTGATGAACGCACGCCTGGGCCTGCGTGCCATGCGCCTGCTGCGCCCCATCCCCTTCCATGCCGAGGAGGTACCGCGCATCGGCGAGCTGCGCGCGGAGCTATTCTCGCGCATGCGCAAGGCCGACAAGGGCGAGGACGACGCCAACGCCTGAGCGCATCGCAGGCTGATCCTTGTCACTCTCTTGAAAGCAGAACGCGCGCCCCGAGTCATCGGGGCGCGCGTTTTCGTGAGTCATCTCACCGCCAACAGCCTCAGCCTTCGCTGGCGATCCCCGCTTCCAGCCATTTCATCACGCGCAGTGCCTCGTCGGCGGGCGTCGGGTTGGCACTGCCGGAACGGATGCAGTCGCGCAGCCGCGCATACCAGGCCGGGTAGTCGCCATCGCGGCCCTGGTGGATACCGGCGACCAGAACCTGCTCCCCATCGCCGGCCTCCCTTGCCGTCTCCAGCACCGTGAGCATGCCCGGGCGCGGGTCGCGCCCCCATTGCTGCGCGAGCCGCTCGGCCTCGTCACGGGCCGGGAAGCTGCCGGCCTTGAGACATGCCTCCTGAGGATCGAGACCGAACGTCACGTAACTGCCGCGCGTGCCGTGGACGGCGAAACGTGCCGTCGGTGCGGCCGCCAAGGCACTGGCGTGCAGCTCGACCACCAGCGAGGGATAGATGGCATGTGAGGCATAGCTCAATACGGCATGGAAGAAATCATCGGTGACGGCTCCCTCGCGCTGGGTGCGACGTGTCAGCTGGATGCTGGCAGGCTCGCCGAACAGGCACAGCGCCTGATCCAGCAGGTGTGGCCCGAGGTCGTACCACAGGCCGCTGCCGGGCAGGGCCTGCTCACGCCAGCGGTCCGGCACGCTGGGGCGGAAGCGGTCGAAATGGGACTCCATGTGGGCGATGCGGCCCAGGGTACCGCCCTCGATCAGCTCGACCAGCGTCAGAAAATCGGCATCGAAGCGACGATTGTGGAACACCGCCAGCACCCGCTCTGCCTGCTCCGCCTCTCGGGCCAGCGCCTCACCCTCGGCCAGCGTGACGGTGAAGGGCTTGTCGACCACCACATGCTTGCCGGCCGCCAGCGCCGCACTCGCCAGGGGATAGTGGGTCTCGTTGGGCGTGGCGATGATGACGAGATCGATGTCCTGACGCGCCAGCAGTGCCTCGGGAGTGGCTTCCACCTCGAGCTCGGGACGTTCGGCCTTGACCACCTCGGGACGCGAGGTCGAGAGCGCGACCAGCGCCAGGCCTTGCGTCGCCTCGATCAGTGGCGCATGGAAGGTACGTACCGCCATGCCATAACCGATCAGGCCGACGCGAATGGCGTTGCCTTGTGTCTGGGAGGGCGCGGCATCGGAATTCATCGTGGCGCTCATCGGACGTCCTTGTCTTTCATGCTGTCGTGGAGACCGAGAGCCGTGGGCTCTCGGGTGTTGTAGCGCCATCCTAGCAGGCTGCACGTCACGGCATAGCCCCGGCATGCGCCTTTAATACCGCAGTATTTATAAGCTAAGACTCATGTAGGTGTGTCGGCGCTCACGTCAGTCATGCGCGGCTTGCGAGTGCCGGCCTCGCGTGCGTGTGATCGGCTCTGTCCACCTGTCCACTCCCCCCATCACATCTCTCATGGCCTGACCTCCTGTCAGGCTCCCGACGGCAGGACCACTTGAAGTTCACTCCGGCCGACCGCAGGAAAGACGGTATCCCGCCGAGTCATCGCTTGAGGATCGCTCTCTCGAGATGATGGCTCGGCCTGCTGCATTCGTTCCCCCGAACAAGGAGTCGCCAACATGCGCAAGACGCTCATCATCGGTGCCAATGGCAAGATCGGTCGTCAACTCTGCGAGAAGGCCCAGGCCGCCGGCGAACCCATCGTCGCCATGATCCGCTCGACGGACCAGCAGGGCTGGTTCCATGAACGAGGCATTCCGACCGTCATGGGAGACCTGGAAGGCGAGATGCACCAGGCGTTCTATGGCTGTGACCAGGCAGTGTTCGTCGCGGGGTCCGGCCCGCATACCGGCCCTGACAAGACATTGACCATCGACCTGCACGGTGCCATGCGCACTGCGGAACTGGCCGCGGAATTCGGCCTCTCGCGGGTGATCCAGGTCAGCTCGATCCGCTCCGAGACCCCGCTGGCAGGCCCGGCGGCCATGCGTCCCTACTTCGCGGCCAAGAAGGCGGCGGATCTCTGCCTGGCCGAGAGCGGACTGCGCCACGTCATCGTCAAACCGGGCCGCCTCACCGAGGAAGCCGGCAACGGCAAGCTGACCCAGGACGCGGAGAAGTCCGACGAGATGCAGGTCTCACGCGCCAACGTGGCGGAATTCCTGCTGGGCGTGATGCAGGCGCGCGAGATCGGAGGTCGCCATCGCAAGGCACCGGTCTTCACGCTGTTCGATGGTGATCAATCGGTCTCCAGCCTGCTGCAGGACGCTGCTGCCACGGTCTGAAGCCGCATCTGGCGCAAGCGACGCACCGCCACCGGCGGCGTCATCGCCACTCGTTCGGCCAGCTGCCGACGCCCGCACGCAGCCCGTGCGGGCGTCGGAGTCTCTGGCCGCTTTCCCCCCATGCGTCATGTCCGTATAGTGAGCCACTGACCCCGCCAACAGAACTTCCGAAATGCTGCAGAACAATTCGCTGCTGGCGCAGCTGAAAGATCAAATCCGCCAGGAAATTCCCCGTGTCACGGGGGTGATCAAAGGCACCGACAAGGGCTTCGGCTTCCTCGAGTGCGAGGATGGCGAGTCGTATTTCGTGCCGCCGCCCGCCATGAAGCAGGTGCTGCACGGTGATACCGTCGAAGCGACCGTCAAGGTCGAAGGCGAGAAGAAATCCGTACAGCCGGAAGTGCTGATCGAGACGGGTGTCGACCGCTTCGTCGCTCGTGTCGGCAAGCGTGACGGTCGCCTCAACGTGATGCCGGATCACCCGTCCATCAACACGCGCATGAAAGCGCGCGTGAAGCGCGGCATCAATGAGGAAAGCCTCAATGATGGCGACTGGGTCGTGGCTCGTCTGCTGCGTCACCCGATGCGCAAGGATGACCGCAGCTTCTTCGCCCAGATCGAGGAAGTCATCGCCGAGGTGGACAACCCGCGCGTGCCGTGGCGTGTCACCCTGGCGCGTCACGCGCTGGAACAGGCCTCTCCGGAGGGCGGCAACGACTGGCCGCTGCTGGAGGAAGGTCTGACCCGCGAAGACATGACTCACGTGCCCTTCTTCACCATCGATGGTGAGAAGACCCGTGACATGGATGACGCCCTGCACATCGTCGAGCGCCCGGAAGGCGGCTGGACCCTGAGCATCGCCATCGCTGACCCGACCGCCTATGTGCCGGAAGGCAGCCGCGTGGACGAAGAGGCGCGCACGCGCTCCTTCACCGTCTACCTGCCGAGCCAGAACGTCACCATGCTGCCGGAAATCCTGGCCGATGACCTGTGCTCGCTGAAGGAAGGTGAAGACCGTCCGACGCTGATGTGCATCGTCGACATCGACACCGACGGCGTGATCGGTGAGCCGAAGTTCTTCGCGGCCACCATGCGCTCGCATCACCGCCTGACCTACGACAACGTCTCTGACTGGATCGAAGGCCAGGAAGGCAGCTGGAAGCCGGAAACCGAGGAGCTGGCCGAAGGCCTGCGTCAGCTGGAAGCCTTCACTCAGGCGCGTATCGCCTGGCGTGCACGCAACTCCCAGATCTTCCGTGAGCGTCCGGACTTCGAATTCGAGCTGGATGAGGAAGGCAACGTGCTCAACGTGCGTGCCGACCATCGCCGCATCAGCAATCGCATGATCGAAGAATCCATGATCACCGCGAACCTGAGCTGCGCCCGTCTGCTCTCCAAGCACATCGGTCACGGCATCTTCAACGTGCACCAGGGCTTTGCACCGGAGAAGTACGACGACACCATCGAATTCCTGGCCACTCAGGAGATCACCGCGACGCCGGAACAGCTGGGCAGCCTGGAAGGCTATCGCCTGCTGCGCCAGGAGCTGGACAGCCGCGAGGATACCTGGCTGGACGTGCGCATGCGTCGCTTCCAGGGCTACACCGTGATGTCTGCCCAGCCGGGCCCGCATTTCGGTCTGGGTCTCGAGGCCTATGCCACCTGGACTTCCCCGATCCGCAAGTACGGCGACATGGTCAACCATCGCCTGATCAAGCGCGTGATTCTGGGTCAGGATGCTCCGGCCGAAGCCACCGAGCAGCTGACCGAACACCTCAGTGAACGTCGTCGTCTCAACCGCATGGCTGAGCGCGACGTCAAGGACTGGCTCTACGTGCGTTACCTGACCAAGGCCGCCGAAGAGCAGCAGATCTTCACTGGCGAGATCATCGACATCCGCCGCGGTGGCATGCGTGTGCGCCTGGAAGAGAATGGCGCCAGCGTCTTCATTCCGGCACCGCTGATCCACACTGATCGCAAGAAGGTCGCGATCGATGACAAGGAAGGCCGTGTGCGCATCGAAGACGAGCTGCGTTACTCATTGGGCGACATCATCAAGGTCTCCTTGACCGAAGCCCGTGAAGAACGTCGTTCACTGGTGGGTCGTCCGGCCGAATAAGCCGCGACCTGCTCACCGCCGTCTGACAGGATGGCGGCACCCCACGCCCCGGAGCGCTCTGCGCCCGGGGCGTTTTCGTTGCTGCAACGTAACGTATTCATAGCGTGATCGTATCGTGATAAATTGTAATTTTATGAAACATAAAATCACGTTACACTCATTTCATCGAGACACGAGGCATCCACACTCCTCGCGCCAACGTTGATTGAGTCAAGTACCGAGTCAGTCATTGCCATCTGTCCATGCTGCCACTTGCCGTGAGAGGACCTCCCATGAAATTCCATCGCTCGCCTGCTGCCTCACAGCGTCATGCTGCAGAACACGCCGCCATCGTGCGCCAGCCGGCCATGGTCCTGGCACGTATCACCGATCAGCCGTCAGATGGCCACTCGCGTGACGCGGTCACGCCACAGCGACAGCGTGAGATCCAACAGGAGGCGATGGAGCATGTGGCCATGCTGCTGGAGCGCGACCGCCGCCGGACACGCAATCGCCTGCTGCTCGCAGCCGGCATGCTGCTGAGCCTCGTGTTGCTCGCCAGTCAACGTCCCGCCGAGCCCGAAGCCGCCTTCTCCCAAGAGCTGGGCCAGACGATGTCCTCCCTGTCCGCTCAATCATTCTCATGAGTCCTGAGGCACTCCCAGGCGTAGTCCGCGTCTGAGAAGGCCTCGGGAATCCATCCGCGTATCCCCTGAATTCCTGTAGTGCACGCAACTTTCCCATCCGGCTGCCCGGGTGGGATTTTTTTTGCCATGGCATGGCCAGGTGTCCCGTCGCTTCTCCCTTTTTCACTCTCTCCCTTTTTCACTCTCTCCCTTGATCACTTTCTTCCAGTATCACTTTCTTCCAGTATCACGTCCTTCCCGCATCAGTCCCCTGAATCCCCTACCCGCATCACTCCCCTGAATCACTCCCCCCGCATCACGTTCTGTCTGCACCGCGGCTCACCAACGCCGCAACCGTGTTGTGCCCGCGAGCGCATTCGCTGCTGGGCCAGCATGACGCCTCCTCGGCTGGCATCGCACAAAATCCTCCGGCCGCTGTCACATGGGTCACGCCATCCGTGGCGTAGGGTTGGCGTCTCACTCTTGAGTGCAGGGGGTAGCCAGCGACCGGAAAGCAGAGCCAGTTGCGCAACATGACTTCCGCGTTCCCAAAAGCCTACTTGAAGCCCACCCCTCTCCCCCCCAGATCAATAGCAGACTCAGACTGGGCACAAGAATTGACCTTTCGGCGCTGTCTGCCAGAAAACACAACGGAATCAAATAGATGCTCCACGTTGCAGACATGACGATGTTTCATGCGCCGTCCAGCGGCGGCGTGAGAACCTATCTGGAAGCCAAACGACGACGCCTACGAAGCCGACCAGGCATTCGTCACAGCCTGCTGGTTCCCGGAGAGTCCTCCAGTGTCAGCGATGACCTCTATCACGTCCCGGCCCCCCGATACCCTTCGGCAATGGCTACCGCTTCCCGCTGAGGCGTGGAGGCTGGGTCAGCACCCTGCTGGCACTGCAGCCGGACGTGATCGAGGCGGGTGACCCCTACGTCACCGCCTGGGCGGCATTGGATGCAGGCCGCAAGCTGGATGTCCCGGTGATCGGCTTCTATCACTCGGATCTGCCACGTCTGATCACCAACCGTCTCGGCGAGTGGTCGGGGGCCAATGTCGATCGCTATGTGCAGCGCCTCTATCGCCATTTCGATCGCGTGCTGGCACCCAGTGACGTGATGGCGAGGCGACTGGATCGACTCGGGGTACGCAATGTCCACATCCAGCCACTGGGCGTCGATCTGAACACCTTCCACCCCGATTGCCGGGATCAGGACCTGCGACGTGAACTTGGCCTGGCGGATCACGTGCGACTGCTGGCCTTCGCCGGCCGCGGTTCACGCGAGAAGAATCTCGACGAGCTGCTGGAAGTCGCCCGTCTGCTTGGCCCGAATTACCATCTGCTGTTGATCGGCTCCGGGATGCCTCGCCACCTGCCGGACAATGTCAGTGTCACCGGCCATTTCTGCAGCAGCGCGGAGGTGGCACGACTGGTCGCCTCCGTCGATGTGCTGTTGCATGCCGGCACACAGGAGACCTTCGGTCTGGTCGTGCTGGAAGCCATGGCCTGCGGCACGCCAGTGGTGGCCGCTCGCGCCGGTGCGCTGGCGGAAAATGTTCCGCTGGGCTGTGGCCAACTGTGTGATCCTCATGCACCGCATGCCATGGCGCGTGCCGTTCAGGACATCTTCGCCAATGACCCGGCGGCCCTGGGTCGCCAGGCGCGTCGTCATGTGGAGAAGCACCATGACTGGGACCGCGTGGTGGATGGACTGCTCGATCACTATCGCGCCGTCACCGGCACTCAGCTGCAACCGATACTGGAAGAGGTGACACATGGGTGAGTCTTCAGCCGCCAGAAAGCATTTCCTGCTGGTCCTCCATGACATCGCTCCCGAGACCTGGCAGGACTATCGCGACTTCGTCAATCAGATGGATGAGCTGTGTCAGGAGCGACTTGGCCATCCCTGCCCGATCACCTGGCTGGTGGTGCCGGACTTCCACCATCGCAACCCTCTCGAGAGTGCTCCCGAGTTCATCGCCCTGCTGGAGGCCCGCAGACAGCAGGGCGATGAACTGGCGCTGCATGGTTTTCATCATTGCGATGATGCGCCACCGCCCCGCACGCCACGCGATTACGTGATGCGCCGCGTACTGACCTGGGAAGGCGAGTTCTATCCCCTCGATGAGAGCGAAGCCAGACGGCGTCTTCAGGAAGGCGCTGCCCTGTTCAAGCGGCTCGGCTGGCCGCTGTCGGGCTTCGTGGCACCGGCCTGGTTGATGAGTGACGGCACACGGCGCGCCCTGCAGGCACTGGACTTCCAATACACCAGCGACCCTCAGCACCTCTATCGCCTGCCGGACTTCACCCCCATCGATGCTCCGGGACTGGTGTGGAGCGCGCGCTCCGCGCCGCGGCGCGCCATGTCCCGCTGGGTCACGGAACGCAAGATGGCGCGTGAGCGTGACGCCGATGTCCTGCGCCTCGGACTGCATCCGGTCGACATGCGCCACACGGGCTCGCGAGACTACTGGGCACGACTTGTCACACGGTTGCTGGATGATGGCTACCTGCCGATGACCAAGATCGATTGGCTGACACACAAGGGGCTGCTCACCGCCGATCGACGGAATGCCGACAGTGCTGCCTGAGTTCCCGCAGCATGCCCTGGGCACCATGCCCTTCCACCCATCGCCTGAACACGAGAATCCACCATGAATCGCGCCCTGTGGATGCTGGGAGCCGGCCTGGTGCTGGTCATCGCCGTGCCGCTGGTGCTGGGCGGCAGTGGGCTGGGGAGCCAGCTGCGCCAGTTCCCCCTCGAGACCTTCGCGCTGATGCTGGGCATGATCGTGATGTGCTGGAACCTGAATGCCGGACGCCTGCGCCTGCTGCTGGCCGGGCGTGGCGGCCACCTCGGACAGCGGCGTGCACTGGGCATGGTGATGGCCACCGAGTTCGCCATCAGCGCCACGCCGGGTGGCAGTGGCGGCCCGCTCACCCTGATGGGGCTGCTGGCACGTCAGGGGGTACGCCCGGCACACGCCTCGGCGGTGTTTGCCGTCGACCAGATGACCGACATGCTGTTCTTTCTCTCGGCGCTCGCCAGCATCGGGCTCTACGCACTGTCGCATACCATCGATCTACGCCTGGGCTGGATGCTGGCCGTGCCGGCGCTGCTGCTGATCTTCGGCTTCGGCCTGCTGGCGGCGCTCGGCAAGCATCATCGACGATTGATCAAGGCCAGTGGCCGCCTGCTGCGCTGGCTCAAGGTACGCCATCGTTCGCGCCTCAGACTGGCGCGTGCCTTGATCCATTTCCGCCATGCACTGATCGAGACGCTCGCCCTGCCTCGCCTGACGTTGAGCCTGATCTTTCTGCTGTGCTGCGCCCATTGGCTCTTGCGCTATTCCATCCTCTATCTGGCCGTCGCGGGACTTGGGCGCGACATCGACTGGAGCTGGACCTTCATCGTGCAGATGCTCTCGCTCGCCGCCGGGCAACTGACGCTGCTGCCCGGTGGTGCAGGCGGTGCCGAACTCTCGTCCACGGCACTGCTGGGGCCTGTCATCGGTGCCTCCACCGCCGCTGCCGCCGTCGTCATCTGGCGCGCCGTCACCTTCTATTTCTACCTGATCGCCGGTGCCCCGGTGTTCTTCGTGATGGCGGGACGCGGCATGCTGGCCCGCCTGCTCAATCGTCGCTCGCCCTCGGCCTGACCCCCAGCGACCCGCCTCTGCCGGACAGCTCCAGCGCATCATCATTCATTTCCATTGCTCATCGCCATTTGGATAAGTGTTTGTTATGGTAATGATTCGATGTTGAACGTCCATACAATAACCACATCCAAGGTGATCCTACATGTCCGGCTCCCCTCATTTCCTGACTCACCGCTCACTCACGCGTCTTGGCGTGATGGGCGCATTGCTTGTGACCACGGCCTCCACTGCCCTCGCCGATGACGCGACGCTGCGCAGCATCGACCCCGGCCATGGCACCGACAAGGTCGTCGTGGCTCACCGTGGTGCCTCGGGCTACCTGCCCGAGCACACGCTGGCCGCCAAGTCGATGGCCTATGCCCAGGGTGCCGACTTCCTTGAGCAGGACGTGGTGATGAGCAAGGATGATCAGCTGGTGGTGCTGCATGATCGCTTTCTGGATCGCGTGACCAATGTCGCCGATGTCTTCCCGGACCGCGCTCGTGAGGATGGCCGCTACTATGCCATCGACTTCACCCTGGATGAGCTGCGCAAGCTGGCCTTCAGCGAGGGCTTCACCGTCAAGGATGGCGAGCGTGTCACGGATTACCCCGAGCGCTTCCCGCTGGGCAAGTCCCACTTCGGTCTGCATACGCTGAGCGAGGAGATCGAGATGATTCAGGGCCTGAATCACTCCACGGGCCGTGATGTCGGCCTGTATGTCGAGATCAAGGCCCCCTGGTTCCATCAGTCCGAGGGCAAGGAAATCTCCAGAGCCGTCCTCGAGACGCTCAAGCAGTACGGCTATGTGGACCATGACGACAATGCCATCGTGCAGGTCTTTGATCCCAATGGACTCGAACGCATCCACGACACGCTGCAGCCCGAGCTGGGCATGGACCTGCGACTGGTGCAGCTGATGGGCGAGACCAGTTGGGACATGACCTTCCAGCCGGGCTCGGATGGCAAGCTCGAGCCCTACAGCTATGACTGGATGTACCAGGATGGGGCCATGCAGCGGATTGCCGGCTATGCCGATGGCATCGGGCCGTGGAAGCCGATGGTGATCGAGGACAGCTCGACCCGGGACGACATCAAGGTCACGCCGCTGGTCAAGGAAGCGCATGCGGCAGGCCTGATCGTGATGCCCTATACCTTCCGGCTTGATGAGGGTCGCATCCCTGACTGGGCCAGCGATTATGATGACATGCTGCGCGTGTTCTTCGTCGACGCCGATGTCGATGGCGTCTTCACGGACTACCCGGACCGCGCGGTACAGTGGCTCAAGCACAACGGCGAAGCCCTGTAGGACTCACGGCAGGACGGCTTGCAGAAAAGCGAGCGGTGACACATGAAAAAGCCGGACTCCTCAGGGAGTCCGGCTTTTTTCGTCCTGTGCAATGTCAGAAACGGATGTCAGTGCCTGATGTCAATGCTCGTGTCAGTGTCGTCCAGACTGGGAGGATCAGCGCTGAAACATGGCGTCTTCACGTCTCATTGCCCCGCTGCCTCGGCCGCCAGGCCCTTGAGCAGTCCACCGATCTTGTCCAGCGGCAGCTTGCAGTCATCCAGATCATGACGATTGGCCAGATACTGCGGATCATTCCACTCGATCACGCTGCCCCCTTCCACGGCACGGATCAGCATCTTCTGCGGGAGATCCAGCGCAGCCGAACCATTGCACTGCATCAACAGGGTACCGACCTTGGGGTTGCCGAAGATGACGGTATGCGTGGCAGGAAGCTCCATCCCCACCTTCTCGGCACCCGCCTCATGCTCGATGACGCTGAACAGCGTCAGCCCCTTGGCCTCGAGCGCCTTCTCCAGACGCGCCTGGACGGTGGTGACATCCTCACGACTGGTCACGGACTCGATGCCCTTGGTAGGCACCTGCATGCTCGCCGAGGCTTCAGGAGCGGACGCTGCCGCGGCGCCGGAATCTGCACTGGCCATCAGCGGAATGCAGGTAACCAACGGCAGAGACAGCAGCGCCAGCAGGCGGGCGGAACGCGTGACGGCGGGGAAGGTCTTGAGCATGGAACATCCTCATCTGTGAGTCGTGTTTCGCCGTGGGGCATCTGCACGTGTCGCTTGGTCAGGTGCCAATGAACCTCATCAGATTAGCAATTGCTTGATCCAAACGCACCTGCCGTCTGGAGTGGCGAAGGCGATGTGATGCGCATTTGCATGAGCTATCGCTCCCGACAATGACTCCCTCACCGAATGACAGACATGAAAAAAGGGCAGACCCGGTGGGTCTGCCCTTTCGATGACATGCGCTCAGCGTTGCCGCCGAGCGCTGTCAGGAGATCACAGGCTTACCAGCCAGTGACTTCCTTGATGGCATCGCCGATCTCTGCGAGTGAACGCACAGTCTTGACGCCAGCTTCTTCCAGAGCCGCGAACTTCTCGTCGGCAGTACCCTTGCCGCCGGAGATGATGGCGCCTGCATGGCCCATGCGCTTGCCCGGAGGCGCAGTCACACCAGCGATGTAGGAGACGACCGGCTTGGTGACGTTCGCCTTGATGTAGGCAGCCGCTTCTTCTTCAGCGGAACCGCCGATCTCGCCGATCATGACGATGGCTTCGGTCTTCGGGTCCTTCTCGAACAGCTCGAGGATGTCGATGAAGTTGGAACCCGGAATCGGGTCGCCACCGATACCGACACAGCTGGACTGACCGAAACCGTGGTCAGTGGTCTGCTTGACGGCTTCATAGGTCAGGGTGCCTGAACGAGACACGATACCAACCTTGCCCGGCTGGTGGATGTGACCCGGCATGATGCCGATCTTGCACTCACCCGGAGTGATGACACCCGGGCAGTTCGGACCGATCAGACGCGCGCCCAGCTCGTCGCACTTGACCTTGACTTCCAGCATGTCGAGAGTCGGCACGCCTTCGGTGATGCAGACGATCAGCTTGATGCCTGCATTGGCCGCTTCAAGGATGGAATCCTTGCAGAACGGTGCCGGCACGTAGATGACGGACGCTTCAGCGCCAGTCTCGGCAACGGCTTCCGCGACGGTGTTGAACACCGGCAGGCCCAGGTGAGTCTGACCACCCTTGCCCGGCGTCACGCCACCGACCATCTTGGTGCCGTAGGCGATGGCTTGTTCAGAGTGGAAGGTACCCTGGCCGCCAGTGAAGCCCTGGCAGATCACCTTGGTGTTCTTGTCGATCAAAATGCTCATTACTTGCCCTCCGCAGCTTTGACAACCTGCTGCGCCGCGTCAGTCAGGCTGGTAGCAGCGATGATGTTCAGACCGCTTTCGGCCAGCTTCTTGGCGCCGAGTTCAGCGTTGTTGCCTTCCAGACGCACCACGACCGGTACGTTGACACCGACCTGCTCGACGGCACCGATGATGCCTTCGGCGATCATGTCGCAACGCACGATGCCGCCGAAGATGTTCACCAGAACAGCCTTGACGTTGTCGTCGGACAGGATGATCTTGAACGCTTCTGCAACGCGTTCCTTGGTAGCACCGCCACCCACGTCGAGGAAGTTGGCCGGCTTGCCGCCAGACAGGTTGACGATGTCCATGGTGCCCATCGCCAGGCCTGCGCCGTTGACCATGCAGCCGATGTTGCCGTCGAGGGCAACGTAGTTCAGTTCGAACTTGGCAGCATGCGCTTCACGCTCGTCTTCCTGAGACGGATCGTGCATCGCCTGCAGGTCCGGGTGACGGTAGACGGCGTTGGCATCGATGTTGATCTTGCCGTCGAGGCAGTGGAGGTTGCCTTCGTCGGTGATGACCAGCGGGTTGATTTCCAGCAGCGCGAAATCCTTGTCGGCGAACATCTTCGCCAGACCCAGGAAGATCTTGGTGAACTGCTTGATCTGGGTCGGGTTCAGACCCAGCTTGAAGGCCAGTTCACGCGCCTGGTACGGCTGAGCGCCGACCAGCGGATCGATCTCGGCTTTCAGGATCTTTTCCGGTGTCTCTTCGGCAACCTTCTCGATTTCCACGCCGCCTTCGGTGGAAGCCATGAAGACGATGCGACGAGTGGTACGGTCGACGACGGCACCCAGGTACAGTTCTTCGGCGATGTCGGTGCAGTTCTCGACGAGAATCTTGGTGACCGGCTGACCATTCGCGTCAGTCTGGTAGGTCACCAGGTTCTTGCCCAGCCACTGGGAAGCGAAGTCGGAAGCGGCTTGTGCGCTCTCGACCAGCTTGACGCCGCCGGCCTTGCCGCGGCCACCTGCGTGGACCTGTGCCTTGACGACCCACTTGTCGCCGCCAATCTTCTTGCACGCTTCAGCAGCGTCTTCCGGGGTGTCAACGGCGAAGCCCTTGGACACCGGCAGGCCATAGTCGGCAAACAGTTGTTTTGCCTGATACTCGTGAAGGTTCATCGTGTCATGCCATTGGTTGCATTAGACTCGAACGGCAGTCGCGAGATGCGGCTGCCACCGTTCGCCCCGGCCTGGCCGGGGCGACGCGCCTCTTGTTCGGAAGGACGCTTACTTGCGCTTCTTGCGGTTTGCGATGTGAATCGCATGCCCGTCAACGGCCAGCGCGGCTTCGTGTACGGCTTCCGACAGTGTCGGGTGAGCCGTGCAGATCAGCGCGAGGTCTTCGGCGCTGGCGCCGAACTCGAGGGCCGTCACGCCTTGAGCGATCAGCTCACCGGCATGCTGGCCGATGATGTGAACACCCAGGACGCGATCAGTCTCAGCGTCGGCAATGATCTTGGCCAGACCTTCAGTGGCATTGTTGGCCATGGCACGACCGCTTGCCGCGAACGGGAAGCTGCCGGTCTTGACTTCAATGCCTTCGGCCTTGGCCTGCTGCTCGGTCTTGCCGACCCAAGCAACTTCCGGGAAGGTGTAGATGATGCTCGGGATGGCGTCGTAATTCATCTCGGCCTTGTGGCCGGCGATGATGTCGGCAACCATCACGCCCTCTTCGGAGGCCTTGTGGGCCAGCATCGGGCCACGTACCACGTCACCGATGGCGTAGACACCCGGCACGCTGGTCGCGCACTGGTCATCGACGTGGATGAAGCCGCGCTCGTCCAGATTGATGCCGACATCGCTGTCGAGCAAGCTCTGGGTGTACGGACGACGGCCGACCGCGACGATGACCTTGTCGAAGGTCTGTTCCTGCTCGCCGTTGGCGTCGGTGTACTTGACGACGACTTCACTGTCCTTGATGTCGGAACCGGTCACACGGGCGCCGAGCTTGATGTCCAGACCCTGCTTCTTGAGCAGCTTCTGGGCTTCCTTGGCGACAGCGGCATCGACCATCGGCAGGAAGCTGTCGACCGCTTCCAGCACGGTGACTTCAGAACCGCAACGGCTCCACACGCTACCCAGCTCGAGACCGATGACACCGGCACCGATGACGCCCAGACGCTTCGGCGTCTCGGTGAATTCGAGCGCGCCGGTGGAATCGACGATCAGACCTTCGGTCAGCGGCGTCGGCGGAATCTCGACCGGCACGGAACCGGACGCGATGACGATGTTCTCGGCGTCGTAGGTCGCCTTCTCGCCGTCGTGACCGGTGACTTCGACCTGCTTGTTGGGCAGCACCTTGCCGGTACCTTCCAGGGCGGTCACGCCATTGGCCTTGAACAGACCGGAAATGCCGCCGGTCAGGTTCTTCACGATCTGCGCCTTGCGCTCGATCATCTTGGCCACGTCGATCTCGACGCCATCGGCCTTGATGCCCAGCTCGGCGAACTCGTCACGTGCCTCGACGAACTTGTGAGAGGTTTCCAGCAGCGCCTTGGACGGGATGCAGCCGACGTTCAGGCAGGTGCCGCCGTGGACGGTCTTGCCTTCCTTGTTGACCCACTTCTCGACGCAGGCAGTCTTCAGACCCAGCTGAGCCGCGCGGATGGCAGCCACATAGCCACCGGGGCCCGCGCCAATGACGATTACATCAAATTTATCGGCCATGTCTCTTCCTGTTGGTGCAGTTCGATTCGGATTGGCATCCCGATGGGCAACCTGTCACCCATCGGGGCCGCACACGCCCGGGGAAGCCCCGGGCGTGAGGCGTTGCAGTCTCAGACGTCGAGCAGGAAACGAGCCGGATCTTCCAGCAGGTCCTTGATGGCGACGAGGAACTGGACTGCATCCTTGCCGTCGATCATGCGGTGGTCGTAGGACAGCGCCAGATACATCATCGGACGGATGACGACCTGACCGTTCACGGCCATCGGGCGCTCCTGGATCTTGTGCATGCCCAGGATGGCGGTCTGCGGCGGATTCAGGATCGGCGTGGACATCAGGGAACCGAAGATGCCGCCGTTGGTGATGGTGAAGGTGCCGCCCTGCATCTCATCGATGCCCAGCTTGCCGGCGCGCGCGCGCTGACCGAAGTCGACGATGGTCTTTTCGACATCGGCAAGCTTCATGCTGTCGGTATCACGCAGGACCGGCACGACCAGACCACGATCGGACGACACGGCAACGCCGATGTCCTGGTAACCGTGGTAGACGATGTCGGTGCCGTCGATGGAGGCATTGACGTCCGGGAAGCGCTTGAGCGCTTCGGTGGCCGCCTTGACGAAGAAGCCCATGAAGCCGAGCTTGGTGTCGTGCACCTTCTGGAAGGTGTCCTTGTACTGCTTGCGCAGCTCCATCACCGCACTCATGTCCACTTCGTTGTACGTGGTGAGCATGGCGGCGGTCTGCTGGGCATTGACCAGGCGCTTGGCGATGGTCTGACGCATGCGGCTCATCGGCACGCGCTTCTCGGGACGCTCGCCCTCGAAGGCCGGAGCGGCCTTCGGTGCAGCGGCCTTCGGTGCGGCAGCAGGCTTGGCAGCGGACTTGGCTGCGGTGCCTTCCTTGACGGCCTTGGCCACGTCTTCCTTCAGCACGCGACCGCCCTTGCCGGTACCGACCAGCTTGCTGACGTCCAGATCGTGCTCGGCAACCATCTTGCGAGCGGCCGGCGCGAGAATCTTGTCACCGACCTTCTCGTCCTGACCTTCGTCGGACTTGCTGTCGCTTTCCTCAGCGGCCGGAGCAGCGGCACCGGAAGCGCCAGCACTGAACAGTGCCAGCACGGCTTCGGTCTCGCAGGTCTCGCCTTCCTGAACCTTGATCTCGCTCAGGGCGCCATCTGCCGGAGCCACGACTTCCAGCACGACCTTGTCAGTCTCGATCTCGACGATCAGCTCATCACGCTCACAGGCGTCACCGACCTTCTTGTGCCAGGTGGCGACAGTGCCTTCCGCGACGGATTCCGGGAAGCTCGGCGCCTTGACTTCCAGCGTCTCGCCTTCGCCACCGGCGGCCGGCTTGCTCTCGGCCTTGGCGTCGTCCTTGCCTTCAGCGGGCGCCTGCTTCTTCTCGTCGGAAGATGCGGCGTCTGCGTCACCGATGGTACCCAGTACCTGCTCGGACTCGCAGGTCTCACCTTCCTGGACCTTGATCTCGCCCAGGGTGCCGTTCTGCGGTGCCACCACTTCCAGCACCACCTTGTCAGTCTCGATCTCGACGATCAGCTCGTCGCGCTCGACGCTGTCACCGGGCTGCTTGTGCCAGGTCGCCACTGTGCCTTCGGCGACGGATTCCGGAAAAGACGGCGCTTTGATATCGATAGCCATTGGAGTTCCTTAACTCGATTCTCTCTCGGTGCCCTTGCGGGTCGCGGGCCTTTACTTGTTGAAGGCGTCGTCGACCAGCTGGCGCTGCTGTTCGTTATGAACGGACATGTAGCCCGCGGCAGGCGCCGCAGAGGCCGGGCGTCCGGCGAAGGCCAGGCTCATGCCGAGGCCCTGACGATGCTGATCAGCGACCTGACGCATGTGGTGCTGACTCTGATACCAGGCACCCTGGTTGAGCGGCTCTTCCTGGCACCACATCACCTGCTCGAGATTCTCGTAGTCGGCGATGGCGGCCTGGAGCTCTTCCTTCGGGAAGGGATAGAGCTGCTCGACACGGATGATGGCAACGTCTTCACGGCCCTGCTCGGCGCGATAGCCTGCCAGGTCGTAATAGACCTTGCCGGCACACAGCACGACGCGCTTGACCTTGGAAGCTTCAAGATTGCCCTTGTCGGCCAGCACCATCTCGAAGCGGCCATCGGCCAGCTCGTCGAGGGTGGAAGTCGCTTCCTTGTGACGCAGCAGTGACTTGGGCGACAACACGACCAGCGGCTTGCGCAGCGAGCGGATGACCTGACGACGCAGCAGATGATAGATCTGCGCCGGCGTGGTCGGCATGCACACCTGCATGTTGTGCTCGGCACACAGCTGGAGATAGCGCTCGAGGCGCGCGGAGCTGTGCTCCGGCCCCTGCCCTTCGTAACCGTGCGGCAGCAGCATGGTCAGACCGCACAGGCGGCCCCACTTGCTCTCGCCGGAGGAGATGAACTGGTCCATCACCACCTGGGCACCGTTGGCGAAGTCACCGAACTGGGCTTCCCACACCACCAATGCCGTCGGCATGGTCGTGGCGTAGCCGTATTCGAAGGCCAGCACCGCTTCCTCGGAGAGGTAGGAGTCATGGATGGTGAAGGTCGCCTGACCATCCTTGATGTGCTGCAGCGGCACGTAGGTATTGCCATCATTCTGGTTGTGCACCACCGCGTGACGGTGGGAGAAGGTGCCACGACCCACGTCCTGGCCAGTGATGCGTACCGGATGGTCGGCATCCACCAGGGTGGCGTAGGCCAGCGTCTCGGCGAAGCCCCAGTTCAGCGGCATGCCGCCGGCGGCCATCTTGCGACGGTCTTCGTAGATCTTGTTGACCTGACGCTGGACCGAGACGCCGTCCGGCACTTCGCACATCTTGTTGGCGAGCGCCTGCAGCTGCTTCATGTCCATCGAGGTATCGGCATCGCCGGTCCACTCGTGGCCCAGGTACGGCGTCCAATCGACGAACAGACCGGTATTCGGCTGCTTCACGAGGGCATTGGCGACGTGATTGCCGGCATCGAGATCCGCGCGGTACTGATCCACCAGCTGCCGGGTCTCTTCCTCGCTGAGCACGCCTTCCTCGACCAGACGCTGCGCATACTTCTCGCGAGCGGTCTTCTGGGACTTGATCTTGGCGTACATCAGCGGCTGGGTGCCGGACGGCTCGTCCGCCTCGTTGTGACCGCGCTTGCGGTAGCACACGAGGTCGATCACCACGTCACGCTTGAACTGCTGGCGATAGTCGATGGCGACCTGGGCGGCGTGCAGCACGGCGTCCGGGTCGTCACCATTGACGTGGATGATCGGCGCCTGAACCATCTTGGCGATGTCGGTGCAGTATTCGGTGGAACGCGCGTCATCGGCACGCGAGGTGGTGAAGCCCACCTGGTTGTTGATGACGACGTGAACGGTACCCCCCGTCTTGTAGGCACGGGTCTGCGACATCTGGAAGGTTTCCATCACCACGCCCTGACCGGCGAATGCCGCGTCACCGTGGATGGAAATCGGCAGTACGCTGTCACCCTCGGCGTCTTCACGACGATCCTGACGGGCACGCACCGAGCCCTCGACCACCGGAGAGACGATCTCCAGGTGCGACGGGTTGAACGCCAGTGCCAGGTGGACTTCGCCGCCCGGTGTCATGACATTCGAGCTGAAGCCCTGGTGGTACTTCACGTCACCGGAGCCCTTGGCGATCTGCTTCTTGCCGTCGAATTCCTCGATCAGCTCGGACGGGCTCTTGCCCAGCAGATTGACCAGCAGGTTGAGGCGGCCACGGTGAGCCATGCCGATCACGACTTCCTTGGTACCGTACTTGCCGCTGCGCTGGATCAGCTCATCCATCATCGGAATGAAGGATTCGCCGCCTTCCAGACCAAAGCGCTTGGTCCCCGGGTACTTGCTGGCGAGGTAGCTCTCGAGACCTTCGGCGGCGGTCAGACGTTCCAGCACGTGATGGCGGACATCGCGTGAGAAGTTCGGCTTGGAACGCACGGACTCGAAACGCTGCTGCAGCCAGCGCTTCTCTTCCGTATTGACGATGTGCATGAACTCGGCGCCGATGCTGCGGCAGTAGGTCTGCTCCAGCGCGGCGTGAATTTCCTTCAGCGGTGCAACGTCCTTGCCGAGGAACAGCGAGCCGGTCTGGAACTCGACGTCCATGTCAGCGGAGGACAGCTGGTGGAAGGAAAGCTCAAGATCAGGAATCGGTGCCGGCTTGCGCAGACCGAGGGGATCGATGTCCGCCTTCTGGTGGCCACGGAAGCGATAGGCGTTGATCAGCTGAAGAACACGAACCTGCTTCTTGTTCTCGCTGCTCTCGCCCGCCGAGACAGCCACCGAGCGGCGACTGTTGCGACCCATCTCGTAGAACTGCTCACGGATCGGGGTCAGCGGAACATCCTGGGAGGGGCTGCCGTCATGACGCGGCAGAGTATCAAAGTAGTTGCGCCACTCGTCGGGAACCTCGTTCGGGTCGACAAGATAACGCTCGTAGAGATCTTCTACGTAGTGGACATTCCCGCCGCTCATATGGGAAGTGCGCCACATCAACTCCATTGTGCCTTCTTGCATCTCTCGGTCACCCTGACTGATGGGGTGGGGTAGGCGCCGGACAAGCGCTGTCGGCGTCACTCGATTATGCCCTGTATGGCGAAACCATGGAGGCCTTCACCATCTGAGTCTTCTTTTATCGTCAAAAGCCGGTGCACAAGGCACCGGCTCCAGCAAGCTGTGCGCTGCGACAAGGTGTGACACCCTGCCGCAGCTGACGTGCAATCATAACAAGCTAGCGCTCGGCTTTTAAGTGGCGTTTGCCAGCAAAAGCTCACGAATCTTGCCGATGGCACGTGTCGGGTTCAGACCTTTCGGGCAAACCGCGACACAATTCATGATTCCGCGACAGCGGAATACGGAGAACGGGTCGTCCAGTTCGCTCAGACGCTCCTTGGTGGCCGTGTCACGCGAGTCGGCCAGGAAGCGATAGGCCTGCAGCAGACCACTCGGACCGACGAACTTGTCCGGGTTCCACCAGAAGGACGGGCAGGCCGTCGAGCAGCAGGCACACAGGATGCATTCATAGAGACCGTCGAGCTTGTCGCGGTCTTCCGGCGACTGCAGACGCTCGATGGCCGGGGCCGGCGTGTCGTTGAGCAGGTACGGCTGGATGCGCTCGTACTGCTTGTAGAACAGGCTCATGTCGACGACCAGGTCACGCACGACCGGCAGGCCCGGCAACGGACGCAGCACCAGCTTGTTGTCCTTGACGACTTCGGACAGCGCGGTGACACAGGTCAGGCCGTTCTTGCCGTTCATGTTCATGCCGTCGGAACCACAGACACCTTCGCGGCAGCTGCGACGATAGGCCAGCGAGCTGTCCTGTTCCTTGAGCATTTCCATCACGTTCAACACCATCAGGTCACGGCCCTGGGTGTCGACCTGAAACTCCTGCATGTACGGCGCAGTATCGGTTTCAGGGTTGTAGCGGTATATGGATACCTGAAGCATGGTTTCCCCTCCGGGCAAACGGGTCAGGTGCGTGCGATGCCCTGCACGCACCTGGATCACGGCGAACTCAAGCGAGCGTGAACTCGAGCGAGTGCGAACTGGTGCTTGTCAGACTCAGTAGGTACGAATCTTCGGCTCGAAACGCTCGACGGTCTTCGGCGCGAAGTTCACGTCACGCTTGCCGACACGCTTCTCGTTCGGGAAGAACAGAGAGTGCTTGAGCCAGTTCTCGTCATCACGATCCGGGAAGTCGTAACGGGAGTGGGCACCACGGCTTTCCTTGCGGGTCAGGGCCGCAATGGCGGTGGCTTCCGCCACTTCCATCAGGTTGTCCAGCTCAAGGGCTTCGATACGCGCGGTATTGAAGACCTGGGACTTGTCAGCCAGACCCGCCTTGGCGATACGCTCACGCAGCTCGGACAGCTGCTTGACGCCTTCTTCCATCTTGTCTTCCTGACGGAAGACGCCGAAGGAGTTCTGCATGATCTGCTGCAGTTCGCGCTTGAGTTCCGGCACGGACTCGCCGCTTTCGGACTCGTTCCAGCGATTCAGACGCACCAGGGCAGAATCGATGTCGCTCTGGGTCGGCTCGAGGTACTCGATGCCTTCGTTGAGCGCGCTCTCGATGTACTTGCCTGCCGCGCGGCCGAAGACGACCAGATCCAGCAGCGAGTTGCCGCCCAGACGGTTGGCACCGTGAACGGAGACGCAGGCCACTTCACCCACGGCATAGAGGCCGTTGACGATGCGGTCGGTGCCGTCTTCGTTCTGCGCGATGGCCTGACCGTGCACGTTGGTGGCGATACCACCCATCATGTAGTGACAGGTCGGCACGACCGGGATCGGCGCGTTGGTCGGATCGACGTGCGCGAAGGTCTTGGACAGCTCGGAGATACCCGGCAGGCGCTTGTTGAGCACTTCCTCACCGAGGTGATCCAGCTTCAGGAAGACGTGATCGCCATTCTCGCCACAACCACGACCTTCGAGGATCTCCATGACCATGGAGCGCGCGACGACGTCACGGCCCGCGAGGTCCTTGGCATTCGGCGCGTAACGCTCCATGAAGCGCTCGCCGTCCTTGTTGACCAGGTAGCCACCTTCACCACGGCAGCCTTCCGTGACCAGCACGCCCGCACCGTGGATACCGGTCGGGTGGAACTGCCACATTTCCATGTCCTGGACCGGCAGGCCGGCACGCAGTGCCATGCCGATACCGTCACCGGTGTTGATCAGGGCATTGGTGGTGGAGGCGTAGATACGGCCCGCACCACCGGTGGCCAGAACGGTGGCCTTGGACTTGACGACGACGGTCTCGCCAGTCTCGATGCACAGGGCAATCACACCGACGATGTCGCCGTTGGCATTCTTGACCAGGTCGATGGCGTACCACTCGTCGAGGAAGACGGTGCCGTTTTTCAGGTTGGCCTGATACAGCGTGTGCAGCAGCGCGTGGCCGGTACGGTCAGCCGCGGCGCACGTACGTGCTGCCTGGCCACCCTTGCCGAAGTCCTTGGACTGGCCACCGAACGGACGCTGATAGATGCGGCCATTGTCGAAGCGAGAGAACGGCAGACCCATGTGCTCCAGCTCGAAGACCGCCTTCGGGCCTTCGGTACACATGTATTCAGCCGCGTCCTGGTCAGCGATGTAATCGCCGCCCTTGACGGTGTCATACATGTGCCAGCGCCAATCGTCGTTCGGATCAGCAGAGGCGATGGCACAGGTGATACCGCCCTGGGCAGAGACAGTGTGCGAGCGGGTCGGGAAGACCTTGGACAGCACGGCAGTCTTCTTGCCGGACTGGGACAGTTCGAGACCGGCACGCAGGCCAGCGCCGCCGCCGCCGATGATGATCGCGTCGAATGTCAGGCTACGCATGGTGGACATGTATCAGGCTCCCCACAGGACTTGAACGCCCCAGACCAAGAAGATGAACAACGCAAGGATGACGAAGACCTGGAAACCGAAGCGCAACGCGGTCGGCTTCATGTAATCGGTCGCCACGGTCCACAGACCGATCCAGGCGTGTGCGGCAATCGCGATGAATGCCATCAGAGAGAAGATGCGCATTGCCGTGTTCTCGAACAGACCACTCCAGGTGGCGTAATCGAGGTTCGGGTGCAGCAGGAGATAGCCGACCATGAACACGGAATAGGCTGCCAGAACCACGGCAGACACACGCTGCAGCACCCAGTCAGACAGACCACTGCGACTGAAATTGGTGATGTTGTTTACCATACCCAGACTCCCGCCAGGACCACGAGAACGGCACTGATCACGACAGTGACCTGCGCCTTGCGATTCGCACTTTCAAGTTCGACACCAATGTCCATGTCCATCAGCAGGTGCTTGATACCTGCCACGAAATGGAAACCGAGGGCAGACAGCAGGCCCCAGGCCACGATCTTGGCAAGGAAATTGGTTGCCAGGGTGTCACGCACTGCCTCGAACCCTTCCGGGGAGGACAGCGAGGCATCGAGTGCCCACAACGCGAACACCAGGCCCACGAACAGAATCACGCCGGTAATACGGTGAGTGATTGAAGTAAGGGCAGGGAGAGGGAATTTGATCGTCGTCAGATCGAGATTTACGGGTCGTTTGCTATTCACGGCTCTTACACACTCTCTTGGCCCAACACGGACGCAAGCCCGCAGGGGCGGTGGTTTGAGGAAGGGTCTCGGGCGCAGGCCATCCACGGTACCGAGCCGAATTTCCCGCCAGTCGCGCGACGGAGGATTATAGGGGTTGGCCATTGGCATGACAAATGACACGACGTCGCATAGCCGCAACCACGAATTGCACAAAATGCGGCGATCAGGACGCAACCTGAAGGGCATGGAACGACAAACGTCGGGAAACTGACGCACAGCGCAGCATCGCACGTCTCTACGCCGAGTGGCGAATTGACAATCTTTGGCGGGCTTCTATAGTGGGCGGGATTGATGCAAGCCCGGCATGGCAAGCAAGTCAAAGAGTTACGCGAATAATGAGGAGGTCGGCATGACTGACAAGAAAGCGACACTGACGGTAGACGGTATCGACAAGACCATCGAATTTCCGGTCTATTCCGGCACGCTCGGCCAGGACGTCATCGATGTCCGCGGCCTGACCGCCGAAGGCATGTTCACCTACGACCCGGGCTTCGTCTCCACCGCCGCCTGCGAATCTTCCATCACCTTCATCGATGGCCAGAAAGGCGTCCTGCTGCATCGCGGCTACCCCATCGACCAGCTGGCCAAGAGCTCCAACTATATAGAGCTGTGCTACCTGCTGCTGTTCGGAGAGCTGCCGAACAAGGAAGAGTACGACAAGTTCGCGCAACTGATCGGCAACCACACCATGGTGCACGAGCAGATCGTCAACTTCTTCAAGGGCTTCCGTCGTGATGCCCACCCGATGGCGATCCTGTGTGGCGTCGTCGGTGGCCTGGCCGCCTTCTACCACGACAATCTGAACATCAACAACGAGAAGGAACGCTACGTCAGTGCGGTGCGCCTGATCGCCAAGATGCCGACCCTTGCGGCCATGTGCCACAAGTACAACATCGGCCAGCCGTTCATGTACCCGCGCAATGACCTCTCCTACGGCGAGAACTTCCTGTACATGATGTTCGGCAATCCGTGTGAGGAGTACAAGATCAACCCGGTGTTCGCCAAGGCGATGGACACCATCTTCATGCTCCACGCCGACCACGAGCAGAATGCCTCGACCTCCACCGTGCGTCTGGCAGGCTCCACCGGTGCCAATCCGTTCGCCTGCATCAGCGCCGGCATCGCGGCACTCTGGGGCCCGGCACACGGCGGCGCCAACGAGGCCGTGCTCAACATGCTCGATGAGATCGGTGAGGATTCCGAGGAGAACATCCAGCGCTTCATCGACAAGGCCAAGGACAAGGATGACCCGTTCAAGCTGATGGGCTTCGGTCACCGCGTCTATCGCAACTTCGATCCGCGCGCCAAGGTCATGAAGGAGACCTGTGACGAGGTGCTGGAGCAGCTGGGTATGGCCGACGATCCGCAGCTCAAGATCGCCAAGCGTCTGGAGCAGATCGCACTGGAAGACGAGTACTTCATCGAGCGCAAGCTGTACCCGAATGTCGACTTCTACTCCGGCATCATCCTCAAGGCGATCGGCATCCCGACCAACATGTTCACGGTCATCTTCGCCATGTCACGCACCATCGGCTGGATCTCCCACTGGAACGAGATGATCGCCGGCGGCCATCGTATCGGCCGCCCGCGCCAGCTCTACACCGGCCACCCGCAGCGCGACTACCCGGCCAAGTAAGCCACGTCGCACCCCGGCAGCCGACCGAAACCGCCTCTCAGGAGGCGGTTTTTTCGTTTCTGACGCCCCTGCCCTGCTCGCCTGCCTCACGCCCCTGCCACCCCTCCTGCACAAGCCATCAGTCATATACAGTCCCTCGCCCCACGCCAGACGTGCTAGCGTAATGTCACGCGGTACCGACACCGCCGTCATGCCCAGCAAGTCCGCCTTTCGCTGATAGATGGCCAGGAGCCCTTCGCATGTCAGAGACACACGCAACGCCACGCATTGCCGCCTTCATCGGACTCGGCGTCATGGGTCACCCCATGGCCGGCCACCTGACACGCGCAGGATGGGAAGTGCGCGTCTACAACCGGACCCGCTCGCGCGCCGAACAGTGGTGCGAGGAGTACGGTGGCACCCATCACGCCACGCCGCGAGAAGCCGCGGAAGGCGCCGAGATCGTGCTGATGTGCGTCGGCAATGATGATGACGTGCGCAGCGTCACCTACGGCGCCGATGGCGTACTGGCCGGTCTGTCGGAGGGAGGACTGCTGGTGGATCACACCACGGCCAGCGCTGATCTGGCGCGAGAGCTGTCCGTGGCGGCGCGCGAGCATTCGGTCGGCTTCGTGGACGCCCCCGTGTCTGGCGGCCAGCAGGGGGCCATCAATGGCGCGCTGACCATCATGTGCGGCGGTGACCCGCAAGATTACGATCGCGCAGCACCGGTACTGGCGCATTACGGGCGCATGGTGAAGCGTATCGGGGAGACCGGTGCCGGCCAGACCACCAAGATGGTCAACCAGATCTGCATCGCCGGACTGGTTCAAGCGCTCTCCGAGGGACTGCACTTCGCCGAGCAGGCGGGACTGGATCGCGAGGCGGTGATCGAGGTGATCTCCAAGGGCGCAGCGGGCTCGTGGCAGATGGAGAACCGACACGCCACCATGATCCGCGATGAGTACGAGCACGGCTTCGCCGTCGACTGGATGCGCAAGGACCTCGACATCTGTCTGGCGGAGGCACGCCGCATCGAGGCAAGCCTGCCGGTGACGGCGCTGGTCGATCAGTTCTATGCCGACGTCCAGAGCATGGGGGGCGGCCGCTGGGACACCTCCTCGCTGCTCAAGCGCCTGGCCAGATGAGGCGAGCCCTCCCCACTCGAAGCGGCCTCGCCCGCGTCATCGCGCAGCGAATCAGGCACTGAACGAATGACGTCCTGCTAGCCGTGCAAGCCGCCCGATGAAAAGCGCCGATTCCAGCGTCAGCGAGACGTTGGAATCGGCGCTTTCTTGATGCCGCATTGCAACAACCCTGTCACCGTCACGCTGCGCTGCCTTTTTCCACACTATCTGTGGATAACCTCGTTGATAACCCTTAGACAAGCGCTTCCAACCTGCATGACAGCGGGCTTACCAACAGATTGCACAATTTTTAACCAGCTTATAAGCCATTGATATAAAAGAAAATTTTGGCATGCAGGAGCAAGTGCAGACCGGATGGCCGCACTTCGAGGGGGAGTATGAGGAAAGTTCACGTCCTGGCCGCGCAGTGGACAACACAACAGCGATGTCAAGGGCGACTTGGGGATAACATGCGTTTCGGGCGACACACCGGCTGTGCATAAGCCGAAATCAGAGACAAAAAAAACACACCCCGCAAGGTGTGCTTTTTGTTGACTTCCCGAGGCCATCACAGGCGACTCGAGATGTCAGAAGAGTGGCGTCCCATAGGGGGTTCGAACCCCTGTTACCGCCGTGAAAGGGCGGTGTCCTGGACCACTAGACGAATGGGACGCAGTCGCTTGAGAAACTTGGTGGAGCCTAGCGGGATCGAACCGCTGACCTCAACACTGCCAGTGTTGCGCTCTCCCAGCTGAGCTAAGGCCCCGTCTCTCAAGAACGAGGCGTATAATACTGACCCGCCTCGTAGTCGTCAACTTCTTTTTCACACAATTCCGTCGCGCGGCGCATCAGGCCCACCAGGGCAGTCCGACAGCGCCTTGAGAAGGCTCAGCGCCCTGCTGCAGCGCATGCCCCCATGACACACGTTCGCCATGGGGGCCCTTCAGGCATCACTGACACCCTTACAGCTCGCGATATTCCTTCTCGAAGCGCTTGGCAGCCTTCTTGGAGACGCCGCCCAGCACTGCCACGGCATGACGCAGACGTGCACGGGTCATGTCGGAACCGAGAATGACCATCGCATCCATCACCGAGGTGGAGGTCGCCGAGCCAGTCACCGCCACGAACACCGGCGCCAGGAAGTCCTTCATCTTGAGTTCGAAGTGCTCGGACAGCAGCTTCACTTCCGCCAGCAGGTGCTCCTTGTCCCAGGTGCTCACGGCCTCGAGCTTCCAGGTCAGGAACTGCATCTGACGCACCAGATCTTCGCCCTGAAGCTTGGCCTTGGCGAAGTCGTCCGGCGTGATGGCCGGCAGTCCGGAGAAGAAGTGCCCCGCCAGCGGAATCGCCTCGGACAGCGTCTCGATGCGCGGCTTCACTTCCGGCAGGATCTGCTTGACGTAGGACTCGTTGAAGGCCCATTGACGCAGCTCGCTCAGCAGCTCGTCCTCGGACAGGTCACGGATGTAGAGACCGTTCAGCCAGCTGAGCTTCTCGACATCGAACACCGGGCCGCCAAGGGAGACGCGCTGGATGTCGAAGTGCTCCTGCATCTCGCTCAACGTGAACTTCTCGCGCTCGTCCGGCATGGACCAGCCGAGACGCCCGAGATAGTTGATCACGGCCGCCGGCAGATAGCCCATGCGGCGGTAATACAGGATGGACGTCGGGTTCTTGCGCTTGGACAGCTTGGTCTTGTCCGGATTGCGCAGCAGCGGCATGTGGCAAAGCTCCGGCATCTGCCAGCCGAAGTACTCATACAGCAGCTGATGCTTGGGCGCCGAGTTGATCCACTCCTCACCGCGCATCACGTGGGTGATCTCCATCAGGTGATCATCCACCACGTTGGCCAGATGGTAGGTCGGCATGCCATCGGACTTGAGCAGGATCTGCGCATCGACCTGGGCCCAGTCGACCTCGATCTCGCCGCGCAGCATGTCCTTGACCACACAGGTACCGCTTTCCGGTACGTTCATGCGGATGACGAAGGGCGCACCCGCCGCTTCACGACGTGCCACTTCCTCGGCCGGCAGGGCGAGATCGGACGGCTTGAGCGCCATGTGCAGACCTTCGGCCTTGCGGGAGTCGCGCAGCTCATCCAGCTCCTCGCTGGTGCGGAAGCACTTGAAGGCGTGGCCGGCATCGATCAGTTGCTGGCAATGCGCGGCATAGATGTCGCCACGCTCGCTCTGGCGATACGGACCATGGGGGCCGCCGACATCCGGACCTTCCGACCATTCGATGCCCAGCCAGCGCAGCGAGTCGAGAATCATCTGCTCGGACTCACCGGTGGAGCGGGTCTGATCGGTATCCTCGATACGCAGAATGAACTCGCCACCATGCTGACGAGCGAAGCACTGGTTGAACAGGGCGATATAGGCAGTGCCGACGTGGGGATCACCAGTCGGCGACGGTGCGATACGCGTACGAACGGTCATGTGGAGTCCAGTATTTCAGGGGGAGTGTCAAGAAGGGTGTCGAAAAGCGTCTCGAGATGACGGCCGGGCGCGAGGCGCGACAAGATCTCGAACCAGCCTGGCAAGTGGTGCCCGGCCAACACGCTTCAATTCGGCAGCCTGTACTGGGGGCATATTATACGCAAGGTGAAGATGTGCGACAGTGCGTCACCGTGTGCCAACGCCTCCACGGCGGTAAGCTGACGCCCGATGATCGTCCGCCGTGACGCCTGGTGCCCGCGCCTTCTCACCATCCCCTCTGCCACCACCGGCAGGAGCCAGCATGTCCCGAACCACCGCCTCGTCTGATGTTGCCTCCCCCCTTCACGCCGACGCCTCGTCGTCTGAGTTCGTGCCACGCCGCTGGCTGGAGACCCTGGCCCGAGCTGGCGGCCACTGGCCGAACATCGCCATCGGCTGCGCCCTGCTCTCGACCCTGGTGCTGCTGGCACAGGCGTGGAGCATCGCGCGCCTCGCCCAGGGCGTGGCGATCGAGCGCGAGTCGCTCATGACACTGTGGCCGGCCATCGCGGTACTCGCCGCCAGCCTCTCGCTGCGAGGCGCGCTTGGCGGGCTGCGCAGCTACGCTGGCACCCGTGCCAGTCAGCAGATCCGTCGCCGCCTGCGAGAGCGTCTATTGCAGCGCTTCGCCGAACTCGGCCCACTGTGGGTGCATCGCCAGCACCGCGCCAGTCTCGCCAACCGTGTCTGGGACCAGGTCGAGTCGCTGCATGGCTATTACGCCGATTTTCGCCCCCAGACTCGCCTGGCCGGGCTCATCCCGTTGCTGCTGCTGGCAGTCGTCTTTCCGCTCAACTGGGCGGCGGGCCTGATTCTGGCGATCACCGCCCCGCTGGTACCCATCTTCATGATTCTGGTCGGGATCGCGGCGCGCAAGCGCTCCCGCGAGCAATTCCAGGAGATGGACCGCATGGGGCGCCACTTCATGGACCTGCTCACCGGCCTGAAGACGCTCAAGCTGTTCGGCAGCGCCAGACGCGGCGCCCAGGTCGAGGCCGTCAGTCACGCCTTTCGCAAGCGCACCATGCGCGTGCTGCGCCTCGCCTTCCTGTCCTCCACGGTGCTGGAATTCTTTACCGCCGTGTCCATCGCGCTGCTGGCGGTCTATCTCGGCTTTCACTTCCTCGGTCATCTGCAGTTCGGCACCTGGGACGAGGCACCGCTGACGCTGCAGACCGCCCTGTTCATTCTGGTGCTGGCGCCCGAGTTCTATCAGCCGCTGCGCGAGCTGGGCGTGCATTATCACGCCAAGGCCGAGGCCGAAGCGGCCGCGCTCGACCTGGCGCCGATCGTCGGTGCCACCCCCTTCTCCCGTCAGCAGACGCCTGACGACGTGAACACCACGCCGCCTCGCAGCGCGACCCGCCCCATCACCTTCAGCGCCCTGAGATTGCAGGACGTGAGCGTGCGCCATGCCGGCCAGCTCCCGGACACGCCCCCCGCGCTGGGCCCGCTGTCACTGCAGATCGCCGCCGGTGAACGAATCGCCATCACCGGCTCTTCGGGGGCAGGCAAGTCGACACTGCTCAACCTGCTGCTGGGCTTCGTCGAGGTCGCCGACGGCATGCTGTCTCTGAATGGACATCCCTTGACCCAGGGCCTCCCGGCCGGCACGGCCACCTGGGTGGGCCAGGAAACGGTGGTCCTGTCCGGCACGCTGGCCGACAACCTGCGACTGGCGAAGCCTCAGGCCAGCGACGACGAACTCGAGGCCGCGCTGGCCAAGGCCGACCTGTCCACATGGCACGCCAGCCTGCCCCACGGACTCGCGACACCGCTTGGCGAGGGCGGTCAGCCACTGTCCGGTGGGCAGGCACGCCGCCTGTCGCTGGCGCGCGCCTTCCTGCATGATGCGCCGCTGGTGCTGCTGGACGAACCCACCGCCAGTCTGGATGCCGAGAGCGAGGCACGTGTGATCCGGGCACTGCAACGCCTCGGCGAAGGCCGCACCCTGCTGCTGCTCACACATCGTCCCGAACTGCTGCCACTCTGCCAGCGGCTGATCCGTCTCGAAGGCGGCCGCCTGGTGGAAGATCGGCACCTGCAGGCCACCAGCCCGCGAGGTGATGCATGACACCCCCTGACGTCCCCCCGACCGCCCGGCCACCATCGCTTGGCGAACTGAGTCCCTACCTGGCGTTGATGCGCGAGCACCGGGGCTGGCTGGGTGTCGGCGCCCTGCTGGCGCTGATCACCCTGCTGGCAGCCACCGGGCTGCTGGCGCTGTCGGGATGGTTTCTTTCCGCGACTGCCGTAGCCGGCGTGAGCGTCGCGGCCACCCAGGCCTTCAACTTCTTCACTCCCGCAGCTGGCGTGCGCGGACTGGCACTGGCGCGCACCGCCGGACGCTATGGCGAGCGCGTCACCACCCACGAAGGCACGCTGCGCCTGCTGGCCAGCCTGCGTCGTCGTCTGTTCGACGCCATCGAACCCCTCTCCCCCGCCGCTCTGCAGCGTGCCGGGCAGGGCGAGCTGATGACGCGTCTGGGCGCGGATATCGATGCTCTCGACAGCCTCTATGTGCGCGTGCTGATTCCGTCACTGGTGGCGGTGTGTGCCATCCTCGCCGCCGGTACGCTGATCGGTGTCTTCGCGCCGACATTGGCGCTGATCACCGTGCTGGGGCTGGCGCTGACTGGGGGGCTGGTGCCGTGGCTGGCCTGGCATCTTGGCAGCCGCGATGCCATGCGCCATCAGGCCTCCGCCAGTCACCTGCGTGCCCGTCTGCTGGAGCGCCTGCAGGGCCTGGGCGAGCTGGTCATCTACGGACGCTGGCAGGCAGAGCTTGCCAGCCTGGCGGAGCAACAGGCCGAGCGTGATCGCATCGAGCGCTCCCAGGCGCGTCGTCAGGCGCTGGCCACCTGGCTGAGCCATACGCTGCTGGGGCTGACGCTGGCAGGGGTCGCCCTGCTCGGCGTCATGCAGATGGCGCCTCAGACGCAGACGGCTGTCGGTGACGTGACCGCCCATGCCGGCGAGCTGCTCGACGGCCGCCTGCTGGCGCTGTTTCTGCTGGCGATCCTCGGTGCCTTCGAAGCCCTCGCCCCCCTGCCGCTGGCCTGGCAGGGGCTGGGCCGCTGCCTGTCGGCGGCCGCGCGCCTCAACCAGGTACAGGCCGATACCCCGGCGCCACAGTTTCCGGAGGACTCCGCCGCCGCCACGCCTGTCGGGCATGAACTGGTGATCCATGACCTGAATGTCGCGCATGGCGACACTCAGGTGCTCGAGCAGCTGTCGCTGAGCCTGGCAGCGGGCGAGCATCTGGCCTTGCTTGGCCCCTCCGGCAGCGGCAAGAGCACCCTGCTGGAAGTGCTCAGCCGCTTCCATGCCCCCCATTCCGGCAGCATTCATCTGGGCGGTGTGGCGCTTGAGTCGCTCGACGAGGCCACACTGCGCGCAAGCTTCGCCGTCTGTCCGCAGGACACGCATCTGTTCTGCGCAAGCTACGCTGACAATCTGCGCCTGGCCGCGCCTGAGGCCAGTGATGCGACACTCATCCACATGCTGGAAAGCCTGGGGCTTGGCGAGTGGCTGGCCAGACAGCCGCAGGGGTTGGCCGGTTTCCCGGACGAGGGGGGCCGTTCACTGTCCGGAGGCCAGCTGCGTCGCTTCGGCGTGGCACGGGCGCTGCTCTCGCCCGCCCCGATCGTGCTGCTCGACGAGCCCTGTGAAGGCCTGGATCGCGAGAGTGCCGAGCGGGTGATCAGCGCGATTCTCACGGCCTGCCGGGGACGCAGCCTGATCATGATCACCCATCAGCCGCTGGGGCTTGAGCGCTTTGCGCGTCTGGCACTGCTGGAAGAAGGGAGACTCAAGGAAGATGCCACGCCGACCACACTGCAGGCCGACTCGCGGCTGGCACGCCTGATGGCGCGCACCACGAATCAGGCCTGACATGAACGCTATCGCGGGAGGGACGATGACGGAATCCACACTCAAGGATCAACCACTGGCCGCTGACACCTTTGCACGCCTCCCACAGGGCTTCACCGCTCTGGTGACGGGTGCCGGGGGCGGTATCGGACGCGCGATGCTCGAAGAGCTGCTCGCCCACGAACGCTGCAGCCGGGTGCTGGCGGTCAGCCGTGACGTCTCGCGTCTGCCGGCACATCCCGCACTTGCCTCACTGCAGGCTGACCTGACCACCGACGAGGGCATGGCGCGGCTGGCAGACTGGCTCCGCGAGCAACTGGATGACACGGGACAGGAGGAGAACAAGGAGAAGCACGAGGAGAACGAGCCCAGGCCAGGTCAACCACCGGCACTGATCCTCAACACCATGGGGCTGCTGCATGAGGAAGCCTTTGAGCAGCACGCGGCACTGTGGCCCGAGAAACGTCTCGAGGATCTCGACATGGCCGCGCTGACGCGCCTGCATCAGGTCAATGCCTTCGTCCCGGCCCTGTTGCTGGGGATGCTCGCGCCACGCCTGCGCCGGCGCACGCCGCTGATCTTCGCCTCGCTCTCGGCGCGGGTCGGCTCGATCAGCGACAACCGCAGTGGCGGCTGGTATGCCTACCGTGCCAGCAAGGCCAGTCACAACATGCTGCTGAAGACCGCCGCCATCGAGATCGCGCGCCGCAATCCCGAGGCTGTGTTGGTCGCGCTGCATCCGGGCACCACCGATACCGGGCTTTCGGCCCCCTTTCAGGCGCGGGTCCCCGAGCACAAGCTGTTCACGCCAGGCTACGTGGCGCGTCGCCTGCTGCGGGTGGCGGGTGAGCTGTCGCCAGAGGACAGCGGCGGCTTCCGTGACTGGGCCGGCGAGCCGATCGACTGGTGACGGAAGCAGCGGGGGCGATCAGAGCTGCAGGTGCTCCTGAAACCATTCGGTGATGAAGTCCAGATAGGCACGCGTCTTGTCGGGCAGGTACTTGCGCGAGCGAAACAGCACCACCATCGAGCCATGCTCGTTCCAGTAGGGCTGCAACAATGGCACCAGTTCACCGCTTTCCACTGCTGCGCGGGCCGAGAAGGTCGGCAGATAGGCGAGACCGAAACCGGCCTTGGCCGCCTCCACCACGCCGAGCAGATTGTTGATCACCAGCCGCGACTCCGGCTCCACATCGAAGGGCTGCCCGTTGAGCGTGAAGCGCCAGTGAGCGCCCAGGTCATAATTGCCGTAGAAGATGGTATCGAAGGCGCGGATGTCCTGCGGCTGCACCGGCGGGGCATTGACGCGCGCCAGATAATCCGGTGCCGCATACAGGCCATAGACCACCTTGCACAGAGGCCGCGAGACCATCGAGGAATCCGGCAACGGTCCCATGCGAATCGCCAGATCCACCGACTCATCGATGGGCTCGAAGCGCTGATCCTCCAGCAGGATCTCGACGCTGACGTCCGGATAACGGCGCATGAAGGCGGTGGTCGGGGCGGCCAGATACATGAAGCCGAACGACACCTGCGCCGAGACCTTGAGCTGGCCCATCGGCTGGGAGGTGACGGACTGCACCCGCGCCTCGGCGGATTCCAGCTCCTCGCGGATGCGCAGCCCGTGCTCGTAATAGATGCGCCCCGCCTCGGTGAGGTGCAACTTGCGGGTCGAGCGATTGATCAGACTCACCCCCAGCTGCTCCTCCAGTGCCGCCACGCGCTTGGACGCCAGCGACTTGGAAATTCCCAGGCGTCTCGCGGCTGCCGTGAAGCTCGCCGCTCGTACCACCTCGACGAAGACCCGCAGAGCATCAAGCGTCGCCATTCCATACTCCAGAGTTGATTCAGCTCCAGACGCCCATTGACGAGCGTCCTGCGTGACCACGCGAACATGTTTCCATATTGGAAACCCTAGTTTTCGATTGTACGCGCTTATTCTCCAAAGCGCGTCGCCCTATACTGGGCACCTCGAACATGCGGGAGCAGACGCGTCGCGGCATCGACCGTCTGCTTCCGGACTAGACCGTGAAGCGTCTGGCCTGCGTGGCGCAGTCAGGCGATTCAGGTTCGCGCTCAGGTAGTTGCACTGCTCATCCCACCGGGTCCCGGTGACTGGTCTGCATGGCGACACCCGCACGCGCGGTTTCGCCGTCGGCCCATCCCGGGCCTCGGTGGCGATCTTCAGTGTAGTAATGCAAGCTATTTGCGCGCCTGGCCGTCTCACGACGCCAGGCGCTTTTTTTTGCCATTGATCAGCGACTTACAACCACTTCTTCCACTTGAAGAACAGGTAGGTCGAGAGAGCCGATGCCCCCATCAGGCACAGCGCGAAGGGATAGCCCCAGTCCTTGTCCAGCTCCGGCATCCAGTGGAAGTTCATGCCGTAGATGCTGGCGATCAGGGTCGGTGGCATGAACACCACTGCCGCGACCGAGAAGATCTTGATGATGCGGCTCTGGTCGAGGTTGGTGAAACCGATCGAGGCATCCAGCAGGAAGTTGACCTTCTCGAAGATGAAGGTGGTGTGCGGATTGAGCGAATCCACATCGCGCAGCATGTCGCGAATTTCCTGACGCCGAGCCTTGTGATGCGGCTCGGCGGGCAGATGGCGCGTCAGCTGACGCAACAGCCGCTGACTGTCCAGCAGGGCCTGGCGCACCTTGTCGTTGTAGCGCTCCTGCAGCAGGATGCCATGCAGGGTGTCCTCCAGCGATTCAGGGTGCACCGCCTGCTTGCCCAGTACCTCCAGCGCGCGATAGATGTCCTCGATCTCATCGGCCAGGTAATCGACCTTCATCGCCAGCAATGCCAGCAGCACGTCCCAGCCATCCTGGGGACTCAGGCGCTGGCGACGCAGATGATTGCGGAACAGCCGCAACAGCCCGATCTCCTCGTGACGCATGCTGATCAGCTGCCGCCCGTGCAGATGGAAGGCGACGTTGGCGGTCTGCGGTTCGCGCCCCCTGCGATGGGGAAACAGCGAGACGACATGGATGCCATCGCCGGCCAGATAGAATCGCGAGGACGACTCGATCTCCTCGAGCTCCTCGATCTTCGGCAGCTCCACGCTGAACTGCTCGCTCACCCAGCGCTGCTCGGCCTCATCGGGCTGGCAGAGGTCGATCCACAGCACATCGCCACGCACCAGTACCGGAGGTGCCAGCTCATCACTGGCCAGCCGCTCGGCATGCAGGGCGCTGGCCTGCTCATGGCTGTCGGCGAGCTGCGGCGCCTCGCCGTCGGACATGTCGGGCAGCACGATCTGCTCGCCACGCAGGCGCCCGTCTTCATGAAGGCGATAGAGGGTAATCATGCACGGTCCCGTGTGAATGACCTGAAGGAAGGGCCATTCTAGACGAGATACCGGGAGTGCGGGGCCTGACAGAGGCAGGAGAAAGGCGCGACAGACGCTGACAGCCGTGACACCGCCAAGAAAAAGGGCGACTCGAAGAGTCGCCCGAAGACCGTGACTAGCTTGATGAGGAGAAACCTGAACAGGGGCCTGACTCCGCTGTTCTGGCCATCGCGTTCCATGGCGGGAAACGATGACCCAAGATTATGCCCTGACAGATCGTCCGTCAATACCAATGAGAATTATTTTCATTAACCATTGAGACAGCGTTTATCTCACCATCACGGCTGGCCTCCATCGATGAGCTGACGTATCATGCCGCCAGAATATCAAGGTCGTGACTGGCCTGATGAGACGCCCGCCTCGGACCTGACATCCACACTCTGGCGGGCACGAAGCACCGCTCGACTCGCAAGCCTTCCTCCCTGTCATTGGCAGAGGGAAAGCGAATGACTCGAGAAGCGCTTCCGGACGCCTCCCTCGTGCAAGCGAAGGAGGCGTCTTTTTTTGCGCATGAAAAAAGCGGCTCACCCGTGAGGGGAGCCGCTGGCAAGGACCGTAAAACGTCTGATGAGAAGCCTCCCGGAAAGGGGCCTGACTCCACTGACCGGGGCACCGCTGCCCATGGCGGGGAAGCGATGGCCCCAGATTAGGTCGCGAGCACGCGTCCGTCAACACTAATGAGAAATATTTTCATTAAGATTGAGTGACGGCGCGCTTCACCCCTCTCGCAGGTCATGCATCATCCGTTCTGCGGCTTCAGCCTTGCTTGTGCCATTCAAACTTCTTGAACGGCTCGTCGATCGGCGTCTCGGCCAGGTGATTGGTGTAGTTGCTCATCACCTTCTGGGACAGGCCAAGAACCACTTCCAGCACGTTGCGCTTGGTGTAGCCGGCATCGAGGAAGGTCTGCACGGTAGCGTCATCGACGAAACCACGCTCACGCACCACGGCCAGCGTGAAGGTGCGCAGGGCTTCCAGGCGCTCGGTCGGCAGCGGCGTCTCGTTGCGCAGCGCCTCGGTGATGGCGTCATCCACCTTCATCGCCTTGGCGATACCGGTGTGTGCCGGCACGCAATAGTGACAGTTGTGCTCGACATTGATGGTCTGCCACACCACGGTGGTCTCTTCATCATTGAAGCTGCTGTCGAGGAACAGCTGGTGCAGCACCTGATAGCCTTCCAGCAGGCCCGGCGCCTCTGCCATCACCGCGTGCAGACCCGGCACCATGCCGAAGGCCTTGACGGACTTGTCGAGCAGCGGCTTGCTGTCCTGCGGGGCGGTATCGGCAGTGTGCAGCGTGAAATCGGTCATGATGACTCCTTCAATATGATGGACGAGATGAGCGCATTGGCAGGGCTGGGGAGGCGTCGTGAACGTCGTCGCTACCCGTGATGATGAGCAATTGCTCAAAAAAAGACCTGCTCATGCGCTTCACTACGTTGTCGTGGGACACACTAGCTGGATTTGAGCGGTCATTCAAGTTAAAATTGAGTACTCACTCAATACCTTGCTCCTCGGGACCAGCCTCCCCTCCACACTGTGTGGAGTCAGGCGACACTCGCGAGCCCCATCGTCAGGACAGCCATGCCACGCGCGACCTTGCACAACCGCCAGGACTCCCTCGACCGGGCGCTGAATCTCTTCTGGCAGAAGGGCTTTCATGCCACTTCGCTGAAGGACATCGAGCGCGCGCTCGACATGCGTCCCGGCAGCATCTACGCCACCTTCGGCAGCAAGGATGGCCTCTTCCAGGAAGCGCTGGAGTGCTACTCCGCGCGCAGCCTGCGCGAGATGGAAAGCCTGATGGCCAGCCACGACTCGCCCTTGACCGCCCTCGCCGCCTACATCCGCAAGCTCGGCGGACTGCGTGACAGCGAAGTCCCGTCACGCGCCTGCATGCTGGCCAAGAGCCTGCTGGAACTCGGTGAGCGCGAACAGGCCGCCCGCGACAAGGTCGAGACACTGCTCGCCGGCATGGAAGCCCGCTTCCGCCAGGCCTTCGCGGACGCCCGCGACGCCGGTGAACTCGTCGACCCCGAGCGCCCCGCGCACCAACCGGAACGTCTCGGTCGCCGCCTGCAGGCCGAAGTCATGGGCCTGCGCGCCTACGCCCAGCGTGAAGGCGAAAGCGACGCCGTCCGCCAGCTCGCCGAAGACATCGCCCAGGATATCGAGGCGCTGAAGGTCAACAACACGCATTGAGCCATGAGCGGAGCAATGGCTCGCGGCTCCCTCTGACTCGGCGCTTCGCCTCACATGCTGCTAGAATCACCGCCCGCTTGTCTCGACAGCGCCTGCACCTGATGCTCCGTCCCCTGCTCCCACACCAGCCGATATGACTGCCATGCCGATGACACCGATTGACCGCACCTTTTCCGTTGCGCCGATGATGGAATGGACGACCCGTGACTACCGCGCCTTCGCGCGCGTGTTGAGCCGGCGTACGCTGCTGTACACGGAGATGGTGACCACCGGGGCATTGCTGTTCAATCCGGACCGCGAGCGCTTCCTCGGTCACGACGAGACGGAGCATCCGCTGGCGTTGCAGCTGGGCGGCAGCGACCCTCAGGCGCTGGCCGAGTGTGCGGCGATCGCCGAGAGCTGGGGCTACGACGAGGTGAACCTGAATGTCGGCTGCCCGAGCGATCGCGTGCAGAACAACATGATCGGTGCCTGCCTGATGGGGCATCCGGAGCTGGTGGCCAAATGCGTGGCGGCGATGCAGGCGCAGGTGAAGATTCCGGTGACGGTGAAGTGCCGCATCGGGATCGATGATCAGGATGAGGACGCCGATCTCGAGCGCTTCATCAGCACCGTGGCCGACGCCGGCTGCGACACATTCAGCGTGCATGCACGCAAGGCGTGGCTGCAGGGCCTGTCGCCGAAGGAGAACCGCGATGTGCCGCCGCTGAACTACGGCCGCGTGCACCGTCTCAAGCAGGCGCACCCGTCCTTGCATATCGGCATCAACGGCGGTCTCAAGCAGATGGATGAGCTGCACGAGCAGCTGGAGCATGTCGACAGCGTGATGGTCGGCCGTGAGGCGTACCACAACCCCTGGTTGCTGGCGACGGTGGACAGCGAGCTGTACGGCGAGGCCGAGAACCCGCACACCAGCCGCCACGATGCGCTGCGTGCCTTCCGCCCCTACATCGAGAAGCGTCTCGCCGAGGGCGTGCGCCTCAATCACATCAGCCGCCATCTGCTGGGGCTGTTCCAGGGCCAGCCGGGCGGACGCCAGTTCCGCCGCCATGTCTCCGAGAACGCCCACAAGCCGGGCGCGGGCATCGAGGTGATCGATGACGCCATGGCCCGCGTGCCGGAGCACCGGCCCGAGACACAGGTCGAACAGGCCTGATCCGGTAGCCTCTGTCCCTTTCCTCAGGAACGCAGCATTTCCAGAAGACCGTCCACTGACACCCGGCCCATGTGCCGGGTGTCGTCGTTCTGGCATTCCCATGTTCTCTACGTCCCAAACGATCCGTCGATCCGTCGAGCCGTCGAGCCAGCGACCGGCAGCCCCTATCGCGAAAGGCGCGATGACAGAACATTCACAGATGCCGAAACACGCAACCCTGCGTCGCTGTATAAGCTGATAACTCCTTTAATACCAATGACATGCATGACTTTCGTTTGATTGTCTGACAAGGGCGTCTCGCGCAGAATGACTGACCATGCGGACAACAACAGGTCACGTCATCGTCACGTCGTGCTGACGTGTTGACGGCCATACAACGGCTCCGTCACCGGCTTCCCCCACAGACCTGTGGACCGGTCCATGCAGTCCCCCATCACGGACTGCGCTGCTCATGCTGACACATCCTTCGAGGTTCCATGTCCACATCCTCCCCCTCCGGAGCCAACAGCCGTGAGCTGTTCGGGCACCCGGCCGGACTCTATCTGCTGTTCTCCACGGAACTGTGGGAACGCTTCTCCTACTACGCCATGCGCGCCCTGCTGGTGCTCTATCTCACCGATGCCGTCACCAGCGGCGGGCTGGGCTGGAATCAGGGCGATGCCCTGCAGCTGTATGGCATCTTCACGGGGCTGGTATACATCACGCCGATGTTCGGCGGCGCACTGGCGGACAACTGGCTGGGCGCACGCCGCGCGATTCTGATCGGGGGTCTGATCATGGCGGCCGGCCAGTTCGTGCTGGCCGTGCCACCGGACATGAGTGGTCTGGATGCCGAGATGCTGCTGTACGTCGGTCTCGGCCTGCTGATCGTCGGCAACGGCCTGTTCAAGCCCAACATCTCGACGATGGTCGGCGATCTCTATCCACAGGGCGATCACCGTCGTGATGGCGCCTTCACCATCTTCTACATGGGCATCAACCTCGGTGCGCTGCTGTCAGGTATCGTCGCGGGCTCCATGGCCGAAGGCTATGGCTGGAACGCCGGCTTCCTAGTGGCGGGTATCGGCATGCTGCTGGCGGTCGCCATCCAGCTGATCTTCGCGCCACGCCATCTGGGCGAGCTCGGCGTGGAGCCCAGCGCCAGACGCGAGGCTCGCCTGAGCAAGAGGAGCACCACCAGGACACCGCTGAGCCGCGAGGAGCGCGATCGCATCAAGGTCATCCTGGTGCTGGGTCTGTTCACCATCCTGTTCTGGGCCGGTTTCGAGCAGGGCGGCGGCCTGATGGCACTGTACGCGCAGGACTACACCGACCGCATGCTGATGGGCTTTGAAGTCCCGGCGGCCTGGTTCCAGTCGCTCAACCCGCTGTTCATCATCCTGCTCTCGCCACTGCTGGCGGGACTGTGGACACGCATGAATGACCGCGAGCCCAGCTCACCGGTCAAGTTCGCCTTCGGCCTGATCGCCCTCGGCATCGGTTTCGTGTGCATGATCGGCGCGGTGCTGGAGCAGAAATCTGCGGGCAGCGCCTCGATGATGTGGCTGGTCGGTGCCTTCTTCTTCCACACCCTGGGCGAGCTGTGCCTGTCGCCGGTGGGGCTGTCGATGGTCACCAAGCTGTCGCCGGTTCGCATGGGCGCGCTGATGATGGGCGCCTGGTTCGCCTTCGTGGCACTGGCCAACTACCTGGCCGGGATGATCGGCTCGCTGGTCGGCGAAGCCGGCGCCATGAGCGTGTTCGGTGGCATCGCCATCACCGGCGTGCTCGGCGGCCTGCTGTTGCTGGTGTTCGCCGGCAAGCTGGTCGACTGGATGCACGGCGCGGAATCGCGTCATGACGGCCCGCTCGAGCCCCAGACCAGCCACGGCTGATCTCGCAGTCGTCGTCATCTTCACTGGCGACGACGACACGACAGGCTGCTGCAACAACGCAAACGCCCCGCTCATTGAGCGGGGCGTTTGCGTTGTCACTGCCAGCAACAGGGCCATTAAGTGGCCTGAAGTGAAACAAACCGCCTAGATGGAGTCCGGCACGAACAGCTGCTGGAAGTTGTCGACGGCGCTCTCGGCATCATCGATCGCATGGAAGCGCGCCACGTGATAGAGCGCCTCGCCCTCGTTGGCCAGCGGCAGATTGGCCATACCGATGATGATGCCATCCGCCGGCGACAGCACCTCGCTTTCGCTGTTGCCGAAGGGGTCGGCGACGATGCCCAGCACCTGATGCTTCTCGACGCGGTCTCCCAGACCCACGCGGCTCTGGACGATGCCATCGATGGAGGCGCGCGCCCAGCTGGAGCCGTTGGACATCTCCACCGCGCGGGAGCTGGGCTTGCGGTCGCGGTCCTTGGCCAGCATGCCGATGGAGCGCATCACGCGCTTCACGCCGCTGACACCCGGACGAATCGCCCACTCATCGAAGCGCAGCGCCTCGCCGGCCTCATAGGTGATGACCGGCACGCCACGGCCACTGGCATAGGCGCGCAGGCTGCCTTCACGCAGCTCGGCGTTCAGCAGTACCGGTGCACCGAAGGCATCCGCCATCTGGCGCGTGGCGTCGCTGCCGCTCATGGTGGCGCGAATCTGCGGCAGGTTGGTGCGATGAATCGCGCCGGTGTGCAGGTCGATGATGTGGGTGGCCTGATCGGCGATCTGCTCACGGAACAGCGCCGCCACCCGCGAGCCCAGCGAACCGCTCTCGCTGCCCGGGAAGCAGCGGTTGAGGTCCCGGCGGTCCGGCAGGTAGCGCGTGTGCTGCACGAAGCCGAAGACGTTGACGATGGGCACCGCGATCAAGGTGCCGCGCAGCCGCGCGAGGCTGGAACTCTTGAGCAGGCGACGCACGATCTCGACACCGTTGATCTCGTCGCCATGGATGGCACCACACACCAGCAGCACCGGGCCGGGCTGACGGCCATGCACCACCTCGACGGGGATATGCAACGGCGCGTGGGTGTAGAGCTTGGCGACAGGCACATCGACCTGGGCCCGCGTTCCCGGCGCGATGCGGGTACCGCTGATTTCAAATGGAGCGCGTGACATCGCCACCTCAGAGATTGTTCGACCAACGAGCGACAGGCGTCGTGACAGCTCCTGCCAGATCAGGCTGCTCGCCCAGTGTCTCGAAAGAAAACACTGTGCGACATGCGCCTTTTAGCGCATTGGTGCGTCAAGGGAAAGACTTCATTGCAGCGTGTCGGGATGAAGACCGGACGGAATTGTTCAACAATGGCATGACGCCGACGGCGTGACGACACCTGACCACGACATGGCGAGCACGATATGACGGGAGCGACATGGCGAGAATGACACGCCCCGGCCTCGTCCTGACTGCCACTGACAAGAGCTGCCCGTGACCGATCTTCTCGACTCTCTGCTGACCCTGCCCGATTACTCCGCCCTGGCCTGGAGCGTGATCGTCTTCTCGACCTACCTGACCGGCATCTCCAAGGGCGGCTTCGCCGGCGGGTTCGGCTCGCTTTCCGTGCCGCTGATGGCACTCGCCATCGGTCCGCTGGAAGCGGCCGGCATCCTGCTGCCGCTGTTGATCGTGATGGACTTTCTCAGCGCTCGCGCCTGGTGGGGCAAGCAGCTGTGGTCGGAGGTGCGCATCATCCTGCCCAGCGCCGCCATCGGCATCGCGGTGGGCGTGGTGCTGTTCGATGAGCTGAACGAGAACATGATTCGTGGCTTGCTGGGCGTCATCTCGCTGCTGTTCGCCGCCTACATGCTGTTCAAGCCCACCGCGAGGAACCCGCTGCCGCGCTGGCTGGCCATTCCTGCCGGTGCCACGGCCGGCTTCACCAGTTTCTTCGCCCACGCCGGTGCCCCGCCCTACAACCTGTACATGATTCCGCGTCAGCATCCCAAGGAGACCTTCATCGCCACCACGGTGATCATCTTCGCAGGCATGAATCTGATGAAGCTGGGCCCCTACGTGGCGCTGGGCGAGGTCAACCTCACCAGTCTGTCCACCTCGCTGCTGCTGGTGCCGGTGGCCTGGGCAGGTGTCAGGAGCGGCCTGTGGCTGCAATCCCGCGTCAACGAGAAGCTGTTCTTCCGCCTGATCATCCTCGCGATGGCGCTGGTCGGCGTGCAGCTGATCTACAAGGCCTGGGGCTGATCTCCGCGCGCCATCACGCCTGGCGACCTCTGCCGCCAGCCAGCATGACCTTCTGGGCCACGCTTTCAGACAGACATTCGAGAATGACCGGGGCAACGCCATGACACCGCAGATCCACTACTACCACGCACATCTCTACTACACCGATGAGCAGAGTCTGGCCGCCGCTCGCGAGCTGGCGGCCCGCGCCGAGCAGCACTTTCCGCTGCGCGTCGGTCGCTTCCATGAGCAGCCGGTAGGCCCGCACCCGCTGTGGAGCTGTCAGCTGTCCTTCGCTCCCGAAGACTTCGGGCGCATCATCCCGTGGCTGGCGCTCAATCGCGGCACGCTGGACATCTTCGTGCACGCCGGAACCGGTGATGATCTCTTTGATCACACCCAGGGCGTGATGTGGCTGGGCAGCTCCCACCTGCTGAATCTGCACGTCTTCGGCGATGAGTGAGGCCCGGACGTCGCCCGACACGCTATCATCGCCTTGCCGCTTCCGCCTTACCCACTGACTCAAGGATGACCCCATGACTCGACTGCGCCGCCTATCCCCTCGTGCCGCCCTGCTGGGCGTGATCGCCTCTGGCCTGCTGCTGGCCGGCTGTGACGACAATGAGGTCGGGGATGTCTCGCTGGGCCTGTTCACCACCAAGGACATCAAGATCGAGAGCCTGATCGACCCCAAGGTGCCGGGCGTGACCTGTCACCTGAGCAACATCGAGGCGAATCTCGATTTCTCCGACCCCTCCGACATGAGCATCGCCTGCCGCCAGACCGGCCCGATCACCCCGGCGATGCTCGCCGACATCGACACCTCCAAGAGTGGCGAGGAGGTCTATCGCAAGTCCAAGAGCGTGCTGCTCAAGAGCCTCAAGATCCGGCGCATTCTGGACCGTGACTCCCAGAGCCTGCTCTACATCGCCTACAGCACCAAGGAAACCAGCGGTAGCTTCAAGCATGCGCTGAGCAGCGTGCCGCTGTGGGGCAGCGAGGCCTGGCAGGCACCGGCAGCGCAGTGAGCCGCCCGGGCGCCTGAATCAAGCCCCGATTGATCAAGCGCTGATTCATCAAGTGCTGACTCATCAAGTGAAAGCTTCACCATCATCCCTTGAAGTTGCGGGGTGTCGCTCCAAGGTCTTGTTCAACGGCTAGCCAGCCGGATTTTCATTCGCATGAGGCAAAGGAGTGACACACGATGTCGAGCCCGGAGCACAAGCAGAAGATCTGGAAGCTGATCAAGGATGTGAAGGTCGGCATGTTGGTGACGCAGGGTGACGGCATGCCACATGCCCGCCCGATGCATCTGGTGCAGGATGACTATGACGGCACCCTGTGGTTCTTCACGCGAGCCAGTGCCGAGAAGGTGTTTGAAGCAAAGAAGGACAGCGAGGTCTGCCTGAGCTTTTCCGATCAGGATGATGGCGTCTATGTGTCGCTGAGCGGTCATGCCAATCTGCACCGCGATCAGGGCCTGATCGACAAGTTCTGGAATCCGTTCGTGGCCGCCTGGTTCCCGGAAGGCAAGGATGACCCCGATGTCACTCTGCTGGAGGTCAAGGTGCAATCCGGTGAGCACTGGAAGGCCAAGGAGAGCAAGGCGTATCAACTCTATGAGATTGCGCGCGCCAACCTCGACAAGGACCACACCCCGGACATGGGTGAGAACGAGAAATTCGGCACGGTATGAGCAGAAGCCCGAGCTCGTCATGGAGAGCTCCTTGAAGTGCCCGCGTAAGAGTTGACGCACACGGCCATGCCAGACACGACAACGCCAGCCCGAGGGCTGGCGTTGTCGTGTCTAGTCTCCTGCCGCCTGCCGAATCCTGCCGAATCCTGCCGAATCCAGCAGACCTGTCGTCGGTGGAGAGAGTTCAAGTTCAGGACAGTGAACGCCTCAAGACTTCATGTCGAGCACGATGCGCCCTTCGATCTTGCCGTCGATCATGCGCCCGAAGATGTCATTGATGTCCTCGAGCCTGCCGGTCTGCACGGTGGCCGCGACCTTGCCTTCCGCGGCGAAGTCCAGCGCCTCCTGCAGGTCCTGACGCGTACCGACGATGGAGCCACGCACCGTGATGCCGTTGAGCACCGTGGAGAAGATCGGCAGCGGGAAGTCACCCGGCGGCAGGCCGTTGAGCACCAGGGTACCGCCACGGCGCAGCATGTTCTGGGCCTGATCGAAGGCCTTGGGCGACACCGCCGTCACCAGTGCGCCGTGCGCGCCGCCGATCTCGCGCTTGATGACGGCTGCCGGATCTTCCTTCATGGCATTCACGGTCACGGTGGCCCCCAGACGGCGGGCCAGATCCAGCTTGGCATCATCGACATCCACCGCCGCCACGTTCAGGCCCATGGCGCGGGCGTACTGCACCGCCATGTGACCCAACCCGCCGATCCCCGAGATCACCACCCACTGACCGGGGCGAGTGTCGGTCATCTTGAGCCCCTTGTAGACCGTGACCCCGGCACACAGCACCGGCGCGATCTCCACGAAGCCCACGCTGTCCGGCAGACGCCCCACGTAGCCGGCATCCGCCAGCGTGTACTGGGCAAAGCCGCCATTCACCGAATAGCCGGTGTTCTGCTGGCTCTCGCACAGCGTCTCCCACCCTCCCAGACAGTGCTCGCAATGGCCACAGGCCGAGTAGAGCCAGGGCACCCCGACCCGGTCGCCTTCCTTGACGTGGGTCACACCCTCGCCCACCGCCGCGATGGTCCCCACTCCCTCATGTCCCGGGATGAACGGTGGGTTGGGCTTCACCGGCCAGTCGCCATGCGCGGCGTGCAGGTCGGTATGACAGACCCCGGAGGCGGCGACCTCGACCAGAATCTCGCCACGCCCTGGTCGCGGTACCGCGACTTCCTCGATCACCAGCGGTGCACCGAATTCACGTACCACGGCGGCTTTCATGCTGTTATCCATGATGGACTCCTCATTCATTGTCGAAAGACGAACCTTGGAAAGGCGAGCCAGAGATCAGGCGGAGAGTGCGATCCCGTCCGGTCGTGAGCGAGGGGCAGTGTTCGCGCACGCCCCGGACCTGCCTCTTCATTGAAACCAGACGCGGTGCTCCCTGCCCTGCGCCAGATCAAGCAAGTCGGATCTGGCGCGGGCATCGAGAGGAATTCCTCGAGGAGGCATCGCGGGAGGTGGATTCAGCGCCACTAGCCTCGGTGGCGCTGACGGACAGGCCTAGAAGAAGCCGAGCGGATTGATGTCGTAGCTGACCAGCAGGTTCTTGGTCTGCTGGTAGTGTTCCAGTGCCATCTTGTGGGTCTCGCGACCGACACCGGATTTCTTGTAGCCACCGAAGGCGGCATGGGCGGGATACTGGTGGTAGCAGTTGGTCCACACGCGACCGGCCTGGATACCGCGGCCCATGCGGAAGGCGACGTTCATGTCGCGACTCCAGACACCGGCGCCGAGACCGAATTCGGTATCATTGGCGATGGCCAGCGCCTCGGCCTCGTCGCGGAAGGTGGTGACGGCGACCACCGGTCCGAAGATCTCCTCCTGGAAGACACGCATCGCGTTGTGGCCCTTCAGCAGGGTCGGCTGGATGTAATAGCCGTTGGCCAGCTCGTTCTCCAGCTGCTCGCTGCTGCCGCCGGTGAGCACCTCGGCCCCCTCCTCACGGGCGATATCCATGTAGGACATGATCTTGTCGAACTGCTCGCGAGATGCCTGGGCGCCGACCTGCACGTCGGTATCCAGCGGATTGCCGCGCTTGATGGTCTTCACGCGCTCCATCACACGGGCCATGAAGTCGTCGTAGATGCTTTCCTGGATCAGGGCGCGTGACGGGCAGGTGCACACCTCGCCCTGATTGAAGAACGCCAGCACCAGCCCTTCGGCAGCCTTGTCGATGAACTCGGGCTCGGCATTCATGATGTCGGCGAAGTAGATGTTGGGGGACTTGCCGCCCAGCTCCACCGTGGAGGGAATGATGGTCTCCGCGGCGCACTTGAGGATGTGCGAGCCCACGGGGGTGGAACCGGTGAAGGCGATCTTGGCGATGCGCTTGCTGGTCGCCAGTGCCTGTCCGGCCTCGGCGCCATAGCCGTTGACGATGTTGAGCACCCCTGCCGGCAGCAGGTCATTGATCAGTTCCGCCAGCACCAGGATCGAGGCCGGGGTCTGTTCCGCCGGCTTGAGCACCACGCAGTTGCCCGCCGCCAGCGCCGGGCCGAGCTTCCAGGCCGCCATCAGGATCGGGAAGTTCCACGGGATGATCTGCCCCACCACCCCCAGCGGCTCGTGGAAGTGATAGGAGACGGTATTGGCATCGATGTCCGCCGCGGTGCCCTCCTGGGAGCGCAGGCAACCGGCGAAGTAGCGGAAATGATCCGCTGCCAGCGGGATATCAGCGTTCAGCGTCTCGCGCACCGCCTTGCCGTTGTCCCAGGTCTCGGCGACCGCCAGCATCTCGAGATTCTGCTCGATGCGATCCGCGATCCTGAGCAGGATGTTGGAGCGCTCCTGCACCGAGGTCTTGCCCCAGGCGGGGGCTGCCTTGTGGGCGGCGTCCAGCGCGAGATCGATGTCTTCCGCACTCGAGCGCGGGATACGGCAGAACACCTCACCCGTCACCGGACTGACATTGTCGAAATATTCCCCCTTGACCGGCTCGACGAAACGCCCGCCGATGTAATTGCCGTAGGTGTCCTTGAACGTGACCAGCGCGTCGGCGCTGCCCGGGGAGGCGTAGATCATGGCGAACTCCTGTGGGTCGGATTCACGAGTGGCGCTCGTGATCGACGACCTGTTGTTGTAAGTCACGTGGACAGGAGATGGCGCTCCTGTCCCTCGCCTGACCGTCAACGACTGCATCAATGACTGCATCAAGAACTGCTTGATCAGGCGACCCTCACAGTCTTGTTCACTTGTGGCATTCGCGACATGCGCCCATGGGCGGAAACCGTCTCATCCCTTGGGAGGAGAAAAGGGAGAGACCCGGCAGGCAAGAAAGATGGGACAGGAAGACAGAGGAAGAAAGGAAAGACAGGCCATACCGCGAAGGCCGCAAGGCACGACACCACGCCATGACGTTATGCTCAGGGTAGCTATTGTCAGCAAGGTCATGATCAGGAAAGCCATGGCCTGGAACGTCATGACCAGAACATCGCCCGCCAACGACCGGCCAGGAGCCTTCATGTACCGTCTGCTGATCGCGGATGACCATCCGCTGTTCCGTGATGCCATCAGTCGTACCCTGAATCTGGCCGTCGCTGACGGCTCTACGCCAGAATACGAGCTGCTGCAGGCCGCCAGTCTCGAGGAAGCGCTCAGCGTGATCGCTCATCATGCTGACAGTCTCGACCTGCTGCTGCTGGATCTCGACCTGCCCGACAGCCACGGCCTGGAAGGCCTGGCGCGCCTGCGCGAGGAGGCAGACTGGCTGCCGGTGGCGATTCTCTCCGCCCACGAGGCGCGCGAGACGGTACTCGAGGCATTGGCGCTCGGTGCGGTGGGGTATCTGTCCAAGTCGAGTTCGGCGCAGACCCTGCGCGATGCCCTCGCACGCATGCTGGCCGGGGAGGTCTACGTGCCTGCCCAGTTGATGCGCGCTGCGCCGCGTCCAGCGCCGCTCTCAGCATCATCTGCATCAGCATCATCGGCACCAGCATCATCGGTACCAGTGCCACCGCCAGCGCCCCGACTGGCGCCGAGCCTCAGCGATGCTGAATTCGCGCGGCGCTGGCAGACCCTCACCACCAAGCAGCGCGGCGTGCTGGAGCGCATGGTGCTGGGCGAGTCCAACAAGATGATCGCCTGGCAGCTGGGCGTGGCGGAGACCACCGTCAAGTCGCATGTCTCCGCCATCCTGCACAAGCTGGGGGTCGCCAGCCGGGTGCAGGCGATCCTGCTGGCCAGCCACGCCCTGCCTGCCGTGTCAGGCCCGAGTGAGGCCTCTGCCGCCCCACGACGCGAAACGCCCCGGTCCAACGCTCACGAATGAGGCGCGAACCGGGGCGTTGCCCATCAGGTGTCGGGACAGAGTGACTCGCCCTACATCAGCTCCCCGACCAGCACATAGCCATTGAGCAGGATGATGATCGCCGCCACCAGCATGCCGATGGCCGTCACCCAGTGCCGATTGACCAGGTCCCCCATCAGGCGGCGATTGGCGGTGAACATCAGCAGCGGCACCAGCGCGAAGGGAATCCCGAAGCTGAGTACCACCTGGCTTGCGACCAGCACCTGCTGCTCCGGCAGCCCCATCAGGATGATGGCGATGGCCGGTGCCATGGTGATCACGCGGCGCAGCCACAGCGGAATGCGGAAGTTGACGAAGCCCTGCATCACCACCTGCCCGGACAGGGTGCCGACGATGGACGAGGACAGCCCCGCCAGCAGCAGCGTGAAGCCGAAGATCAGGCTCGCGGCATTCTGGCCCATCAGCGGCGACAGCAGCTTGTAGCTCTCGGTGATGGAAGCCACGCCGGTCTCACCATTGCCATGGAAGACCTTGGCGGCCAGCACCAGCATCGCCATGTTGATCAGCCCCGCCAGCGCCATGCCAATGATCACATCGAGACGGTAGTAACCCATCACGCGACGACGCTGACCGCTGTCACGCACCCGGATGCGGTTCTGGGACAGCGCGGAATGCAGGTAGATGACATGCGGCATCACGGTGGCACCCAGGATACCCGCCGCCAGGAAGATGGCATGGCTATCCGGGAAACCTGGTGTCAGCAGGCCGTAGATGATCGGCTCCACCGGCGGACGACTGAGGATGATCTCGAGCAGGAAGCCCGCCGACACCGCCAGAATCATCGCCCCGATGATCATCTCCATCATGCGGAAGCCGTAGCGCTGCATCACCAGCACCGCGTAGGTGATGGCACCGGTCAACAGCGCCCCTTCCAGCATGCTGAGCCCGAACAGCAGATTGAAGGCCAGCGCCGCGCCGAGAAACTCGGCCAGATCGGTGGCGATGGCCACGATCTCCGCCTGCACCCAGAAGGCCCAGACCACCGGACGCGGGAAGCGCTCACGGATGACTTCCGCCAGATTCTTGCCGGTGGCCAGCCCCAGCCGGGCGGACAGGGTCTGGATCAACATCGCCATCAGGTTGGCCCACAGCACCACCCACAGCAGGGTATAGCCATAGCGGGAGCCGGCCTCGATGTTGGTCGCGAAGTTGCCGGGGTCGATGTAGGCGACGGCGGCGATCATCGCCGGGCCGAGAAACGGCAGCGCGCGACGCAGGCGTCCCGCAAGGGACAGAGGGGATGCGGTGCGCACACCGCCGGCAGCAGAGGCTTCACCTTCACTGCCCAGCGACATGCTGGCGGCATGACGTACGGATTTATCGGACATGATATTCAGCATGGGGGGGAAACCTGCCAGATCAATGGCCCGCGAACAGAGAAAGGGTGTGCGGGATGTCATGACACGAGGATACATGCTAAATACGATCAATTCTCATTAAAATTTACCGCGATGCCTGATAGCCTCCTTCAATTCTGCACATTGCCCCAACGCCCCGATTCCCTTGTTTCCGAATGCCGAGAGCTCAGCAAAGAAAGCTCAGCGACAGGAACTCAGCGATGGTTGACCAACAGCTGGCGCAGGCGCAGCGGCTTGACCGGCTTGAGCAGGAACCCGAAGCCGAGCGCGCGTGCCCTGGCCTTCAGCGGCGCCGAGTGGTCCGCGCTGATCACCACCACTGGCAAGTCTGGCCAACGCTTGCGCAGCCGTTGTGCCTGCGCCAGACCATCGGGCTGCCCGTCACCCAGCTGATGATCAACGATCAACACCTCCGGCGGCGCGGCCAGCGCCTGCTGCAACAGCACCTCGGCGGTATCGGCGCAGTGGACACTCGCGCCCCAGCCCTCGAGCAATGACTGCATGCCGGCACACACCTCCCGATCATCCTCGACCACCCAGATAACGGTATCGAGCAGCGGCTGCGCAAGCGGTGACGCGCAAGGCTGACCGGGAGAAGGCGCGTCAGCCGACGGGCCCATCACATTGGCAGGCTGTCGAATCGGCACGCGCACCGCGAAGGCGGCACCGCGCCCCGGGGTGCTGGCCAACGACAGGGGGTGCTCCAGCAGGCCGGTGATGCGCTTGACGATCGCCAGCCCCAGCCCGAGGCCGCGCTGCTCGTTGTCCTGGCGCGGCGCCAGGCGCCGGAATTCCTGGAAGACCACCTCGCGCTGATGCTCGGCGATGCCGGGGCCGTTGTCGGCCACCGTGATCTCCAGCCAGTCACCACGCCGGCGACACCCCAGCAGCACGCGTCCGCGCGTCGAGCCATCCGGGACATGGCGCAGCGTATTGCTCAGGAAATTGCGTATCACGCGCGCCAGTAGCTGCAGATCTGACTCGACGCTCAGGTGGCTGGCCACGTAGTGCAGCTCCAGCCCACGGGCAGCGCCCAGTTGACGATATTCCTCGGCAAGCACATCCAGCAGCTCACGCACCGGGAAGGTGGCGACATCGGCCGTCAGCACGCCGGCATCCAGCCGCGAGATGTCCACCAGCGTGCCCAGCAGGCTCTCGACATCGGCCAGCGAGCGCCCCAGCCGCGCCACCAGCTCGCCCGGCGAAGCGTCGCGCGGCGTGGGGTCATCAAGTGCCAGCCTCGCCAGCTGCTCTTCCAGAGCGCTTGCGAACAATCGGGCGGCATTCAGGGGTTGCAGCAGATCATGGCTGATGGCGGCGAGAAAGCGGGTCTTGGAGTGATTGGCCGCCTCGGCGGCGGCCTTGGCGGCGGTCAGGCGTCGATTGAGTGCCCCCAGTTCATCGAGGGTGCGGTGCAGGGTGTCGGTACGCTCGCGCACCTGATCCGCCAGCAGGACGGCGTGCTCGAAGGCGGCGTAGGGCGCGCTCGGTGAAGGGCTGCTGGATTCGACCCGCTCGATCAGGGCGGCGTTGATCTTCTCCAGCTGGCGATTGCGCGCCTTGAGGGCGGCGAGTTCAGCGCTCAGGCCGTCCTTTCGGGAATCTGTCAGCGGCGTATCAGGCGCCATCCTGTCCTCCCGTGCCATCGGCCGCGAGACGGCGCTGGCCGATCACCACGCCGGTGAAGGTCTGGTTGATGTGCATGCCGTGATGCTGCTCACCGTAGGTATTGAAGCCGATCACCCGGTGATGCCTGAGCAGACGCGAAGCCTCTGCCTCCAGCCCCAGCGCCTCGATCTCCATGCGCCGCAGGAAGCAGTCACAGCCGATGGTCAGCGCGGGCGGCCCCAGGCGCGCCTCCACCTCGGCCAGCCGCTGCTCGAGCTGCGCGAGAATCGGCGTGGCCTGCATGGCAGTGAGCACGATGCCGGTCTCCACCGCGCAGTAGAAGCTCAGGCTGGCATCGGCATTCACGCGCTGGATGGAGCGTACGTAATGCGCCTCACCGATGCGCACCGCCAGCGGGCAGCGCGCGAAGACCGCCTCCTCCAGCGCCTCGGGCGCGACACCGGCCAGCCGCGCATACTCCTCGGCGGCGGGCTCGGCATTCAGCTCCAGCACGCGGCGTGAATCGCGGTCCACCGCCGTCACCACCAGCTTGTCGGCCAGCGGCGTAAGATGGTGCGTACTGATGACCTCGAACGGCAGCCGCGTATTGATCACTACCACGACCGCCGCCTGATCATGGAAGACCCCATCGGCGTAGACATAGGTATGCGCCAACCGGTTGTCGTCCCCGGCGGAGCCACCGAAGGCGGGAATGCTGCCCAGCGCCGCATCCAGCGTCGCCAGTACCTGCTCCTCACTGCTCGAGAGGCCATCGAGCAGCGTCAGCGCGAAGCTGTTGCCCATCACCGGCGCCACGGCCTGCTCGCGACAGCGCGCCAGCAGCTCATCACTCAACGTCTGGGCCCGCGGAAGGTCGAAACCGCTCAGATCATCGATCAACACCTGCGCCAGCGCGAAGTCGCTGCGCGCCAGGCCGATGGCGGTGATGGAGCCGCGCGCATAGCCCTCGGGCGTGATCTCGCCGGCGGTGGTGCAGCCACTCACCGCTACCTCACCGAAGGCATCGGCCAGCGCCTGACCCAGTGCCGGGAGGGGGTAATCCGCCGAGCAGAAGAATAGCACCCCGCCGAGCCGCTGGCGGCCACCTAGCGAGTCATCAAGCTTTCGGGCCAGCTCGGCCACCGCCGCCTGCGGGTCCTTGAGGTGACTGGCCGCTGTGGCCAGCGGCACGGCAATCATCTCGCTCTGTGGCTGCGGCCTTCCCTTCACGCGACTGCTGACATCCGTCATGTCCCCTCCTCCTGTCGAGCGCAGCGGGGCCAGACCTGACGATCATCCATCGGCGTCCGGTCTAGAGCACCAGCCCGCTGGCTCTCACCACGCGTCGTTCAATGGCGCCTTCCAGCGTCTCGCGGCGGGTGCCCGCCAGCGTGACCCGCGACTTGGCCCGCGTGATGCCGGTGTAGACCAGCTCGCGAGTCAGAATCGGATTGGCACCCTCAGGCAACACGAATACCACATGGCGGAACTCGGAGCCCTGCGACTTGTGGACCGTCATCGCGAAGACCGTCTCCACCGCCTCGAGGCGTGACGGCAATACCGTGCGCACGCCACGGTGGAAGCGCTGGATCTCGGTGTCCTGCCCATCACGCTCGGCGTCTGACGATACCTCCTCCTCGACCGGGAAGAACACGCGCAGGCGTCCCCCGGCGGCGGGGTCCGGCAGGGTGATGCCGACATCGCCGTTGTAGAGCCCCAGCGCGCGATCATTGCGCGTCACCATCACCGGACGCCCGGCGTACCAGCCGCGTTCCTCGGCGATCAGGCCACGGCGCATCAGCACCCGCGCCACCCGCTGGTTGAGGCCATCGACCCCATAGGGGCCACGGCGCAGCGCGCACAGCAGCTGAAACTCGAGCAGCAGATCGATCACCTCTCGTGCCGGGCGCCGCTCACGCACGGCCTCCAGCGCCGGGCGATAGCCATTGACCACCAGCTTTTCCAGATCGCGGTCCTCCGGGCCGCTGAGCTTCAGCCAGGCGATATCGCGATAACCGGTCTTCCAGACGGCGCGCAGCGCCTGGCGGTCTCCGGCATTGCAGGCACGCGCCAGGGCACCGATACCGCTGTCGGCGGAGAAGCGGTAGCTCTTCTGCAGCACTACCACGTGATCGGCGAGTCGGCCGCGGTCTGCCGTGTCCTGCGTCTCCAAGACATCCGGCGTGGCGATGGCCTCATCCAGCGTTTCGCCAGTCAGGCGGGCGAGGTCTGCACACAGCGCCGGTGAGTAACGCGGCGGCAGCGCATGCTCGCAGAGATCGCCCAGCACGGCGCCGGCTTCCACCGAGGCCAGCTGGTCCTTGTCGCCGAGCAGAATCAGGCGGGCGTGGGCGGGCAGCGCGCCGAGCAGCGCCGCCATCAGGTCGAGATCGACCATCGAGGCCTCGTCCACCACCAGCAGGTCCAGCGCCAGCGGGTTGCCGGCGTGATGGCGGAAGTGGCGGGAATCCGGACGTGCGCCCAGCAGGCGGTGCACGGTGCTTGCCTCACGCGGGATGGCAGCGCGCACCGCGTCTGGCACCTCGAGCTTCGCCACCGCGCCACGGATCGACTCCGACAGCCGCGCCGCCGCCTTGCCGGTCGGGGCGACCAGTCGGATATCCAGCGCCCGCCGTTCATGCGGATGGCCTGTCTCATCGCTCTCGACACTGCCTACCACACCGCTCTCCACCTCCACACCGCCAGCTCCACCAGAGAGCGCCTGCGCCTGCAACAGTGCCAACAGGCGCGTGACGGTGGTGGTCTTGCCGGTACCGGGACCGCCGGAGATCACCGTCAGGCGCTGACGCAACGCCAGGGCGCAGGCCAGCTTCTGCCAGTCCGGCGCGCCATGGGGGTCCGGCTGATTGCTGGCGAACAGCTCACGCAGGCGCTCGCCCAGCGCATCACTGACCCGCGTCTCGCCCTCCTCGCTTGGCCCCATCCGCGCACGCAGCCCCGCCGCGACTTCACGCTCGGCCTGCCAGTAACGCCGCAGATAGAGGCGCTCGCCCACCAGCACCAGCGGGCGCAGCGGCAGATGCCCCGCCGGGGAGTCGGCCTGCGCCAGCACGCTGACCAGCCGCGATTCCGCCAGCTGCTCGGCCCAGCGGCCGGCATCGAGATCCGCCAGGAAGGCTTCCGGCAGGGCCACGCTGACCTCGGCAAGATGCGCCTCGGACTGCTCCAGCGGTGGCAGCGACAGGGTCGCGCGTGGCTCGGCCAGCGCCCGCGACAGCGACAGGCACACATGCCCGCGCCCCAGCTGGTGGCTGGCAAGCGCAGCCGCCAGCAGCACGCTGGACGGGGCCTCCGGCACATGACGCGCCATGAAGCGCACCAGATGGGCATCGACTCGCCTGAGCCAGCCCAGCTCCACCCACAGGCCGAGCGTCGCGAGCAGGGTCTCGGCAGTCGGGGCGTCAGGGGCAGCGCTGAGCTGCTGCGTTTCCAAAGGCGTGGCGTCAGACATCGAAGGCCCCCTGCTGGCCGCTTTGCGTAAGTGGCGTGGTGTCGGTGGTGTGAAGGAGCAGGCTGTCCAATGCGGAGCTGTCACCGCCCAGCCAGAGATCCAGCGCCTCGATCAGCGCCTGTGATGGCCGGCGCTGGAACACGCCGGGCGTCGCCATTCCGGGCGCCTCCCCCTCGGCGTCCACCGCAAGCGCGGGTGAGTCACCGCCGGCATCCAGGCCGCGCAGGAAGACATACAGCACGCCCCCCATACAGCGTTCGTAATCGTAGTCCTCGCCGAGGCGCGCCTTGAGCAGACGATGCAGCGCGAGGGTGTAGAGCACGTACTGCAGGTCGTAGCGGTGCTCGACCATCGCGCGGGCCAGCGACTCACCGAGGTAGTCCTCGGGGCGCTCGCCCAGATAGTTGGACTTCCAGTCCAGCACGTACCAGCGCCCACCGGACTGGAAGGTCAGATCGATGAAGCCCTTGAGCATGCCGTGCATGCGGCGTGGCGCGAGCCTGGGCCGCGAGCGCGGCAACGGCTCCAGCGCGGTGACCACGGCGTCCAGCGGCAGACTGCGCGCGTGCACGGCCGGCAGCCAGAATTCCAGCTCCGGCTGCCAGGCCTCGAGTCGGTTGAGCAGGATAGGCTCGCCCTCGAAGCCCTGCAGCGGACGAGTCAGTGCCTGCTCCAGCCAGTCGGTGAGACGTGGCTGCCAGCTGGCATCGAAGCCACCGAAATGCAGTCGCGAGCCCACCAGCCGCTCAAGCTCGCCGCGATAGTCATCCGCACCGAGCCGATCGAGATCCACCGCCTCCAGCAGCCCGTGCAGGAAGGTCCCCGGGCGCGGCCCACGCGGGAAATCATGCAGATGGATCTCGCCCACCGTCATCGGCAGGCCGCCCGCCAGCAGCGGGCCGGACTGGCCTGCCACCTCGCGGTCCGGGCGCGTCAGGCCCTGCTCGCCTTCTTCCAGCGCGATCTCGGTGGCGCCTTCGGGCACGCGGTCATCCTCGGCATCGCCGGTGTCTTCCAGCGCCGCCGTCACCTGACGGGCATCCGTGAGCAAGGCGGTGTAGGAGGCGATCCACCAGTCATCCTCGATACCGCCGGCGAAGTGACGCGCGCCGTGGAAGTGCTGATCGCGCTCCGCCGGTGGCTGATAGTCATGACCGGGCAACTCCGGCAGACCGGACACGCGAGCGAGTCCGGCCGACTGCTGTTCACACCAGCGGCGCAAGGCAGCCTCGATGGCGCTGGCCTCGATCTCCTCGTTGTCACTCATGCCGAGCAGATAACCGATGGCGGTGACGGGCAGGCTGAGCTGCTTGCTGAAGCCGCCCTTGCCGATGGGCGCCAGCCCCAGCCAGCAGGCGAACTTGGGACGCGTCAGCGCCACGTAGAGCAGACGCACGTCTTCTCTTAATCTTGCCTTATCAGCCTCCTTAATCATGTCCTTCGATGGCTTCTTGACCAGGATGCTGTCATCGAGCGCGTCATCCTCCTGATTGACTCTCCGAGCAGGCACTTCCTCGTCATCACCTCCCTGGTCATCACCTCCCACGTCAGCCACAGCCAGCCAGCGCTGCTTGAGGGTCAGCAGGCCGAAATTCCTGTCCGGCTCGGCGGCGCGGAAGCTGGCCATGAACGGCAGCAGCACGATGGGATACTCAAGCCCCTTGGACTTGTGGATGGTGACGACCCGCACCAGCCCCTCATCACTTTCCAGTCGCTGACTGAGGCTGTCGCTGTCCAGCGCTTCATGGCCGGATTCCAGTGCCTGATGCCACCAGCGCAGCAGCGCCTGTTCGCCATCGAGCCGCTGGGCAGCATTCTGGGCCAGCTCCCCCAGGTGCAGCACGTCGGTCAGGGCACGCTCCCCCCGGCGCGGGCCGCCAGCCGCTCACCGACCCGGAAGTCACGCATCACGCCGCGCAGCATCGGCAGCACACCGCGCCGCTGCCAGTCACGGTGGTAGCCATCGAAGCGCTCGACCTCGCGCTCCCAGGCCAGCTCATCCACCACAAGACGCTCGACCAGCGAGAGGTCATCCGCCAGCAGGCGTGTCGCCAGCGCGGCGCGCAGACGACGGTCATCCCGCGGATGGGCCACGGCCTCGAACAACTGCAGCAGCTCGAAGGCCTCCGGCGTGTCGAACACCGAGCTCTTCTCGCTCAGATAGACGCTGCGGATACCGCCTTCGGCAAGCGCCCCACGCACCGCTGCGGCCTCGCGCCCGTTGCGTACCAGCACCGCGATATCGCTGGCGGCCACGCCCCGCACCGTCGAATCTCCCGCGTCCATGAACACCAGCCCCGGCTCGCCCGCCGCCAGGCGTTGTTGGCCCTCGAGCAGTGTCTGGATCTGGGTGCGGCAGGCGCGACTCATGTCGCGGCGATGCGCATCGGCGCTAAGGCGCTCACCGTTGGCCCACCACAGATTCAGTGCACAGGCGGCCTCTTCCCGGCCATCCGGATGCCGCAGCACCAGCCGGGTGCGCGTGCCCTGGGCCTCGACCGGCTGGAAGGGAATGTCCTCACTGCCGAAGGGCGCGGGATGCTGGGCGAACAGCGCATTCACCGCCGCCACCATCGCGGCGCTGGAGCGGAAGTTGCGCGGCAGGGTGAAGCGCGAGGGGGTGACCTGGCGCGCCGCCAGATAGGTGTCGATATCGGCGCCGCGGAAGGCGTAGATGGCCTGCTTGGGGTCACCGATCATCAACAGCGTGCTGGGTGTCTCGTCAGCGTCGTCGCTGTCAGTAGCGTCAACGTGCTGCTCATCGAGCGGCTCATCGCACGAGCCATCGCCCGCCGTCTGCGGATAGATGCGCCGGAAGATGCGGTACTGGACCGGGTCGGTATCCTGGAATTCATCGATCATCGCCACCGGCAGTTCCTGACGGATCTGACGCGCCAGACGCTGGCTGGCCTCGCCATTGAGCGAAGGGTCCAGCGCGTGGTCGAGGTCATTGAGCAGGTCCGAGAATTCCCAGAGTCCCAGACGGCGCTTCTCGCAGATCAGGGCGCGGGCGACGCTGTCACGCGCGTGCACGGCGACCTGATCCAGCAGCACGGCGTCCGGTGCCGGCACCTCGGCCAGCAGGTCCAGCGCCGCGAAGAAGGGGTGACGCGGCGTCTGGCAGTTCTTCTTGGTGCCCTTCTCGAGCTTGGCCTGGCTCAGCCAGCACAGCTTCTTGCTGTCGAGCATGTCGGCGGCGAAATCGTGCTCGCCGCTGGCCAGCCAGGCGGCTGTCGCCGCCAGGCGCGGCTCCAGCTCGGCCTCCTTGTAGCTGTTGCCGTTGAGCGCCTTGCTGGCGAAGGCCTCGCCCATCACCGCGCGGATGGCCGGCTCATCGAAGCTTTCCTCGACGGCGCGCCGCGCGGCCTGTTGTTGCTGACGCCACTGTTCGGCATTGCCGAGCAGATCGCTCAGGTCTTGCGGGGCCTCAAGACATTCACCGTCGCGATACAGCGGGCGTGGCGTGCCGTCACGCAACAGGCCGCGCAGCTCCTCTCCCAGTGCTTCCGGGCCGGCCCAGCGCCCACGGATCAAGGCCTGCCACTCGCGGGCCAGCGGGTAGAATTCGCAGCGCCAGTAATCCTCGACGCAACGTGTCAGCAGTGACTGACCATCCTGCAGCAGCTCGGCGCCGAAGCGTCCGCCGGCATCGAAGGCATGCCGACTGAGCATGCGCTGACAGAAACCGTGGATGGTGAAGATGGCGGCGTCATCCATCAGGCGCGCGGCCTGATCGAGCCGCCGTGCCGCCGCGGCCTTGAGGCGCGATGCGTCCTCGGCAGGTGAGGATGTCAGCAGCGGCGCGAGCAATTCGGCCAGGATCGGATCAGGACTGGCACGCCCCAGCAGCGCCTCACGCGCCTGCTTGAGGCGCGCGCGAATGCGGTCACGCAGCTCTGCGGTGGCGGCTTCGGTGAAGGTCACCACCAGAATCTCCGGCGGCGTCAGCGGACGCGGATAGCTCACGCTGGCCGCCTGCCCGGGCAAGGGCCCGAGCACCAGCCGCACGTAGAGCGCAGCGAGGGTGAAGGTCTTGCCGGTGCCGGCACTCGCCTCGATCAGATGCTGACCGAGCAGGGGCAGCGTCGGAATATCGAGGGCCTGGCCCTGCTGGCTCGGATCCATCTCGTCACTCATTGCCGCTTCCTTGTCCTGAGCGATGCCACTCCTCACGCCGCTCCCCACGTCACTCTCCACACCGCGCATGCCTTCCATTCTAATATCGCTCATGGTTGCGCCTTCCCGGTGGCAAGCTCCACCGCGCGCTCGCCGAGAATGCCCTGACGCACGCCGATCATGCTCTCGATCAACGGCTGATAGAGCTGCACGCTGTTGAGCACGCCGCCCGCACGGGCGAAGGCGTCAAACTCCGGCCACAGCTCGCCCAGCGCACCTTCCTGTCGCCTGAGTGCCTGGGGGCCCTTGAAGATGTCTTCCGTGAAGCGGGTTTCCATGGCGCGCGACAGGCTGTCGGCAAGCCAGGGCTTGTGGATGGCGGCCAGCGCCGTCTCAAGCGTTGGCGTGCCGTCAGCGGCCTGCGCCTTGAGTGCGCCGAACAAGGCACTGCGATCCTCCTCGCCCACTACCTCCCAGAGCGTGGTCGCCAGTTCCAGCGCGGCGGCCAGCGGCGCCTGCCAGCCCTGGGCATACGCCTTGACGAGATGGCGCAGCGCGGCTTCGGCCTGCTCGATACGCAGCGCGGGGAACAGCAGCCAGCGGTCCTCGAACACCGCCAGCCACTGATAGCCTTCACGGCGCGTGCCCTGATCACCCGCCACCTCCCCGAGGCCGGGGCGCGCGTTGGCCATCAGCCAGTCGAGATAGCCGGCCAGCAGACGATGCGGCTTGCCGAGCTTCTTGTAGCGGCCCTCCTTGCCGGGCTTGAGGGTGCCGAAGTGGGTCGCCTCCAACGTGGCCAGCAGGCAGCTCTCGCCCTCGGCGTCATCGCGCAGTTGCCGACGGCTGATCAGACGCGTGGTGAGCGTCACCCGCAAGGGCCTGCCGTCCTCATCCTGCATGATCAGCGGTACCTCGAGGGTGCGCGGCGGCAGCGAGGTGGCATCGCTGAGCTGATCGCGCCAGCTGGCCAGCTGCTGATCGAGACGCTTGAGGCGCGGTTCGATCAGCGCATCGGCAAAGCCCAGCGCCGGCAGGCGCCCGGCCCGGCGCAGACGTTCGGCGGCCAGCGGCAAGGATTGTCCGGTGAGCGCGGCGTCCAGCAGCTCGCGGGTCAGGGTGAAGTTCTCCAGCCCGTCGGGGGCGAAGGGTTCGTTGTCCTCATCCGGCACCTCGGCATCGCGGAAGCGCACTCCGACGCGGTCCAGCCCCAGCTGCCAGGGACGACGCAGGAAGCGCGCCAGCGAGTCCGCGCCGAGACGCAGATGGGACTCCGGTGCCTGCTCCACCAGCTGCTTCAAGGCGGCCGCCCCCGCCGCGCTTGCCTGACTGGCTTCGCGTTGATTCGCCGGGGAGGCCTCTGAGGTTGGAGCCTGACCCGCCGCGCGATACAGGCTCGACCAGCTGGCGTCATAGCTGAACAGATCGCCAGCCGTCGCCTGGGAGGCATGGAAATAGCGCCGCGAGAACGGCTGCAATGGATGCTCGGTGATCAGACGCTCGCGCAGGGCAACTTCGCGAGAGACACCCGGTGCCTCGGCATGCGTCTCGGGGGTCCAGCCCAGCTCGATGTAATCAAGCAGTTCCCCGACCAGTACCGAGGGCGGCCGTTCGCCGTTGTCGCGCTGGTCACGCCCGACCCACGAGATCGACAGGCGATCCCGCGCCGCCAGCAGCGCCTCCAGGAACAGGTAGCGATCATCGTCACGCCGTGAGCGGTCTCCCGGTTGAGGGCGGCTGGCCATCAGATCGAAATCCTGCGGCATGCGCACGCGCGGGTAGTCACCATCGTTCATGCCCAGCAGGTGCACTTCGCGGAAGGGAATCGCACGCATCGGCATCAGGGTGGCGAAGTTGACCCGACCGGCAAGGAAGCGCTGGGCGAGACCACCACTGTCCAGCTCGCCACGCAGCGCCTCGCGCACCACCTTGAGCGACAGACAGCCCTCGAAACCGGCCTGCTGCCAGCCCTTGTCGAGGCGGGAAAGCGCCGCCTGCAGACGCGCCAGAATGTCGAATTCCTCGGCACTGTCCGGGCTGAGGCTCTCCTCCCACAATCGCTGCAGCGTAGTCGCCCAGTCCGCTGGCGTACGCGAGGTGTCCAGCCAGCGGCGCCAGCGATCCAGGCTCTCGATCAGCTCGCCGACCTTGCCTGCCAGTTCGGCCTCGAGACCGGCCACTTCATCGAAGGGCACCACGCCATCGAAGCTCAGGCCGTTCATGTCGACAAGGCCGTCCATCAGGCCGTCCATCAGGTCGGCGCTCTGCTCACCTTGTATTGGGGAGCCGGCCGCCTGGGAGCCTGCCGCCGGGGAGCCGGTGGCGTAGCCCAGCAGCATGCGCTCGAGCCCGAAGCGCCAGCTGTTCTCGTCGAGGGGCATGAAGCCGAGCTGCTCACGGTGCTCACCGGAGAGCCCCCAGCGCACGCCGCTGTCGGCCAGCCAGCGCCGCAGGCGCTCAAGTTCGCCCTCCTCGATGGCGAAACGACGCCGGAAGGCGGCGACATCCAGCGCATCCAGCACCTCGCTGACGCCGAGGCGGCGCTCCGGCAGCTCCAGCAGCATCAAGACCAGTCCGAGCAGCGGATTGGCCTGACTGGCCACCCGGTCGGCGATGGTGAAGGGAATATGGCGCGGATTGCCCGGCGGCAGCTGACCGAAGACCGCCTCGATATAGGGGGCATATCGGTCGATGTCCGGCACCATCACCAGGATGTCGCGCGGCCGCAGCGGTTCGCCCTCCCCCTGCCGGGCCGCCTCGTGGGCACGTTCGAAGGCCGCCAGCAGGCGGTCATGCAGAATCTCGACTTCGCGCAGCGCCGAGTGGGCGCTGACCAGACTGATGGAATCATCTTGCGCCTCCAGCCTGCGAGGACTTCCCTCGGCCAGGGCGCGCTCGCCGGGATGCACCAGCTCGAGAATCTCATCCTGGATCTGATGCAGCAGCGGTGCCTGCTCGGGGGGCGTATCCTCGCTGATGCGCGGCACGAAGACGTCCAGTTCGAGATCGAAACCGCTGTCGCGGCCGGACAGCGCGCTCTCGAATTCATACAGATTGACGATGAAGTCACGCCCCTGGGCACCCAGCCCGGCCAGCAGCGGATTGGCCTTGAGGTGCAGCTCCTCCTCCGCCAGCCCGGTCAGCGCCGGTGCCTCGGGGTGACGGGCACGCTGTCGCGCGACGCGCTCGCTGTCCATGCGCAGACTGTCGGCTCTCATACTGCGCCGCACGGCTTCGCGGTCGGAGACGATATCGCCCCAGTAATGACGGCAGGGATTGGTGATCATCAGGTAGATGTCCATCACCCCGGACAGCGCATGCAGCGCATCCAGCGTCTGCCCCGGCAGTGCCGAGATGCCGAACACGAACAGGCGTGGCGGCAACGGGTGGCGGCGTGATGAGGGCAGCGATTCCAGCGCGCGCGCAGCCGCGACGAAGCGACCATGCAGGGCGGCACGGTGATGTTGCCGGCTGCTGGGCGGCGCATCCGCCAGTACCGCGCGCCACAGGGCCGGCTGCCATTTCTGGCTGGCGGGCAGGTTGTCCGGCAGCAGATTGGCGGGCAGCTCGCCTGCGGCCTGCTGACGCGCGAAGGCATCGCGGAAGTTGTCATCCTCCAGCCCGCTCTCCCAGCTGCGCACCCACTCGGGGCGATAGTTGAGGTACTGGTCGAAGAGATCCGCCAGCTGGCAGGCCAGCTGCCACTGCTGACGCTCTGCCTCCGGCCCCTCGGGCAGTGCAGGCAGGGCACCCTCACCGACTGCCTCGATCAGCTGGCCACGCTCATCGCGACACAGGTAATCCCTGAGCGGCGCATAGCATTCCGCCTGGGATTCATCGGCCAGCAGGCCCGGCAAAAGGCGCAGCAGACGCCAGGCAAGCGGACCCTTGTCGAAGGGTGACAGCTCCGGAATCTCGTCGCCCAGCACGCCACCCAGGACCCCGCGATAGGCACGCCACACGAAGCTTGAGGGCAGTGGAAAATCGACCGAGGCAGCGATGCCATCGGCCTCGGCCAATGACAACCTCAGCCACTGGGCCATGCCGTTGGACTGGACGAGAAAGGTTTCCGGCACCAGCGGAGGCTGGGGAGCGGCCTTGATCACCTTGAGCGCCAGATCGCGCAGATCCTCGAGGTGATTGGCGTGAAGAACGGTAAACATGCGGGCATCCTGCTGGCAAAGCCCCCGAGCCCTCATGGCCGAGGCGAGACGAGTCGAGAGCGAGGCGTGACGAGTGCCTCCATCCTAGCGTCGCCTCGGCGCTGGCCCAAACGAAAACGCGCACCACCCCGGAGGGTGATGCGCGTTTTCAGGCAGATGAATGCCTGACTGGTCGGGAACAGGCGCCCTGGCGCCGAGTCAGTGCTCTGCTCAGCGCGTGATTTCCATCAGCTCGCGGCCGCGCGGACTGAGCGCCAGCCACAGACCCAGCACCACGCCCATCAGCGACAGCGCCGCCACGTACCAGGTGGGCGACAGCGGCGAGACGGTCATCATCAGCGAGACCAGAATCGGCGTGAAGCCACCGAAGATGGCGTAGGCGACATTGTAGGAGAACGACAGCCCGGTGAAGCGCACTGCCGGCGGGAAGCCGCGGATCGCGATGCTCGGCACCGCGCCGACGATGCCGACGCTGAAGCCGGTCAGGCAGTAGAGCGGCACCAGCAGGCTGGGGTCCGAGTGCATGGTGGCCAGGAAGATCCAGTAGGTGATGCCCAGCAGAGCGCTCCACAGCACCAGAGTCACCCCGGCACCGATGCGATCGACCATGTAACCGGACACGATGCAGCCGATGCACACCGCCACGATCGCCAGACTGTTGGCGGAGAAGGCGGCGGCACGAGTCAGCCCCTCGAGCTCCGCGATCAGGCTCGGTGTCATCAGGATCACCACCACGATGGCGGCGGTCAGCACCCAGGTGACGGCCATCGCCACGGCAATCGCCGGACGCTGTTCACGCAGGATCATCTTCAATGGCAGCTCGGCGGCCAGCGCCTTCTTCTGCTGCATCTCGGCGAAGACCGGGGTCTCGTGCAACCAGCGACGCAGGTAGACCGAGAACAGCCCGAACACGCCACCGATGATGAACGGAATCCGCCAGGCGAAATCACTCACCTCTTCCGGGGTATAGACACTGTTGATGGCACTGGCCATCAGCGAGCCGAGCAGGATGCCGCCCACCAGCCCCATCGACAGGGTGCCGCAGGCCAGACCATTGTGACGCGGTGCGACGTGTTCGCTGACGAACACCCAGGCCCCCGGCACCTCACCGCCGACTGCCGCACCCTGGAAGATGCGCAGGATGATCAGCAGCAGCGGCGCCCACATGCCGATGACGGCATAGGTCGGCAGCATGCCCATCAGCAGGGTCGGCAACGACATCATGAAGATGGACAGCGTGAACATCTTCTTGCGACCCAGCGTATCGCCGAAGTGGGCCATGATGATGCCGCCCAGCGGGCGCGCCAGATAACCGGCGGCGAAGATACCGAAGGTCTGCACCTGACGTAGCCATTCGGGAATGTCGGGCGGGAAGAACAGCTGACCGACGACGGTGGCGAAGAACACGAAGATGACGAAGTCATAGAACTCGAGAGCGCCGCCGAGTGCGGACAGGCCAAGTACCTTGATGTCACCACGCTTGAGCGAATTTTCGTTGGGCAAATCGTGGGCAGCGGTGGCTGAGCCCGCTGCGGGGACGGAATCGTTCATGGATCTCTGTGTTAGCGGGGGCTGGTGTCCAGCGATGGTCAAGAGTGATTCACGCGTCGCGCATCTTGTTGTCGTGTCGTCTTTCAGCACAAGCCTCGCAGACGCCACGGTCAGGCGTCCTAGCGAGCGCAATAGCGGAAAGCACCGGGGTTGCCCCGGGCGTGGCGATGGTGCGGAATCCTGCCAGCGTACGCTGCATCACTGTATTGCGAAAAACACAATATTGCTCGATGCAGTCATGCGTCTCATGTAACGCACCCAGAGTAGCAAACACGCCCGTGGCTGGGTAGCGCCCGCTCACGGATTACGGGCGGTTTCTGCAGCGAGGGACACGAAATGTCGCAAGCGCGCGAAGGGACATGAAAGCCCGGCCAGGCAGATCAGGCACGATAGACGCAGACGAAACACCCCGGCGCCTGAACAGGCAGACCGGGGTGATGGGAAGTCGTCGGGAGGCACACAGGTGCATTGGCGAGGTGAAGATGGCGCATCGACGTGAGCGATGCCCTTCTCGGGGCAGCTTCAGCTGCAGTAACCCCAGCCTTCTAGGCGATGACGGATATCCTCGACCCGCTGACGATTCTTGCCGAGGTCGGAATGTCCCATGCGTGACACGCTGCGTACATGACAGACGCCTTCCTGTTCATTGCAGACGATTTCCACGTCATCGACGAAGCCCAGCAGGGGCGTGTGGAATTCCGCATGCAGATAACCGTCATCCGTACTGATGATTTCCGCATGACCCATGGATTCGATGATGCTGTGCATCTTCTCCATCGCGCTCAGGCAACAGTCCGTCGGCATCGGGAGCGGCGCTACGTAATGCTTGCTGTCAGAGGCCTGGGAGCTGACCCCGTTGGGGGTACTCGGGGCTGGTGCCAGCAGCCCATCATGCAGGCCGAGGTTATCGGGGCGAGGTGAGGCAAAAAGACCGTGGCGCATTGCGATTCCTTCCTGTCATCTCTGGGCATCGGCAACGGCTTCCCATGTTGCCGGCCTGATTGTTGTTCATTGGTCGTCCATCGATTCCTGCTTTTCTGAAGCCACCCTGACGCTGCCATCGCCGGGGCTTGTCGGATTTCGACACAGGCCTCGACTTTCAGCGTAGCGACTTTTGTCGATTTTGCCCGTGAACGGGATTGATCCAGATCAACTGCCTGAAAATGCGCTCCAGATGCACGACACATGATGCCCTCCCCTTCGCCCGACCAGACGCAATCCGTACACTGAGCACATCCAGACTCGGACGTCAGCTCGACCGGGTTCGTGATTCTCCTTCTGACACCGCAAGGAACGCATCGTGAGCTTCCGCTTTCTGCATACCTCGGACTGGCATCTCGGCCAGAGCTTCCATGGCCAGAGTCGCCATGTCGAACATGCCGCCTTTCTCGACTGGCTGCTGGCACGGCTCAAGTGTCTGACCCCGGACGCCCTGCTGATCGCCGGTGATCTGTTCGATGTAGTCAATCCGAGCCTCGCCGCCCAGGAGCTGCTCTACGACTTCATCGTGCGCGCCCACGAGCAGGACGCGGCGCTCGAGATCGTGATGATCGCCGGCAATCATGACTCCGGCTCACGCATCGAGCTGCCAGCCGCATTGCTCGCGCGTCTCAAGACGCATGCATTGGGTCGCGTGCGCTGGGTGGATGATTCCGCCGACGGCGGCGATGCCCACAGCCTCGACTGCCAGCATCTGCTGGTGCCCTTGCATGATCGTGATGGCAAGCGCCGCGCCCTGTGTCTGGCGGTGCCCTTTCTGCGCCCGGCCGAGGTCACCGGCCTGGGAGCTGGCGAGGATGAGTCGCAGGACGTGGACAAGCCTGAGCGCACCCGCAGCGAGGCCTATCGCGCGGGAGTGGCCCGTGTGCACGAGCAGCTGGTCAGCGCGGCGCGTGCCGCCCGCCAGCCCGGCGAGGCGCTGATCGCCATGGGCCACGCGCACATGCGAGACGGCGAGGTCTCCGAGAACAGCGAGCGTCCGATCCTGATGGGGGGCGAAGAGGCGCTCTCGACCAGCCTGTTCCCCGACGACATCGCCTATGTGGCGCTCGGCCACCTGCATCGTCCGCAACGCGTGGGCGGCCAGGAGCGTATCCGCTATTGCGGCACGCCGCTGGCGATGGACTTCTCCGAGGTCGATTACGGTCACCGCGTGCTGGAGATCACTCTCGAAGACGAGACACTCGTGGGCGTCGAGGAGCATCGCGTGCCCTGCCATGTCGCGCTCACGCGCATCGGGCCTGCACCGCTGACCGAGATCACCGCCCAGCTCACGGCGCTGGTCGCCGAGGCAGACCGTGAACTCGAGCCGGCACGCTGGCCGTGGCTTGAGGTGAGCGTGCAACTGGAGGCGCCCGTGATCGACCTGCGCGCGCGCATCGAGGCGCTGCTGGAAGGCGCGCCGCTGCGGCTGATCAAGCTGGTCACCCGCTATCCGGCGCCCAGCGCCGAGAATCGCGCGCCCAAGGGCGTGAAGCTCGATGAGCTGGGACCGATGGGGCTGTTCGAGCGCCACTATCGCGCCACCTATGACAGCGAGCCGGCCCCGTCACTGATCGAGGATTTCGCCCAGCTGCTCGAGGAGGTCGAGATCGCGCGTGAGGCACGCCTGGCAGGGGAACCGAGCAAGACCACCAAGCCCAGTCGCCAGGACGACAAGACAGCCTCAGCAGACAAGGCCAAGGGAGGTCAGTCATGAAGATCCTCGCCCTGCGCCTCGACAACCTGGCCTCGCTGGCCGGCGCGCATGAAGTCGACTTCGAGAAGGCGCCGCTGTCCGATGCGGGCCTGTTCGCCATCACCGGCCCCACCGGCGCTGGCAAGAGCACGCTGCTCGATGCCCTGTGTCTGGCGCTCTACGGCACCACGCCACGCCTGCGCCAGACCCCGAGCGGCGGTCAGCTGGAGGATGTCGGCGAGCATCAGCTGACCCTCAAGGACCCGCGCAGCCTGCTCCGGCGCGGCTGCGGCGAAGGCAAGGCCGAGGTGGACTTCATCGGCCGCGATGGCCTGCGCTATCGCGCCGGCTGGACGGTCAGCCGCGCGCGCGGCAAGCCCGGCGGACGCCTGCAGAACGCCAAGCAACATCTCCAGCTGCTGCCCACGGCCGATGACACCCAGTCAGCTCAGACCCTCAATACCACCAGCAATGACGCCAAGGCGTTGATCATCGACAGACTGGGACTGAACTTCGAGCAGTTCACCCGCGCCGTACTGCTGGCCCAGAGCGAGTTCAGCGCCTTCCTGCGCGCCAACGACAACGAGCGCTCGGAGCTGCTGGAGAAACTGACCGATACCGGCCACTACTCCGATATCTCGATCGCCGCCCACGAGCGTGAGCGCAGCGCCCGCGAGGCCGTCAACGAGCTCGAACGCCAGCTGGATGGCCAGCTGCCGGCAAGCCCGGACGAGCGCCAGGCACTCGAGGATGAGGTCCGTCTACGCCAGACGGCCATGACCCGCCTCAGCGAACAGCATGATGCGCTGACGGCCTATCACCAGTGGACCACCACGGCGGGCGAGCTCGAACAGGCCCTGGGTCAGGCGCAGCTTGAACAGAAGGAGGCTCACGCCGCCAGTGCTGCGCTATCCCGTCAGCGCGAGCAACTCAGCGCCCTGGAAGCCCTCGCACCGATTCGCCCTGCCCTGCTGCGCCTCAAGGCGATCTCGCCGCAGCATGTCCAGCTGACCACGCAGCTCACCCGAGTACAGCAACAGCTCGGCACTCTGTCACCACGCACCGAGCAGGCCCGGGCCGACAAGCAGGCCGCCGATGAACGCATGCAGCGCTGCGAGACCTGGCGTGGCGAGCAACTGCCCAAGCTGGAAGAGGCCCGTCAGGTGGCCTCGCGTCTGGCGCAACAACGCGAGACACATGTCAGCCAGCAGAGTGAGCAGCAACGCCTGCGCGACACGCTCGTCCACCATCAGCAGGAGCTGGAGACACAGGATCGACAGCGCCAGCAGCTGGATCAGCAACTCCAGCAGCTGCAGGCGACGCTGGTCGACGAGTCCGGCCAGCCGCTGAGCGATGCCGAAGACCATCGGGACCAGCTGCAACGTCAGCGCGATGCATTGCTGCAGCTGAAACCTGTGCTCAGCGAGCAGATCAATGGCCTGGCCCGCCGTGATGAGGTCCAGCAGCGCCTTGTCGAGCTGGAGCAGCAGCTGCCTCGGCAGCAACAGGCGTTGCGCGATGTGGCTGCCCGGCAGGCCCAGGCATTGCAGGCCCGTGATCAGGCGCGCCACGAGGAAGACGCCGAGCGCCGCCAGCAGGAGCAGGAGCGTCTGGCACGCAGCGACAACGTGATGGCGCTGCGCCGTGGGCTGGTCCATGGCGAGGAATGTCCGGTATGTGGCAGCCATGAGCACCCCGCCGCCGCCCAGGCCGCGCCGGCCGAGGCGCTGATCGCTCAGCTGGAACAGCAGGCCCGCGAGCGCCTTGAACAGCGCCGACAGGCCACGGCCACCGCGCAGCACGCCATGGAGGCGGCCAGTCACGAGCACGCACGTCTCGAGCAGCAGCTCGGCTACCTGCAGGAGGAACAGGCGCAGCTGCACACGGAGCGGCAACGTCTGCAGCAGCAGGCGCAGACCTGTCAGTCGAACCTGACCGACATTCTGGCTCGGCATTCGCTGTCAGAGCAGCCGCTGCTTGAGTCCCTGCCCCAGCTGCCTGCCGCACGAGCACTGGAACTGATCGAGCAGCGCCTTGGCGAACTGGACGCCCGCCAGAACACGCTGGTGACGACGCTGCGTCAGCTGACGCCGCTGCGGGAGCAACGCCAGGCACTGGCGACACGCCACGCCACGCTGACGACGCAATGCCAGCATGGCGAAGCACAGCTTCAGCAATGTGAGGCACGCATCGCGGCGCTGGCGAGCGAGATCGAGCAGCTGAGCGGCACGCTTGCCCAGCAGCTGAGCGCAGACCCCAGGCGACAGCATGCCAGCGTGAGCGACTGGTCCGACTGGGTCGAATCGCTGACCACCCGCATGCGCAACGAGCAGGAGGATGCGCGTCAGGCGCTGCAGGCGCTGAGCGACCAGCAACAGCAGCTGACGCAGCAGCAGGCCAACCTGCAGCAACGCCAGACGGAGCTGCAAGAGGAGCAGCGCGCGCTCGACAGCGAACGCGCGCATTGGCAGGCCGCGAACCCTGGCCTGGATGACGCGCGTATCGAGGAGTTGCTGGCCGTCGAGGATCACGACCTGCAGGCACTGCGCCAGCAACTGCGTAGCGCCCACGAGCGAATCGCACGCGCGGATGCCCTGTGTGAGGAGCGCAATGCGCGTCAGCTCAAACACTGGCAGGCCGCTCGGACCTCCGACTGGCAGGCAGCGCTCGAACAGCTGGCAGCGCCCGCCGAGGACACGACTGGAGACGATACGCAGGCAGACGGTGCATCAGGGGCTGAAGAGCTCGGCGTCATTCGCGGCCAGGCCGAGCAGGCATTGGCGGTGCATGCTGGTCTGCAGGCCCGCTTGCAGGAGGCCCCGGAAGAAGGAGCCGCTGGCACACTGACGGATGCGCCGCCAGGGCCCGAGGACGACACCCGCGAGCTTGGCGAGGCGCTGGCCAGTCTGATCACGGCACTCAAGGCACCGCTCAATGCCGTGCGCGAGGCCCATCAGACGGCACAGGCAGCGATACTCAATGATGATCAGCGCCGCAGTGGCAGCGCCGCGCTTGCCGAGCGTCTCGCAGCCGCGCGGGCCGAACATCAGCGTTGGGGGGCGCTGTCGGAGCTGATCGGCAGCGCCAGCGGCGCCAGGTTCCGCACCATCGCCCAGGCCTTCAATCTCGAGCGCCTGATCGAGCATGCCAATCTGCACCTGACCAATCTGGCACGTCGCTATCGTCTGGCCCGCGGCGCCAGCCCGCTGGGACTGGTGGTGGTGGATACCGAGATGGGTGATGAACTGCGCAGCGTTCACTCGCTGTCCGGTGGCGAGACCTTCCTTGTCTCGCTGGCACTGGCGCTGGGCCTGGCGGGCATGGCTTCCGGCGAGCTGCGCATCGAATCGCTGTTCATCGATGAGGGCTTCGGCAGTCTCGACCCGGATTCGCTGGCGCTGGCGATGGAGGCATTGGATGGCCTGCAGGCCAGCGGCCGTCGCGTCGGGGTCATCTCGCATGTGGCCGAGATGCATGAGCGCATTCCGGTGCGTATCGCGGTGCGCCCCTCGGGCAACGGCCAGAGCCGTCTGGAGATCGAAGGCTAAGCGCCGCCAGGCCTCGCAAAGACAGATAACGCTGAGACAGATAACGCGAAGACAGATAACGCGAAGACAGGTAATGCGACGCTAGGCATCACGGAGCCGCTTGAGACGCCGGCTGGCGAGCTGATCCGCCAGTCGGGTCGGCTCGGGCAGCTTGGTCTTGCCCAGACAGTGCAGGGTCATCGAAAGCGCCGTGTCCAGATTCATGCGCTGGCCCGGCGAGACGAACACCGGCTTGACCTTCGCGCGTGAGCGCAGCACGGCGCCCAGCTGGCTGCGCTGTTCGCGTCTGGGCAGCGCGGTGTCCTCGATGATGCCGAGCTCGGCATCCGCCTCGCGTACGCGATCCGTCAACGCGACCCAGTCACCACGCGCATCGCCCGGCTCGCCATGCTTGCCGCACAGACGCTTCTTGGCCACGCCGAAGGACGGCAGGTCACACCACAGGCCGAGATGCGCCGCCACGCCCAGGCGGCGCGGATGGGCAATGCCGTGACCGTCCACCATCAGGCATTCGGGCGGCCGCTCGAGTGCCTCAATGGCGGCGATGGCAGCGGGCAGCTCCCGAAATGACAGCAGGCCCGGAATGTAGGGCATGCGGGTCGGCTGACGGATCAGCTGCTGCTCAAGGGGTTCCAGCGTCGCCAGATCCAGCGTCACCACCGCCGCACGTGTCACCTCGCCTGCATCCTCGAAGCCGATATCGACCCCCGTGATGGTCGCCGGCCAGTCCTCGGAGCTTGCTCCCCAGGGCGGCGTCAGCGTCAGTCGCGTCGCCATTACGCGTTGCATGGCAACGGCGTCGGCAGGGTCGAGATTCCAATCGTGCAGTGCTGTCGTCCACTCACTCATGCACTTACTCATGCATTCCCTCACGGCGGTTGCGGGTCTCTCCCTCTCAGATGCTATCGATCGCCCTCACCTTCAAGTTGCTTGCCCAGTGAACGCAGCACCTCCGCCGCCTGGTTGCGGAAGCTGTCCAGCCCGTTGCCGACCTCCCCCATGCTGCGTTCCAGCTGACGCGAGAGCCGATTGGAAAGCGGTTGATCCGCGCGTGCCGCCAGCTGCTCCGGCGTCATGTCGAGCACCAGGCGGTAGCGGATGTCGCCGGGGGCCGCGGCGGCGAGCGGATCACTGACGGCTTCACGAGTGAAGCGCGCGAAGTCGATGCTGGCCGCCTTGTCACCGCCTTGCGGGCGGACCAACAGACGATGGATCTGGCCACGCGTATCACTGAGCACATCCTCGACCCGACCCAGCACCTCGCCCTGCGGCGTGACCACCGGCGACAGCCGCAGGGCCTCCAGCGAGACCAGCGGGACGCGAATCTCCGGCGTGGCGCTGCTGGCGGGCATGCCGGACTCGGCATGGGCCGCGCTGAGCGACAACCAGGGTGTCGCCAGCAGAGCGCACAGCATCAGCTGGCGGGCGGGCGCGGCCTTCAGGCCACGGCGCAGGGCATCGAGTGAAGAGATCATGTGGGCATCCTCGGGAAATGATGGACGGTGGACGCTCCACCGCTATGCCAGAACAGGATACCAGCCCCTGTGGCGCCTTTCGTCCAGGCACAAAAAAACCGGCACCTCGTGAGAGGTACCGGTCTTTTCAGCAGCCGTGGCCAGCACTGTGTTCAGCGCCGGCCAGACTCAGGCCTGATCAGGCGCGACGACGGTCGTCGTTGCCACCTTCACGGCGCTGCGGACGAGCGCCCGCACCGTCTTCTGCCAATTCCAGCGGACGGCCAGCGACGCGAGCACGCGCCATCTTGGACACGATGCTGGTCGGCAGACCGCTCGGCAGTTCCACGACACTGTGCGTGTTGCGGATGTCGATGCGACCGATGCGCGAACCTTCGATGCCACCTTCGTTGGCGAGAGCGCCAACCAGCTGACCCGGCTTGACGCCGTCACGATGGCCGACGGCCACACGGTAGAGCTTCATGCCTTCACGTGCGACCGGCGCAGAGCTGCGACGCTCACCACGCTCCGGACGCTCGCCGCGCTCAGGACGCTCGTTGCGACGCGCACCCGGCTTCGGCAGGGACTGGATCGGCGTCTCTTCGGCGCGAGCCATCTTGACGAAGACCGCGGCCAGCTCGACCGGATCATGACCTTCCTCGATCAGGCTCTGCACCAGGGCGCGGTGGCCATTGGAGCTGCTGCCCAGGGCTTCGACGACGCGAGCACGGAAGGCCGCGTCACGGTGAGCACGGATCTCTTCTTCGCTCGGCAGCTGGCGTTCGGTGATGCGCTGGCCCAGAGCCTGCTCCATCCAGCGAACCTTGCGCATCTCGCGACCGCTGACGAAGGTGATGGCGCGACCTTCACGACCGGCACGACCGGTACGGCCAGTACGGTGGACGAAGGATTCGCTGTCACCCGGCAGGTCGTAGTTGAAGACGTGGGTGATACGCGCCACGTCCAGACCACGAGCGGCGACGTCGGTCGCGACCAGCACGTCGACCTTGCCACGCTTCAGACGCGTCACGGTACGCTCACGCAGGGACTGGTCCAGATCACCGGACAGTGCCGCAGCGGAGATACCGCGAGCCATCAGCTGCTCGACGACGGTGGTACAGGCGGCACGAGTCCGCACGAAGACGATGGCGGCATCGACGGTCTCGACTTCCAGCAGGCGAGACAGCGCTTCCAGCTTGGCGCCGCCTTCGACACGCACCATCATCTGCTCGATGGTGGAAGCGGTCTTGGATTCAGACTTGATGGCCACCTTGATCGGGTCAACCAGGTAGCGGTTGACGATACGCTCGATCTCGGTCGGAAGCGTCGCGGAGAAGAACACGCGCTGTGCTTCCTTCGGGGTATCGGCGACGACGCGCTTGACGTCATCGATGAAGCCCATGCGCAGCATCTCGTCGGCTTCGTCCAGCACCA